>CAWHHS010000001.1:0-248351 GCA_963829195.1 uncultured Actinomycetes bacterium
GCCGTGCGTGCGGTTCCATTGCGCGAGCTTCGCGGCCTCCGTTTCGTAGAAGTCCGTTAGTACACCACCCAGTGTCGTCTTCTCGATCAGGGCGAGGACCTGCGCTGCCTGCTGCGGCTGTCAGTTGCGACAGCGCCGTGGCGAAGATTTCGTTTGGTGCGTCAACGATCATGTCTGAGCCTCGATCCAGGGTTGGTAAGTCGATCGCGCCCACGTTCTGGCAGCGGCGAAGTCGTCGCCATAGGCGAGAACGAGCAGGTCGCTCGCGAACTTGAATGCCCAAAGACTGTTGCCAAGCAGCCACGCGTCGTCGTCGAGATACGTCCCTTTGACGATCGTGTTGCGGCGAAACAATCCCGGGACACCGAACACGACTGACTTCTGACCGTCGAGCTTGCCGAACGCACCATCCTTGAGAAGGTGGATGCCGATCCCGACGGCACCACCTGCGGCGGCAGATGCCGCGAGCTTGATGACAAGCGGGTTCGCCGTCCGTCCCGCGGTCGCGAGGTCGACTCTCTGAACGAAATCACGTGCCACCCACACCGCGGCCGCGGAGTGCAGCGCCCAGAATCGGTGGTAGCCGATACCGAGAAGCGTGATGTCCTTGTCAGGAATGGCGTCTCCGATAGCGACGCCCTCCAGCGCCAGAGCACCAGCCGCAAGCAGCACGCCCCCCTGTAGGCACAGCTTGCCGTCCTCGGGCAACGACTCCCACGCTCTCGCCGCCGTAGCCCGCGCCGTGTCGTCCCAATGGAAGGTGGCAATCTCAGGATCGGTCACGATCCAGGTGGACAGCTGCTCCACTGCCGCCAGATCAATCGCTTCAACCCCCGCACGGCAGAGCGCAGAAGCGACCTCATCTTGTCGTTGCCGCCGAGACACCCAGGCTTCGATCTCTGTCACGGCCTTGCCTCCAAGCCGTACAACCCCGCGGGGACGCAACCAAGATCGATCCAGCCGTGCGCTCTCGAAGGCCGGTCGCCCAGAGCCGAAAGGCCCTTCACGGGGGATAGGTCCACGGACCGGGTGACGAGCCGCGAGTTGCGGCCCGTACGCTTACGGCTACTCCAGCCGACCGGGCCCAACCTTCCGAACAGCTACGGCACTCAGAAACTGAAATCGGGACGAAGCAGCGGGTACTTGCCGAAGAAGGTCGTGTCGGCCCACGCTCGGGTCCAGTTCGATCGTCCGAAGTTGCTCGGCCGCTTGTTCCACGTCAGTCGCTCGGCGTTCCAGCATGCGCTGCCGCGCGCGAAGGCGGCGAACTCTTTGCTGCAGTCGCGTGCCGAGACACGACCCAACTCTGCCGCTTCGACAAGTCGGCGATGTCCAGTGCGGGATCTCGCGGAGACCCTGCTCCACCTCCTCGGCAGTAGTCAGCACTTGGCTTGCTCGGTCGTCCATGAACCGGGTCGCCATTCCTTCGGCAGCGATCCGCGCCGCGTCGAGCTCCGCAAGAAACGCCTCGTAGACGCCGCGAGCGCGGCCTCGACGATGCTGTCCAGATACTTGGTTGCGTCTTCGATTGTCCTTTGCATGAGATACCTCCCTAGAGCGGTGAACGGGTCCGCGGGTCTTGTCGTAGGTCACGGACCGCGCGTCACCGCTTCACGATCTTCAAGCGTCGTGAGTGCCTCTTCGGCGCGGCATCCGCGCTCGCCTGGGCGTCGTCGGCGAGTCCGCGGAGGCGCTCGGCCATTCGGTACAGCTGGGAACTTCGCTGGTGGTCAGGCTTGCTCATCGTCTCTCCTTCGTTTTCGTCAATGCCGAGAATCCATCCACGGATTCGACGGCGTGGATGCCCTCGTCGATGAACCAACGCACCAAGTCGCTCACCGACCAGTCCAACGTCGCAGCGATGCGCTGCAACGCTTCGTCTTGGTCGCGGCGCAGCTTGATCACCCGACGACGAGTGAAGATCGGTTGCGGTCCTGGCGGATTCCGTTGACACGAGTTCGGCGGCACTTGTTGGCCCATAGCCACTGGCCTACAGACCACTCGGTGAGCAATGCAACAGGAACTGCACATCACGTGCGAACGTCCACGTTGCTTCGCATATTGACACTGAACATCGAGACGAGACCTCTACATACTGCGGCTGCCAACCTCGACCAAGGAGCGCACATGGCAACGCAGAAGAAAGCGAACGAAGCGAAGGTTGCACCCGTTTGCGAACCGGCCGACCTGGTGCGGCTGCGTGACACCGAACAAGGCAGCTGGGCCAAAGTGGCCGACGCCCTCGGCCTGGGCAGCCCGGGGCCGCACGTCGGGCCTACAGCGCCCTCGTACGGCCCCACACCCAAAGCGTGCTGCAAGGCCGATCCACCAACGGCGCCGACGTCACCCCCGTCCATCTCGCCGACGCAACGCTCGACAAGGTACGAGAGGCCATCGTCGGCAAGACGATCATCGTGCAACGCAAGGACACCACCGAGAAGATCACGGTGGGCGAGTCACCAGCGTCAAGGACGGCACGGTGAACTTCAACGACGGCAACAAGTCCCGCAGCGTCAAGGCGAGCGCGATCGTCGCCACGAAGTGGCGCACTGGTGGCAACGCAAGTGGAGATGGCCGGGCAACTGCCGCCTTCTCCATGAGGTCGTCAGGATCTCGATGAACTGTCAGCTTGTCGCACGAGGGGAGTCTCGTAGAACATGGTCTGAAGCTGTCCCATGTCGTACTTCTCGAACGCCACTCCGAAGAGGACGTTGAACATGGTCTGCGCGGCCAGCCCGACCGATCGCAAAGGTGTGCTATCTCGTGCAACAGGATCCGCACGGCGAGGATCTGCATCGTCTCACTAAAGAGTTGCTCATACTCCTCGTCATCCGGCCGTTCGCTCGCTGTGAACTCCGATACCCCACGTCGTATCTATTTCAGGCACAGTGCCTCCTTGTGACGGTGACCCAGCAAAATGATTCCTGTTGGAGGCGCGCTCAGCCTTTGGGCTCGCCATTGACGGCGCCGGGTTGTTCTCGCCGAGTTGCTGTAAGTACGTCCGGGAGATCGGCGCGCCGGGATTGGCGAGCAGGTACTGACGCACCGGCTTCCATCCGGAGTGCCGTCCGCCCGTGCTGCACTCGACCGCAACTTCGTCGGGAAGGGCTCCAATAGCAAAGCCATCGGGTAACAGAGTCATTGCACACTTCCTCTCGTAACTTGGTCTCGCCACGCATGGCGACGCATTTACGAGAGGGTCAAGCGGGATGGCCCTCTTCCCGTGAGCCGAGGAACTCGGCGTGCCAACATTACCATCCATCGTCGATGCCCCGCACCCGGAAGTTCATCCTGACGTGTAGCCGGTGCTACGTGCCCGGTCAGCGCCAGGGACGCGTGTTGGGCAATCTCGTTCCCGACGGCGACGACGTCACGGTGCCGGGAGCTCAGCCTGGCGGAATACTCGCAGCGCACATGCCGGAGCGAGCCGTCCGGACCTGGACGTGTGAGGTCGTCATTCGCGGCAAACGCCAAGGCTGGTGGTCGTGTGCAACTGCGGCGCCGAATGGATCGTCACACAGGACGAGGCGAACAACGCCTACAAGCGCGTCACTGTCCGCAGGAGGCAGGGAGGCAATCCTCGGTAAGCACCTTGGCCGACCCGCTGCGGAATATCTCAGCGAGCTCCACATCCCCTAAACGACCGATCGTCGTAGGGCGTATCGTGGCCGTGTGCTGCGAGAAATCGACAAGAAGTGGGAGCTTCAGGCGGATGGAGTCGCTGCCAGCGTCTTGCCGATCAGCTGTTCATCCGTATCCGTTTCCCGGGCTGAGTCGCTAGAGGCCTGAAAGTTCACGATCGATCGCGCCTTCTGTGTGTAGATCACGTCGAGTCGATGGAAACCTTGAAGCCTTTGGACTCTGCTGGCACGGTCACCCGTACTGCAACCGTCCGATTCGCCTAGAGATGCGAAGACATCGGGTTCACGGTCGCCTGTCCAATCTTGACGCCATGGGTCGCCCGGAGCTGTGCGTATGGACCGTGTTCAGTGCCGTAGCGAAGCAATCGGGTGCATTCGATTGCGATACGACGTCCATGGTGCGAGTGGCCTGATCGGCGGATGGCGCGACCTTCACAGAGTCCGACACTGTCTCGTCGTTCGGCAACGCGAAGTCTTGCGAATCGGCATGTGCTCCCGGTGCAGCGATCAGCATCCGGCCCGAAGACAGTCCGCGAGTTGCCTCGTAACTGACTCCGGTGTGCGTATCTGTGGATCTGTGGCTTTGACGTCCAGCCGGGAGGAAAGTCTGACAGCATTAGCCCAGCCTGATTCGCGATCTGTTGGTCAGCTGGATTCGCCGGCTGGGTCAACGACGTCGACGCGCGAGAAGACCTATTCGCTGCATTGCCACCGCCGCCACCAGCATCCGGTCGCAAGAATGACGAGTGGGAGAATGACCGGTGCGCGCCGCAAGGCGACCTCCATACCGTAGGCACCTCCCGAGCGGAGGGCCGTCACCGGTCTAGACGCAGCACAGCAGCCGAGACCAGAGTCGTTCGTCCCTTTCCGATCCGGTCGAACACCTTCGCCGAGACGCACACGGATTGGGCGACCCTCTGCGAGCGATTACATGGGCCTCGGACTTGGTTCGCGGGCGCGCCGTTTGCCTGCCGGGCATCTGCGCCCTGAACAACCCCTCTAACCCATCGGCCACAGCTTCGTCCGCGGACGGGAGCAGGTGCCCGTAGACGTCCATCGTCGTGCGGATGCTGGCGTGGCCCATGCGCTTCTGAATCACGGCGGCTGGTAGCCCAGGGCGATCATGAACCCGACCGCAGTGTGGCGGAGCCCGTGGAACGTCAGGCCCTGGCAGCTTCGCCTCCTCGACTGCGGGTGCCCACACTCGCCGGCGAAAGTTGGTCGCTCGTAACGGTCCGCCTCCTGGCGTTGGAACACGAGCGCCTCGGGTCCCTGTGCGGCCGGTGCGGGCCAGGTGCGCGGCCAGCATCTCAACCACGAACGGCGGCACCGCCAAGCGTGCGGCGGCTGGCCTTCGTCTTGACCGGCGCCGGAAGCAGCTCGCCGTTCACTTCAGCGATGGTCTCGGCGACGGTGAGCGAGCGCCTCAGGAAGTCAATCCGGCCGACACGCAAGCCCGACGACTTCGCTCCAGCGCAGACCGAGCACTCCGGCGACGTAGATCATCGCTCGGTAGTCCTCTGGCATCGCCGCTGCGAGTCGGTCCAACTCCTCACGTTCCAGAAAGCGGATCTCTCGGTACGGTCCAGCGTCTGCCAACTTCACACCCCGACATGGCGTGCGAGCTGATCAGGTCGGCTTCCTCCGCCGCCTTCATGCACGCTCGGAACACGCCGTAGTTCGTGCTGACCGTCTTCGGTGCGAGGCGCTCGTCCATCTTCGCCACGACAGCGTGAACGTCCGCAGGGCGGATGGTCGGCAGGCGGCGCTTGCCGAGCGCGGGAACCCAATGCATTTCCAAGACGTTCCGGTCACGAGCCAGCGTCGTCGGCCGCTTGTTCGGGTTCGACGCCAGCCACTCCTCCACCCACTCGTCGAACGTGGTCTTGACGCTGTCCGGGTCGGTCCACTCGCCCCGCTGCAACTTCACCAGCACGTCGTTGAGCCACGCTTGCGCTTCGCCCTTCGTCGCGAAGGTGCGGCTGTGTTCTAGCCGTCGTGGTCCTGGTAGCGAGCCTGAAACACGTACCGTCCGCTCTTGGCTTCCGCTTGCGAACCGATCCCCGCAGTGATGGCCATCACGCCACCGTCGCGTCGCAGACGTGCGGCTGCGGCTTCTTCATCAAGAGCGGCGCTACGCAGACGGCCCGGATCGTGCTGGCGTACCACGTGTCGTCCACCGTGCGCAGTGGGCACGTTCGGCCGGTTCAGGGCGTCGGCGCATGCCTGCCAGGTGGCAGCCAGCGGCCCGCCAGGCCCGAATGCGCGGCCCCTAGCGGTCGGCGAGACCACTCCGGTCGGCCCAGGCGTGCCCCCGGCTCTTCAGGGCCTGTAGGGCGTCCCGGGTTCGCTGGCGGATCAGCTCCCGCTCGTACGCGGCGAACGACGCCATGACGTTCGCCATCAGCTGCCCCTGCGGCGTGGACAGGTCAATGCCGAGGTCCAGGCAGACGACGTTCCACTGCTCGCGTTGCGCACGTTCCATGAGCCCGGCGAAGTCCAGGAGCGAACGCGACTCAGCCGGTCCAACTTCGCCACGACCAGCGCGTCGGCTGTCGTGGTCCGCAGGGCGAGGAGGGCAGCGGCGATTCCGGGCCGGTCCAAGTTGGCCGCGGTGTAGCCGTCGTCGGTGATCCACTTCACGGACCAGCCTCGTCGTTCCGCTTCGTGATGGGATGCGTTCCCGTTGTGCTTCCATCCCGAGCCCGCGAGCGAGCTTGTTCTTCGGTGCTGACTCGCAAGTAGCCGATCACTTCCATGCCGTGCCTCCTGTTCATGGGAGGCGGCACGGTACGGATTCGACCTGGAGAAGTTCAGTGCATCGGTTGGTTTGCTGTCGCCGCCACAGTCGCAGGGCGGGAGGGGTTGGGGTCAGTCGTCCTCTGCATCCACGTCCACAGCGACGTGCACATGCATGGGCACGATCGCCTGCCGGAGCGCCGGCGCCCATAGCGGTTCCACTTCCAACTTGATCGTCTCTGGTGCCTTGCCCATCGACGCGGTCCATGATCAACTCCGCCGCCTTGATCCGATCGGCGTACAAGCGCTTCGTCGTCGGTCACGACCGTGCGCAACAACATGACCGCATCCACCAACGAGTCCTGCAACAGTTCCCCGGCATGACTCAGCCGGCGACGCACCAACTCGTCGTGCATCAGCACGGGGCACGACCTTCGGTCTTGCCACCTTGCCATCGTCCGTTGCGACCCTTGCGTTGCCCCGGATCAGTTCTTCTTCCGACCAAGCGGTGAGGTCTTCGTCGCCACGCATGATCGCGGTGTTCGTTCTGCCGACCCTGATCCGTTGTCTGTCTTGCATCGTCGTCCTTAGGCCAGTGGCTTGGGTTACCTATTGTGCAGACTGCTGACCCCCACGGGCAGGGCAGGGCGTTTGTCGGATCGCATTGGATGTTGAGCTGTACTGCTTCGTGAAGGTTCTTCGCATCCCTCTGGTTCCCGCTCTGTTCCCAATTAGTTCCCGCCACTGTTCCCGGTATTTTCGGCTTGTTGTACGGGGTGTTCCCGGTGTTCCCGGTGTCGGCTCGGTAGCGGTTTGATGGCTGTGCACGGCCCCCACGCTGCCTGCCGCACTCAAGCGCACGGGCAACCGGGAACAGTGGGAACGACCAGGCCAGCACCGATACTTGGCCCTTGGAAAGTGGGCACAAGGCGGGTACAACCCACGGGAACATCACTCCTCCTCCGCGTTGAGAGCCTGCGCCACCGACGCCTTCATCACGAACATCCGCAGGGGCTTCCCGACCAACCGGATCTTCTTCTGCCTTCTACCGACGTCGGTCGTCAACCACTTGCGGTCGTGCCAAACGTTGATGACGGCTTCAGGCTCGTAGCCCGCGCTCCGCAAGACGTCTTCCAAGCGAGCCGGTATCCAACAGACGTCGTCAGTCGGCAGTCCGAGGACCAGCGCCCGTACCAGCCGGTGTAGTGAGGTTCCTCTCGCTCGTACTGCCCAAGTTCTGCGTCCAGAACTTCTCCTCGTTGCCGACCGCCGCGTTCCATGCCGCGAGAAATGCTGCTTGCGGCCGATCATCCTCCGCCTCTCCGCCACCTACGACGTCGCGCCACAGAGTCGGAGCCGGGTACTAACTCACCAGGCCGATGTGATGCGCCAAGTCCGCGGTGAAGCGCGAGAGCGACATCGGGACTCGTCCGCACGCAACATCACCGAAGACTGAATCGGCAAGCTCGTCCTCCATCTTGGCGAACGTCTGCCGCCATTTCGGCCAACGATCTCGGTGGCGTAGGACGTAATCCACGAATGCCGGACCGGCGTGTCCATAGTTGCGCTTGATCGCTCTCCAGCAGATTCCGAGAGCCCCAGCTCCGCGTTACCGGGCGCGATCGGACTGCCCCATAACTCCACGACCCGGCCCCGCGTTTCCGCCGTCTTGGCTGAAGGCGCTGATCTGTTGCTCGCCGGTGCTCACGACGATCGTTGACCATCGCTGCATCTCGCGCAGACCGCCCTGACGTGCGCCCCGTGTACGTCCGGAACGCTCGCTTACTTCGTAGACGACCTTTGCGACCACGTAGGTAGGAACCACTTCCGTGTCGTCCAAGAACACCGGCAGTCCGCGCACAATGCCGAGGCGGTGCTCGATCCCGACTTGCGTCGTGTTCCACGAACGCAGCAGACAACCTTCGGTCGGATCTCCCCACACGCTGGCACCCAACTTCGCCGCGGTGGTCTTGCCGCTGGACGTCTCTCCGCTCAAGTCCAACGTGAACGGTGACACACCGAGAAGTTCCAAGAGCACTGCGGCGAGTGCCGCATACGTCGGCAACAGTGCCCGAGGCTGATCCTCCAAGCGATCTACTGCTGCTTGCCACGCTGCCATAGAACCGTTCGCCGTGTACACGGCAAACGTGTCCTCTTGTCCGTCAGCCCGAAACACGACGTCATCTCGTTGGCCGTAGAGGAAATCGGTGTGCTCATCGTCTAGCCATCCCAGCCGATGCGTCATCCGCTTGTGCGGGATCACCGACAAGTTCTGGTTCTCGAGTGCTGCGAAGTATCTGACGAGTTCGGCGGCGCTGCCCGAGGTGATCAGCGAATCCCGTCAGGCTCGCCAACACATCGGTCCTGCGAGCGACCATCACCTTCTCTCGCTCGAACGGCTTCAAGACTCCACTCGGCATCCCGCCACCAGACGAGTTCCACAACCTCCTTGCCTTCCGAATCGACGAACCTGCCGACGATGACAACGGGGCGCAGCACGACGAACTGGTTCGGCGTTCGCACCTAGCCGACAGATCCCCCCTTCGACGCTGAACATGTACTCGCCGGGAATGACGTAGCCCTCGGGCACCGGACAGTCACCCAAGACGACGTAAGGGTTGTCGCTCACGGTGTCCACCTATTGGTGTGCTCGATCAACGCCCACAGATCCGCACGGCTGCGTCGGTACGTGACGAACCAGTCGGTCAAGTCCTCCTTCTCGCCAAGGCCGAGGTCAACAACCTTGATCGTGTTAGCGACACCACGAAGACTCTCCGCCGCCGCCTGCGAGCCATCCCGACTCACGGCTTGGCAGTCGTAGCTGATTGCCACATCGCGGCTCCGAAGCGCCAAACTCCAATCCGGACGCCACTTACACGACACGCCGCCTGTGGTCGTTACCGTGGGCAGCCCGTGTCGCCGACCGATCAGCGCATCCCATTCGCCTTCGCACAACAAAACCCAGCCCCGTCTGGGGACAGACGGGTACAGCCGAGGCGGACTACCGAAGCCGGGCCAGTTCCACATCTTGTCGACGGCTACCGCGTCACGTTTTTACCGACGCACGTTGACCAATCGTCCGTCAAGGACGGGCAACGTGTAGCGCCCACGGTCGTAGCCGATGCAGTGCGCTCGGATGGTTTCCTCGTCGAGGCCACGGTTCTCGTACAGGTAGGCCAACAGACCCGGCTCGCCGAGCAGACGTTCATGCCAAGCCGCAACATCGCAGGCAGGAGGGAGGGGAGTGGAGGGCTTCGGCTTGACGTAGCAAGCAAGCCCTTCGTTGCCTCGCTGCACATCGGCGACCTGCAAGCCAAGCGCTGCGCACACATCTTCAAGCGTCACCTCGTGACGGCAGGTGCGGCACCACACCAGCAACTTGAAGCCTTCGCCGTCGTACTTGGATGGCTTGTAGTCAACGTTGAGCGACGGCCGTGTTCCCTCGTCGTGGTGACACGGGCAGTACGCAATCTTCGCCCAATGCGAGCTCGGGCGGTCCCGCACGCCCCGCAACGCCCGCAGTAGCAGCAGCGCGCCCGGTTCTGTACCGTTGCCGGTGCCTGCACTTTGGCGAGTCGTGGGTTTGGGAGCCGCTCCGGACGAGGGGGCGGCTTCCTTTCTTGTTGGCTGTCATCGCCGCGCACCACCCCTTGCCGGGGAAGCACACGATTCGAAGTACTCGTGCAGGTCAATCCACTTGAACCGCACTCGTTGAGCGATGACGTACGAGCGGATTCTGCGCTGCGCGCAGCAGGCGCAGAAACCGAATCGAGATGTTGAACTCGTCCGCGGCCTGTTCGATCGTTAGAAGATCATGCGGCCGGTAGCCACTTGCACCGATGCCTTCGCTCGGCATGGTGTTCCCTTTCCGGCACAACACAACGCGAGAGCCGAAGCGCTCGGTTGGTCGGAAGCCTCGTCGGGTCACACCCCTTCTCGGGGTGACACGTCCGTTTCGGATGTGCTCGACCCGGCAACCCTCAAGTGGGGTCCCGGCTCCGGAATGAGGTCCGGTAGACCGCTTCTGCACAGAACGCTCCGTGCAGAAACACCAACGGCATGCAGCGTACAGAGTTGGTGGCCCACGGCAAAGGGCGCCGACCGCAGGGCAACAAGCCGGGCACCGCTTGTCGCGGCAACTCTTGTGGTCCAGCCGTGGTCCGAGACCAAACGCTCGCGAACCACATTGCCACTGCATCGGCGGTAACCAGGGGAAATGCGGTGGAGGTGAGCGGACTCGAACCGCCGACTTCTACGTTGCGAACGTAGCGCTCTACCAGCTGAGCTACACCCCCGAAGGGAGAGTCAGCGTACCAAAGGGCTATCCCCCGGTCGCGTGCTGGGCCCTCTCGATCGCGGCCTGCAGCCTCGTCGCGACCAGGGTCGGTGGTCAGGTCGCCGCGGGTGCGCTCGAGCACGGCTCGCAGCGCGTCGGTCGTGCGCCGCAGACCGCCGGTGACCCCGTCGGGATAGTCGATGGTCACGAGCAGCGAGTAGATCTCGTCCATCGCGCCCATGAGCCGCTCCGCCTGCTCCAGGTCGCCGGCCCGAAGCTGATCGAGGAGCTGGCGGCGCAGCTCGCTCGCCGCCTCCGCGAGACCGTTGCAGTACGGCGCGATCTCGATGCCGAGCTCCTCGGGCCCGGGCAACGGCTGGTCGCGCACGAGCGCGAGCGTCAGCCACGCCTCCGCGAGCTCCTTCTTCGCGTCGTTCAGCGGGCCGCCGGTGCGCACGTCGGCCTGGGCCGCGAGCGCGGCGTCGGCCGCGGCGAGATGGTCGCGCGCTTCACGCGCGAGCGCTTCGGCTGCGTCGTACTCGCCGCGGTGTGTGGAACGGATCGACGCCGCGCACGCTTGGATCGCCTGCCGTGACGCGGTGATCGTGATCTCTCGGGCGCGGTGCTTCTCTTCGAACGCGGCCCGTGCACGTTCGCCGAGCGCTGCGATCTCCGGGCCGCGGTCCACGCTCGAATGCTACGGCCACGACGAAGAGGCGGGCAGACGACACCGGGCTGACAACGACCGGCTACGGACGACGAAGACGCCGCTCGGCGCAGCACCCAGTCGGGAGCCGGCCCACGTTGCATCGAGCGCACCTTCGCCTCGCGGTCGAGTTGCAGCGAACGGGCCCAGGCCCACAGCGCGCAGAACGCGGCGAACGCGATGGCGGAGGCGATGAACAACACCCACACGATCATCGCGTTGGTGGCCATCGCGAGCAGCCCGAATCCGCCGACGACTGCGAGCAACGCGCGCAACACGTCACGGCGACGCTTCGCCGCCCGTCGTCGCGGCGACACACGCGGTCGTGCACCGGCGGCGCGCAACGCGCCGTTGGTTCGACCGAGGACATCGAGTCGGTAATTGAAATCGCCGATCGAGTCGTTCGCCCGCTCCGCACGGGACCGCAGCAGGGGAGGCAACAGTACGACCGCCCACAATGCAGCGAGAATGACCAGGACCACCAGCGTCAAGACCTCTCGACCACCTTTGTTGTCGACAACGGTAACAACGGATGACCAACGAGTGGTGGATCACCGGGGTTGCAGTCTCGCGAGACGCGGCGCGCGACAACTCGCGCTACCCGCAGCAATCGTAAAGAAACCTTTACCGGACGGCCGGATCGAGGAGAGCGCCGCGCAAACGCACATCCACGCGCGAGCGTCGTGATGATCCGACGCGCGGTCAGAAACCGAACGGGTCCGTGTCGTCCGACTGACGGCGCCATGTCCCGGAGCGTCCGCCCGTCTTCTCCCAGAGCGCGAGCTCACCGATCGTCATCGAACGGTCGATCGACTTGCACATGTCGTAGATCGTGAGCGCCGCGACACCCGCTGCGGTCAACGCTTCCATCTCGACACCGGTGCGGTCGACGGTGTCGACATTGGCCTCTACCTCGACATACGTGTCCTCGAGGCGGAAGTTGACCAGCACCGAACCGACCAGCAACGGGTGACACAGGGGGAGCAGGTGCGGTGTCTGCTTCGCCGCCTGGATCCCGGCGACCCGGGCGACCGCGAGCACGTCACCCTTGGTGATCGCCCCCGCGGCGATCTTCGACGCCGTCTCCGCCTCCATGTGCACACGGCAACGGGCCACGGCCCGCCGGTGGCTGGGCTCCTTGGCCGTGACGTCGACCATGCGGGCCCGGCCGAGCGGATCGAGGTGGGTGAACTCCGAAGGCATGGGCGGGAAGTGTAGGGGCGCCCGGTGGGAAAGACGATGACGCGGGCGAGAACGACCAGGTAACAGGCTGGCGGGACCGTCGGCGGGCCGGCGGAAGCGGTCAGCCGCCGATCTGGCTCATCGACCGATCCGGACGGACGAAGTCGACCTGACCGATCCGGTGCCCGGCCCATTTCCTGCCGACCGCCGCCCGCGATCGCCGCCGCGAGCCGGTCATCGAGATCGGGTTCGTCGAGCCCGCGCCCGTCGCGCAGGAGCACCCGCAGGTCGGTCTCGTCGAGCGCGAACAGGCACGTCCGGAACTGGCCTTCGGCGGTCACCCGCACGCGGTCGCAGTTCTCGCAGAACGGTTCGCTGACGCTCGAGATCACGCCGACGTCGCCGACGCCGTCGCGGAACACGAAACGCTCGGCGGGCTCGACGTGATCGGGATCGCCCGGTTCGAGCGGGAACACCGCGTCGATCCGTTCGATGATCTCGCGCGCCGGGACGACCTTGTCGTGGCTCCACTCCCCTTGCGCGTCGAGCGGCATGAACTCGATGAACCGCACCCCGACGCCCTGTTCGCGACCGAAGCGCGCGAGGTCGACGACCTCGTCGTCGTTGATGCCGCGCATCACGACCGCGTTCACCTTCACGGGGTTCAGTCCGGCGACGAGCGCGGCGTCGATGCCGGCGAGCACCCGGTCGAGCTCGTCGCGCTTGGTGAGCGCAAAGAAGCGCTCTCGCCGGAGCGAATCGAGCGACACGTTGATGCGGCGCAGTCCCGCCGCCGCGAGATCGTGCGCGAGCTCGGGGAGCCGCACACCGTTCGTCGTCATCGCGATGTCGACGCCCAAGGGCGCGAGCAGTTGCACCAGCCGGGTCACGTGCGCGCGCACCAACGGCTCACCGCCGGTGACCCGGATGGCCTCGAACCCATAGCGCTCGACGCACACCCGTGCGACCCGGGCGATCTCCTCGTAGGTCAGCAGCTCCTCCCGCGGCAGCCACTGCATCCCCTCTTCGGGCATGCAGTAGGCGCAGCGGAAGTTGCAGCGATCGGTGATCGAGACCCGGAGATCCTTGACGCGGCGCGCGAACGGATCGATCAGCGGAACCGGCACCCGCGGGTCTTCACCGCGTCAGGTTAGGCGGACGTTCCGCAGGATCGATCCTGCGTGGCCCCCGGGGGTGGGTTCGCTCTCGCTCCCCGCTCGGCGCTGCGACCAAGTCCAGCCGACGGATCATCGCTTCCCCGGGTCTACATCGCCACGCCAGCCCCTGCGTGTCGACGCATGCCACACGGTGCCCCCCAGGCATTGCCTTCGCCCACCCGGCGACCCCGTTACGTACAAGTTGTACCACGGTCCGTGGCATTCGCCAAGGGCCTCGCTCCGAATACGGGCCGGGCCGTGACCCACGTCACACCCGGCCCGAACGGGACCTCAGAGCAGGAGCACCCGCACCTCGGCCCCCGCGTCCACACCCTCGCCGTCGTCGAGCAGCACCAGACCGTTGGCACCCGCGGTCGCGGCCAGCATGTTGCTCGCCTGCGCCCCGCGCGCTCGCAGCGGTAGGCGCCGTCCTCCAGCCAGACCCGCACCCGATCGAGGTGCAGCTTGCCGTCGGGCCGGCGGCGGAGCGGCTCGGCCGTGACCGCGCGCACCGGCACGGCGGCGACGTCGGACCGGCCCGCGAGCTTGCGCAACGCCGGCCGGGCGAACAGCTCGAAGCTCACGCGCGACGACACCGGGTTGCCCGGCAGCCCGAAGGCGGGGACGGCACCGAGCATCGCGAACGCGAGCGGCTTCGCCGGTTTGATCGCCACCTGCGCCCACAGGGACACGCCACCGCGTTCGCGGGCGATGCGATCGAGCACGAGCTTCACGAAGTCGTAGTCGCCGACCGACACCGCACCGCTCGTCAACAGCACGTCGCACGTCTCGACCGCACGTTCGACCGCGTCGGTGATCGCACGCTCGTCGTCGCCGACGATGCCACCGTCGACCGCGTCGCAATCGAGCTCCTTCGCCAACGCGAGCAGCATCGGCCGGTTGGAATCGCGGATACGGCCCGGCGCGAGCGCCCGCGCTCGACGAGCTCGTCGCCGGTGGAGATCACGCCGACCCGCGGCCGCGGATGACACGACACCTCGTGCACGTCGATGCTCGCGAGCACACCGAGATCCGCGGGCGTGAGCAACGTGCCGCGCGTGAACACGAGCTGTCCGGCCTCGACGTCGCCGCCCGCGTGACGTACGTGCTCGCCGGGTTTCGCGACCTCGACCACGACGCGATCGCCATCGACGCGCGTGCGCTCGACCATCACCACCGCGTCGGCACCCGCCGGCATCGGCGCGCCGGTCATGATGCGAATCGCCTCGCCCGGACCGACCGCGGTCGTGGGCGCGCGGCCCGCGGGCAGCTCCCCCACGACGCGCAAGGTCCCGGGTGTGTCGGCGGCGCGTACCGCGTACCCGTCCATGCCCGTGTTGGCGAACGGCGGGACCGGCTCGCGGGCGACGACGTCCTCGCGCGAGCACGAGCCCGCACGCGTCGCGGGATGCGACGGAGCGCGGCGCGAGCGGCGTCACCGCGTCGAGGATCTTCGATTGCGCCTCGGCGAGCGGGATCACACCGACAGAGGTATCACACCGGCCAACGCGTCGCGACGTACTCGCGCAGCCACTCGCCGAACGCGGGCCCGAGGTCGGCGCGGTCGAGTGCGATCTCCACGTTGGCCCGCAGGAAGTCGATCTTCTGACCGACGTCGTAGCGACCGTGCCGGCACGGGCAGCCGAACACACTCTGGTGCTCGAGCAGGAGCGCGATCGCGTCGGTCAGTTGCAGCTCGCCGCCGCGGCCGGGCTCGATGTGATCGAGCATCTTGAAGATCTCCGGTGTGAACACGTAACGCCCGATGATCGCCAGGTTCGACGGCGCTTCGTCGCGCGGCGGCTTCTCGACGACGCGCCGGATCTCGATCACACCTTCGGCGAGTGTGGGATCGGGGCCGGACGGATTCGATACGGGTTCGATGCACCCGTACGACGAGATGTCCTCGGGCGCGACCTCCGCGAACGCGATGCACGAACGACCGTGACGCTCGTGGACGTCGAGCATGGAACGCAACAACGCGCCGTCGTCGACCATGAGGTCGTCGGCGAGCAGCACGGCGAACGGTTCGTCACCGATGTGATGGCGCGCGACCGACACCGCGTGGCCGAGACCCAACGGGTCGCGCTGGCGCACGTAGTGGATGTCGGCGAGGTCCGACGCGAACTGCACTTCCTTCAGGAGGTCGTGCTTGCCCGCGTTCTCGAGGAAGTGCTCGAGCTCGAAGTTGCGGTCGAAGTGGTCCTCGATCGCACGCTTGTTGCGGCCGGTGATGACGAGGATGTCGGTGAGGCCCGCCTTCACGGCCTCTTCGACCACGTACTGGATCGCGGGCTTGTCGACGACCGCCAGCATCTCCTTGGGCGAGCTCTTCGAGGCCGGAAGGAAACGCGTTCCCAGTCCGGCCGCGGGAATCACCGCCTTGCGTACCCGTGTCATTCGGTCTCCTCAAACGCTCGCTCAGCCGTCGCGGCCGACGTCGAGATCGATCTCTTCCCGCCGGAGCAGCCGGCGGATGTTGGCCGCGTGGCGCACCACGACGAGCAGCGCGAGTGCACCGACCACTCCCACTTCCCATCGGTCATAGCCGAGGACGAATACAGCGACGGGGAAAGAAATCGTCACCAGGAGCGAGGCCAGGGAGGCCTTGTGCAGGACGCGGGCGACCAGGATCCAGCACACGGCCAGGCCCGCGACGATCAGCGGGTAGAGCACGATCAGCGCACCGCCGGCCGCGGCGACACCCTTGCCGCCCTTGCGGAAGATCGGGAACGTGTGGCCGACCACGGCCGCGACGCCGAGGACGCACGCGCCGGCCCGGCCGCCGACGGCCATCCCGCCCCCGGCCGCGATCGCGCCCTTCGCGAAGTCGAGGAGCAGCACGAGCGCGCCGGCCTTCCAACCGAGGAGCCGGTGCACGTTCGACGCCCCGGGGTTGCCGGAACCCTCGGCCAAGATGTCGCGGCCGTGGGCCCGCGCCACCAGAAGGGCGCTCGGGAACGTCCCGAGCAACCAGGCCACGGGCACGAGGAACGCGACGACGATCATCCCGGCCCATTCTGGCGCACCGCCCGCCTCCGGCCCGCCCTCGATCGGTGAAGATGTAGGATTGGCACTCGACACGTTCGAGTGCCAGTCCCGGCGACCAATCCCTGCGATTCGTCCAGACGGAGCGTCCATGCCGACCTACGTGTATCGCTGCGCCAAGTGTGGTGAGCAGATCGAGGCGTTCCAGTCCTTCGCGGACGCGCCGCTCACCAAGCACACCGACTGCGGCGGCAAGCTGACCAAGGTCCTGTCGGCGGCGGGCATCGTCCTGAAGGGCTCCGGCTTCTACAAGACCGACAACCGTTCGAGCTCGGGCAAGGGTCGTTCCAAGGAGAAGTCGAAGGAAGCGGCGTCGAGCTCCTCCTCCGACTCCGGTTCCGGATCCTCGTCGGGCTCCGACTCTTCGAGCTCTGGATCTTCCGGCTCGGGCTCCGGCTCGGGCTCGACGTCCGGGTCCTCGGGGTCGGGGGCGGGTTCTTCGAGCGGTTCCGAAGCCAAGAGCGCGTAACGGGCCGGGAGGTCCGCGGCGCGTGCAGGCGGAGATCGGCGTCTTCGGCGGGTCCGGCTTCTACACGTTCGGCGACGACGTCGAGCAGGTCACGCTCGACACGCCCTACGGGGCACCCGCCGCGCCGGTGACGATCGCGGAGATCGGCGGCCGGCGCGTCGCGTTCATCCCGCGCCACGGGCGCGATCACCAGTTCTCACCGGCGCGCGTCCCGGCCCGCGCGAACCTGTGGGCGATGCGCATGCTCGGCGTGCGCCAGGTCATCGGTCCGTGTGCGGCGGGTTCGCTCGCACCCGACATCCATCCCGGCGACTTCGTCGTTCTCGACCAGCTCGTCGACCGCACGTGGGGCCGACCCGACACGTACTACGACGCGTACGACACCCATCACGTTTCGTACGCCGACCCGTATTGCCCGGCGCTCGCGCGCGTCACGTCGTGGAGGCGGGCGAACGCGTGGGCGTGCGGATGCACGACCGCGGCACCGTCGTCGTCGTGCCCGGCCCGCGTTTCTCGACGCGCGCGGAATCGCGGTGGTTCCGGTCCGAGGGCTGGCACGTCGTCAACATGACGCAATACCCCGAGGCGTACCTCGCGCGCGAGCTCGGGATGCACTACGCGGGGGTCGCGCTCGTCACCGACTACGACACGGGCGTCGAGCACGACGCGGAGGTTCCCGCGGTGTCGCAGGAGCAGGTGTTCGCGTTCTTCGAGGAGAACCTGCACCGCGTACGCGCGCTGCTCGACGACCTGATCCCGCGGCTTGCGGCCGAGCCCGAGGGCTGCGCCTGCGCCGACGCGGTCGGCCCGCTTCCGCCGCTGGGCTGATCCCGCCGGGGGGACCGGAGAAGCGAGTGCCCCCGACCCGCCGGTCCGGGCGGGCGATGACCGGCAGGCCAGGGGACTCGCACGGCGCCACGAGGGCGCCGGGGCCGGGGGTGACCAAAAGCTTCAACCCCCGGGAACCGAGTGACATTCCCATCATTCCCCGAAGCTTTGGATCTCCAACATCAATCGCTAACCTCGCCGAACTTCCCTTGCGCTTCCTCCGCACGGCATTACCCGGACGCTCTCTCCGCGTATATACGCAGCGCCCGGACGATGCGTTCGAAGGGAAGCCCGATGCGTCGCTCACCTCGCGTGATTCTTGCGTGGGCCGCCGCGCTGGTCGTCGTCCTCGTCACGGTGCGTGTCGTCGCGGGCGATCTCGGCGCGCTCCAGCGCCGCGCCCGCAGTCTCGGAGCCGACGTTCCGGTCGTGCTCGCGGCGCGCGACCTGCCGCTCGGCACGACCCTCGTCGCCACCGACCTCTACACCGTCCGCCGGCCGGCCACGACCATCTCCGCCGACGCGCTCCGCGACCCGGCGGGCGCGCTCGGGCGCGTGGTCGCCGTCGCATTGCTGCGCGACGACGTCGTCGGGGCGCGCCACCTGGCCGGCGGAACCCGCGCCGGCCCGAAGGGCACGGGCGCGATCGGGATCGGTGCGATCGTTCCGAAGGGCCGGCGGGCCGTCCACGTGCTCGTCAAGGACGGCTTCCAACCGCCGGTCGGGGCGGTCGTCGACGTGCTGGCCACCTACGACCCCTCGCTCGCGACGGTCTCCGGTCCGGCGGGCCTGGCGGCCGTCGTCGCGAGCGGCGCGGAGGTGCTGTCGCTCGCGGCGGGCGCACCCGCCGCGGCGAGCGACGCCGCCGGCACGACCGACACACCGGCGGGACCGGGCGTGACGCTGCTCGTCACCGAAGCCGAGGCGCGGGCCGTCGCGTACGCGGCGACGATCGGGGTCGTGTCGCTCGCGCTCGCGCCCGTTCAGGCCGCGTGCTGCCCGCCGGACGGACCCTGAGGTGCCGCGTCGCCGCGCCCGCCGATAACTTGCCCGCCGTGACGATCAGCACGGTCATCTTCGACTTCGGCGGCGTCATCTCGAGCCCGCTCTTCGTCGGCATCGGCGCTTTCGAGGAAGCCGAGGGCTATCCGAGAGGTTCGCTGCTCCGCCTGCTCTTCGGCGACACCTCGTACATCGGTGTCGAGGGTCGAGCTGTCGCCGACGCGGTCGCGGCCGATCCCGACGCGGCCGAAGAACAGGGCGAGGTCGAGGACGAGCCCGACTGGCACCTGCTCGAGAAGGGTCAGCTCGACATCGCCACGTACTTCGCAGCGCATGGTCGAGAAGGCGCCGAGCGTCATCGGCCAACCGCTCGACATGGACGCCTACGGACGTTTCTGGCGCCAGACGTCACCGGGCGTCCACTGGACCGTCGTGCACAAGATGCGCGACCTCAAGGCGCGCGGCCTGCGCATCGGGCTCCTCACGAACAACGTGAAAGAGTTCGGCGACAACTGGCGCGCGATGTTCCCGATCGACGAGCTCTGCGACGAGGTCGTCGACTCGTCGCACGTCGGGATGCGCAAGCCCGACCGCGAGATCTACGAGCTCACCTGCGCCCGGATGGCGATCACGCCCGGCGAGGCGGTGTTCCTCGACGACAACGCCGAGAACGTCGCCGCCGCACGCGCGTTCGGCATGGAAGCCGTGCAGGTGATCGATCCGGAGATCGCGCTCGCCGAGCTCGAGCTCATCCTCGCCCGGCGCGCCACCCGCTAGCTCGGGCGCGCTACGCGCCGCTCATCGTCATCTCGCCGACAAGGAGCGTCATTCCCGCGACGGCACCCGGGATGAACGTGAGGTCGGAACCGATCTCGGCGATGTCGAGCAGCATCCGTTGCAGCGTGGAGGCGACGGTGACCTCGCGCACGGGTTCGGCGAACACGCCGTCGCGCACCATCAGGCCCTCGGCGCCGACGGAGAAGTCGCCGCTGATGGGGTTCGTCCCGGAATGCAGGCCGCTCACCGACTGCACGTAGAGCGCGACCCCGGCGCGGCGCATGATCTCCTCCGGTGACAACGCGCCCGGCTCGAGCCGCAGCGCCCGCACCCCGACACCCGGCGTCGAGCCGATACCACGGGACGCGCTCGCGGTCGTTCCCGAACCCGATCGGCGACCCGTGTAGACGTTGTGCAGGAAACCGTGCATCACGCCGTCGACGACGAGCGCGTTGCGCCGCGTCGGGATGCCGTCGCCGTCGAACTGCGACGCGCCGAGCGCACGGGCGTCCGTAGGGTCGTCGATCAGCTGCAGGAAGGGCGCCGCGATGGTTTCGCCGACGCGGCCCGCGAACAACGAGCGGCCCTTCAACATCGACTCGCCGTTGAACGCGCTCGAGAGCACCCCGAGCACCGAACGGGTCACGAGCGGATCGAGGATGACGGGGATGCGGCGGCCGGGCGCGGGCTTGGCCCCGAGCATGCGGCACGCGCGGGTCGCCGCGTCGCGCGGGATCGATTCGAGGTCGAGATCGGAGAGCGTGCGCCCGGCGACGAACCCGTAACCCGACTGGGTGCCGGAGCCGTCGTCGGCAAGCGCGACCGCGGAGGCCGAACACGTCGTGCGGCGCGTGTACGCCTCGATGCCCAGGGAGTTGGCGAGCGCGGACTCGCCGAGCGCGTCGCCGTAGCTCGCCGACTCGACGTTACGGATACGCGGGTCGGCGGCCTTCGTCGCCCGTTCGAGGTCGAGCGCGATGCGGACCTTCTCGTCGGTCGGCACCGCGCCGAGGTCGTCGCGCCACAGATCGAGCGCGGGCGGCACGGTCCCGTTGACGTCGGCGGGCGACGCGAGCCCGTACCACTCGTCGGGCTCGCCGAACGCGGCGTTGTCGCGGGCTTCCTTCAGCGTGTCGTGGATCACGGCCGTGTCGAGCGAACCGGCCCACGCGAGGCCCTGGCGTTGGCCGGCGATGACGCGGATGCCGATGCCCTCGACGCTCGCGGTCGTCAGCGACTCGACCTCGCCGTCGAAGACCTCGACGTCGGTGTCGCGCGTGCGCACGACGTACGCCTCGACCTGTTCACCGTCGCGGGCCGCCGACGCGACCCCGCGCGCGATCTCGAGAAGGTCGACCTGACTCACGCCGCCGTCCCGCCGACGGTCAGCTCGCGCACCAGCACGGTCGGCTGGCCCGACGACACGGGCACGCTCTGGCCCTGCTTCCCGCACATACCCGTCCACGTGTCGAAGTCGTTGCCGACCGCGTCGACCATGCGCAGGACATCGGGACCGTTGCCGATGAGCTGCGCGGCCCGGATCGGCTTGGTGATCTCGCCCTTCTCGATGAGATACGCCTCGGTCACACCGAAGACGAAGTCGCCCGTCGCGGGATCGACCTGGCCGCCGCCGAGTTGCACGCAGTAGATCCCGAAGTCGACGCTGCGGACGATGTCGTCCGGGTCGGACTCGCCTTCGAGCAGGAACGTGTTCGTCATGCGCGGCATCGGGAGGTGGCGGTAGCTCTCGCGTCGCCCGTTCCCGCTCGGCGCGCGGCCCTCCTTGCGGGCGCGCACGACGTCCCACATGTAGTCGGTGAGGACCCCGTTCTCGATCAACACGTTGCGCTGCGCGGGGTGGCCCTCGTCGTCGATCGCCAACGTGCCCCACTCCCGCGCGTAGCCGCCGTCGTCGACGAGCGTCACGAGGGGCGAAGCGACCATCGCGCCGATCTGCCCCTTGAAGACGGACGCGTCCTTGAGGATGTGGTCAGCCTCGAGGCCGTGGCCGCACGCCTCGTGGAAGAGCACGCCGCCCGCGCCCCGCTTGAGCACGACGGGGATACGACCCGACGGCGCGGGAACCGCGTCGAGGAGCGTGAGCGCCCGCTGCGCGGCACGGCGGCCGACGTCCTCGGGCGCGACGTCGTCGAAGAGCTCGAAGCCCATCGTGCGTCCCGGCGCCTCGTACCCGGTCTGCATACCGGTGTCGCCCGTCGCGACGCACTGCACCGACATGCGGGTCCGGACGCGGTCGTCGTCGGCGAGCAGGCCGTCGGAGTTCGCGACGAGGATGCGCCGCCGTGCGTCGGCGTAGGAGGCGGTCACCGACGTGACCGCACTGCCCGTCGCACGGGCGGCGGCGTCGGCCCGCGCGAGCAGCTCGACCTTGCGGCGCTTCTCGACCGTCTCGGGGAGGACCAGATCCGGGTCGACGGGGTGTTCCGCGCGGGCCTGGAGCGCGACGGTGCGCGTACCGCCTCCACCGCCGCGGGCCGCACCGGCGGCCGCCTGCGCCGCCTCGAGCAGACCGGCGCGGCTCAGGTCGGCCGTGTGCGCGAAGCCCGTCGTCTCGCCGCGCACGACGCGCAACCCCGCCCCGCGGTCGCGACCGGAGACGAGCTCCTCGATCCGCCCGTCGTCGAACCGGCCGCTCGACGAACGCCGGTCCTCGACGAAGACCTCGGCGAAATCGCCGCCGTGGCTCAACGCGTGGTCGAGCGTCGCCTGCAGCACGTCGGGTTCGATCATGGGAGCAGTCATGGATCGCCTCGAAAATCTTCGGATCGCGCCAACATGCCGATTCGGCACCGGGGTGCCTATGGTAAGCGGATGGCGCTCGCGACCGGTCTCACCGCGTCGATCTCGCTCAAGGTCGAAGAAGGCGACACCGCGCTTGCGATCGGCAGCGGTGACGTGCCCGTTCTCGCGACTCCCCGCCTCGTCGCTCTCCTCGAACAGGCGAGCGTAAAGGCACTGGCCGGTGAGCTCGGACCCGAGAAGACGTCGGTCGGATACGAGGTGCAACTCGCCCATCTCTCACCCACGCCCGTGGGCTCCGAGGTGACGGCGGAAGCCACGCTCGAAGGCATCGAGGGCCGGCGTCTGACGTTCCGCGTGTCGGTCACCGACGCGCGTGGTCTCGTCGCCGCCGGGCGGATCACCCGTGTCGTCGTGGTGCGCGATCGTTTCATCGAACGCGCCCTTTCCGAGTTGTGAGCGATCTCCTGATCGAGCGCCACGAGGCGCACGTGACACTGACGCTGAACCGGCCCGAGAAACGCAACGCGCTCTCGACCGCGCTGCGCGACGAGATCAGCGACGCGCTCGACGCGGCCGCGCGCGACGACGCGGTCAAGTGCGTCGTGGTCACCGGTGCCGGTTCGGTCTTCTCGGCCGGTTTCGACCTGAAGGAATTCACGCAGGCCGCCGAGGACGACGCGTTCAGCCGCCGACTCTGGGCGTCGAGCGACCGCTACCACGACACGGTGCTGCGCTTCCCGCTGCCGACGATCGCCGCGATCAACGGTCCTGCGCTCGCGGGCGGTTTCGACCTCGCCGTCCTCTGCGATCTGCGCATCGCTTCGACCACCGCCCGGTTCGCGCATCCCGAACGGACCTTCGGCGACGTCGTCTACGGGCCGCTGCACGACGTCGTCGGCGGGGCGGTCGCGCGGGAGTTGACGATCGGCGGCCGGGACATCGACGCGCGCGAGGCGTTCGCGGTGCATCTCGTCGCCGAAGTCGTGGAACCCGACGAGCTCGTCGACGCGACGGCCGCCGCGGTCGAACGCGTCTGCGCCGCGCCCGCGACGTGCTCGTCCGCCTGAAGGCGAAGGCGTTGCGCCGGGCGGGCGTCACCGACACGTCACCGACGCTCGACCTCTAGCGCGGACTACGCGAGGTTCGACGACCGCGGGTAGGCGTCGGCCGGATCGGTGAGGACGTTCACGAGCGACACACCCGGATGCGCGAACGCGCGGTCGAGCGCCGGTCCGAGCTCGCCCGGCTCCTCGACCAGCTCTCCGTGGCCGCCGAGGGCTTCGATCACCTTGTCGTAGCGGATGCCGGGCGAAAGCTCCGCCACGACGTCGTAGCCGAACAACGCCTGCATCGGGTGCTTCTCGAGACCCCAGATGCCGTTGTTGCCGACGATCGCGGTCACGTTCACGCCGTGCCGCACGAGGGTCTCGAAGTCGCCGAGCGCGAACCCGATCGCACCGTCGCCGAGGAGGAGCACCACCTGGCGCAACGGGCGGGCGACGCCCGCCGCGAGCGTGTAGCCGGGACCCATGCCGAGGCAGCCGTACGGACCGGGATCGAGGAACGTCCCGGGGACGAAGCTCTCGACGAGCTTGCCCGCGTACGACACAAAGTCACCGCCGTCGCCGATCACGATCGCATCGCGATCGAGCCGGCCCTTGAGCTCGCCGTAGATCCGTGTCGGTTTGATCGGGAACGCGTCGGCCGCGAGCGCCGGCACTTCCGCCGCCCGCTGGGCGTCCTCGTGCGCGCGCAGGCGCGCGATCCAGTTGTCGTGCGCTCGCGGCGGCGCGCCGGATTCGGCCAACTGCGCGAACGTCGCCGCGAGGTCGCCGACCGTCGCGGCCTCGAGCTCGGCCTGCGCCGAAACCTCGGACGCGGCGTCGCAGAGGTGCACGACCCGCGCCGCACCGAAGCGCCCGAAGCCGAGCCGGAAGTCGAGCGGCGTTCCCGCGACCAGGACGAGGTCCGCCTCCTGCAACGCGACCGATCGGGCCCGCGAGAACGCGAGCTCGTGGTCGGCGGGCAACGTGCCGCGACCCATGCCGTTCACGAAGACCGGCACGCGCGCCGCCTCCGCGAACGTGCGCATCGGACCCTCGGCGTGGGCCCAGTACACGTCTCCGCCGGCGACCAGAACCGGCCGTTCCGAATCGACGACGAGGGCGGCGACCCGCGCCACCGCGGTCGGGTCGGGCGCCTCACCGCGGAACTGTTCGTCGCCGGGCGCGACCGGCACGTCGACCGCACCCGGGCCGAAGGCGTCGAGCGGGATGTCGACGAAGGTCGGCCCGCGGTGCGGCGATCGCGCGGCGCGGCACGCGGCGTCGACCTCCGCGACGATCGACGCGGCCGACGTCGCTGTCGCGGCCGTCTTCGTCACCGGCGCGACGATCGGCACGTGGTCGAGCTCCTGCAACGAACCCCGCCCCCAACGTGCCTGCGGCGCGCGGCCCGCGAGTACGACGAGCGGTGAACCGTTCATGCGTGCCGCCGTCAGCGCGCTCACGCCGTTGGTGACGCCGGGTCCGGCGGTCAGCGCCGCGCAACCGAGCCGGCGTGTCACCTTCGCGAAACCCTCGGCCGCGAACGTCGCGGTCTGCTCGTGCCGCACGTCGACGAGGTTGACCCCGGCCTGCACCGCGCCGTCGTACAAGACGAACAGGTGCCCACCCGAGAGCGTGAAGATCGTGTCGACGTCGTGTTGTCGCAACACCTCGACTGCGAGCCGGCCGCCGTGCGCGTCCACGGGCGGCTACTTCGCCGGCGCCGGAACCGACGCGAGGAAACGCGTCAGCGTGACGATCCACACCTCGGGATTCTCGAACTGGGGTGAGTGGCCGGCGTCCGGGACGACCTCCAGCTGCGCGCCCTCGATCGCGGCGGCCATCTCGCGGGACGCGGCGACGAACGGCGCGTCCTGCGCGCCGACGAGGACGAGCACCGGGAAGCGCGCCGCGGCCGAGAGCGCGGCCAGATCGTCCGGTTGGTGCGCGAGCTCCACGGCCATCGCGCCCCACATGATCTCGGAGAGGTCGTCCCACTTGCGGTCCTGGAACGCCTGGTAGCCGGGGCGATCGGCGAGTGTCTGCTTGTACGCCGGCGTCTCGAGCACCTCGGCGAGGTCGAGGAGCTCCTTCAGCGCGTCCTTGCCGCGCGTGAACGCGACCTCGGCCGCCGCGTCCATGAGGCCGGGATCGAATCCGGGAATCGGCCCCGCGGAGGTGTCCATCATGACGAGCGCCTCGACGCGCTCCGGCGCCCGCAACGGGACCTGGCGGGCGACCATGCCCCCCATCGAATGGCCCAACAGCCGGAACCGCTCGAGCCCGCAGGCATCGGCGACTTCGAGGATGTCCGTCGCGAGCCGTTCGATCGAATAGGCCTGCCGGTCCGACGGCTTGTCGCTCGCGCCGTGACCCCGATGGTCGAACACCACGACCGTGTGATCACGGGCCAGCGCGGGCACGTGGTCGGCGAAGTCCTCCTTGGCCCCACCGAAGCCGTGCACGAGAAGGAGCCCCGGGCCCGTTCCCGCGACGTCGACCTCGAGGCCCACACCGTCGCTCGTCGTGATCCGCATGGACACCATGGTCGCCGCAACCACCCGCCCCGCGCCAGCACGCACCCGCCTGCCCGTTCTCCTACATAGGATCGGACCGATGACGGAGGGTGCCCCGGGCCGTCGACGTTTCGGGCCGAAATCGAAGCTGGCGCTCCGCCTCGTCGTGAGCGCCGCCCTGCTCGCCCTCCTCGCGACCAAGGCGTCGGGCATCGACGACGCGATCCCCGACGAACACCATGCGCTCACCGTGACGCTGCTCGCGGCAACGGTCGTCACCGCCTTCGTCGGGGTCGTCCTGTCGGCGTTCCGCTGGCAGCGGGTCCTGCTCCTCTTCGACCAGCGCATCCGGCTCCCCTCCCTCTTCTCGCACTATCTCGTCGGTCTCCTCGTCGGCAACGTGCTGCCGTCGACCATCGGCGGCGACGTCGTCCGTATCGCGCGGGCGTCGAACACCGTCGGTTCCGCCGAGGTGTCGTTCGGTTCGGTCGTCCTCGAACGACTGACCGGCTTCGTCGGGCTCCCGCTGATCGTGTTCGTCGGGTTCGCAATGAGCCCGTCGCTCCTCGATCACGAGCACGCGTGGATCGCGTTGTTCGTCGCCGGGCTGGCGGTCGCGTTCCTCGGCCTCATCCTCTTCCTCGCGGGCCACCCCCGGCTCGCGGGCCGATTCGCCGACAAGGAGAGCTGGGCCCGGTTCATCGGCGCGGTGCACCTCGGCGTCGAACGGTTGCGGCGGGAGCCGCGCCACATCGGGCCGGTGCTGGGCGCGACACTGATGTTCCAGGCGTCGCAGGTGATGATGTTCGGGCTGATCTTCCGCGCCCTCGACCTTCCCGTGCCGATCACCGCCGTGA
This sequence comes from uncultured Actinomycetes bacterium, assembly GCA_963829195.1. GTDB lineage: Bacteria > Actinomycetota > Acidimicrobiia > IMCC26256 > PALSA-610 > PALSA-610. The sequence continues at coordinate 27,008 of CAWHHS010000001.1, forward strand.
TCGCCTTCGTCCCGGCAGTCCTGATGTTGCAGGTGATCCCGATCTCGTTCAGCGGTCTCGGAGTGCGCGAAGGCGCGTTGGTACTGTTTCTGCACTCGTTTGGCGTCAGTAACGCGCAGGCGGGTGCTGCGGGCCTCCTGTGGTGGGGCTCGATGATCCTCGTCAGCATGCTCGGAGCGCCGGCGTTCGCAGTGGGTAACCGATCGCACCCTTCCCCGACCACCCCGGAGCACGTGTGAACACCGACGTGCAGCGCAAGCCGCGCGCCCGGGGTGGACGCGTGCTCACCGACGGCCATTACCTGTACTGGTGGGCCGAGCTCCTCGCGATCCTCGCCTTCTACGGCGTGTATTCCGCGATCCGGAACATCCACGGCGGCAACGGTCACATCCCGCCGCACGCGATCGATCACGCGCACCAGATCATGTCGCTCGAGCACCACCTCGGAATCTTCCACGAGCTGACGTTCCAGAAGTGGGCGTTGCACTTCCGCCCGCTGATCCTCTTCTCGAACTACTACTACGGCTCGTTCCACTTCATCGTCACGATCTTCGCGGGCGTCTTCCTCTACCGGCGTTACTCCGACGACTACCCGCGCTTTCGCAACACGCTCGCGATCGCGACGCTCATCGCGCTGATCGGCTTCACCTTCTACCCGTTGGCACCGCCCCGGATGTTCCCGCAACTCGGCTTCGTCGACACCCTGTTGAAGGACCCCGCGTTCTGGTCGTTCGACTCCGGCGGCGCGGCGAAGATCTCGAACCAGTTCGCGGCGATGCCGAGCGTCCACATCGCGTGGTCGACGTGGTGCGCGCTCGCGCTGGCACCGCGTCTGAAGCGGCGGTACCAGCGCGTGCTGGCGTGGTGCTACCCGGTACTCACGTTCGTCGTCATCGTGATCACCGCGAACCACTACATCCTCGACGCGCTCGCCGGCCTGGCCGTCCTCACGGTGGCGTGGTTCCTCGCGAACTGGGCGACGCGGGCGGGACGGCCGGACCCGTTCCGGATCGGGCCGGCCGAGTCGGCCGACGCCGTCGCCTAGCCTGCCCGGCTCGTGACCGACCGCTACGACCTCGACCACATCGCGCTCGCCGCCGCCGACACCTCGCCCGCGCTCCGTTTCCTGGCCGGCGACCTCGGCGGGACGATCATCTTCGGCGGGCAGTCGATCGGCTTCCGGCCGATGCAGGTGTGGCTCGGAACGCCCGACGGCGACGGCATGCCCGTCGAGTTGCTCGAACCGTGGGAGACCGACAAGAACGACTTCCTCGCCCGGTTCGTCGCTCGCCACGGCGCCGGGCCGCACCACATGACGTTCAAGGTGCCGAGCCTCACCGACGCGCTGGCGCGGGTGCGCGGCGCGGGATTCAACCCCGTGAACATCGACATGCGTGATCCCGAGTGGAAGGAAGCCTTCCTCATGCCGCGCGAAGCGCACGGGACGGTCGTACAGCTCGCGGAGTCGCACGGGCACCCGGAGACGCGCAAGGAGCTGCTCGACTACGTCGCGGAGAACGGGCCGAACTCGCACCCGCGTTGGTGGGTGGACCCACCGCCCGCGACCGGGCACGGGACCCTGCGCCGCGTCGTGATGCGCACGCCGTCACTGCCGTCCGCGTTGAGCTTCTTCGCGGGCGTGCTCCAAGGTGACGTCGAGCACGAGACCGCGAGCTCGGCCGATCTCGTCTGGCCGCGCGGCGCGCGCGTCCGGCTGGAGGAGGCCGCCGGCGCGCTCCCGGGCGTGGACCGGCTCGAGATCATCGGCCTGGAGCGTGAACAGACCGTCATCGGCACACGCTTCGCGCCCGCGGCGGACGAACCTTCAATCGCGTCTGCCGGCTGACGGCAGGCGCTCGTCGCGCACGATCCGGCGCACCGCGTCGTGCACCGCCTGGTCGGCCAGCGACAGCTGGACACCGCGCGCGGTCACGAGGGCGAGCCGGCGCGGAGGCATGCGCGCGATACGCAGTTGGCGCACGCCGACATGGTCCTGCGCCACCGCGGTCTCAGGCAGGATCGACACTCCGACCCCCGCACTGACGAGGTCGGCGATGAGCCGCACACCTTCGACCTCGATCGGGACGCGCATCTCGACGCGCTCGGCGCGGGCCGCGGTTTCGACCTCGTCGCGCAACGGGTTCCCCGCGGGCGGGAGGATCAACGTCTCCGAGACGAGGTCGGCCAACGCGATCTGCTCGCGGGCGTCGGGTCGGAGCCCCACGGGTACGAGCGCGACGAGGTCCTCGTCCCGCAGGTGCTCGACGTGCAGGCGCGGATCGCTCACCGGCTCGGTGACGACCGCGCTCGCGAGCTGACGTTCGGCCACCTCGCCCGCGAGCCGCTCCGAGGCACCTTCGGTCAGTCGCAGCGAGAGTCCCGGGGCGGTGCGACGCATCTCGGCCACGACCATCGGGACCAGCAGACGGCTCACGGTTCCGACGACGCCGAGGGTGGCGTGACCCGTCTCCAAGCCCTGCAACATCGAGAGGTCCTTGTGGAGGGCCTCGATCTCGCTGCGGATCGCCCGGGCCCGCTCGATCACGCGCACGCCGAACTCGGTCGGGACCGTCCCCCTCCGCCCGCGCACGAGGAGCTGGACACCGAGCTCGGCCTCGAGCTGGCGCACGTGCTCGGACACGTTCGACTGGACCGTGTGGAGGACGTCGGCGGCGGTGGTGAAGCTGCCCGCTTCGGCCACCGCGAGCAGGGCTTCGAGCTGGCGCACGTCCATGGGCGGTCGTCTCCTGACCTCGGCGGGCCGACCTTGCGTCCGGCGCGACCCGGACAATCCGGCCCTTTTCCGCGCCGGTTCCGCGGTCGAAGAGACCGGGAGGATCCCACGGCCCGCCCCGGACCTTCCATCCGGCGATCCATCGCCTTCAGCGATTGATACTATCGTTTCAGCGCCTTTGACAGATGGTCTTGTGATCGGGTTCACTAGTGGACGTACGACAGGGGCTCGAGGAGCCGGCGTCCCCCCGCCCGGCTCCCGAGCTCCGTCGGATCCTCGGAAGTCCCTCGGTCGTGAAGGGGAGCTCGTGACCGCAGAAATGATGTCGAGTTTCATTTTCACCGGCCCACTGACGTGGACCGCGGAGGCCGCGTGCGAGGGCCAGACGCGCCTGTTCTTCGCACCCGCCGGCGAGCGCCCCGAGGCGCGCGTCGTGCGCGAGTCGCAGGCCCGCACGGTGTGCCGGTCCTGCCCGGCGTTGCAGGAGTGCCGCGACTGGGCCCGCCAGCACCGCGAATACGGGTTCTGGGGCGCCGAGTCCGAAGAGGAACGCGCCGCGGCCGGATTCCGCGTCGACATGCCCGTCGGCCGGGTCGCCCGCTACCCGCGCGGCAACGGCGAACCCGTCGCACCGCGCGAGTCCCGCATCGCCTGAGCGCGCACATATGTAACCTCCCGGCCGTGACGGACACGCCGCCGGGAGTCGACCTCGAACGTCTACGTCCGTGGTTCGCCACGCACGTCGAAGGCGCGACCGGCGGTCCGCTCACCGCGTCGCTCATCTCCGGCGGGCGCTCCAATCTCACCTACGCGATCCGCGACGCCGGGAACCAGTGGGTCCTGCGCCGCCCGCCGCTCGGGCACGTCCTCCCGACCGCGCACGACATGGCGCGCGAGTACGCGGTTCTCACCGCGCTCGCCCCCACCGCGGTCCCCGTACCGCAGACCAAGGCCTTCTGCGACGACGTCGCGGTGAACGACGCGCCGTTCTACGTGATGGAGCTCGTCGACGGGAACATCCTGCGCACGGGGGCCGACATCGCCACGCTCACGCGCGACGACGCCCGCCGTTGCTCCGAGGAGCTCATCGACGTGCTCGTCGCGATCCACGCGGTCGACTACGACGCGGTCGGGCTCTCCGACTTCGGTCACCCCGACGGCTACGTCGAACGGCAGGTCCGGCGCTGGGGCGAGCAATGGGAACGCTCCAAGACGCGGGAGCTGCCGATCGTCGACGAGCTCGCACGCCGCCTGCGAGCCGCGATCCCCGTGTCGCCACCGCCGACGATCGTGCACGGCGACTACCGCCTCGACAACACGATGCTCGCCCCCGACGACCCGGGCCGGATCGTCGCCGTACTCGACTGGGAGATGGCGACCCTCGGCGACCCGCTCGCCGACCTCGGGCTCTACCTCCTCTACTACGTGCGCGACGACGCGCAGACCGGCAACGTCGGCGCGACCATCTCGCCCGAGGCGGGGTTCCTGCCGCGCGACGCGGTGGTCGAGCGCTACGCACAGAAGTCGGGACGCGACGTCAGCCAGCTCGACTTCTACGAAGCGCTCGCCGCGTACAAGCTCGCGATCATCCTCGAAGGGATCCACGCGCGCTTCCTGATGGGGAAGACGGTCGGCGAAGGCTTCGACCACATCGGATCGCTCGTGGAGATCATGGTGCAGGGCGCGCTCGACCAGTGCTCGCGCTCGTCGATCACCGCGCTGCGTTCCTGAATCGCAAGACCGCCGCCGAACGAAGGATGCGTCATGGGCGTGATGGACGGTGTGCACGTGTTGGAGGTGGCCGAGCACGGATTCGTGCCGTCGGCCGCCGCGGTCCTCGCCGAGTGGGGCGCGGACGTCGTCAAGGTCGAGCGCCCGACCGGTGACCCGTTGCGCCAGATCATGGCGATGGGGTTCGTCACCGACACCGGCGACTTCAACTTCCTCTTCGAACAGTTCAACCGCAACAAGCGCGGGGTTGCGATCGATCTGCGCAACGACGACGGCCGCGCCGCGCTGGACCGGTTGATCGCATGGGCGGACGTGTTCATCACGAACTTCCTGCCGTCGGCGCGCACGAAGCTCTCGCTCGATCCCGACGACATCTGGGCGGTCGACCCGCGGTGTGTGTACGCGATCGGCTCCGGTCAGGGACTCGAGGGTCCGGACGCCGACCAGGGCGGTTTCGACGCGGTCTCCTACTGGGCGCGCGGCGGTCTCGCGCACATGCTCACGCCCAAAGGCGGTCAGCTGGTGCAGCCCCGGGGCGCGCTCGGTGACGCGCCGAGCGGTGCGTACCTCGCGGGCGGGGTCGCGGCCGCGCTGTTCAAGCGCGAACGCACCGGCGAAGCGTCGGTCGTCGACGTGTCGTTGCTCGGTGCGGCGGTGTGGACGCTGTCGAACGACCTGGTCCCGACCACGATCCTCGGCGTCGAGCCGCCGCGCCACGTCGCGGGCAAGAGCCTCAGCAGTGTGCTCGTCGGATCGTTCCGCACGGCCGACGAACGCTGGATCAGCTTGAACATGCTCGATCCCGACCGGCACTGGGAGCCGACGTGCCGTGCGCTCGGGCTCGAGGAGCTCCTCGACAACCCCGACTATGCGACCGCGGCGCAGCGCATGGAACGCGCGCCCGAGCTGCACCCGATCATCACCGCGAGGATCGGATCACTGACACTCGCGGACCTGAAGGAACGCCTGTCGGCCCACGACACCATCTACTCGGCCATCGCCTCGCCGGTCGAGGTGATCGCCGATCCGCAGGTGCTCGCGAACGGGTACATGCCGCACCATCCCGGTCATCCGAAGGCGCGCCTGTCGTCGTCGCCGATGCAGTTCGACGGGAAGGGCCTCGAGATCCGGCGCGCCGCGCCCGGGATCGGCGAGCACACCGACGAGGTCTTCCGCGAGGTCGGCCTCGACGACGCCGAATTGGCCCGACTGCACGAAGTGGGAGCGTTGGCGTGAGGTCGCCGGTCACGCGGCCGCGCCTGATCTGGGGTGTGGGCCTCAACTACCGCGACCACGCGGCCGAGACGGGGCGCCCGCTGCCGGAGGCGCCGACGCTGTTCGTGAAGTCGCCGAGCTCGGTCATCGCGCCCGGCGAACCGATCGTCGTGCCGCCCCACGTCCACCAACCCGACTACGAGGGTGAGCTCGCGGTCGTGATCGGACAGCGTGCGCGCGACGTCCGCGAAGAGGACGCGCTCGAGGTCGTCGCGGGGCTGACCGTCGGTCACGACGTCTCCGCGCGCGACCACCAGTACACGACCGGGCAGTGGAGCTGGTCGAAGTCGTTCGACACCTTCTGCCCGCTCGGCCCGGACGTCGTGTCCCTCGACGAGGTCGACCTCGCCGCCGGTCTCGCGATCGAGACGAGGGTCAGCGGCGAAGTGCTGCAGTCGTCGAACACCTCCCAGCTCGTCTTCTCGGTGCCCTATCTGATCGCGTGGATCAGTCAGGGCTGCACGCTCGAACCGGGCGACGTCATCCTCACGGGCACGCCCGCAGGCGTCGGTGCGGCCCGCACACCGCCCCGCTGGCTGGTCGACGGCGACGTCGTGGAGATCACCGTCGAAGGCGTCGGGACGTTGCGTAACCCCGTCGTCCGACGCGGGATCGGGCAGGCGGGCGGGACGTAAGGTGACCTCGTGACCGTTCGTTGGAGCCTCGAGCCGACGTTGCGCCGGCCCGCGATGATCGCCGCGTTCTCCGGTTGGAACGACGCGGCCGACTCGGCCTCCGACGCGGTGCGCTGGCTCGCCCGCGTCGCGAACGCGCGCCCGTTCGCCAGTCTCGACATCGAGGAATACCTCGACTTCCAGGCGGCACGGCCGACCGTCGAGCTCGTCGACGGGGTCGTGCGCACCGTGAACTGGCCGTCGCTCGCACTGTCCGCCGGGTCGCTCCCGGGGGGCGGGCGCGACCTCGTGCTGCTCTCCGGCGTGGAACCCAACCTGCGTTGGCGATCGTTCTGCGACGACGTGATCGGCGTCGCCCGTACGACCAACTGCGAGATGATCGTCACGCTCGGGGCGTTGCTCGGCGACACGCCCCACTCCCGCCCGATCAAGTGCACCGGATCCGCCACCGACGAAGTGCTCGCGGCGCGACTCGGGATGCAGCGTTCGCGTTACGAGGGACCGACCGGCATCGTCGGCGTGTTGCACGACGCCGTGCGCCGCGCCGGTTTCGCGTCGGCGTCGATCTGGGCACCGGTCCCGCACTACGTCGCCACACCGCCGAACCCGAAGGCGACACGCGCGTTGCTCGACCGGCTCGGCGACCTCCTCGACCTCGGGCTCGATCTCACCGATCTCGACATCGCCGCCAGCGCGTGGGAACGATCGGTGTCCGAGGTCGTCGCCGGCGACCCCGACGTGCTGTCGTACGTCGAGCGGTTGGAGGCACGTTTCGACACCGCCGACGACTCGCCCGGCTGGCTCGAGACCGACGACGAGATCGCGGTCGACGCCGAGGACGACGCCGAGGACGAGGACTGGTTCGACGAGGACGAGTTCCCGTCGGGCGAATCGCTCGCCGAGGACTTCGAGCGCTACCTGCGCGACCAGCCCGAGGAGTGACCGGGCGCCGTCACCCGGCGCACTTCCCCCCACCGCACCACTCACCCCACCAACAGTTGGTGCACATTGGTCCCGGTTCGTGTAGTCCTCTTGCCCTTGTCAGACGTTCTGGATGAGGCCAGGCTCACGCCAGTGGGACCAGGGAACCGAATCGGGAGGACAAAGGATGCGACACCTTGCTTCGAAGATCGCGACGGCGGCGTTCGTGATCATGGCGGCCACGGGCGTGGCGATACCGAGCGCGGGTGCGGTCGGCACGACGGTCAAGCCACCGCACAACCTCAAATGGGTCAGCCCACCCTCGATCAGCGACAACGTCCCGGTGCGATTCGCCTCCAAGACCCCCTGCCCCGACGTCCGGCCCGACGGCACGCCGGTGAAGGGCAGGCGCGTCGTCACCGTGTTCGTGACGTTCCAGGCCGGCGGCGGCTTCGGTGACACCGGTCCCGTCGCGGCCGACGGCAGCTGGAAGTTCTGGCGCAAGCTCGACGCCGGAGGAACGCAGGATCTCCACGCCACCGTCACGGCGGCCTGCGCCGAGCTGGCCAACCACACGGGAATCGTCCTCGCCAATTACCGCCCGCACGCCATCACGGTGAACCCGTAGCGGGCGACCACGATCGTCGGCAATGAAGCGCCGCCGCGCGCACACGCGGGCGGCGACGTTTCAGCCGAGGATGTCGTGCGCGAGACCTTCCCAGAGACGGGTCGAGAGCACGAGCGACTCGATGTCGACCCGTTCGTCGTTGCCGTGGAACATCGACGCGTAGTCGTCGAAGGACAGTTTGCGGCTGAACAACCCGAATCCGTAGGCCACCGAGCCGTTGCGGCGGAAGAACCGCGCGTCGGTGGCGCCGACGGTGAGGAACGGGACGAGCGCGGAACCCGCGACGAGGTTGGACGAGACCCGGCCCATCGCGTCCCACAGGGGCGTGTCGGCGGGCGACGACGTCGACTCGTTCTCGTCGAACGGCGTGATCTCCGTGCACGCGATCAGGTCGCCGAGCGCGTCCTCGAGCATCGAACGGATGTCGGTGCTGCGTTGGCCGGGCAGGGTCCGGATGTCGACCTCGAGCTCGACCGCGTCGGGAATGACATTGGTCTTCGTCCCGCCGTGGATCACCGTGGGCGCGAACGTGGTGTGGGTGCACGCGTGGGCCTGGCGGGCCAGACCGATCGGGAGCTCCTCGCAGAACTCCGAGAGCGTCGCCTCGTCGAGCAGGTGCGCGTTCCACTCCGGTCCGAAGTCGACGCCCTCGACGAAACGGCGCCACGTGTCGTGGATCTGGGTCGGCGGCCGGTACTCGGCCAGACGGCGCACGATCTCCGCCGCGGTCACGAGCGCGTTGTCGGTCCGGAACGGTTGCGACGCGTGCCCGGGCGTCCCCCGCACCGTGATGCGGCACCAGTACGAGCCCTTCTCCCCGACGATGACCGGCAGGCGCGGGCCGCGCGGCGTCGGCATCTGGAACCCGCCCGCCTCGGTCACGACGTAGTCGGCCTTCACCGCGTCGAGCTCGTGGTCGAGCAGATGCTCGGCGCCCCACGTACCGAGGTTCTCCTCGTCGGCGACCGCGAGGTAGACGAGCGTGCCGCGCGGACGGAACCCGGAGCGGGCCAGTGAACGGAAGGCAACCGCCATCGTCGCGGTGAGGTTCAGCATGTCGACCGCGCCCCGGCCCCACACCTCGCCGTCGATCACCTCGCCGCCGAACGGATCGCGACGCCACCCGTCGGCATTCGCGGGCACGACGTCGGTGTGCCCCATGAGCAGCAGGGTCGGCGCGGTCGGATCGGTGCCTTCGATGCGGGCGACGAGGTTCTCGCGTCCCGGTTGCGCGACATAGCGCTCGAGGTCGAGCCCGGTGTCGCCGAGATACTGCGCGAGGAGCTCGGAGCTGCGCGACTCGAAACCCGACTCCGGCGTGCCGTCGTTCACGCATTCGTTGCGGATCATCTGCGACAGCAGATCGACCGACTCGTTCGCGATCTCGGTGTCGGTCGCGCTCACGCGGAACTCGCCGTCGGTTCCATGCGGTAGACCAGCATGCCGTTCTCCTCCCACCGTTCCGCGTCGCCCGCGTGCGCGAGGTGCTCCAGGTGCGCGAACGTCTCGCTCTCCGCCATCGTGCCCCAGTGTCGTTTCGGGAACAGCTCGTGCGACAGCGCGACGACCGTCGCGGGGCCGAGCGCGAGCCCGACCTCACGGAGTTGTTCCATCCGCTCGGCGTGATGTTCCTTGATGGCCTCGACGCGGCCCTTCACGTCGGGGAACGGGTGCCCGTGCGCGGGCAGGCCGATCTCGACGCCTTCGAGGCGCCCGACCAGGTCGAGCGTCGCGAGGTACGACTTGAGCGAGTCGGCGCGGCGCACGCCCGAGACGTGCGGCGTGATCGACGGTAGCACGTGGTCGCCGGTCAGCAGGGTGCCCGACTCGGGCTCCCACAAACAGAGATGGTCGACGGTGTGGCCGGGCGTGTGCACGACGAACCAGTCGCGCCGACCGAGCCGGATGCGCTCGCCGTGGTGGACGCGGTCCGTCGGCTCAGGGGGCGTGAAGAGCAGACGCAGCGCCTTGATCATCATCCGGCGCCGCAGCGGCGGACCCTGGTTGGTGGTGCCCCACGGCGTGATCGCGCCCCACGGGCTCGATGTCGCCTCCGTCTCCGCGGTGTCGTCGTGGACGACGTCGGGATCGTTGATCGTCGGGAGCTCGTCGGGGGGAACGTCGACGGTCTGCGCGTACGCGGCCGCTTCCATCTCGACGCGGCGCGCCTCACCTTCGGAGAGCGCGCGCTGCGGGCTCGGGCCCTTCACCGTCCACGTCGAGAACGCGTGGTGCGTGATCAACTTCGCGCCGGCTTCGCGGGCGATCCGGCCGGCGCCGCCGAAGTGGTCCGGGTGCGAGTGCGTGACGACGACGGTGTGGACGTCCTTGACGCGGTAGCCCGCCGTCTTCAGCCGTTGTTTCAGCGCCTTCCACGACTGCGGACCGGGCAGTCCCGGATCGACCACCGCGATGCCGCGGTCGTCGGTGAGGCCGTACATGTTGACGTGGCCGAGGCCGGGCATCCAGATCGGCAACTGCATCCGCAACACGCCGGGCGCGACCTCGGTGACCTCCTCCGACGCGGGCTCCTGCTCCTGGCGGGGAGGACGCGCGCGCGGTTGGGTGTCGGTCATGACGGCAGGGTATCGCCCGCCCGCAGGAGCCGAATCGCCGGAGAAGAGCCAGGTCAGGAGTACGCGAGCGGCGCGAACTTCACCCACGGCCGGTTGGCTTCGGCGACCGCGCCACAGCCGAGCACCGACACTTCCTCGTCGCGCCGGGCGACGACCTGGAGGCCGACGGGCAAGCCTTCGGTCGAGCACCCGACGGGGATGCTCACGCCGGGCATGCCCGAGATGTTGAACGGAGCCGTGTACGGCACCGAACCCATGCCGCCGACCTTCTGCCCCGCGATCTCCATCGGCGGCGGACCCTCGGCGACGAACGCGGTCGTCGCGGTGGTCGGCGTGAGCAACAGGTCGACCTCGTCGAACACCTGCCCGATCGCGGCGAGCAGCTCGAAGCGACGGCGCAGCGATCGCATGAGCTGTTCCGAGGTGAGGCGGTCGACCGCTTCGAGGCCCGCACGCGAGACGGGCGTGATGTCGTTCCACCGCCCGCGGGCCGCTTCGAGATGGTTGGCCGCGGTGTCGATCGACGAGATCAAACCCCACGCGCCGCCCGGCCGCGGGAACTCGACGTCGACGTCGACGAGCTCGATGCCGGCGTCGGCACACAACGCGAGCGCGGCGTCGTAGGTGAGCTCCTCGACTTCGGGATCGCAGACGGCGAAACCGAGCGTCGACGACCACGCCGCGAGCTTCCCGCGCAGCTGCCCGGCCGCGTCGCCCGAGACGACGGCGTCCTCGTAGGAACGCGCCGGCCGGGGCAGCGAGGTCGGGTCGCTGTTCGTCGGACCCGCGATCGCGTCGACGTCAGCGCGCCGCGTCGCGCACCGTCCGGCACATCGGGCCCGGCACCGAAGTGAGCGCGCTGTCGAAGTTCCCGGCGTAACCGACCCGGCCGAAGCTCACCTTGAAGCCGAACAGGCCGCTGTAGGACGACGGGATGCGGATCGAACCGCCGCCGTCGCTGCCGGTGCAGATCGGCATCATCCCCGACGAGACCGCGGCCGCCGAGCCCCCGGACGACCCACCGGGCGTGCGTTCCGGGTTCCACGGGTTGCGGGTCGTCCCGTGCAGATACGTGCGCGTCCAGTTGGTGGAACCGAACTCGGGCGACGTCGTGAGGCCGACGAGGACGGCGCCCGCCGCCTTCAGCCGGGCCGGTTCGGTTTCGTCGTGCGTGCCGACCGCGTCGCGGAAGAGCAACGACGCGTGCGTGTCGGGCCAGCCCTTCACCGAGACGAGCTCCTTCACGCCCATCGGCACGCCCGCCCAGGGCCCCGGATCCTCACCGCGCGCGACGGCCGCGTCGATCGCGGCGGCGCGTGCGCGCGCGCCTTCGAGGTCGAGATAACAGAACGCGTTGAGCTCCGGGTTCAGCTTCTCGACCCGCTCCACGAAGACGTCGAGGAGGTCGACGGCGCGCTGCTCGCCCCGCCGGACCGAGTCGGCCAGCTCCCACGCGTCGCGTTCCCAGACCTCGGTCACCGCTACCCCCGCTCCTGTGCGATCTTCAACAACTCCGAGAACGCGTCGTCGACACCGCCCGCCAACACCTCGATGTCGGGCGCCGCGTCGCGATCGCCCCACAACCCGAAGTGCAGTGTCCCGTCGTACGACAAGATGCCGACGACGATGGTCAGGTTCCGCGTGAGCGGCACGATCGGGAACGCCTCGACCAGCCGCGCACCCATCATGTAGAGCGGCAGTTGCGGGCCGGGAACGTTCGTGACGATCAGGTTGAAGAACGGCTGGCGGTGCGCGGCCCGCGCGGCGAGGCTCATGAGGGTCGGCGCGACGTAGTCGGTCATGCCGAGCAGCATCTCGGCCCCGACGGCCTGCCTGCGTTCCTTCAGGTCCGCGGTCTGCGCGGAGATCGCGTGGAGGCGTTCGACGACGGGCCGGTTGTCGACCGGCAGGTTGACGAACATCGCCGAGACCTTGTTGCCGAGCGAGCCGCGTTGGTCGTCGGATCGCACCGACACCGGGCAGAGCACCCGCAGTTGCAGATCTTCGGTGTCGTCGGCCCGGTGGAGGAACAACCGGCGCAGACCGCCCGCCACTCCCGTCAGCACGACGTCGTTCACGGTCCCGCCGAGACCCCGGCGGATCTCCTTCACGTCGGCGAGCGGAACCCGCACGACCGAGAGGCGCCGGTGCCGGCCGGTGTGCGCGTTGATCGACGTGCGGGGCGCGATCGCGTCGCGCGTGACCATCGTGCTCAACGACTGGGTCAGGTCGCGGGCGCGCTCGACTGCGCGGCGCGGGCCGCGCAGCACCGACCGGACCGAACGCAGCATCTCCGCGGGCTCGGTGATCCGCTCGTGCAGCGTGTCGAGCAACAGTTGCGACGCGCTCGGTGCGGGGGTGGGCGTCCACTCCGTGATGACGGGCTCGACGAAGTCGGGACTCACGTCGAGCAACAGCGTCGCGACGTCGACACCGGAAACGCCGTCGATCAACGCATGGTGCGTCTTTTGGATGAGCGCGACGTTGCCGCCCTGCAACCCTTCGACCAACCAGATCTCCCACAGCGGGTGCTCGCGGTCGAGGAGCCCCTCCTGCACCCGCGTCGTCAGCGCCACCAGTTGCTCCCATGATCCGGGCCGGGGCAGCGCGGTGTGACGAACGTGGTACGTGATGTCGAACCGGTCGTCGTCGACCCAGATGGGCCGGCCCTGCTCGTAGGGAACGCTCATGAGCCGGCGCCGGAACCGGGGCAGGAGATGCAGACGCGAGGTCACGAGATCGCGGGCGTCGTCGATCCGGAAGCGTCCGTCGGGCCCGAAGAACGGCGCGCCCTCCAGGATGCTGACCGCGCCGACGTGCATCGGGTACTCGGGCCGCTCCAGGTGGAGGAAGCTCGCGTCGAGTGCGGAGAGGCGGTCGTATTGGCTCATCTCGGGCGATCGTAGGGCGCACGGTCGCTACGGTCTACGGGGTGCAACTCGTTCCCACCGCGGTATGGAAGATCTCGCCCGAGCTGGTACTGGCGCTCGAAGAGCACCTGGGGCCGCCGGTCGACAGCTACGTGAACGGCTCGCAGACGTGGCTCGTCGGAGACGAGCCCGGCGAGCGCCGCGTCCGACGCCGGCTCCGGCGCCGCGCCCGACGCCGCGCCCGACGACGCGTTGATCCTCGAATTCCGCCTGCATCCGGTGTCCGGCTACCGCCCGCCCGACGGGTGCTCGCACTACGACATCTGGGAGAGCGTGGTCGCGCAGCTGACCCAGGGCGCCGACCCGCAGGCGTTGCAGTTGGGGAACGAGGTGCGACCGTTGACCGGACTCTGGGACGGGCTCGAGGCGTTCCCGGCATACGGCGACGAGATCGAGCCGGCGCGCCTCGCGAACGTCACGACGACCGCCATCGAACTGGCGCCCGACCGCACCGGGCTCGTCGACCACGAAGCGATCGGCGACGCGTGGGAACGCGCCGGAGGCCGCGTTTCGATCGTCGCGCTCCTGATCGACCAGCTGACGTCGTAACCGGGCGTCGTAACCGGGCGTCAGGCCTCGCCCCGCCAGGTGGGTGTGCGCGGCGGGTCGTACCAGGTGTCGACGAGCTCGCCGTCGATGGCCCGGAACGCGAGGTCGAGCCAACGGTGCGCGCCCGCGAGCGGTTGCGGCATCGCGTCGCGCGCGAAGAAGCCGACCGCGCTCGTCTCGAGCGGGTGGCCCTGCAACTCGCCGCCCGTCATCCGGCAGTGGAACACCAGCGAGTACATCGGCACCCGCGCGAAGCCGAGGCGGAGACCGTCGAGGACGGCGATGAGCGAGACCGGTTCGCATTCGATGCCGGTCTCCTCCTGCACCTCCTTCATCGCGATCTCCGACGGCGAATAGCCGACGTCGGCCCAACCGACGGGATACAACCACCAACCGGAATCGGCGCGCTGGGTCAGCAGGATCTCACCGCGGTCGTTGCCGACGACCGCCGCGACCGCCACCTTCGGCGTCACGTATCCCGCGACCCCCTCGCCGACGGTGCTCAACCACTCGTCGAACAGCACTTCGGATTCGGCCTCGTCCACGGCGGCGGCGCGGATGTCGGCCGCGACCTTGAGCACCTCCTCGAAGCGTTCGCGCTCGTAGAGGCTCTGCGTGAAGCCGAGCCCGGTGCGGGCGATGCCCGCCAACGTCTCGGCCCACCGCAACATGTCGGCCGCGGAATCGGAAAAGCCCGGCGTGCTCATACGGACGGACCCTAGCCAGTCATCCGTTCGACGAGCGTTGCCCGCAGCCGCTCGACCGCGGCCGGGTCGTCGATCTTGCGCGCCTCGGCGTCCCGCACGTAGAAGACGTCGACCACGCGCTGACCGAGGGTCGCGACCTTCGCGACGCGCACGTCGAGCGCGAGATCCGCGAAGACCGAGGCCAGGCGGTACAGCAGCCCGATGTCGTCGTCGGCGTGCACCTCCACCACCGTGTCCGTCTCCGACTCGTCGGAGTCGACGTCCACCCGGAAGTCGGGTTCCGTCCGGGCCGCGATCCCCGCGTACGCGCGCCGGCGCTCGTCGACGCGGGTCGCGAGATCGATCTCGCCCGCGAGCGCCCGTTCGATCGTCTGCGCGACGCGCGCGCCGTCGTCGTCGGCGACGCGGCCGAACGGGTCGGCGCCACGGAAGACGTCCAGCGCGAGACCGTCGGTGGTTCCGAACAGGCTCGCTTCCAGCACGTCGAGCCCGCACACGGTGAGCGCGCCCGCGAGCGTGACGAGCAGACCGCGCCGGTCGGCGGCCACCACGGTCACCGCGACGTGCCCGCCGTCGACGAGCTCGCAGCGGATGGACGGCGAGTCCTGCAGCATCGCTTCGTGCGTCGCCATCGTGGGGACGTCGAACGCGAGCACGTACTCCTCCGGCAGGCGGTCGAGGAAGGCACGGGCGCGCTCCGCGCCGAGCAGCTCCTGCAGCGCGACGCGGCGGTCGGCGGCGACGACCTTCGCTTCACCGCGCTCGATCGCGGCGGCCGCCTTCACGAAGAGGTCGCGCACGAGCGCGGCTTTCGACGGGCTCCACGCGGCCGGACCGGTCGCGCGCGAGTCGCCGATCGTGAGCAGGTACAGCAGCCGCAGCCGTTCGGCGTCACCGGCGCACGCGGCCGCGACGTTGTCGGCGACCGACGCGTCGGAGAGATCGCGGCGGGTCGCGACCTCCGCCATGAGGAGGTGATTGCGCACGAGCCACGGCAGGATCTCCCGGGCTTCGCTGTCGAACCCCATGCGCCGTACCACTTGTTCGGCGGTGTGCTCGCCGACCTCCGCATGGTCGCCGGGCATGCCCTTGGCGATGTCGTGGAGCAGCGCGCCCAGCAACAGCAGTTCGGGGCGGCGGCACGCGGCTCGCGACGACCGCCTCGACGTAGACCTCGTGACCCGGCTCGCGACGGACCTCGCCCGCATCGAGGAGCCGCGCGCACTGCGCGACCGCTTCGAGCAGGTGCCGGTCGACGGTGAACCGGTGGTACGCGTTCCGCTGCGGGCGCGAGCGCACGTGCGCCCACTCGGGGAGCAATCGCGCGAGGACACCTTCGTGGTCGAGCGCCTCGAAGACGGGGACGGCGTTCGCACCGGAACGCAGGAGCCGGACGAAGCCGGCCCGCTGCCACACGTCCCAGGTCGGCTCACCCGTCGCCTGCAGACGCGTCAACGACGTGCGGTCGAACGGCACCACCAGCTCGGCCGATGCGCAGGCCGCCTCGAGCGTCCGCAGCGGCGGCACCGAACCGTCGGGGTCGACGTCGATGTGGACGCGGCCGTCTCGCAGCCAGACACCTTCGGCCAGCGCGCGATCGGACTGTGCGTTCTTCGCACCGGCGCGGTCGACCTGGTCGCGGATCCGTGACCAGACGTCGCCTGCGATCCACGCGATCTCGCGCGACGTGCTCGCGAGATCGTGCACGAGCGCGTCGGCGGAGGCGAAGCCGAGCTGTTCGGCGACCGCGTCCTGCTCCTGCAACGCGAGGCGGTCCGAACGCGAGCCGGTGACGCGTTGCAGCGCCACCCGGATGTCCAGGAGCAGCTCGCGCCCGGCCTCGACGCGGGCGAGGTCGGCCCCGGTCAGGAAACCGACGTCGAGCAGCGTCGCGCATCCGCCGGGCGGTCCGAGCGCCCAACCGCCCCAGTCGAGCGACTGCACGTCGCGCAGACCACCCGCACCCTCCTTCAGGTCGGGTTCCAACATCTCCGCGATCGCGCCCGGGCGGAGCCGGCGGAGATCGACCGCGTCCGCGATCACCGGCAGGATCTTCGCCCGGCGCCGCGCCGCGAGCTCCCGGGCCTTGCGTTCCAACTCGACCGCGAGCTCGGGCGCCCCCGCGATCAGCCGCACGTCGAGCAGCGCGGTCGACGCGTCGAGGTCCTCGGTCGCGAGTGCGATCGACTCCTTGACCGTGCGCGCGCCGTGACCGGTCACGAACCCGGCATCCCAGAGCGGATACCAGAGTTGCTCGGTCATCTGCTTCACGGTGTCGGCACTGCGACGGCCCCGCAGGTTGTGGACCAACAACACGTCGACATCCGAACCGGGACACAGCTCACGGCGGCCGTACGACCCGAGCGCGACGAGCGCGACCTCACCCGCCCCCGAGAGATCGGCGAAGGCCTCGCCCAACGCCGCGTCGACGGCGTCGGCGAGTGCGGCACCGAACGCGCGTCCTCGTAACGACCGGTCGGCGATCAGGACGGCGCGCGCCTCGCGCAGGCGCGCCGAGACCAGTTCGGAACCCGAGCTAGAGCGCGTCAGGACCCGCTTCCCCGGTTCGGATGCGGATCACGCCGTCGACCGGCAGGATCCAGACCTTGCCGTCGCCGATCTTCCCGGTGCGAGCGGCATCGATGATCTTCTGCGCGACGGCGGACGCGTCGGCGTCGTCGACCAGGACCTCGAGCTTGACCTTCGGAACGAAGTCGATCTTGTACTCCGCGCCCCGGTACACCTCCGTGTGCCCGCGCTGACGGCCGAAGCCCTGGACCTCGGTCATCGTCAGGCCCTTGACCCCGAATTCCTGCACGGCCGACTTCACGTCGTCGACCTTGAACGGCTTGACGATCGCCACGACGAGTTTCACGTGTCACTCCCCTACCCGCACACGCGGGTGATTCCGTCCGGCCGCGATCGGAACCGGGTGGCTCCGCGCGATCAACGCTCCGCGAACGAGTATGCAACCTCGGAATGCTCGCGCAGGTCGAGTCCGACGTCCTCCGCCTCCTCGTCGACCCGCAGACCGCCCGGGACGAACCGGTGGATCGCCCACGCGATCGTGTAGGTCACCACGAAGGAGTACACGAGGGTCGCCGCGACCGCCAGGAACTGCTCGCCGAGGAGCCCGAAGCCGCCCCCGTGCACGAACACGCCGTTGCGGCCCGCGCCGTTCACCGCCTTGTCGGCAAAGAAGCCGAGGAGCAACGACCCGAGGATCCCGCCCACGAGGTGCACGCCCACCACGTCGAGCGCGTCGTCGAAGCCGAGCTTGAACTTCAGGTTCACCGCCGCGTAACAGACCACGCCGGTGATGGCGCCGATCGCGATCGGCGACATCCCGCCGACGAAGCCCGCGCAGGGCGTGATCGCAACCAGCCCGGCGACCGCGCCCGAGGCCGCGCCGAGGATCGTCGCCCGCCCGGAATGGAAGCGTTCGGCCACGACCCAGCCGAGCATCGCGGCGGCGGCCGCCATGTGCGTGTTGACGAGCGCCTGGACCGCCAGGCCGTCGGCCCGCAACGCCGAGCCGGCGTTGAAGCCGAACCATCCGAACCAGAGGATCCCGGTGCCGAGAAGCGTGAGCGGCAGCGAGTGCGGCGGCATCGGCGAATGGGGCCATCCGCGCCGGCGGCCGATCACGAGCACGACGGCCAGCGCCGCGATCCCGGCATTGACGTGCACGACCGTGCCCCCGGCGAAGTCGAGCGCGCCCCGCCGGGCCAGCCAGCCCGCAGGCGCGAAGACCCAGTGCGCGATCGGCGCGTAGACCACGACCACCCAGATGCCGACGAACAGCGCCCACGCGCCGAAACGCACCCGGTCCGCGATCGCACCCGTGATCAACGCGGGCGTGATCACCGCGAACATCAACTGGTACGCCATGTACAGCGACGGCGGGATCGTGAGCGCCAGAGCGTGCGGCGCGGTGTTGAAGTGACCCATCCATGCGAAGTCGAAGTTTCCGATCCACTTGCTCGTGCCGCCGAAGGCGATCGAATACACGATGACCGCCCAGAGCACGCTCACGAGACCCAGGCAGAAGAAGTTCTGCATGAGCATCGCCAGCACGTTCCGGGCCCGAACCATCCCGGCGTAGAAGAACGCGAGCCCCGGTGTCATGAACATGACGAGCGCGGCTGCAACGATCACCCACGCGGTATCGCCGGCATCGATTCTCAATTCGTCGCCACTCCTCGTAGCTTGGTCCCAGCCTGACGGGGACGCGTTTCCCTGCCGAGGACCGATTGTTACAGCTCTGTTTCAGTCCGTGTCGGCTCGGAGCCGGGACCGGAGGATCTTCGCCTTCCCGAGGCCCCAGGCGAGGAGGGCGCCACCGAGGTCTTCGTCGCCGAGCTCGGCCGGGGTCCGCAGGACGATCCCGTAGACGTCGTCGGGGAAGGCGCGGACCTCGAACTCGTCCCGGACGACCTCGGGGACGCCCGCTGCGCGCAGCACCGCGGTCGCCTCGCGCCGCAGGGTGCGGATGATCTCGAGGGGCGTGGCCCGCTGGGCCGCGGGATCGAGGGCGAACAGCGCTCGGAGCTCGCCCGCGACGCGGGCCGCGGCCTGTTCCCCGGCTGCGGTCGCGGCCGCGAGCGCCTCCACGCGGGCCGGCGCGTCGAGCCCGCCCCAGGCATCCAGCAGGCCGGCGACCGCGCGTACGACCCAGGTCGCGCCCAGCCGGGCGACGCCGTCGAGGAGGCGGGCGGCGCCCTCGGTCAACAGCGCGGCGCCGTCGCGGTCGTCGTCAGCGGTCGGCATCGGCCAACATCGTCGCGTGCGGCTGCGGGCGTTGTCGGTCTTCGAGCGGGTCGTCTACCACTGCGCGTGCACCGACCCGCGGGAGCCGGCCCGGCCGGTGCTCGAAGTCGACGCGGTGCTGCGCGACGGTGACGCCGACGGTCCGCTCCTCGTCGCGGTCGCCGACTTCAAGCGCATCCTCGGCTTCGAGGCCGCGCAGGCGTGCGTCGCCGAGTTGCGGCGGGCGGGCCGCACCGAGGTCCGGGACGGCGTCGAGTACGTGACGTTCGCGATGTGGGAGGTCATCGCGGACTGAGCACGACGCGCGGGCACGATCAGCCCGCGACCACATCGCCTTCCATGCGATTGACCGTGCACCCGAGCTCTTCGAGGTACGCGACCGACTGATCGCGCGCTTCCTTCGGGCCGGAGAGCTCGAGGATGACCCACGCCGAGTGCGCTTCGACGTTCGCCCGCCGGATGCTCGGCACCACGTCGAAGCGCTTGATCATCTCGTAGATCATCGGCCGTTCGACGAGGGCTTCGGGGATCGAGACGAACAGCCGGATCGCGTCGTGCGGCGGCGTCATCGAACACCTTCTCCCGAGCCCAGGCCGACCCGCGCGCACGCGTCGGCGGGCTCGAGCACGAGCCCGGTGAAGAACGGGCCGAAGTCGGCGTAGCGCGCCGACACCGGGTCGAAGCGCATCTCGTAGACGATCTCCTTCAGGGCCGCGGGGTCGTCGGCGAGGAGCGTGACCCCCCATTCCCAGTCGTCGATCCCGGTCGAGCCGGTGATCAGCTGCAGCACGCGCCCCGCGTACGTGCGCCCGACGCGGGCGTGGCCGGCCATGAGCTCCTTGCGCTCCTCGAACGGCAGCTCGTACCAGTTCGCGCCCGCCGCGCGTCGCTTCGACATCGGGTAGAAGCAGCAGCTCTGCTTCGCGGGCAGGTTCGGGTGCACGCGGTTCTCGCGGTAGTGCTCGATGCGGTCGCGCCAGACCGCGAGGCCCGCCTCGAGCTCGGCGCCGGTGACACCGTCCTCGCGGGCGAGGCGGGCCCGCTCGTCGTCCTCGGTGGCGCCGTACTCGGACTGTTCGGTGAGCGACACGTACGAATAGACCGGCACGAGCGGGGCGGCGAGGAGCTCGTTCTGGAACCGCTGCAGGCGGGCGAGGTCGGGGCCGAGCGCGATCACACCGAGGTCGGCCTTGTGGCCGAGCATGGCGAGCGCCAGCGCCTGATGGCCATCGGCCTCGAGCGCCGCGAACGCGTCGCCGACGTGCTTGGCCGCGCCGGCGTCAGCGTCGGCGCGCTCGCGGTCGACGCGGTAGTAGAGGTGCAGCACACCCCAACCCACCGACGGTGTCACGCGATCCACGCGGTCGAGCGTACCCGCCTACCAACGGGAGCCGAGGGTCGAAACGCGCGCCGCGGTCACCACCGCCGGACACCCGGCCTTGCCGTAGAAGGTTCCGGCGTACGTCCCGGACGCCACGTCGGCGAGCGCGAACATGGGGCCGGCCTTCGACCGCTCCGCGAGGCAGACCACCTGGCCCGCCGCGCCGGGTTCGCCGACGACCACGGAGAGCTTGCCGCCCCAGTCGAGCGTCGGCTCGATCTGCTTCATGGTGGCGGGGTCGGCCGAGTACTGCTCGTTGTCGGTGTAGATCGTCTTCTCCGCCGTGAGCGCGTTCCGGAGGTCGGCCTGCGTCGCCCGGTATTCGGCAATCGCCACCGGACTGACCGCGCCGGTGGGGACGTCCACGTGCACGGGCACACCGAAGTCGTAGAACTCCATGCTCACTTCGACCTTCGGGGCCACGTCCGGCGTGAGCCCCGTGCCGGCCACGGACCCGAGATCCATGGTCAGCTGCAACTTGCGGAGGCGACCGGCGTCGTCGACCCAGACCGTGACGGGCATGTGGAGGTTCCCGAGCAGCGACAGCACGCTCTGGACCAATCCGCGCTGCGTCGCGTTGGCGGTCTTGCCCGCGAGCGCCCGCCCGAGGTCGATCGTCGCGCCGTAGCGGGTCGTCTCGTCGCCCCGCACGACCTCGCGCCCCTCGACCCGCACGTCGCTGGAAATGCCCTGCAGGAAATCGAGGTAGCTGGTCGGGTCCGGCACCGCGGTCGTGCTGGGGCCGACGCCGAGCGGCGTCGCAGTCCACGTGCCGTTGGTGTCGAGGTACGCGGTCCGGCCGACGATGCGCAGCTCGGCCGAATCCGGTCCGTCACCGCTGTCCTCTTGCAGGTTGAAGTCCATCTTCATCGCGGTCATGTCGATGACGCCCGTGCCCGACATCGTCGTGTCGTCACCCTGACCGTCCGAGGCCGACATGTTCAACGCGATCCGCGCCGTCTGCGCGGCGGTCGCGCGCTGCACCGAGGCGAGCAGGCGGGCCTGCAACGTCGCCGGTGTCGCGGCCGGAGTCGTCACCGGAACACCGGCGGGGCGCGTCGCCGACGTGGGGAACGGTTGTGCCCCACAGCCGGCGAGGGCGAGCGCGAGGACCGTGCACACGGCCGAGCCCGCGAGGGAACGCTTCGTCGTCACCCTCCGGAGTATCGGTCGCCGGCGTCGCCCGCCTGAGCGCGCCCCTTTCCGGGTGACCGCAGGGCTACCCGGCGGCCCGGTCGAGCCGGATCGTCGTGTAGGCCCGGACCTGCGCCGGGGGCGGAGCCACCACACGCGCCGGCGTACCGAAGGCGAAGAAGTCGGCCTGGATCCGCATCATGGCATCGGGGCCGAGGCGGTCGAGTCCGCCCACGCCCGACCGCGCCGCGAGCGGGACGGAGACCACGACGCGCCGGGCCGTACCCGTCACGTCGAGCCAGACGTCGACCGCGATGCGGCGGCCGCCGATCGCCGCCGCGAGCGGTGCCAGCCGGGCCCGGACCGCCCCCGTGATGCCGGCCGGCTCGATGGTGGCCGCGTAATGCGTCGCCGGGACCCCACGCACGGGATCGGGTCCGAGGGCGCGCACGTCGGTCGAGGCCGCGGCGAGGAACGCGAGCTGCGCGGCCGGACTCACCTGCGCCTGGGAGAGCGCGGCCGGATCGGTCGGGTTCGCCCGGGCCGGGTCGAGGCTGAGCCACAGGACCGACGCGGGCAACCCGGCCCGGGCGAGCTCGGCCCGGGGCAGCCGGGTGTAGACGACGCCGCCCACGATCCGCTGCTCGATCGTGCCCTCGCCGTGACCGTCGAATGCGGGGATGCTGACCGACACGTCGGCGTTCCCATTGCGGAAGTCGACGACGCCCGTACCGGCGACGTCGAACGCTCCGCTCGAGAGCGCGTCCTTGCCGAGTCCGGTCAACGTCACCGAGATCGAGGTACGAGCCGTCTGCTTCGCCTCGGTGCGCGCGGCCGCACTCGTGAGCTGCGCGCGCAGCGCGGGGTTGCGCACGAAAACCGACGTCGGCACGGAGGTCACTTTCGCGCCGGGCGTGGTGGAACGCCGCGCGAAGTCGTTGCCGCCGCAACCGGCCACGACCACCGCACATGCGAGCGCGAGCGACAACGGACGCGCCCTCCACGGGCGCACCAGGCGCGACACCTTCATCCCAACCCTCCGTGGCCCCCCGACGTCCTCCCGGGATCGTACCCGGGCCGGGCCGCGGAATCTCACTCAGAGTGGTGAACCGGCCTGGCGCCTGCCTCGCGGACCGCTCGGCAACGCAAAAGGGGCGCCCCGGAGGGCGCCCCTTAGACTGCGTGGACCGGGACTAGAAGTCCATGTCTCCCATGCCGCCACCGGGCATGCCGCCACCGGGCATGCCGGCACCCTTCTCTTCGGGCTTGTCGGCCACGACCGCCTCGGTGGTGAGGAACAGCGCCGCGATCGAGGCAGCGTTTTGCAGCGCGGAGCGCGTCACCTTCGCGGCGTCGATGACGCCGGCCTTCACGAGGTCCTCGTACTCGCCGGTCGCCGCGTTCAGGCCGTGCGCGCCCTTCAGGTTCTTCACCTTCTCGACGATCACACCGCCCTCCATGCCGGCGTTGACCGCGATCTGCTTCAACGGCTCTTCGAGCGCACGGGCGACCATCTTCGCACCGGTCGCCGTGTCACCCTCGAGGGTCGCCGCGAGCTCGAGCACCTTGGCCTGCGCACGTACGAGTGCGACGCCGCCGCCGGGCACGACGCCCTCTTCCACGGCTGCCTTGGTGGTCTGCACCGCGTCTTCGATGCGGTGCTTCTTCTCCTTGAGCTCCACCTCGGTGGCCGCGCCGACCTTGATGATCGCGACGCCGCCGGACAACTTGGCGAGACGCTCCTGGAGCTTCTCCCGGTCGTAGTCGGAGTCGGTGTTGTCGATCTCGTTGCGGATCTGCTGGATGCGTCCCTGGACGTCACCCTTGGCGCCCGAGCCCTCGACGATCGTCGTCTCGTCCTTGGTGACGACGACCTTGCGGGCCTTGCCGAGCAGCTCGAGCCCGATGTTCTCGAGCTTCAGGCCGATCTCCTCGGAGACCACCTGGCCGCCGGTGAGGATCGCCATGTCCTGGAGCATCGCCTTGCGGCGCTCGCCGAAGCCGGGGGCCTTGATGGCGACCGACTTGAACGTGCCGCGGATCTTGTTGACGACGAGCGTCGCGAGCGCCTCGCCCTCGACGTCCTCGGAGATGATCGCGAGCGGCTTGCCCGACTGCATGACCTTCTCGAGCACGGGCAGGAGGTCCTTGACCGCGCTGATCTTGTTCGACACGAACAGCAGGAGCGCGTCGTCGAGGACGGCTTCCATGCGGTCGGGGTCGGTGACGAAGTACGGGGAGATGTAGCCCTTGTCGAAGCGCATGCCCTCGACGAGGTCGAGCTCCATGCCGAAGGTCTGGCTCTCCTCGACGGTGATGACGCCGTCCTTGCCGACCTTCTCGAGCGCCTCGGCGATCATCGAGCCGATCTCCTTGTCGGCCGCGGAGATCGCGGCGACGTTGGCGATCGCAGCCGGGTCGGTGTCGACCTTCTTCGACTGGCTCTTGATCGACTCGACCGCGGCGGCGACGGCCTGCTGGATGCCGCCCTTCAGGACCATCGGGTTCGCGCCGGCCGCGACGTTGCGCAGACCCTCGCGGACCATGGCCCATGCGAGCACCGTGGCCGTCGTCGTGCCGTCACCGGCGACGTCGTCGGTCTTCTTGGCGACTTCCTTGACGAGCTCGGCGCCGATCTTCTCGAAGGGGTCCTCGAGGTCGATCTCCTTGGCGATGGAGACACCGTCGTTCGTGATCGTCGGGGCGCCCCACTTCTTTTCGAGGACGACGTTGCGACCGCGCGGGCCGAGGGTGACGCGCACTGCGTCTGCGAGCTTGTTCATACCCGCCTCGAGCGCACGGCGGGCGTGCTCGTCGTAGGCGATCTGCTTGGCCATTGGTGAAACCCCCTGGAGCAGCCGGCGTTGGCTGCGTGGAACGGGCGGATGTTGGCACTCAGGATAGCCGAGTGCTAACCCATGTTGGCACTCGAAGGCCGCGAGTGCAAGCCGAAGTCGGCCCCCGCCGCGCGGCGGCCGGGACGTAACCTTCGCCCGTGGCCGAGCTGCACGACACGACCGAGGAGTACCTCGAGACGATCCTCTCCCTCGAGGAGGAGGGCATCGTCCCGATGCGGGCCCGGCTCGTGGAGCGGCTCGGGATCTCGGCCGCCGCCGTCTCCGAGACGGTCGGACGCCTCGTCACCCAGGGCTTCGTCGAGCTCGACGACGACCGCCGTCTGAGCCTCACGACCAAGGGCCGCGGCCTGGCCACCACCATCGTGCGCCGCCACCGCCTGGCCGAGCGCCTCCTCGTCGACGTCATCGGTCTCGAATGGGAGAAGGTCCACGCCGAGGCCGCCCGGTGGGAGCACGCGATCTCCGCCGACGTCGAGGAGAAGCTCGTACAGCTGCTCGGGGATCCCGCGACCTGCCCGCACGGCAACCCCATCCCCGGATCCCGCCACGCCGCGCCGAGCGCACCCACGGTCGCGCTCGCCGACGCCCAGATCGGGCCCATCACGATCGCCCGGGTCAGCGAACGGCTCGAGATGTCCGGCGAGGCGCTCGTGCTCATCGCCGACGCGCACCTCCTCCCGGGATGCGACGCGACCGTCGTGCGCGCCAACGCCGACGGCGTCACGGTCACGACCGACACCGGCGAGCACCGCGTTCCCGCGCGCGTCGCCGAGTCGCTCTACGTCTCGTCCCGCTGACGTTCGTCCCGCGGCGAATTCGTCGCGGCGGAGGCGCCAGACGACGTGCGGCATCGAAGGAAAGAACGACAACACGCGCTCCTCCCACGGCGTGAAGCCGAGCCGGCGTGCAACCGCCTGCGACGGCGCGTTCTCGGGGAGGATGACGCTGTAGAGCGCGTCGACGTCGTGGTACGCGAACGCGTAGTCGCGCGCCGCCGCGCCGGCCTCGGTCGCGTAGCCCTTCCCCCAGTGGTCGGGGTGCAACGTCCAACCGATCTCGATCCCCGGCCAGTCGGCGCGGGCCGGGAAGTGCATACCGGCGCGTCCGACGAACGCGCCCGTGGATCTCTCCTCGAGCGCCCACTGCCCGGTTCCGCGCAGCTCCCACTGCCCGAGTTGCTGCGCCATGCCCAGCCACGCCTCGTACCGACCGACGTCGTCGGCGAGGTGCAACGCGGCGCGCACTTCCGGCGCCTGCAACACCGCGGTGTACGCGTCGACGTCGTCTTCGCGGAACGGGCGCAGCACCAGCCGTTCCGTCTCGAGGACCGGACACGCGCCCATCACGCGCCTGCTGTTCAGCCGCCGGCGACGGCGGGCACGATGCTGATCGTCTGGCCGTCGGCGACCGGCGAATCGACCCCCTGCAGGAAACGGATGTCCTCGTCGGCGAGGAACACGTTGACGAACCGGCGCAGTCCGCCGGTTTCGTCGAACAGCCGTTCCGCGAAGCCGGGATACGCGCTCTCCAGCGCCTTCAATGCCTCGGCGACGGTGCCCGCCTCGACCGGCACCTCGGCGGCGTTCCCCGAGAGGCTGCGCAGCTGCGTGGGTATCCGAACGGTGACACTCATCCTGATACGACTCCCATGGTTGCTACGGCTCCTCGATGTCGAACGCTTCGTGGAACGCGTCGAGCGTGGCGGCGATCGTCGCGGTCGGACCGCACGTCGGCGCAACCGCTTCGAGCGTCTTCAGGCCGTGACCGGTGATGTAGACCACGACGCGCTCGTCGCGCCGGATGACACCGTCGGCCGCGAGCTTCTTCAAGGTCGCGACGGTCACCCCGCCGGCGGTCTCGGCGAAGATCCCCTCGGTCCGCGCCAGCAACCGCATGCCCTCGACGATCTCGTCGTCGGTGACCGAGCCGAACCCACCGCCCGTCGAACGCACGACGTCGAGGGCGAAGTACCCGTCGGCGGGATTCCCGATCGCGAGGGACTTCGCGATGGTCGACGGCTTCACCGGCCGGATCGTGTCGGCGTGCTCGATGAACGCCTCCGCGACGGGGAACAGCCGCGCGCCTGCGCACCCGAGACCCGCACCTGCGGTTCCTCGTCGAGGAGACCGACCTTGTACAGCTCGTCGAAGCCCTTGCGGATCTTGGTGAGCAGCGAACCGCTCGCGACCGGGACGACCACGTGGTCGGGAACGGTCCAGCCGAGCTGCTCGGCGGTCTCGAACGCGAGCGTCTTCGAACCCTCCGCGTAGAAGGGCCGCATGTTGACGTTCACGAACGCCCACTCGTAGATGCTCGCGAGCTCCGCGCAGAGACGGTTGACGTCGTCGTAGTTGCCGTTGATCGCGACGAGGTTGCCGCCGTAGACCGCGGTGGTCACGATCTTGCCCTGCTCGAGATCGGCGGGCACGAACACGTAGCTGCGAAGCCCCGCGTGCGCGGCGTGCGCCGCGACGGAGTTCGCGAGGTTGCCGGTGGACGCGCAGGCCGCGACCTTGAAACCGAACTCGAGCGCCTTGCTGAGCGCGACCGAGACGACCCGGTCCTTGAACGAGTTGGTCGGGTTGCGGGTGTCGTTCTTGACCCACACCTCCCCGAGACCGAGCTCGGCCGCGAGGCGGTCGGCGCGCACGAGCGGGGTGAAGCCGGTGCCGAGATCGACCGCGCTGTCGGCCGCCACCGGGAGCAGGTCGGCGTAGCGCCACAGGCTCGCCGGGCCCGCCGCGATCTTCTCGCGGGAGACGGACGCGGCGATCGCGTCGTAGTCGTACGCGACCTCGAGCGGGCCGAAGCACCACTCGCACGTGAAGATGGGAGCGGCCTCGTACTCGCGACCGCACTCCCGGCATCGCAGACCGTTGACGTGAACCATGTCGGAGCGCCTCCTCGTTTCTCTCGACGCGCTCCGAGCGCCTCGAGCGACTGCCGCACATCCGGCAGGGCGCTCTTCGGCTGCTCATCGGTCAGGCATTGGCACCTGGCTCGGACCTTCGGGCTGGTGGGCCGTTCGGTCTTCGCTGGTTGCCGCGGCGTCAAAGGGCCTGTCCCTCGGCCGCTCTCGATGAGCGCGTTGTCCGACAGAATATCACCTTCCCGTAGCCTGCTTCCATGGCTGCAGGCGAGCCCCGAGTGCCGGCCGGAGCGTTCGACGGCACGCCGCCGACCGTGTCGGTGTGCCTGCCCGCGCGCAACGAGGCCGCGACGATCGCCGCGATCGTGCGCGGAGGCGGCCCGGCTGGCGCTCGTGACCGAAGTGGTCGTCCTCGACGACGGCTCGACGGACGACACCGCGGCGGTGGCGACCGCGGCCGGAGCGCGGGTCGTGAGCGAAGCGTCGGTGCTGCCCGAGACCGGACCGGGTTCGGGCAAGGGCAACGCGATGTGGAAGTCGTTGTACGCGTGCACCGGCGACATCATCTGCTGGGTCGACGCCGATCTGCGCAACTTCCGCGGGGAGTACGTCGAGCGATTGTGCGCGCCGCTGCTCTCGCAGCCCGCCACGATGTTCGTGAAGGCCTACTTCACCCGTTCGTTCGAGGGCGCGCCGACGGGCGGAGGACGCGTGACCGAGCTCGTCGCGCGCCCGCTCCTCTCACTCCTGTTCCCGAAGCTGGCCGACATCGTGCAGCCGCTCGGCGGTGAGTACGCGGCGCGGCGGGAGGCACTCGAGGTCGTCCCGTTCGTCGAAGGTTGGGGTGTGGAGCTCGGGCTCCTCGTCGACATCGTCGAACGGTTCGGTCGCGACGCGGTCGCGCAGGTCGATCTCGACACGCGCGAGCACCGCAACCGCGCGCTCGAAGAGCTGGGTCCGCAGGCGCTCGCCGTCATGGCGACGGCGTTGCGCCGTTCGGGGTTGCTGCTCGCGGAGGCGACGACGCCGTTCGTGGAGCTGCTCCGCGCGACGCCGAACGGAACCGTCGACGCCGAGGCGGTGGAGACGCGTGAGCGCCCACCGATCATCACGGTGCCCGCGTATCGAGCGCGGTTCGCGCCGCCTCGATAGCCGCCTCCTCGACGAGCAACGCGGTGCGGGTATACGTCTCGCTCGACTGCCAGACGCGATCGGTGAGCGCGAGCACCTGTACGCCGGCGCGTTCCGCGAGCTCGGCCCGCACGTCGTCGGTCACCTGGCCCGCGATCACCGCGACCCGCTCGACGTCGAGCTCGTCCGCCCACGAGAGCACGCCGCCGACGACCTTCCCCGCGAGGCTCGACGCGTCGAGCTTGCCTTCACCCGTCAGTGCGAGGTCGGCACCAACGAGTGCGGCTTCGAGCCCGACCGCTTCCGCGACGACGTCGAATCCGGGCGCGAGCTCGGCGCCGATCGCCGCGAGCCCGCCCGCGAGCCCACCCGCCGCTCCGGCTCCGGTGAGCTGCGTGACGTCGACGCCGGTCCGCGTGCGGTACTGATCGGCGAGGGTCTGCAACCGGCGCGTCAGCAACGCCACCTGCGCGCCGCTCGCGCCCTTCTGCGGTCCGAAGACGGACGCGGCGTCAGTGAACGCCGTCTCGACGTCGCACGCGACCGTGACCTTCATCCCCGCGAGCGACCACCCGAGTGCCTCGACCGCGGCGAGCCCGCCGTCGGTCGTCGCACTCCCGCCGACCGCGACGACGACACGGTTGAAGCCCTGGGCCCGCACCGCCGCGATCAACTCGCCCGTCCCGCGCGTACTCGCGCGGAATGGATCGGTCGGGCCCGAGACGAGCGCGAGCCCACTCGCCTGCGCCATCTCGACGACGGCGATCCCGCCGGTCAGGACGCCCCATTGCGCGTCGACGGGTTCGCCGAGCGGACCGGTCACCCGCGCGGTTCGCCGCGATCCACCCCGCGCCGCCAAGAGGGTGTCGAGCGTTCCTTCGCCCCCGTCCGCGAGCGGGAGCCGGATCACCTCGTCGAAGCCGGCCCGCGTCACTCCGGCGGCCATCGCGGACGCGACCTCGTCGGCCCGGAGCGTTCCTCGGAACTTGTCGGGACAGACGACGGCGCGGGTCACAGCGCCTAGATTGTGGCCCACCCGCCCTCCGCATCGCCCCCCGGGAGCTCGACTTGCTCGAACGCGTGCCGTTGCTCGACAAGCATCTCGACGACTACGCCGACATCGTCGAGCCCGGGACCATCGAGCGGATCCGCGCCCTGGCCGAGCCGCTGCGCGGCGCCCGCGTACTGCACGTGAACGCGACCGCGTACGGCGGCGGCGTCGCCGAGCTGCTCGCCACCCACGTCGCGCTGTTGCGCGATGTGGGGATCGACGCCGAGTGGCACGTGATGCACGGGAGCGACGAGTTCTTCGCGGTCACCAAGACCGTGCACAACGCGCTCCAGGGCGCCGACGTCGAATGGACGTCGCAGATGGAGCACACGTACCTCGAACGTGTCCTCGACAACGCACTGCAACTCGAGGGCGAGTGGGACTACGTCGTGATCCACGATCCGCAACCGGCCGCGATCCGCGACTACGCACGCGGTCACGGTGTCGCGCCCGAGAGCACCAAGTGGATCTGGCGGTGCCACATCGATCTCACCGATGCCAACCCGCAGGTGTTCGAGTTCTTCCGGCCGTTCGTCGAGCACTACGACGCGTCGGTGTGGACGATGCCGCAGTTCGTCCCCGACTCGATGCCGAAGGACCGCGTCGTCATCGCACCGCCGTGCATCGACCCCCTGTCGGTCAAGAACCTCGACCTGCCGGCGCCGTTCATGACCGAGATCGTGAAGCAGTACGGCGTGCGGCCGAACGATCCGATGATCGTCCAGGTCAGCCGGTTCGACCCGTGGAAGGACCCGATCGGCGTCATCGAGGCGTACCGGATCGTGCGCGAAGAGTTCCCGACCGTGCAGCTCGTGCTCGCGGGCTCGATGGCAACTGACGACCCCGAAGGCTTCCACTTCTGGGAGCTCGCCGACGAGGCGCGCGCCGGCGACCCCAACGTCCACCTGTTGTCGAACATCCAGCAGGTCGGCAACGTCCAGATCAACGCGTTCCAGCGCTCCGCCGACGTCGTGATGCAGAAGTCGCTGCGCGAGGGCTTCGGCCTCACCGTGAGCGAGGGGCTCTGGAAGGGCCGGCCCGTCGTCGGCGGGCGGTGCGGCGGTATCACGCTGCAGATCGACGACGGCGTCAACGGCTACCTCGTCGACGACGTCGAGAACGCCGCCAAGCGCACCGCCGACCTGCTGCGCGCGCCGGAGCGGGCGACCGAGATGGGTAGCGCGGGCCGCGAGTTCGTTCGCAAGAACTTCCTGTCCACCCGCGAGCTCGAGGACTGGCTGAACCTCTACCGCGAGCTGCGGTGAAAGCACCCGGCCGGTGATCGTCGTCACTCACCGCGGGCCATACCAGTTCCGACGCGACGACGACGGGGAACTGGTCGCGCAACGCGGCGCGGGCGGGATCGTGAGCGCGCTCAGCCCGTTGCTGGCCGGCAAGCCGGACAGCACGTGGATCGCGGCCGCGATGACCGCCGACGACGGCGACGCGGAGAAGGCGGGCGCGACCGGCGGTCTCGACATCGTCGTACACCTGCTCGACCTCGATCCCGATCTGCACCGCATGCACTACGAGGTCGTCGCCAACGGCGTGCTGTGGTTCTTGCACCACGGCATGTTCGACCGCGCGCGCCGGCCCCGGTTCGACCTGCGCTTCCGCGACGCGTGGGACGCGTTCGTCGCGGTGAACCGGTCCTTCACCGCTGCGGTCGCGGAGCACGCGACCGAGGGCGAGATCGTCCTCGTTCAGGACTACCAGCTGACGCTCACCGCCGGGCAGCTGCGTGCCGCCCGCCCCGACCTGCGCGTCGTGCACTTCACCCACACGCCCTTCGCCGGGCCCGACGACTTCTCGCTGCTGCCCACCGACGTCGGCGAAGACCTCTGCCGCGCGCTCGCATCCGGACCGGCCGGGTTCCACACCAAACGGTGGACCGACGCCTACCGCCGGACCGCCCGCGCGACGCTCGGCCGGCGGGCCCACGTGACCACGCCCTTCGCCGCGAGCCTCGGCCCCGACGTCGCCGCGTTGGAAGAGGTCGCCGCGTCGCCCGAGGCGCGCGCCGCGTCGCGCATCCTGGCCGACGCGGTCGGCGATCGGCTCGTCATCGCCCGCTCCGATCGCATCGAACCCTCGAAGAACATCGTGCGCGGATTCCTCGCGTTCGATCGCCTGCTCGAGGCGCGACCGGGCCTGCGCGGGCGCGTCGTGTTCGTCGCCATGGTGTACCCGTCGCGTCAGGGGCTCGCCGAGTACCTCGCGTACGAGAACGAGGTGGAGACGGCCGCCGCGCGCGTGAACGAGCGGTGGGCGACGGGCGACTGGGTTCCGATCCTGCTCGACGACCGCGACGACTACGCCCGTTCGATCGCCGGGATGCAGCGCTACGACGTGCTGCTCGTGAACGCGTTGCGAGACGGGCTCAACCTGGTCGCCAAGGAAGGGCCCGTGGTCAACCGGCGCGACGGCGTGCTGTGCCTCTCGCCCGAGACGGGCGCGTACGACGAGCTGAAGTCGGCCGCGGTCGCCGTGCACCCCTACGACATCGAACAGTGCGCGGGCGCACTCGACGACGCGCTGTCGATGCCGCTCGACGAACGTGCCGCGCGGGCCGACCGGCTGCGGACGCTCGCGACGTTGCGTTCACCCGCGGACTGGTTGGCCGATCTCGTCCGCCACGCGGGCGAGTAGCGCGAGCAGGCCGTCGGGACCGTCGACGAGCACGTCGACCGCGGTCGCCAGCTCCTCGGGCGCTTCGCTCGAGTGGACACCGATGCGGCACGGCGCGCCCGAGCGCGCCGGCGCCGACCGCGGTCGCCAGCGCCGCGAACGCGGGCAGGTCGCCGCGATCATCGCCCGCGAACGCGGCCACGTCGAAGCCGGCGACGAGGACGCGACCGCGTCGCCCTTGTCGACGGCGATCGGCGGCCGCAGCTCGATCGCCATACGGGTCTGCAGCTCGGCGAGGCCGTGCTTCCGCCGCGATCTCGTGCGCGGCTTCGACGATCGGCGCCTCGAGTTCCGGTGCGGGCCGCCAGTGCAACGTGACACTGATACCGGATTTCGGCTCGACCACGTCCGGTGGAAAGCGCGTCTCGAGCTCGGCGGTCGCGGCCGCGACGGCGACGAGATACGGCTGCACTCTCGGATCGACGCCGTACGCACCGTCGGTCGAGTGCTCCATGCCGTACAGGCCGACGAGGGCGAGGCCGGCGACCGGGAGCTCGCGGGCGAGGAAGCCGACCGGACGACCGCTGACGACCGCGACCCGGCCGAGGCCCGCGGCCAGCCGTTCGAGCACCGCGGCCACACCGGGAAGCGGGCGCGCGTCGGCGGCCCGTTCGACGATCGGAGCCAACGATCCGTCAAAGTCGACGAGCAGCGCCGTCCGGTCGGGGCGCTGCGACAGCGCGGCAACCGTTGCGTCGGCATCGATCACGGTGGGACGCTAGCCGCATGGACGCGAATCCGGTCGATCTGAAGTCCGCCGCTCGTTCGACCGTCGATCGTGAGCGCGAACGTCTCGTCGCGCTCAGCCATCGGATCCATGCGCACCCTGAGCTGAAGTTCGAGGAGGCGCAGTCGAGCGCGTGGACGGCCGGCGCTCTCTCCGACGGGGGGCTTCCGGTCGACGTCGGTATCTGCGACCTCCCGACCGCGTTCGGTGCCCGGATCGGGAACGGGCCGCTGCACGTCGCGATCTGCGCCGAGTACGACGCGCTGCCGATGATCGGGCACACGTGCGGTCACAACATCATCGCCGCGAGCGCGGTCGGCGCCGGGCTCGCGCTGGCGCCCCTCGTCGACGTGCTCGGCATCACGTTGTCCGTGATCGGCACGCCCGCGGAGGAGGGCGGCGGCGGCAAGATCCTGATGCTCGAGCGGGGCGCGTTCGACGGCGTGCACGCGGCCCTGATGGTGCACCCGACCCCCACCGAAGATCTCTACCCGCGCGTCAGCACGGTCGCGCACATGCGCATGCAGTACACCGGCCGCGAGTCGCACGCCGCGATCGCGCCCGAGCTCGGCGTGAACGCCGCCGACGCGATGACGATCGCGCAGGTCGCGATCGGGCTCCTGCGCCAGCATCTGCGGCCATTCGACCAGGTCCACGGGATCATCACCCACGGCGGCGACGCGACCAACGTCGTTCCCGCGCACACCGAAGGAACGTGGATGGCCCGCTCCCGGACCCTTGCCGACCTGGAGCAACTCCGGCCACGCGTCGAGCACTGCTTCGAGGCGGGCGCGCTCGCCACCGGCGCCACCCTCGCCATCAGCGACGTCTGCCCGCCGTACGCGCACATGGACCACGACCACGACCTCGCCGAGGTGTACCGCGCCAACGCGACGGCGATCGGTCGCCCCGAATCGCACGACGGGGCGGCGACGTTCTCGACCGACATGGGCAACGTCTCACTCGCGATGCCGTCGATCCACCCGTGCATCGCGATCGAGACCGGCGGCGCCGTCAATCACCAGCCCGAGTTCACGCGCGCCGCGATCAACCCGTCGGCGGATCAGGCCGTCAGCCGAAGGCGCTCTCGCAATGGCATGGACCGTCGTCGACGCGGCGACCGGACCGCTGCGCGACCGGCTGCTGCGCACCGTGCGTTGACCGGCCGCCCCGGCGCCGAACTCAGGCGCCGACGACGACGACGCAGTCGACGTCCGCGCTGAACGGCGGTGCGGGGGTCGGGAAGGTCACGATCTTTGCGCCCTGCAATGCGGCCTGCTGCGACAGGGCGACCTTCTCCCGGTCGAGGCCGGCCTTGCACATGAGCGTCTTGCCGGTCTGGGAGTGGCCGGTCCACGTGTTCGCCTGCGGCTGGTTCGTGTAGCCGACCTGTAGCAACGCGGTGCGCAGGCTCGCGGCCGCGCCGGTCACGGCGCCGCCGTTCAACACCAACACCTTCAGCTGGTCGGGAGTCTTCAACGGGGCGGAGGAACCGTCGAGGTGGTCGTGGTCGACGAGGCGCGGCAGCGTCGTGGTCGTCTTCGCGGTGTGGTGCACGGCGGGGGTCGCCGAACCCGCGTTGCTCGTGTCGACCCGCTGGAGCAGGAAGACGCCGCCGATTACCGCGAGACCGATCAGCAACGCGCCCTTGGCCGCGGCGGCGCCCGCGCCCCGCGCCAGCTCGCCGTTGCCTCCCGATGGACGGTTCATACGGCCATTCTGCCCGAACGCGTGTCGGGAGGCGTGCTCACCGGGTTCCGGGATCGCGCGGCGACCCTCGATGCGATCGCGTCGCGCCTGCTCGCGGCGCTTGCGCAACCGCAGGACGGTCAGCGAGTCGTAGTCCATCGCTTCGGCCCGGTCGAGGAGCCCGTGCAGCGCTCGGTAGTAGCTGCTCGCCGACATCTCGAATCGGGCGCGGATCCCGACGTCCTTGCGGGAACCCAACTGCCACCACTCCCGCTCGAAGTCGATCAGCGCGCGTTCGTGTTCGGACAGCTCTCGAGCTTTCATCGGCACACGATCCTGCTCGCTCCACGGCCGGATTACAAGCATTTCGGGAGTTCGGCCGGGCGGGACCCGTCGTTGCGGCTCGCGCCGGTCGACGCAGTGTCGCCGTCGCGATCATCCGTTCGAACGCGTTCCCCTCGGCGAATGCCTCGGCTCGCCCGCGCCGCGCTGGTCGCTGCGCCGGTGGCTGAAGCTCTGGTCGTGTGAGATGCGCACGATGGCCTCGGCCCGCGAGCTCACCGAGGTCTTCTGGAAGATCGACTTCAGGTGCGTCTTCACGGTGTTCTCGCTGACCCAGAGCGCGCTGGCGATATCGCGGTTGCGCAGGCCTTGCGCCAGGAAGAGTGCGACCTCACTCTCCCGCAAGGTCAACCCGAGGTCGTATCCCGGCCACGGTTGGCGCACCGACCTTCCGAAATGCGCGCTCACGAACTCCTCGGCGCGTGCGATCTGCTCGATGGCATCGACGAGCGTTTCGGCCGACATCGACTTCGCGAGGACGCCGCGCGCACCCGCGGCGCGGGCGGCGTCGAAACGCTCCGGAGTGAACGACCACGTGTAGACGGCGACGGCACCGACATGCGGATCGTGCGCGAGCTCGGCGACACGGTCGAGGCCGAGACGCGGGTGGCCGTAGGTGTCGAAGAGCGCGACGTCGACCGCCTGGTCCGGGTTGCGCTCGACGTCGAGTTCGACGACCTCGACGCGGTCGCCGAACGGCTTGAGCATCGCCTCGAGGCCGCGCAACACGACCTCGTAGTCGTTGACGAGCGCGACGCGGATGCGCACCGCACCGCGGGTTTCCGGCTCGTTCATTCGGTCTCCCGACCTGCTGGCGCCATCCTCGTCGCTCGCACCGGTGCCCGAACGACACCCCGTCTGTACCCGGCGCGGTCCCGGTTCTACCCGAGAATCATCGGGCCGATCCCGAATTCGCGCAAGTGCCCGGTCCGGCCCGTGGGGCATCGGCGCCGGGGCGGTCCCGGGGCGTTCGGTTGCCGCAATGGCGGGGCGAGCCCGTTGCACCGGCGTTTCCACCGGCGCGACTCACGCTGATCCGCTGCGTCGGGTCGACCGCGACCGCGGTCTCGATCGTTCCCATGTCGCGCTCGTACAGTTGCAGCGACCCCGTCGGGTTCGGCTGGATGGCCTTTGTCCCCGAAGAGAACACGACGTGGGAGTTGTCCGGGCTGGCGGAACTCACATAGTTCTTGGCATTCAACGGATCGCCGGTCGCAGTCGAGCTCACCTTGGTCGTGACCGAGTGAACGAGGTCGCGGATGAAGATGTCCTCTCGGTTGTCGGCGTCGTCCACGGTCAGGTTCGACGCGAACGAGGTGAACACCACCGAGGAGCCGTCCGCGCTCAGGTGCGCGAGCTCACTTCGACTATTGGCGGCCCCGCCATCGGCGGCGACGCTCGCCTCGGTTGTGGTCCCGGCGACGATGTCACGGACGAAGATGTCCTGGACCGACGTCGTCGCGACAGGCACCGTCACGAGATTCCGGGCCCCCGACCCGAACGACACGTACCGACCGTTGTTACTGATCGAAGGTTGAAGCGAGTTCCCTTTGGTCGGCCCGGAGAGCGAGACACTCACCTTGACCGTCCTGCCGAGCCGAAGATCCCGGCGGAACACGTCGTAGTTGTTCTTGGTATCGACATCCGGGGTCAGGTCCGACGCATTCGAGGAGAAGGCCACGTAGTGCCCGTCGGGGGTGATGACGGGCTGAACGCTGGTCCCGTCGCCGATGGCGCCATGGATGTTGGCACTCGCGAGGGTGACGGAGCCGGTTTGCATGTCCTTCACGAATACCTGCAGGCGACTCACCGCCACACCGGGCACCAAGTTGGTCGCCTTCGACTCGAACGCGATGTAGCGGCCGTCAGCCGACAGGGATGGGGCGCCGCTCTCGCCGTTCGCCAACGTCCCGTTCGCCGCGGCATCCACAACCCTCGTGGTGCGCGTTTGGCGATCGCGGACGAAGATGTGCGAGAGGTCGTTGCCGACGCCCGCCACGAGGTTCGAAGCGAACGAGTAGAAGGCGACGTACCGGCCGTCGGGAGTGATCCGCGGTGCCCCGCTCGGCAAGTTGGCGGGACCGCCGGAGGAACTGACGCTGATGAGCTCGGTCGACCCGTTCCGCGTGTCACGGACGAAGACATCCGCTCGCAGGTTGTTGTCGCCGGGCACGAGGTCGCTCGCCCACGAATCGAACGCCACATAGCGCCCGCCAGCCGTAACCGACGATCGGATGCTGCGGGCATTCCCCGCGACGCCGCCGGGATTGGCGGTGACAAGGAAGGGCGCGCCCAGAGTGCTCGCCCTCCGGCCCGCCCCGGACGAGCCGGACGTGCCAACCGTCGCCTCAGGTGCCGGCGACATCGCGGTGGTCGCGGATTCGGGACTCGCGAAGTGTTGGGGACCGACGGGACTCGTCGTCAACGCATTGACGACCTTGTGTCCGCTGCGCGCCAACCGGGCGCGGACGTTCGCCGCCGCCGAACCGGCGGTGTCGGGGAAGAACGCGATCAGCTCCACCGGGCCTGCATTGCCGCCGTACGCTCCGTTCGCAACTGCGAAGTCGGTCAGGCCGTTGTTGTCATAGTCGATCGGCCATACGGCATCTCCGGTCCCGAACGTCGCCTGCGGAATCGGCAAGCTGGAGAATCCTGTCCCCGTTCCGTTGTTCACGAGCATGAGATCCGGGTCCGTCGCGTACATCTGATTGTTGGACTCCAACACGAAGACGTCTTTGGCGCCGTCGCCATTGACGTCACCGACCGCGATCGCACGCGGCGATTTCAATGTCCGGCTGTAGACGAGATCGCTGAAGGTCCCGTTGCGCTGCAGCCAGATCTGCAGGCTGTTCCGCGTCAACCAGATCAGGTCAGGGAGCCCGTCGCCATCGAGGTCGACGAGCTTGGCGTCGACGCTGGGGCCGGTCGGCAACCG
The DNA here is from genome assembly GCA_963829195.1 of uncultured Actinomycetes bacterium. Classification (GTDB taxonomy): domain Bacteria; phylum Actinomycetota; class Acidimicrobiia; order IMCC26256; family PALSA-610; genus PALSA-610. The sequence continues at coordinate 65,269 of CAWHHS010000001.1, forward strand.
CATCGCCGCGCGCGACGTCCGTGAAACCGGTGCCGCCGTTGTTCCGGTAGATCGCCGACTGATATTGGCCTTGCAGGAAGATATCTGGAAACCCGTCGTGGTTGACGTCGACTGTGTCGGCGAGGTGGACGTCTTCCTCGTAGTCCAGTCCCATCGCCGAAGCGTCACGAAACGTGCCGTTGCCGTTGTTGACCCAGAGCCGGTTCGGGTCGGCGATTTGATCCCACCGTGGTGAGTCGTTCCCGGTGTACAGATCGAGATGGCCGTCGTTGTTGAGATCCAGGGCGGTGGTCCCCCGACCCCGGCCGAACGAATCGTTCATGCCGAACTGAGCTGATTCGTTTACAAACGTGTGGTTGGGCTGTTGGATCCACAATTCCTTCGTTGAGACGCCCTGTCCACCGCCGCCGCCGACGGCCCAATACATGTCCGTGAGTCCGTCGCCGTTGAAATCGCCCCACGCCTGAGAGTGATGATCGCTCTTCGGGAACACGTTGGCGACCAACGTGAACGTTCCATTGCAGTTGTTGTGGTACAACTCGGGAACGAGCGTATGACGATTGACGAGCAGATCAGCGCAGCCGTCTCGGTCGTAGTCGTTCGCAGAGCCCTGCCAGGTGAGGGTCGTCTCGCTGATGCCTGCCGGCACCGCCATGTCGACCGCGTGAACCCCGATGGCAGTGCTTGCGGCCGCGCTCGCCCCGCCGGCGGCGGGCTGGGCCGTAGCGGAGGCGTCACCCGGTCCCATCGCGACGACACCGCCCGATACCGCCACCACAGAACAGAGCGCTCCGCGCGCGACGCGCAACACGCCCACCCGCATTCGAGCCCTCACGCCCGACCGGTGCCCACCTGAGATCGTCGTCATCGTTCCATCTCCCGCCCTGCCGCTCCCATGCGTACCCCAGCGGTCTAAACAATCTCGACGAGAATCACAAGAGCACTAAGTCCCGTCGCACGGCCATTCAGCCGTGCCGAACGCTGACGCTTTCGGGGTCTCTCAGATTCTTTGTGCAAGGCTCGTGATGGGCATCGATGATTGGTGATTCGGTCGCCGTAGTGGACGGTGAGCGCGTTCAGGCTGATTACAACGGCTGCCCTGCGCACAACGGCGGATGAGCAGGGACACGGGTCCCCAGGTCAACGCTCCACGTCGACAACGGCGAACGCATGCGAATGGCAACGGACCCGCGCGGATGTGCCATGGACGCGCCATGGACGCACGCGGCAACTCCGAGTCGCCAGCACTGAAGCGTCGGGGAGCGGGCGACCGAGCGGGCGTGCGCGAGGCAGTCGACCTACGCGTCGAAGGGTCGCGAAGGACGGCATCAAGTCCGTGCCTCGATCGCCGGAATATCTACAGTTCCGCGCTCGGTCTGGGGTTCGAGTGAGGATCGCATCGTTCAGGATCGCGATAGGGCCTGCGTGCGGCGTTCTGTCCGGTCGTTCTGAGCGGTCGGGGCCTTCTCGCTGGCTCGTGCGGGCTTGTGTAAGGATCTCGGTGTCCGGTTTGGTGTGGGTCGGTTAAGGGTCGGCGTGGCTGCGCAGACGATCGCGGTGGTGTTCACCGATCTGGTGGGCTCGACGGAGTTGATGGCGCGCGTGGGTGAGGCCGCGGCTGACGAGTTGCGCCGTCAGCACTTCGGCCGGTTACGGGCGGCTGTTGTCGAGCATGGTGGCCGGGAGGTGAAGAACCTCGGCGACGGGTTGATGGTGGTGTTCGAGGGCGTGACTGCGGCGCTGTCTGGTGCGGTCGCGATGCAGCAGGCCATCGCGGCGGCGCGGTCCGATAGTGAGCGGTTGGCGATTCGGGTTGGTGTCGCGGTGGGTGAGGCCGAGTTCGACGACGGCGACTATTTCGGGCTGCCGGTGGTGGAGGCGGCTCGCTTGTGTGCGCGGGCGGAGGCGGGCGAGATCCTGGCGACGGAGTTCGTGCGGATGTTGGCGCGGTCGCGCAGCACGGTGGAGTTGGTGTCGGTCGGTGCGTTGGAGTTGAAGGGCCTCGACGAGCCGGTCGAGACGTTTCGAGTTCGGTGGGCGCCGATCAATCCGGCGACGACACGTGCCCCGTTACCGGCGCGGTTGGTGTCGGCTCGATCGTCGAACTTCGTGGGCCGCGACGCCGAACACGCGGTCGCTTTTGGACGCCTGGAAGTCGGTGGTGGGTGGTGAGCGGAAGCTGATGTTGTTGGCGGGCGAACCGGGTATCGGCAAGACCACACTCGCCGCCCAGTTCGCGGCGGACGTGTACGGCCAGGATGGCCTGGTCGTGTATGGGCGTACCGACGAGGACCTCGGTTTGCCGTATCAGCCGTGGATCGAAGCACTCGGCCAACTCGTCACGCACGTGCCCGAAGCCGCGCTCGCCGACCATCTTGCCGACCGTGGTGCGCACCTCGCTCGGCTGGTGCCCGAGCTGGCGCGCCGCCTGAATGTCGAGGTTCCCGCTTCGGGGGACGGTGACAGTGAACGGTTCGTGCTGTATGGCTGTGTCACCGACCTCCTCGCGCGCGTCTCCGCCACGCAACCGGTGCTGGTGGTGGTGGACGACTTGCATTGGGCCGACCGCGCGACGGTCCAGCTGTTGCGACATGTCGCGACCACTGACCAGCGGATGCGCGTCGGTGTGCTGGGAACGTTCCGCGATTCCGACATCGGCACCGACCATCCCGTCAGCGAGCTACTCGCCGCGTTGCACCGCGAAGGCGGCGCGCAACGGATCGCGCTGCACGGGTTCAGCGATGTGGACCTCCTCGCGTTACTGGAGACGGTCGCCGGGCACGCAATGGACGATGACGGCGTCGCGCTGCGCGACGCGCTCCTCGCCGAGACCGCGGGGAACCCGTTCTTCGTGGCCGAGATCCTGCGCCACCTCGCCGAAACCGGCGCGCTCTCTCAACGCGAAGACGGCCGCTGGGTCGCCGACACCGACCTACGCGCCGCCGGGCTCCCCGTCAGCGTCCGCGAAGTGATCGGACGCCGCCTCGCCACGCTGGGACCCGACAGCGAACGCGTCCTCGCGCTCGCCGCAGTCATCGGACGCGACTTCGACATCGCCCTCCTCGCCGCGGCCGCGAACATCGACGAAGACAGGATCATCGATCTGTGCGACGCCGCGGTCGCGGCAGCGGTGCTCGCGACGACAGACCGTCCGGGCTCGTACACGTTCGCCCACACGCTCATCGAACACACCCTCTACGAAAGCCTCTCGCCGACCCGGCGCGCCCGCGGCCACCGCACGATCGCCGAAAACCTCGAAGGGATACTCGGCGACCAGCCCGGCGAACGTACCGCCGAACTCGCATACCACTGGGCCGCCGCCGTCCAACCCGCCGACACCAACAAAGCCATCCACTACGCACAACTCGCAGGCGACCGCGCACTCAACCAACTCGCGCCTGACGAAGCCGTCCGCTGGTTTAGCCAAGCACTCGAACTCCTCGACCGCGCACCAACACCGGAGCCAAGACAACGCGCCGAACTGCTCCTCGGTCTCGGCACCGCGCAAGCGCGCAACGGCGTCGCAGCCCATCGCGAGACACTCCTCGAAGCCGCCCGCCTCGCCGATGACGTCGACGCTGTCGACGTGCTCGTGCGAGCAGCGATCGAGAACAGTCGCGGCTGGTTCAGCGCACTCGGCCTCGTCGACCATGACCGGATCGCGGTCATCGACCGTGCCCTCGAACGCCTCGACGACCCTGACAGCGCCGACCACGCCCGCCTGCTGACGATCTCCTGCGACGAGCGCACCTACGCAGTCGGCATCGACGACGGTTTCGCCCTCGCGCACGAGGCGGTTGCCACCGCCCGCCGAAGCGGCGACGACGTCGCGCTCATGGAAGCGCTGTCAAGGCCGTCCGCGATCATGGTGCCCTGGACACTCGAACTGCGCACCGAGTGGATCGCCGAAGCCTGCCGCCTGGCCGATGCAGGTAACGACCCGAGCGCACGCGTTTTCGCACACCATTTCGGCATGACGACCGCGCTGGAGCGGGCCGACGCGAACGGCATTCGGCATCACGCAGCCGCGATGGAGGTCGACGCGGAGCGAGTCCCGAGATCGTCGCAAGCGTGGATCGCAACATTCGATCGAGTCATCTACGCGATGTTGCGGGGTGACCTCGACGAGGCCGAACGGCTCGCAGATCTCGCACTGACGGTAGGCAGCGACACTGGCCAACCGGACGCGCTCGGTTTCTGGGGGGCGCAGTGGCTAAGCGTCCGCTACCACCAAGGCCGCTTCGGCGAGGGCATCCCGATCATCGAGCAGGCCAAGACCGACGCGCCAGGCATGGAGGTGTACGACGCCGTGCTCGTCTGCGCGATCGCCCGGTCTGGTGACACACAGAGGGCGAACGCGTTACTCGACGCGCAAGTCGCCGCGGGACTGCCGATGCGTGGTGACAATGGGTGGTCCGAAGCCCACGCTTGCTGGGCCGAAGCGGCAGCATGCACTCGCCACAGCGCCGCGGCCGGCGTTCTGCGCAAACGCATCGAGCCCTACGCCGATCAGATCGTGACCTCAACGCTCACCGTCCGTCCTCCACTTGCGCACTCGCTCGGTCTCTGCGAACACGTCCTCGGCAGCTACGACACCGCCGACGCCTGGTTCCGCCGAGCAATCAACATCGAGACGCGACTTGAAGCGCCGCTTCTCATCGCCGAAACCCGAGCCGCGTGGGCCGCGCTACTCGCCGACCGCAACGAGGGTGACGACCACGACCGCGCTCGGACGATGGCCCAAGCTGCGCTCGACGCTGCCACCGCGGGCGGTTACGGCTACGCCGAAGCCGACGCCCGCGCCGTCCTGGAACGGCTTTCCTGACGCGGTCCTGCGAGCGAAAAGCGCCATAACGCAGGCCGACGAGCTCCTGCCGCGATCCGTCGTACTCGTCGCCCCCACATCGCGCAGCGCGCGGCCGGCGTCGTTCCGGCCCGAGATCCTCGTCAGCGGCGAGCGCACGCGAGTGTTGGCCGAACAGGTCGGCACCGTGGACGCTCAACGTCTGGGACGGCGAGTCGGGCGCCTTGCGGTCGAAGAAATGTGGGCCATCGACGAGGCACTCGCGACCGTCCTCGGCCTGACCTGAACCACACCGATCGGAGCGCTCGCGCACTGCACAGCATCGACTCGGGCACGCGACACCGAGATTGGTGCTCGAGCTCTACGCACACGCGACGACGGAGGCAGATCGAGCCGCGGCCGACCTCATGGGCACCCGATTGTTCGGCTCCTCCGAGACGCCTGAGGCGCGTGCCATAAACGCGCCATGCGATCTCGACTCTCGAACCGCGTGACCTGCGTATTCACAAGAGCCGGGTGTCGGGATCGAACCGACGACCTGCTGATTACAAATCAGCTGCTCTACCGACTGAGCTAACCCGGCGCGGCCGCCGATGCTACCGCTGCCTCCGCCGGGCGACTTCGTGGCACACGAGCGTCGCCGCGGCCGCGACGTTCAGCGACGCGAGGTGGCCCTGCACCGGGATACTGACGAGCACGTCGCATCGGTCGCGGGTCAGACGCGCGAGACCCTTGCCCTCCGAACCGAGCACGAGCACGATCGGTTGGTCGGCGAGGTCGAGGTCGAAGAGGCTGCGATCACCCCGCTCGTCGAGACCCACCGTCCAACACCCGGCCCACGACGCGCGCTCGAGCGCGGCGGGAATCCCGCCGACGAGCGCGATCGGGAGGTACTCGATCGCGCCGGCCGCGGCCTTCGCGACGACGGGCGTGACCCGCGCGGAGCGGTGCCGGGGCAGGATCAAGCCGGTCGCGCCGGCCGTCTCGGCCGAGCGCATGATCGCGCCGAGGTTGCGGGGATCGGTCACGCCGTCGACGGCGACGACGAACGCACGCGGCACCGCGACCAGCGCGTCGATGTCGGCGACGCGCAACGGCGCCGTCATCGCGACGACGCCCTGGTGCACCTCGCTGCGCGCCAGCTGCTCAACCCGCTCCGGGGGCACGACCCGAAGCGTGCCCGCGGCGCGCTCGACGATCTCCTGCACGCCCTCGTCGCGTCCGACCGAGCTGGAGAGGTATACGGCCCGCGGTCTGCGCTTGCCCGCGCGCAGCAGCTCGAGCACCGCCCGCCGGCCCTCGATCTGCTCGCCGCCGAGATCCGACCCGCCCTTGCTCACGTTCGGTGCCAGACGGGACCGTGCGGCGTGTCCTCGACGACGATGCCCAGGTTCGCGAGCTCGTCGCGGATCCGGTCGGCCTCGGCCCAATCCTTCGCGGCGCGCGCCGCCTCGCGGGCCTGCACGAGTGCGTCGATCTCGGCGTCGACCTCGGGCTCATCGGCGCGCATCTCGATCCCGAGCGCGCCGACGAGCTCCTGCACGGTCGCGAACGCGGTCGCCGCCGTCTCGAGCAGCTGCTCGTCGAGTGCGACGTTCGCGTCGCGCACCAGTTCGAACACGTACGCGAGTGCGGCCGGAGTGTCGAAGTCGTCGTCCATCACGTCGCGGAACGGTTCGACGTCGCCGACCGGGGCGGGTGGAACCGAGCCGGCCCGCATCCGCCGGGCGAGCGCGTCGAGCCGGTCGAGCGCCTTCTCCGCGTCGGAGAGCTCCTTCTCGCCGATCTCCATCTGCTTGCGGTAGTGCGTCTGCAACACGAGGAGCCGGAACGCGCGCGGGTCGTAGCGGTCGAGGACGTCGACGAGCGTGACGAAGTTGCCGAGCGACTTCGACATCTTCTGCCCGTCGACGTTCAACATGCCGTTGTGGAGCCAATAGCGGGCGAACGTGTGACCGGCACCCACCGCCTGCGCGATCTCGTTCTCGTGGTGCGGGAACACGAGATCGCTGCCACCGCCGTGGATGTCGAAACCGTCGCCGAGAAGCTTGAGCGACATCGCCGAGCACTCGATGTGCCAGCCGGGCCGGCCCGCACCCCACGGCGAATCCCACGCCGGTTCACCCGGCTTCGCCGTCTTCCAGAGCGCGAAGTCGACCGGTGAACGCTTGCGCTCGTCGACGTCGACGCGCGCGCCCGCGCTCTCGAGGAGGTCGGCGAGCGTCCGGTGCGAGAGCGAGCCGTATTCCGGAAGCGAGTCGACCTGGAAGTAGACGCCCTGCCCCTCGACCACGTACGCGTGACCGTTCGCGACGAGCTGCGCGACGAGATCGGTCATCTCCGAGATCCACTCCGTCGCCCTCGGCTCCTCGTCGGGCGGCAGCACGTTCAGGCGTTCGAACGCCTCGCGGAACGTGACCTCGTACCGGGCGACCAACTCGGCCTCGGTCGTGCCGTCCTCCTGCGCGCGGGCGATGATCTTGTCCTCGATGTCGGTGACGTTGCTCACGTACGTCACCGCGTATCCGCGCCACCGGAGGTACCGGCGGATCGTGTCGAACACGACCTCTTTGCGGCCGTGGCCGAGATGGGGAACGTCGTACGGCGTCGGGCCGCAGACGTACATCGACACGCGCCCTTCGACGCTCGGCTCGAAGTCGACCTTCGAGCGCCTCGCAGTGTCGTAGAGCCGCAGCATCGAACGAGGCTAATCGGCGCCCGTCCCGGCACCGGCAACGATTCCGAGGCGGAACGGGCCGCCTCAGCTGCGCGCGAGGAGCGCCACGGCCCACACCGCGATCCCCTCGGACCGGCCGATCGCGCCGAGCCCCTCACCGCGCTTGGGCCGCACCGACGCGCCGATCCCGTGGCCCATCGGCTCCCGCAACGGCGCCAGCGCCGCGACCAGACGCGCGGCCATCGCCTCGACGTGCGGCGCGAGCCGCGGCGTCTCCGCCGCGATCGTCACGTCGACGTTCTCGACCCAGAAGCCGAGCTGCGCGGCCCGGTGCGCGACGTCAGCGAGCAACGCCATGGAGTCCGCGCCCCGATGCAGCTCGTCGGTGGCGGGAAACAACGTTCCGAGATCGGGAAGGCCGACCGGGCCGAGGATCGCGTCGGCGACCGCGTGCGCGACCGCGTCGCCGTCGGAATGGCCGGCGAGCCGCGGCGCGTCGGCGATGGTCACGCCGCCGAGCACGAGCGGCGGCGCGTCACCGAACGGGTGCACGTCGAAGCCCAGACCGACGCGGTTCCTCACGCCCGGGCCCCTTCGATGAGCGCCTGCGCGAGCTCGAGATCGTCGAAGCGCGTGAGCTTGAGGTTGCGGGACTCGCCGTCGACCACGACGACGACACCGCCCGCGGCCTCGACCAGCGCCGCGTCGTCGGTCCCGACCCCGTCGGTCGCGTGCGCCGACTCCAACGCGGTGCGACGGAATGCCTGCGGGGTCTGCACGGTGACCAGATCGTCGCGGGCCACCGTCTCGACGACATGGTGGTCGCGCACCCGCTTCACCGTGTCGGTCACCGCCAGACCGGGGACAGCCGCGTCGGCGCCGGCGCGAACTGCGGCCACGACGCGCGCGAACAACTCGCGCGTCGCGAGCGGGCGCGCCGCGTCGTGGACGACGACCACATCGGCGCGTTCGGGAATGCACGCAAGGCCCGCCCGGACCGATGCCGAACGGGTCGCGCCGCCGGTCGCGGTGCGCACTCCGGGGGCCGCCGGCCAGTCCCGGCCCGCAGGCAGCACGACCACGACACCGTCACACGACTCGCGTGCGACTCCCACCGCCCGATCGAGAACGCTTACACCGCCGAGCCGGGCGAACTGCTTGGCCGCGCCGAAACGAGATCCGCCGCCCGCCGCGACGACGATCGCCCAGGTCTCCACTGCGACAGTCTGGCCCACAGCTCGCGCACCAGGACGGCGCCGACGCCGCGGCTAGGCATCTTCGACCCGGGCGAAGAGGAGACGGCCGGCCGCGGTCGGGACGACGGACGTGACCTGGAGCATCACTTCGGGGCCTCCGACCAGCTCGTGCCCGCCGTTGACGACGACCATCGAACCGTCCTCGAGGTGACCGACACCCTGCCCCGCCTCCTTGCCCTCACGGGTGAGCGAGACGCGCACGTAATCGCCGGGTCCGATGCTCGGCGTCAGCTCCTGCGCGAGCTTGCGCAGGTTCGTCGTCGGCACACCCTGCAACTGCGCGTTGCGGGCCAGCGGGCCGTCGTTGGTGAGCAGCCGCAGCTGGAGGCGACGCGCGAGCGCGATGAGCTTGGCGTCGACTTCGGGGATCTCGGCGAGCTCGTCGTCGAGCACGTACAGGCGCACGTTGCCCTCTTGGCGCAGCGTGTCGAGCGTCTCGAGCCCGCGGCGCGCGCGGCGGCGCTTGACGTCGTCGGTCGCGTCCGCGAAACCCTGCACCTCGTCGAGCACGAAGCGCGCCACCATCAGATCGCCGCTCAGCACACCCGCACGCGTGAGCGGCAACAGCTGGCCGTCCATGACGACCGACGAGTCGACCAACAGGCCGTCGCGCGCGTCGAACGCCTGCGCGCGGACGAGCGGACGCGTCGACAGGCCGAGCAGCTCCAGCACCGCCTCGCTCTGGCGGGCGACGACCCGGTAGCCGACGTAGGCGAAGATCCATGCCGCGAGCCCGAAGATCGAGACCGCGAACGGCACCGGGACGAGGAACGCGACGGGAAGCACGATCGTGAGCGCCAGCGCCGAACCCGCGATCGCGCCGAGGGTTCCGGCGACGAATCGCGCCGGGGACCGCCGGTCGACCCGCCGTTCGACGACACCCAGCGCCCGGTCGAGCACACGGCCGAGCATCCCGCCGCTCACGTAACCGAGCAGGCAGCCGAGCATCCCGCCGAGGCCCTGGGCCTCGGTGCCGAAGGTACGCGCTGCCCAGAAGCCCGCGGCCGTGCCCAGCACCACGACGAAGAGGCGAACACCTTCCACGAACATCCAGTTCTCATCGGCGGCCACCGCGGCCGCTTGACCCCGTGCGGGCGCACCGTCCACGGGAACCGAGGCCCGGGGCGGGCCGCCGGGACCGGTCGGCGGGGCCGCACGGTCCGTGCGGACGGGAACGTCTCAGGGCCGGGCGCGATTGCGCCGATGTGAACGTGATCAAACAAACACCCGGGCGGCCCCGAGCGGGCTCGGTTAGCCTCCCGCGAGGACAGGACGCGGAGACATGGCGGCACGCACGCCGGTGCTCGACAAGACCGATCTCTTCGGAAATCTGCCTCCCGAGCTGCTCGATCAGCTCCGGGGGCGTACGGCTCTCGCGCGCTATCGCCGGGGCGACACGATCTTCGTGAAGGACGAGCCGGCGACACACCTGTACGTAGTGTTCTCCGGCCGTATCGCGATCGTGGCGAAGGCGTCGGACGAACGCGAATCGGTGCTCACCGTGCTCGGCCCGGGCGCGCTGTTCGGCGAGATGTCGATGTTCGACGGCGGTGTGCGCTCCGCCAACGCACGCGCACTGACGACGGTGCACCTCATCGCGGTCGAGTTCGACGACGTGCGCGACGTGCTGATCCGCCGGCCCGAAGTGTTGTGGGCCGTCGTGCGCATCCTCGCCCGGCGCCTGCGGGCGACCGACGAAGCGCTCGCCGACGCGATGTTCCTCGACGTCACCGGCCGCACCGCCAAGCGGCTCCTGGAGCTGGCCGACGGCGAGGACGAGTTCCGGATGCCGCTCACGCAGGAAGAGCTGGCCGGCATGGTCGGCGCGTCACGCGAGCGGGTCAACAAGGCGATCGCGCTCTTCGTCAAGCTCGGCTGGCTCGAGATCTCCGGTCGCAGCCGCTACCGGATCGTGAACCGCGAGGAGCTCGAGATCCGCTCGACTATCTAGGTCGCAGGCTCTCTGAGCGGCTCACTGCGCTCGCATGTGAACCGAGCCCGACTCCGGCGAGCTTGCTCGCTCGCGCTTCGCCCATCGCTCCACTCGCCGCACGCGCGGTCGCGTCTGATTCAGCTCGCGCCGACCCAGGCGAGCGTGCGGTCCCACGCGTGCGCGGCGTCGTCGGCGCGATGGATGTCGCGCTCCGGATCGTGCACGAAGCCGTGCTCGGCGCCTTCGACCACGACGATCTCGCAGTCGGGGCGGACGCTCCACGCGGCGCGCAGACCCTCGACATCGGCCGGCGGCGTCCACGGGTCGTTCGACCCGAAGAACGCGAGCGTCGGCGCCATCTCGGCCGCGACGTTCAGGGGTTCGATGCGGTGGCCCGGACCGGCCCACGCCTCGGGCGTGCGCAGCATGCCGTAGAACGAGACGGCGGCGTCGAAACGATCCAACGCCGCAGCCTTGAACGCGTAGTGGCCGCCCATGCAGAAACCGAGGACGGAGACCCGGCTGACGTCGTCCTCGACCACGAGGAGGTCGGCGGCGGCGGCGAGCATGTCGAGTTGCCGGGTGTCGTCGAGATCCTTGACGTGCGCGAGCCGCATCTCGACGGTCGACCATTGCGCCGATTCGGGGAGCGCGGCCCAGGGTTCGATCACGCACACCGCGAGACCGTGCGTGGCGAGCCGGCGCGCAATGTCCTCGAAGAGCGGCCGGAGCCCGCCGATGTCGGGATGCAACACCAGACCCGCCGTCGGTAGGCCGTCGGGCCGGGCGTGCACGGCCGGGACCTCGAGACCGTCGACGACGAGCGGAGAGGCCTCCACCGTCACGTCGTGGACCGGGCCCTCCCGAAGTGCTGCCATGACGGGGGAACCTAGTGCGCGGCCTCTTGAGCCGTGCGGACGAGCGAGCCGCTAGGCGAAGGCGAGGGAGCCATGTTTACGCGTAACGGTCGAGGATCGATGTCTCCGCGACGCGTGAGAGACCGTCCTTGATCGCCCGCGCCCGCGCCTCGCCGACACCCTCGACCGAGACGAGGTCGGCCTGGCTCGCGCGCATCACCTTCGGCAACGTCCCGAACCGCTCGATCACGTGCGCCGCGATCGTCTCCGGCAACCGGGGGATCTTGCTGAGGAGGCGGTAGCCGCGCGGCTGGAGCGAAGAGTCGAGATCGAGCTCCGGCGGCAGGTGCAACACCGAGCCGACGACCCGCAGGTCGAGGAGCTCGTCGTCGGAGATGTGCGTGAGGCGGGACGTGACCTGGGCGAGCATCCATTCGGGCGACTCGACGAAGTAGTCCTTGCCGACGAGACGCAGGTCGGCGAGCACACCGCCGGTGAGCTCCTCGAGCTGAAGCTCGACGAGGCGTCCGTCGTGACCGAGCTCGACGACGTAGCCCTGGATCTCCTCGGCGATGCGACGCACCATCTCGGCGCGCTGCAACACCGCGACGACGTCGCGCACCGTCACGAGATCCTCGACCTCGAGCGCGGACAACGAGCTGGTGGCGCCGTCGAGCCGCGACTTGTAGCGGCCGAGGATCTGCAAGGCCTGGTCCGCGCGGTGCGAGGACCCGGGGGATGCGATCGAGGGTCTGCTTGTTGCCCTGGTAGTGCACCGACACCACCCCCAGCTCCTCGGACACCGTGATGACGGGAACCGAGATCTGGCGGGCGACCCGTTCGGCCGTGCGGTGACGGGTTCCCGTCTCGTTGGTCGGGATGTCGGGATCGGGAACGAGGTGGACGTTCGCGCGCGCGACCCGAGTGCCGTCCGACGCGAGGATGATCGCGCCGTCCATCTTCGCGAGCTCCGACAGTCGCTGCGGCGTGAACTCCGCGTCCAGCAGAAAGCCGCCGGAGCAGATGTTCAGCACCGCCGGGCCGTCCCCGACGACGATGAGCGCGCCCATCTTCGCCTGAAGGATGCGGTCGATGCCTTCCCGCAACGGGGTACCGGGCGCCACGAGCCGCAGCGCGGCGTAGAGAACTTCCGATCGGCCCTGCGCCAACGGATCGATCCTCCAGATCGGTTCGAAGCCGGCCTTGAGGCTACCCCGTACCGGAGGAGGTCGCGACCAGCGCTTCTCGGATGTCGGCGACCCGCAGCAGTTCCATACCCCGCAGGTCGGGGGTCGAAAGCGGCACGATCGCGCGACCGAAGCCGAGGCGCAGCGCCTCCGCGAGCCGGCGCGGCGCCTGCGGGACCTGGCGCACCTCGCCGCCGAGACCGAGCTCTCCGATCGCGATCGTCGCGGCGTCGACGCTGACGTCGTTGCGGGAACCGGCGACCGCGAGGGCGACCGCGAGATCGGCGGCCGGTTCGGCGACACGCACGCCACCCGCGACGCTCGCGTACACGTCCTGGTTCGCGAGCGTGATGCCCGCGCGCTGCTGCAGCACCGCGACGAGCATCGAAAGCCGGTTACCTTCGAACGCCTGGGCCACGCGACGCGGGATCGGCGCGCCGGTCGGGACGACGAGCGACTGGACCTCCGCGCAGAGTGGGCGCGTGCCCTCGAGCACGACGGTGACGACCGACCCCGTCGCGCCCGGACGGCGGTCGGCGAGGAAGAGCGCGCTCGGGTCGTTCACCGGCACGAGGCCGTCGGTCGTCATCTCCATGAGCCCGAGCTCGTCGGTCGCGCCGAAACGGTGCTTCAACGCGCGCAGCATCCGCAGCGCATGGTGCCGATCGCCCTCGAACGACAGCACGGTGTCGACGACGTGTTCCAGCGCGCGCGGCCCGGCGAGGCCACCGTCCTTCGTGACATGCCCGATCAACAGCGTCGCGATGTCGTGCTCCTTCGCGAGTCGTACGAGCTCCTGCGCGCCTTCGCGCACCTGGGTGACGGATCCGGCCGCGCCGGGCGCGTCGGGATCGTGGACGGCTTGGATCGAGTCGATCGCGAGAACGACGGGCTCGAGCGCGGCGACGTGCGCGAACACCGCGGGGAGCGAGGTTTCCGAGACGACGAAGAGCTCGGGCGCGAGCACGCCGAGCCGGTCGGCGCGCATGCGGACCTGGGCGGTGGACTCCTCGGCGCAGACGAGCAGGCAGCGCGCGCCCCGGGCCGCCATGTTGCCGAGCGCCTGCATGATCAGGGTGCTCTTGCCCATCCCGGGCTCGCCGCCGACCAGCGTGACCGACCCCGGGACCAGGCCGCCGCCGAGGACCCGATCGAGCTCGGGCATCTCGGTGGGCAGCTGCGCGGCGCCCGCCGTCGTGACCTCGGCGATCGGCACCGGCACCGCGGCGAGTCCGGGCGCCGCCCGCCGCCCCGCCGACACGCGGGCGACGGGCACGTGCGACTCGGCCACCGAACCCCAGGTGCCGCACTCCGTACAGCGTCCGAGCCACTTCGGCGACTGGCTCCCGCAGGTGGAGCACTCGAACACAGATGGGCGAACAGACGTTCGGGTCATGCCGTGACCGTAGCCGCGCGGTGCGCCAACCACACGCCAATGCGGCGCCCGGCCGATCGGGCCGGTCCCTTTCCCCCTACGCCTCGCGTTCGGTCAGCTCCGGCTCCACCCGGCGCCGCTCGGCCCGTTGCACGATCCGGTGGCGGTTGCGGCGGATGCCGACGCCGGCGGCGGTGAAGAAGAGACCGGCGAGCAGGAGGAGCGTCACCCCGATCCCGAACTTCACCACGTGGTCCCAGTCGAGCCCGCCGTCCGCGACCGAAAGCGTCTTCACGCTCCCCGTTGCCGCGTCGTACGACTGGGTACGACCGTCGGGCAGCTTCACGACGACCGTCAGGTGCAGGGCGCGGCGCAGTTGGACCGCCAGCTGCGCCTCCAGGGTCGCGGGGTCGACCCCCGCGGCTCGCAGCCGCGCCGCCAGCGGGGCGTCGTGCACGATGTCGACCGTCGGCGAGCGCACGTCGACCACGAGGCTCAGCGCGTCGCGCGAGTTGAACCAGCCGCGCGTGCGCGTGATCTTCGGGTCCTGCAGGATCCCGTGCGGTCCCGCGAGGTCGACGACGCGCCGCGCGAGATCGGCCTGGTCGGCGAACGGATGCGCGACCGTGAGGGTCGCGGACCCGTCGGCGGCGTGTGTCCACGGCGACACCGACCATCCCGCGCCGCGCAGATCACCGAGCGGGACGTTCCGCGCGAGCGACGCGGGGCCGCCCATCCGTTGCACGGCGTCGGCGTCGAGGGTGATCGTCGTGCGCAACGTGCCCGAACCGTCCGCCTTGACGGCGACCTCGACGCGCGCAGCGACGTTGCAGCCCGTCAGCAGGACTGCCAAACCGGCGAAGAGCGCGCCGACGCTACGGGACCTGCGGACCCGCGTCATAGACCCACGATCACTCGTCGATCGTCGACGCGGGCCCGAACCGCTACTCGGACGGACCGGAACCCGCGAGCTCGACCGGGGGCGGCGGTTCGGCCGGGGCCTGAACCCCCGCCAACGTCCGAAAGACAATCTCGTCGCCCTCCGCGTCGACCACGATCGTGTCGCCGGCGTGGAATTCCTTCCAAAGGATCTTCTCCGACAACGGGTCCTCGACCATGCGCTGGATCGCCCGGCGCAACGGCCGTGCACCCAGAGCTGCGTCGTAACCCTTCTTCGCCAGCAGCAGCTTCGCCTCGTTGCGGAGCTCGAAGCTGAGGCCCTGCGCCTCCAGCTGCCCGACGACCCGCTTGATCAACAGGTCGACGATCTCGGTGATCTCTTCGGTCGAGAGCTGGTGGAACACGATGACGTCGTCGATGCGGTTGAGGAACTCCGGCCGGAAGTGGCGCTTGAGCTCCTCGTGCACCTTGTCTTTCATCTTGTCGTACGTCGTGTGCTCGTCGGCGCGTCCGAATCCGAGCGCCGCCTTCTTCAGGTCGGCGGTACCCAGGTTCGACGTCATGATGATCACGGTGTTCTTGAAGTCGACCGTTCGGCCCTGCGCGTCGGTGAGACGGCCGTCCTCCAGGATCTGCAACAACGCGTTGAAGACGTCGGGGTGGGCCTTCTCGATCTCGTCGAACAACACCACCGAGAACGGCTTGCGCCGCACGGCTTCGGTGAGCTGACCGCCTTCGTCGTAACCGACGTAGCCGGGCGGCGAACCGACGAGCCGCGACACGGTGTGCTTCTCCATGTACTCCGACATGTCGAGCTGGATCATCGAGGACTCGTCACCGAAGAGGAACTCGGCGAGCGCCTTCGCGGTCTCGGTCTTTCCGACACCGGACGGTCCGAGGAAGATGAAAGATCCACTCGGCCGCTTCGGGTCCTTCAGGCCGGCACGCGTCCGGCGGATCGCCTGCGACACCGCCTTGATCGCGTCTTCCTGACCGACGATGCGCTTGTGGAGCTCTTCCTCCATGCGCAGCAACTTCGCGGTCTCTTCCTCGGTGAGCTTGTAGACGGGGATGCCCGTCCACAGCGCGAGCACTTCGGCGATCGACTCCTCGTTGACCTCGTTGAAGAGGTCGACGCCCTCGGCGCGCCACTCACGTTCCTTGCCGGCGCGCTGCTCGAGCAACGACTTCTCCCGATCACGCAACGACGCGGCCCGCTCGAACTGCTGAGCCTCGATCGCCGCTTCCTTCTCCTTGCGGACCTTCGAGATCTCGTCCTCGAGCTCCCGGTAGTCGGGCGGGGCCTGCATGCGACGGATGCGCAGGCGCGAGCCGGCTTCGTCGATGAGGTCGATCGCCTTGTCGGGAAGGTGGCGGTCGGAGATGTAACGGTCGGCGAGGTTCGCCGCCGCGACGATCGCCTGGTCGGTGATCGAGACACGGTGGTGCGACTCGTAACGCTCGCGCAACCCCTTCAGGATCTCGATCGTCTGCCCGACGGTGGGCTCTTCGACCTTGATCGGCTGGAAGCGCCGCTCGAGCGCCGCGTCCTTCTCGAGGTGCTTGCGGTACTCGTCGAGCGTGGTTGCACCGATCGTCTGCAGCTCACCGCGTGCGAGCATCGGCTTGAGGATCGAAGCCGCGTCGATCGCGCCTTCGGCCGCACCGGCCCCCACGAGCGTGTGCAGCTCGTCGATGAACAAGATGATGTCGCCGCGGGTGCGGATCTCCTTCAGCACCTTCTTCAGGCGCTCCTCGAAGTCGCCGCGGTAACGGGAGCCGGCCACGAGCACGCCGAGGTCGAGCGTGTAGAGCTGCTTGGCGTGCAGCGTCTCGGGAACAGTCCCTTCGACGATGCTCTGCGCGAGCCCTTCCACGATCGCGGTCTTGCCGACGCCGGGCTCACCGATCAGCACCGGGTTGTTCTTGGTGCGGCGGCTGAGCACCTGCATCACACGCTCGATCTCGCGCTCGCGGCCGATGACCGGGTCGAGCTTCTTCTCGCGCGCGAGCTGGGTGAGGTTGCGGCCGAACTGGTCGAGCACGAGCGATCCGGACGGCTGGGTCTCCGTGCCCCCGGTCGCACCGGCACCGGCACCCGCGGACTCCTTGGTGCCCGCGTAGCCGGAGAGCAGCTGGATGACCTGCTGGCGGACGCGGCTCAGGTCGGCGCCGAGCTTGACGAGCACCTCCGCGGCGACACCTTCGCCCTCGCGGATGAGCCCGAGGAGGATGTGCTCGGTCCCGATGTAGTTGTGCCCGAGCTGGAGCGCCTCGCGCAGGGACAGCTCGAGGACCTTCTTGGCGCGGGGCGTGAAGGGGATGTGGCCCGACGGCGCCTGGCCGCCGTGCCCGATGATCTCCTCCACCTGGGCGCGCACGGCCTCGAGAGAGATGCCGAGCGACTCAAGCGCCTTGGCGGCGACGCCTTCGCCCTCGTGGATCAGGCCGAGCAGGATGTGCTCGGTCCCGATGTAGTTGTGATTGAGCAGGCGCGCTTCTTCTTGGGCCAGGACAACGACCCGTCGCGCTCGGTCGGTGAAGCGCTCGAACAAAATGAACCGCCTCTCGGTGGGCCTGGTGTGCTCATTCTATCGGCCGGTCGGGCGGCTTCTTTGGCGCCCGGTCCGGTCGGATGCTGATGTTTCGGTGACGTTTCGGCCCGCCGGACGGGTCGCGGGTGAGTCCGCGGCCGGCGGCGGGTATTGCGGGAAGTGTGTAGCTCTCTGTCTACGCCCACGCGGCCCGGATCATTCCCAACCGTCCCGAATCGACCCCCTCCCGGCCGTCGCCGTAGCCTCCGGGCTATCCGAGGACGGGCCGTGCGCAGGAGCGCCGGAGCGAAGGAGCACTGCCGGTGTCATTGATCGACGACGTCGGGCTCGCGCCGCTCCCCGCCGACCTGGTCCGGGTCGAGGAACGCCTGAACGACGCGGTCCGGGCCGAGGACCGGTTCCTCGGCGACGTCGCCGGCCATCTCCTCGGCGCGGGCGGCAAGCGACTCCGCCCGACCCTCGCGTTGTGCGCGGGGTATGCGGCCTCCGGTCTCGGCGCCCCGGCCACCGCCGCGGTCGTCACGGGTGGGGCCGCGGTCGAGCTCGTCCATCTCGGTTCGCTCTACCACGACGACGTGATCGACGAGGCCGAGACCCGGCGCGGCGTGCCGTCGGTCAACGCGCGCTGGTCGAACATCGTCGCGATCCTCGCCGGCGACTACCTGCTCGCCCAGGCGTCGTCGCTCGCGGCGTCGTTGGGTGCGGATGTCGCCGGTCTGCTCGCGGCGACCATCGGCGAGCTGTGCCGCGGCCAGGTCCTCGAGCTCCAGCACCTGTTCGACGTGAGCCGCACCGAGGAGTCGTACCTCTCGTCGATCGAGGGCAAGACCGCGTCGCTCATGGCGACCGCATCGCGCATCGGGGCGATGGTCAGCAACGTGTCCGCCGACAGCCTCGACGCGCTCACGCAGTTCGGCCACCACCTCGGGATGTGCTTCCAGGTCGTCGACGACGTGCTCGACGTCACCCGCACCGAAGCCGAGCTCGGCAAGCCCGCCGGCAACGACGTGCACGAAGGCGTCTACACGTTGCCCGTCATCTATGCCGCCGCGCGTTCCGAGGAGCTGCGCGCGCTGCTCGGACGAAAGCTCGAGTGGGAACAGGTGACGCGGGCGGTCGAGCTCATCGCCACCCCCGACGTCATCGACGCGTCGATGACCGTGGCCCGCACGCACGCGACGAAGGCATCGGAAGTGCTCGCGGGGGCCACCGAGCTCGACGCGGAGGTGTGCGACCGCCTCCGCACCCTGGTCGACGGGCTCGTGCAGCGGTCGAGCTGAGTCCGGTGTCCGGGCCGGCGGGCGCGGCGGGCGCGTCGCGCGCCGTGTTCATGCGCCGGGTCGACGCCTGGCTCGCGACCGACCTCGACGCCTACATGGCGTGCTGGGCCGACGACATGGTGATCGAGCTGCCGTCGGGGCGCATTTCCGGCAAGCCGCGCTACCGCACGCTCGTGGCGGCCGGGTTCGCGTGGGCCGCGCCGCTCGGGTTCGAGGTGCACCATCTCGCGTTCGAGGCCGGTCGTGACGTCGCGCTGGCCGACTGGACGATCCGCGCCCGCCGAAACGACGACGGCGTCGAGATCGGTTGGCGCGGCCTGTCGGTCTGCGAGTTCCGCGGCGAGCAGATCACCTGGTGGCGCGAACACCACCTCGCGCCGCCCGAGTAGCCGTAAACCCCTTGCGCCTGGGCCTACGCCGATTCCTGCGTCGGGACGGCGGCGGCCCGATCGATCTCGTCCAGGAACTTGAGCACCACGTCGTTGAAAGCGTTCGGCGCCTCGGCCATGAGTCCGTGCGCGGCGCCCCGCAGGACGTACAGGCGCGAGGTCGTGATCAGCTCCGCGAGCTCCTCGGCGTCGCCGAGGGGTGTGAGCGTGTCCTGCGAGCCGGTCACGATGAGGGTCGGCGCGGTGACCTGCGGGAGGGCGAAGCGCAGCTCGTCGCTCGCGTCGAGGATTGCGTCGACCTGCGCGACGAACGACTTCGGATCGGTCTGCACGAGCACGCGGGCCAACACGTTCACGAACACGCCGAAGCGGCGCTGGAGCCGGGGGCCGATCATCCAGCGCATCGCGTCGTCCATCAGCCCCGGCATGCCGCGCTCCTTGACGACGTTCGCCCATTCCGCGAGCAGCTCGCGACGCCACGGATGGTGCTGGCACGCAGTGCACGCGAGCGTGAGCGAGCGCACCCGCTCGGGGTGCAGCACGCCGACGATCTGCGCGATGACGCCACCCATCGACGCGCCGACGACGTGCGCGCGCTCGATGCCTTCGGCATCGAGCACCTGCACCGCGTCGAGTGCCATCCGCCCGAGGTCGTACGGGCCGTCGGGCACGTCGGAGTGCCCGGTGCCACGATTGTCGAGTGCGATACAGCGATGCCGGCGCCCGAACGCGCCCCGCTGCAACGCCCACCCGCGGTGATCGACCCCGAGACCCTGGATCAGGAGGATCGGCGACCCGTCGCGACGGCCCCACACGCTGTACGCGATGTGCGTGCCATCGTCGGTAACCGTCGCCGACATGCCACGAGGCTACCGGTCGGTCAGTCCGACTCGAGCAAAGCGCCGACCGCGAGGCGCATGGCCTCGGTGAAACGGGCCGCCGCGAGCGGATCGTCCTGGTCGTACGGATCGGGCAGCGTCACCATCGGGCCGAAGGTGACGGCCCACGACCCGATGAGTCCGCCGAAGCGGCCGACCGCGCGCACAGCGGCCGGGATGATCGGCGCGAGCGTCAACGCGCGCGCGACCCCGAGCGGCGCGTCGCCCGCGCCGGTGCGCAACCAGGTCGGCGCGAGCGGGATCCCGACGAGATACCCGGCCCGCAGCGCGGACGCGACGTCGGGACCGCTGCTCGAGATCGCGCCGAGGCGTCGCGTGATCGTGCCGAGCAACGGGAGGTCGGGCGCGCCGACGACGCGCAACCGCCGACCGCACGCGCGTTCGACCGCGACACCGAGCGCCGCCGGTTCGGAAACGCCGAACCCGCGGTTCGAGACAACGACCGCGGGGCCGGTCGCGGGAACGTGCTCGCCACCCGCGATGCGCACGCGCACCGCCGACTCGAACACCGGGACACAGAGATCGGCGAGTTGCGGATCGAGACCGAACGGGTCGACGGGATAGCGCCCGGACACGCGGCGCCGCACCGATGCGACCAACGACTCGGGCCGCGCGATGCGGTCGGCGTCGAGCACGCGCGCGTTCACGCGGCTTCCTCTCCGGCCCGGGCGATCGCGACGACGTCGGCCCAGTCGAACAGCTCGCGCAACACGTCCTGGGTGCGCATGACGTTGTCGAGACCGAGCTCGTCGCGCGCACGGCTCCCGTCGCCGGTGCAGCCGTGGCGGATGAGGTCGACGACGTGCGCGGCGAGCGCGGCGCCCGCGACCTCGGAGACGCGCCCGACCGCGCCCCACAGACCCGGGACCACGGGCAGCGGAACGCGCCCACCGAGGCGCGCGGCCTGCCACGGTGTTGCCGCGCCGCCACCGACGACGTTGCACGGTCCGTCGAGCCGGCGCTCGATCGCGACGACCATCGCGAGCGCGGCGTCGTCGGGGTGCAGGAGCGAGAACGGCGGGTCGGAGATCGCGCTGACCGGGACGACGGGCAGGCGCAGCAGGCGTCCGATCGGGCTGGGCACGTGCGACCCGACGACCGGCGCGTAGCGCAACGCCCCGACCGGCACGCCGGTGCGCAACGCCAGACCTTTCGCCGCGGCCTCGACCTCGAGCAGCGAACGGCCGTAGGGAGTGGTGGGCGCGGGCACCGCGTCTTCGTCGGGAACCGACACCCGGCCGGTCGGCGGCCCGTAGACCTCGAGCCCGCTGCGCAGCACGACGTACTCGAGCGCGCCGGCGCGCGCCGCCGCACCCAGCGTCGCCGACGTGCAGGCCTCGGTGCGTTCGCGGGCGGAGGCGGGCGTCATGCGCGACGCGGGCTCGTAGACACCGAAGTGCGCGATGACCTGCGGCGCGAAGCCCTCGACGAACGTCGCCAGGCGTTCGGTGTCGCGCGGATCGATACGGCGGAACTCGGCCCGGCGCAGGCGGCGGCGCGGAGGGACGAAGTCGACGCCGACCACGTCGCCCGCCCAGTCGCGCGCCTCGATCAACTGGGCGACGCGGGTTCCGAGCTCGCCGCCCATACCCGTCACGAGCACGCGGGCCTTCACGACCGCTCCACTTCGGGGCGCAGGTGCGGGAACAGCACGACCTCCCGGATCGAGGTGACGCCGGCGAGCACCATGACCAAACGGTCGATGCCGAGGCCCATGCCGCCGGTCGGCGGCAACCCGTATTCGAGTGCGCGCACGTAGTCGGCGTCGATGCCGTGCGCCTCTTCGTCACCGAGTTGCTTCAGCGACGCCTGCGCCTCGAACCGGCGGAGCTGCTCGACCGGGTCGTTGAGCTCGCTGAACGCGTTGGCGAGCTCGCGCCCGTGGACGATGAGCTCGAAGCGTTCGGTCAAGGTGGGGTCGTCGCGGTGTCGCGCGGCGAGCGGTGAGACGTCGCGCGGGTAGTCGCAGACGAACGTCGGCTCGGCGATATTGGATTCGGTCGTCTTCTCGTAGATCTCGAGCACGAGCTTCCCGGGGAGCCACGACCGTTCCCACGGAACGTCGAGCGCGTCGCACGTGGCGCGGAGCTCCTCGACCGGTTGTGCGGGATGCACCTCGACGCCCGCGTGGTCGTGGATCAGCTTGATCATCGTCCGGCGCCGGAACGGCGGGCTGAGATCGATTTTGGCGCCGTCCCACTCGACCGTCGTACCGCCGGTCGCGTGCATCGCCGCGTCGGCGATGAGTTCCTCGGTCAGGCGCATCATGTCGAAGTAATCGGCAAAGGATTCGTACAATTCCAGCATCGTGAACTCGGGATTGTGCCGGGTCGAGAGCCCTTCGTTGCGGAAGACCCGCGCGAGCTCGAAGACGCGGTCGTAGCCGCCGACGACGAGACGCTTCAGGTAGAGCTCGGGCGCGACGCGCAGGTACAGATCGACGTCGAGCGCGTTGTGGTGCGTCGTGAACGGCTTCGCGGTCGCGCCACCCGCGATCGGGTGGAGCACCGGCGTCTCGACCTCGATGTAGCCGCGCTCACCGAGGAAGCGGCGGATCGCGGTGATGGTCGCGAAGCGCACGTCGAACACGCGCCGGGCGTCGTCGTTGGCGATGAGGTCGACATAGCGCTGCCGGTAGCGCGTGTCGGTGTCGGAGAGGCCGTGCCACTTCTCCGGTAGCGGGCGCAGCGCCTTCGCCAGCACCTTGAACGACGTGATGTTGACGGAAAGCTCGCCGAGCTTGGTCTTCATCACCTTGCCCTCGACCCCGACCCAGTCGCCGCGGTCGACTTCGTCGCCGAAGCGCGCGAACTCCTCCTTGCCGAGCTCGCCCTGACTGACGAACAGCTGCAGCTCGCCCGTGCCGTCGCGCAACTTCGCGAAGATCAGCCGGCCCTGCGTGCGCTTGAGCAACACCCGGCCCGCGACGCGCACGACGTCGTCGGTCGACGCGCCCGGATCGATCTTGTCGTCCCAACGGCCGCGCACCTCGCGCAGCGAGTGCGTACGGTCGAAGCGGACGGGGTACGGATCGTCGCCCCGGGCGCGCATCTGATCCACCTTGGCGAGCCGGGCGGCGAATTCGTCCTCCATCAGCGATTCCGTTCGAAGATGATCCGCAGCCCGAACAAGGTGAGCCACGGTTCGTAGTGCTGCACGGTACGTGAATGCGGGATGATCGGTTCGGCCAGGCCGCCGGTCGCGATGACCTCGCACGGCCCGAGCTCGGCGACGAACCGGTCGACGAGGCCGTCGACCTGGGCACTGAACCCGTAGATCATCCCCGACTGGATCGACTCCGCCGACGACTTCCCGATCACGTGCTTCGGCTCGACGAGCTCGACGCGCCGCAGGCCGGCCGCGCGCCCGAAGAGTGCGTCCATCGAGATCTCGACGCCGGGGAAGAGCGCGCCGCCGAGGTACTCGCCGTTCGCGCTGATCGCTTCGATCGTGGTCGCGGTGCCGAAGTCGACGACGATCGACGGACCGCCGTAGAGGTCGTACGCGCCGACCGCGTTCGCGATCCGGTCCGCACCGACCTCCTTCGGGTTGTCGTAGAGGATCGGCATGCCCGTGCGGACACCGGGCTCGAGCACGAGCGCGGGGAAGCCGAAGTACCGCTCGGTCATCTGCCGGAGCTCGGCGGTGACGCGCGGCACGCCCGAAGAGATGGCAACGCCCGTGATCGCGTTCTCGAACGAGAATCCGTGGAAGCCGAGGAACTGCTGCACCATGAGGGCGAGCTCGTCGGAGGTCCGGTCGGCCACCGTCGCGATGCGCCAGTGGTCGACGAGGCGGGCGTCGCGGAAGAGGCCGACGACCGTCTGCGTATTCCCCGCGTCGATCGTCAACAACATCGCCGGCTCCTCACGACATGTCCAAACCGATGTCGAACACGGTCACCGAATGCGTGAGCGCGCCGACCGACACGAAGTCTGCACCGCAATCCGCGTATCTCGCGACCGTTTCCAGGGTCACCCCACCGGAGATCTCGACCTCGGCGACGCCTTCGAGCAGCGCGACGGCGTCGCGCACGAGCGCCGGACTCATGTTGTCGAGCAGCACGCGGTCGGCGCGGGCATCGCGCGCCTCGACCACCTGGTCGAGCGAATCGCACTCGACCTCGATCGTCCGGCCCGGCCAGGCGGAGCGCGCCCGTTCGATCGACTTGCCGATCCCGGTCGCCGCGACGTGGTTGTCCTTGATCAGCACCGCGTCGCTCAGGGAGTCGCGGTGGTTGAAACCGCCGCCCGCCCGGACCGCCGCCCGCTGGACCGCCCGCAGACCGGGCAGTGTCTTGCGCGTGTCGAGGATGCGGAGCCGGCCGTGCGCAGCCAGCACATAGCGATGCGTCAGTGTCGCGATCCCGGAACAGTGGCACAGGAAGTTCAGCGCCGTCCGTTCGCCGGTGAGGATCGTGCGCAACGGACCCTCCACCGTGCCGAGCACGGTTCCCGGCGCGACCGGATCGCCGTCGTGCGCGTTCCAGCGCAGCGCGATGCCTTCGTCGAGCTGGCGGAACGTCTCGGTCGCGAGCGCCGTTCCCGCGAGCACACCCTCGGCGCGGGCGACGAACGCGGCCACCGCGCGTTGGTCCTCGTCGACGCACGCCAGTGACGTGATGTCGCCGAGGATGCCGAGGTCTTCGGCGAGCGCGTCCGCCACCAACCGCCGTACCACCGCGCGCGGCGGATCGAAGGCCGTCACCGCCGGCCTCGCGCCCTGACCCCCGGGAGCGACACGAACTGGGGCGCCGCGTCGCCACGCGACACGAATCGGCCCCGGAATGCGTCGGACCGATCGGGGAACTCGCGCCGCGTGTGCGAACCGCGCGACTCCGTCCGCAGCGTCGCCGACGCGACGATCGAACGGGACACGCGGAGCAGGTCGAGCACCTCGTAGCTCGGGATGTTCCGCGCCGGGAGGTCGGCGGTCAGGCCCGCGAGGTCGCCGAGCGTGTCGGCCGCGAGCCGGAGCCCGTCCTCGTCGCGCACGACCCCGCAGTCGGACGACATCACCCGCTGCACCGCACCCCGGACCGCGTCCGGGTCGGTCGCGCGCTCCTTCGGGAGCACGACGGGATCGGCCGCGGGCGCGCCGCCGGCGAGGTCGAGCACGCCCGTCATCGCCCCGGTCGACGCGGCCGACTCCTTGCCCGCCAGGATCGCCTCCACCACCCGCCGTCCGAACACGAGCCCGTCGAGCAGCGAGTTCGAGGCGAGCCGGTTCGCGCCGTGCACACCGCTGCACGCGACCTCGCCACACGCCCACAAGTGGTCGAGCGTGGTCGCGCCGTCGAGATCGGTGACCACGCCGCCGGACAGGTAGTGCGCGGCCGGCGCGACAGGCAGCCACTCCTCGGTGGGATCGAGATTCGCGCGCAGGCACGAGAACCAGATCGTCGGGAAATGATGCTGGAAGTCGGCGATCATCGTCGCGTCGAGCCAGACGTGCTCTTCGCCGGTCGCCTGCATCCGCTCGTACACCGCGCGCGAGACGACGTCGCGGGGCGCGAGATCGGCGAGCGGGTGCACGCCGGCCATGAACGCGACGCCGTCGGCGTCACGCAGCAGCGCGCCTTCGCCCCGCAGCGCTTCGGAGATGAGCGGCCGCGGCATCAGCGGTGTGTGCAGCGCCGTGGGATGGAACTGGACGAACTCGAGGTCGGCGCACGCGACGCCGGCCTTCAACGCGAGCGCGATGCCGTCGCCCGTCGAAAGCGTCGGGTTGGTCGTCACCGCGAAGCACTGACCGGCACCACCCGTCGCGAGCACGACGTCGGTGGCGCGTACGAACTCGACCTGCCCTTCGGGATCCAACGCGAGGACGCCCGAGCAGCGGCCGCCGTCGGTCAGGAGCTCGATCGCGAACCAGCCCTCGCGGACCTCGATCGCGTCGCTGATGTTCACCGCGTCGACGAGCGCGCGTTCGATCTCCGCGCCGGTCGCGTCGCCACCGGCGTGGACGACGCGGGCGACGGAATGGCCGCCCTCGCGGGCCAGGAGCAGCTCGGGACCGTCGGGGGAGGGCTCGGTGTCGAAGTGCGCTCCGAGCCGCGCGAGCTCGCGCACGCGGTCGGGCCCCTCGGTCACGAGGATGCGCACCGCGTCGGGGTCGCACAGTCCCGCGCCCGCGGTCAACGTGTCGACGAGATGGAGATCGGGCGTGTCGGGCGCGGCCAGTGCCGCGGCGACACCACCTTGCGCATAGCGGGTCGCGGAGTGCGACAGCTCGCCCTTCGTGAGCACGAGCACCGACAGACCCCGGCGCGCCGCGTGAAGTGCAGTCGTCAGTCCCGCGACGCCGCTCCCCAACACGAGGACGTCGTACACGGGCGTCAGCCTAGGTGCCGAGAGGGACGATCGCGCATCCAGACGAGGTTCGATCCGGCCCGCTGCACCGCCTCGTCCGCGTCGATGGGACGATTCGACTCGTCGACGTGCACGATCCGCGGCGCGTACTCCGCGAGCTCGGCCGCGTCGTAACTCGCGTACGTGATGACGATGACACGGTCGCCGGGCTGCACGAGCCGCGCCGCGGCACCGTTGAGGATGACGTCGCCGGGACCGCCTTCCATCGCGTACGTCTCGAAGCGGGCGCCGTTGTCGATGTCGAGCACGGCCACCTGCTCGAACTCCTGGATGTCGGCGAGCTCCATCAAGGCGCGGTCGAGGGTGATCGAGCCGACGTATTCGAGATTCGCACCCGTGATCGTCGCCCGGTGCACCTTCGACTTCATCATCGTCCGGTTCATATCTTGCTCGCTCGCTTTCCGAGGTCGGCGTGGACTTCACCGCCGCGCACCGAGAGTGTCACGTTGTCGATCAGGCGCGTCTTGCCGACCCGGGCCGCGAGCGCGACCAGGACCTCGCCGTCGAGGGTGGCGACCGGCGCGAGCTCGTGGGCGGTCCGGACCTCGACGTACTCGAGCGCGACGGCCGGCTCGGCCGCGACCAGCCCCCGGACGAGATCGGCGAGTGACGCCGCGTCGCGCTCGCCGGCGACGGCGGCACGGGCGGCCGCGTCGAGCGCGCGGGAGAGCACCAACGCGGCCCGGCGTTCGGCACTCGACAGGTAAGCGTTGCGGCTCGACAGCGCGAGGCCGTCGGCCTCGCGCACGATGGGGCAGCCGATCACCTCGACCGGAAGGTTGAGGTCCTCCGCGAGCCGCGAGATCACCGCGAGCTGCTGTGCGTCCTTGCGTCCGAAGAACGCCGCGCACGGGCCGACGATCGCGAACAGCTTCGTGACCACGGTTGCGACACCGTCGAAGTGCGTCGGCCGCGACGCACCGCACAGGTCGCTCGTGAGCCCGCCGACGTGGACACCCGTGACCGGCGGCCCGCTCGGGTACATCTCGGCGACGGACGGTGTGAAGACCGCGTCCACCTGCTCCTGCGCGCACTGGGCGAGATCGCCCGACAGGTCGCGCGGGTAACGGTCGAGATCCTCCCCCGCGCCGAACTGGAGCGGGTTCACGAAGATCGTGACGACGACGAAGTCGCACGACTCCCGGGCGGCGCGCATCAGCGACCGGTGGCCCTCGTGCAGGAAACCCATCGTCGGCACGAGACCGACCCGGCGCCCGTCCGCCCGCGCGGTCACACGCGGCGCGGAGCTCGGAGATCGTTTCGATGTGCAGCATCGTGCGGCCTCGCTCGGTTCCGGCCTCACGGGTCCGGACTGGCGGGTCTGACGGCTCGATGGTAGCGGCCGGGTTCACGATCGGCCAACGCGGATTCGGCCCTCCCCGGCGCCCGAACGAGCTCGACGTTTCGTCCCTATTCGTCGCGCGGCTCGGTTCCGGGATGCTGGCGTAGGTCGTCGAGCAGCCGGTCGAGCCCCGTGTCCCGGCGGCCGGTCAGCCGGGCCGCCTCCCGGGCGAGCGCGCGGTAGGCGTCACGCTCGGCCGGGTCGAGGTCGCGGAAGTGCTGCTCGACGGTGCTCAGGTCGCCACGCGCAACCGGTCCGGTCAACGCGTCGGCCGGGCCCATCGAGAAGGCGTTCTGCACCGACGCGAGCACCAGGGGGCCGAAGGCCTCGAACGGGACGCCCGCACTCGCCGCCAGCCGCTCGACCTGGCCGAGCAGCGCGACCAGATGGTTCGACGCGACGACCGCAGCGGCGTGGTAGCGCCCACGATCGGAATCCGCGAGCGCGAAGGGGCGCAGCCCCAACGAGAGCGCGATCTCGATCACCTCCGGATCGCCCGCGACCGCCGCCCACGCGCCCTCCAGCCGCTCGATCCCCGCGGTTGCGGACGGAAACGACTGGAGCGGGTGCAGCGCCCCGACGCGCACACCCGTCCGGCGGGCGAGCAACGCGTCGAACACGTCGAGACCCCGTGAGCCCGCGAGGTGGACCACCAGCGCGCCCGGTTCGATCGACGGTTCGGCCGTGCCGACCACCTGTTCGATCGCGCGGTCGGGGGTGGCGATCACGACGAGAGCCGCACCGCGGCCGACCTCCGAGACCAACGCGGGCCGGGACGCGAGGCACGCGGCCGCGGCGTTCGTCGACGGCGCGTCGGGGGCGCGGCCGGCGACGGCGACGATCTCCCAGCCCACCTCGAGGAGCCCGAGCGCGACCGTCGTGCCGGCCCGCCCGGGACCGATCAGGGCGACGGTTCGCCGTTGTTCCCCCATGGAACACGCAATGCTACCGCCGCTTCGTGTACCCCCTCCCACGCCTGCCCGGGGTCGACCAGGTCCGGGCGCGACGTCGCGCAGGG
Source organism: uncultured Actinomycetes bacterium (assembly GCA_963829195.1). GTDB lineage: Bacteria > Actinomycetota > Acidimicrobiia > IMCC26256 > PALSA-610 > PALSA-610. The sequence continues at coordinate 94,112 of CAWHHS010000001.1, forward strand.
GCGCCAGGACGAAACCGCGCTCCCACATCCGGGGATGGGGCACGACGAGGTCGGGATCGTCGATCGAGACGTCGTCGTAGAGCAGCACGTCGACGTCGAGCGTGCGGGGCCCCCACCGCTCGGTACGGATCCGGCGTGCGTCGCGTTCGATCCGTTGCCCGAGGCGGAGGAGCGCGTGCGGTGCGGACGTGGTCTCGACCTCGACCACGGCATTCAGGTAGGCGTCCTGGGGCGGGCCGCCGACCGGCGCGGTCTCGTACACCCGGGAGACGCCGACCACACGAACGGCATCGCTCGCGACCAGCTCGTCGAGCGCGAACTGCAGGTGCGCGAGCCGGTCTCCGAGATTCGAACCGAACGCGAGGAAGGCGCGACTCACCGTTCGACGCGCACGGCGACGTGATCGACCTGCGCGCGCACGGGCGGATGCAGCTTGCGCACCTCGACGACGGCGCCGACGACACGCGGGTCGCTTCGGCAGACCTCGGCGATGCGCGTCGCGAGACGTTCCAACAGTCGGTACTGCTCCGACGCGACGACGCGACGGACCGCGTCGCACACCGCCGAGTAGTCGACGGTGTCTTCGAGCGCGTCGCTCGCGCCCGCGCCGCGACGTCGACGAGGAGCTCGATCTCGACCTCGAACGGTTGCGGTCGGATCTGTTCCTCGGGCAGGACGCCGTGCACGCCGAGCTCTCGCAGGCCGGAGATGAGAATGCGGTCCACGGCTCGACGCTACTCGCGTGATAGTCCGGTGGAATGAGGCGCACGAAGATCGTCGCGACGGTCGGCCCCGCCACGTCGCCTCCCGACGCGATGCGCGCGCTCCTCGCTGCCGGCGCCGACGTCGTGCGCCTGAACGCGGCGCACGGCACCGCACGACGTCCATACCCAACACGCCGCGCAGGCACGCGCGATCGCGGGCGAGCTGGGACGCGCCGTCGGCGTGCTGGTCGACCTGCCCGGGCCGAAGATGCGCACCGGCCCCGTCGTCGACGACGAGATCCAGGGTCGAGACGGGCACGCGAGATCACGCTGACGTCGCGAACCGGTGATCGGCGACGCGCAACGGGTCTCGACGACACTGCCGGAGCTCGGGCGATGGGTCGGCGCCCGGCGACGACGTGTTCCTCGCCGACGGCGCCATCGTCCTGCGCGTGGAACGGATCGTCGGCGACGACGTCGTGTGCGAGGTCGTGCGCGGCGGCGTCCTGCGTTCGCGCAAGGGAATGCACGTCCCCCGCGCCGAAGCCCACGTCGAGTCGTTCACCGATACCGACGCGGCCGCGCTGCGGATGGCGATCGGGTTCAAGGCCGACTTCATCGGCCTGTCGTTCGTGCGCCGCCCCGAGGACGTCGACGCGGTCCGGGCCCGTCTGCCCAAGCGCGGCCACCGGCCGATGTTGATCGCGAAGATCGAGACCGCGGTCGCGCTCGACCACCTCCCCGGCATCGTCGGCGTCGCCGACGCGGTGATGGTGGCCCGCGGCGATCTCGGCATCCAGGTGCCCGCCCGGCGCGTCCCGTTGATCCAGAAGGAGATCATCCGGTTCTGCAACATGGCCGGGAAGCCGGTGATCACCGCGACGCAGATGCTCGAGTCGATGACGCGATCGCCGCTGCCGACGCGCGCCGAGGTGAACGACGTCGCGAACGCCGTGCTCGACGGCACCGACGCGCTGATGCTCTCGGAGGAGACGGCCGTGGGCGAGTACCCGGCCGACACCGTACGCACGATGAGTGACGTCGCCGAAGCGGCGGAAGGCTGGCCGCGGGCGCGCACCGCGCCGCAGGGCGCGACCGCGGCGATCGACGACGACCGGGTCGCGTGGGCCGTCGCCCATGCCGCGGTACAGGCCGCGGAGGATCTCGGCGTCGCCGCGATCGTCTGCCCGACACAGAGCGGCACGACCGCGCGGCGGGTCGCCGCGTTCCGTCCCGCCGTCCCGATCGCCGGCATCTCGGACCAGCCCGAGATTCTCGGTCGCCTCTGCCTCGTCTGGGGCGTGCAACCCTTGGCCGCCGTGCCGCTCGAGGGTGAGGACGGCCTCCGGCACGTGCTCAAGGCCGCGCGCGACCGCGGCGTGGCCCGCAAGGGCGATCTCGTCGCCGTCGTGTCGGCGTCGCCCGGCAAACGCGCCGGCGCGACCGACACCGTCCGCATCGTGCGCGTCTGACGCCGCGCGTCGGTCGCGAGCGCTAGAGCAGATCGTCGAGCGTCACGGCGACGATCTCGCGCCCGACGCGTCGAGGCTCCGTGACGTGAGCTTCTCGATCACCGACACCGCGTGCGGACCGTGCTCGACGAGCCCGGCATACAGGAGGTAACCGGCCAGGACGCCGAGGACGCGATCGCCGAACTCCTCGTTGTGCACGTAGATCCGTTCGACCGGGTCGTCGAGGAGCTTGGTGATCGCTCCGTAGATCGACGACAACCGGGACGCGAGCTCGTCGTGCGGTCCGAGGGGGACGTGCACGTAGGCCAGGCCGACCTCGTCGTACGCGTGCAGGTTGTGGGGCGAGTCGAGCAGGGAGACCACGTGGGTGAAGCCGTTCACCTTCAGCCAGATCAGCTCTTCCTGGCGGCGGACCTTGCGGTGGTTGCGCGCGAATCCGCCCGGGCGCTCACCGGCGCCGAGGCGATCCTTGATCACCCACGTGAAGTAGCGCGGTTGCAGGCCCTGGGCCCAACGTCCGCGCATGCCGCCCGCCGTCATGCCGCCACCCCCTCGGGCGTCGCGCGCTCCAACGTTCGAGGGAGCGCGACCGCACGCCGCGACCCGTCGACGTCGTGCACCCGCACGAGCGCGACGCCCTGTTCGAAACACCACACCGTGGTCGCGAGCGTCGCGTCGTCGCGACTCGAGCGCTCGTCGCCGGGAACCATTCGCGCGAGGAACGACTTACGCGAGATGCCGACGAGCAGCGGGAAACCGACACGCGCCGCGATCGTCGGGCAACGCGCGCAGCACCGCGAGATTGTGCTCGGCCGTCTTGGCGAATCCGATGCCCGGGTCGGCGAGCAGCACGCGCGGGTCGATGCCCGCGTCGCGTCGCCGCCCGAAGACGCGCGACGGAGCTCGTCGCCGACCTCGCGGACGACGTCGACGTAGCGCGCTTCCTGCTGCATCGTGCGCGGCGTCCCCCGCGTATGCATCGCGACGTAACCCGCACCGGCGGCGGCGGCGACCCGGAGGATCTCGGGATCGGCGGTGCCGCCCGAGACGTCGTTGACGATCGGAGACGCCCGCGTCGAGCGCTGCGCGCGCGACGACGGCCTTCGTCGTGTCGATGCTGACGGGGACCGTGCACCTGATCGACGAGGGCCCGCACGACCGGCACGACCCGTCGCAGCTCCTCGTCGACGTCGACCGGGTCGGCGCCCGGCCGCGTGGACTCGCCGCCGACGTCGATCACCGCCGCCCCCGCGGCGGCGAGCGCGAGACCGTGCTCGACGGCGGCGCCCGGGATCGAAATAGCTGCCGCCGTCGGAGAAGGAGTCCGGCGTCACGTTCACGACCCCCATCAGCCCCCGGCGCGGAAGATCGGCGACGAGGAGATGGGGAGCGGCGGTCACGGCCGGAGGTTAGCGAACGGTTCAGGAACGGCCGACGGTCGGCCCGAGGAGGGCCATGACCTCGGCGCGGGTCGCGGCATTGTCCTTGAACAGCCCGCGGACCGCCGAGGTCAGGGTCAGCGTGCCGGGCTTGCGCACCCCCCGCATCGACATGCAGAGGTGTTCGGCCTCGATCATGACGAACGCGCCGCGTGGCTGGAGGACCTCGACGATCGCGTCGGCGATCTGCGTCGTGAGCCGTTCCTGTACTTGCGGACGTTTCGCGAAACCGTCGACGAGCCGCGCCAGCTTCGAGAGTCCGGTGATGCGACCGTCGTCGCCGGGGATGTACGCGACGTGCGCACGACCGTGGAACGGCGCGAGATGATGCTCGCACAGCGAGTAGAGCGCGATGTCGTGTACCAGCACCATCTCGTCGTGGTTGGCCTCGAACGTGACGATCAGGTGCCGCGACGGGTCCTCGTGCAGCCCGCTGCAGATCTCCGCGTACATCTCCGCGACGTGCCGCGGAGTGCGGAGCAGGCCGTCGCGGTCGGGGTCCTCGCCGATGGCGAACAGGATCTCGCGGACCGCACTCTCGATCCGCGCGAGGTCGACTCCCGATGTCGCTTCGTTGACGCTCACGTGAAACGTTGCTCCATTGCCCCGGTGTACTCGGCGATGAACGGCAGGTTGCGATAGCGCTCGTCGACGTCGAGCCCGTAACCGATCACGAACTTCGGCGGGATGCGGAAGCCCACGTACTTGAGATCCGACTCGATCTTCTGGAGTCCGTCCTTCACCAGCAGCGCGCACACCTCGAGCGACGCCGGCCCGCGTGCGTGCAGGTTCTTGCGCAGGTACGCGAGCGTGAGCCCGGAGTCGACGATGTCCTCGACGATGAGGACATGCCGGTCGGTCAGGTCGAGATCGAGGTCCTTCATGATGCGCACGACGCCGCTCGTTCGAGTCGCCGACCCGTACGACGACACGGCCATGAAATCGAACTCGACGGGGAGGTCGATGGCGCGGGCGAGATCGGCCATGAACATGAACGCGCCCTTGAGGATGCCGACCAGGAGGGGCGGGTGGTCGTCGTAGTCGTGCGCGATCTCCTTGCCGAGATCGAGGATGCGCTGCTGCAGCTCCTGCTCGTCGACGACCGTCCGCCCGATGTTCGCGTCGTTCATGGCGAAACAGGGTTCATGCTTCAGCGGGCTCCGCAGTCAGCCAGAGGAATCGCCGGGTGCCGGTCGTGACCCGGACGCGGTCGTCGATACGGTAACCCACGACCCACACCGGCTCCGCAGCCGCCACGACCGGCGCCGCGGCCCGTGCGCCCGCGGCGACGCCCGCCTCCGCCAGCGCGTCGTGCAGCAACTTCGAACCACCGCGCCCCAGCGGGCGGAAGCGTTCGCCCGGCGCGGCCGGGCGAACCACGACCGGACCCGGCACGAGGTCGGCATCGCACACCGCGCGGGTGCGCCCGTCCGGCCAGCTCGTCGGGGGCGCGTGCTCGATCCAGGCCTCGATCTCGACAGCGCCGAAACGGGCCCGGCCGGGGAGGTCGAGCCCGACGGGCGCCGCGACCGCCTCGACGGCAGGGACCCGGACCAGCCGCCCGCGCACGCGCTCGATCCGGTCGCCACCGGGGAGCTGCGCGGCGCGGCGATCGCCGCGCGGCGACTTCGAGCACGCGTTCCACGGTGGCCGACGCCGGCGGCACCGGAGTGGTGAGCCAGCGCCGGACGACCCGCCGCGCCAGCGCACGGGGCAGCGCGGCGAGCGCGCGGGCGTCGTCGGGAGCGTGCGCGGCGGCCAGCGACTCGAGGAGCTCGTCGTCGTCGCGCAGCAGATCGGCCTGACGGGCGAGGACCTCGATCAGGTCGCGGTCGGTGCCGCCCTCGAGCCGGGGCACGACCTCGCGCCGCAACCACACGCGTCGGTGGTGCAGCTCGTCGTTCATCGGATCATGCGCGGGCGCGAGTCCGAGCCGCGCGGAGAGCTCGTGCGTGTCGCGGCGCCGACGCGTGAGCAGCGGGCGCCGGAGGTACCCGCGCCGCGCGGGCATCCCCGAGAGTCCCGGCGTCGCGGCGCCGCGCAACATCTGCAGCAGCACCGTCTCGGCCTGGTCGTCGCGCGTGTGCGCGAGGAGGATCGCAACGGCGCCGACCGCGGCGCGCGCCCGTTCCGAGCGCGCCGTAGCGCGCGCGTCACGGGCGCGGGCTTCGAGATTCGAACCCGGGACGATCCCGACGGGCTCGACCCGCATCGACGCGCCGAACCGCCGCGCCGCGGCCTGCACGACCTCGACGTCGTGCGCGGTACCGGGGCGCAGGCCGTGGTCGACGTAGACCGCGTGGACCTCGAGCCCGCGCGCGCACGCGAGCGCGAGGAGCGCGAGCGAGTCGGCGCCGCCGCTGCAACCGACGACGACGCGCGTTCCCGGCACGCAATCGTCGAGCGCGCCGTCGAGGCTCACACGCGTGCGGCGTCGACGCGTGCGAGCCAGAGCGACGGTTCGCTCAGCTCCGGCACGGTCGGGAGGTTCTCCGGCGCGTCCCAGACCGCGTCGAACGCCCGCCGGCCGGCGAGCTTGTAGACGCCGCGGACGAAGTCTTCGCCGACGGCGTACTGGCGCATCTTCTGTTCGATACCGAGCATCTTGTGCACGATCCCGGTGAGCCCGCCGATGCTGCGCCGCTGTTGCAGCACCCGCGACATCCGTTCCTGGCCGGCGACGTGCTCGCGGCCCAGGTCGTCCATCACGACGTTGCCGTGGCCTTCCAGAACCGACATCAACGCCTGCACGCGGCCGAGCACCCCGCGTTGCGCGGGCGACGCGAACAGTCCGACGAGGCCACCGTCGTCGAGTGGGTTGCGCCCGGCGCGCACCTCGTCGACCGCGCTGGAGACGGCGCGCAGCATCGTGCGCGGGTCGGGATCGACGAGATCGAGCGCCTCGCGCACGAGGCCGAGGAAGTACCCGCGCATCCACGGGACGCCGGTGAACTGCGCCCGGTGCGTGACCTCGTGGATCGCGATCCAGAGCCGGAACTCGCGCGGCCGGAACGCGTACCGTTTCTCGAGCGACAAGATGTTGGCGCCGACGTAGTAGACCGCGTCGGGCGGCTCCTCGCCGGGGCCTTCGGGACCTCCGGCGACGAGCAGGTCGTACTGACCGAGCACGCGTTTGGCGAGATATCCGAGCAGGCCGCCCATCTCGGTCGCGGCGACGCGCCGGCTGACGGGAGCGAAGGGATTGTGTACGAGGCGCTCGCCGAACCGCTGCATGAGCGGATCGAGGAGCGACTGCATCGACGAGATGTTCGACTCGACCCAGTCGCGGCGGTCGAGCACGCGCGCGGACGCCTGCCCCGGCGCGCGCAAGCCGGTGTATCCGGCGACGAGGTCTTCGGCACGCACGGTGAGGGCGCCGAAGTCGGCCGCGAGCGACGCGGCGAGGTACGAGTCGGCGAGCGGGTCGCGGCCGGCGACGAGCCGGGCGACGCGGCGGGCCGTTGCCCAGTCGACGGGATCGGGCGCCCGCCCTTCACCGTCGCCGGGTTCGCTCACTTGCGGGGGCGACCCTTCGTCTCGAGGCGTCCCACCTTCACCCAGTACATGACTGCGAGTTGGGCCATGACGGCGAAGAAGCCGATCGCGAGGAGCGGCGAGATCCAGTAGAACCAGAGCTTGCCCCCGCCGCGGTAATAGAACACGTGGGCGCCGAGCACCAGCCCGACCAGGCCCAGGGCGATCCCGAAGATAATTGCGCTGATGGTGGACGCCCTCACCATGCCTCCTCGACCTGCGTGGCCGTCGTGCCTCGAAACGGTCCACTCATCGTAGAAGCTCGGCGGGGTGACGAATCACTCGGGCGGATCACTCGGGCGGGAATCGGCCGGGGTGACGATCCCGAGCGCCGTGGCGATGCGGCTCTTCAGCTCGGCCGGCACCTCCTCGCCGCACTTCGACACGACGACCCGGCGCAGCTCGATCTCGAAGGTGAAACCCTGCGCGCACGGCGGGCAATCGTCGAGGTGGCGGGTGATCGCCCGCCGCTTCCAGACCGTCAGCTCGCCGTCGAGGTACTCGTAGACGCGCAGATGTGCGTGTTCACAATCCATGGCGCTCATCCACCGGTCGCGGTCTCGACCCGCGGCCGTAGGTTGTTCCGTTCCGCGTAGTCCCACAACTTCTTCTGCAGCGCCCGTCTTCCCCGGTGGATGCGACTCATGACCGTACCGATCGGTACGTCCAGGATGTCGGCGATCTCCTTGTACGAGAAGCCCTCGACGTCGGCGAGGATCACCGCCATGCGGAACTGCTCGGGAATCGACTCGAGTGCGTCCTTGACCTCGGAGTCGGGAATGCCCTCGAGCACCTCGGCCTCGGGCGTCCGCGTGGCGTCGGCCGTCTCCAGGCCACCGAGACGACGGAAGATGTAGAAGTCCTCGACGTCGTCGAGGTCGACCTGGTCGGGCCGGCGCTTCTTCGCCCGGTACTGGTTGATGAACGTGTTGGTGAGGATCTTGTAGAGCCACGCCTTCAGGTTCGTTCCCTCGTGAAAACCACCGAATCCGCGGTACGCCCGCAGGAACGTCTCCTGGACGAGGTCCTCGGCGTCGCTCGGATTCCGGGTCATCCGGAGCGCGGCCGCGTAGAGGGCCGACATGTAAGGCATTGCCTGGTCTGCGAACCCGGCCGGGTCAGCCATGGCAGCAGGGTACCCGGACCCTGCGCCACGCCGGCCCCCACCCCTGGAGCAGGTCGAGGCGCATCAACGGGAGGTGGCCGAGCTCAGGTCGTAGATCGTCGTGCCGCCGACGGTCTTCGCCGTGAAATTGCTCTCGACCCAGGCGCTGATCGCGCTCGACGTGCTCGCACCGCCCCCCGGGCCGCGCGCCGGTGCCCGAGGCGATGAAGTAGTGGATCTCACCGGACTTCACGTACTGCTCGAACTGGGCGAGGGTCGGGGTCGGGTCGGTGCCGTTGAAGCCGCCGATCGCCATGACCGCCCGCCCGACGCGAGCTGGTACCCGGCCGCGTTGTTCGCGCCGATCGCCGCCGCGGTCCAGCGGTACCCGGTGCTCTGCTCGAACAGCGCGGTGATCGCCGCGCTCGGGGTCGACCCGTTGAGCAGCCCGCCGATCCCGCCGCCGCCGGTGGGCGGGCCGTTCCCCGCGCCCGGAGTCCCGCGCGGCCGAAGCCCCCGCCGTTCGGCGCGGTGCCGGTCCCGGGGAAACCGGTCGGAGGGTTGGCGAAACCGCCGCGGTTGGCCCCGCCGAAGCCCGCCGGCGGACCGCCCGCGAAGTTGCGATTGGCGCCGCCCGGCGCGCCGCCGCGGCCCGGGCCGAAGCCGCCGCCCGCGCTCGCGGGGCCGGCGGTCGGGATCGAGCCGGTGTGCGGGTGCGCGACTGTCGACAACGTGTAGGCGGCCGGCGCGGCGAGCCCGCTCACGACCGCCGCGACGGCGAGCGACGCGGCGACCCGTCCACGGAGCGCCGGGGAGATCGCGACGACGAATGCCACCACCAGACCTACGACGAGGACCAGCCGTCCGCAGCCGCGGGAACCACGTCGGGGTGCGGCCGAGCAGGACGTAGCCCCACAACGCGGTCACCGCGACGACGGTGCCCAGCAGGACGCGCACGAGCGGGTTGTCGCGCCGCGCCCAGAACAACGTCCCGCCGATGCCGACGATCGCGCCGATCGCGGGCGCGAGCGCCACTGTGTAGTACTGGTGGATGATCCCCTGGCCGAGCGAGAACGCGAGGCCGGTAACCACCAGCCAGCCGCCCCACAGACCGAGCGCGGCGCGCGTGCGATCCGTGCGAGCGCGCGCTCGCGGTGAAGGCGAGGCCCGCGACCAGCAGGAGCAGCGCCGCGGGCAGCAGCCACGAGACCTGCCCGCCGAACTCGCCGTTGAACATGCGGGTGATGCCGGTCGGGCCCCATTGGCCCGTCCCGGCTGGGCGCGCCGCCGACGCTGCCCGACTCGTTCCCGGTCAGGCGGCCGAAGCCGTTGTAACCGAACAGCACGTTCCAGAAGCTGTTGTTCTGCGATCCGCCGATGTACGGGCGACTCGACGCGGGCCACAGCTGGACGATCGCGACCCACCAACCGCCGGCCGCGAGCGTCGTGCATCCGAGCACGAGTACGTCGCCGACGCGTCGCGCCAGGTGCCGCGGCCCCGCAAAGAGATACACGAGGCCGAAGCCGGGCAGGACGAGGAACGCCTGCAGCTCCTTCGCGAGGAAACCGAACCCCACGAGCACGCCGGTGCCGACGATCCAGCGCAGGCGGCCGTCCTCGAGCGCCCGCGTCATCGTGTACGCGGCGGCGACGAGCAGCAACACGAGGAGCGCGTCGGGGTTGTTGAAGCGGAACATCAGTGCGGCCACGGGCGTGAGCGCGAAGACCACACCCGCGATCAACGCCGCCGCCGGCGAGAACCAGCGCTTGACGGTTGCGAAGAGGATGCCGACCGCGGCGACACCTTCGAGCGCCTGCGGGACGAGGACACTCCACGCGTTGACACCGAAGATGCGACCCGAGATCTCCATGACCCAGAGCGACGCGGGCGTCTTGTCGACCGTGATGAAGTTCGAGGCGTCGGTGGATCCGAAGAAGAACGCCTTCCAACTCTTCGTCCCGGCTTGCACCGCGGCGGAGTAGTACGAGTTCGCCCATCCGGACGCGCCGAGATTCCACAGGTAGAGCACGGCGGTCGTCGAGAGCAGCAACAGCAGCGCCGGCCGGACCCACGCGGGATCGGTGTCGGAGCCGCGCCAGAGGCGCACGACGCGCGATCGTCGCCGTTCGGGTGGGCCGGGCGGCGCGGGGAACGTCTCGTACGCGAACGGTTCGTCCACGCGGGAAGGGCTGACGATGCTCATGCGACGTTCTCCTCGTGAACAATTCTGAACAGGAACCGGTCCAAGAGCGCGAACTGCAGAAGCCACAGCGCGCCGAACACCGAGAGGTTGGCCGCGGGGAGCGCGATCGCCCGCGCCGACGACGACCAGCCCGCGACCGCGGACGCCACCCACGACACGGCCACGGTCGACACGACCAGACCGACCAGGGAGAGCACCCAGAAGGGGACCAGCTCGCGAGCGATGTCGCTGCGCCCGGAGCGACCCCACACCCAATGCCGGTTGCCGAGGTACGACGGACCGATGCCGCAGCAGACCGCGACGACATTGGCCGACCCGGCCGGCACACCCGCACCCACCGCCAACGCGACGAGAACCGCGGCGCTGAGCAGGGTGGTGCCGACCGAGACGAGGAGGCAGACGCGACATACGGCGGAGCACCGGAGGCACGGGGGACGGGCGTGGCATCCGGTCCGACGACCGAGAGGCCTGCTGCACCGCGGTCATTGCAGTCCCCCGATCACCACGAACCACGCGACGGCGGCGATCGACCAGGAGGCCACGAGCACGGCGAGTTGCGCACCGAGGTTCGCGGTCGCCGCGTCGACCAGCGCGAGCGCCGCGCTCGTCGCGACGATCGAGCCGGCGTAGAGGCCGAAGGCGCGGGCCCAGTGCGGACGGTCGCGCCGTTCGGTGTAGCGCGCGTTCGCCCACACGTTCGCGACGAACGTCGCCGTGACCGCCACGAGATTGGCCGCGATCGGGCCGACCGTCCCGCGCGTCACGAGGAACAGCACGAGGGAGACGGTCGTACTTGCGAGCCCGATCAGTGAGAACGAGACGAAGCGACGTCCGAAGTCGTTGGCCAACGGCGAACGCGCCGCGGCGCCGAGCTCCACCCTTCCCCGGCCCGTGGCGAAGCGGTAGGCCATCCGGATGGTTCCTTTGATGTCGCCGAGCGCGGTCGACACCACGTGGACGCGGCTGTCGGCGTCGTCGACCCAGTCGACCGGGACCTCGTGGATGCGCAGGCCGTTGCGTTCCGCCAGCAACAGGAGCTCGGTGTCGAAGAACCAGCCGTCGTCCGCGATCTCGGGGACGAGCCTGCCGCGCCACCGACGACCGCACGGCCTTGAAGCCGCACTGCGCGTCGCGCACGCGCGTCGCCAGGACCGTACGCAGGATGAGGTTGTACGAGCGCGAGATGAACTCGCGCTTCGGCCGGCGCGGCGACGTGCGCCCCGGGCGCGAGGCGCGATCCGATCGCGACGTCCGAGTGCCCCGAGACGAGGGGGGCGACGAGCGGGAGGAGCGCGTCGAGATCGGTAGAGAGATCGACGTCCATGTAAGCGACGATCTCGGCGTCGCTCGCGCTCCACGCCTTCCGCAACGCGCATCCCCGACCCTTGCGGTCGAGGTGGATCGCGTGCACACCGTCGAGCTCGCGGGCCAACTCGACGGCCTGCGGCCAGGTGCCGTCCGTGGAAGCGTTGTCGACGATCGTGATGCGCCACGAGAACGGGAAGCCGGCGGCCAGGTACGCGTGCAGTCGGCGGACGCCGGGTCCGAGCGCGGTTTCCTCGTCGAACACCGGAACGACGATGTCCACCACGGGCGGGACCGGCGCAAGCGTGACGGGACTCGAGATGCCGCCGGCGAGGTGCGGCGGGGCGACGGCGCTGCGCTCTTGCATGACGCGACGATCGTCGGCGCCCGTGAGCCGCGCATTGGAGGCGGTGAAGAATCGGGTGAGAAACGACCCCGGCCGGGAGCGGACCTCGGGGATGACGGATCCGTGACGGAGCGGTGACGTCTGCCGCTCACGCTGGTCCACGGCAGGTCGTTCTCCGCCACCGGAGAGGTCAACGAGCGGATGATCGAAGAACCGGTGCACTCGATCACCAAGGCCGGACCGAACGCGCACCGCCGGATCTGGATCGCGGGCGCGTTCCTCACGATCGCGATCGCGGCCTCGGCGGGCTTGAACCTGCTCCCGCTGCGTGCCGGCTTGCACGAGAACGCACAAGTGCGAGCCGACGACCGCGTGTTGCAACAGGTCACCGACCTGCACTCCGCACTGAACGACTGGCAGGTCTACCTCGAGGCGCGTATCCCGAAGTTCTCCGCGACCGCGTCGAACATCGATCCGCTCGACCTCGCGAAAGGCTCACAGATCGCGCAGACCATCGCCACCGACACCCCGGTCGTGCTGGCCGCGCTGCGCTCGAACGGTGCCGCCGCGAGCGCGACCCCGATCTCAGCCGCGAGCGCGGCCTTCTTCAAGTCGCTCAACGGCCTCGCCCCGCTCAGTGCCGGCCGGCCCGCGGCCGTCATCACGACCGCCGTCGCCGCCGAACGCGCCGCCTTCGCCGAGTTCGGGACCGCACTCTCGACCGCCGAGCCACTGGTACGCGCACAGAGCATCCGCGACCAGAACGAAGGCGACAACCATCTCGACACCGGGGCCCGGGTCATGCTCTTCACGAGCGCGCTCGCCGCGCTCGGCGCCTTGGCGTTCGCCATCGTCCTCGGTGAGCGCGCCCGGCGCCGGGAGAACGCCGATCGAACGGCCGCGAAACGCCGGACATTCGAGACCATGATGCAACAGGCGCTGGAGATGTCGAAGTCGGAGTCCGACGTCTACCACCTGCTCGACGAGGCGCTCCGGCTCTCGGTTCCGGACCTCGAAGTCGAGATGCTCGTCGCCGACTCCAGCCGCGCCCACTTCCACCAGACGCTCAACACGCCGCCCCGCGACGCCGACACCCCACCCCGAAGCGGCTGCGGCGTCATGTCGCCGCTCGACTGCCCCGCGACCGCTCGCGGGCACACCCTCGTGTTCCCGACGAGCACCGCGCTCGACGCGTGCCCGTACCTGAAGAACCGCGAGACCGGCGCGTGCTCCGCGGTGTGCGTCGCGATCAGCCTGACCGGCAAAACCGTCGGCGTGCTGCACGCGCGGGGCGCCGACCACGTCACGCCGTCCGAGGGTGATGTGCGCCACATGGAGATCACGACCCGACGTGCCGCGGAGCGCATTGCGATGCTGCGCGCGTTCGAAAAGTCGGAGGCGCAGGCCCGCAGCGATCCGCTCACGGGCCTCTGGAACCGGCGCACGCTCGAGGATCGAGTCCACGACCTCCGCCAGGACGGCGCCACCTACGCGATCGCCTACGGCGACCTCGACCACTTCAAGGAATTGAACGACACGTATGGTCACGAGACGGGCGACCAGGCGTTGCGCCTGTTCGCCGCGCGTCTTGCGCGACTCCGTCCGCCCGAACGACATCGCGGCCCGTTACGGCGGCGAGGAATTCGTGATCGTCCTCCCCGACTGCACCATCGAGACCGCAGCCGGTGTGCTCGAACGGTTGCGCGAACGACTCGCGCTCAGCGTCAACGCCGGCCGCATCCCCGGCTTCACGGTCAGCTTCGGACTCGCGTCCTCGACCGACGCCGAGACGTTCGACGAGGTCGTCGCGGTCGCGGATCAGGCGCTACTGACAGCCAAGAGCGCGGGCCGCAACCGCACGGTGCTCGCGGCCGACCCGTATAGGCACGGCCTCCCGCCGACCGGTCGACGACCGGTCGGCGAACCGACGGGCGCGCCCGTCGAGTGAGCCCGCGGCGAGAACGTGAAGGCGGCGATTCCGATGATGGGAGCTGCCGGCGCGCGCCCGCCGAGGCTCCCGTAGAACGGCTTGTTCGAGAAGAACCGGAGCTCCGCCGCGTCGTGACCATCGCTCTGGTTTGCCTTCCCCCCGGACAACACTGACGCCCGCCCGAATCCCAGTGGTCTCATCAAGCCACCGAGCGCGCGCGGACGGCAAACGCCGAAAGGTGCGACATGTCGGGAAGAGCCCCGTAGGCCGCGGCTCGCGCCGGGCGGGTTACGGCGCCGGGAACCCGCCCAGGTACGCGAGCACCCGGCTGTTCAGGTAGCCGTCCCAGTACGCCCCGAGGGCGTCGAACTTGTCGCTCACGCTGCCGTTCTGCTTGATACTCGCCACTTCGTTGTCGGCCGCCGCGATGAGCGGATTGACGTTCTTCGAGCGCAACAAGCCGATGTTCGCCGCGAGTTGGGTCTGGGCAAGCTGGATCGCGGAGTTGAACGCGGCATCGTTGCCGATCCCGGTGAGCTCGAGCGTGTTCGGGTTGATCTGCCCGAGCGAGTAGTACTTCGAGATGAGCTCCGCAGTCCGCTCGTACAGGGAGATGGCGCCGCCGAGCTCGGCGTAATCGGTCGTCGAACCGTTGCCGAAATAGGGCGGGAGCGAGTTGATGAGGTTGTCTCCGGCCTGCGCGAGCGCGTAGTCGTTGTCGGCGGCCGCGAACGACGCCTCTCCCGACGCGAGGCTCACGTTCTGGGCGGACGCCGCGGGCGCGATCACGACCGACTGGAACGCTTCGAGGTTCGCTTCCGCGGCGAGGCGGAAGAACCGGGCGACATCGGCCTTGTCGACGTTCGGCCCGAGCTGCGCGCCGCCGAGGCCTTCTCCGACGGTGAGCACGTCGCTCGCCGCGTCGACCAGGCTGCCCGCGATCTCGTAGTAGATCGCGCCTTCCGTTGCCTGCGCGACCGCGTCCGCGGCCGAGGCCGCCTTCTCGTCGAACAGGTTCTGCGCGAAGGTCGACAGGCTGACCGCGTCGATCGCGTTGCCGTATGCCGCGATCAACGCGCCGGCGTCACTCACGCTCTTCGGGGTGAACGCTTTCAAGGTGTCGACCAACCCGGTGACCTCACCCTGGATCGACTGGCTCGCACGGATCCGCGCGACGAACGGCTTCGGACCCTGGGTCAGAAGGACCTGTAGCGACTGGCCCGTACGGGAGAGCGCGTTCATCAGCGCGGCGGCGTTCACCGCTTCCTCGAATGCGCCGGCCTGCAGTCCCTCGCCGGTGAGCTTGACGGCCTGTTGCTGGTCCTGGCGCGCGGAGGCGACGTAGGGCTTCAACACGTTCTGTACGCCGGGCGCCAGGCTCTGGAAGTCGTCGAGCGCGGACGTGTACTTCGCCAGCCACGTCTCGGCCTTGGCCTTGATCTTCTCGTAGGCGGATTCGTCGAGTTGCGTGTTGGTCGACGCCGTCAGCTGCGGCAGCGCCGTGCCGGTGAACTGCTGGTAGGCGTCGAAGATGTTCGGGGTCTCCGAGACCTGGATTCCCTTGGCCTGGCCTTCCAGGACGATGTCGACGGGCTTGCCGCTGTCGTCGGGGTTGTTGCGCTCGCCCAGCGGAATGAGCATCCGCGTCTTCTTCGCGGCGACAACTCCCGCGACCTTGTACGGGATGCCGCCGACCGGGCCGATGGTGCCGTCCGGGTTGATGGTGCCCGTCATCGTGATGTCGGGCTTCAGCTGGTCGCCGCGGATGAGCGCGATGACGGCGATCGTCATGAGCGCACCGGCGCTCGGCCCGTCGATGCGACCGGTGACCGAGAAGTCGATCTCACGGTCGCTGAGCGGCGCACCGGTGATGAGCGTCGCGACCGCGACCGCGCCCCATCCGGCCGCCTGCCACTGCGATCCGGTGCCCTGCACCTCGGTCTCGTCGAACGCGACCCGCAGCTTGTGGTCGATGGACGGCCGGATGCTGACGGTGACCGCTTCGGTCCCGCCGGTCGAGTGACCGGCGCTGTCGGTCGAAACGAACAGCGGGTTGATCGTGACGGCCCGGGTCGGCGTCGCGGCGACCGTCGTGGTCGTGTTCTTGTTCGCCGACTTCCCGGAACTGCCGCAGGCCGCGGCCACCATCGTGGCCGTCGCGAGGAGCGCGACGACTTTGAGCCGAGGCAATTGTGACATGGCACCTGTCCGTTCGGTTCGAGCGCGGGGGATCGAATGCCAGCTCGAGCGAAGCAGCCCGCCTGCTCGCGCAACACGCGAATTGCTACGGACGGTAGCGCGGCGACGTCACCGCTGCGCGAATGCTGCACCGACCGGACGTCAGCCGGTCGACGCGACCGAGATGATCGGCTGCTCCGGGGGATGCGCGGCGAGGGATCCCCGGAACGCGAGGTTCGAGAAGTCGAACACGCCGCAGTCCGAGGCGATCATGAGGTAGCCGGAGCCGCAACGGACAATCCCGACCACCGGCGCGTTCAACCGTTCGCCGCCCATCGACCCGCGAAACGATGCTCCGGAGGCGAAGATCCCACCGTCCGACGCGACGAGCCAGTAGCCGCGGTTGTCCGCGGTTCCTGGCGGAACGAGCGCCTCGACCGGACGGTCGATATGAACGCCGCCTCTACACGAACGAGCCCTCGGTCAACCGCCCGGCGCCAGGAACGGCACTGGGGGTGACAGCTTCGCGCACACGCGTCGTATCCAGCCGCCGCGTGGGCGAGGCGAGGAACTGGCGGCGGATGAGGCTGAGGCATGGTGGGCCGGCGGACAGCAAGTCGCCGCCGAGCGTCGGAAAGACGACGGACTGGACCTGCGAGAGTCCCTGCTCCAGTTCCGGGATCCAGTTCGGGTTGCCCTGGGGCGAGAGGTCGCCGCGGAACACGAGTGTCGGCACGTTGCTCGCGACCGATTGCGACAGCAGCGCCGACACGTCGGCCACGTTCCATGCCTTGCACCATTGCGCCCAGTGGAGGTATTGCGCCTGCGCGAAGTGGGGAAGCGTGTGCGCCTCGAGTGCCACACCCTGGGCGTTCTGCGTGTTGATCTCGTACGCGCAGGTGAACGACGCGAGGGCGCCCCACGGCAGGTCGGGGCTCGGATATTCGACTCCGGCCGCGCCCGCTGCGATCGTCGCGCGGCCGGTGGCCTGGTTGGTCGAGGTGAGCGCCTCGGGGATCAACGGATAGGCCGACGGCTGGGACAGCGCGAACCCCATCGCGTCAGCCGCTCGGGGCGAGTCGACGAAGACGCGAATCGCCTCATTGCCGCCGTAGGGATTCCCCGTCGTGACGAGCGCCGGATGTGCAGCGATCGCCTCACGCGAACGCTGCATCGAGGTCTCGAGGTTCGGATAGGCGTGCGCGCAGGTCGGTGCCGCATCACATACCGCGACGAAGCGGTGGAAAGCGCCGGACAAGTCGCCGACCGGGTCGGTGAACCTCGTCATACCGGGCGGCGGTGGGTTGTCGAAGGTCATGCTGCGTACCGCCGCCGGCGCCTGCCGCAACACGTCGAGTACCTCGATGTCGTAGCCCTCGGACGCGATGAAGTTCGCCCGGTGGATGTGGAGCGCGACCATCAGGTCGAGTAGATCGTGCGCGGCGGTGTCGTAGTTGTACTCAGACGGATTGACACCGGAAGCCACCAGCTGGGTCCGGCATTGACCCGCCGCCTCAGTGGTGGCCGCGAGCGCCTTCGGGTCAGTCGACGGCAACGCGAGCGCGGATATGAGGGCAGCCGTCATCTGCGGACACGTGAGCTCGGGATCGCTGCCGGCGAACCCGCGCACCGCGACCTGGATCAGCTCGGAGTGATCTCGGGCCGGCGAGCTCGCGAAGTTCTCGCAGCCGCATACGTCGATCGTGGGATCGGTCGCCGGGCCGGAGCGCGCCGGGGCGCTCGTGACGAGCAGGCTGACCTGCTGACCGAACGGCTTTGTTCGGTCTTGCGGTACGACGAGGTGGCCGCACTTCGTATCCGGAGTCGTCGACTGCACGCTCGGAGGGCAGGGGGAGGCCGTGTACCGCGGCGTGTAGCCCTCCGGTGCACTGACTCGGACGGCGCCGCTCCCCGCGGACTTCGAGCCCGAGCCGGTTCGAACGAGCACGAACCCGGTGACCGCCGCGACGACCAGCAACATGACGGCGCCCGCCGCGATCGGCGTGCGCAGGTTCCTACGGCGGACGGTCCGACGCGGCGCCGTCGATCCGGGCGGCAGGCCGTCCAGCGGGCCGACGTCCAGGATCTGGTCGTCGATGACTTCGACGGTCGACAGCGGTGTCGGAATGCCTTTGAGCGTGAGGGCACCGATGTCGCGGAAGCGGAACGCGCGCCGCGTGCCCACCAATGTGCGGACGACCGAGCTGGCAAGCGTCTGGCCAGGAGTCGCGGCGGCTTCGAGGCGCGCCGCCTCGACGATGGGCATCCCGGAGAAGTCGTCGCCGTGGTCCGCCACCTCGCCGGAGCTGATCCCGATCCGAAGCTGCGGAGGATCGTGCGGATCGAGCTCCGCGCAGGCACGGTGCATCGTCGTCGCGCACGCGATCGCGTCGGCGACGCTGTCCGGGAACACGACCATCAGACCGTCTCCGGCTTTCTTGACGACCCGACCTCGGTGCTCGGCGACGGTACCTTCCAGCGCCGCCATCAGCCTGTGCGTGAAGTCGTCGAATGCGTCGTCCCCAAGGCGCGCGCGCCGCTCGGTCGACGCGACGAGGTCGGAGAACAGGATCGTCAGCACCTTCGTCGACGCCATGCCGAGATCCTGGCACGGCCCGTCGCAGCGATACCGCACGGTGGTGACGGTCAGTTCCGACGAACCGTCTCACGGCGGGCGGTCGTGCAAGTGGACGATCGGCCGCTCGGGCCGCCGAGGCGCGCCGCAGACTCGATGCGGACCTTGAAAGTCGGCGGTGCGGTCCGTGGACCTCATGATCGTCAGGGGATCGAAGCACCCGGATCTGCGATCGGTGCGGTGCGCACGGGGACCGGATCAGGTGATCGACACCTACGGTCCGTTCCGCGGTGCAGCACACCGGTCCCGCTCCGCGCGAACGTGCGGGTCCTTCAGCTGACCCTCGATCACCTTGTGCTCGTCTGAGCTTCGTGTGTCGGCGAGCGCTTCCGACCCGGCCGCCATTGGCTCCGGCTGCTTCGGGATCGAAGCTCGCGCGGGCGTCACACCGCGACGGCTCCCACCCGCAAAAGCAGTGGCCGGAGAGGGGATTCGAACCCCTGACCTGCTCATTACGAGATCATTCCGAAGCGGACGACGACGAACCCGAGCGGACGTAACCGCAGGTCAATCGCTATGTCCCAACGAGCACGAGAGGCTGCGAATGAGTGCGCACGCGCGATAGACGCGCGATGAACGCGCGAAACCACCGACCGCGTGCCGGCGCTGTAGCGAGCCTTCTCACCACAACCGTGCGCGAACAGACGGCGGCCGCCGCGAGCGAAGAGTTACGAGCCGTCGGTGAGATGTCGGAGCCCGATGTCGCCGAGCCGACCGGCTCCGAGGCTGACGAGACTGAGTAAGGGTTGCAGCGACTGGAGCCCCGCGGCGAGCGCGGCCATCGGTACGCCGCGCGCATCGAGGAGTTGGGCAAGCCAGTCGAGGAAGTCGGTGAACACCACCGGGTCGTCGACGAGTTGCGCGGCGGCGATGAATCTCACGATGAAAGCGAGATCCTCGCGGGTACGCGTGAGCTGAGTCGTGTCGTAGGTGGAGATCGCCGTGAAACGCCGGGCGAGGTCGTCGAAGGCGCCGTCGGCGAGCTCGAGGGCGCGAGACCCGAGGTGGACGGCATCCGGCGGGAGCTGCACGGGATCAACGGAGACGGGTGTGTCCTTGTCCCGCCAGCGGTTGAGGATCTCCAACGCGTCGGCGATGTTGTCAGCGGCTCCGTCGGCCCCTAGCCGGAGCGCTGCGGCAGGGCGGTCTTCGAGCGCGCGTCCACCGACCAGGACGGGCACCCCGACACGATGAGCGACGTCGGCGAGGCGCGCGACGCCCTCGAAGAAGAGCGGGAGGCTGCAGGACACGGCGAGCGCCTCAGGACGGTGACGACCAAGGAACCTGGCGACCTGGTCCGCCGGGGTTGACGCGCCGAGGTACGCGACAGTGACGCCGTTGGCTCGGAGTTGTTCGGCGAACATGTGCGCCGGCAGAGCGTGCCAGTCGCCCTCCGCGCACGCGACCACGACCAGGCCGGTGACGCTCGGGGAGGCGGCCGCATCGGCCAGCGCGTACAACGCGGTTTGCGAGACGCCGGTTGCGATGTGCTCGTCCGCGACGCCCAGCTCGTCGCGCTGCCACCGGTCGCCGACCTGACGTTGCGCCGCCGCCAGAAGGTCGGCGATGACCACGTCTTCGGGGACGCCGGAATCGAGGAGTTCCAGCGCCACGCGCGTCGCCTGCCGCGCGTTGCCGACGAGCGCGAGATCGAGGAATGCATCGAGGTGATCCGCGGGCGAGGCGACGGTCACCGGGCGACGATCCGAAATCGGCGGAACTGCCGCGGCCGTGGTCGGTGCTCGCCGGCGGGTATGCGTTGATGCGAATCGGCATGGTCTTGCGAACGCATGTAGTCGACGAAGCTCTCCGGTGACTCCCACCACGAGACCATCGCGTACGCCTTCGGGTCGCTGAGATCGGCCCACACCTCGAGTGCGCGAAAGCCCGGCCAACGATCAACCGCGCCGAGCCGATCACGAAACGCGACGATCGATCACTTCACTCGCGCCGGAGGGAACTTCGAGCTGACTGAATGCCACAAACGCCGCCGGGACCGGTTTGGGAACGGCATCTACGAGCAGCGCCGGGTCGGGATCGTCGTCCTTTGCTGCCCAGCACCATTGATCTCGTCCCGACTCCTTCGCCCGGTACATCGCTCGGTCGGCCGCGGCAAGCGTCGATGACGAATCCGTGTCCGCTCGGGCAATGCCGGCGCTGAACGTGATCGATTCGGGTCGTGAGTGCTCCCAATCGCCGCGCAGCCGATCGAGGAACACCTCGGGATGGGCTTCACCGGAGAGGATGACCACGAACTCCTCGCCGCCGTAGCGACCGACTATCTCTCCGCCTCGCACCGCGGCGCGAAGCGTCGCGCCGAACGCACGCAGCACTTGGTCTCCGGCGTCGTGGCCCAGCGTGTCGTTCACGTTCTTGAAGTGATCCAGGTCCACCATGATCACGACATCTCCGACGCGAAGCCGGCCCAGCGCGCGACCGAGCATCCGACGGTTCGGAACGCGAGTCAGCGTGTCAATCGACGCGTCCTCGCTGAATCGGTCGGCCTGTGAAATCAACTCGAGGGCCCGCCGGCCGTCGTCCACGAACCGAGGTACGTGCCGCTCGAGCAGTGCCCGCGCAACACTTGCCAACGGCGCCAAAGGCAGCAACGGCTCGCCGTCACCGAACGAGATATCGACCGGCAACGCGTCACTTTCGGCCGAGCGTGCGGCAACGATCGTCCCGCCCAAGCCGATCACGAACTCGGTCGCGACGATTCGTGCATCAGCCGGCGTCTTGATCCACAACAGCGCACGTGTTGCCTCGAGCACCACATCCGGCACCGCCGACAAAGCTTCGCGTCGATCAGCGTCGGACAGCACCATACGTACTCCAGTCGTCAGCCTCCAGTCGTCAGCGCGCGCCGCCGGCCGGAGGAACTTCTTCGGCACCGACGCCCATCCCGGACTACGCACGCCGTGCTTCCCTGGTGACGGTCCGGTCACGCGGTCGCGTCGTGGCTCCAACGCCACGAACGTCTCGACGGCCGCGTACACCCCGTCGGTCCACGCGGCGAAACGTCACGGCGGGGTGACAGCGAGGTGATGGCAGTCGCATGCCGCCGAGGTCGACGGAAGGCGCCGAGCGGACGTCTCGAGGCGAATCGCGCGGGTGGCCCGGCGCGTGGTCGGCACCCGGAAGACGTCCGCGGGCGCCGCCAGACACTGCGCCCGATCTCCGCTCGAGAGTGGAGTCAGATCGCGACTCCTGCGGGGGTCACGACGATGTGGAACTCGATTCCGAGCGCGCTGGAGAGGCGGGCGAGGGTGTCGAAGGACGGGTTGTGCACGCCGGCCTCGAGGCGTGCGACGGCGGGCTGTTTCATGCCGAGTAGCCGCGCCAATGCGGCCTGGGAGAGATCGTGCTCGACGCGGTATTCGACGAGGCGCGCCGCGACGGCACGCGCGACCGCGGTCCGGTCCCACTCTGCTCGAACATGCGGATCCTTCAGCTGACGTGCGATCACCTTGTCGCTCGTGCGCATCTTGTCGAGCTTCACGTCGGTCTCCTCATGCTTCGATCTCGTCGAGTCGCTTCGTCGCGGCGGCTACCGCTCGCCGGAACCTCCGAGGGTCGACGAGCGCTTCCGGCCCGACGGATACGACGACGAAGGTGTCTGCCACTCTTCCGTACAGCGGTCGCCATTGGCTCCGGCCACACCTCGCCACTATAACACACATGTTATAGCTCCATGCCGGCGCCGAGATCTCGGTGAACTCGCGTCGCACGTCCCGGCCTCGGGATCCTCGCCGCGCATGGCCGCGTCGTTGTCGGGCCGCCGAAGCGCGCGGCCACGCGCCGGTGCATCGCGATGGCCCCCGCGCTCGCCGCGCTCCTGGCCGAGCATCTCGCCCGGAGGGGCCTCACGGCCGCTGACGCCGACGCGTGGGTCTTCCCCGGCCCAAGTGTGGCCCGTTGCGCTACGCGAACTTTCACGACCGCGTGTGGGTGCCCGCGTGCAAGCGCGCCGGTCTCCCGGGACTCGTATTTCACGACCTGCGGCGGGCCGCGGCGATCGAGGACCACTTCCTCGCCGGCGCGCGCGATGGACGCGCGATGGACGCTGACGGCGTCTTGCTGACAGGAGCGTCGCGACGGCTCCCACCTGCGATTGCAGTGGAGCCGGAGAGGGGATTCGAACCCCTGACCTGCTCATTACGAGTGAGCTGCTCTACCGACTGAGCTACCCCGGCGAAGCTGGAAAGTGTATCCGACCGTTCAGTCGACCCCGGCGGACGGCAGCGCCATGAGCAGCGCGACCAGACGCACGAGGCCTTTCTCGTTGATCAGGAACGCCTCCCGCGCCGCGCGGCACGCGTCGAGGGCGGCGGCTGCGGCGCGGGCCGTCGTCGGCAGGGGCAGGCGGTCCGCGTTCAAGGGCCGCGCGGGCGCAGCGAGCGCGTCCCGGTAGACCGACTCGATCGCGGTGACGCCCTCGAGGAGGAGGTCGATACGGGTACGGCGCGTCTCCCGCTTCTGGCGTTCGTCGATCCGCCGGCGCATCCGCGCCGCGTCCCGTTGCGCGTAACCGAGTCGTTCCATCTCCGCGTCGAACGACTCGAGCTCTTCCTTCTGCCGGCGGGCGACGGCCGCCGCACACTCCTCGACCGCGGCGTCGAGCTCCTGCGCGATCGCGAACGCGGTGGCGCCGTAGCCGTCGACGCGCGCGGGCGCCGACGCGAACGCGGCGCGCAGCGCGCCGAGCCCGCCCGCGAGCGCGCGGGCCCGAGCGAGCTGACCGCCCGCCAACGCGGCCAGCGTGGGTGCGTCACGCGCGGGTACGCCTTCGCGTTCGAGTACCGCGCGCACCGTGTCGTCGTCGAGGGGATCGAAGTCGATGCGCTGGCAGCGCGACCGGATCGTCGGCAGGAGATCATCGGCTGCGGCCGTGACCAGCACCACGACGGTTCGCTCCGGCGGTTCCTCCAACGTCTTCAGCATCGCGTTCGCCGACTCGTTGCGATTCCCGCGCAGGCGCTCGGCCTCGAACAGCACCAGCACCTTGCGCTCGCCCTCGATCGGGGCGCGCGCCGCTTCCGGCAGGATCCGGTCGCGCACGTCCTTCTCGACGAGATACGCGGCGCCACTCGGCTCGAACTCCACGACGTCGGGGTGCACGCCGCGCAGCACGAGCCGGTGGCCGCGTTCGTCGTCGGCGACACCGATCAACATCGCCGCGAACTCGCGGGCCGCGTCCTCCACCCCCGAGCCGCGCGGGCCGACGAGCAGGTAGGCGTGACCGGGCCGGTCCGCGGCCTGCCGCAACGCGCCCAGCGCCCGCTCCTGGCCGACCACGATCGTGTCCACGGGACGAGCCTACGGAACGACGAGCGCGACCGCCGCGAGCACCCGGGCCGCGACGTCGTCGGACGTGCCCCCCGCGTCGACGATCGCCCAGCCGCGGCCGGCGGCGAGGTCCCGGTACGCGGCGCGGACGCGGGCATGGAACCGGGCGCCGGCGCGCTCGAAGCGGTCGCGATCGGCCGAGACGCGCGACTCCGCGATCTCGTCGGCGAGGTCGAGCACGATCACGAGGTCGGGCTCGATCCCGGCCGCCGCCCACCGGCTCAGGCGCGCGACCTCCTCGACACCGAGGCCCCGGGCGACGCCTTGATACGCGAGCGTCGACGGTTCGTATCGATCGCACACGACGATCGCGCCCCGTTCGAGCGCGGGCCGCACGATCTCGGCGACGTGCTGGGCGCGGTCGGCCAACATGAGCAGCAACTCGGCGCGGGCGTCGATCGCGCGGTCGGCATGCAACAGGACCGCGCGCAACTCGGCACCGGTCGCGGTGTCGCCGGGCTCGTGGGTGACGACCACCTCCCGCCCGGACGCGCGCAACGAATCGGCCAGCCGCCCGACCTGTGTCGACTTGCCGACCCCTTCGCCACCTTCAATGACGACGAATCGACCTGGTGCGTTCGTCATGGAGAGGGCGTCTCGACGACTTCCGCCATGCGCATCCGCCGCCGCGCCGCGATCCCGGAGACGATCGTGATCAACCCGCCCAACCAGAGCGCGAGCCGCGGACCGGGCAGGCTCAGGTGAATCGTCCCGAAGTTCACGGATCCGTTCGTGATCGCATTCGACAGCGAGCCCAAGCCGCTCGACACGAATGGTCCGATCGTCAACGAAAGCAGCAGACAAACTCGGACGATCGTGTAGAGCGCGGAGAAGATCCGGCCCCGCATCTCGTCGGACACGCGTTCCTGCATCACCGTGAACCCCGTGACGTACGCGCATCCGGCCGCCGCGCCCACGAGAGCAACGAGGAACATCGCCGGCGTCAACGACGACACCGCGCCCGCGCCGATGATCGCGGCGCCGGTGGCCACCACCCCGGTGGTGAAGACCGCCTCCCGCGGTACGCGTCGTTGCACCGTCTGCAAAACCACCACTCCGATCGCGCAGCCGACGCCGAGTGACGTCAGGAGCAACGCGAATGTCGAGGGACCGCCGCCGAGAACGTCACGGGCGAAGAGCGGACCGAGAGGGACGATCATCCCGCCGCCGATGATCCCGCCGGCGAGTCCGATCATCACGCCGCGCACCCGCGGATTCGAACGCACGAACCGGAGGCCCTCGACGATGTCGCGCAATGTCTGCGCCGCCGACACCCGGTGGATCGCGCTTCGCACCTTCTCGTCGAGATCGAGCCCCGAGATGAGCAGGGCCGAGACCAAGAATGTCAGCGCGTCGACCCAGATCGGCAACAGGTTCTGCTGGTGGAACCGGCCGAGATAGTGGATGTCACCGAGCCACTTGGAGACGCCGGCGAGTACCGCGAAGAACGCCGCGCCGAGCGGGAAGGTCCCGTAGGCGGCGCCCAGTCCGAGCGAGTTGGCCGACGCGAGCTGCTCGGGATCTTTCACGACGTTCGGGACACTCGCGTCCTTGGCCGGTCCCCACATGAGTGTGAGCACCTCGATGAGAAACGAGATGACGACGAGCCCGATGAGGTTGTTCCAGAACGGGAGAACGAGCAGCAACCCGGCCCGGCCGATGTCGCACGTCACCATCACCACTTTGCGGTTCCAGCGATCGAGCAGCGCGCCACCGATCGGCGCGAGCACCAGCCCGGGGAACATGCGCGCGACCATCACGAGGCCGATGCCGGTTCCCGATGTCGAGTCCTTGGCCGCGATCGCCAGGATCGCGAACAGTCCCGTCCAGTCCCCGAGGCTCGAGACGAATTGCGCGCCGAACAGCCGAGGAAATCCCGGAACGCGAAACACCCGCCACGACGCGGGGGGAATCGGATCCTGGCCGGGGGCGGACGGTATGAACGGCGCCTGGTCGCTCACGCGTCGGCCAGCCTAGGGGCCCGCGCCCTCACTCCTGGGCCGAGTCCGGGCCCTCCGCCGTCTTCTTGGCGACCTTCTTCACCGCTTTCTTGGCCGCCTTCTTGGCGGGCTTCTTGGCCGCCTTCTTCACGGCCTTCTTCGCGACCTTCTTGGCCTTCTTGGCGCCGCCGGCTTCGGCCCGCGCGCGCAACAGCCCGACCGCCTCGTCGAGCGTCAGCGCGGCCGGGTCACTGCCGCGGGGCACGGTCGCGTTCACCGTGCCGTCGGTGACGTACACGCCGTAGCGACCCTCGAGGACCCGAACGGCCTGGCCGTTGTCGGGGTTCTCGCCCAGCTCGGCGAGCGGCGGCTTCTGCTGGCGGCCGCGGCGCAGCTTCGGCTGGGCGTACAACGCCTCGGCTTCGGCGAGCGTGACCGTGAGCAGCTGTTCCTCGGCCGCGAGGCTGCGGGTGTCGCCGTCGGAGCGCTTCAAATACGGGCCGAACCGACCCGGTGAGGCGACGATCTCGCGGTCTTCGGCGTCGGTCCCGACGACGCGTGGCAGGCTCAACAGCTGCAGCGCCTCGGCGAGCGTGACCGTCTCCGGCGTCATCGACGCGAACAGTGAAGAGCGCTTCGGCTTCTTCTTCGTGCCCTCCTGCTGCTCGCCGAGCTGCACGTACGGACCGAAGCGACCGGTCAGCACGAACACCGGGAGCTCGGTCTCCGGATCGGCGCCGAGCGAGCGCGGTCCCTCCGACTGCTTGGCGATGAGATCGAGCGCCAGCTCGACGGTCAGCTCGTCGGGGGCGATGTCGGGTGGGAGCGACGCGGTCTCGTTGTCCTCCCGCTGCACGTAGGGCCCGTACCGGCCGACCCGCACGATGATCTCGTGACCGGTGTCGTCGGTCCCGATCGGGATCGTGCTCACACCGCGCGGATTGATGAGCGCGAGGTGCTCGTCGTCCACGAGCTCGTGCAGGCCGGGTGTGCCGTTCCCGTAATAGAAGGAGTGCAGCCACTTCTCGGCTTCGCCCTCACCGCGCGCGATGACGTCGAGCGCCTCCTCCATGGTGGCGGTGAACGAGTAGTCGACGAGATGGCCGAAATGCTGCTCGAGCAGGTTGGTCACCGCGAACGCCGTCCACGCGGGGACGAGCGCAGTTCCCTTGCGCCACACGTACGCGCGGGCCTGGATCGTCTCGATAACGGCCGCGTAGGTGGACGGACGGCCGATGCCGCGTTCCTCGAGCTCCTTGACGAGGCTCGCCTCCGTGTAGCGCGCCGGCGGCTTCGTCTCGTGCCCGACCGACGCGAGCTCCGAACAGGTGACGGGCGCGCCCTCGGCCACGGCGGGCAGGCGCGCTTCCGACTCGACCTCGTCGCCCTCGTCGACGTCCTCGATGTACGCGCGGCGCCAGCCCAGGAAGTCGTACGCCTTGCCGGACGCACGGAACACGGCCTGCTCGCCCGGCGCGGACGTCGCGCCGAGCCGGATGGTCATCTTGCGACCGCGGGCGTCGGACATCTGGCAGGCGACCGTGCGGATCCAGATCAGTTCGTAGAGCCGGCGCTCGTCACCGTCGAGCTCCGCGTTCACGGCGTTCGGCGTGCGGATGCGATCGCCCGCGGGACGGATGGCCTCGTGGGCCTCCTG
This sequence comes from uncultured Actinomycetes bacterium, assembly GCA_963829195.1. Lineage (GTDB taxonomy): Bacteria > Actinomycetota > Acidimicrobiia > IMCC26256 > PALSA-610 > PALSA-610. The sequence continues at coordinate 121,907 of CAWHHS010000001.1, forward strand.
CGCGTTCTTCACCTTGCTGCGGAACGTGCGCGGCTCGGCCGGGAGATACTCCTCGCCGTACTGCTCTCGGATGGCGGTGCGCGCCGCGCCGACTGCCTGCTCCGACAGGTTCGTGCTGTCGGTACGCATGTAGGTGATGTACCCGCGTTCGTAGAGCCGCTGCGCGACGGCCATCGTGCGCGCCGCGGTGAAGCGGAGCTTGCGGCCGGATTCCTGCTGCAGCGTCGACGTCGTGAACGGGGCGCGGGGCTTCTCGGTGAACGGATCGGACTCGGTACTCGTGACGGTGTAGGCCACGTCGCGCAGACGATCGGCAAGGCCCGCGGCCACGTTCGCGTCGAGCAGGACGACGTCGCTCACGCGGGACGCGCTGATGGCGCCGGTCGCGGGATCGAAATCGCGGCCTTCCGCGAGGCGCTTGCCGTTGAGCTCGACGAGCGAAGCGCGGAACGGCGTGTCCTGCGCGACGAAGGTCCCCTCGAGGTCGGACCACTGCCCGGAACGGAAGCGCATGCGGGCGCGTTCACGCTCCACCACCATGCGGACCGCGACGCTCTGCACGCGACCGGCGGACGCGGCCTGACCGCGACCGAAGACGCGCCACAGCACCGGCGACGTCTCCCAACCGACGATGCGGTCGAGCTTGCGCCGCCCTTCCTGCGCCTCGACCAGCTTCATGTCGAGATCGCGCGGGTTGGCGAGCGCTTCGCGGATCGCGTTGGGCGTGATCTCGTGGAACACCATGCGGCGGACGGGGACGCGCGGCCCGAGCGCCTCGAGGACGTGCCAACCGATCGCCTCGCCCTCGCGATCCTCGTCGGTCGCGAGGATGAGCTCGTCGGCGCCCTTGAGCGCCGCCTTCAGCTCGGAGACGACCTTCTTCTTGTTCGCGGGGACGACGTAACAGGCGTCGAAATGGTCGTCGGGATCGATCCCCGCCAGCCGGCCGTGGGTCGCCTTCTTGTCGTCCGGGACTTCTTCCTTGCTGCGCGGGAGGTCGCGGATGTGACCGACGCTCGCCTTCACGGTGTAGTCGCTCCCGAGGAATCCCGCGATGGTCTTCGCCTTCGCCGGGGACTCCACGATCACGAGCGGTTTCGCCACTTCTTCTCCCTCATCTGCGAGCAGGACCAGGATGCGTCCTCATCGTCCCTCGGGGCGCGGACCGTAGCCCGTCGTCCCTCGGCGGGTGCCCCACGGGCCTCACAGCCCCACACCGTGGTGATCCAGCCACCCTATGTATACCGTCTAACGTTCGCCGCCGTGATCACCGCCGTGAACTGGCTCAGCGCCAAGGATCTCATCGAGACGTTCGGGACGATCGGCCTCATCCTGATCGTCTTCGTCGAGTCCGGCCTCCTTCCCGTACCCCTCCCGGGCGACTCGATCCTCGTCCTCGCCGGCGCCTTCTGCGCGACGAGCAAGGCGGGTGATCCGCACCTGAACCTGGCCGTCGTCGTGATCGGCACGCTGATCGCGGCGATCACCGGCGCCCAGATCGGCTTCGCGCTCGGCCACCGCTACGGCACCCGCCTGTTCACACCCGACGCGCGGATCTTCAAGACCGCGTACCTCGAACGTGCGCAGGAGTTCTTCGACCGGCGCGGACCCCGGGCCGTCGTCATCGCGCGTTTCGTGCCGGTCGTGCGCACGATCGTCCCGATGCTCGCGGGCGCGGGGCACATGCCGCCCCGGAAGTTCGCGTTCGCGAACCTCATCGGCGCGGTGCTCTGGACGGTCGGCATCAGCATGCTCGGCTACGTGGTCGGGAGGTCGATCTCGATCGACAAGTACATCCTTCCGATCGTCGCGGTGATCATCGTGCTCTCGCTGATCCCCCCGTTCCTCGAATACCGCCGCCACAAGCGCGCGCGGCCGTCGAACTGACCCGCCCCATTTCCCAGCGAACTGTTGGCAGGGTTATGGGCTCCACGCGCCCTTTCCCAGCGAACTGTTGGCAGGGTTGTGGGGCAAACGCGAAGAAGGGCCGCCCGCGGGCGGCCCTTCCGCATTGCGATGAACGGAATCAGTTGCCGACCGCAACCGCGCGTGCGGTCTCCTCGGTCGGGCCGTCGCTCGACAACGTCGCGCCGCCGCGCTTCGAGAAGAGGATGGCGACGATGAGCACGACGAGCGCGACCGCCGCGATGCTGAACCGCGCACCCGAGTTGTTCCGCAGCGAGATGACCGCGGGCAGGATCAACAACGAGATCAGGTTCATCACCTTGATCAGCGGGTTGAGCGCCGGTCCGGCGGTGTCCTTGAACGGGTCGCCGATCGTGTCGCCGATGACGGCCGCACGGTAGGCGTCGCTGCCCTTCCCGCCGTAGTTACCGTCCTCGATGAACTTCTTGGCGTTGTCCCATGCACCACCGGAGTTCGACAGGAAGTTCGCCATCAACTGACCGGTGAGGATGACGGCGGCGAGGAACGCGCCGAGCGCCAGGTAGTTCACACCGAAGCCGATGATGACGGGCGAGAGCACGGCGAGCAGCGCCGGGGTGGCGAGCTCACGCAGCGACGCCTCGGTGCAGATGTCGACGATGGCTCCGGAGTCGGGCTTCTTCTCGCCCTTCATGATGAGACCGTCGGCGAACTGCCGGCGCACCTCCTGCACGACGACATTCGCGGTACGACCGACCGCCCGGATCGCGAACGACGAGAACAAGAAGGCGATCGATCCACCGACGAGCAGGCCGATGAACGTCTTCGGGTTCGCGACGTTGATCGCGGTGAGCGGGTTCTTGAAGAGGTCGTTGCCGCTGAGGTTCAAGTTCAACTGGTTCTTGATCGTCTCGATGTACGACGAGAACAACGCGACGGCGGCGATGACCGCCGAACCGATCGCGAATCCCTTCGTGACCGCCTTCGTGGTGTTCCCGACCGCGTCGAGGCTCACCATGATCCGCTCGGCCTCGCCTTCGAACTCGCCGGACATCTCGGCGATGCCCGCCGCGTTGTCGGCGACGGGGCCGAACGTGTCTTCGGAAACGACGACACCGGTCGTGGCGAGCATGCCCATACCGGTGAGGGCGACGAGGTAGAGCGAGAACTGGATGTCACCGCCGCCGAGCGCGATGGCGACGCCGATGGCGCCGGCGATGGCGATGATCGCCCACACCGACGACTCGAGCCCGCTGGCGATACCGGACAGCACCGCGGTGGCGGGACCGCCCGTCGACGCCGACTGCGCGATCTCGCGCACCGGCTTGGTCTCGGTCGACGTGAAGTACTCGGTGATACGCGACGCGATCTGCGCGAGCACCAGACCGGCGACGACCGCGCCGAACAGGCGCCACCCGACGTTCGAGATCGTGCCGAAGCTCTTGTTCCCGACGTACGCGAGGGCCAGCACGAGCGTGCCGATGATGGTGAGGATGCCGGCGGTGAGGAAGCCGCGGTTGATCGGCGCCATCGCCGACTTGTCCTTGTCGGTCGCCCGAACGGCGAACACGCCGACGATCGACGCGAGCACACCGAGCGCGCGGGCCGCGAGCGGGAACAGCGCCCCCGCCGCCCACAGCTCCGGGTTGTGCGGGAAGATCGACTGGAAGGCGGGGACGCCGAGGATGATCGACGCGACGAGGGTCACCTCGTACGACTCGAACAGGTCGGCCGCCATACCGGCGCAGTCGCCGACGTTGTCGCCGACGTTGTCGGCGATCGTGGCCGGGTTGCGGGGGTCGTCCTCGGGGATACCGGCTTCGACCTTGCCGACGAGGTCGGCGCCGACGTCGGCCGCCTTGGTGAAGATGCCGCCGCCCACTCGCAGGAACAGCGCGAGCAGCGAACCACCGAACCCGAAGCCGACCAGGATCGCGGAGCTCGTGTTCTGGAACGCGATCATGATGAGCGACGCACCGAGCAGTCCGAGTCCGACGGTGAACATGCCGGCCACGCCACCGGTGCGGAACGCGACCTGCAGCGCCGCGGGCATCGAACCCTTCTTGGCCGCGGCGGCCGTGCGCACGTTGCCGCGTACCGCGAGGCTCATCCCGATGAAGCCGGTGAGGCCCGACATGAAGCAACCGAGGACGAACGCCGCGGTGCGGAAGACGCCCGATTGCACGTAACTCAGCGCGATATGCGTGTTGCCGTGCGCGAGGCCCAGGCCGTCCGTCCTCACCTTGGTAGAGGTGGCGAAGACGATGATCGCGAGCGGCACGAGGATGACGCCGATCGTCTTGAACTGGCGCTTCAGATACGCCATCGCGCCTTCTTGGATCGCCTTGGCGATCTCCTTCATCTTCTCGGTGCCCTCGTCGGCGGCGAGCACACCTCGCATCAGGAAGAACCCGACACCCAGCGCGAGCAGCGCCGTCGCCACGGAAGCGAGCAGGATGAGCCACTCACCTCCGTGCAGGTAGAAGGTCTGATAGCCGCCTTCGGCAGCCAGTACTACGTGCGTCATTTCTTCTTCCCCAGGTGACTAGGCGGACTTCTGGACGTAGACCTGATTGGCGACAGTGGCGCCGAGCGTGCGGTCGTGACCGTTCACTCGCAGCACGAGCGGACCGTCGAACGGATGCTTTTCCTTGACCTCCACGCGCACGCCGGGACGGAGTCCGAGCGTGTCGAGGAAGGCAACGATCTCGGGGTCGGTCGAGCCTGGCACCGCGACCACCGCGGTGTCACCTGGCTCGAGTGCGTAGAGCGGCGGCATGACGGGCAGCTCCGCCGTCTCCTTCTCGGGGATCGGGAAGCCGTGCGGGCACGTCTCGGGCCGGTGCAGGGCGACGAAGATCCGGTCCTCGACCTCTTGGGGGATCTCGTGCTCGAAGCTCGTCGCGAGCCGGTCCGCCTCGTTCCAGGCGTAGCCCAGCATGTCGGCGAGGAACCGCTCGACGATCCGGTGTCGCCGCATCGACGCGAGGGCCCCGCGGCGCCCGTCCGCGGTGAGCTCGACGCCCTTGTACGGCTTGTGGTCGACGAGGCCGCGGTCGGCGAGACGCTTCACCGTCGCAGTGACCGTTCCCGGCGACAGGCCGAGCCGTTCGGCCAGCACCCCGGTGTGCGCGTCGCCGTCGCGGGACAGGCGGTAGATCGCCTTCAGCGCCTCGCGGTCGGTTTTGGAGAGGGCTTCCTTCTCAGCTTCGATGGTCGACAATCTAAGTTTTGCCCACCCAAAAGTCAATCCCGGGGCCTCACCGCCGCCGGACGTTCGGCCTGATCAGTCCAGGTGATACGGCACCGAGGTGACGACCGTGCCCTTGCGGAACAGCAGCCGGCCCTTCAGCAGCAGGGCGCTCTGGTTGTGGAGCAGCTGCCCCCACCACGAACCGACGACGAACTCCGGCAATACGACGGTGATGATGTCGTTCCCGTACCGGGCGTCGAGCTCGTCGATGAACCGCAGCACGGGCCGCGACAGCTCGCGGTACGGCGAGTGCACGATCTCGAGCGGCACGTCGATGTGGCGGTCGGCCCACGCCTGCTCGATGCGCTCCTGCTCCTCCTCGTCGGACACCACGGTGACGGCGAGGAGGCGGGTGGGGTGCAACGACTGCGCGTACGCGAGCGCTTCGAGCACGCCGCGGTGCACCGTGCCGACCAGCACGACCACGGTGTGGTTCATGCGTCGCGGCTTGAAGTCGTCGTCGGCCTTGAGGCTCTCGGCCACGCTCGCGTAGTGCGAGTGGATGCCGCGGAACAGCGCGATCACCATCAGGACGACGAGGATCGACACCCACGCGCCCTCGGTGAACTTCGACGTCGCGATGATGAGCGTGACGACGAGCGTCGACGCCGCGCCGAGCGCGTTGATCGCGATGTTGCGCCGCCAACCGGGCTCACGTTCCTTTTGGTGATGGCGAACCATCCCGGTCTGCGAGAGCGTGAACGACGTGAACACCCCGACCGCGTAGAGCGGGATGAGGTTCGACTCGTTCCCGCCGAAGATCACCACCAGCACCGCGGCGGCGACCGCGAGCACGAGCACGCCGTTGCTGAACACGAGCCTGTCGCCGCGGTTCGCGAGCTGGCGCGGCAGGTAGCCGTCGCGGGCGATGATCGACGAGAGCCGCGGGAAGTCGGCATAGGCGGTGTTGGCCGCAAGCGTCAGGATCGCGGCCGTCGCGCCCTGCAGCAGGTAGTAGAGGAACCCTTGGCCGTAGACCGTGCGGCCCATCTGGGAGAACACGGATTCGCCCGTCTCCAGTGGGATCGGCTGCAGGTGGTGGGCGAGCACCGAGACGCCGAGGAACAGGCTGCCGAGGATCACGCCCATCCACACGAGCGTGATCGCGGCGTTGCGCGACTCGTTGCGTTGGAACGCAGGCACGCCGTTCGAGATCGCCTCCACTCCGGTGAGCGCGACCGCACCCGACGAGAAGCCGCGCATCAACCGGAACAACCCGAGCGTTCCCACCGTCTCCGCGCCGATCCGCAGATCGGCCTTCGTCTTCGCGATCTGGGCCGGGCTCAGGTTCTTGGTGACGTCGGCGAACGAGATCGTGTTGAACGGATGCATGCCGAACATGTGGAACTCGTGCGCGAGCCCCCACGTGACCAGGCCGGTCAGCACGAAGATGTAGAGGTACGTCGGCAGCGCGAAGATGCGGCCCGACTCCTTGATGCCGCGCAGGTTCGCGATCGTGATCAACCCGATCGCGGCGAGACACAACAACACGCGTTCGTTCGTCAGCGAATGCAGTGCGGGAATCGAGGTGATCGCGCGCACACCGGCGCACACGGACACGGCGACGGTGAGGATGTAGTCGACGAGCAATGACGCACCCGCGACCATCGCCGCGCTCGGGCCGAGGTTCTCGCGCGAGACGACGTACGAACCGCCGCCACTCGGATAGGCGAAGATCGTCTGGCGGTACGACGTGACGACGATCGCGAGCAACACCGCGACGACGATCGAGATCGGAACGAGCTTCGACAGCCCGAGTGTGAGACCGGATCCGCCGACCGCGACGACGAGCAGGATCTCCTGGGTGGCGTACGCGGTCGACGAGATGGCGTCGGAGGAGAAGACCGCGAGCGCGATGGTCTTACTGATCCTCTGGTGTTCCTGTTCGGAGGTCGCCAACGGGCGACCCACCAGCACGCGTTTGAAGCTGTCGAGCACGCTCGTCCCGTCGACGCCCACCGTTGTCCCGGCGCCAGCATGCCATCGCCGGCGTCAGGAACCCTGTACCCGGTTTCACCTTTGGATGCGTCGAAGCCGTAGCATCCGCCCTCGAGCTTGGGACGGGAGGCCGGTCTTGCACGTCGTCGTCATCGGATGCGGCCGCGTCGGCAGTGAGCTGGCCGGCGCGCTCGGACACGCCGGCCACACGGTCGCCGTGGTCGACAAGAACGCGCGTGCCTTTCGCCGCCTCGGACCCGATTTCGCGGGCACGACCGTGGTCGGCTTCGGCTTCGACCGCGATCATCTCGCCCAGGCGGGTATCGAACGGGCCGGAGCTTTCGCCTCTGTGACGAACGGCGACAACTCGAACATCCTCTGCGCCCGGATCGCGCGTGAGACGTACGCGATCGAGCACGTCGTCGCCCGCATCTACGACCCCCGCCGGGCACTCATCTACCAACGGCTCGGGATCCCGACCGTCGCCACCGTCGCGTGGACGACCGATCAGGTGCTGCGCCGCCTCCTTCCGGGTGAGACGAGCCACGACTGGGTGGACCCGACCGGCCGCATCGGTCTGGTCGAACGGACGATCCCGGCCAAGGCGATCGGGCAGAAGCTCGCCAAGCTGAACCGTCCGGGCCGTTTCTGGCTGACCGCGGTCACACGCTTCGGCAAGGCCCAGGTGGTCACGTCCGACCTGATCGGCCAGGAGGGCGACGTGCTCGTGTTCGTATCGGAGATGGACGGGCTCGAGGAGCTGCAGAAGCACATCGAGTCGGGAGGCGGCGACTGATGCGGGTCGCGATCGCAGGCGCGGGCAACGTCGGGGTGTTCATCGCGAACGATCTCGTCACGACCGGCCACGAGGTGCTGCTGATCGAGCAGAACCAAGACGTCGTGCAGCGCGTCCAGCCCCACTCGGCCGACGGCGTCGAATGGCTCGTTGCCGACGCGTGCGAGGTCGCCTCGCTCCGCCTCGCCGGCCTCGAACGCTGCGACGTGGTCGTGGCGGCAACCGGGGACGACGAGGACAACCTCGTCATCTCGTTGCTCGCCAAGCAGGAGTTCGGCGTGCCGCGGGTCGTGGCCCGCGTCAACCACCCGAAGAACGAGTGGCTGTTCAACGAGAACTGGGGCGTCGACCTCTCCGTCTCCACTCCGCACCTCATCACCGCGCTGGTCGAAGAAGCGGTGTCGGTCGGCCGGCTGGTGCGGATCCTGCAGTTCGAGGGGGGCAATGTCCGCCTCGTGGAGGTCACGCTCGCCGAGGGCGCACCCGTCGTCGACAAGGCCATCCGCGACCTCGACATCCCCCGCGACGCGACCATCGTCGCGGTCGTGCGCGGTGAGCACGTCGTGATGCCCCGCGGCGACACCGTCTTCGAGTCGGGCGACGAAGTGCTCGCGATGGTGACGAGCGATTCCGAGGACGACGTCCGCCAGATCCTGACCGGCGGCTGAGCGCCAGCTGTGCGAACCGCCGCACGCGGCGGTTCGGGCTACTGCAGCTGGTACACAGGATTGAACATCAGACGCGCTGTTGCGCTGGGTCGTGACGACCCCGTCGAGCAGGACACGCCGTCCGGGCGAGAGACCCGGGATCTTCCGGCGACCGAGGAAGACCGCAGTCACCGAGCCGCGGCCGTCCTGCACGGTCGCCTCGAACGACGCCGCGCCGGCCCTGGGAACAATGCGCACCGAACGGATCTCGCCCGCGACCCGGACCGGTTGTCGAAGCTGCAATCGGTCGAGCGGCGCGCCCCGCGTTCCGCGGACCACGTCTCGAGCCGCTCACGGTCCTGCACGTCGACCGACTTCGTGAACTTCTCCACAAATTTTCGTACGGGCACGCGCCGCCTCCACCGCTCGGTACCGAGGCTAGCGCCGCGCGGATGCGATGATGGCACCCGTGCTGTTGCGCAATCCGAGTTCCCGAATTCGTTCCGGCGCGCTCGCGCTCGCTCTCTCGGTCACGGTCGCGGCCTGTTCGAGCGGGAGCAGCAAGACGCAGGCCGAGACGAGCACCACCCGGCCGGCCGTCCTCGCGGTGAAGACGTCGGTGTTGAAGGTCGGCAGCGTCGACGTCGAGAGCGCCGGCCCTGCCAACGCGCAGATCGATCCGCCAACCGGGAAGGCCGTCCTCGACGTCGCGCAGGCGTACATCGACGACGCGCTCTTCGCGCCGCTCAAGAGCGGAAAGCTGGGCGCGGGCTATCCCGCGCTCTTCCAGGCGGACGTGAAACCCGCCGCCGTCGGCAGCGACGAGCCCGCGCTGACCGATCTGCAGATCGGCAAGGCAACGAGCCTCTCCACGAGCGCGACGAAGGTCGGGCTCTCTGCTCTCGCCGGAACGCTCGGCCAACTCCTGTATGTCGCCGCCGACTTCGGTCTCACCGAGAGAGCGACCGCGGCCTCGGGTCCCTTGACCATCACCCACACCGTCGAACTGACCTTCGCCCGGACGGGTAAGACGTGGCTGATCGCCGCGTACCGGGTCGCGACGGTACGCAAGTCCGCGGCGGGCACGACCACCACCACGACCGCGACGGGAGGTACGGCACCGTGAGCGATTCCGCCGTGCGCACAGACCTCGACCGCCCCGCACCCAAGCTGCGTCGCCGCCGCATGAAGCGCGCGCTCGTCGTGCTCGCGAGCGCGACGACGGCGGTCGTGCTCGGTTTCGTCGGCATCTTCGGCGCATGGCTCGCCGGGATGCACGTGCCGATCGCGTCCGGTGCGACCTACCTGCAGGTCGCCAAGATCGCGCCGACCGCATCGATCTCGAGCGCCGACCGCGTCGGCGGCGCGCCGACGACGCCGTTCTTCATCCTGCTCGTCGGCAACGACTCGCGCCCGGGTGTCGGCGGCGCGCGCGGCGACGCGTTGCACGTGCTCGGCGTCAATCCCGCCAAGCATCAGGCGACCATGCTCGACATCCCGCGCGACACCTGCTTCAACGGCGACAAGATCAACGTCGGCAACACCAAGAGCCCGCGCGCGCAGGCGGACGACGTCGGCGGGCTCGTCGGCATCCAGATCTCGTACGTCGTCGACGTCGACTTCGCGGGCTTCACCGGGCTGGTCGACGGCGTCGGTGGCGTCGACGTCCACGTACCTACCCCGATGCACGACTCGTACTCGGGTGCCTACTTCAGCCCCGGCCTCGTACACATGAACGGCGCGGCCGCCCTCGCCTTCTCGCGCGACCGGCACGACTTCCCGACGAGCGACATCATCCGCACCCACAACCAGGGGATCCTCATCCTCGACGCGATGCGTCAACTCCGGGCCAAGATGCAGAACGCGCCCGGTGAATTCCGGTTGCTCGCGCTGCTCGGTCGCCACGCGCAGCTCGACGGCATGGGCATCTCCGATCTCTACAAGCTCGGTCGTCTCGCGTTCTCGCTGAATCCCGACCAGATCCAGAACATCACGATGCCGTACACCGGGGGCAGCTGCCTCGGACTCGGCGCCGGCGCCCAAGGACTCTTCGCCGACTTCCGCGACGACGCCATCGTCGAGAGCCCGCACTAACTCCCCGGATCCGCGGTGGCTCCGCCCCACTGGCGCAGGGGGTCGGTACCCTCGGGTCGATGCCAGTCGGGGCTGCCGGTTCGATCGACACGCGTACCTTGCTCGACGAGCTCGCCGCGGACCCGGACCTGATCGGTCGCTGCGTGCACCGGGAAGTGCAACCCGAACGCCCGGCCCGCTACGGACGGCTCGCCGACCCGTTGCATCCCGAGGTCGCGGCCCGCATCGCCGCGCGCGGGATCCCCGCGCTCTACGAACATCAGACCGCGGCGATCGACGCGCTGCGGGCGCAGCGCTCGGTCGTGGTCGCGACCGGGACCGCTTCCGGCAAGTCGCTCTGTTACCAGGCGCCGATCGTCTCGTCCGTCGTCGAAGGCCGCCGCGACACCGCGCTGCTGCTCTTCCCCACGAAAGCGCTCGCCCACGACCAGCTCCGGTCGCTGCGATCCTGGCTCGTACCCGGCCTGCGCGCGGTCACCTACGACGGTGACACCGGCGGCGACGAACGCACCTGGGCGCGCAAGAACGCGAACGTCGTGCTGACCAACCCCGAGATGCTGCACATGGGGATCCTGCCGTCGCATCAACGTTGGGCGACCTTCCTCATGCGACTCCAATACGTCGTCGTCGACGAGCTGCACACGTTCCGCGGCATCTTCGGATCGCACGTCGCCCACGTGTTGCGGCGCCTCCGGCGGCTGTGCGAGCACTACGGATCGAACCCCACGTTCTTCTTCGCGAGCGCGACCATCGGCAATCCCGGCGAGCTCGCGAGCGCGTTGTGCGGACTCGACGTCGAACAGATCGACGACGACGCGTCACCGCGCGCGGAGCGGGTCCTCGCGTGCTGGCAACGGCCGTTGCTCGACGCGCACTCCGGCGCGCGCGCCTCCGCGAACGTCGAGACGGCCGAGCTGCTCACGCGATTCGTGCGGGCGAACCATCAGACACTCGCGTTCACCCGCAGCCGGCGGGGTGCGGAGGTCGTCGCCCACTACGCGCGTCGCCGGCTCGCCGGCGTCGCGCCCGAGCTCGTGGAGCGCGTCGCCGCGTATCGGGCCGGGTACCTCCCCGAGGAACGCCGCGCCATCGAGATCGACCTCTCGACCGGGCAGCTGCTCGGTATCGCGGCGACGAACGCGCTCGAGCTCGGCATCGACGTCGGCGGCCTCGACGCGGTCGTGCTGAACGGATTCCCCGGAACGCTGGCCTCGCTGTGGCAGCAGGCGGGCCGGGCCGGGCGCACCGGGCGGCGTTCCGCGGCGGTGCTGGTCGCGGGCGACGACCAGCTCGACCAGTGGTACGCCGCGCACCCGGGCGAGCTGACCCGGCGCGCCCCGGAGCGCGCCGTCGTCAACCCGCAGAACCCCTACATCATGCGGGCGCAGGTTGCGTGCGCGGCCAACGAGATGCCGTTGTCACCCGACGACGAGCGTTGGTTCGGCCCGGGCCTCGACGACGCCGTACGCGATCTCGTGCACGCCGACCTGCTCGTGCCGCGCGCGGGCCACATGTACTGGGCGGGCGGTCACTCGCCGGCGCGGGGCGTCGGTCTGCGCAGCGGCTCATCGATCGAGTACCGGCTCCTCGACCGCGAGACCGAACGCACCATCGGCACCGTCGACGACGCCCGGGTGTTCTCCGTCGCGCATCCGGGCGCGGTCTACCTGCATCAGGGTCGGCAGTACCGCGTCGAGCGACTCGACCGCGACGAGCACCTCGCGATCCTCGAACCGTGCGACGACGCCGACGAGTACACGCAGGCGCGCACCACCACCGACATCACCATCGTCACCGAGGACGCGTTCGCCGCGCTCGGCGACGCGCAGGTGCATCTGGGCAGTGTCGAGGTCCGCAGCCAGGTGGTCGCCTTCCAGCGCAAGCAGATCTCGACCAACCAGGTCATCGAGGTGCGCACGCTCGACCTGCCGGAACGGGCACTCGTCACGCGCGCGTGCTGGTACACGATCCCGGCCGACGTGCTGGAGGCCGCGGGCATCGACGCGGCGGAAGTGATCGGCGCGGTGCACGCGGCGGAGCACGGCCTCATCGGCATGCTGCCGCTCTTCACGATCTGCGATCGCTGGGACGTCGGAGGTGTGTCGATGGCGCTGCATCCGCAGACGGCGCAACCGACGATCTTCGTCTACGACGGGTATCCCGGAGGCGCGGGCATCGCCGAGCTGGCGTTCGACGCCGCCGAGCGGCACGCACGTGCGACGCTCGACCTCATCGCGGCCTGTTCGTGCGACGACGGTTGCCCGTCGTGCGTGCAGTCACCGAAGTGCGGGAACTGGAACGAGTACCTCGACAAGCGCGCCGCGTCGGCGCTGCTCGGCGTGATGACCCGCGCGACCCGCGATCGCCGGCAGTCATGACGGCGAGCCCGCATCGGGGTCTTCGGAGTACGCGTACCGGGTGACGGGCGGTTCGATGACCGCGCCCGAGTCCTCGGCGTCCATCCACATCCGCAAGTGCCGGCGTTGGCGATCGAGCTCCAGGAGTCGTTCCATCATCGCGACCTGCGGGTCCTCGACGACCGCTTCCGGACGCTCGATGACCGCTTCGTCTTCGCCGGCCTGCTCGTCGGCGGCATCCGACGTGTCGTCGACGACCTCGCCATCCAACGCCGCGTCCGTGGCGAGCAACTCGGTGATCCACTCGGTCGTCCGCGCGAACGCGTCACCGACCGCCGCTTCCGGTTCGGAGGCGACCGGGGCGTCGATCTCACCGTAGGCAAAGGTGTCCGGACGCGCAACGGCACCCGGCGTCGGAGACGCCGGGTCCGGGGCCTCGGCCGCAATGGGCTCCGGCGGTTCTGGTGCGAATTGTTCCTCGACGATGTCCGGAGGTTCGGCCGGAGGACCGAGGTCCGGCGGGGCCGTCGGCCCGGCGCGAGCGTCGTCGGGTGGGTCCCCGTCGAAGAGGGTCGGGGCGAGCTGAGCCCACGCCCCGACCGCGGGATCGCGCCCCGGGCTGCGCGCCCTGACCTCGTCGTCGCCGACATCGCGCTCGTCGCGGTGCGCAGAGATGAGTTGCACGACGACATCGGTGAGCTTGACGAGCTGCTTGGCGAGGTCGATCGATTCCTGACTCGGCGCCGCGACCCACCCGGGCGGGAACACCCCGGGCGGGAAGGGCCCGCGTTGCGCGTCCTGGGAGGCCCGGTCCGGGTGGCGGGAGCGGCGCATCTCGAACGCGAACCACAGCCCGGCGGCGAGCAGGAGCAGGATCGCGAGCACCGTCACCCACAGCTGCTTCCACCACGGCTTCGACGTCTTGGCGGGCGCGGCGCCGGACGTCGTCGAAGCGGGCGAGGCCGGCGCGCTCGTCGCGGGTGTCGCGGCGGACGAAGCCGACGAGAGATTGGTGGGCGGACCGCCGAGGCGCGACGACCAAGACGCAACGTTGCCGCCGCCGTACTCGAGGTCGACCGCGATGTCGCTCGGCGTGCCGGTCGGCGGCGCGTTCCACTTCAGCGCGACGGTGGTGTCGCGGCTCGCCGCGAGGTCCGCCTTGAACGGCAGGATCTGCGGGGTGGCGCCCGCGATCTGCACGTGGCCCGTCACCTGGGTTCCCTGGTCGCCGAAGTTGCGGAGCACGACGTCGAGCTCGTGGCGCGATCCCTGGTCGTCCCGATGCACGTCGGCGATGGCGATCTGCGCCGTCGGCGTGCCCTGCACCGCGATCGAGACGGGGAACGTCTGGCTCGCGGTACCCGCAACGGGCGTGCCGTCGGCGGCCGAGACCGCGCTCTCGATGTTCGCGTTCACGTGCGCGAGGTCCGAACCCGGCTGCGTGTCGTGCGGGACCGCGACGGTCATCGGGACGGTGGTCGCCGCGTGCGGATCGAGCTGGATCTCGTCATCGCCGAACGCGAGCCAGGCCGCGGCGCCGGTACCGAGACTTCCCGTCGCGTCGGTCGCGGTGAGCTTGATCGTCAGGCGCAGGTTGGCGGTGTGGTTCGAGACGACGACGTCATGCTCTTCGGAGCCACCGGGATCGAGCGTGACCGCGAGTCCCGAGCTGGACACCTGCAGCAACGACAGGCCGACCGCATCCGCGGGGACCGTCGCACCCGGCGTCACCGTCGCGGCGCGGGCGCGACCGGGCTCGCGGCGACGGGGGTCGCCGCGACGACGAACACAGCTGCGACGCCCACGAGGAGCGCGAATGATCGCCTCATGTCCGGTGTCCCGGGCGGCGGCGCACGGAGCGCCGACCACCGAGGTCTCATCGGTCAAGCTGCCCAGTAGTTGACGGGGCTCGGGCGCCGGCCCCGCCGCCGCAGGACGATCGCCGCGGCCACCAAAACCACTGCGAGTGCTGCCACGACGAGGAGCAGCAGACCGGGGCCGGAACCGTGCCCCTTCACGGTCACGTTCCGTAGCGCGTTCTCGAGCTGGTTCTGCGCGTTCCCGGCGATGACGACGGTGCCCGTCCAGCTCGTCCGCCGCCCGCCGTCGTAGGTCAGATCGACCTCCACGTGATGCGTTCCCGGTACGACGGTCTTCGTCCACGACATCGGGTAGACGATCGAAGTGCCCGGGACGAACGTGTCGATCTTGAAGGAGAAGTCGGTGTTCGTGTCGGCCACCCGGATGACTCCGGTGCCCCGGGCGAACGCGTTGCCGACATTGCCGATGTGGACACCCAGCGTGACACCGTCGGGAGTCGCTATGGGCTCGGCGCCGGTGACCTGGAGGGTCGCCGTGCGGGGACCCGGGACGTCGATCTCGACGGCGAGCCCGCGCTGGAACATGACCGACATCGAAAATCCGGCCTCGCCCGCGGGCGGGACGGTCGTTCCGGGGTCGTTCGTGAGCGGAACCGACGCACTCACGCCGGCGAGGTACTGACCCGGCGGCGTGCCGACCGGCACGTGCACGGTGAACGGCACGTCGCGGCAGCTGGTTCGCTGCGAGGGTGATCTCGGGGGCCGACACCACGATCCAGCGCGAGGTCAGCGCCTTCGGGCTACCCGGCCGGCCGAGCTCGACGCCGGTCTTGTCCGCGGTCGTCGCGTCGACCGCCTCGATCATCGCCGTAACCGGATGCGAGTTGGGATTGCTCACCCGCAGACTCTGGGTGACTGTTGCCCCCGCGGCCGCGTTCAACAGGTAGTAGTGCCCTTGAGGCGAGATCGAGGAGCCGGGCGCGACCGCCGCGGCCACCACGTCTCCGAACTTGCCGGCGGCGGCCGGTGCTGCCGCACCCACCGACGCGATGAGGGCGGCCGCCACGAAGGCGACCGCAGGTCCAGCCCGCCGCATCCCGATGCCTCCCGGGTATTGCGTTCCGATAGGCGGAGGCGCCGGTCGGGGCTCGAGAGCCCTGACCGGCGCTTCCTAGCTGGACCTCATCGGCCGTTACGGGACGTTCGTGATGGCAATCGTCGCCGTCGTGCTGTAGTGCGAGGCAACCGCGTTCGCCGGCACGATCAGCTTCAGGATCTGGGGGGACACGAGGTAGGTGCCCATGCCGGCCACGTGCGTCGTGCCGTCGGAACCGAGGGGCGCACCGCCGTTGTGAGTCGCGTCGGCCGGGTCGGCGTCGACGATCTTGGCGCCGGTCCTGAAGTTGATGTTGTCGAGACCCCAGACGCCGCCCATGGCCGAGTCGGCGTTACCGGCCGACACGACGGGTGCGTTCATCTCGACCGCGGCGGCCGAAACCGTGTGCGCCGGGGAGGCCGCGTCGGCAAAGTCCGGAACCGTCAGCGTGACGCTCCAGCCCGTACCGGTACCCGAGTCGTCGATGATCGTGAACGGGGCGATCACGGCGCTCGTGAGTTGCGGGGAGCCGTTCATCGTCACGTCGCTGAAGTTCCCGACGGTCGGGTAGTCGGTCGCCAGGGCTGCGTTGCCGGCGACCGCGGTGTCGAACCGGGGCCCGACACCGGCGTTGACCGTGAAGGCGGGGTTGCTGTTGTTGCTGAAACAGTCCGTTCCGGCGAGAGTTCCGGGACAGACAGGAGCGGCGTAAGCAGTACCCACGGTGATCACACCAACGAGCGCAGCTGCCGCCACGGCTGCGAAGAGTTTCTTCTTCATGGACATGGGTGAGATTCCTTGGGTCGCCGCTCGGCTTCCGTACCGGGCATTGGCGCTGAGATCGACTCCCTTCGAGGGCCCCTTGAGCAGAACGTGGTTCAGCGGCCGCCGGGAGGCGGCCACCTACCACTCTTCGCGGCCTCCCGTCTAGGTCTTCACCGCGTTGCGTGGGATCCGCCACATTGCCGTCCTCAGCCGAGACCGGCTCCGTCGGCCCGGCTCCGGGCGGAGGCCCGGGCCGGGCCCCACACGACCGTGACATCGGCGACCCGCCGGGCGGCCGTCCCCCGGCAGTGGCACGTCAGCAGGCGGGCGCCGTTGGCCGCGGCAACGACGCCCGCGGCGGCGCACGCATCGGCCGGAACCCGACCCAGAGCCAAGCCGTCGCCGGCGGCCAGCGCAGCCGCGTCGGCGGCGTTCTCCGCCCGGGCCTTGTCGGCGACCTCGCGGCCGAAGTGCGCGAGCGCGCCGGCGAGGAGCACCGCCACGACGACGACCGCGGTCAGGAGCACCGACACGTTCCCGCGGGAGTCCCGAATCGGGTGGACTCCGCTCATGGCGTCTCGACCCGCATCACCGATCGTCCGTGCAGTGTGATGTCGGGCACGAGGAAGCCGACGAGCGGGACATGGGTCCGGGAGACGTACGTGACGGCGACCTCCACCAGATCGCCGACGCCGCCTCGGCGGACGACCTCTACCCTCGCCGACGGCAGGCTCCGCCGAGCCGCCGACGCGATCGGCGCGGCGTCACCGGTGACCGTCGCCGCACGCGTCGCGTCCCGCGCCGCGTGAACGAGCAGGATCTCGTCGCGCCCGACGAGCGCGACCTGGAACAACAGCATCAGGAGCGCGAACACGACGGGGAGGACGAGCGCGAGCTCCACCGTCGCCTGCCCGTGGTCGGGACGCGCGCGTGAACGCGCGCCCCGACCACCCCCGAAGGGACCTGCCATCAGATGTGCAGGAGGCCGTGCACGACGGTGTCGAACAGGCTGCCGATGAGGTTCGTGTGCTTCGCCCACGTCAGGACGAGGCCCGCGACCGCGGCCGCCCCGATCATGACGAGCGCGTACTCGGCGGTGCTCTGACCGGCTTCGGATCGGTCGGTGCGACCGAGCAGAACGAACAGGGCGTTGGACAGCAATTGCAACATCACGACCTCCAGGTCGAAAAGGAGCACGCCGGGCGTGCGGGACCAAGGGGAAGGAACGGCGCGTTCAGCGAGTGATCCCGGCGACGACCGCCGGGATCACCGTGAGGAGCGCGAAGGCGGGGAGGATGCAGCCGACCAGCGGGAAGCAGAGCCGCACCGGGACCGTTCGGGCGCGCGCCTCGGCGCGGCGGCGCAGGTCGGCGCGTAACTCGGCTGCGAGCCGCGCCAGGGCCGGCGCGGCCGGAGATCCCAGCCGCGCGCTCGTACGCAGCGTCTCCGCGAGGGCACGCGTCCCGGGCGCGCGCCGACCGAGCTCCCGCAGCGCATCGTCGAAGGACTGTCCGATCGTGCACGCGTGCACCGCGGTGTCGAGCTCGCGCGCGACCAGGGGCGGTGACCAGCGCGCACCGAGGCGGACCGCGAGATAGGGCGTGTGCCCGGCCGCCACACCGACGCCGACGAGATCGACGGCGACCGCGACCTGGCGCGCCATCTCGTCGTCGAGCTGCCGCCGGCGACGCGCGCGCGACGGGGCCACGACGACGCGACCGATGGAACGCAACGGTGGGAAGCCGGCAACCCGCGCCCGGAAGAGGTGAACCCGACGGGTCGGGCGAGACGCGCGGGCCCGACGCCCACCAAGAGACGAGACGCGGTCGGATGCAGCGAGCCGGCGGATGAGCACGATGAACGGCGTGAGGGCGATTGCACCCCAGGCGACCGCCAGCACGCGGATCACGACCGGCTCCCGGCCCGGACGATGCCGCGCATCCACCAGCCCCCGAGTCCTTCGAGGCCGAGCCCGGCGACGAGGCACACCCGCCCGAACAGTGTGCCGGTCAGCACGTGCAACGCGTGCGGATCCACCAGGCCCGACCACGCGATGTAGGCGACCGGTGCACCTCCCACGACGAGCGCCGACATGCGCGCCTGCGACGAGAGCGCGCGGGTCTCGGCCGCGACCGCAAGCCGGTCGCGCAACGACGTGGCCAGACCGTCGAGCGCGTCGGCGGACCTCCCGCCGACCGACGCGCACAACACGAGCGCGCCCGCCGACGCCGCCACCCCGGCAACGGCACGTTCGCCCGACCACGCCGCCAGGGCCTCCGAGATCGAGGCACCGAGCTTCATCCGCGTCTCGACCCGGCTCATGTCGGGCGCGATCGGGCCGTCACCCACCGCGATGGCTTCGATCGCCGTCGCGACCGTGCCCCCCGACCGCAGCTCCGATGCAACGCGCTCCAAGGTCTCGGGCACTGCGGCGGCGATCAACCGCCCCCGGCGTTCGCGCATCGTCACAACCGCGGCGGGTGCCACGATCGCCGCGAGCGCGGCGAGTCCGAGCGCGACCTGCAGCCCACCGAACCCGTAGCCCGCGACCGCCGCGATCGTGATGATCCAGAGCCAAGTCGACAAAGCCCGTTCGACCGCGACGTCGATCGCTGCCGCATCCAGCGCGCGCTCGATCCGCGCACCGGCCCGGGGCGGCAGCCGACGCACCGGCCGGGACTGCTGCGCGCGCAATCGGTCCGCGACCGCATACCGCCGCGCCGTGCCGCGCGAACCAGGCTGCGACCGCCAGACCGAGCGGCGCGACGATCAGGGCGTGCACGCGCGGAACTCACCGGCGAGATCGACTTCGGTGCGGCGGGCCGGCCGCGTCGGCGACCCGCAGACGATGAGGTGGTCGTCGAGGCGCGCCAGCAGCGGGTTCGTTCGCGGACCTCGACCGGTCCGGAGCTCCGCGACCGCGACGATCGCGCGGCGCCCGTCGCGGCCGCGCCGGACCTGGACCACCGCATCGATCGCCGACTCGAGCTGACGCGTGACCGCCGGCAGAGGCAGCGGGACGTCGGCACAGAGCGCCAACGTCTCGATACGTGCGAGCGCGTCGTCGGGACTGTTCGCGTGCACGGTCGAGAGCGAACCGTCGTGTCCGGTGTTGCACGCCTGCAGCATGTCGAGCGCCTCGCTGCCGCGCACCTCTCCGACCACGATCCGGTCGGGCCGCATCCGCAACGCGCTGCGCACGAGCTCGCGCACGCCCACCGCTCCCGTCCCTTCCGCGTTCGCCGGCCGCGCTTCGAGGCGCACGACATGCGGCTGGTCGAGGCGGAGCTCGGCGGTCTCCTCGATCGTGACGATGCGTTCCGCGGGATCGATCGCCCGCGCCAACGCGTTGCAACACGTCGTCTTGCCCGAGCTCGTCGCGCCCGAGACGACGATGTTCCATCCGGCCCGGACCAGGAGCTCGAGGATGCCCTCGGCCTCGGGCTCGACCCCGAACGCGGACAGGGGGACCGCGCCCGCGCCGAAGCGCCGGATCGAGAGGCACGGCCCGTCGGGCGCGAGCGGCGGGAGCACCGCGTGTAGTCGCGACCCGTCGACGAGCCGGGCCTCCACCATCGGCGACGAGCGGTCGAGCCGGAGCCCGAGCGGCGCGATGACGCGTTCGACGACGCGGACGATCGTCGCCGCGTCGATCCGGCAGACGACGGGCACGACGCGACCCGCGCGTTCGACGAACACGCAATCGGCGCCGTTCACCATGATCTCGGTGATCGACGGATCGGCCAGCAGCGGCTCGAGCGGGCCGAGCCCGCCGACGTCGTCGACCAGTTCGTCGAGCAACACGTCGGCCGCCGCGGGGGCGAGCAACGGTGACTCCTCGCGCAACATCCGTTCGAGTCGCGCTCGCAGCTCGCGTCGCTCGAGCAACACGGGATCGAACGGCGCGTCGAGGAGGCGGCGGTGCAGCGTCTCCCGCAGTGCCGGGTCGCGGCGCTCCGCCTCACGCAGCGCGCGGCTCACGCGGCCTGCTCGTCGTCGAGGCAACCGACCCGGAGCAACGCCTGGTGGAGCGGGCGGCCGAGACTGTCGGGCAGGCGGGTCGGCAGCACACCCGCGTCGACAGCACGCCGCGATCGACGTTCGCGCCGGGATCGTCGCCAACACCGGGATGCCGAGGACGTCCTCGACGTCGTGGGCGCCGAGGGAACGGCCGTGCTCGTCGATGACGATCGCGCCGACCGCTTCGGTGATCGAGGGATGCCGGACCGCCCGCCGCAGGGCGAGGTAGCACCCGCGCACGACGACGACGCCCGTACCCGCCACCTCCGCGAACGCCCGGAGCGCGGGATCGTCGAGCCGACCGAGGTCGCACACCGCGGGCCGCGGGTCGGATTCGAGCGCGACGGCGAGCGTCGCCCCCGCCTCCGGGAGTGCGGCGGGCCCTTGATGCTCGCCTGCGGGAAGCAGCGACAACCTCGGCGCGACTGCGACCGCGAGGTGCTCGAGCGCGTCGACGGGTGCACCCGGCCCCGCGCGCATCCAGTCGAGCAGTCCGGGGACGGGATCGTGCGCAAGCCCGAGCACCGCGGGTTGATCGCCGGCGAGATCGACGATGCGCGCATCGGTTTCACGCGCGAGCACGAGCGCGGCGGAGGCCGCAATCACAGAAGTGCCGGAGCCGCCTTTCGGAGACCAGAAGCACACGAGCATGGAATCTCCCCACGCCGGGGCGCACCGCGTTGCCGTGCAGGGCGCGCCACTCGATCGGGGAAGAACGGGGAAGCGGTGCGCACGTTATGGGCGCGCCGGGCGCTACGTCAAGGGGCACGCCCGTCGAGATCGCGCGGCTTCGACGATGCGGTCACCCCGCGTAGGCTTCGCGTCCGTGGAGGCCGCGTTCTTCGATCTCGACAAGACCGTGATCGCGACGAGCTCCGTCATGGCGCTCGGCGGAACCTTCTATCGCGACGGCCTCATCTCCAAGCGCACGATCGTGCGCGGCCTGTACGCGCAGGTCGTCTACCTCCTCGTGGGCGCGGACGAGGCCAAGATGGAGCGCATGCGCGAGGCGATGCTCGCGTTGACGAAGGGGTGGGATCAACAGCACGTAAAGGAACTCGTCCGCGAAACCCTCGATGCCGTGATCACTCCGATCATCTACGCCGAGGCGCTCGACCTGATCGAGGAGCACCGCAAGGCCGGGCGCAAGACGGTCATCGTCTCGTCGTCACCGGCCGAGACGGTCGAGCCGATCGGCGAGTACCTCGGCGTCGACGATGTCATCGCGACACGCGCGCGACTCGACGATCAAGGGCGCTACACCGGCGACCTCGAGTTCTACGCGTACGCGGCGCACAAGGCCGAAGCGATTCGCGAGATGGCCGTGGCCGAGGGGCTCGATCTCGCTTCGTCGTACGCGTACTCCGACTCGATCACCGACCTCCCGATGCTCGAGCTCGTCGGCCATCCCGTCGCCGTCAATCCGGATCGCGAGCTCGCCGCGCGTCGCACACGAACGCGAATGGGAGGTTCGTTACTTCCAGCGCCCGGTCCGGCTCCGCGACCGCGTGCCCGTTCCCTCCAAAGGCCCGACGCTCGCCGCCGGCGGCGTCGCGATCGCGGTCGGTAGCGCCGTCGGCGCCTACGTGTGGTTGCGCAAGCGCGCTTCTACCTGAACGGCGCGCGCCCTCGAAGCGCGCCGGCGCGAGAAGGGCGTGTGTGGAGTGTCTTCGACACCGCACACACGCCCGGACACTCGCGGACCCGAAGGGTTCAGGCGGCGCGCACCTTCTTGGCGATGACCGCACCGAGCCCGACGAGAACCAGGAGCAACAGCAACTTCTTCACGAACAACCTCCTGCTGACGGCGACGACTCGACCTTAGCGGGCTCACCTCGCCGTCGCGGCAGGGACTAGCGGCCCGGGGCAAGCGGTGTGACCGCGGTGAGTGTTCCCGGATGGTCGTCGAGCCCGCGCACCCAGACGAGCCGGCCGGCCACGATCCGGTACAGACCCCAGATCGGAGCGGTCCGCGGAGGGCCGCCCACGGAGATGCGGGCCGCCACGACATAGGTGGTCGCGGCGGTGGGGATCACCTGTGTGACGCGCCATTGGTCGGCGCCGGAGAAGACGAGGGCCGGGGCGGTGATCACGGGCTCGACGTACCGGTACACGGCCTGGCGGCCCGAGGCGCCCGAGCCCGTCGACGTCAGCAGGTACAGACCGTCGGGACCGAACGCCGCACTCACCGAGCGGACCGGCCGCGGCGTCGGGAACCCGAACGGGATCGGCTGCGCGACGAGCGGGCGGCCCAGCGCGCTCGGCACGTCGATCTTGCGCAGGCCGTTGCATCCGGAGGCACCGCAACTCGTCGCCACGAGGTAGGACCCGTCGGGCGACCAGCGCAGGCTCGAGACGTTGCCGATGCGCACCGTCGACGTGTCCCAGTTCGCGACGTCGATGACCGCGATCTCGCCCGACCCACCGGGCTTGACCAACGTGCAGTCGCCGTCGGCGAGGTTGCCGGCGCCGTACAGCGCGATCCGGGTGCCGTCCGGGCTCACGTCGAACGTCACCGCCTTCGTAACGATCTTCGTCGTCGAGCCCGCGATGTTGAGGAGCACGACCTCGCCGCATGCCTTCGCGCCGTTCTTCTCCGAGAAGTACCAGACCACGCGGTGGTCGGCGGTTGCACGCGCGTAGGTGAGGGTTCCGTGCGAGGTGACCTCGGTCGCGTTGGTGTGCCCCGTCGCATCGAGCGAGATCACATATGTCCCGCGCGCCGAGAGCATCACCGTGCCGGGGAGCAACGCGTCGACGGTCGGAGCGGGGGTCGTCGACGACGGCGATGACTCGACGCGTACGGAACCGTGTCCCGATCCGCGGTGCACGAGCGCGGCGCCGGCGGCCACGACGACCACCGCGGCGGCGACGGCCAGGCTCGACCATCCCCGCGTCCGACGCGACCGGCGGTGGCGGCGTTGCACTTGCAGCTCGAGGTCGGCGGGAACCGCGAGGTCGTCGTCGACGGTGTCGGCCAGCGTCTGCAAACGGCTCGCGAGCCGCTCTTCGAGCGCGTCACTCATCGCGGATGCCCTCCCGCAGCTTGGCGAGACCACGCGACAGGAGCGACTTCACTGTTCCGAGGGGGATGTCGAGGATGCGCGCGATGTCCTCGTGCGACGCGTCGTTGTAGTACCGCAGGACGATCGCGGCTCGTTGGCGCATCGGCAGGCGCCGCAACGCGACGAGCAGCGCGTCGCTCGCGACGACGTCGACGGGGTGCACGACGAGCGCGGTCAGGTCGATCGTGCGCTCGTGGCGGGCGACGACCTGCTGGTGGCGGAAATGCGACTTCGCAAGGTTCGCGACCGCGCGGGTGAGGTACGCGCCGAACGCGTCCGGTTCCCGCAGCGTCTCGAGCTTGGCCGCGACGCGCACGAACGCCTCCTGCACGAGGTCCTCGGAAAGCTCGCGTTCGCCGGTCAGCATCAACGCGAATCGCAGGGCCGCGGGCGCGTGGACGCGGTACAGCCGGTCGAGCAGCACCTCACCGCGGACTGCCAATGGGGCGACCGTCTGCACTTCTTCCAGACGCTCGGCCCGCCGCGCGAGTTTCACATTTCTATGGTGCGCGCCGAATCCGACGACCCGCCAGTGTCAGGTTTCTCCGCGGTTCCGCACCCGGCTCGGCGGGCGGGACCGTGAATCAGACGGCGAGCAGGTCGCGGGCGCCGGTGTCGGCGCTCGGGTGGCGCAGCTTCGACATCGCCCGGGCCTCGATCTGGCGGATCCGCTCCCGGGTGAGGTTGAAGTACTCGCCCACCTCTTCGAGGGTGCGGGGCTCGCCCCGGTCGAGACCGAAGCGCAGCGCCAGGATCTGGCGCTCCCGCTCGTCGAGCGGTGCGAGCAGCTTCTCGATCTCGGCCGGCAGCAGCGCGGTGGCCGCGACCTCGAACGGCGACTCGACCGAGCGGTCCTCGACGATGTCGCCGAGCTCGGCGTCGCCGTCTTCCCGCAGCGGCTCCGACAGCGAGAGGGGCTCGGCCGCGAAGCGCAGCGCCTCGGTGACCTTGTCCTCGGGCATCTCGACCTCGGCCGCGAGCTCCGAGAGCGTCGCCGGCCGGCCGAGCTTGAGCTCCAGGCGCGAACGGGCCTTCTGCAGCCGGGCGAGCGTGTCGCCGGCGTGTACCGGCAGGCGGATCGTGCGCCCGGTGTTCGCGATGCCGCGGGTGATCGCCTGGCGGATCCACCACGTCGCGTACGTGGAGAACTTGAAGCCCTTGCGCCAGTCGAACTTCTCGACGGCGTGCATGAGGCCGAGGTTGCCCTCTTGGATCAGGTCGAGCAGCGGAAGGCCCGACGCCTGGTACTTCTTGGCGATCGAGACGACGAGCCGCAGGTTCGACTGCACGAACGTCTGCTGGGCGTCCTCGCCGTGGCGGGCGCCGCGGCGCAGCTCGCGCTTCTTGGCGGGGGTCAGGCCCTTGGCCGTCGCCAGCTGCTCGCGGGCGGCGTTGCCCTTCTCGATCTGCTGCGCCAGACGAACCTCGTCGTCCTTGGTCAGCAGCGGGTACTGCCCGATGTCGGTGAGGTAGAGCCGAACAAGGTCTTCTTCGTCCCGCTCAATTCGCTCCTTCGCCACCGATCAATCCTTCGTTCGGACAGCCGTCATCAGAAGTTCTTCGATCCGACACCCGGTAGCCCCGCCAGGTTGGTGTCACTCACCCCGTGCTCTGTACGATAACCACCTCGTCAAGCGACCCGTTCGAGCGTCGGCGGGGAGGCAACGGTGGCAGGTTCGGCCGACGTCGGCGAGGACCCCGACCTGCGCGAGATCGCAGTGCTGACGGCGCGCTTCGACGCCCGGAGCGGCGCCGAGGAATCGCTGCTGGGAGCCCTGGCCCGTTACGTCGTGCTGACCCGCAGGAGCCGACGTGCAGCAACGTCGATCTTGTGGCGTCGGTCACGCACGGCGGGCGCTTCCTGCTCGTCGAGAAGTGGGAGTCGGCGGACGCGGTCCAGGCGCACCTCGACTCCACGCTGATGGCCGAGATGGCCGAGGCCGCAACCCGCCTGGTCGCGTCGAAGCCGGACATCGACCTCTACGACACGATCTCCGCCCACGACCTGCACTAGCCGACCGGAACGTCTCCGGGGAGGGTCGACCCGGCCTACTTCTGGCGCAGGAGGTCGACGGGGACCTTCGACGGCGGCCGATCCGAGGCGCCCGTCTCCTTGCAGATCTCCCGGATGCCGTCCCAGGTGAGACGACGCGGACGCCCAGCAGCGCTCGAACGCGGCGTCGGCGACGTCGGTGAAGCCGTGCTGGAGCCGGAAGTCGTACTGCTGGCGGGGCCGGCGCACGTCGACACCGAGGCGCTGGGCCCTGCCGACCGCGTACGCGTCCCAGGCGGCCCGTTCGCCGCGGGAGAGCTCGGCGTCGGGCGGCGCGGCCGCGAAGTCGTCGGACAGCCGGTCCTTGGCGCGCAGCAGCATCGACGCGAGGTCGACCCGCGCCTGTTCGGCGGAGAAATGCGTCGGTCGCTTGTTGTCCTCGAAGTTCCCGCCCGAGATCCACGGCCACGACCTTGCCGTCGACGACGTCGGACATGTGGCCGGTGAGCGGCGCGAACAACTCCTCGTCGACGTTCAACACGATGTCGACGCCCGGCGGGATCTCGGCGAGCGCCGCCGCCTCTTCGAGGATCGCCTTGATCTCGGCCGCGTCGTACGCGATGAGCGTGAACGGATCGGGGATGACGGTGATCGAGGTCACGAATGCATGCTCACGAGAGCGGGCTTCACGAACCCTGAGCCGACGCGTCGAGCGCGGCGGTGGCCATCTCCGCCATCTGGCGCGCCTGCTCGGTCGATTCGCGAGCCAACGCCGCGAGCGAGTCGTTCTCGTCGTCGGTGAACCCGGCCAAGCGCGCGGAAGTTGCGCGCGAGCTGGATCGGGTTCTCGTCGTCCTCGCCGCGGAAGCCGCCGAGGTTGAAGATCGCGTCGACGGTGCGCTGGAACTCGAGCGCACGCTCGCGCCGGTCGGGGTCCGTCTCGGTGAGGCGGCGCAGCCAGTCGGAGCCCATCTTCACGTGGGTGACCTCGTCGGCGAGCATCCAGTCCTCGCAGAACTCGAGGATCGGGTCGCCCGACTCGTTCCCGAAGTCCTTCATCGAGTTGAAGACGTCGATGGCGAGACCCTCGAGCGCGCGGTTGACGCCGCAGAGACGGAACACCGGGTCGGGGTTGCACGCGGCCGCGAACAGGAACGTCGACTCGGTGTACTCGCCGATCTCGGTTCCCATGTGGTCGCCGAGCTTGACCGAGATCTCGCAGTGGCGCGACTCGTCCCAGCACTGGCGGGCCATGTCGAGCTTCAGCTGGAACGGCGCGGTCGTCGTCGTCGAAGTCGTAACAGGTACGACCCGCGCCCTCGAGCGCCTGGATCTCACCGACGAAGATGCCGTGCATCAGCGAACGCGAACGCTCGCCCGCGGCGGGACGGTCGACGCCCATGCTTGGCGGGACCGGTGTTGCGCTGCGCGATCTTCGGTCCGCGGGGATCGAAGATGCGGTCCTCGATCTTGGTGCGCACGAAGCGCTCGTCGCGGGCCAGCTCGGACTCCGGAAGCATCTTCTTCATGACGACTGCCAACCTCCTGTGCCGGTCTCTCCCAGGCTACCGGGGCCGGCGATGCCGCCCGACGCCAGGTAGAGCCTGCTCCAGCTCCACCTGGCGACGCCCGGCCCGCTCCACTTTCTCGGGCGTGTCGATCAGCGACTGGAGCAGCATCTCGCCGTCGCGCCAGTCGTCGAACTCGTCCTGCAGCGCGAACTTGAGCGACCGGATCGTCGGCGCGTCGGTGATCGTGCTCGTGCGCGTTGAGGTGGTACGTGTACACCGCGATGAACCGCGGGATCAGCACCCGGTAGACGCCGACGAGCTTCTCGATCGTGTGCTCCGGCGCCTCGGGCTCGCGCACCGACGTCCATGAACGTGACGAACGCGTCGTTCGGCGGCACGCGTCAGGCGGTCGGGGTTCATCTCGCGCAGCTCGGGCAGGCGCTTGTGCCACAGCTCGGCGTGCCAGGCGTGGTGATACGTGTGCCGGCCGAGCACGAGCTTCACGTCGAGCTCGGGGACGGTGGCGACCCAGCCGCCGAGCACCTCGAAGAGGCGCATCTCGGCCCACTTGTAGTTGCCGACCCGGCGGGCCGACTCCTCGACGGTGAAGAGGCCGGGCAGCTCCCGCCGGTCCCAGGGGGCGAACGGCGCGCGGGGCTTCGTCGGTTCGGTCATCGCGGAGCATTCTCACCGGCGCTTGACCGGTCGGTCAAGTGAGTTCGGTCCGCCCGTCCGAGCGCCCCGGCGATTCGGCGATGACGATGCCGGCCAGGATGATCACGGCGCCGAGGTAGCCGGACGACGCCGAGCCGCTCGCCCGACCCAGTAGCCGATGATCCCGGCGACGACCGGCTCGAACTCGAGGATCACCGCGGCGCGGCGGGCTCGACGAAGCGCTGGCCCCAGAGCTGGAGCGTGAACGCGAGCGCGCTGCAGCAGACCCCGGTGACCGCGGCCGCGACGAGCACCTGCGTGGTCACGTGGCCGAGCCCGCCGATCGCGACGACCGGGACCGCCAGGACGGTGAAGACGACGAGCTGCCCGGCGGTGAGCGCGATCGGGTCGAAATGCTGCGTGAAGTACGCGCCGAGCAGGATCCAGACACCGAAGAGGACCGCGGACGCGAGCGTGAGCGCGTCGCCCGCGTGCAGGTCGAAGGAGGAGCCTTCGAGCAGGAACAGTCCGACCACCGCGCACACCACGGCGATCGCGACGTTGCGCGATCGGTCGCCGACGCGTGACGCGGTCTCGATCAGCGGCGTGAACACGACGAACAGACCGGTGATGAACGCCGAGTTCGACGTGGTCGTCCGCTTCAGGCCCTCGTTCTGGAACCAGTAGCCCGCGAAGCCGACGACACCGAACGCGAGCACCGCGAACATGAAATGCTTGAAGCGGTACGACTCGCCGCGGTCGACGGGCCGCGCCACCCGCTACGGAACGCGAGGGGCAGCAGCACGATTGCACCCATCGAGAACCGCAACAGGATGAACCCGACCGGGGTGACGTCGTCGGAGGGCGTCCTGCACGAGCTTGAACGTCGCTCCGTAAGAGAGCGTCGCCGCGATCAGCGCGAGCTCGGGGACGAGCGGCCGCGCGGTCTCCCACGTGAGGGGGACGGCCGCGCCCGCGCCGTCGGGCGGCGCGCTCAACCGGGCCAGCGGTTGGTGATCGGGAGCCGGCGATCCTTGCCGAACGCCTTCGGCGACACGCGCACTCCCGGCGCGGCCTGGCGCCGTTTGTACTCGTTGCGATCGACCATGCGGGCGACGCGGCGCGTGAGGTCGGCGTCGTGGCCGCGGGCGATCAGCTCGCCGACGGAGAGATCGTCCTCGACGTATCCCTCGACGATCGGGTCCAGCACCTCGTACGGGGGGAGCGAATCGGAGTCGAGCTGCCCGGGTGCGAGCTCGGCCGACGGCGGCTTCTCGATGACACTGCCCGGGATCAGGTCGCGGCCCCGGCGCTCGTTGAGGTCGTTGCAGAGCGCGTAGACGAGTGTCTTCGGGACGTCCTTGATGACCGCGAAGCCGCCCGCCATGTCGCCGTAGAGCGTGGCGTAGCCCGTGGCCATCTCGCTCTTGTTCCCCGTCGTCAACACCATCCAACCGAACTTGTTGGAGATCGTCATGAGCACGTTGCCGCGCACCCGCGCCTGCACGTTCTCTTCGGCCAACCCGGCGTCCGTGCCTTCGAACAGCGGCGCGAGCATGCCCTCGAACGCGGCGTGCGCCGGTTCGATCGGCACCGTGAACGACTTGATCCCCAGGTTCTCGACGAGTGCGACCGCGTCGGTGATGCTGTGCTCGCTCGAGTACCGCGACGGCATGAGCACGCCGAACACGTGGTCCGCGCCCAGCGCGTCGACCGCGACCGCGGCGACCAATGCCGAGTCGATCCCGCCCGAGAGCCCGACGAGCACATCGGAGAAGCCGTTCTTGCCGACGTAGTCGCGCGTGCCGAGCACGAGCGCCTCGTAGACCTCGCGCACCGGCTCGAGCGTCGGTTCGATGCGGGCCGGCACGCGCGCGTCGGACGACGTGCGGGTTCGACACGGCGGTCTCCGGCAACGGCAGTGACTCGACCCGACCGCGCGGGTCGAGCTGGCGTTTGCGGAACACGGGGCGCACGTCGATGTCGACAACGAGCAGGTCGGTGACGAACTGCTTCGCCGCGCGAGCAGCGTGCCGTGCTCGTCGAAGACGAGGGACGCGCCGTCGAAGACCAGCTCGTCCTGGCCGCCGACGAGGTTCGCGTAGACGATCGGTACGGACGCGTCCGCCGCGCGCGTCGCGAGCATCGTCTCGCGCTCGACGAGGCGCTGCGCGTAGTACGGCGAGGCGTTGAGGTTGACGATGAGCTCGGCGCCCCCGGCCGCCTCGGTCAGGATCGGGCCGGTCGGACTCCAGGCGTCCTCGCAGATCGAGACGCCGACCCTCACGCCCGCGATGTTGAAGAGCGGGAGCGGTTCCGGAGGAGCGACGAAGTAGCGCTGCTCGTCGAACACGGCGTAGTTCGGAAGGAGCTGTTTGCGGTACACGCCGTGGACCCGGCCGTTCGCGCAGACGGCGGCGGCGTTGTGGAGATCACGGCCCGGCTCCGGGAAACCGATGACCGCCGCGGCCCGGCCGGTACGCGCCGCGATCTTCTCGAGGGTCTCCGCGGCCTGAGCGACGAACGCGGGGCGCAGGAGCAGATCCTCGGGTGGGTAGCCGGTGACGGTCAGCTCCGGGAACACGACGAGGTCGCACCCGGCCGCGTCCGCGCGGTCGTACGCCTCGAGGACACGCGCGGCATTGCCCTCGAGGTCACCGACGACCGTGTTGAGCTGGGCGGCGGCCACCCGGATCCGCGGCATCGCCCCAGGATACGAGGGCCTGCCCGGGCGCGCGACACTCGCCCGCATGACCCAATGGAGCGGTGACGACTATCAACGGCGCTTCGACGAGCTGGCTGCGACCGGCGCGGACGTGCACGGGGAAGCGTCGTTCGTGATGCGGAGCGCGCCCCGTTCGGTGCTCGACGCCGGATGCGGTACCGGGCGGGTCGCGATCGAGCTCGCCCGGCGCGGCGTCGAGGTGGTGGGTGTCGACATCGATTCCTCGATGCTCGCGACCGCACGGGCCAACGGCCCCGCGCTCGAGTGGCACGAGCACGACCTGACGACCCTCGACCTCGGCCGGTCCTTCGACGTCGTCGTCCTCGCGGGCAACGTGCCCCTCTTCACCCCCGCCGGGACCCACCACGCACTCGTGGCCGGTTGCGCACGCCACGTCGCTCCCGCCGGCGTGCTGATCGCCGGCTTCCAGCTCGGGCGCGGCTACGACATCGCTGCCTACGACAGCGATTGCGGGGCCGCCGGCCTGACGCTGCGCGAGCGCTTCTCCACCTGGGCGGCCGAGCCCTTCACCCCCGGATCCGGGTACGCCGTCTCGGTCCACCACTTCGCCGAACGCTGAGACACGACTACTTTGTCCGGTACTGCAACTGTGATCACGGTCGGGAGATGCCGATGGGGGACGAGCCGTATGCGGCGCTCTTGCCGTGGATGGTGTTTGCGGTCATCGACCGTGCCCGGAACGACGGGCCGCTCTGGGCCGGCGTCGGCGCGCTGATCGCGGCGGTCATCCTGCTCGTGTCCGGCGCGCGGCGATCCGAATCCGGGACCCGCAACGTGTTCCTGCTCGGCGGCACGATCGTGTTCGTCGCGCTCGCGTTCGCGGGGGCGCTGCACCGGGCCGATACCGGTTTCGTCGCGCACAACGCGCGTGCGCTCGCCGCGTTCGGCTTCACCGCCATCGCGTACGTGTCGCTCGCGTTCGCGCCGGCCACCGAGGTGTACACGCGTCCGCACGTGCGGTCGAGCAGCTTCGACAATCCGGCGTTTCGCCGCATGAACGTGCTGATGACCTTGATCTGGGGAACCGCGTTCGCCGCGGTCGGTCTCGGCAACATCGCGGCATCGTGGATCGGCACGCCCGAAGCGTTCACCGTCTTCAACTGGATCCTGCCGATCGCCCTCGGCGCGGTCGCGGCGCACCGGTCACGGATCTGCTGGGACGACTTCAGCGACGACGAGGACGAGGATCCCGACCCGATACGCGATCTCGCGATCGACTGGCAAGGCGCCGCGACCGAACCCACTGATCGTTGACCCGACCCCGGACGCGCCACCGGGGCGAGGAAGCGTGAACGCTCCCGTCGCCCCGGTCGGACGAGATCGGTGACGGGCCGGCGCGTGCGCCGGGCCCGATGCGTCAGCTCAGCTCAGCGCGCTGCAGCAGGTGTCGACGATCATCCGGGTCACGACGTACGGGTCCATGTTGGCGTTGGGCCGACGGTCCTCGATGTAACCCTTCTTGTCGACCTCGACCTGCCACGGGATTCGCACCGACGCGCCGCGGTTTGAGACGCCGTAGCTGAACTCGTTCCACGGCGCGGTCTCGTGCGAGCCCGTGAGCCGCAACTCGATGTCGGCGCCGTAGGCGGCGACGTGCTCCGACGCGTTCTTCCCGAGCGCCTCGCACGCCGCGATGATCGGGTCGTAGCCCTCGCGCATCGCCTTGGTCGAGAAGTTCGTGTGCGCGCCCGCGCCGTTCCAGTCGCCGCTGACCGGCTTCGGGTCCAGCGTCGCCGCGATGCCGAAGTCCTCGGCGATGCGGTACAGGAGCCAGCGCGCGATCCAGAGCTGGTCGGAGACGTCGAGCGGACCGAGCGGACCGACCTGGAACTCCCACTGTCCGGGCATGACCTCGGCGTTGATGCCCGAGATGCCGAGCCCGGCCGCGAGGCACGCGTCGAGGTGCGCCTCCACGACGTCACGGCCGAACACCTCGTCGGCACCGACGCCGCAGTAGTAGAAGCCCTGCGGCGCGGGGAAGCCGCGGACGGGGAAGCCGTGCGGGCGTCCCTCCTTGAAGAACGTGTACTCCTGCTCGATGCCGAACAACGGCTCCTGCGCGGCGAACTTCTCGGCGACGGGCGTCAGCAACGCGCGGGTGTTCGTCGGGTGCGGCGTCATGTCGGTGAGCAGCACCTCGGACATGACGAGGATGTTGTCCCCACCGCGGATCGGGTCCGGGCAGGAGAACACGGGCTTCAGAACACAGTCAGAAGCCTTGCCCGGCGCTTGGTTCGTGCTCGAGCCGTCGAAGCCCCAGATGGGCAGGTTCTTCGTGTCGCTCAGGATCTTCGTCTTCGAACGAAGTCGCGCCGTCGGCTCCGTACCGTCGATCCAGATGTACTCCGCCTTGATGGCCACTCTTGCTCCGATCTCCAGGGCGTGCTTCCGCCCACTCGTGACATGGCAGCTTGGGGCGGCGCGATTTCCTCGCCGTTGCCCATTTGTGAACGCTCTGTTACCGCCCCAACCCGCTCTCGGAGACCCTAGGCGAGCGCCCGTAAACTCTCCACATGGAACGCCAGAACGAGTACGTGCTGCGCACCGTCGAGGAGCGCGGCGTACGGTTCGTCCGCCTGTGGTTCACCGACGTGCTCGGGTTCCTGAAGTCGGTCGAGATCACGCCGGCCGAGCTGCAGACTGCCCTCGAGGAGGGCATGACCTTCGACGGCTCCACGATCGAGGGCTACAGCCGGATCCAGGAGTCCGACATGCTGGCCCGGCCGGACGCCAACACGTTCGAGCTGCTCCCCACCGACGAGGGCGACACCGCGATGGCGCGGATGTTCTGCGACATCTCGACCTTCTCGGGCGAGCCCTTCGGGGGCGATCCCCGCGGGGTCTTGAAGCGCAACCTCGAAAAGGCACGCGAACGGGGCTTCACGTTCTTCGTCGGACCGGAGATGGAATTCTTCTACTTCCGTTCCGGGGGGAAGGTGGAGCCGCTCGACGCCGCCGGCTACTTCGACCTCACCGCGCACGACCTCGGCTCCCGGTTGCGCAAGCAGACGGTGCTCCGCCTCGAGGCGATGGGCATCCCCGTCGAGTACTCGTTCCACGAGAACGGGCCGAGCCAGCACGAGATCGACCTGCGCTACACCGACGCGCTCGAGATGGCCGACAACGTGATGACCTTCCGGCTCATCACCAAGGAGGTCGCCGCCGACCACGGCGTGTACGCGACGTTCATGCCGAAGCCGATCACCGGCGCGTTCGGCTCGGGGATGCACACGCACGTCTCGTTGTTCGAAGGCGACGTCAACGCGTTCCACGACCCGGGCGACGAGTACGGCATGTCGAAGGTCGCGAAGCACTTCATCGCGGGCCTGCTCGTGCACGCGAGCGAGATCTGCGCGATCACGAACCAGTGGGTCAACTCCTACAAACGCCTGATTCCCGGTTACGAAGCACCCGTCTACAAGTGCTGGGCGCGCAACAACCGCTCGGCGCTCGTGCGCGTACCGTTGTCGAAGTCGGGCAAGAACGAATCGTCCCGCATCGAGTTCCGCGCCCCGGACCCGGCCTGCAACCCGTATCTCGCGTTCTCGCTCATCCTCGCCGCCGGGTTGAAGGGCATCGAAGAAGGCTACGAGCTCCCGCCCGAGGCGACCGACAACATCTACGCGCTCTCCGACGACGAACGTCGCGCCGAGGGCATCGACTCCCTGCCCGGCTCCTTGCGCGACGCGCTCGACGCGATGGAACGGTCCGACCTGGTCGCCGAGGCGCTCGGGAGCCATGTGTTCGAGAACTTCCTCGTGAACAAACGGCGAGAATGGGCCGACTACAAAGCCGACGTCACGCCGTTCGAGATCGCCCGCTATCTCGGAACGCTGTAGGAATACGGCAGTGAACGAGTTATTGCTCGTCTTTCCGGATCCGGCGCCGCCGTTGCTCGCGCAGACCCTCGACCTCTCGGGCGTCCGCTGGAAGTCGGTCGGGAACGCCGCGATCGCGATGCAGTACGAACCGGTCGACGGGTGGACGGGCGCGGTCGTCTGCGCCGACGACGACCCGGAGGGCGCGTTCACGCTGTGCCGGACACTGCGCAAGGGCGACTCGCGCGTCGAGTCGATCCTGCTCCTCATCACGGGCGCGCAACTGCACGATCTCGAGCACCGCGAAGACCTGTTCGACGACTTCTGCCTCACGCCGTTCCATCCGAAGGAGCTCGAGGCGCGCCTGCGGCACCTGATGTTCCGCGCCGGGCGCGCAGGCTCGCCCGAGGTCGCGTCGTACGGCGATCTCGTCCTCAACTTCGAGACGTACCAGGCCGCGGTGAACGGCAAGCCGCTCGACCTCACGTACATGGAGTACGAGCTGCTCAAGTTCTTCGTGACGCACCCGGGCAAGGTGTTCACGCGCGAGCAGTTGCTCTCGCGGGTTTGGGGCTACGAGTACTACGGCGGCGCCCGTACCGTCGACGTGCACGTGCGGCGCCTGCGGGCGAAGCTCGGCGAGGAGAACGCCAACCTCATCCAGACGGTGCGGTCCGTCGGTTACCGCTTCGGTCAGTCGCGCTGGCCCGGCGCGAACCCGTCCGGCGACCGCTGATCAGCTCGGCGAGTCGGCGGCGCGTTCGTCGGCGTCGGCCGACAGCAGCCAGCCGTTGAGCGCGGCCCAGAGGCCGCCGACGGCGAACAGGCCGATCGGCCCGACGACGAAGATCACCAAGAGAACGAGGACGACACCGATCACGGCCTGAATCTATCCCGGCCGTCGGTCACCGAGGGAGGTGGGCCCAGACCTCGATCTCGACCTCGGCGCCCCCGGGCAGGGCCGCGACCTGCACGGTCGAGCGGGCCGGGCGATGATCGCCGAACGCTTCGGCGTAGACCGCGTTGACGACCGGGAACTGGCCGATGTCGGTGACGAACACGGTCGTCTTGGCCACGTCGCCGAGCGCGGCGCCGCAGTCGCCCAGGACCGCGGCGACGTTCGCGAGGACCTGGCGGGCCTGCGCCTCCACGCCGCCGCCGACCATCGCGCCGGTTGCCGGGTCGAGCCCGACCTGGCCGGCGAGGACCAGCCAGTCGCCGGCGCGCACGGCCGGCGAGTACGGGCCCGCCGCGGGCGGCGCGCTCGGTGTGGGAACGATCTCGATCGGCACGGTTACCTCCTGGGCGCCGGAAACGTAACGGGTCGGCCGAGCGCGTTCCAGGTCGCGGCCGCGACCGCGGCGAAGACCGCGTCGGTGGACCGCCCGCGCGCGGGTGCGGGATCGTCGACGAGGGTCACCGAGATGGGCGGCGTGTCCGCGGCCCGCAGGACGCCGAACGACCGGATGGTCAGGTCGTGGACCTCGCCGGTGTCCTCGTCGACCGCGAGGCCCTCGCTCGTGACCCAACCCAGCGCCATGTGCGCGGCGCCGACGGCGAAGGAACGGAGCACGACCTCGTCGAGCGGGTCACCGGCCGCGAGCGTGACGTCGACCGCGACGATCCTGCCGTCGCGCACGTCGGCGCGTGCGCCGGCCCGGGCGCCGCTCGGCGTCACCACGTCGATCGGGGCCGTGCCGCCGCTCGCCCGGGCGCGCGCCCGCGACGAGCACGGCTTGCTCGGCGAGACCGACCGCGCGCAGATCGGCGCTCACCGGTGGACCCGCGACGTCGACCTCCGTCCAGCGCGCCCGCACCTCGAGACCGTCTGGCACCGGCCAAGACGCGCGGCTCGCCCGCGCCGCGCGCCACGACACCTTCGATGTCGATCGTGCCGTCGGAGCGCGCGGCCGCGGCGCGCGCGCGATCGGTGGCCGTTTCGGCCCGAGGCGGACGACGTCCTCGCGCGAGTACACGACGCGCACCGCCCGCCCGAACCGGTCGGCGAGTGCGCGGGCGGCGGCCGGCGCGGCGGAGTGCACCTTGCCGCCGAACGCGCCGGCGTTCGCGAGCGGCGACGCGGGAACGCCGCCGGGTTCGCACCACGACGCGTCCGGCTCGAGGTAGGCGGGCTCCACCCACTGCGTCGCCAGCGTCACCCCGCCTTCCGGGCCCGCCGGCATGCGAGCCAGGAGCGGCGCGCGCGGTGCGACCGTGGTGCGGCGGCCCTGCACCTTGGCGGCGCGGGCGCGCGCGTCGAGCAACGACTCGGCGACCACCCATTGCATCCCGACGGCCTCGACCGCGTCGGCGGAAGACCCGGGCGGGAGCGGCACCGCAACGAGCGCGTCGCGCGGTGCCGTGTCGTCGGCAAAGTGACCACCGCCGAGCGGGACGTCGAGGTCGACGCGTTGTGCACCGCCGGATTCGAGCGCGGCGCGTCGGGCGGCGCGCTCGAGGTCACGTGCGCTCGCGGTCACACCGCCCGCGACGGCGTCGCGGACCGAGAGCCAGCCGGTGCAACGGCAGAGGTGCGCGGCGAGCGCGCGGTCGACGTTGCGTTCGCGCGCGCCGGCGAAGCGCATGACGATCCCCGGCGTGCAGAACCCGCACTGCGATCCGCCGGTCGCGACGAACGCGCTCGCCGCGTCGAGCCGCGGTCCGTCGTCGAGGCCCTCGATCGTCGTCACCGCGCGCCCGGCGACTCGCGCCGCGGGTGTCACGCACGCGACGCGCGGCTCACCGTCGACGAGAACGGTGCAACACCCGCACTGGCCCTGCGGCGCGCAGCCGTCCTTCGCGGACACGATCTGCAGTCGCTCGCGAGGATGTTCAGCAGCGACTCGCCCCGTTCGATGTCGGCGTCCACGACGACGGCCGCGCCGTTCAGCACGAACTCGAGTTGCGTCGGCATGTCTATCGGTCGCTCGCTGCGCCGTGCCGGGAACGGCCTTCGGCGTCCAGCCCGCACGGCTCCGCTGCCGCTCCTCGTCCACTGGTCGCTCGCGCCGTGCCGGGAACGGCCTTCGGCGTCCAGCCCGCACGGCTCCGCTGCCGCTCCTCGTCCACTGGTCGCTCGCGCTGCGCCGTGCCGGGAACGGCCTTCGGCGTCCAGCCCGCACGGCTCCGCTGCCGCTCCTCGTCCACTGGTCGCTCGCGCTGCGCCGTGCCGGGAACGGCCTTCGGCGTCCAGCCCGCACGGCTCCGCTGCCGCTCCTCGTCCACCGGTCGCTCGCGCTGCGCCGTGCCGGGAACGGCCTTCGGCGTCCAGCCCGCACGGCTCCGCTGCCGCTCCTGCGACGCGGGGACGTCACAGGGTCGGACTGAACTGGATCTGGATCAGAAAGACCCCGGGTCAGGAGAACGACTGACCGCACCCGCAGGTGCGCTGCGCGTTCGGGTTGTTGATCGCGAAGCCCGCGCCCTGGAGGCCGTCCTTGTAGTCGAGCGACGCGCCGACGAGGTGCTGCGCGCTCGCGGGGTCGACCACGACCTGCACGTCGCCGTAGGTCTCGACGATGTCGTCGGCCGCCTTCTCGGTGTCGAAGAACATCTCGTAGGAGAGGCCGGAGCAGCCGCCGGGTCGAACCGCGACCCGCAGGTACAGCTCGGGCTGGTTCTCCGCCGCGATCAGCTCCTTGACCTTCGTGGTCGCAGTCTCGGTCAGGGCAATCATCTGGGCCTCCGTGAACACGCGAGCCTGGGCAACCAGGCGGATGAACGACTTCAGGATACTTCGACGCCGACGACGACCCGGCAAGGGTCACGGTCGTACAACGTCGCGAACTCCTCGACTGTTCCCCCACCGACCGAGGCGACCACGCCTTCGCAGATGCCGCGGTGCAGGTTGCAGACGAGCTCCGGGTAGGCCTCGGCCAACTCGCGGAACGGGCAGTGCAGGAACGCGATGTCGGCGCCGCCCCCGGGCCGGGACTCACGCTCCGGATCGAAGCCCAGGCGGTCCATCTCGCCGAAGAGCGCCTTCACGCAGGACTTCGAGTGGGTGCGGCGACCCGCCTCGATACCCCACGATCGCCCGGCCTCGGTCGCGTCGACGGCCTCGGCGCCGACCCGTTCGGCGAGCATCGCGAGCATGCCGGCGAGCAGGGTGTAGCTGGGCGGGTCGAGGCCGAGCCCCGGCGCGCCCGCCGCGAGCGAGTAGACGTGCTGGGGTCGTCCGACGGTGCCGCGGTGCACCGGTTCGACGTCGACCAGGCCCGCCTCGCGGAGTCGCTCCAGGTGCAGCCGGACCGTGTTGGCGTGCAGGCCGAGGCGCTCCGCCAACTCGGTGGCGGTGAGGGCCGCGGTGGAACCGGCGAGCTCCTGGTACATCGAGAACCGGGTTTCGTCGCCGAGCGCCTTCAAGACCGCGAGCAGGTCCATCGCTTGACGGTACTTTGGAATCGGGCATATTTTCAAGGCTCTCACTGGTTTTATTCGGTACATGAGCACCATGAGCGAACCCTCCCTCCCGACCGCAGCCCCGCCGACCCCGGACGACGTCCGCGGCATCCTCGCCGGGGTGCTCGACCCGGAGCTCCGGGCATCGATCGTCGACCTGGGGATGGTCCACGACATCCGGGTCGCGGCCAACGGCGACGTCGTCGTGAAGGTGGCGCTCACCACCGCGGCGTGCCCGCTCCGGGGCCAGATCGGCACCGACGTCCGTTCCAAGGTCTCCGGCCTCCCCGGCGTGGGCGAGGTCACCGTCGAGTACGACGAGATGACCCAGGCGGAACGCTCGGAGCTCATGCAGAAGGCGCGGCTCCGGGCGTCGAAGTCGGCGCCCCCGACCGAGGTCCCCGCGACCACACGCGTGATCGCGGTCGGGAGTGGCAAGGGCGGGGTCGGCAAGTCGTCGATCACCGCCAACCTCGCCGCCGCGCTCGCCGCGCGCGGCCTCACGGTCGGCGTCCTCGACGCCGACATCTGGGGCTTCTCGATCCCGCGGATGCTGGGCGTGCAGGGCCGGCTCGCGGGCTCGAAGGCACCCGACGGCAAGGGCAAGATCGCGCCGAACGAGGTGACGGTCGGCACCGGCCGGTTGCGGATCGTGTCGATGGGCCTGCTCGTCGACGACGAGGACACCGCGCTCATGTGGCGGGGCCTCATCCTCGCCAAGGCCCTCGAGCAGTTCCTCGTCGACGTCAGCTGGGGCGACCTCGACTACCTGCTGATCGACATGCCGCCCGGTACGGGCGACATCCAGATGGCGCTGTCGCGGTTGCTGCCGCAGACCGAGATGCTCGTCGTGACGACCCCCGCGCTGGGGGCGCAGAAGGTCGCGGCGCGTGTCGCCGACATGGCGCGCCGCTCCTACCTCAAGGTGCTCGGCGTGATCGAGAACATGACCGAGTTCGTCGCGCCCGACGGGACGCGGCACGCGATCTTCGGCGCCGGCGGGGGGAAGCGGCTCGCCGCGCTCACCGGCGCGCCGCTGGTCGGTGCCGTTCCCATCGAGCCCGCGGTTTCGAGCGACGGTGACGCGGGGAACCCCGTGGTGCTCGCGCACCCGGACTCGCCCGCGGCCCGGGAGCTCCACGCCATCGCGCAACGCATCGTCACCGAGCTGCTGCCGCCGGTCGAGATGGCCGGCTGCACGGCGCGCATGTTCGAGCTCGTGCAAAAGCCGGCGTGAGCGCGAAGGACCCGTTCGACACGCTCCTCGACACCGTCGTCGGCGGCGGCGGCCATCACGCCGCGTGGGGTCAGCACCAGCGCCGCATCGGGGTCGGTTTCAACGAACGACGGTTCCGCAAGGCGCTGCGCAACTACTGGGGCGTGCAGGCCGATCCGATGCGCATCTCGCTCGCCGTGCAGGACGCCCCGTTCGTCGCCGGGGTCCTGCAGACGGTGAGCGAGCAGCTCCGTCTCGACGCGGGCGACCGGCGCAAGATCTCCGCGGCGACCGTGCGCCGCCGGCTCCTCGGCGAACCGGACGCGACGCTCGACGCGGTGGACGCGGCCTGGAACGCGTGGTGGCCTCCGCCGCCGGGCGACGACGGCCGGATGCGTTTCGCGGAATTCCTCGGCGCGTGGCGGGCGTGGCTGGAACACTCGGGGGCATGAGCGCGCCGGAACGGGAGCAACGCCTGGTCTTCGGCGAGGTCGCGGCGCAGTACGACGAATACCGCCCGTCGTATCCCGACGCCCTCTTCGACACGATCCTCGAGTTCGCCGGGCTGCACGCCGGTGACCGTGCGCTCGAGATCGGCGCGGGGACGGGGAAGGCGACCGCGGGATTCGTCGCACGAGGTCTCGACGTCCACGCCTTGGAACCCGACCCCGAGATGGCGAAGATCCTGCGCAGGAAAGTGGTCGAGGTCGAAGAGACGTTGTTCGAGACGTGGACGCCGCCGGCGGGCGCGTTCGCGCTGGCCTACGCGGCCCAGTCCTGGCACTGGGTCGGGGGCGAAGACCGTTACGAACGGGTCGCGACCGCGCTCGTGCCGGGTGGCACCGCCGCGTTCTTCTGGAACGAGGGCCGGGAGTGGACCGGCGCGCTCGGCGCGGACAACGACGCCGTCGTACGCCGAGTTCGCGCCCGAGCTGCTCGGCGGCGCCGGTTGGCAGCTCGGCCGCGTGTACGGCGAGCTCGACGCCTGCGCCGCGTTCGCCGAGCCGGTCCGGCGCGTCGTGACGTGGAACTGCACCTACACCCGCGCACAGTGGGTGCAGCTCCTCTCGACGCACTCGCACCATCGGATGCTCCCGCCCGAGCGCCGGCAGCGGTTGAACGACGCGGTCGGCGCCGTCATCGACCGGCACGGTGGCCGCGTCGAGGTCGATCTACGACGTCGAGTGCTTCCTCAGTCGGAGAGTTTGAGGGCGACCGCGGGACGGATACGCGCCGCCGAACGCGCCGGCGCGGCGGTCGCGAGCAACGCGCACAAGAACGTTCCGACCACGAGCAACCCGATGGAGCCGAACGGCACCCGGAACGCGAGCGAGCTCCCGAACGCGTCGCTCAACGTGATCGACCACGCGCACACCAGCGCGAGGACCGTCCCGATCGCGACCCCTTCGACCGCGACGAAGGCGGACTCGACGATGAACGCCGAGCGCACCGCCGCGGCCTGGAAGCCCAAGCGCGCGCAGCACGCCGACCTGGCGGCGCCGCTCGCGCACCGCCCGGACCATGATCACGCCGATGCCCGCGACCCCGACCACGAGGCCGAGCGCCAGGTAGCTGCGCATCAAGCAGGAAGAACTGCTGTTGCTGGGCCTGGTCGTCCTGCACGACACCGCGCAACGTCTCGGCCTGCCCGCCGTTGGCGAGGTAGCGGCCGGCGAACGCGGCCGCGAACGCGGTCGGGATCGCGCACGTCGAGGTACGCGCGGTTCGGCGACGGCGCGCGCGCCGAGGAGGTCGTGCGCGGCGGCGATGCCCCATCAGGACGCCGTTGTTCGCGACGTCGGGCTTGCTGATCGCGGCGACGGTGAAGGTGCGCGCGACTTGCCGCTCGTCTCGTCCTGGGCGGTGAAGTGGTCGCCGATCCCGACCAGGTCGTGGGGCGGGCCGTTGCCCGATGCGAGGAACGACGCTTCCACGATCGCGAGATCGGACGACGCGAGCACCGCGCGGTACGCGGCCGCGTCGCTCGGGTAGCCGCCGTGGTCGTCGAGCGCCGGCGCACCGTGGTCGACGAACGTCGAGTCGAACCGGTCGCCGTCCACTCGACCGGCTGGGCGAGCCCGGGCGCCGCGATGATCTGCACGTTGGTGGTCGCGAGCGGCGCGACCGCGCGCACGTCGGCTGCACGTGCGAGCTCGGTGAACGCCACCGGGTTGCTCGGGTTCGACTGCACGACGACGTTGAATCCGCCCGACGCGTCGCGCGTGAACTGACCGATCTGGCCGGAGAACATCGACGCGAACACCGACACCAGCACGAGGATGAAGACGACGAGCGCGAACATGCCGAGCGTCATCGACGTGCGGAAGCGGCGCGCCAGCGGGTACGCGAGCCCGAGCCGGACGCGAGAGCGAACGCTTCGCGACGTGGCCGATCCCGTGCCCGATCGCACTGCTGGTGCTGCGCGGTGAGCACGACCGCGGCGCCGACGAGCACGAGCCCCTGCACGACGAACACGAGGACGTCGAGCGACATGCCGAGCGCGATCGCGGCCGGAACCGCGAGCACCGCCCACGCGAGCACGAGCACGCGCCGATCGTGGTGTTCACGACCGAGCGCGGGAAGTTGCGGGCGAGCATCGGCGCCGATGCCGACGAACACCACCACCGGGCCGAGCAGCAGGGCGAGGAACGACGAGCTCAGCGATCCCGACCGAGGTCAGGAGCAGCCCGACCGCGGCGCCGCGCGATGCCGGCGTAGCTCGAACGCGCGTGCGGCCGTGCGGCGGGCCGGTTCGGTGATGTCGCGGATCGCCTGGATGATGTTGAAGCGACTCAGCCAGACGCTCGCGATCAACGACCGTCGACGATCGCGATCACGAAGCCGATGACGAGCCCGCGCTGCACGCTCGCCCACTTGAACGCGAAGTGGAGCGCGATGTCGCGAGTCGTCGCCGCGCTGTCGCGAACAACTTGGCCGCGGCGGCCATGACAGCGCGCGCCCGAGGCCGAGCCCGACGAACGTCCCCGCGATCGCCGAGAGCACCGCGTAGCACCAGCCCTCGGTCGCGAACGCGCCGACGAGCGACGAGCGCCGCAGCCCGACCGCCCGCAGCATGCCGAGCTCCGACTTCCGCTCGTCGGCGAGCATGAAGAAGATGTTGACGAGCAGCAGGATCCCGGCGAGCACCGCGAACGTCCCGAGCGACGTGTACAGCCGCGACAGCGACTTCCCGCTGCGGTCGGCGCGGTCGAGCACGCCAGCTTGCGGTCGTTGACGTTCGCGGCGACGCCCGCGAGCCGCGGCCGATGAGGCGCGCTGCACCGCGTCGGAGCGCTGCGCGCCGGCCTCGACGCCACCCGAGTTCGACACGAGCACGATCGACTGCGGCGGCACGCCGCGCGCCGGCACCGTGCTGCGGGCGACGATGCCCGCGATCGTGCCCGGGCGCGACGAAGACGTTGTCCGACGTGGTCTCGTCGCCCGACCAGAAGCCGGCGACGCCGAGCTTCGGCAGCACGCGGACGACGCGCAGCGGCACGCGACACGCCGTACGCGAACGCGTCGATCGGGTCGCCGACCCTGAGGTGCAGCGTCGCGGGCGAGATCGCGACCGATCACGGCCTCGCCCGGCGCCGGCGTCGGGCCCGAGATGCCGGTCGCGTGCGGGTCGCCGCCGAACCGGCGGGCGGCGCGCGAAGTCGGTCTCGAGCAACTGCGCCTTCGGCGCCGCGCGCACCGGCGGCCGTCGTCGTCGCGGCCGAGGCGCTGGTCGAGCGTGAGCGCGAGCACGCCGTCGACGTTCGGGTCGCGAAGTCCGCCGAGGCGCGACGCGCAGGAGCGGCGCGCGCCGGCCGAGCCCGTTGGCCGACACGATCTCGTCGACCGGACCGAGCTGCTCGTAGGCCATGCGCCGGATCGACGAGTTGAACGTGTCGCCGACGACGAACGACCCGGTCATGATCGCGGTGCCGAGCAGCGATCCGAGGATCACGAGCGCGGTCTCGCGTGGGCGGCGCGCGGCGTTGCGCAGCGCGAGCCGGCGCAGGACCGGCTTGCGGACAGCACGAACGAGGAACGGCAACGAGAGCACCGCGACGATGATCATCGGGCTCAGTGCCGTCGTGCGACGGGCGCGACCGGCGGCGTCGACTCGCACCGGCGACGAGCTCGTCGCTCACGATCCGGCCGTCGCGGATGACGATGCGCGGTTCGCGCTGCCGCCGACGCCTTCGTCGTGGGTCACGACGATCAGCGTGAGCCCGTCGGCGTTGAGCTCGCCGCAGCAGCTGCATGACCTGACTCGGCGGTCTCCGAGTCGAGCGCGCCGGTGGGCTCGTCGGCCCACACCACGCGGGGCCGGCCCGGCGAGCGCGCGCGCGACGGTGACGCGTTGCTGCTCGCCGCCCG
Organism: uncultured Actinomycetes bacterium; assembly: GCA_963829195.1. Classification (GTDB taxonomy): domain Bacteria; phylum Actinomycetota; class Acidimicrobiia; order IMCC26256; family PALSA-610; genus PALSA-610. The sequence continues at coordinate 166,349 of CAWHHS010000001.1, forward strand.
ACAGCTCGGCCGGCCGGTGCTTGCAGCCGCGGCGCCGAGCCCGACCCGCTCGAGCGTCTCCGACGCGCGCCGGCGCGCTTCCTTCGCGTCGACGCCCGCGAGCAGCAACGGCAGCTCGACGTTCTCGACCGCGCTGAACACCGGGATCAGGTTGTACGCCTGGAAGATGAATCCCATCGACGACGCGCGGTTCGCGGTGCGGCGCGGCGTCGGACAGCGCGTGCAGGTCGACGCCGTCGAGCAGCACGCGGCCGCCGTCGATGTCGTCGAGCCCCGAGCAGCAGTTGAGCAGCGTCGTCTTGCCCGAGCCCGACGGGCCCATGACCGAGACGAACTCGCCCTCGTGCACGACGAGGTCGACGTCGCGCAGCGCCTCGACCTCTTCCGCGCCGGTGCGGTACGTCTTGCGAACGCGCTCGGCAACGAGCAGAGCGTCAGTCGGATCGGTCACCGATTCTCCATCGGCAGCGAAAGCCGCGCCCGGCAACGGTAGGGCGAAACCGATCGACTCATCGCATCCGCGCCCGGCGCAAGCGCCTCCGGCAGCTCCTGCGGCCCGCGGGTGCGCAGCGCCGACACCGCCTCGGGGACATCACAGGCTCGCCGAGTCCTGGTGCGCGACCGCTGTGCCGGACGGGTCGCGGAGGACGAACCGGCATCCGTACTCGGTCTCGATCGACATCGACTCGGCCATCAGCCCGTCGTCGACGTCGACGGTCACCCCGTCGTCGCCGGGGTAGAGCGCCCGCAGGTACTGCGGCGCGAAGACCGGCACGCCCGCCGACCTCGCCGACCGGCTCGCTGTCGGGCCCGGGCCAGAAGTCCTCGTAGAGGAACGGCGCGGTCGACTCGCAGCAGCCGGTCCCGATCGTGAACACCAGCGCGCCGCGGCGATCACGCCTCGCCCGTTCGACGATGCGTTGCCGCCGCGGCCGTGCCGGTGACTCTCAAATGTTGCCGCTCAGTGCGGCGAAGTGCAGGTAGCCGTTGCGGTCGGTGGCGGTGTTCTGCCACACGTGCTTGATCTGGCGGTACTCGTTGTAGCCGTAGTCGCCGAGCTCGCGCCCGATGCCCGACTGCTTGTAGCCACCGAACGGCTGCGTCGGCGTGATCATGTGGTAGTCGTTCACCCACACGGTGCCGGTCCGCATCGCCGCCGCGACCGAGTGCGCGCGCTCGAGGTTCTTCGACCACACGCCGCCGCCGAGCCCGTAGATCGAGTCGTTCGCGATCTTGATCGCCTCGTCGTCGGAGTCGAACGGGATCACGCACAGCACCGGCCCGAAGATCTCCTCCTGCGCGATCTTCATCGAGTTGTCGGCCTCGAAGATCGTCGGCAGGTAGTAGGCGCTCTGGTCGAGCCCGGCCGCGAGGTCGGTGGGCTTCGACACCACCGCACAGGAGCTTGGCGCCCTCGTCGAGGCCGAGCTTCACGTAGCGCTCGGTCGTGTCGACCTGGCTCGGCGCGACGAGCGGGCCGAGGTCGGTGTCCATGTCCATGTTGTCGCCGATGACGATCTTGCCCGCGCGCTCCACGAGCAGGCCGACGAACTCGTCGTAGATCTTGCGCGACACCAGCGCACGCGTGCCCGACTCGCACACCTGACCGTTGTGGAAGAACGTTCCCCAGAGCACGCCCGCGGCGGCGAGGTCGAGGTCGGCGTCGTCGAGGACGATGTTCGCCGACTTGCCGCCGAGCTCGAGCGTCACCTTCTTCACGGTGCCCGACGCGAGCTGCATGATGCGCCGGCCGACCTCGGTCGAGCCGGTGAACGCGACCTTGTCGACGAGCGGGTGCTGCGCGAGCTCCTCGCCCGCGCTGCCGCCGGGGCCCGGTGATGAGGTTGACGACACCGGCCGGGATGCCGGCCTCCTCGACGGCCTTCACCATCTCGACCGCGACTGAGCGACGTGAAGCTCGCGGGCTTCAGCACCGACGCAGTTGCCCGCCGCGATCGCCGGTGCGATCTTCCAGCCGGCCATGAGGAACGGGAAGTTCCACGGGACGATGCCGCTGCACACGCCGAACGGCTCGCGCCGCACGATGCTCTTCGCGGGCGGGAACGGGCTCTCGCCGCGGTCGATGACGTCGGGCTCGTTCTCCGCGCAGTCGGCGAACGACTGGAACGTCGACACCGCGCCCGGGCACGTCGGCGAACATCGCCTTCTTGATCGTGCCGCCGCCGTCGCGGGCCTCGATCTCGGCGATCTCCGCGCTGCGGCCGTTGATGATGTCGGCGACCTTGCGCAGCTTCTCGGCGCGCTCCTTGCCCGACATCTTCGGCCAGGGACCGTCGTCGAACGCCTTGCGCGCGGCCTGCGATCGGCGCGCTGCGCGTCCTCGCGGCCGGCCTTGGCGACGTCGGCGATCTTCTCGCCGGTCGACGGTGCGTAGGTGGGGAAGGTCTCGCCCGATTGGGCGTCGACCCAGGCACCGTCGATGAACAGCTGCGTGTCGCCCATCGCGACTCCTCTCAGAGAAGGTCCGTTGCCCGAGCTCAGGCTACGTGCGCGCGCTAGGAGACGGTCCAGCTGGCCTTGGCGCCGGTGCCCGTGACCTTGCCCTCGGCCTTCAGCTTCAGGAGGTGCGCGTGCACCTGGCGCCGCGCCATCTCGATCAGACCCTCGGGCGTGTCGATGTAGAGGCGTCGACGATCTGGGGATCGTCGTCGGCTTGGCCTGCAGCAGCCTCAGGATCTGGCGCTCGCGCTTCTTGCGGTGCGCGACGTACTCGTCGAGCACCGCGGCCGGATCTTCCATCACGTCGCCGTGGCCGGGGCAGATGCGCGCGACCCGCTTGATCTTGCGCAGCCGTTCGAGCGACGCGAGGTACTGCACCATGTCGCCGCCGCGCTGCGGGATTGACGACGGTGGTGGTGCCGTTCAGCACGTGGTCGCCGGTGAACAGCGAGGCGCTCCTCGTCGAGCCAGAAGCACAGGTGGTTCGGCGCGTGACCCGGCGTGTGCATCGCCTCGAGCCGGAACTCGGTGCCGTCGATCGTGTCGCCGTCGCCGAGCACGAGGTCGAGCTCGAGCGTCGACCTCGTCGGCCTTCGGGAACGGCGCGAACGCGGCGACGCCGCGCCCGGTCTTCTTGCGGATCCGTGCCGCGGCCGGCCAGTGGTCGGGATGCGTGTGCGTGAGCAGCACCCAACGCACGCGTTCGCGCATCGACGCGCCGACGATCGAGTCGACGTGCTGCGCGAGATCGGGACCGGGATCGATCACCGCGACCTCGTCGATGCCGACGAGATAGGTGTTCGTGCCCGGGACCGGTCATCAGACCGGGATTGTTCGCGACGACGCGCCGGATCAGCGGCGAGAGCGCGCTCGGCGATTCGGGAGTCAGGTCGGGCACGGCGCCTCACGCAGCTCGGCGAGCAGCGCGTCGACCCGATCGAACCGCGCGAGCACCTCGAGGCTGCGCTGGGTCGGGAGGATCAGGTCGATCTCGCCGTCCGCGAACGCGCGAGCACGTCGGTCGGGCGCATCCACGCCGACGCGACGAGCTCGCTGCCGTCGTGCTCGCCTTCTTGGCCGTCGGGCGGCGCGTGCACGAAGAACCACGTGTCGTAGCGGCGCGGCGCGCCACGGGCGTGATCCAGCGCGCGAAGCCGACGAGCTCCCGCGCGTCGATGGGGATGCCCGCCTCTTCGAGACACTCGCGGGCCGCGGCGGCACGGAACTCGTCGACGCCGAGCTCGAGCGCGGCCGACGCGGTCGGCGGGGTCGACCGCGCCACCGGGGAACACCGTCGCGCCGGGCCGAACACGAGCGCCGGGTTGCGCCCGAGCATCAAGACGTGGAGGTCGGGCCGGTCGCGGCACCAGGATCACGGTGGCGGCGTCGCGGACCCTCTCCATGTCGGAGTCTACGCGGCCCCGCTGCGACCGGCGCCGGCCTGGCCGGTCGACGGCTCTTTCGGCCGCGGCCGGGCGACTCGAGGTCGGGGAGAAGACGGCGGCGCTCGGCCTCGGTCAGGCCACCCCAGATGCCGTGCGGTTCGTGCACCCGCAGCGCGAACTCGAGGCACTCCTGTCGCACGATGCACGCGGCGCAGATGCTCTTCGCCTTCGCTTCGCGTGCCTCGCGCTCTTCACGCCGTTCGGCCACCGACGGCGGAAAGAACAACGCCGACTCGGGACCTCGGCACGAGGCCTTCAAATGCCAAGTTTCATGAACGATGCTGAGTGCCACGCCCTACTCCATCCCCCGTAGCCCCCGGACGCCGCGGAACGTATCTCCGGCTCCGAGGCGAGACAAACGGCCTGGTCAGGTGCCGCGGCGGCGCTCGCGGTGATCGCGGGCGCCGCCGGTCTCGGGCTCGACCTCGAGCACGATGCCCTCGATCGACGACCACCCGGACCGGCGTCGCCGGCGTGGATCGGCGTCGCGCGGTTCGTACGCGCGCCGCCACAGCGCGTCGCGGATGCGCACGACGCCGTCGGGATCGACGTCGGCTTCGGCGAGCCCCATCTCGCCGACCAGCTCTTCGCGCCCGATCGTCGGCGTGGAGAAACGCGAGCGCACCATCGCCGTCATGCCCGAGAGCATGAACACGACCGTGCGACGCGATGACGAGCACGAGAATCCACCACGCGGGATCGAGACGCGACGATCCGCCGTAGAGCCAGATCGAACCCGCGACGAGCGCGCCCGCGCCGATGAACGTCCACGGTCCGAGCGTCCCCGCCTGCACGTCGATCGACATGCCGAAGATCCCGAGCATCAACAACCCGACCGCCCACGGCGCGACCGGGAGATGCGAGAACCCGAAGCACGCGCCGATGAACGCCACCGCGCCGACGAAACCGGCGACGCCGACGCCGACCGAGAAGAACTCGAACACGATCAGCGCCAGGCCCGGCGACGAACAGGAAGTACGCGACCCACGGCGCGTCGAGCGTGTGCGCGAGCTGCAGCGATCGAGACCGAGCTTGCGGAAGTGCACCTCGCCCTTGGGCTCGCGGACCTGGCGGTTGTCCAGCTCGACGACCTTGATCGTCGACAGCTTCACCGGCCCGGCCGCGGTCTGGAGCGTGCGCCCGTCGAGCAGACCGATGAACTGGAACAGCGTGTCGGCGCTGTGGCGGTCACGTCCTTCAGCGGTGCGTCGACCTTGAACGACGGGTCGTCGTAACGGACCGGGTCGACCGGACCGAGGTGCGCGCCCGGCGCGACCGCGGCGAACGTCGGCCGAACGCGCGCGAGCAGCGCGGCCGCGCCGTGCGCGCCCGCCGCCCGACGGCCCGACCCAGACCGCCACCGGCACCGGCGAGTCGTGAATCGCGCAGCAGCGCGTTCGATGTCGACGTCGACCGCACCCGAGCGTCGAGCTGGAACACGACGACCGACGAGTGCGCCCGTTCCGCCGTCGCGCAGCGACGAGTGGATCAGCGCGGCGTTCGACGGGTCGATCAGGCCGTTGACCTGCACGACGACGATGCGCCCGTCGCCGTCACGGTCTGCGCTGCCGGCGACCGCGCGCGACCGAGCGCGGCGAGCACGCGGAGCAGGCCCGAGTCGCCACCAAGCAGTCGAGCGCGCACCGCACCGAGTCGAGTCGGTAGGATCGCATCGGCCTCTCGTAGCATGGAGCGATGGAGGTGGCGGAGTTCTGCTCCACCTCCCGCGTCGTCATCGTCGCCGGCAAGGGCGGCGTCGGGAAGACGACCGTAACGGCCGCGCTGGCGGTCACCGCCGCGCGCGGCCGGTCGGACCGTGCTCATCGTCGAGGTCGAGGGCAAGTCGGGGCTCCCGGCGATGTTCGGCGCGCCGGCCCTCGGCTACGACGAGCTCGACCTCGACCCGGCATCCGGGCCCGCTTCCTCACTCCCGACGCCGCGCTCGTCGACTACCTCGTAGTCCCACGGCATGAAGCGCATCTCGAAGCGCCTGGCCGCGTCGGGCGCGCTCGACGTCGTGGCGACCGCCGTGCCGGGGATGAAGGACATCCTCGTGCTCGGCAAGGTGAAGTCGCTCGACGAGTCGCGGGCCGCCGACCTGATCATCGTCGACGCGCCCGCGGCCGGCCACGCGATCACGTTCCTGCTCTCGGCCCGCGGCCTGCTCGACGCGGTGCGCGTCGGACCGATCCGCAAGCAGGCGCAGGACGTCGTCGGCGCTGCTCTCCGATCCCGAGCGGTGCCAGGTGATGCTCGTGACGCTCCCCGAGGAGACGCCGGTGAGCGAGGTGGTCGACACCGCGTTCGCGATCGAGGACCGCGCCGGCGTGGCCCTCGGCCCGGTCGTCGTCAACCGTTGCTTCGAACCGCTGCCCGTCGCGTGTCACCGCCGCGTCGACGCGATCCTCGCCGACGCCGAGGCGTGCGGCCGCTTCGTCTCGCGACGCGAGGCCGACGACCTCGCGCGACGCGGCCGCGTTCCGTCGCCGAGCGCCACGCGGTGCAGCACGAGCAGATCGAGCGGCTGCGCGAACGGCTGCCGTTGCCGCAGATCGAGCTGCCGTTCTTGTTCACCCCCGACATCACCCGCAGCCGGCTGGACGTCGCTCGCGGACGCGTTCGAACGCGGGATCGGGCGGCTGTGACCTATCGCGATCGAAGCGCTCGTCGACGAGCGGCGCGGTCGTCATCTGCTGCGGCACCGGCGGGGTCGGCAAGACGACGATCGCCGCGGTGCTCGCGCTCGAAGGCGCACGCCAGGGCCGCAACACGTGCGTGGTCACGATCGATCCCGCAAGCGGCTCGCCGACGCGCTCGGCCTCGAGCACCTCACGAACGACCCGACCGAGATCGACCCGAAGCTCTGGTCCGCATCGGCGACGACGACGGCTCGGCGCGTGCCCGGCGGGCGGCTCTCGGCGATGATGCTCGACACGAAGTCGACGTTCGACCAGCTCGTCACCCGCAACGCGTCGACGCCCGAACAGGCGCAGCGGATCCTCGACAACCGCTTCTACCGCAACGTCTCCGGCGCGCTCGGCGGCACGCAGGAGTACATGGCGATGGAGAAGCTCCACGAGCTGCACGACGAAGGCGGGCTTCGACCTCATCGTCATCGACACGCCGCCGACGCGCCACGCGCTCGACTTCCTCGACGCGCCCGCAGCGCCTGCACCGGCTCCTCGACAACCGCATCTTCCGCATGCTGATGATGCCGACGCGCGGCGTACCTGCGGGTCGCGAGCGTCGCGGTGCAGACGTTCCTGCACACCGTCGCGCGCGTCGTCGGCTCGGAGGTCGATCGACGACGTCGTCGCGTTCTTCCGGGCGTTCGAAGGGATGGAGGAAGGCTTCCGCGACCGCGGCACAGGTCGTCGGCGCGTTGCTCGCCGATCCCGAGACGGCGTTCGTGCTCGTCACGTCGCCGCGGCGCGACGCGATGGAGGAGGCGACGTTCTTCGCGGCCCGGCTCGCGGAACCGGCCAGTCGGTGGAGGCGCTGATCGTCAACCGCGTGCACCCGTCGTTCGGCGACGGAAGCACCCGCGGGGCTGCGCGCGGCGGCCCAGGCGCTGCGGCTCTCGACGCAGCAGCGGCCGGTGACCGACGCCGCGGCCCGGCTCGCGGCGCAGTACGAGAACCTCGCCGACTTCCGCGAGATCGCCGCCGCTCGAACGGGCGCACATCGAGGCGCTGCGGGACCGGATCGGCACCGGGACGGCGGTGGCGTACGTGCCGTACCTCGCCCACGACGTCCACGACTTCACGACGCTTCACGAGGTCGGCCGGCCTGCTGTTCGATACCATCTCCGCCCGATGACCACGATCCTCGTCGCCGCCGACGCCAAGTGGGTCCGCGACCAGGTGCGGGCGGCGTTCGTGGGCCGCGGCCAGGAAGTCGTCGAGGTCACCCGCGGCCAGGACGTGCGGGACACGTTCGCCGAGGTCGACCCCGATCTCGTCGTGCTCGACCTGCAGATCGGCAACATGGGCGGCGTCGCCGTCGCGATCGACCTGCGGCTCGAGGAGTCGGGCGGGCGGCTCGACCGGGCCAGCATCCTGCTGCTGCTCGACCGCGAGGCCGACGAGTTCATCGCCCGGCGCGCCGACGTCGACCTGACGCTCGTGAAGCCCGTCGACGCCGGGATCCTGCGCCGGGCCGCGAAGCAACTGCTCCCGGCCGCGAGTTGACCGCTCCCATGAACGACCACGAGCTCGCCGCACAGTCGCGCGCGAGGCCGGCGATCTTCTCGTGCGCCGCCGCGCCGAAGGCGCAACGAAGGACGACGGCGACCGCGAGAGCAACGAGCTGATCCTGGCCCGCCTCGCCGAGGAGCGGCCCGACGACGCGGTGCTGTCGGAGGAGTCGAAGGACGACCCGATCCGGCTGGAACGCGAACGCGTGTGGATCATCGACCCGCTCGACGGCACCCGCGAGTTCGGCGAGGCGGTCGCAGCGACTGGGCGGTGCACGTCGCGCTCGCGTTCAACGGCACGCCGCACGTGTGCGCGGTCGCGCTCCCGGCCCAGGACGATCTCGTCATGGCGACCCGGCCCCCCGCAACACTCGCCCCTCCCGTCGACGGGAAGATGCGCCTGCTCGTCTCGCGCACGCGGCCGCCGAAGCTCGCGGAGTACCTCGCCTCGGTGCTCGACGCCGAGCTCGTGCCGCTCGGTTCGGCCGGCGCGAAGGCCATGGCGGTCGTGCAAGGGCACGCCGACGTGTACGCGCACTCCGGCGGTCAGTACGAATGGGACTCGGCCGCGCCGGTCGGCGTGGCCGCCGCGGCCGGGTGCCACTGCTCCCGGCTCGACGGGTCGCCGCTCGTCTACAACCGGCCCGACCCGTACCTGCCCGACCTGCTGGTGTGCCGCCCCGAGCTGGCCGACACGGTTTTGGCTGCGATCCACCAAGCGCCCGACGACTAGGCTCGCCGCTTCCATACGGGGTGTAGCGCAGCTTGGTTAGCGCGCAGCGTTCGGGACGCTGAGGTCCCGGGTTCGAATCCCGGCACCCCGACTCGTGTTTCACCAGATCAGCGTGACGACGGCGTGCCGTTCTCGGGCGACTCGCCTCGCCACGCCCGAGGGTCGCCAATACTTCGGATCGCCGTCGGCGAACGGCGCAGGCCGCGCCGGCCGTGGACGGTAAGGCGCGCGACGATCAGGAGGCCCTACCGAAGTGCCCGATCGGCAGTCGTGGGCGACGCACGCGGCGAGGCGCCTGTGACACTCGTCACACTCTCGTAACGAAACGCGTGGCTTGCGCGTTCCTTCTTCGTAGACCGCTGATCCCTCAGGTCCGGCAGCCTCACCCGACAGGAGCGTGCAATGAAAGGAACCGATAGGGCCGTCAAGCTTGCGGCGTCCGTCGTCACGGCGGTTGTCCTCTCCGGCGTGTCGGCATGGGCCATCTCCGGAGGCGCGAGCAGCAGCTCACACGCGGAGTCGACGAGTTCAACGCCAAGCGCACTCTGCTCACCGGGTCGGGGAAATGGTGACGCGAATCATTGCCACTCGGGGCCCCCGGGACTGAGTCATCCGACGACAAGCACGAGCTCGACCAGCAGTACCTCGACCACCAGTACGAGCTCGACCAGCAGTACCTCGACCAGCAGTACCTCGACCACCAGTACGAGCTCGACCAGTACGAGCTCGACCAGCACGAGCTCGACGACGAGTACGAGCGTGCCCTGCAAGCCGGGCTGGGGCTACGGAGACACCAACCACTGCCACTCCGGACCTCCGGGACTCGCGAACAAACACGCTGGTCACCAGCCCTGAGACTGTTCGCGTCCAACCGGCGTTCAACCAGCCCGATCAGCAGTTATGGCGAGCGGAGAACAGCGTCGACGACGATCACTTCGCTGAAGTTCAGGCCGTCGATCTGCCAGCCGTAGCATCCGGGCGCTTTGACCCACGTTCCTCCGGGCGCGGTGCGGTACCCGGCGTGGGAGTTGAGCGTTTCGCCCGGCGGAACGACCAACGGAGAAAGGATCGGCGTCTCACCGAAGGCGATCGGACCCTGTCCGTCGAGTCGTTGCGCGCGGATGAGGAACGGGCCTCGATAGGCGGGCGCGCTGAACCACAGCGTCTTGAACGCCAGCCACCCGGCTACGCCGGAGTTACTCGAGAGCAAGACGATGCCGTGACGCAGATCTCCATCCACCGCAGGGATCGGACGCACCGGACCGTTACCCAGTGCAACGCCCAGGCACGATTCCGGTCGTGCCGGCTTCGCAGACGGCAGGCTCGCGTGCGCACGCGTCTTCGTACGACATCGGGATCGTCAACGAGCCCGGAGGCGCGCTGGTCGACGTGGTCGTCACCGCGACGGCACGCGATGCGCTCGGGACCCGAGAGCGGCTGTGTCCGCCGCTGCAGGCCGTCAGTGCGAGGACGAGCAGCGCGCACGCACCGATGGGCCTCACGATTTCCGGACGCCTGGCACTCGCACCACGTTCCAATCTGCCCACCGGGCAAGGTGCGTAGCCGCTCGCTCGGACACCGTGGACGCGATCGTCGTCGCGGCGGCGATCGAATTCGGAGGAGCCGGGATACTCACCGGCGATCCCGCCCATCTGACGGCTCTCGCTGACGGCGAACGCAGCGTCACGATCCACGCGCTGTAACGCGCCGCCGGCACGCGTCCCGCGAACCCTGACACGTGTCATGGCGCGTCTATGGCCGCGCGCGCCCTGATTCGCCGTCGTTCGCCGCCGTACCCGGACGCGGGACGGTCAGGCCGCGGGACGGTCAGGACCCGACGCGGTACCGGACGTAGACGGCACCACTGCTGAACCTGCGCTCGTCGAGGAGCTCGAGGTCGGCGCGCATGTCGCGAGGAAGCGACGACTTGCCCGCGCCGAGGACGACAGGACAGATGAGCAACTGACACTCGTCGACGAGCCCGGCCCTGAAGGCGTGCGCGGCGAGGTTCGGGCCTCCGACGGTGAGATCGTCGGCCGCGGAAGCCTTCAAGTCACGGATGGCGTCGGGGTCGAAGCTGCGCTCGAGCTGTGTCTTGGCGGTCGACACCTCATGCAGGGTCGTGGAATAGACGACCTTGTTCGCCGCCTGCCAGACGTCGGCGAAGTCGCTCCTGAGCTCCGACTGCGCGGCCAAGGTCGGGTCGGTCTCCCAGACGGCCATCGTTTCGTACATACGGCGGCCGTAGAGGTAAGTGCCGCAGGAGCGCACGAGGTCGGTGATGAACGCGAAGACTTCGTCGGTGGGCGTGGTCCAGTCGAAGTTGCCGCGCGAGTCCTCGATGTAGCCGTCCAGCGAGACGTTCGCGATGTAGATCAGCTCGGACATGCCGTTCTCCATCGTCGGCCGGACTCACCCCGGGGCTCGACCATCTTGTCGTCGTGCCCGCATGCCCGCCCGCGCATCAGGGCACACGGTCCGAAACGGTCAGCTTCCGAGAATCGTGACGGTTCCGGTGCCGCGGCTCACCGCGAAACCCGGACCGATCGGGTTCGACAGCGTGACCGTGAACGACTCGTCGGTGTCGGGGTTCGGGTCGGCCCAGATCGGAATCGAGATCGTCTTGAATACCGCGCCGGCCGCGAACGTGAGTGTTCCCGTCGGCTTGCCTCCGAAGTCACCGCCACCGGTCACCTTCGCGCTGTAGGTCGCGGTGCCGGGCGTGACGGTGTACGTGACCGACACGCTCGATCCGAGCTTATCCGAGAGTCCGACGGGCACGAGCACGTTCTGTTTGCCGGCCGCCGCCTTCGCGATCGTGCCCGAGCCGATGCCCATCGTCGCACCGGCGGCGCCGCCGTCGTCGTTGAGAATCGTGCCGATCCCGACCCGGTGGCCGAGCGCGTACCCGCCACCCACCGGGTTCGAGAGTGTCACCGCGAACGTCTCGTCCGGCTCGTTGGCGGTGTCGCTGATCACGCTGACGGAGATCGGCTTGCTGATCGGCGTCGTTCCGGCGGCAGTGGGAGTGAACGTGAGGGTTCCGCTCCTGGCGACGAAGTCGAAGCCGTTCGCGGTGATAGAGCTCGCGGTCCAGCTCACCGACACGGGCACCGTCGCCGGTTGCGACAACGTGACCGGGAAGCTGAACGCACGTTTCCCGACGTTGCCCTCGAGCATCGTCTTGTCGCCGATCGAGATGCACGCGCCGGCACATGCCGTCGGCCAGGGGTCGATCGTGAGCACGATCGACGTGCTGCGCGTCGCGGCACCGCTGTTGCCGGTGACCGAAACGGTGTACGAGCCGGCCGCGGCCGTTCCGGCCGAGATACTCAACGTCGAGCTGCTCCCGGCCGCGACGGACGTGGGCGTCAGCGTCGCCGAGGCGCCGGGCGGGAGACCGGCGACCGCGAGCGCGACCGGCGTCGACGAACCGCTCAGCACGGTGGTGTCGATCGACGCGACTCCGGCTGCGCCGCCCTGCGCGATCGTCACTCCGGCCGGGTTCGCGGCGACCGAGAAGTCGTTCGCGACCGCGGCCGCCGTCGTGATGCAGTTGCTCTCGAAGTTCGAGAACAACTGTTGCACCGAGTAGGTGAGGCCGTCGCCGCCGACGACCGACGATTCCTGCGCGTTGCAGATGTCGCCGATCTCGCCGTTGCTGCCGTCGTACCAGGCGAGCGGCGGCGCGTAGACCGTTGCCAATCCGACCTCGGGGTCGGTGACCGTCTCCCCGAGCTCGTGCGACGCGACGGACATCTCGTTCTGGATCTGGGTCCCGCTGCCGGTTCCGGTGTCGCACCCGGAGCCGGGCTGGAAGTCGGGCTGCACGCCGTAATAGACCTCGCCCTGACCGCCCGGCGTTCGCGATCGTCCCGTGGTACGCGGCGAAGCCGCCGGCCTGACACGACGACGACCCGCCCTGCGTGATCGTCTTGCCGTGCGGGAAGAACACCGCGTAGTAGGTGTTGTCGTTGCCGGCCGCGTCGTGGGTCGGCGCCGGGAGCACGCCCGACCGGATCTGCGCCGAGATCTCCGCCTGGATGCTGGCGTCGGTGATCGTCGAGCCGTTGTCGGCCGCGGCCGGCGTGATCTGCACCTGTCCGAGGAACGAGCCGCGTCCGATGTGCTGATGCGTGCCGCCCGGCGTGTCGTACTGCGAGAGCCAGTCGAAGTAGGGCGAGTTCGTGACCGCGCCGTAGAAGCTCGAGAGGCTCGGCGACCCCGACGACGTCACCTCGGGCGCGGTAGTTGCCGGCGCCGTAGAACACCTGGACGACCTGGATGTTGGAGACGACCCGGCCGCCGTAGTAGGTCAGGTGGGCGCCGGCGGGTGCCGACGCGCGCCGCGGTCCCGCCGGGAGCAGCGGAGTGAGGCCCGGCCGCAGATGCGTCGACGGGTTCGCGAGTGCGATCGCCGGCACGCGTGTGGACGCCGCGGCGCCGGGCGCGTTCGCCGCCGCGGCGAGACCCGAGACCAGCACGACCGCGACGGCCACGGCGCGCGCCCCGCGCGGCGACGGTCGGAGTTGCGTGCCCGACCACACTCGCATCGACCGCCGTTGCATCGAGTCCTCCGCCCGTCGCCCAGGTCTTGTGAACTCGGAGTCTGGTTTGCCGGCTCGGACGACGTCCAACTCGCGGACCGTCCCGGTCGGGTCAGGACAGGCAGGCGATCGCGATACCGAGGCTGACACCGACGATGATGCGCGTCGCCATGGCGGAATGGTCGCGGTTGCGACCGACCACGAGCGAGATCGCGAGCATCGTCCCCGACAAACCCGCGCCAACCCGCAGGCCGAGTCCCGCAAAGACGAGCAGCGTGACCACGCAGGCCACCGTCGCGAGGCCGAGGGGCGTGACGTCCTCGTTCAGGATCGCGGACCATCCGGGCTCCGACGGCAGGAGGTCGTCTCGTTTCTTCGACGGCGGCCGCGGTGCGTCCGCGGTCGGCGTCGGGACGGCAGGCGCGTCCTCGGTTCGGGGCGACGCGGGCGCGGCCGTCGCCGACATCGGGGGCGGCGACTGGCGCACGCTGCTCGGTTCGGCGGCCGCGGCGGCGACCCAGCGCTCGAGGCGGGCGACGATCTCGTCCGGCGTCTCCAACTCCGCGGGTGTGACATTCGGTTGCGGGGCCGGCCCGCGCGCCGGGCGCGGAAGGGCTCCCGGCGCGGTTGAGCGGTAGGTGTCCGAGACCGTCACGTCCGTAACATCGACAGGCAGGGTCCCGGTCCTCAAGCGGATTTGCGGGGAACGCCGGGGGTGAGCGTTCAGGGCGGCTCGATCCATGTGACCGTGGGCGGCCAGCCCGGGAGCATCACGAAACGACCGATGCCCGCGATCCTCCAGGCGTCTCGTTGCCGCATGACGAAGTGCTGCTCGAGCGGTGGAGCGGTGCTCGGCGCGCGGCGTCGGCGTTGGCGTTGAGCACCAGCGCGACGCGCACGATGCCGCCCTCCCCCTCCGCCCCGGTTCGTTTCCGCCATCCGTGGATCTCCCAAACCCGGTGCGCCGCCCGCCACGTCTGCGCGTTCGAACGGACGCACGCCGTCCACGCGGGATCCGCGGAGGCGTCGATCGCGAGCCGCCGCGCGGAGCGCGTCGTCGCCGGCGCGACCCAAGGTCTGCAGGATCCACGCCTGTACGTAGGCGAGTTGCGTGTCGGGGTCGAGCATCGACCACGCCGACCGGTGGTCTCCTTCGACGACCGCCCGCAACCAGGCGTCCGCGACCAGTGCCGCCGCGACGTTCTCGACCGGTTCCGATTCCACCCCCTCCACAGGACCGAACTTCGCACAACCGCGTCACCGTTGCGTCGACGCACACCGGGATTGGCTCACTGAGGCCATCTCGCTTGACAGTCAGTCCGAGCGGTGTACCGTCGGACTGCGGCCCCGGACCCCGGCCGAGCGTTCGAGTTCTTGCTCGCGCGCGCCTGTCGGTTCTCGTGGCGAAGGCTTGGGGTCGCACGATGGCAAAGTCCGTTCTCAGCCGCCCCGCGGGATTTCGCGCACCCCCGGGTCAGTGTGTCGTACGAGCCCGGAACACTCGACGCCACCCACACGGTCATCGCGCTCCGGGGCGAACTCGACGCGGCTGCGCTCGAGTCCCTCGCCGAGCGCTTCGATCGCGCGGTCGCGAGCGGCGACGCGGACGTGGTCGTCGATCTCGCGGAGGTCGAGTTCATCGGCGCCGCCTGGATCGGAGTTCTCGTCCGGGCGCGGTCGCGCTTGGATGCCCAGCAGCGCGGCCTGACCGTCCGGTCGCCGTCGCGGGCGGCGAGGCGCGTCTTCGAGCTGTGCGGACTCTCCTACCTGACCGAGCCCGCCCGGTAGCGGTCAGCCCGCACCGACACTCTGGGCGAGCCGGTGCGAGAGGTAGCGACGCTCGGCGTCGTTCGCGGCGAGCGCGAGCGCCTCGCGGTAGGCCGCGGCGGCGTCGGACCGGCGCCCGAGCCGACGGAGCAGGTCGGCGCGAGTGGCCGGGAGCAGGTGGTAACCCGCCGAGCGCGCCCGAAGCGTCGAGTGCGTCGACGAGCCGGAGCCCGGCCTCGGGCCCGTCGCTCATCCCGACCGCGACGGCCCGGTTGAGCTCGACAACGGGCGTCGGGACCATCCGGGCCAGCTCCCCGTACAAAGCCGCGATCTCGGCCCAATCGGTGTCGGCCGCGACCTTCGCCGACGCGTGGCACGCCGCGATCGCGGCCTGCACCTGGTACGGCCCGGGCCGGCCGCGGCGAAGGGCCCCGTCGAGGCGATCGAGTCCCTCCGCGATCGAATCGGCGTCCCAGCGAGCGCGGTCCTGCTCCTCGAGTGGGACGAGATCGCCCGTGGCATCGAGACGCGCGGTGCGGCGGGCGTCCTGCAGCAACAGGAGCGCGAGCAATCCGACCGCTTCGGGTTCGTCGGGCATCAGCGCGACGAGCGTCCGCGCGAGACGAATCGCTTCGGCGCAGAGGTCGACGCGGACCAGTTCGGCACCCGCCGACGCGGAGTACCCCTCGTTGAAGAGGAGATACAACACGGCGAGCACGGCTCCGGTGCGCTCGGGCAGCAGATACCCGGGAGGGACGCGGTACGGGATGCCGGCGTTGCGGATCTTGTGCTTCGCCCGCACGAGCCGTTGCGCCATCGTCGCCTCGGGGACGAGGAAGGCGCGGGCGATCTCCGCCGTCGTCAGGCCGGCCAGCGTTCGCAGCGTCAGCGCCACCTGCGCCTCACGGGACAGCGCGGGATGGCAGCAGGTGAAGATCAGCCGGAGCCGATCGTCCCGGACGCCACTTTCCTCGAGATCGAATTCGTCGTCGCCGCCCGACCGCGTCGGAGCGCGAGATCACGGCCACCTCCTCGAGCTTGGCGGCCCCGGTCGTGGCGCGACGCAGCCGATCGACGGCGCGGTTGCGCGCCGTCGTCGTGAGCCACGCACCGGGATTGCGCGGGACGCCGTCGCGCGGCCATCGCTGCAAGGCCTTCGCGAAGGCGTCCTGCGCGCATTCCTCGGCAAGGTCCCAGTCGCCGGTCACCCGGATGAGCGTCGCGACGACGCGCGCCCACTCCGAACGGAACGCGGACTCGACCGCGACCTCGACATCGACCCCGGGGGTCACATCTCCCAGATCGGCCTCACTTCGATCGTGCCGTTCTTGGCGCCGGGGATCTTCGAAGCGATCTCGATCGCCTCGTCGAGGTCCTTGCAATCGACGGCGTAGAAGCCGCCCATCTGCTCCTTGGTCTCCGCGAACGGGCCGTCGGAGGTGACGACCTCGCCGTTGCGGACCTGGACGGTCGTGGCGTCGCTCGTCGGGCGCAGGCGCTCACCACCGGTCAGGACGCCGCGCTTGGTCATCTCTTCGCCGAACTTCATGTAGCCGGCCATCTGGGCCTCGCCCTCGGCCGGGCTCATCGCCTGGTCGCTCGACTCGTCGGTGCAGATCAACAACAGGTAGCGCATGGTGCCTCCTCGTAGACATGGGACCACACCTACGACGATCGGCGACACCCGGCATCGACACCCGTCGCGAAAACGTGTCGCGAAGAATCTTCCGAAGAATCGCCGTGACGGGGAATTCGCCCGAGTCGTCCGGGACGAGGCAGCTGCGCTCGGGCGAGCGGGTTCGTCAGGCCGTCGTGTCGACGATCGTGCCCGTGCGCTGGGAGCCCGGGGTCATGCTCCCGTCCCACTGGGTGAGGCCGGTGAGCAGCCCGGGCTGCTGGTACATCGGGAGCGTGACGACCGCCGACGTCAACGACGTCAGGTCCTCCGGCTGACCCGAGGCGCCGCCGAACAGCACCGACAGCGCCGAGTCCTGCAGCTGCGCGAACCGCACCGCCGGCGAATCGAGGTAGCTCGTCGCCGTCGCGCCGCCGTCGACACGCCGCTGACACTCATGCCTCGATTGTCGGTCGGGGACGCCGGCGGGTTGAACCGGTGGTGACCGAGGTCACATCAGACGAGGAGCTCGGCCATCTGGATGCCGTTCAGGGCCGCGCCCTTGCGCAGATTGTCGCCCGTGATCCACAGGTCGATCGAACCGGGTTCCGACGGGTCTTCCCGCACGCGCCCGACGAGCACCGGGTCGATGCCCGCCGCCTCCTGCGGGGTCGGGTAGCCGTCGCCGTCGTCGACGAGGAGCACACCCGGCGCGTCGCGCAGGAGCTCCACCGCCTCCGCTTTGCTCATCGGCCGGTGGAACCGGACGTTCGCGCTGACCGCGTGACCGACGTACACCGGAACGCGCACGCACGTGACCGTGCACCGGATCTCGTCGTCGTGGAGGATCTTGCGCGACTCGTACACCATCTTCCATTCCTCCGACGTGTACCCCAACTCCTTGACCGAGCCCGCGAGCGGGATCACGTTGCCCGCGATCGGCTTGTCCCAGACCTCGCCCTGCACGAGGAAGCCGGGCTGCGTGCCCGAGTGGCGCAACTCCTCGGAGCGGCCGTCGAGCTTCGTCCACTGCGCGTCGAGCTCGTGCAACCCGACCTGTCCGGCACCCGAAACCGACTGGTAGGTCGACACGACCATGCGGTCGATGCGCGCCGCGCGGTGCAACGGCGCGAGCGCGGTGACGGGAATCATCGTCGTGCAGTTCGGGCACGACGCGATCCCCTTCGGCATCGTGCGCATGTCCTCGGGGTTCACCTCGGCGACCACGAGCGGGACGTCGGGGTCCATGCGGAACGCC
Source organism: uncultured Actinomycetes bacterium (assembly GCA_963829195.1). Lineage (GTDB taxonomy): Bacteria > Actinomycetota > Acidimicrobiia > IMCC26256 > PALSA-610 > PALSA-610. The sequence goes on from CAWHHS010000001.1 coordinate 184,369, forward strand.
GACGACTTGTCGATGACCAGCGCGCCGGCCGCGACCGCCTGCGGCGACCACTCGATCGAGAGCGGCTCGTCGACGTCGATGATGACCAGGTCGAGGCCGTCGAAGCAGCCCGGACGCAACACCTCGCACGCGACCTCGCCCCCGGCGAAGGCGAGCGTGCGGCCCTCCGAACGCGGCGACGCGTACGCCCGCAGCTCGTCCACCGGGAACGCACGCTCCTCCAGGAGCCGCAACATCTCGGTGCCGACCATGCCGGTGGCACCCATCAAACCGACCCGCACGACTACTCCTTGTCCAGTCCGAACGTCGCGTGCAACGACTGCACGGCCCGCTCGACGTCCTCTTCGCCGACGACGCACGAGATCCGGATCGTCGACGTGCTGATCATCTCGATGTTGATGCCCTCGGTTGCCATCGTCTCGAACATCTTGGCGGCGATGCCCGGATGCGTCTTCATGCCGGCGCCGATGAGCGAGACCCGGCCGATGCGCTCGTCGGTGGCGAACCCGCTCGCCTCGGTGTCGATCACGATCTTCTCCATGCACTGCGCGGCGCGTTCGACGTCGGCCCGCGGAACCGTGAACGAGATGTCGGTGTGGCCGGCGCTCGACACGTTCTGCACGATCATGTCGACGTTGATGCCCGCTTCGGCGAGGTCGCGGAAGATCGTCGCGGCGATACCGGGCCGGTCGGGCACCTGCGCGATCGTCACCTTGGCCTCGGTCGTGTCGTGCGTGACCCCCGAGATGATCGCCTGCTCCATCGCTTCGGTCGTGTCCATCGCCGCTTCCTCCTCGGTGACCCAGGTTCCCGGTGCCCAGGTGAAACTCGACCGCACGTGCACCTTCACGTGGTGGTTGCGCGCGAACTCGACGGACCGGAGCGCGAGCACCCGCCCGCCGGTTGCCGCCATCTCCAACATCTCGTCGAACGAGACCCGCGACAGCTTGCGGGCCGTCGGGACGATCCTCGGGTCGGCGGTGTAGACGCCCTCGACGTCGGTGTAGATCTCGCAGACGTCGGCACCCAGCGCGGCGGCGAGCGCGACCGCGGTCGTGTCGGAACCGCCGCGGCCGAGCGTGGTGATGTCACGGGCCGTGGAGACACCTTGGAAACCGGCGACGATCGCGACCTTGCCCTCGGCCAGGGCCTCGCGGATCCGCTCGCCCCGGACCTCGATGATCTTCGCCTTGCCGTGCTCGGTGTCGGTGACGATCCCGGCCTGGCTCCCGGTGAAGCTCACCGCGGGCTGGCCGAGATCCTCGACCGCCATCGACAGCAGGGCCATCGAGATGCGCTCACCGGCCGTCAGCAGCATGTCCATCTCGCGGCCGCCAGGGTGGCGGGCGACGTCGTTGGCCAGGCGGACGAGGTCGTCGGTGCTCTTGCCCATGGCGGAGACCACGGCGACGACGTCGTTGCCGGCACGGCGCGTTCGGACGAGATGGTCGGCCACGGCCCGGATGCGATCCGGGTCGGCGACGGAGGTCCCGCCGAACTTCTGAACCAGGAGACCCACGGCCGTCAAGGCTACCGGCGGCCCCGGCGAACCGAGGAAGGGATTCCCGGCCCTGTACATTCAGCGGCCGTGCCGACCGCAGACAAACGCCAGCGCAAGAAGGAAAACGCCCGGATGGCGCGCGAGGCGCGCGAGGCCGAGCTGAAGAAGCAGCGCCGCAACCGCACGATCCGCAACGCGGCGATCGCGGGTGGCATGTTCGTCGTCGTCATCCTGCTCATCACCTGGCTCGGCGGCGGCAGCAAGAAGAAGGTCGCGACCACCACGAGCACGACCACGTCGGTCCCCACGTCGACGACGACCGCGACCAACACCTACCCGATCGGGTGCGTCTCGACCGTCCCGAAGGCGGTCACCAAGCCGACGAACCTCAAGGCCCCGGCGATGACGATCGACGCGGCCAAGACGTACACGGCCACGCTGTCGACGTCGTGCGGGAACTTCACGATCGCGCTCGACGCCAAGGACGCGCCCAAGAGCGTCAACAACTTCGTCACGCTCGCGCGGCTCGGCTACTTCGACGGGCTGAAGTGGCATCGCGTCGCCACCGATCCGCCGATCATCCAGGGCGGCGATCCGCTCGGGAACGGCAGCGGGGGCCCGGGATACACGACGACCGTCGAATTGCCCAAGGACGGCAAGTACCCGACAGGTGCGGTCGCATGGGCGAAGACCGGGACCGATCCCGACGGCAGCGCCGGATCGCAGTTCTTCGTCGATACCGGCGACGCGAGCGGCATCGGCGACCACTACGGCTACATCGGGGCGGTCACGTCGGGCCTCGCGAACGTCCAGAAGATGGGCTCGCTCGCAGTGGCCGGCAGCGCGACCGGCGCGCCGAAGGTGCCGCTCTACATCTTCAAGGTGACGATCACCGAGTCGTGACGATCACCGGGTGACGACGGCGCCGAGGTCGACGGTGCCCTTCTTCGTCGTCTTCGGTTTCGCACCCTTGCGGTAGACGGTCGCCGCGCCGGCCCCGAGGACCTCCCACGGGCCGTCGCCGGTACGCACGATCGCGGTCTGCTCGTCGATGCCGACGAGCACGGCGTCGCGGGCGAGGAGATCGATCGAACGTTCCCGGAGGTGGTCGGCCGCACTCCCGTGGTACGGGAAGACGGCCAGGCCGGGAACGAGGCCCAGCCCGACGGTGTACGCCCCGCCGCGGGGATCGACCATCGGGTCGCCGAACACGGTCGCACCTGCGCCCGACGCCGCGACGACCGCGCCCCGGCTGTAGGCGTAGACCATCGCCTCGTAGAACGCGCTGCCCTTCAGCACTGAGCGCAGGTGGAGGGGGGAGCCGTCGGCGATGTACACGAAGCGGGCGACCCGGATCAGCGAGACGTTGGCGTCGTTCTCGGCGTCGCGACGGTTCAGGACCGGGAGGCCGGTGGCCCGGGCACCCAGGGTCGCGAAGTAGGCAATGGCCCGTTCGACCGCCCGTTCCGGGTGCTCGAATGCCGCGGCCGCGGGAAGGATGAGGACCTCGTCGGTGCCCGCGAGCTCGAGGAGCCGCCGGTCGAAGGCCGCGCACGGCTCGGTCCACTCGTCGCCACCGACGAGCGCGATCGTTCCAGGTCCCTTGGTCACGCGCTGGATCCTACGAGCGGCGCTCGGCGTGGCGCCGCAACCGTCCGGAACCGCCGTCGCGAAGAATCTTCCGAAGAATCGTCGTGACGGCGCGCACTCGCCCGATCGGCCTACCCGCCGGTAGCCTTTCGGCCTTCACTCAGGAGGAAGCGCAGATGACGGTCAAGCGGGTCGGGATCGTGGGTTCGGGAATCATGGGCGCGGGCATCGCCGAGGTCGCGGCGAAAGCCGGCTTCGAAGTCGTGTTGCGCAGCCGGGCCCAAGGCACGGCCGACGCGATGGTCGCCGGCCTCGAGAAGTCGCTGGCCAAGCAGGTCGACCGGGGCAAGCTCGCCGCCGACGAGCGCGACGCCGTCCTCGGCCGGGTCCGCGCCGTCGCCGACCTCGGCGAGCTGCGCGAGTGCGACCTCGTCATCGAGTCGATCGTCGAAGACCTCGCCGCCAAGAAGCACCTCTTCACCGAGCTCGACCGCATCTGCCCCGATCACACGGTGCTCGCGACCAACACGTCGACCCTGCCCGTCGTCGAGATGGCGATGAACACCGGCCGGCCGGAGAAGGTGTGCGGCATCCACTTCTTCAACCCGGCGCCGATGATGGCGCTGGTCGAAGTGGTGCGCGCCATCACCTCGAGCGACGAGACGATCGAAACGGCCACGACGTTCGCGACCACGTGCGGCAAGAATGCCGTGCAGGTCAAGGACCAGGCCGGTTTCATCGTCAACGCGCTGCTGTTCCCGTACCTGAACAACGCGGCCAAGCTCTTCGACGCCGGCGTCGCGACCCGCGACGACATCGACGCCGCGATGAAGGGCGGCTGCAACTTCCCGATGGGTCCGCTCGAGCTGCTCGACCTCGTCGGCCTCGACACGAGCCTCGCGATCCTCGAAGCCCTCTACGCCGAGTTCAAGGACCCGAACTACGCCGCGGCACCGGTGCTGCGCCGGATGGTGAGCGCCGAGCGCCTGGGTCGCAAGACGGGGCTCGGATTCTACGAATACAAGCGGTAAACGGGCCCTTTACGACCTCCGGGCTTCCTCGGAGGCCACGCTTCCGGGAGAATGGTGGGAATGGCCGAGCGCGACCGTCCCTGGTTGATCCGGACCTACTCGGGTCACTCGTCCGCGCGCGCGTCGAACGCGCTGTACCGCACGAACCTGTCGAAGGGCCAGACCGGCCTGTCGGTGGCGTTCGACCTGCCGACGCAGACCGGCTACGACCCCGACAGCCCGCTCGCACGCGGCGAGGTCGGCAAGGTCGGCGTGCCGGTGCCGCACCTCGGCGAGATGCGCACGCTCTTCGACGGCATCCCGCTCGCCGAGATGAACACGTCGATGACGATCAACGCGACCGCGATGTGGTTGCTCGGCATGTACCTCGCGCTCGCCGACGAGCAGGGCGTGCCGCACGCGAGCCTCGCGGGCACGACGCAGAACGACATCCTGAAGGAGTACCTGTCGCGCGGCACGTACATCTTCCCGCCCGAGGCATCGAAGCGACTGACCGTCGACCTCATCACCTACACGGTGCGCAACGCACCGCTCTGGAACCCGATCAACGTCTGCCCGTACCACCTTCAGGAGGCGGGCGCGACGCCGGTCCAGGAGCTCGCGTACGGGCTCGCGAACGCGATCGCCGTGCTCGACGCGGTGCGCGCCTCGGGCCAGGTCCCCGACGACGGGTTCCCCGCGGTCGTCGGCCGCATCTCGTTCTTCATGGACGCGGGCGTCCGGTTCGTCGAGGAAATGTGCAAGATGCGCGCGTTCACGCGCATGTGGGAGAGGATCTGTCGCGATCGCTACGGCGTCGAGGACGAGAAGCTCTCGCGTTTCCGGTACGGGATGCAGGTCAACTCACTCGGCCTCACCGAGGAACAACCCGAGAACAACATCCAGCGGATCGTCCTCGAAATGCTCGGCGTCACGCTGTCGAAGGACGCGCGGGCGCGCGCGATTCAGCTGCCGTGCTGGAACGAGGCGTTGGGACTGCCGACGCCGTGGGACCAGCAATGGTCATTGCGGATCCAACAGGTGCTCGCGTTGGAATCCGACCTGCTCGAGTACGGCGACCTCTTCGAGGGTTCGGTGGTCGTCGAACGCAAGGTCGCCGCTTTGTGCGAAGAGGCCGAGGTCGAGCTGCAGTGGGTGCTCGACGGCGGCGGTTCGTTCGCGATGATCGACCAGATGAAGGGACGGCTCGTCCAGTCGCACGCCGAGCGGGTGCGCAAGATCGAGTCGGGCGAGTTGAAGGTCGTCGGCGTGAACACGTTCACCGAGACCGCGGTCTCGCCCCTCGCCGAGGTGGCGCAGAACGGCGGCATCGTCACGATCGACCCCGAGCTCGAGCGCGAACACGTCGAAGCGATCGCCGCGTGGCGCGAGGCGCGTGATCAGGGTGCGGTCGACGCCGCCCTCGACCACCTCCGGTCGGTGGCGGAGACATCGGAGAATCTCGTGCCGGCGACGATCGCTTTGGCCAAAGCGGGCGGAACCGTCGGCGAGTGGGCCGGCGCCTTGCGGGAGGTCTTCGGCGAGTACCGGGCGCCGACCGGTGTGGGCGCGGTCGCGGTCCAGCCCGGCGTCGAGATGCAGACGGTGCGCGACCGCGTCCGGGAGATCACCGAAGCGACCGGCCGGCCCATCCGCCTCCTCGTCGGCAAGCCGGGCCTCGACGGCCATTCGAACGGGGCCGAACAGATCGCGGTCGCCGCCCGGGACGCCGGGTTCGAGGTCATCTACCAGGGCATCCGGCTTACACCGGCCGAGATCGCGGCCGCCGCCCGCGACGAAGACGTCGACGTGGTCGGCTTGTCGATCCTCTCGGGCTCCCACCTGGGCCTGGTGCCCGACACGTTGCGGCTGCTGAAGGACGCCGGGGTCGACGCGCCCGTCGTGGTCGGCGGCATCATCCCGGACGCGGACCGCGCGCAGCTCGAGGCGATGGGCGTCGCCCGTGTGTACACGCCGAAGGATTACCGCCTGTCGGTCATGATGCGCGACTTGGCCGAACTGGCACAGATACACCGCTCGAAACCTCAGGCGGGAGCGGCGTGACGCCGATGAGGAAGCGCATGCACGACCCGCGAGTCATCGTGGCCGCTTCGGGCGGCGTCGCTGCGCTCGCGGCCGGCGCGATCGGTGTTGCGATCAATTCGCCCACATTCGCGGTGGTTGCGGGCTCGGCGGGAGTCGTCGCGGCGATCGCGGGCGTTGCACTCGGCGCCCGGGCCCGCCAGAGCGAGGACCGTCTCGAACAGGCCGAGGACGAGATCCGTGCGGTGCGACGCGAACTCGCGTCGATCAACGCGGTGCTACAAGAGGAAGCGAGTCGGAGAGTGGCTGAAGAGGAGCTCGGATCAGGCTTGGAAGACACCAGGGTCCGGGGCGAGCAGGCGTTCGACGCCGCGACCGGCCTCTACGACGAGAAGTACTTCGCCGTGCTCGCGCAGCAGCAGGTTGCCGCGGCACGGCGCTCGCTGCGGCCGATCTCGGTGATCATCTTCGAGATCGACGCGATGGGCGAAGCCGACCGTGACACCCGTCTGCAAGCGCTCGGGGTGGTCGGGGACGTCGTCCGGCGCACGTTGCGGGAGAGCGACGCGGCGTGCCGCCTCGGCGATCTGATGGTCGGTGCCATTCTCGAGGACACGCCCGAGGCGGGCGCGGTGTGGGCGGCGGAACGCGTGCGCGGCACATTGCTCGCTTCACCGATCGGCGACGCGTCTGACGCTGTCGGCCGGTGTTGCCTGTTATCCGACCCACGCGCTGGGTGCGGCCGAACTGGTGCATCAGGCGAGCCGGGCGCTCGACGAAGCGCGGGCGCGCGGACGCGACCGGGTCGAGCTGGCCCCCGAGCCTTCGAACTAGTCCCGCTCGTCCCAATCGGGCTCCGTTCTTGGCGGCCCCGAGACGTCGACCCGTTCGATCCGCCTGCGTTCGCCCGGGTTCAACATGCCGAGCCGGTACACACCTCGTTCAGTGCGCGAAGCCCGGCCGTTGATCGTCTCGTAGCCGAGCGCGTCGGCGAGCCGTTTCACCGGATGGCGTGACGCGATGGCGTAACCGTTGAGATGCAGCTCGCGGTGCACTTCGACGAGCGTCATCGGCCGTCGATGGCGGCTGAGGATGGCGAGCGCAACCGACCGCAGTTGCTTGCCGCACAGCGGGCGCGCCCCCGGCGCGACGGGCGGGATCGGCGGCGGGCCGCCGCGGTGGGTGCGACGGAAGCCGTGAACGATGTCCTTGCGGTCGACCCGGGGCCACATGACGACGCGGAGGACGGCGAGCTTGGTCCGGACGTCGGCCAGTTCGGCCGAGAGTGCCCGTTGCGCGTTGTCGAGCTCGGTGGCCCGGTCGAGCAGGGCGACGCATTCGACGTGGAATCGCGCGTAGCCGCTCGGGGTGTGGACGACGCGCCGGTAGCGGGTGGGATACTGATGTGCGGGCATGTGCTTCCCCTCGAGTCTCGGCGGAGCGGCTCATCTCGGGGGAAGGTGGCGTCGAAGCGGCCCGGCGCAGCGGGCGGACGTCGACCGACGGCGATCGGGAACCTACTGACCGGGTGCGCCACCAACGTCCAAATCCCCGTCATGAGGATTCTTCAAGAGATTCTCCGCGACGGGGTACGCGACGGGGCGGGGTACGCGACGGGGCAGGGCATGTCACGCGGAGAGGGCGCGGCCGCGTGGCGATTCTTCGGAAGATTCGTCGAGACGGAGATCGCGACGGTGGGGGGCGCGGATGGGAGTTATTCGGGGTCGGGAACGGCGTCGAGCTCGCCCAGAACCTCGTCGGTGTCGGCGCCGAGCGCACGGCCCGCCCACCGCATCTCGGCCGGCGTCCGCGACAGTCGCGCGACCGGTCCTTGCATCATGACACCGTCGACCTCGACGAACACCCCCCGCGCCCGCACGTGCGGGTCGGCCAGCACCTCGAGCATCGTGTACACGGGCGCGATCGCCGCCTCCGCCTCCTCGAACGCGGCCAACACCTCGGTCGACGGACGCGCGCCGACCCACGCACGAACGTCGGCGTCGAGCTCGTCCCGATGTCGGGCGCGGCTCTCGAACGTCGTGAATCGCTCGTCGTCCGCCAACCCCAACAGCGTGAGCACGCGGTGCGCGACCGACTCGGCCGAAGTCGAGATCGCGACCCAACGGTTGTCCGCGCACCGATAGGTCCCGCGAGGTACGGAGTAGGGGATGCCCGACCCGAGCCGCGGCTGTTCGTAACCCAGATGCGCGGCCGCCGAGGGAAGCGCCGACATCATCTGCAGCATCGACTCCAGCAGGTTGACGTCGATCACCTGACCGAGACCGGTGCGCTCCCGGTCGTGCAGCGCGACCATCACCGCGAACGCCCCCGCGATCGCGGTCACCTCGTCGGTCAGCGCGATCGGCGGCAACAGCGGACCGCCGTCGGGCTCGCCGTTGATCGCCGCGAACCCGCTCATCGCCTCGGCCATCGTCGCGAACCCCGGCCGCGCCGCGTACGGGCCGTCCTGACCGAACCCCGTCACCCGCAGGACGACGAGGCCGGGATTGCGCGCGCACAACATCTGCGGATCGAGACCCAGCCGCTCGAGCGTGCCGGGCCGGAAGTTCTCGACCAGCACGTCGGCGCGGTCCGCCAAGGCGAGGAACGCGTCGACCCCCTGCGACGACTTGAGGTCGAGCACGATCGCGCGCTTGTTCCGCCCGAGCAGCTTCCACGTGTACGAGTCGCCGCCGCCCGGAGGAAACCAACCCATGCGGCGCACGCCGTCCCCGGCGGGAGCCTCGATCTTGACGACATCGGCACCGAAGTCGCCGAGGTGCCGGGCCGCCCCCGGTCCGGCAAACACCGTCGCCATGTCGATGACGCGAAGTCCTTCGAGCGCGGGCATGCCCGCAGGCTAAGAGATCGCCGGATCAGAGGCGGATCAGAACGACTGCGCGAAGCACCGATCGGAGAGCTCGCCCAACGCGTAGTCGCGGTACAGCCCGGCGAACATCCCGCGCGTCTTCTCCGTCCACTCCAGCGCGGCCGGCGCGTCGATCCGCCGCGTGAGCTGCACGTACCCGCCTTCGTAGACGCGGTACTCGGCCCACGCGCCCGGATAGTCCTTCACACACGCGATCTCGACGATCGGGACCTCCCGGGCCGAGACGAACCGCCGCGTCGCGCGTGCGGTGCGTGTGGCCCGCGAAGTATCCCGCGATCGCCTCGCGCCGTTCGATCACCGCGCACAGCGCGTCGCTGTCGTCGGGGTTGATACCGAAGTACGTCTCGCTGCGGTCACCGGAAGCCGGATCCCACGGGTGGTGGTGTCCGAAGACGAGCACCGGGTCGGTGGTGTCGGCCGCGAGCTGGTCGAGCCACTCCAGCTGATCCACCGACACCCGCCCCCGGTCCGTGCCCGGCCGCACCGTGTCGAGCACCGCGACGGTGACGCCCGGCAGCGACACCGTGAACGGACCAGTCGCGGCGATCGACTCGGTGATCATCGCGTCGTGGTTCCCACGCACATGATGCATACGCGCACCCAGCCGCGTGTACGCGCGCAGGAACGCCACGTACTCCGCTTCGGTACCGCGGTCGGTGAGGTCGCCCTTGACCACCACCGCGTCCGGGTCGAGCCGCTCGATTGCGTCGACGGCCGCGCCATTCATCACCTCGGGATACGGCGCGGCACCCGGTTCCGACGTGAAGACGGGCCCGAGCTCGTCGGGAATGCCGAGCAGGCCGCACTCCGTCTCGCCGAAGTGCACGTCGTTGACGGTCGCAACCGTCGCCAACAGCCGCCCGGCGGGTTGCGCGAGCGTCGTCACCTCGGACGGGCAGCGCTCAGTCGGCTCCGCGCCCGAAACCGCGACCGGGTAGTCGGTCACCGGACTCAGGCCGACAACACGGGCGGAGTGGAACCGACCGGACGTGACGACACTGCGGTCGCCGACCGTCGTCTCGACCTCGCGCGCATCGTCGGTGCGGAAGGTGACGACGACCTCGTCCGGCCCGACGGTGAAGAGCTCCGCGTCGTGGATCAAGGCGTCGGTCACGCGGTTAGGTTCTCGAACGGCGCCCGATGCGGCTCGAAAGCCGCCACGAGCCCCGTTGCATCAACGCCCGCTGCGCCGACCGGCGCGATGCGTCGACCCACGCGCTCAGCTGCGGATCTGCCGAGGTCGACGCGGCCGTCGAACCCGCCGCTGCGGCCCGCTGCTGCAACGCGACCGTCACGGCGGTGACCGCGGCCACTTCCTCGGGCGTCACAGTGGCGTGTTCCCGTGCTTGCGCGCCGGCAGTTGCTCGCGCTTCGTGCGCAGCATCGCCAACGAACGAACCAGCATCCGCCGCGTGTCGCGCGGGTCGATGACATCGTCGACATACCCGCGCTCCGCGGCCTGGTACGGGTTCAGGAAACGGTCTTCGTACTCGAGCTTCAACTCCGCGCGCCGTGCTTCGGCGTCGGACGCCGACTCGATCTCCTTACGGTGGATGATGTTGACCGCGCCGTCGGCGCCCATCACCGCGATCTCCGCCGACGGCCACACGAACGCGAGGTCGGCGCCGATCGACTTGGAGTTCATGACGACGTACGCGCCGCCGTAACCCTTGCGGGTGATGATCTGCACGCGGGGAGTCGTCGCCTCGCAGTACGCGTACAGGAGCTTCGCACCGTGGCGGATGATCCCGCCGTATTCCTGGTCGGTACCGGGCAGGAACCCGGGCACGTCGACGAACGTCACCAACGGGATGTTGAACGCGTCGCACGTCCGGACGAAACGCGCCGCCTTCTCGGACGCGTCGATGTCGAGACACCCGGCCAGCACCTGCGGCTGGTTGCCGACGATGCCAATGACGTGCCCGTCGATGCGCGCGTACCCGCACACGATGTTCATCGCCCACAGCGGGAACACCTCGAAGAACTCGCCGTCGTCGACGATGTCGGCGATGACCTTCTTCATGTCGTAGGCGCGGTTCGAGGTTTCCGGGATGAGACCGAGCAGCTCGTCGCACGACCGCTCGGGATCGTCGCTCGACTCGAAGTACGGCGGGTCCTCGAGGTTGTTCGACGGCAGGAACGAGAGCAGGTAGCGCACCTGTTCGATGCAGTGCTGCTCGTCGTCGGCGACGAACGTCGCGACGCCCGACTTGGTCGCGTGCGTGAGCGCGCCGCCGAGCTCCTCGTGCGTGACCTCCTCACCGGTCACCGTCTTCACGACGTCGGGACCGGTGATGTACATGTTCGAGACGCCCTTCACCATGAAGATGAAGTCGGTCATCGCGGGCGAGTAGACCGCACCGCCTGCGCACGGCCCGAGCACGACGGAGATCTGCGGGATCACCCCGGACGCGCGCACGTTGCGGTGGAAGATCCCGCCGTAGCTCGCAAGCGAGACGACACCTTCTTGGATGCGCGCGCCGCCGCCGTCGTTCAGCCCGACGAGCGGCGCCCCCGTCGACTCGGCGAGATCCATGACTTTGTGGATCTTCTCCGCGTACACCTCGCCGAGCGCACCGCCGAAGATTGTGAAGTCCTGACTGAACACGAAGATCTTGCGGCCGTCGACGGTGCCCCAGCCCGTGACGACGCCGTCGGTGAGCGGCCGGTTGTTCTCGATCCCGAAGCCGTGCGCCCGGTGCCGGGCGAGCGCGTCGAGCTCGTTGAACGAACCCGGGTCGAGCAGGAGATCGAGCCGCTCCCGCGCCGTGAGCTTGCCCCGCTCGTGCTGGCGCCGCACCGACGCCTCGTTGCCGGGAGTGCGGGACTCTTCCTTCAGCTTGGCGAGCTGCTCGAGGCGCTCGTCGATCGGGTGCGGCGTGTCGGACATGACCCTCAGGTTAGTTCGGGTCCCGTGTCGGCCCGCCGGTCGAGACCGGTCAGCCCGCCGGTCGAGCCCCGTACGACTCGTACTCCCGCCCGGCCGCCTCCGCCGCGCGGCGACCGCATTCGTATTGGTACGGCGAGATGCCGCCGGGCTCCCACGCCGTCACCGAACCCGACTCGATCGCAAACTCGGTCTTGGGAACGATGCCGAGGGCCGCGCGTACCTCCGCGACGGGCCGCGCCGCGTCGGCGAACCAGTCGCGCTTCAAGAGGTCGGGCCCGCCGGCATGCGCCCCGCACAGAGCTCCGCGGCGCATCGCGTCGGCCAGGCGCACCGTCATGCCCCGGTGCGACAGGTGCCCCCGGTCGTACTGGAACAACCCCATGCCGCTCGCGGCATAGCCGGTCTCGAACAGGCCGATGATCTGCGCGAGCAACGAGAAGCCCCGTGCGTCGTCGTTCGCGCGCGAGATGAAACCGAAGACTTCGATCTCGGCTTCGACCGTCGACCCGTAGTCGGTCAACACGTGGACCCAGTCGTGCTGGGCGAGGAATGGCGGCGCGCTCCCCGGACGGCCCGGGAAGGCGAACCCGCGCGCGTCGTAGAACTTCACGACCTCGCGCCCCAGTGTGCCGTCGCGCAGCGTTCGCAACGACTCCCACCGTTCGGCGAGGGCGGGATCGAAGACGCACTGTTCCCATGCATCGGCGAGCTCCCGGGACGTGTGCAATGCCGACGCCTCGACGAGTAACCGTTGGAGACTCGTCAGACCGCCGGGTGGTGCGATCGCCCCGGCGACACCGCCGGCGATGATCCGGGTCTCGGCCGCGTCGGGCGGGACGAGGAGCACGTCGGATTCGGAAGGCAACGGGACCGGCATCGCGGCCCGCAAGTTACTCCTGGACGAGCTCGATCAAAGTCCCGAATGCCGTCTTCGGGTGAACGAACGCGACGGTCGTGCCGCGGCTGCCGGGCCGGGGGGCCTCGTCGATCACCCGGTGACCGTGCGCCTTGACCGACTCGAGCGCCTGCGCGCAGTCGGCGACCCGGTAGCCGATGTGGTGCAGGCCCTGGCCCTTCGTCGCGAGGTACTTGGCGACGGGCGAGTCGGCGCGGGTCGGGGTCAGCAGCTGCACGTAGGAGTCGGCGACCTTCAGCAGCGCCTCTTCGACCCCGTCGCTCTCGACGACCTCACGGTGCTCGACTTCGCAGCCGAACGTCTCGCGGTAGTAGTCGATCGCGGCGTCGAGGTCGTCGACGGCGATCGCGACATGGTCGATCTCGGTCAGCAACATGTCCATGCGTCCTCAGGTTCGCGAACCGGCGGAACAACGTGATCTGGTCGAGGTGAGCCTCGCGGGTCGCCTCGTCGGTGACGCCGAGGCCTTCGTCCGGCGCCAGGCACAGCACCGACACCTTGCCCTCGACAAGGTTGTGGTGCACCTGCAATGCAGCCTCACCGGTCTCGGCGAGCGGGAAGACCTTCGACATCGTGGGGTGGATGCGCGCGTCGCAAACGAGACGGTTGGCCTCCCACGCCTCGCGATAGTTGGCGAAGTGGCAACCTTTCAACGTCTTCAGGTTCATCCAGAGATAGCGGTTGTCGTACTCGATCTTGAATCCCGACGTCGCCGCGCACGTGATGATCATGCCGCCGCGCTTGGCGACGAACACCGACGCACCCATCGTCGAACGGCCCGGGTGTTCGAACACGATGTCGACGTCGCGACCCACGAGCGAGCGGATCTTCTTGCCGAACCGCAACCACTCGGCGGGGTCCTGCTCGGTGTCGTCGGCGTTCCAGAACTTGTAGTCCTCGGCCCGCCGGTCGATCACAGCTTCACAGCCCATCGCGCGCAACAGTTCGGCGCGCTTCTCGGACGACACCACTCCGACGGGAGTGCCGCCCCCGTTGAGGACGTACTGCGTCGCGTACGCGCCGATGCCACCGGTCGCACCCCAGATCAGCACAGCTTCGCCCTGCGTCATCTGCGAGCCGTTCTTGCTGACGATCATCCGGTAGCTCGTCGAGTTGCACAGCGCGTTGCACGCGGCTTCCTCCCACGTCAGGTGCGCGGGCTTCGGCATGAGCTGGTTCGCCTTGACGACCGCGACCTCGGCCAAGCCGCCGAAGTTGGTCTCGAAACCCCAGATGCGCTGGTTCGTCGCCATCATGGAGTCGTCGTGCGCGGACGGGTCCTGGTCGTCGACGTGCAGACAGTGCGCGGTGACGACGTCGCCGGGCTTCCAGTTGCGCACCGCGGACCCCACACGCAACACGACGCCCGCCGCGTCCGAGCCGATGACGTGGTACGGCTGGTCGTGGCGCTTGCCCCAGATGCTCTCGCGGCCGAGGCGCTTCAGGAACCCGAACGTGGGGAGCGGCTCGAAGATCGACGTCCACACCGTGTTGAAGTTGATCGCGGACGCCATGACCCCGACGAACGCCTCGTCCGGCGCGAGCTCCGGCAGCGGGAACTGCTCGACGTGGATCGACTTGCGCGGGTCCTTCTCGGCCGACTCGAGGTCCGCGAACATCTCCGTCTCGTCGGCCTTCACCAATGCGCCCCGGACGGTCGCCGGCAGCGGGAGCGCCCCGATCTCCTCACCCGGCGCGCCCTTGAGGATGGCGTCGCGAATGGCATCGATCTCTGTCGTCATCACATGGCTCCCTCGAACAACGTGCCCTTGGGCGCTACTCCGCCTCGTCCGCACGGACACCTGAACCTACCGGTCAGTAGCGGAATCGAACCAGCCGTCCCTACACTGCACCCACTTCACCAGAAGATGGCACGGAGACGCGCCACGGGGCCTGTCGGGCCCGGGACCTCGAGGAGGCAACCATGACCGGTTCGGTGATCGTCGGATCGGCCCGCACGCCCATCGGCAAGCTCTCCGGCGCGTTCGCCGGGTTGAGCGCGATGGACCTCGGGGGCATCGCCATCAAGGCCGCGCTGGAGCGCGCCGGCGTCGATGCCGAGCAGGTCGACTACGTGCTGATGGGTCAGGTGCTCCAGGCCGGTTCGGGCCAGATCACCGCGCGTCAGGCCGCGGTCAACGGCGGCGTCCCGATGTCGGTGCCGGCGATGACGCTGAACAAGGTCTGCCTGTCGGGCATCAACGCGATCTACCTCGCCGACCAGATGATCCAGAACGGCGACGCCGAGGTCGTGATCGCGGGCGGCATGGAGTCGATGACGAACGCGCCGTACCTGCTGCCGGGCGCACGGGCCGGCTACCGCATGGGGAACAACGACGTCGTCGACTCGATGATCAACGACGGCCTGTGGTGCGCGTTCGACGCGGTGCACATGGGCGCAGGCACCGACAACTACGTCGGCCAGGTCGGCGGCATCACGCGCGAGGCCCAGGACGAGCTCGCGGCGAAGTCGCACGAGCGCGCCGCGGCGGCTCAGAAGGAAGGTCGTTTCACCGACGAGATCGCGCCGGTGTCGATCAAGCAGCGCAAGGGCGACCCGGTCGTCGTCGACACCGACGAGGGCGTGCGCCCCGGAACCACGATGGAGTCGCTTGCCGGGCTGCGGCCCGCGTTCTCGAAGGACGGCACGATCACGGCCGGTAACGCGTCGCAGATCTCCGACGGCGGGGCCGCGGTCGTCATGACGAGCCGGGCGAAGGCCGAGGAGCTCGGCGTGACGCCGCTCGCGGAATTGATCGGCTACGGCATGGTCGCCGGACCGGATGCCTCGCTGCTCACGCAACCGTCGCGCGCGATCAAGCGCGCGCTCGAGGCGAACGACATGACCGCGAGCGACGTCGACCTGTTCGAGCTGAACGAAGCGTTCGCCGCGGTCGGGATCGCCTCGATGCGCGACCTCGGCATCACCGACGACATCGTCAACGTGAACGGCGGCGCGATCGCGCTCGGACACCCCGTCGGCATGTCGGGTGCCCGGCTCGTGCTGACGATCATCAACGAGCTCCGCCGGCGCGGCGGGGGCGTGGGTGCCGCGGCGCTCTGCGGTGGCGGCGGTCAGGGCGACGCCGCGATCATCCGCACGCTGTAACAAACCGGCGAAAGCGCCGCCGGCGCTGTCCCCGCTTGCGTAGCGTGGACGCATGGTGCCGGATCTGCGACCGAGAGGAATCGGGGAGATCCTCGATTCCGCGGTCGCGTTGTACCGGGCCCGCTTCACGAAGCTGATACTCGTCGCGGCGACGATCGTCGTCCCGGTCCAGATCCTCAGCGCGCTCGTGCTGCTCTCGGCGGAGCCGAAAGGGTTCACGCTCAACGTGACCGGTACGGTGACCCCGCAGTACGACTCCGGCTCGTTCGCGGTGCGCTTCGCGGCCACCGTCGTCGTGGCGGTGGTCGGCATCCTGTCGACGGCCGTGATCGTCGCGGTCTGCACTCGCGTCGTCGCGGACGCGTACATCGACCGGGCCGTACCGACGGGCGAGGCGGTGCGCTCGGTCCGCCCCCGGGTCTGGGCGGTCATCGGCACGAGCCTGCTCGTCCTCGTCTGCGACGCCCTCGGGGTGGCCTTCTGCTTCGTCGGAGTTCTCGTCCCGCTGACGCTCTTCGCCGTCGCGGTGCCCGCGCTCATCCTCGAGGGCATCGGGGTGA
Source organism: uncultured Actinomycetes bacterium (assembly GCA_963829195.1). GTDB lineage: Bacteria > Actinomycetota > Acidimicrobiia > IMCC26256 > PALSA-610 > PALSA-610. The sequence goes on from CAWHHS010000001.1 coordinate 200,878, forward strand.
CCGCCGCGATCGGCCGGTCCGTCACCCTCGCGAAGCCCCACGTCATGCACGTCCTGGGGATGGTCGTCACCGCGCAGTTGCTCGCGGCGATCCTGAATGCCGGCTTGGCGATCGCGGCGCACCTGGTCGTGCGGTCGGGGAGCAGCACTGTCGCGGTCGTCGTCGGGCAGAGCATCGCGAACACGATCGCGGGCGTCCTCACGACTCCGTTCGTCGCGACCCGCGATCGTCGTCCTGTACTTCGATCTCCGCATCCGCGACGAAGCCTTCGATGTGCAGCTCCTCATGCAGCGCAACGACGCGCGAATCGCGGTCTGAGGGCGTGCTCGCGGATCCGGCCGTCGATCCCGATGCCGCGCGCCGCGCCGCGCAACACATCCTCTCCGACCGCCGGTTCCGGTCGGCCTCGACCCCGCGCCCGTTCCGGGGGCCGCTGCAGTGGTTGGGGGACCGGCTCGAGAGCCTGCTGCGGCCGATCGGCGACGTGCTCGACCGGTTGCCCTGGTGGATCTGGGTCGTCGCCGCGGTCGCGGTCGTCGGCGCGATCGTGTGGACGGTCGTGCGCCGGCGGCGAACTCGCGGCGAACGCGCGGGCCGGGTCCGATCGGAGCGTGCGGCCCCCGACGACGGGGAAGACCCCGCGGCCCTGGAACGTGCGGCGGACGAAGCCGAGCGCGCCGGCGACCTCGAGCGGGCGGTGCGCCTCCGCTTCCGGGCCGGGCTCCTGCGACTCGGCAACCGCGGCGCGATCGCGTACCGACCGTCGGTCACGACGGGCGAGGTCCGGCGAACGCTGGACTCGCCGCGCTTCGACGACCTCGCGGGAACGTTCGAGGCCGTGACGTACGGCGGACGCGTCGGCCGATCGGCCCGACGTCGACGCCGCGCGTCGCGAGTGGCCGCACGTGCTCGAGGAGAGCGGGAGCCGGTGACCGCCCCCACGCCGGCACCCGACCGCGCCCCGCCCGCCGGCGCGGCGCGACCGACCGGTCGGGCCAAGAGCGAGCGCCGGCTCTGGATCGGGCTCGCGGTGGTCGTCGCCGGCGTCATCGTCGTGAACATCCTCGCCCAGGGCGTCGACCGCGCCGTCGGCGGCGACAAGCCCGGGGGCGCGACCGGGTCTTCGTACGCGACCGCGCCCGGCGGGCTGGCCGCGCTCGCATCGCTCCTCGCGCACTACGACCACGAGGTCACCCGCGATCGCGGATCCATCGCCGGCAACCCGCTGCCTCTCGACTCGACGGTGTTCCTGATCGAACCCGACGCGCTCACGCGCGACGACAGCTCATTCCTCCTGCAGTTCGTCGCCGCGGGTGGGCGGCTCGTCGTCGGCGGTCAGTCGCCGTTCTATCTCCACAACTTGAGCGACAACCCGCCTACCTGGCAGTCGGAGGGCACCACGGTCTGGTCGTCCACCGCCGGATCGCTCGGCGGCGTACGCGAGATCGACGGGGCCGGGAACGGATCGTGGGCGTCGACCGGCGCGGGCGACGCCGTCGTCGGTATCGGCAACGGCGCGCTGCTCACGCGCCAGACCGTCGGCCGGGGCGAGATCGACTTCCTGGCCGACGCCTCCCCGCTCGAGAACGCATATCTCGCGTCGGCCGACAACGCCGCGTTCGCGCTCGCCCTCGCGGGCGACGTCCGGCCCGTCGTCTTCCCCGAAGGGATCCACGGCTACGGGGCGCAGCGCGGGCTCGCCGCGATTCCGGATCGGTGGAAGATCGCGCTCGCGCTCGTCGGGCTCGCCATCGTCGCGTTCGTGTCGGTCGCGCGCCCGCCGCTTCGGCCCGCCCGACCGCACCGCGCGTGATCTTCCGCCCGCGCGCGCCGAGTACGTCCGCGCCGTCTCGCTCAATCTCGAACGCACCCACGACGCCGCGCGCGCACTCGGGCCCGCGCAACATTGGGCGCGCGCCCAGATCGCGGCACGCGCCGCGCTCGGTCCGGATCCGGGCCCGGACGAGATCGCGAGCGCGGCCCGTTCGTTCGGGTGCACACCGGAAGAGATCGCCGCGATGGTCGGGCCCGTGTCCGACGACGCGAGCGTGCTGGCATTGGGCCGCGCCGTGGCCCGAGTCGGCGGCAACGGGAGGGTGCAGTGAAGGATCTCCGCGACCGGATCGTGCGCGAAGTCCGCAAGGTGGTGATCGGCCAGGACCATGTCGTCGAGGTTCTGCTCGCGGGAACGGCTGTCGGCGGCCACGTGCTGCTCGAAGGGGTGCCTGGGGTTGCGAAGACGTTGCTCGCGAACACGTTCGCGCGAGCGATCGGTGTCGAGTTCCGGCGCGTGCAATTCACGCCGGACATGCTGCCGTCGGACCTCACCGGGACGATGACGCTGCGGGCCGGCGAGTTGGCTTTCCGTCCGGGGCCGGTCTTCACGAATCTGCTGCTGGCCGACGAGATCAACCGCACGCCACCGAAGACACAGGCCGCGCTGCTCGAGGCGATGCAGGAAGGTCAGGTGAGCGTCGACGGCATCGCCCGGCCCCTGCCCCGGCCGTTCCTCGTGGTCGCGACGCAGAATCCGATCGAGTACGAGGGCACGTACCCGCTGCCGGAGGCGCAACTCGACCGCTTCATCGCCAAGCTCGACGTCGGGTACCCGACCGTTGCGGAAGAGGGTGCGATGTTGCGCCTCGCACACCACGGGGTCGCGCCCGCGACGCTCGCCGACGTGCAGACGGTGACGACCGCGGCCGAGCTCCTCGGGATGCCGCGACCTCGTCGACGCGACCACCGTCGCCGATCCGATCATCGGGTACGTCGTCGCGATCGTCCGGCGCACGCGCGAGCTGCCGAGCGTCGCGCTGGGTGCCAGCCCGCGCGCCGCGGTGCACCTGCTCGCGGCCGCGAAGGCCGCGGCGCGCCTCACGGGTCGCGACTTCGTGATCCCCGACGACGTCGCCGCCGTCGCACCCGCCGTCCTGCGGCACCGCATCACGCTGCGGCCCGAGGCCGAGCTCGAGCACTACCGCGCCGACGACGCGGTCGCCGCCGCGATCTCGTCCGTGCCCGTGCCCCGATGACGCCGACCCCGCGCGCGGCGTACGCGCTGCTCGCGGTCGCGCTCGTCGCGCTCGCGGTCCCGGCGGTGGTGTCGATCTCGCTCGTCGCGATCGTGGTGATCGCGACCGTCGCCGATGTCGCGTTCGCGCATCACCGGCTGAAGGTGCGCCGCACGGTTCCCCGCACGCTCTCGCGCGGCGTCGCGATCCCGTTGTTCGTCGAGACCGATTCCGCCACGCCGGGCCGCGTCGAGATCCGCCAGGCCCAGCCCGCGGACGTGGAGATCGACCCGCCCGTCGGCCGCGGCGTGCTCGACGCGCAGCTCGTCGCGCACCGGCGGGGCGCGGCGGTGCTCCCGCCCGTCACCGCCCGCTGCCGCGGTCCGCTCGGGCTCGGGCGCTGCACGTTCACCGGGGAAGGCGAAGCGCCGCTGCTCGTGTACCCCGACGTCGTCGCCGCGCAACGCGTCGTCGTCGCGTTGCGGCGGGGCCAGTTCCGCGATCCGGGGCTGCGGGCCCGCGGCCCGCTCGGCCTCGGGACCGACTTCGAGTCGATCCGCGACTACCTGCCCGACGACGACGTCCGGCAGATCAACTGGATGGCCTCCGATCGGGTCGGGCGGCCGATGAGCAACGTCTACCGCATCGAACAGGACCGCGACGTCGTCTGCCTCCTCGACGCGGGCCGGCTCATGACCGCGCCCCTCGACGCGCGCACGACCCGGCTCGATGCGGCCGTCGACGCGGTGACGATGGTCGCGCTCGTCGCGGACGAGCTCGGCGACCGCTGCGGCGTGACGGTGTTCGATTCGGCGCTGCGCACGCAGATGCGGCCGCGTCGCAACGGCGGCCGCGCGGTCGTGCGCGCCATCCTCGACGCGGAACCGACACTGCTCGACAGCGACTACGACCTCGCGTTCCGGACGACCAGCGGCGGGAAACGCTCGCTCATGCTCGTCCTCACGGATCTCGTCGACGAGTCCGCGGCGCGTTCGCTGGTCGCGGCGGTACCCGTGCTCACCCGCCGCCACGCGGTGATCGTCGCCTCCGTGCGCGACCCCGATCTCGACGCCGCGATCCACACCGCGCCGACGACCCCGCACGACGTCTACGCGTCGGCGGTGGCGATCGACGTGCTCGACACACGCCGCCGGGTCGTCAACCGGTTGCAACACGCGGGCGCGCAGGTGGTGGAAGCGCCGGCCGCGGGCCTCGGGCGAAGCGTGCGTGCGCGCCTACCTGCGCCTCAAAGCGCGGGCGCGGCTGTAGCCGGCGGGCGTTCGGGTGCGCCGCGCCACCACACGAGTCCCCAGAACAGTGCGCCGAGGCCGAAGCCGACGATCAACACGACGGTCAGACCCTTGCCCGCCGGGGTGAGGAAGCCTTCGACGAGGCCGGCGACCACGAGCCAGAACGCGGTGCCGAGGATCATCTCGACCGCGGCGCGCGCCTCGGTGCGCAACGCGTCCATCCGCGTGCGCGTGCCCGGGTCGACGATCGCGGCCGCGACCCGGAGCCCCGCCGCGCCCGCGACGACGATGCAACTCAGCTCGAGCACACCGTGCGCGACGACGAGCTCGAAGAACGGTCGCCCGTTGCCTGCGCCGATCGCGAGCCCCGCGACCGCACCGAGGAGCAACCCGTTCTGGATCAGCAGGTAGAGCGTGCCGAGGCCGACGAGGATCCCGCCCGCGAACGCGAGGAACGTCACCTGGATGTTGTTCGTGAAGATCTCGGCCGCGAGGTCGGACTGCTCGTCGACGGACACACCCTGGTCCTGCCCCGGCGTGGCGCGGTTGGGTGACGGACTGGTATTGGCTCGGCACGAGGCCGCTCGCGGGGCCGGGATCACGCCAGGCCCAGTAGCCCGCGAGCAACGTCGGCAGGGCGAGGAACGCGACCGCGATCAGCAGGAGCGCGGGACGCTCGCGTACCCGCCGCCAGTACCCGCGGGTCGCGAACTCGCGCACGGTGTTGCGCGACCGGGTCGTGTTGTAGACCGCGTGACGTCCGCGTTCGGTGAGCCGTTCGAGGCGCCCGACGACGGGATCCGACGGGAACCGGCGCCGCGCGAACGCGAGATCGGCCGCGACCGCCCGATAACAGGCGCCCAGGCGCATAACGCCGTCGGGTCCGAGTCGTGCGGGCGAGGTGCCACCACGCTCGACGAGCTGTTCGAGCTCCGCCCACGTCGGGGCTCGGTCGCCCACGAACTCGTCTAGGTTGGTCATGTGCTGCTCGATGATCGCGTGACGATCGCGACGCCGGAGGGCGTCTCGCTCGAGCTCGTGCTCGCCGGTGTCGGTTCCCGGTTCGTCGCCCGCCTCCTCGACACGCTGATCCAGGGCGCGATCATCTTCGCACTCGCTGTCGGCGTCGGCGTCACATCCGCGCCCGGAGTCGTGCGCGCCGTCGTACGCGTCCTGATGTTCCTCGTGATCTTCGGCTACGACATGCCCTTCGAGGTCCTCAACCGCGGCCGCACGGTCGGCAAGCTCGCGGCGGGCATCCGCGTCGTGGGGGCGGAGGGTGAACCGGTCACGTTCCTCGCGAGCGCGATCCGCTCCATCCTGCGCATCGCCGACTTCCTGCCCGTCCTCTACGTCGCCGGTGTCGCGTCGATGGTGGCGACGACCCGTGACCAACGGCTCGGCGACCTCGCGGCCGGGACGATCGTCGTGCGCGACCGGTTCCCGGGGCTGGGCACGAGTCCGAGCGCGCCCGCGACGGTTCCCGTCGACGCGGTCGCGACGTGGGACGTGTCGGCCGTCGATCAGGTCGACCTCGCCGGCATCCAGCAGTTCCTCGAACGGCGGCTCGCGTTGCCGTGCCCGGTGCGATCCCACTTCGCGACCGAGCTCGCGGACCGCGTCGCGCCGAAGGTGGCGGGCGCGCCGTACGGAACCCATCCCGAATACCTGCTCGAAGGTGTCGTCGTCGCGAAGCAGGCCCGGGCATGACGCATTCGATGCCGGCGCCGGCGCCCGTCGCTGCGCGCCCGCGAGCTGCAGGTCGTTGAGCGGCGGCATGGTCGCGACCGCGGCCGTTTGGCCGATCCTTCCGTTCCATCCGCCGCTCGCGTGCCCGCTGCTCGCCGCGACCGGTGTGCCGTGCCCGTTCTGCGGGATGACACGCGCCGTCGTCGCGGCGGTGCACGGTCACCTCGCCGCGTCACTTGCGTTCAATCCCGGCGGCATCGTCGTCCTCGTGCTGGCCGTGGTCGCGCTCGTGCGCCCGGCGTGGCTCACGCGCCTGCGATTCCCGCTGTGGTCGTTGGGCGTGATCGTCGGCGCGTTGTGGTTGTGGAACATCGGCTTCAACCCGACGTTCCATCAACTGCTGCTGCGCTGACCCGCGGCCGCGAGTGGTTCAGCCGACCTCGCGCCGGCCTTCGAGCGCGCGGCCGAGCGTCACCTCGTCGGCGTACTCGAGATCACCGCCGACGGGCAGGCCGCTCGCGATCCGCGTCACCGTGAGACCGGCCGGCTTCAGCAACCGGGCGAGGTACATCGCGGTCGCCTCGCCTTCGATGTTCGGGATTCGTCGCGAGGATCACCTCGCTGATCTCCTCGTCGGGGATGCGTGCGAGCAGTTCCTTCACGCGGAGCTGTTCCGGCCCGACGCCTTCGATCGGCGAGATCGCACCCTGCAGCACGTGGTAGCGGCCGCGGAACTCGCCGGTGCGTTCGACGGCGACGATGTCGCGCGGTTCTTCGACGACGCACACGACGTGCGTAGTCGCGGCGCTCGTCGAGGCAGAACGCGCAGAGCTCGCCCTCGGAGATGTTGAAGCACCGCCGGCACCAGGTGACGCGGTCCTTGGCGTCCTCGATGGCCCGCGCGAGGCGCTTCGCGTCGAGCGCGTCGACCTTCAGGAGATAGAACGCGATCCGCTGCGCCGACTTCGGGCCGATGCCCGGCAGGCGACCGAGCTCGTCGATCAGCGTCTGCATGACGCCCTCGTACGCGTTCACGGGTTCAGCGATCCTCCGAGGCCGCCGAGCATCGAGCCGAGGTCGATCCCGCCGGTGACGGAGCCGAGCTTCTCCGACTGCAGCTCGCGCGCCTGGCGCGTCGCCTCGATCACGGCCGCGACGACGAGATCCTGGAGGGTCTCGATGTCGTCGGGATCGACGACGCTCGGATCGATCTTGATCTCGAGCAGCTCGCCGTCACCGGTCACGGTCGCCTTGACCACGCCGCCGCCGACGGTCGCGTCGACCGGCATGCTCGCGAGCGCGGCCTGCGCGGCCTCCATGTCGGCCTGCATCTGCTGCACCTGCTTGAGCATGTCCATCGGGTTCGGGCCCGCGTTCGTCATGGTCGTCCTCCGGCGCTCAACCCCGGCGCCGTTCGTCGATGACCTCGGCGCCGAGATTCGTCACGAGACGGTTGACGGTATCGAGCTGCGGCACGTCGGGCGCGTCGGAGAGCTCGGTGAGGTCGACGAACTCGTGGTCGTCCTCGGGTGGAGGCTCCTCGTCGACGATCGGGCCCGCCGCCGGCTGCGAACCCGGCGGCGGCTTGAACGCGCTGGCGACGTCGAAGTCGTGCGGCCGCAACATGAAACGGGGCGCGGCGCCGAGGCGCGACGGCGAACGCCTCCTTGATCGCGGCCGCTTCCTTGCGGAAGCGCTCGTTGATCGCGTCGAAGCGGCGCTTCGGGACGCCGAAGATGACGATGCCGTCCTCGAGCGCGATCGGTTGCGCGTCCTGGATGCCGGCGCGCGACCGGAGCCTTGAGGAGCCCGAGGGTCTCGGGCCACGCCTCGATGACGTCGTCGAGCGCGAAGGTCCGGCGCCGGGCGGCGCGGCGTCGGTAGCGGGAGCGGGTTCCGGCTCGGCCGACGCGCCGCAGGCGGCGCCGCGGGTGCGGGTGCGCGGCGCGGCGGGCTTCGGGCCCCGTTCGCGGCGGGCGAGCACCGGACCGCCGGGAACCGGCGCGGGCGGGCGGGCGCGGCCGCGGTGCCGCGCGGTGACGGGCGCGCTCGGCACGCGCGCCGCTCGGCGAGGCGCTGTTCGAGGCGCTCGACCCGGTCGAGCAACGTCTCCTCGCGCGTGCGCGCCTCACGGCGCGCGATGCGCACGACCGCGACCTCGAGCACGAGCCGCGGGTCGGCGACGGCCTGGCCGCGGATGTCGACGATCGCGTCGCCGAGGATCTCGATCGCGCGCACGACCGCGGCGTTGCCCATCTCCTTCGCCAGCGCGACGAGCCGCGCGCACTCCTCGGGCGCGCCGTCGTAGGGGACGCGCCCCGACGCGTTGGCCTGGATGAACGCGTCGCGCACGGTGCGCAGGAGATCGTCGGCGACGCGGCGCACGTCGTGGCCCGACGCGACGAGGTCGTGCACGCCGACGAGCGCGCCCGCGACGTCTTCCGCCGCGGCCGCTTCGAGCACCGCGAGCCGCTGTTCGAACGGTGCGCCGCCGAACGCGGCCAGGACCTGCTGGGTGTCGATGCGACCGCCGCCGACTGCGAGCGCCTGGTCGAGCAACGACAGCGCGTCGCGGCGGAGCCGCCCGCACGCCGGGCGATCAGGTCGAGCGCCTCGGGGTCGGCTTCGACGCCCTCGCGGCCGAGGATGTCGGCAAGGTGACCGACGAGCTGGTCGTGCGAGAGGAGCGTGAACTCGAAGTGCTGCGTGCGCGAGCGCAGCGTCGGGAGCACCTTCTGCGGGTCGGTGGTGGCGAGCACCAACACGACGTGCGCGGGCGGTTCCTCGAGCGTCTTCAGCAGCGCGTTCGACGCCGGCCCGGAGAGCATGTGGACCTCGTCGATGATGTACACCTTGCGGCGGCTCGTCGCCCCGACGCCGAGGTGCACGCTCTGGATGAGCTCGCGCATCGCGTCGACACCGTTGTTCGACGCGGCGTCGAGCTCGACGAGGTCGAAGAACGTCCCGGCCGCGACCGCGACGCAGTTCTCGCAGACCCCGCACGGCTCGCCGTCGGCGCCGAGGTTCAGGCAGTTGAGCGCCCTCGCCAGGAGCCGGGCGGTCGTGGTCTTGCCGGTGCCGCGCGGGCCGGAGAAGAGGTAGGCGTGGCCGACACGGTCCTCGACCACGGCGTGGCGGAGCGCGGCCGTGACGTGGTCCTGGCCGACCATCTCGGAGAATTTCTGCGGCCGGTACTTGCGGTACAGGCTGTGCGACGCCACGGCGTGCACCTTACCGATGCCCAGTAGTCTGCAAGCGGCCCGCTCGCGCGGTATCGGGTCCGGCGCGACGTGCGCCCGTGAACCGAGTCAGGTCCGGAAGGAAGCAGCTCTCAGCGGAAGCGCTCGAGTGCCGCCGGGTCGCCTGATACATGCTGCGAGCGGGCCACTAGCATCTCCCCTTCCGGAAGGTCTTCCTTCCAGGAGGGATGCGAGAGCGGCCGAATCGGCACGCTTGGAAAGCGTGTGAGGTGCAAGCCTCCGTGGGTTCGAATCCCACTCCCTCCGCTCCGCTGTCGTGTCGACCCTCCACCCCTGGTCGGAGCCCATGTTCCGTGTCCGATCGATCGGACACCGGATGAGGCTCTTTCAAATCCCGGGCGGCACTGCAGCAATCGCGGCGTGGCCGACAGGGAACGCCTCTCGAACGCGGATCGGGGCTCTCGAGCGCGCGTGTCTCCGCGTGTCCAAACGGCTCCGTACTGACGACGAGTACGAAACACGGCTCACTCACCGACGGGAACTCCACGGCGTTCGGCGATGCGTCGAACGTCGTCCCGAACCTGACGCTCTCGCTGAAGTCGCTCCGGCGCACGTCGCACAGGTTCAAGCGCATCGCTCGAGGTTCGTGCGAGGTCATGGTGAACGCCGGGACGGAGAACGTGGACAGGCTGGGAGTGGATGCGGCGTTCTCGGGCACCGGACCGCACCAACGTCACCCTACGTGCGAGACGTCGGCCCGGCAGGCGATCCACCGCCCGCGCCGTAGTTATCCGCAACGAGGCTAGAACCGTTCCCATTGTTGCGTCGACGGGCTCGTCTGGCATCCTTGTCGCTCGTGGACGTCATGACGTTTGAGAATGCCATACAAGAGACAGCAGATCATCCCCAGACCCGGCACCTTCTGCTCGGGAACGGCTTCAGCATCGCGTGTCGTCCGGATTGCTTTAGCTATGGCGCGCTCCTAAACGAGGCCGAGTTTGCCGACGCCAGCAGCGACATTCATGCGATCTTCGAGTTGCTCGGCACCGTCGACTTCGAGAAGGTCATAGACGCGTTGCGGTTCGCTGCCCAACTGGTCGAGCACTACGACGGCGACCCGGTCTTTGCTGCGACGATTGCGTGAAGATGCTGACGTCGTGAAGGAGTGACTCGCCCGGGTGCTCGCGGCAAGGCACCCCGACCTGCCATTCGACATCACGCTGGCCGAGTACGCATCGGCCCGCCAATTCCTGCGGCACCTCAAGCGGATCTACACGCTCGGTCGGCCGGAACACCACAACTACCGCTTCTTGGATGGCCGCTTCCGTATCGACTTCTTCGCTGCCTTAGCTTTCGCCGCTCTCGCCGCGCGGGCCTTCACGAGATTCTTGGCCAACCTAAATTCGCCCGCGTCTCCGACGACATCAGCCGGTGTTTCCTGGCCATCTTCTTCACGGTCTTCCTGACGGTCGTCGTTGTCCTCGACGAACCGGTCGAGACCGTCGGCCGACCGACGGCCGGGACGACATTCACGATCTCCACGTCGTCGCCACCGTGGGCACTACAGCTAGCGACGATTGCCGTCTGATACGGGTTCGCGGCTTCCACGATCTCAGCCGTGGCACGCCTCAGCGTCACTCGATGGCGGGGCATCGATTCTCTTCTTCCGCCAGGGTGGACGAACGACAACACCGTAGTGCGGGATTCCCGTATTGAGACGAACACCTTCCTGCCAGCCTGGGTCTGTAGCGCCGGAAAAGCTCGCTCGTGTGCTTCGTGGTAGCGCTAATGGCAACGGGCGCTCTCGCTCTCACCACTGCGGCGCCCGCAGGGCGCGACCTCAAAAACTGGAGGCCAGCTGTGGTGAGCCAAAGGCGACGGGGTTGGAGTCTGTGGCACTTCCCGTCGACGTGACAACCCAGGTGCTGCCAGCGTTGACCGCGATCAGATCCGTCTTGCCGTCACCGTTCACGTCACCAGCCAACATCGCCTTCGTACCATTGAAAGCCATGCTCGACCACTGCTGCGGCGCGCTCGAAACTGCTGCCATTGGCAAGCATCACCCGGCTACTGCCGGTATTGGTAAACGAGTTGTAGTTGACCGCGATCAGATCCGTCTTGCCGTCACCGTTTAGGTCACCGGCCAACATCGTCCCCGTACCATTGAAGACTATGTTCGACCATTGATGCGGTGCCCTGAAACCGCTGCCATTGGAGAGCATCACCCAACTGCTACCGGTGTTGACCGCGATCAGATCCGTCTTGCCGTCACCGTTCACATCACCAGCCAACATCGCCTTCGTACCATTGAAAGCCATGCTCGACCAGAGGTGCGGTGCACTGAAACCGCTGCCATTGGCAAGCATCACCCAACCGCTACCGGTGTTGTTGACGAGTTGTAGTTGACCACGATCAGATCGGTCTTGCCGTCACCGTTCACATCACCAGCCAACATCGCCTTCGTACCGTTGAAGGCCTGGTTCGACCACTGCTGCGGCGCGCTGAAGCCGCTGCCCGTGGACAGCATCACCCAACTGCTACCGGTGTTGGTAGACACGTCGTAATTGACCGCGATCAGATCCGTCTTGCCGTCACCGTTCACATCACCAGCCAACATCGACTTCGTTACCATTGAAAGCCATGCTCGACCACTGCTGCGGCGCGCTCGAAACTGCTGCCATTGGCAAGCATCACCCAACTGCTACCAGTGTTGGTCGACGCGTCATAGTTGACCGCGATCAGATCCGTCTTGCCGTCACCATTCACGTCACCAGCCAACATCGCCTTCGTACCATTGAAAGCCATGCTCGACCACTGCTGCGGCACGTCGAAGCCACCTACGATGCTCACACTCGTCAGCATCACCCAGGTATTCCCAGTGTTGCGTCGACGAGTTGTAGTTGACCGCGATCAGATCCGCGCTCCCGTCCCCAGTGATGTCCGCGGCCAGTATCGATTCCGTACCGTTGAAGGCCTTGCTCGACCACTGCTGCGGCGCGCTCGAAACTGCTGCCCGTGGCAAGCATCACCCAACTGCTACCAGTGTTCGCTCGACGCGTCGTAATTGACCGCGATCAGATCGGTCTTGCCGTCACCGTTCACATCACCAGCCAACATCGACTTCGTACCGTTGAAGGCCTGGTTCGACCACTGCTGCGGCGCGCTGAAACTGCTGCCCGTGGCGAGCATCACCCAACTGCTACCAGTGTTGGTCGACGCGTCGTAATTGACCGCGATCAGATCGGTCTTGCCGTCACCGTTCACATCACCAGCCAACATCGACTTCGTACCGTTGAAGGCCTGGTTCGACCACTGCTGCGGCGCGGGCTGAAACTGCTGCCCGTGGCAAGCATCACCCAACTGCTACCAGTGTTGGTCGACGCGTCGTAATTCACCGCGATCAGATCGGTCTTGCCGTCACCGTTCACATCACCAGCCAACATCGACTTCGTACCGTTGAAGGCCTGGTTCGACCAGCTGCTGCGGCGCGCTGAAACTGCTGCCCGTTGGCGAGCATCACCCAACTGCTACCAGTGTTGGTCGACACGTCGTAATTGACCGCGATCAGATCGGTCTTGCCGTCACCGTTCACATCACCAGCCAACATCGACTTCGTACCGTTGAAGGCCTGGTTCGACCAGAGCTGCGGTGCACTGAAACCGCCGCCGTTGGCAAGCATCACCCAACTGCTACCGGTGCTGGTTGACGAGTCGGTAATTGACCGCGATCAGATCCGTCCTGCCATCACCATTCACGTCACCGGCCAACATCGAAGGCGTCACAGGCGACGTGCTCGCGTACTCCGTTCTCAGCCACCGCACATACTGGTAACCGCCTTCACCCGCCTCCGCTCGGCTCCGGTTCGAGGTTCTGCCCCTGGCAGAGCCCACGTTCCGAGCCGGATGGCTCAGGCACTGGATGAGCCGCTTTCAAACCCAGAGTAGGTGCGTAGCGATCGCGGCGAAGCCGAGAGAGCGCGTTCCGGTGCGCTTTCGAACGGCTTTACGCGCACCACGAGCACGCAGGACGAGCCGACCTACAGGTCGGCTCCGATGCCTGACCCGAATTCATCGCACGAGGCGGTGATCGAACGCGAATGCGGTAGCCGCGGAGCGTGATGTCACGTTGATCTTGGTGAAGATGTTCGACAGGTGTCGCGCGACGGTCTTCTCACTCAGACAAAGCTCCCCTGCGATCTGCTTGTTGGTCATCCCGTTTGCCACGAGGCGCAGTACCTCGAGCTCGCGTTGACTGAGTCCGGCAGGAAGCTCGCGTGTCGTTCCCGTGATGTCGCGTAAGTTCCGGAGGTCAAGGGTCGCGCCGAGTTGCTCGAAGAGGGCCCGGGCTGCTCCGAACGATGTAGCGGCACCGTCGAGATCGCCGGCCTGCCGACACGCGGCGCCGTGCAGCATCCGTGCCGTTGCCACCTCGTAGGGAACGCCGAGCTCCTGCCAGCGTTCGGCTGCTTGGCGCAGCGTCGCGCACGCGGCTCGGTCGTTCGACGCGAGCTGGATTCGGCCCCGCGCCGACAGCGTCGCCGCGGTCAACGCCGCACTCGCAAAGTCGGATGCGATGGACTCGAGCTCGTCGAGGGCGGCCGTCGCGCCTGCAACGTCGCCGGCCGCGATCGCGATGTGGGCGCGCGCGGGAAGTAGCCGGGCGCGGGCCAGGCGGTCCCAGGTGATCTCGTCGAGCGATCGAGTGATGATCGCCAATGCCGCGTCGACGTTTCCTTGCGCGAGTCGCAGAAGCGCGAGCCCGGACTGGGGCTGGCCGCAGAGATGTTCGGCCCGGCGGAAGGCGTCCTCGGCGCCGTCGAGGTCGCCGATCCGGCGTCGGATCTCACCGATCTCCGCATAGCCGGCGGCGGCGTTCGTCACGTTGAGCGTCGCGAGCTCCGAGCACGCGCGCGCTGCCTGTTCCTCGGCCTCGTCCCATTCGCCGCGCGACCGCAACGACGACGCCAGGTGCACTCGACACAAGCCGGGAAACACGGCGAGCGGATGGCGCTGCGCCCAGCGAGAGGTCGCCTCGCTCCACTCGGCCGCGCGGCGGAGATCGCCGAGCGCTTCGCAGGCGCTAATGAGACTGCAATACACCTTCCCCGTGGAGTAGGGACGGAGCCGACCTTCGACCGCGAACAGCATCGCCTCGTCAAGGGTTGCCAACCCCTCAGCCGGGTCGCCCGCATCGATGAGTACCCGGCCGAGCGTCTGGAGCGCCTCCGCTTCGAGATCGGGCGACCGCAAACGCCGGCCGAGAGCAACGACCTCGCGCGCCGCAGCCGCACTCGCCTCCAGGTCTCCGGACCCGTGGGCAGTCTCGGCCTCGCGCAATCGCAGCGCGCCATACTCGACCGAGTCCGGATCGTTCTCGAGCGCACGGCGGGCACGGCGTAACCAGCCCCCGGCGATCGCGGGCCGCGCCTTGAAGCAGTAATGCTCGTAGAGCCACACCGCGCACTGTCCCGCGTGCAGCTGCCGGCCGAGCTTGTCGTAACGCGCATACGCGCCCTTCGCGAGCATCGATGCACTCATCCAGACGGCCCAGCCACCAAGCCGCGTCCGCTAGTACATCAAGCCGGTCCGCCTCGGAGGCCGGGTCGGCCTCGAGCCCGTGCAGCCCGGCGGTCGCGTCGTACGCACTCTGCCAATCGCAGCGCGCGAGCGCGACACGCGCCGCTACGAGTGGGTCGTGTTCGCTCACGGCGTCGCCGGGTTGCGTCGGCATGGGGATCGACGGTAGCGGCCTCCGGAGCCTCAGGTCACAAAGCGCTTGAACCCGACATCTGGCTCGCGAGGTGCTCGAGGACCGCGCGCCGACGCCGCGGCCGCGTCCGCCGTCACAGAGCCCGGTACGGGCACTCATACAGGTCATCGGAAAGGTCCTTGAACCAAAGAGCGTGTCCAGCCTGATGGGTCGAATAGCCCATGCCAGGGCAATCAATGAATGCGTGGTCTGCCCGATGCAGCCGCGACACCGATGAGCGACGATGACGGCATGAAACGCCTTGATCCTGCGGCCGCTGGATGGGCGCGAGACATGCAGCAGCTGATCCTGCACGGCCGCGATCGTGAAGCCGTCGAGCTGGCCACCCGGCATCTGCATGACGATCCGAGCGACACAACATCACCGACGAGAGAGTCGCCTCGCCGCGTTCACCGGGCGATGCATCTCATCACAGCCGAATTCCTCGAGCAGGAGACCGAACGCATGAACCCGAACAAGGCACTGTGGGAAAAGGGCGACTTCACTCGCCTCGCGGCGACGATGCGTGACAGCGGCGCGGCACTGGTCGATCGAATCGGCATCACGAAAGGGCTCAAGGTGTTGGACGTCGGCTGTGGCGACGGAACGACGGCCGTTCCCGCCGCTCGCCTCGGGGCCGATGTGTTGGGTCTCGACATCGCGCAGAACCTCGTCGAGGCCGGTAACCAGCGGGCCAAGCAAGAGGGCCTCACGAACCTGAGCTTCCGGGAAGGCGACGCCTGCAACATGGCCGACCTGGACGACCAGGCGTTCGATGTCGCGATGAGCTTCTTCGGCGCGATGTTTGCTCCGCGCCCCTTCGATGTGGCCAAGGAGATGGTGCGCGTGACACGACCGGGCGGCCGGATCATCATGGGCAACTGGATTCCCGGCGACCCGACGTTGGTAGCACAGATACTGAAGATCAGTTCGGCGTATTCGCCACCCCCGCCCGAAGGTTTCGTCAGCCCGATGACGTGGGGAATCGTCGACAACGTCGTCGAACGCTTTACTTCTGCTGGAGTCGGCGAAGACAAGATCCACTGCGAGCGCGACACGTTCGTCTTCGAGACCGCGGCGCCACCTTCAGCGTTCCTTGCTGTGTTCCGGAACTACTACGGCCCGACGATGAACGCGTTCGAAGCAGCCGAGGCGAGCGGACGTGCGGACGAGCTACTCCATGAGCTCGAAGTTCTGTTCAACGAGCAGAACCAGAGTACGAACGGCCAAGCGACCTCCATCCCCGCGACCTTCCTGCGCGTTACCGTCGAACGCTGAGTGAGGACAACCGTCGGCGTGGCGGGTCACGCGAGCGGGCAACCAAGAGTCACGACGCTTTCCTTCCCCTCGACGAGTTCGAACAGCTTCTCCAAGGCCTCGGGAGGGTTCGAAAACAGTCCCAGGCACTCCGCTCAACGCACGATCTACGACGATTCCCCGCCGTTGGGCTGTTGACGGTTCTGAGCCGGCACTGCGCCTCCGCGGGCGCGGATTTGTTCGTGTGACTCCTGGAAGTGCCACTGATGACCCTCGAGGTCGGCACGCGCGTCGTGCGCGTCGGCGTCGTCGACCTCGACCATGATCGTCGTCGTGGTGCAGCCGACGTCGCGCGACTGCGGATGTTCGCGGATCGACCGAACAACTACTGGACGGGGACCTCGATCGACGCCGGCTCGCGCGCCGATCCGTCGCTGTCGACCCGCGCAACCGGCACGAGGCACACCCGACACACGCGCCACATTGGACCGACGCCGCGCCGCGAAGATTGTCGGTCGAACCAGGCGCACATGTAATGTCACCGTGCGTGAGCTTGGGCGGCTCGATCGAACGCGGGTGGTGTCGATCGGGCGGCATCGGCGCAAGCGTCTCCGCGGCTCCTTCGGACGGGCCGCGACCAACTGAGCAGGGGAGAACGTGATGCGTCGTTCGCCGTGGGCGACTGTCGCCGCCGGTCTGGTCGTCGTCGGGCTGGTGGCCATCCCGGCGCCCGGCGCGTGGGCCGCGGATCAGGCCGCGACGTCGCGACCGAGCGCGGCCCGCGGCCCCGACAATGGTGACACTGCTCCCGCCCGCCGCGACCGCGGCGACGCCGTCCGTATCGGCGTTCCCGAAGGGGATCTCGCACGCCGCGTTCCTCCGGGCTCTCACCAAGGCGCCGCGCCGCCGGCCGGATGCAGCACCAGGGCGTCCAGCTGCGCAACGGAACGAAGGTCGCGTCCGCCGGCGCCGCGGGCGGATATGCCCTGCCGGCCGGGCCTGCGCCGGTCAGCTGTATCGGGAGCGGTATCGGCGGCTGGCCCAACCTCACCAACTCCGGCGGTATCCCCTGCTACCTCGCGTCGTACCAGGGCCAGGCCGGGGATGCCTACGCCGCCCAGGACATCTATCCCGGTCATTCGTTCAACCTCGGCGCGGTCTGGACCACGGGCAGTCAAGTGGGCCAGCCCGCTCCGGCCGCGTGGCAGCTCGGATGGAACAACCTGTTCGACCCGCAGCCGTTGATGCGCGACACGTACGGCAACACGGGCAACGACATCTCGGGCTACGAAACCGAGTTCCTCATCTCCCCCGGCCTCGACGACTCGAACTGCTACGTCGCGAGCGGCGGTTACAACTTCGGCCGCTACACGAACTCGTGCACGATCCCCGATTCCGGCGGCCCCTACTACGGAACGCCCGCGGGTCAGCAGGTTCCGTGGACGCTGATGACCGGCGCCATCGGCTTCAACGACGGGTCGGGCATTCCCGCGGTCTTCAACTGCTACCAGATCTGCCCCGGCCCCCCGTTGTGGGTCGGCGAGCAGATCGAGACGCCGGTGATGCTCGAGCCGAGCCCGTACGCCGCGTTCTCGCAGGTGATCGGGAGCAACAACCGCACCGTCACCTTCACCGACCAGACGCTGTCCGACCTGCAGATCACGTCGTGGGCGTGGGACTTCGGCGACGGGCAGACGTCGTCGACGCAGAGCCCGGTGCACACGTACGCGAAGGGCGGCCAGTACACGGTCTCGCTGAAGGTCACGACCGTCAACGGGCAGACGAGCACCGCGTCGACCACCGTCACTCCTCCCGGCAACCTGTCGCTGACCGCGACGCTGCAGACCGACGTCGTGCAGGTCGGCTCCACCGGCACGATCGACGTGACGGTGAAGAACATCGACAAGGACCCGGTCTCGGGCATCAGTGTGAGCGCGCCCGCCGGTCCGTCCGACGCGTCGTTCTCGGTGGATGCGGGCGCATGCATCACCAACTGCGTCGACCCGCTGCCGGCCAACGCGTCGAGCGTGTACGCGCTCACCGTGCACGGCCTCGCGGCCAACGACCCGACCGCCGCCGACGCGGTGACCATCAACGCCGCGGGGACCATCGACAGCGTGGCCGTGAACGGGACCACGACTTCACCGCTGGTGCCCGTCAACGACGCGCTCACGGTCACCGGCGTCGCGCCGACGGGCGGGCAGATCTACGGCGGCGACGCGGTGACCGTGACCGGCACGGGATTCCAGACGCTGCTCGGAACGGACACCGTCACCGGCGTCGACTTCGTCCCGACGGGCGGGGGCTCGCATCTTTCGGCCACCGCGGTCAGCGTGGTCAGCCCGACGCAGCTCACGCTCGACGCGCCCGACGCGTCGTCCCAGGTCGGTCCGACCGCGACCGGCCTCTACGACGTCGTCGTCTCGACCGACTACGCGACGTCGCCGACCAGCGGCGCCGACCAATACACGTACGGGTGTCAGACCCAGACCTCGACCCCGGTCGGCGAGTGGCGCTTCTCCGGATGCTTCAACTCACCGAGCCCCGGTCAGTACACGAGCACCACCAAGGCCACGCTCAGCGGATTCGACCTGAACCCGGCGGGCGGATCGTCGACGGTCGCGATCGACACGAATGCCGGGACGCTCACCGTCCCGGCCGGCGGGAACGTGGGGCTGACCATCGGCGGCGCCTCGACACCGCTCTGTGACGGCGCGCTGAGCTGGGACCTCACCGCGGCCAACGTCAGCTGCGCCGCGCACGGCGGCCACGTCCTCGGGCTCGCGGCCACCGGTCCGGTCAAGCTGACACCGCAGACGGGCGGAACGGTCAACGGCTCGGCCCCGGTGCGCCTGCCGGGAATCGTCGGCGCGCCCGCGGGGACACTGAGCTTCGTCGTGTCCGACGGGGGCGGGCTGACGTCGGCATCGGTCACGACCCCGGGGCCGGCGTCGATCGGCGGCCTCGTCACCGCGACGATCGCGTCGATGACGCTCGATGCGTCGACCGGCACCTGGACCGCGACGGGCACGGTCGCGACGTCGGCCGGAGCATCGACGACCCTGAAGTTGACCACGAGCTACGACGCGGGCGGCAACCTGTCCGCGGGCACGTTGACGATGGGCAACCTCGACGTCGCGGGCGTCATGAACCTGTCGGGCATCGCGCTCACCCTCAACCCGGCGACATCCTCGTGGACCGGTACTCCCGCGGTGGCCGGAGCGCCCGCGCCCGGGACGATGAGTCTCACCGTGAACGACGCGACCGGCGCGATCAGCGCGGGGGCGATCAGCGTCGGAGCGGAATCGTTGTTCGCGGCGCTGCCCCTCGGTTCGCTCACCCTGACGCACGGGTCGTCGTCGTGGGCGCTGACCTCGACGCCGGACCCGAGCGGCGACGGCGGCACCTTGTCGGCCACGTTCCCCGTGACCGCGGGCGCGGTGGTCGGCGCGACGATCACGCAGGACGGATCACCGATCGATCTGTACGGTCAGCTCCCGGCGCACGCGGCGTCGTTGGCGTACTCGGTCGCCGCGATGAAGCCCGTCTACTCGGGTTCGTTGACGGTCGACCTCCCCGGCGCACGCGCCGGTGCCACACCCGCGACCCTCTCCTCGACCGGCGGCGCGGCCGCGAAGATCAAGATCGCCGCGACCGCGAAGACGGGCCTGTTCGGCGGGGTGACGCTGACGTCGCTGTCGGCCGCGGTCACGGCGCCGACCGCGACGGACGGCACGACCGCGTGCGGGTCGGCCGGCATGAACGTCGGTCCGCAGGTGGGAACGGGCACCGCGCAGATCGCGGCTCTGAAGGGCGGGCTGAACCTCGCGTATCCCAAGACGTCCGGCAGCGCGTTCTACCAACTGGCCGGGAAGCTGACCGTCCCGACGTGGAAGACCGGGGGCGGCGCGCTCGGCGTCGCGTCGGCGGGTCTCCTGCAAGGCCAGCCCACGGCATCCGTAAAGCTCGCGTTGGGCGCGGGGACGTTCACCAACAAGTGCCCGTTGCCGAAGCTGCCGAACCCCTCGACGCTGACGCTCGCGACGGGCATCACCGTGAACGGTCTCCTGACCGGGACCGAAGGTGACGCGGAGTTCTTCCTCCAGGGCCCGGCGAAGTTCGCGTACCCGCCGGTTCCGCTCGTGAAGGCGAACGCGCAGGGCACGGTCGTCGTCAACGAAGTCGGACTGACCGCGTGCGCGGCGGTGACCGGCCACACCGGCCTCTACGGGTTCGGGATGACGTGGGCCGGCGCGTTCACGCCGTACGCGACCGGCAACTGCGTCCTGCCGACGACGTCGACCGGCTTCGGATGCCAGAGCCAGACGTCGACCCCGGCCGGCGCCTGGCTGTTCTCGGGCTGCTTCAGCTCGCCGAACCCCGGCCGGTTCGCGACCACTGTGCCGGCGACGCTCGACGGCCTCGGCCTCAACCCTCCCGGCGGATTGTCCGCGGTCGTGATCGACACCGGGGCGAAGACGGCGACCGTCCCGTCGGGCGGCTCGGTGACCGTCACCCAGGGGACGAACACGTCGACGCTGTGCAACGGACCGCTCTCGTGGAGCCTCACCGCCGCCAACGTGAGTTGCACCCCGCCCGCCGGCGCGCGCCTGTTCGGGCTCCTGATGAACGGCGCCGTCACCCTGAGCCCGCAGAGCGGAGGGGTCGTCAACGGCACTGTGCCGGTGCTCCTTCCGGGGATCCTCGGGGCTGTCCCGGCGACGCTCAACTTCGCGGAGTCCGCGACCGCCGGGCTGAAGTCGGCGACGGTCACGGTCCCGGGCGCGGCGTCGATCGCCCAGCTGCTGTCGGCGTCGATCACGTCGATGAGCCTCAACATCAAGAACGCGCAGTGGACGGCGAAGGGAACGGTGCACCCGACTTCCGGGCCTACCACGACGCTGACCGCGCTCATCGCGTATGACGCGACGGGCAACCTTTCGCTCGGGTCGGTGAAGATCGGCAAGGTCGACCTCGCCGGCGCGGTGACGTGGACGTCGCTCGCGCTCGCTTACAGCACCTCGACACACCGTTGGTCCGGGAGCCCCGCGATCGTCGGCGCGACCGGAGCCGGTTCGGTGTCGCTCGCGGTCACGGATGCGACCGGAGCGGTCACCTCGGGGTCGATCACCACCGGTGCCGTCTCGCTGTTCTCCGCGCTGCCGCTCGGCTCGTTGTCGCTCACCTACGGCTCGGCGGCGTGGCACCTCGCGTCGACGCCCGCCGCGGGCGGAGCCGGGAAGGTCTCGGCGACGTTCCCGACGGGACCGGGCGGGATCACCGGCGCGACGATCACCCAGGACGCCAACCCCATCGCGCTCTTCGGCCAGTTGCCGTTGTCGGGCGGGGCGTTCAGCTTCTCGGTCGTGGCCGGATCCCCGGTCTACAAGGGTCCGCTCACCGTGGCCCTCCCCGGCGCGACCACGGCCACCGCCGGAACCCTCACGTCCACCAACGACGGACAGGCCGTCGTCCAGGTGGCGAGCACGTCGACCACCGCGCTCTTCGCAGGCGTTGCGCTCACGTCGTTGTCGGCCGCGGTGAAAGCACCGACCGCGACAGCCGGGACCAACGGGTGCGGTCAGTCGGCGATGAGCGTCGGTCCGACGATCGGGGCCGCCCAGATCGCGACGCTCGCCGGCGGGCTGAGCTTCGCGTACCCGAAGACGGGGACGGCCGCGGTGCCGTACCAGATGATCGGGAAGCTCGCGATCCCGGCGCGCACGACGGCCGCGGGCGTGCTCGGCATCGCGTCGCTCGCGCTCGTGCAGGGCCAGGCGACCGGAACGGTCAAGCTCGCGCTCGGCGCGACCACCATCAAGGCGAGCTGCCCGCTCGCGGCGCTCCCCGCCGCCGGAACGCTGACGCTCGCGAAGGGCATCACCGTCAGCGGGACATTGACCGGGACCGAGGGCACGTCGACCTTCTTCCTCAAGGGCAACGGCACCTTCGCTTACCCGCCGTCCAGCGTCCTCCCGGCGTCGGCATCGGGCACGATCACGGCCAACGAGACCGGCATGGCCGCCTGCGCGACCGTCGCGGGACACAGCGGCAAGTACGGATTCTCGATGACGTGGGCCGGCGTGTTCACCACGTACGACACGGGCAACTGCACGCTGCCGACGACCTCGACCGGATAGCGCGACCTGAGGGCGCGCGACCGGTCAGGTCGTCGGCGTGTATGCGCGGGCTGCCCTCAAACGCGGTCGAGCTCGAGCATGCGGATCGCGTTGCCGCGCAGGATCTTGTACTTCTGCTCGTCGTCGACGCCGGCGAGCATCTGTTCGCAGTACTCCTTCGAGTTCGGCCACGTCGTGTCGGTGTGCGGGTAGTCCGTCTCGAAGCAGATGTTGTTGCGGCCGACCTCGTCGAGCGAGTTCACACCGTGACGGTCCCAGGTGAAGCAACCGAACACCCGGTCGTAGTAGTAGGTCGACGGCGGCTCGGGACACAGGCGCTTGGAATTCTGCCAGGCGTTGTGCTCCTTCCACACCGTGTCGGCGCGCTCGAGCGCGTACGGCAGCCACCCGATCTGGCCCTCGGAGTACGCGATCTTCAGCTTCGGGAACCGGTGCATGATCCCGCCGAAGAGGTAGTCGCCCAGCGACGCCATCGAGTTGTTGAAGCTGACCATGCTCCCGACGCCGGGGGCGCGTCCCGTGACGAGAACGGATCGGTCGACGACGAGCCGACGTGCATGCACACCGTGGTCCCGGTGTCGTTGCAGACGTCGAACATCGGGTCCCAGTGACCGGTGTGGATGCTCGGCAGGTCGAGTCGCGTCGGCAGCTCGGAGAAGCACACGGCGCGCACGCCCCGCGCCGCGTTGCGCTCGATCTCGCGCGCCGCGAGCTGCGGGTCCCAGAGCGGGATGATGCAGAGCGGGATGTTGACGCCGATCGACGGGTCGCACCACTCCTCGACCATCCAGTTGTTGTACGCCTCCACGCACGCGAGCGCGAGCTCGCGGTCGTCGGCTTCCATGAAGGTCTGGCCGCAGAACCGCGGGAACGTCGGGAAGGGCAGCGACACGTCGACCCAGTTGATCTCGAAGTCCTTCTTGCGCTCCTTGGCGTCGTAACAGCCCGGGCGCATGTCGTCGTAGGTGACCGCGGTCATGGTCATGACCGTCTTGTCGAAGGTCGACACGTCGTCGCCGGTCGTCGCCGACTTCGGGATCGCGACGAACTTCTTCTGTACGTAGATGACCTTGTCCTCGTAGATCCAGGCGTCACCCCACTCGCCTTCGGGATCCTCGGTCATCTCGTACTTGGCGCCCTTCTTCAGCCGGAACTTCCCCCAGCGCTTGCGCTCGACGCGCGGGCCGCGCTCTCGGTACTTCTCGGGCAGCCAGGTCTGCCACACGTGCGCGGGCTCGACGACGTGGTCGTCGACGCTGATGATCTTCGGCAGCTCCACAGGACCCCCGGTGCGGCTCGGTACATGACGTGCGTGTCAGGTCGTCACGGTACTCACCGACCGGCGCCGGAGCCATCCTGTCCGGTCAGGGATCGACGGGGTCGGCCGCCGCGCCGCGCCGCGCCAGGACCGGGAGGCGGCCAGGTAGCGGTCGAACGCCTCCTGCACCCCGACTCGGTCGCCGACGCCGTGCTCGGTCAGGGAGTCGATGGCTCGTTCGAGGAGCCGCTCCCGGGCGGTCGCGACGGCGCTCGGGTCCGAGCAAGCAGCCGCGGAGGCCGACGGACTCGGACATCCGTACGAAGCCGCTGAGCCAGCGCGTCGACGGCGCGGAGCAAGTGCGAAGCTGGCATCGTGCCGGTCGCATTCGAGGGTCCACCCGACGAGTTGAGCGGACTCGCGATGTTCCTCGACGAACAGCGCGCGTCGTTGCTCCGCAAGTTCGACGGGCTCACCGAGGCAGAGGCGACAAGCCATCCGACGGTCAGCGACTTCTGCATGCTCACGCTGGTGAAGCACGTCGCGTACGTCGAGCGCCGATGGTTCCAGCTCGAGATCGCCCGCCGCGACATCGAAGGGCTGTGGCCACCGCCCGACGAGCGCGAATTCCGGATCGAGCCGGGAGACTCCGTCGCGTCGATCCGAGCCTTCTACGAAGCGATCATCGCCGAGAACCGCGCCATCCTGGCCGAGGTTCACGATCTCGACGCCCTCTCGCCCGCGACCGGGCTGAACCGCCGCTGGGTGCTGCTCCATCTCATCGAGGAGGTCGCCCGGCACGCCGGTCACGCCGATCTCATCCGGGAGACGATCGACGGGAAGAAGGGCTCCTAGCCCGCCGCGGCGACTTCCGACGGTTGTCCGTTTCGCCGGGATAATCCGGCTCAATACGGCGTACCCACTTGTCGACCTGAGGGGTGTGGGGGGCAGCGCTCGATACTCGAACCCGATCGGACGCGGCGATGCGTGGCGTCGCGCTGACCGTCGCCGTCGTATCGCGCGATGTTCGGGTTCGCCGCGACTCCCGCGCACGCGTCGCCGCAGGACGACCTCGCGAGCGCGACCGCGCAGGCGACGAAGCTCGAACAACAGATCGCCGCGAACAGCGCGCGCGCCGACGTGCTCGACGAGCAGTACCTGCAGGCACAAGCGGCCGAAGCGGCCGCGATCAGGAAGATCGCGGCGACCCAGAAGCAGATCGCCGCGACCGAAGTCGTCGGCGGTACAGCTGCGCGATCAACTCGGGAGCCGCGCCGCGCTGCTCTACATGGGCGTCGGCAACGTCGACCCGCTCGACATGAACGCGACGAGCGTCACGGATCTCGCCTCGAAGGCGACCTACGGCGACGCGGCCGCCGCGCAGGACATGCGCGTGCTCCACGTGCTCCAGCTGACGGACGCGACGCTGCAATCACAGCACGACGATCTCGCCGGCCAACTCGCCGCCGCGCAGGACCAGGCCCGGGCCGAGCAGAGCGCGCAACGCGAGGTCGAGCACGTCAACGCGTCGATGCAGAAGATGCTCGACTCGACCAAGGCCGAACATCAAGACGCTCGCCGCGAAGATCGCGGCGCAGGCCGCAGCCGCGGCCGCGGCCGCGGAACGGGCCCGGATCGCGGCGCAACAAGCAGCGGCCGCGCCAGCGGCCGCAGGCCGCGAGCGCGACGCGCGAGCACAACGGCACGGGCTCGTCGGGTCCCGGGTGGGGTCGGCGACGCGACCGGGCGGCGGCAACCTCGCCGCCGCCGAGTCGCGGCGCGGCGGCCGCGGTCGACTACACGTACGCGCAGATCGGCAAGCCGTACGTCTACGCCGGCGCCGGGCCGGATTCGTTCGACTGCTCGGGCCTCACGATGATGGCGTGGGCGCAAGCCGGCGTCACGATGGAACACGGATCACAGGCGCAGTACGACGCGTTCCCGCACGTCCCGCTCGACCAGTTGCAACCGGGCGATCTCGTGTTCTTCGGTGCGACCGGTCCGACCAACCATCACGTCGGCATCGTCGTCGGGCCGGGGATGATGATCGACGCACCGCATACCGGCGCGTACGTCGAGCTCGTCAGTTACTACTGGCCCGATCTCGTCCCGATGGGCGCGCGGCCGTAGCCAACCCGCGTGCGGACCGGGCGACCGGCCCGGGCCGTGACGCCTTGGTCAGACGGTGACGGGTGTGCGCCGGGTGCGCGTGGGCGCGGCGCCGGCCTCGGGGCGGGCGCGTTCGCCGCCGCCTCGGCGCGGTTGAGCGCGCGGCCGACGACGATCGCGGCGATCGCGTCGGTCGAGCTCACGCCGAAGCAGGTCTCGAGCTCGGCGATGACGCTCTTCATCGTCCGATCGGCCAGAAGTAGCTCTTGTGCCCGGTGAACCGAGGCCAGTTGACGTCCCATAACGACTCATCGACCCATCGGCCCGGCTCGCCAGCATTTCGGTCGATTTCGGAGGGAATCCCGGAATCAACGGCGGGTTGCGACCGTTATCTCGATCAGTTACGATATATCGCAACACGTCGACATATGTCGACACCGAAGGAGCAACCATGAGAGACTTCCGAGAACAAGATCGAGGCCACCGGCGCCGTCACCACGACGGACGAGGGCTGGGAAGGCCGCCGCCGGGGCGGCCGTATGCGCCGGGGCGACATCCGCACCGCGCTGCTCGCCATCCTCGCCGAGGAGCCCGGACACGGTTACGACCTGATCCAGCGCCTCGAAGAGAAGACCGCGGGCGCGTGGCGTCCGAGTCCCGGCTCCGTGTACCCGTCGCTGCAACTGCTCGAGGACGAGGGCCTGGCCCGGTCCGGCGAGCGCGACGGCAAGCGGGTCTACGAGATCACCGACGCGGGACGCGCCGAAGCGAGCCAGCGGGTCGAAGAAGCGGGCGGCACTCCGTGGGAGATCGCCGGCCGCAACGACGCGCGGCGTCGGCGAGTTCCGCGGCGCGCTGCGCCAACTCCTCGTCGCGTCCAAGCAGGTGATCGCGTCGGGCAACCAGACGCAGGTCGATCGGATGATCGAGATCCTCACGCGCGCCCGCAAGGAGATCTACACGATGCTGGCCGAGGACTGACCCCGGCCGACGTCATCACGAAGGCGAGCGTGGGGCGTTGACCGAAAGGTCAACCCCACGCCTCGTCGCCGAGCAAGGTCATCGCGTCGAGCGCCATGCACACCTCGGCACAGCCGAGCGGTTCGTCGAGCGAACGACCGGTCATCGCCTCGACCCGCTGCAGCCGATTGCGCACCGTGTTGCGATGACAGAACAGGCGCTCGGCCGCGAGCGCGGTCGAGCCGCCCGCGTCGCGCCACGCCCGGAGCGTCTCGAGGACCGCGCTTCGTTCCGCGCGGTCGAGCTGCAACAACGGACCGAGGACCGCGCGGGTCGGCGCGCGCCGCGATCTCCGGGTTCGCGACGACGACGGTCGCCAGCGGACGGTCGTCGAAACGCGACACTCCCGTCTCGAGCGGATCGAGCGCGGCGCGCCGCGACGTCGGCGAGACTCACGAATTCCGCGGTGTCGCCGAGGTCGCCGAAGTACGGGCTGAACCCGATACGACTCTTGGAACGTCCCACGAGCGTCTCCGCGAGCCGTTCGGACGCGGCGCTGCGCGTCGCCGTCGAGCACGACCACCCCGAACTGCCGCTCACTGCGGCGCCGCCACGCGGACCGGATTGCCATCGACCGCAAGCGCGCCTCGATGTCGGCGAGCCCGTCGTCGCCTTCCTCGGTCACGTCGGCCGCGACCGCGACGAACTGCGCGCGCACGGGAACGTCGAGGATGCGGGCGACGTCGGCGGTGAGCGGGAGCGACTCCCGGCCGCCGTCGAAGAGCGCGTCGAGCAGCGCGGCACGGGCCTGCTGCGAGCACCGGAAGCGATCGCGGACCGTGTCTTCGAACGACGCCCGGATCACCTCCGAGTAGCGGTCGGTCAACGAGAAGAACGCGTTCGCGGCGTTGAGGACCTGACCGTGCTCGACGGTGTCGCCGAGACCTCCGGTCACCTCGACCGCGTGCTCCCAGATCACCTCACCGCCGAGCCGGTAGGCGTGCAGCAACGCGGCCATCGGAACACCCTGGTCGGCTCGTCGCCGCGCGACGCGGCGGGGGAGGTCGAAGTCGAGCGGTTCGTATCCCGCGAGCGCGCGGACGAGCTGCGCGAGCTGTTCCGCGATCGTCTGGCGCATCTCCGGCGCGCAGTGCCTCGCTCGCGCCCGCGTAGTAGTGGTCCTCTCGGGTGAGGCGGGTGCGCAGTTCGTCGATCATCTCGGGCAGCCGCGCCAGCAGGCCCTCGGCGACGCGATGCACGAATGGCTCGTCGGCGACCTCGCCCGGAGATCGCACGCGATCGTCCACGCCCATGGCTGGCCCCCCTGTGCCCTGGACTACCCGGGTGCTGCGGATCGGTTGCCGCTGACCATCGACCCGGGATCGTGATCCTTGCACAATGAGCCCGCGGCGTCACCCGGCCCGGCGTCGCGTCCGTTCGACGGGGGGCAACGATGACGGCTTCGAACAACAGCAATCTCGACGTGGGCGATTCGGCCGAATCGGCGAGGTGGTCGCGCCGCAAGTTCCTCGGAACGGCCGCGGGTGCCGCCGCCGGAACCGCGGCGATGGGACTCACCGGTTGGGTGCCCGCCTTCCGCGTCCCCGCGGCCGGTGCCGCTACCCCGCCGAACTTCCCTTCGACGATCTCGCTGTACCAGCAGGCGTACAAGAACTGGGCGGGTGACATCGCGGTCGACGCGGCCTGGACGTGCGCGCCGAAGACCCCGGCCGACGTCGTCGCGGTCGTGAACTGGGCGAACGCCAACCTCTACAAGGTGCGGCCGCGCGGCATGATGCACAACTGGTCGCCGCTGACGTTCACGCCGGGTTCGACCGGCGCCAACGTCATGCTCGTCGACACGACGCAATACCTGACCTCGGTGTCGATCGCGTCGGGTAGCCCGGCGACGGTCACCGCGCAGACCGGCGTCACGATGGAGTCGTTGCTCACGCAACTGGAAACGGCCGGATACGGCCTGACCGCGACTCCCGCGCCCGGAGACCTGACCCTCGGCGGCGTGCTCGCGATCAACGGTCACGGCGCCGCGATCCCGGCGACGGGCGAAACCCGCGCCAACGGATCCTCGTACGGATCGTTGAGCAACCTCATCACGTCGATCACCGCCGTCGTCTGGGACAGCGGCACGTCGCAGTACGTGTTGAAGACCTTCGCCCGTTCGACCGCCGCGTGCCAGGCGCTGCTCACCCACGTCGGGCGTGCATTCATCGTGTCGGCCACGCTCCAGGTCCGTACCAACTACCGGCTGCGCTGCCAGAGCTGGTTCGACATCGGGTGGTCGAATCTCTTCGCGCCGGCGTCGTCGACGTACTCGCGCAAGTTCTCCAACTACATCTCGAGCTCGGGCCGGGTCGAGGCCATCTGGTTCCCGTTCACGAACACGCCGTGGGTGAAGGTGTGGACGGTGACGCCGTCGAAGCCGCTGTTCTCCAAGCAGGTCAACAGCCCGTACAACTACTCGTTCTCCGACAGCCTGAGCACGGACGAGTCAACGCTCGTGTCGGAGATCATCGGCGGTGCCCCGTCGCTCGCGCCGACGTTCGGCGCGACCCAGATCGCCGTCGTCGGCGCGGGCCTCATCACGACCGGCACGTGGGACATCTGGGGTTGGTCGAAGAACTCGCTGCTGTACGTCAAGCCGTCGACACTGCGGGTCACCGCCAACGGCTACGCAATCATCACGTCCCGCGCGAACATCCAGCGCGTCGTGAACGAGTTCGCGACGACCTACCAGTCGAAGCTCACCGCGTATCAGTCCGCGGGCAAGTTCCCGATGAACGGCCCGGTCGAGATCCGCGTGACCGGCCTCGACAAGACGACCGACGTCGACGTCGCGGTCGCAGGCCCGCCGCTGCTCTCCGGTCTGCGACCGCGGCCCGATCACCCCGAGTGGGACGTCGCGGTGTGGGTCGACATCCTCACCATCCCCGGGACGCCGTACGCGGCGCAGTTCTACCGGGAGATGGAACAGTGGATCTTCTCCAACTACTCGGGCTCGTACGCAACGGTGCGGCCGGAGTGGTCGAAGGGCTGGGCGTACTCGACCACCGCGGGGTGGTCGGACACGACGATGCTCGGCACCACCGTTCCCGCCGCGATCGACGCCGGGCAGCCGACCGGGGCGAAGTTCGCCGACGCGCGGGCCGCGCTCGACGCGTACGACCCGGCGCGCATCTTCACGAACAGCTTCCTCGACACGTTCATGCCCTGAGCCCACGCGGCCCGTAGCCTGCGGCGCAGATGGCCGCACCGCACGACACCGACGAAAACCGGCGGGCCGACGAAGACCGCTGGATGCAGGCCGCGCTCGAACAGGCCGCGCTCGCGCTCGAACACGACGACGTGCCCGTCGGCGCGATCGTCGTGCGGCTGTCGACGGGCGAGATCGTGGCCCGCGCCCACAATCGCCGCGAACGTGATCACGACCCGACCGCGCACGCCGAGATCGTCGCCCTCCGGGAGGCCGCGGCACGCGGCCGGGACCTGGCACCTGACCGACCACTGCCTGGTGGTGACGCTCGAACCGTGCCCGATGTGCGCGGGCGCGGCGTGGGCGGCCCGCGTCGATCGGCTGGTGTTCGGGGCGGCCGACCCGAAGGCGGGCGCCGCGGGCAGCCTCTACAACTTCGCCGCCGATCCGCGGCTCAACCACGAGATCGACGTGGTCGCCGGGATCCGTGCGGAGGAGTGCGGCGAGCAGCTCACCGCGTTCTTCAGATCGAGACGCTGACCCCGATCCCGTAACATCTCGCCCGGAGGGATGCGAGAGCGGCCGAATCGGATGGTCTCGAAAACCATTGTGGCGCAAGTCACCGTGGGTTCAAATCCCACTCCCTCCGCCACAAACGAGCAGGTCAGAGGCAAGATCGGCTTGATCTTGTCTCTGGCCACTCGTAGCCTCCCAGGGCCTTGGCATGGTATTTGGCATGGAACTGGGAGAAGAACGCTGTCGATCAGAGAACGGCGAGGCCCCAACGGCACGTCGTACCAACTCGTCGTGTACGCCGGCCGAGACGCCCGCGGACGCGACG
The DNA here is from genome assembly GCA_963829195.1 of uncultured Actinomycetes bacterium. Lineage (GTDB taxonomy): Bacteria > Actinomycetota > Acidimicrobiia > IMCC26256 > PALSA-610 > PALSA-610. Next base: position 231,552 of record CAWHHS010000001.1, read on the forward strand.
AATACGCACGCCGAACCCTCACCGGCGTGTCGCGCCGCGAGGCGACGAAGGCGCACGCGCAGCTCCTGATCGACGTCGAGCACGGCCGCACCGGGCCGTCGCGGTCCCTCACCGTTCTCCAACTCTCACAGCAGTGGTGGGACGCGGCCGCGCGCGACCTTTCGCCGTCGACGCGCATCGGCTACCGGTATTGGCTCGACAACCGGGTGCTGCCCGAGTTCGGGAGGAAGCGCATCTCGTCGGTGACAACCGTCGACGTCGAGCGGTGGTACGGAAAGCTGCGTGACGGAGAGAGGCCGCTCGGCGTCCGTTCGGTCCGTGGGTGTCGCACCGTGCTGTCCGCGATGTTCAGTGCTGCAGTGCGTTGGGGCTACTTGCCGATGTCGCCGGTCGAACGGGCACGGGTGCCGAAGGGACCGAAGTGGAATCCGCGCTCACCGGAGCCGGAGCATGTCGCGTCGAGGATCGCCGCCGCGGAAGCGAAGGACCCCGATCTCGGTGTCTTCGCGGGATGGCCGTCGCGATCGGTGCGCGCCGGGGCGAGCTCGCCGGGCTGCGGTGGAGTGCGATCGATTTCGAGCAGGGTTCCGTTCGGATCGATTCCGCGGTCGTGAGCAGCGACGAGAACCATTCCGGCAAGAGGACGGGCGCGCGACTCGAGACGAAGGACACGAAGACGCACGCCGAGCGTTTCCTTGCGCTCGACGCCGGCACCGCAAAGGCGTTACGGGAGATGCGGCGACGTCACGTCGAGGCCGCGCTCGCGTGCGGCGTGCCGTATCCGGCCGACGCGTACGTGTGGCGCGAGAACGTCGAAGGAACGCATCCGGTGCCACCCGATCGCTTCAGCTACGCATGGCGCCAGATCGACAAGGCCGTCGACGACGGCGCGCACGTCCGCTTGCACGACCTGCGTCACTTCCACGGCACGATGCTCGTCGGCGCCGGTGTCCCGTTGCCGTCGGTACGCGACCGCCTCGGTCACTCGAGCTTGACGGTCACCAACATCTACGTCGACGGTCGACCCGAGTGGGACCGGAAATCCGCCGACATCATGGGCGACGTCCTCGACGGCCCGTCGTGACGATGACCATCAACGTCGTCTCGTTCAGAGCATCACTGATCTGACGCGGTTCGGTCGGGGTAGCTTCCCGGTCGTGGTGCCCGAGACCGACGTCCATCGAGTTCTGCTCTGGGCGAACAAGCGGAACCGGCCGGAGTTGTTGGATCAGTACCGCATCGAGGTCGACGTGACCCCGGTGTCGATCACGATCCTCGAGTGCCGACCGCCGTGGCGTCCCGGCGGCGACCCCAGCTGGACCCGCTTCCCGATCGCTCGCCTCCGGTACACGCGGTCGAAGAGGATTTGGACGCTCTATTGGCGCGACCGCAACCTGAAGTTCCACCTCTACGAACCAAGCGCGCCGACTGAGTCCCTCGACGAGCTGCTCGACGAGATCGACGCGGACCGCACCGGCATCTTCTGGGGGTGACCTCTTTCACCGATCGGGCACGCCTCGACGTCGGCGTTCGGGAATCGCCTCTCCCAGAAGCGCTCAACTTGGTCGATTGGTACGTCCTGCACGCGTGGCGTAGCGCGTCCCGATCGGCAGATCTGGCGCGGAAGCCGTTACGTCTTGCCGACGTGGTCGCAGTACGCACACCGCCAGATCAGTTGCGGTGCGTCGTTGACACCTTTCGGCCCGAGGACTTCGGTCGCGTCGGCGTGGGCAAGCCCGGCAGTGCACTCGGGGCAGAGCTGCGGCCAGTCGGGCAGGACACATGCCCGGCACGGCGTTCTCACCGAGTGGATCGGTCCGTTGGCCGAGACTCGGAACAGCTTTCGCCGCACTTAGCAAGAATAGGCCCGAGGCGTGAGCAATGGGTAGTGGGTCAGTTTGACTCGAGCAGTTCGACGAGTTGGGTCAGTCGACCACGGGTGGGTCGCGACCCGGCCGCCATCGCGGGGGTGATCTGGCCGCCGCCCTTGCCGCTGAGCGTCTGGTGCGGCCCGGCAGAAGTTGTAGTGCATGAAGTGCAGCGACATCGCGTGGGCGTGGTTCTCGATCTTCTTGCTGAACCCGTTGGTCAGCCGGGTGAACCGGCGCATCCCCATCCGCATCGTGAGGTTCTGACGCTCGACATAGCTGGTCCTGACGAACGCCTCGTCGGGGTTGCCGCGAGATCGTGTGCTTCTCGATCGCTGGTGCACGTCGCGCGGGCGTGTAACGGCGGGCTTCCTCGGCCGGTCGCGCCCTTGTAGTCCTTGACGACATGCGCGTAGTCGATGTTGTCCCGCCAGAGGGCGTCCGACCGACGGGCTGGTAGATGCCCGAGGCCGTCCGTCGTGAGCTGGATGCGGCTGCCGGCAGAGCCGCGTCGCGAAGGTCCGCCAGGAACGTGTAGCAGTCCTCGGTGGTGCGCTCGCCGACGAGGTAGGAGGCGACGAGCTTCGTGTCGGCGTCGATCGCGACCCAGCGTCCACACGTCGCCGTAGCCGGGCGTGCCCTGGAACTCCTCGGGCACGTTCTTCTGCTTCGCGTAGCAGAACGACCAGATCTCGTCGCCCTCAACGCGCGCGACGTCGAGGTTGCGAAGGTGGCGTCCTGGTAGGCGGTGCACTGCGCGACCGAGGTCTGCGAGCAGCTTCACGATGGTGTTCTTCGCCACGCCCGTCGCTCGGACCGTCGCTCGTATGCTCATCCCCTCGACGAGGCAACCGAGGACTTGCGCTCGCTTCTCGGTGCTCAACACGTTCCATGACCAGATTGTCTCAGGAGGGTGAGACACTAAAGTCAGTTTCACCAGGAGGAACGACCACGGTGCGGATCGAATGGGCAGTCGCCGCTGATGGCGTCAAGAAGGCTCCAGACGAGACCTGCGACATGGGACGCCCGATAGATCAAACCGGAGTCTCGGAGTTCCCTTATCCCGGAAATTCGACATCATGGTCGTGTTCGGGATCATGAGCGAGGACGGCGACGAGGGCGTCAGCACACTCCGACTTCGCTACAGCGGTCCAGAACGAACGTGACGAGGTGGTCGGATCTCTCGACGCTGGCGTACCGACCGTAATGCTCCGCAGCCCTACGTGGCCCGACGACTGGCCCAGCCGCTACTGGGCCACGATTCCGTCCTCTGGGAAGTGTTGGAACCGGGCTTCTATCGAATAGCGATCAGCCTCGGCGACCAGCAACCGGTGCAGATTGGGCACCTGATTTTCTGCTCGACGCTTGAGGTGTCGCGTCCGAGCAACTCCGGGTCGCTGTAGAAGCGAATCGTCGATGCGGCATCGTCGGTCGGAGCGTCCCATCGCTCCACCACCCGATCGACGATCGCTTTCGCTCGCTGATTCATGTCTCGGGGCCCCTTCGTGCGACCGGACTCGCCGGTTCGCCAGGCCTTGCGCCGTTCCTCGGTGGATTCGTCGTCCTCGTAGAAGTCGTTCGTATCCATATGCATCATGCTCTCACTCCGGCGGGTCTTCAGGATAGGCAGAGCCCAGGTGCCACTCCTCCGCGTCGCCGGAGCGGGAGGGGTACAACACCACTTGGATTGGTTCGTCATCCACGACGGTCCAGATGTAGGCCCGTGAGCCCTTCTCTGGGTGGACGTTCCACCGAAACGGCAGGTTTCCGACACCCTCGACCTGGGCTCGGACGGCCTCGGCGTCTAAGCCGTGCTTCTCGCGCAACTTCTCCGCAGTCGCATCGCTGACGTGCAGAATCGACACGATCAGCGTCCGCGCCACGCGGGCGAGCCTAGAACGGCCACGTCAGACTGACCCACTACCTGAGAATGGGAGCAGAACAGGGGGTTGCGCTGGGTTGCGTTCCGCCCCTGTCGCGGCTAGTCGCGAGGGTGCCTTTACACGGGCTCGAAGCGAATAACCCCGTCGTTCACGGCGTCGGCGATGTCCTCCAACGTGGCGACGAGCGAATCGGCGGCACGAAGCTCCATGAGGGCGACCGCCGCTCCAGACGAACATGACGCCTGCTTGGCAACCTCCAGAGCCGCGATCGTGACGCGGAGGCTGTGCTCGGCTGGGCGCATTCCAAGTCTCCCGACCCTAGGGTGATGGTCGGGCCGACTTCTTGACCCACCGCGGATTGTAGAGCGGCCGGGGTTAGGTCGACGCAAAGCATGACGCGTACCGTTAGTGCAACCAGCATGCCCGATTCGCCGCCGCCGGGGGCAGAGTGCCCGATCGGTAGTTACGTACGCAGCGCGGGATGTGTCGCTGATCCGTAGGCGTGTGGTCAAGCGCGGTTCATTTTGCGGCGTTGGTTCATGGTACGAGCAGTCCGGCATCCAGAGCGACGCGCACGAGTGCGGCGCGGGTGTGCAGGTCAAGCTTTTGCTGGATGTGGGCACGGTGGGTTTCGATGGTTCTGAGGCTGCTCCCGAGTAGGTCTGCTGCTTCGGCGTTGGTGTGTCCGAGCGCAATCTGGCGCAGTACCTCGGTCTCGGTCGGCGTGAGGGTGCCAATGGATGGGAGGGAAGCACTTTGATCGTGATGGGTGGCGAGAGCGACGCCGATCGTCGGATCGAGGTACCGATCACCGTGCGCGACCGTGCGCACGGCACGCACGAGAGTCGACGGTGACGCCTCCTTCGATACGTATCCGTCGACCCCGGCAGAGATCGCAGCGCGTACGGCTGCGAGTTCGATCATGTGAGCGAGAACGACGATCCGAGCATCCGGGAATCGCGACTTGAGACGCTGGATCGGTGTGAGGTCGGATGCACTTCCGGAGACGAATCCCAGTATCACGACGGTGGGTTGTACCGCCAAGGTGAGCGCCTGCTCTGGGGTCTCTGCCTTCGCGCAGACCTTGAGGTCGGACTCGCCGCGAACGAGAGCCTCGACGCCCTCGCGGTCGACGGGTGCCCCGTCAATGATCAACACTTCGGCTGTCCGGTCAGCGAGAACCACGGTCCTCCTCTCAAGGCGATCCGCACTCAGACGAATCGCCCCCTTACGTTATCGACCAAGGCGCCGGCCGGTCGCCAGGGCCCCACGACCTGATCGGTCTGGGACAAAGGTCCTCAATATCTCGGTCCGCACCGGTTGGCATCGCGCAGTGTGACGCGTGAGGTGGGCGCATAACGCCCGGTGCGCTCGTCCGACTCTGGATTCAGGTATCACGGTTCTGTCACGCGTCGGTGACGCATCCGCGTCAGTTTGCTCGGATGACCGAAACATCCGAGGTGTACGACGAGAGCCCGACGCTCGCGACTGCTCTTGGCAACAGTTACCAACTCCTAGCCGGTATTGCTTGCGCGTCGATGCTGGGGACGAGCGTCGTCGTCCTCGCAGTACCAGCATCCGTGCGACTCCGGTTTGCGTTCGCAGTCGAACTCGCGCTTGTCGGTGTCGGCCTCGGTGTGCTGGCTGCGCTACTCAGCAGGCGAACAAACCAGGTAGTCACAGCTCCTGTCGGTGAGCTCGGGGCCGCGCTGTCGGTGCTCGCCGCGGGTGACCTCAGCGCCCGAGTCGAAGTTCCCTACGCCGCCACGGAGCTTCGTCAGGTCAGCGACTCGGTGAATGTCCTTGCTGCTGAGACGCAACGAGCGAAGTCTGCCGAGGCCGCTGCGCTCGCACGTCTGCAGCTACTCGAACGAGCGCATCACAGCTTTCTCGCGCGTGTTGCAGCCGGACTGCGTAGCCCGCTCGTCGGCCTGGTCGGCGAAGTTGAACTCTTCACGGTCGCGGATGCCGAGACGTTGAAGAACGGCGGGCGCGCTTGGGGATCGGCGAGAAGCAGCGACGGTGAGGAACTGTTCGCGCTGTTGGCCGATGTTCTTCCGGCGCTGCAACCCGAGCTCGGCGTGGTCCCGAAGAGGGAACCGATCGATCTCGCGGCGATGTTTGCGAGAGTGATCCTCGATATTGATCGCGCGGTCGCCGAGCGCAGCCTCGTCGTAGATGTCGAGGTCGACGATGGTCTCCAACTGAGTGGTGACCTGCGCCAGATCGAGTGTGCCGTACTTCACGTTCTCTCCAACGCAGTTGCCTTCAGCGCTGAAGGCACGACCATTACTCTGAGCGCGCATTCGGAGTCGGAGGAGGTCGTCATCGACATCGGCAATATCGATCTCGGACCTGCACCCGCTGACCCGATCGACTTCGACAAGTGGCTCTCCGCGTCCAAGTCAGCTCGCACAGGCGGCGTGGCAGGTCGCGGCCTGTACATCGTCAAGCAGATCGCCAACGCCCACGGAGGCAGCGTCAGCTGGACCGCGGAGCGAGGTCACACAGGGCTGTTCAAGATGCGCTTCCCGAGCAAATCTACGCCCGAGCCCTGATCAGATCGTCATCCCCGCGCAGGTCCGCGCGAACGCATGTTCGCCCGATCGCGCGCCGCTTGGGAAGCGGTCCGAGCGGCAGATCTGTCGCTAGGGCTTGAAGTGGATTTCGCCATCGAGAACGTCGAGCGCGGTGTGCTCCAGACTCTGCTGCAAGGATTCTGCGCGGATTGCGAGGCGGTCGAATGCCTCGATGGGACCGCAGTCGCACGCTGTCGCGACGATGCCGGTCGCATACGCCACGACCACGCTTCGCCGTACGCCTCGCGGATCCGTCCCCACACGCGCATTTTACTGGTGTTGACACGCACAGCGATATTTAGGGGACGGGGTGGTGTTGCAGGGATACCCGATTCTCAGCGATCTCGGGCGTGCGCACTTCGTCGGCGAGGTTGACGCGGTTGCGGCCTGCTGCTTTGGCTGCGAGGAGGGCGTTGTCGGCGGTGGCGACGATCTCGTCGAAGGTGTTCAGGGGGTTGGACTGCGTGACGCCGAATGAGGCGGTGAACGCGGGAACGCGTCCGGCGGTGAGCGCGAGCGCGAGGCGTTCGCGGAGTCGTTCGAGGATGGCTACGGCGTCATCGGCGACGCAGTTGGGGAACACGATGACGAACTCTTCGCCGCCGTAGCGGGAGACGATGTCGTCGGGTCTGACCGCGTCGCGCATGACTCGCGCGAAGAGCCGGAGGGCTTGGTCTCCGGCTTCGTGACCGTGAGTATCGTTCAGGATCTTGAAATGGTCGAGATCGCCATATGCAATCGCGTACGGGGTACCGTCGCGTTGCAGCGTGTGTACTTGGTTCTCGAGACTGCGACGGTTCAGGAGACCAGTGAGTGGGTCACTTCGCGCTTGTGTCTCAGATTTCTCGAACGCTCGGAGCATCGCGACTCGTTCGCTCACACGCCGTGACGTGATTTCGAGGTAGCGGATCTCGCTGTCGGCGTCCATGTCGGTCGGTTGGGCCTGGTCGGGACCGGTTGCGTGCACGACGCCGACCGTCTTCCCCGAGATCGATATCGGCAAGCAGACCGCTGAACACTCGCCGGACAGCCGATTCTGGAGGTACGGGCACGCGTTGAGCGCGCGCGGCTTGTAGGGAACTGGAGTGTGTGGCCGCGAATCGTTGCCGGACAGTCCAGAGGCGAGTCCACTTCACAGCCGTTCCGCTTGTTCGGGTCCGCGTCGGTGACGGTGCTGAGCGCACGCCGGAAGTGCGCGCGGCTGGAGTCTGCCACGAGCATCTCGCTTTGAAGGTGAGGGACAGCGGAACGCAGGGCTTTGGCCATGAGGCCATATGCGTCCGCTTCCGTTGTCGACATATCGAGCGCGTCTTGCAGCACGGTTTCGAAGGTTCGCCGTTGACGGGCCTCGCCCCGAGCTCGTTCTGCTCTTCGCGCACGCTGTCCGATCACGATCGCGGCACCCAGGGCAATCGCCGCGAACGCGGCGTCGACGACGAGCACGGCGACTCGCCCCCGCCCGAGCTTCATATCGTTGCTGTGCAGATCAGCCGTGCCGATTTGACGCAACTGGTCTCCTGCGGCCGTCGCCGCGTTCCAGACTCTCGTGAAGGTCGAACGTTCCGTGGTAACCGTCGCGGTGATAACGGCCGCAGACTGCCCTCCGACGAGCGGACCGAACGCGATCGCCGCTTTTTGGAAGGACGTGTTGTCGGTGCGAAGCCCGCTCGCGGCGGTTCGCAGGCCCTGACGGTCCAACGCGTTCGCGCTGGTGGTCACCTGCGTCCCGATGGCGGTGACGAGTTGAGACGCCGTCGCAATACTCGTCGGATCCAACTTCGCCGCCGTACTCGAAAACGTGGCAAACAACGGCTCCGCGAAGAACTGCCACGCCGCGAGCTTGCTGCGCAGCTCCACGATCTGCTGAATCGCAAGGTTGTTACTGGTGATCTTGCGACCGGCGTCCTGGCCGGAAAGCAACGGAGGAACGCTAACGAACGCACACACCGCGAGCGCGAAGGTAATCATGATACCGAAGCCGACGATTCGACGACAGGCCCGCAACCGCACCGGCGCGACACCAAGGTCAAGGCTGGCACTCATCTAACGCCGTCCACGCCGCAACCCGGGAACCCGGACCTCACCGATCGCGAACACGCCGACCACCACCGAACACGGACACACACCCGAAAACCCAGGATCGACCAGATCCCGTCACCATGCCGTTACACCAAGGTCACCACCGTCCCAATCCGCCGATCGCCACCGCACCGAATGCCCGGTCGGGGCTCGTTCTGCCACCCGGTCAGGTGTACAGAACGCGCGGCCGCCTCGGCCGCGACGGCTCGAGCGATATGGGAAGGCGTTCTGGTCGGGTCAGATCCTCGGCGAGGTCCGCGAGATCGGCAGATATGGCGTCGCGTAAGCCGAACTATCGACGGCGACGAATGCGCCGGAACATCGTCGCGCACTCCGGCAATCATTCCCGCCAGGATCGCTCCGTCCACGGAAGCGGCCACGAGATCCTGGGGCGGCGGCGCGCCCTTGCGCCGGTTGCGCTGTCGTTTGCGACTGCCGGGCTCCACGGAAGCCATGATGCCCGACGCATCTGCGACGCAGGGCGTCGCGTTCCACGCGGATGGGGTTTGCCGGGTTCTGCGCGCTCGGCGCGTATCGTTGCCGGGGTGTTTGCGACCGGGTTCGACGGACCGAGAAGAGGGATTAGGTGCGGATGACGAGCATGGGCGGGCAGGTTCGGGCTGTGTTGTCGGTGATCTGTTTGACGGTTACGTCGTTGACCGTGGCCGGCGTCACGTCTGTCGGCGTGTCGGGCGCGGCAGCGGCTGCGCCGTGCGGTGCGAACGGCACGCTAGCGACGTCGGGTTCGTTGGCGACCTGCACATGGACGACGGCGGGGTTTGACGACTTCCTTGTTCCGGCTGGTGTCAGCACACTTGATGTGACCGCGGTCGGCGCCGCAGGAGGCGGCAATGCGGGTGGGTTCGGCGGGGCGGGAGCGTCGGTGGAAGACACGCGCACTGTCCGTTGCGCCCGGGTCGCTCTTGCAAGTTCTGGTTGGCAGCCCGGGCACGCTCGGCGCGGGTGGCTGGCCGGGCGGTGGGAACCCCGGAGGCGGCGACGACAGCGGTGGTGGCGGCGGCTACTCGGGGGTTTTTGTCACCAACCTCTTCACGCTTCAGCCGCAGGTGATCGCGGCTGGCGGCGGCGGCGCAGGCGGAAGCGTGTACTTCATCAGTTCGGGCTGGGCGGCTGGTGCAGGTGGCGCTGGTGATACCGGCTCGGGCGGCGGAACGGGGAGCGCGGCGTTCACCGGTGGTGGCGGACACGGCGCGACAGGTCCGTATCCTGGCGCCGGAGGTACAGGCTATTGGGGTGGGACAAACGGGACACCGGGACTCTTCTTTGAAGGCGACCCGACTCTGTCAGGCGGCGTAGGTGGGCCCGGCCAGATGGCCGGCGGTCATTCCGTCGAGAGCGGAGGCGGCGGCGGTGGCGGCTATGCGGGTGGCGGCGGCGGCGGTGGCAGCGGTTTCGCGGCGATGGGTGGCGGCTTTGGTGGTGGCGGCGGCTCCAGCTACTCGGTGAACCCTGGCGCGACGACCGAGCAGCAGGCGTCGGTACCGGCGAACATTGTGATCGGCTTCCCTTTGAACCCCCAAACCGTGAGCTTCAGCAACGGCAGTGGTGGGGCAGCGGCGGTCGACTCGGTGACCCTGCCCGACGCCACCTATGTGGCAGCGGCTACCGGCAGTGGGGGCGGCACCGTCACCTACTCACTCGACCCGACCTCGTCGCATTGCAGCGTTGACCCGAACACGGGCGCGGTCAGTTTCACCGGAGCGGGCACCTGCGTCATCGATGCCGGCGCAGCGGCGAATGGCCTCTACGCGGCGAGCACCGCAAACGCGACCTTGACGATCACCGTCAGCCCCGCTGCGGTGTCGTTGACAAGCGCGAAGCCTGCTCGTGGTCAGGGCTCGACGAATCAGACGGTGACCTTGACGGGTAGCGGGTTCCAGTCGGGCGCGGTCGTCGGGTTCTCCGGCACAGGAATCTCGATCGTGTCGACGACGGTCACGAACTCGACGACGATCGCGGTCAAGGTGAACGTCGCTTCGAATGCGCCGACAGGTGTGCGTGACGTGACGGTCACGAACCCCGACACGGGCGCGACGACCTGCTCCGGATGTTTCACGGTGAACGCCGGACCGACGGTCACGAAGGTGACGCCGAGTGCGGTGGCGCGCGGGTCGACGAACGTTGTGTTGACGGTGACGGGCGCGAACTTCAAGGCGGCCGTGAAAGCCGTGATATCCGGGACTGGGATCACGGTCGTTTCCGTCGTCCGGGTCAGCCGGTCGAAACTCACCGTCACGATCACCGTCGCGGCCACAGCGACGACCGGCGCGCGTGCGTTGACCGTCACGAACACCGACGGCGGCAAGACCAAACTCGCCAACGCACTTACCATCACCTGACGCCCGTCGCCGGCTGTCCACACGGGCGCACCCGCCGGCCTTCGAAGGCCACTCGACCGTGAACGACTCGCGCATCGCGCTCGTTGACACCAGTCGCCGCCGAGTGCATCGTCGCGCCTTCGCGTTCCGGAACCGGAATATTGAGCGCGCGCTGCCGTGGAACTCCCGACACGCCCAGGAGCGCATCTAACACTATTGGTGTCCCTCCGAGCCAGATTCTGGGTTCGTAGGGTGTGTTGGTTGGTCCTGTCCGGTCTGTCTGATGTCAGCACGCTGGAGCGGCTTTGGCTGACTCCTGATGTATGAACGACGGGTCGGTCGGGGCTGATCGGCGTGTGGCGTGGAAGCCCTGTTGAGGAATTCGGGACCGGTGATTGCTGGAGCCCTGTTAGCTCAGATGTTCGGGTCGCGCTCGGCCGGTCTGGCCTTGGATCGACATCAACCCTGCCGGCGATGAGGAGATGGTCTTGGCAACGTTGGGTATCGATCTCGCGGTGCGCGCGTCTCATGTGGCGACGCTCGCTGATGAGCAAGGGAACGTGGTGTGGTCTCGTCATCGGTTCCGTAATCGACGTGAGGAGCTCGTGGCGTTGGTCGCGAGAGTGGGCGACGTCGACGGGTTGACGGTGGTGATGGAACCGACGCGCAACGCGTGGGTTCCGGTCGCGGCCTATTTCCGGGCGGTGGGCGCGAAGGTGGTGTTGATCGCTCCGGAACAATCCGCGGATCTGCGCCGGTATTACAAGAAGCACACGAAGAACGATCGGCTGGACTCGGTGCTGTTGTCGCGGGTGCCGTTGTTGCATCCCGAGGGGCTCAAACCGTTGTCGGATCTTGGGCCCGCCGACGCGTTGAAGCGGGCGGTGCGGCGCCGGTCCCGGTTTGTCGCGTCGCGTCTCGCGGCGAAGCAACGCATCGACGCGATGTTGGATCTGCTCGGCCCGGCGTATGCCGAGGTGTTCGGCACACGCTGCAACAAGACCACGCTCGCGGTGTTGGAACGCTACGCAGACCCGATAACGCTGCGCCGATTGGGTCTCGCCCGGCTGACCGCGTTCGTGAAACGGACAAGCCATGGGCATTGGAACGCGAGCCACGCCGCCGAGATCCTCGCCGCCGCGGACGCCGCGATCGCCCTGTGGGCCGACGGAGGACTCGACTTCGGCGAACTGGCCTGGGACCTCGCGTCGGAGATCCGCACGGTCCGCAACATCGACACGGAGATCGACCGGCTCGAGGAACGCATCGCGGAGCTGTACGCGGTCGCGGACCCGAAACACATCGCAGCGTCCGCGCCTGGAGTTGGAGCGACACTCGCCGCGGGCATCGTCGGCCGCCTCGGTGACGTCACCCGCTTCGAGAACCTCGCTGGGATCCGATCGTTTTCAGGGATCGTTCCCCAAGTCGCCCAGTCCGGTCAGCACCAGACCCGACCCGGGATCACCAAACAAGGCGATCCCGGCCTGCGCCGCGACCTGTGGTTCGCCGCGAACGTCGCGAGGACCCAAGATCCCCAACTCGCCGCGAAGTACTACCGCCTCGTCGTCGACCGACAGCTGCACCACAACTCGGCGATCTGCCACATCGCGACCACGCTCCTGACACGCGTCGCGACGTGTCTACGCAACAACACGCCCTACGTCGTGCGCGACATCGATGGACGCGAACTCGATCGTGTCGAAGCCGCGGCCATCATCACCGCCCGTTACACCATCCCCGCCGAGGCCCGCCGACGTTCCCGCGTCCCCAACGAAGTGAGCGAGTCGACCAAACAGGAGTCGACGAAAAGCCGCTCCAAGTCGACTCGCTCAACACCAAACTACGCGCTTGACACCGCTTAGGAATTCATAATGCCCGGTCGGAGGCTGTCGCACCAACATTTCGGCGGGTCGGGTTCGGCGGGGTTGATGCCGGGTTCGGTCAGGCGGTGGCGGGGTTCGGGTGGCGCCAGAGCTTGAGGATGTTGTGGGTTGCGGCGATGAGCTTCCATTCGCTGTTCACGGCGGTCATGCCGCGACGGGAGAAGCGTCTGATCCCGCGGTTGTGTTTGGTCTGGCCGAACACGGGCTCGATCGTCGCGGATCGTTTCTTGTAGAGCCGTCGACCGCGTGGTGTTGCGAGCTTCGCGGTCATCGCGACCGCTGGTGTCGGTGGCAGTGAGCGTCGCCGCGCCAACAAGAGCTGATCGATGCGGGATCGACCGACCCCCAACTCGCTGACAGCATCGAGGACGGAGATCTCACCGCGTTCGACGCGGGACAGCACTTCGGCGCGTTTCGCTTCGGTACGAACATCGCGTTTGATGTCCGGCGTTCTGCCCGGCGCGATGAGTGCCTCAACGCCGGGCATGGCGGCGTTGTCCTTGGTCCAATAGCCGGCGTCAGCGAGCACGGTTCGGACACGTGTACGCGCTCCCGCGGCCCGCAGGTTCTGTTTCGTCGCTGCGACCATCGGCACGAACTGGGCGTCGTCGCTGCCGTCGTTGGTCACTTCCGCCGCCACGATGACCTGATCGACCGTCGCGACCGCTTGCGCGTTATAACCCTGCACGAAACCGCCCTGCACCCGCATGAGTCGACTGTCAGGATCGGTGACATTGGCCCACTGTCGGGAACGACGATGCTGCGCATCGGGACTCGGTTTGCGTCCGGGCAGCCGCCGACCCGTCGCGGCTTCGATCTCCGCGCGGCGTGCGAGCCGCGCCTCATAGGACCGCTTCGCCGCGTCGGCTTCCAACTCGTCCAACAACGCCCGGATCCGGGCCCGCCGACCGGAACCGGTCAACTCCGCCGGGAGTTCATCACCCGCGCGGTTCCCAGGCGTGCGTCTTCGTCAGCGTCGACTCTCGCGGCGTCGTCCAAGATCTCCTTCGCGAGCTGTTCCGCGGTGCGGTTCGCGGCTCGCGACGCATTCGCCTCGATGCGGGTGCCGTCCACCGCGACGAGTCCCGCCTTCACGAGTCCCCGCGAGCACACAAGCCGAAGGACCTGACCGAACAGCTCGGCGAGCGCGTCCTGATGCGTGGCTCGGAAACGAGCGATCGTGGCGTGATCGGGAAGCTGGTTCGCCGCGATCACCCGAAACGCGACGTCTTCGTGGCAACGACGTTCGATCACCCGACTGGACCGTTCACCAACGCAATACGCGTACACGAGCAACGCGACCATCAGCGACGGTTCATACGCGGCGCCACCGCGACCATCCGACCGATACGCGGCCACGAACGCCGACACGTCGAGCTCGCCGACGACATCCAACACGAACCACGCCAGATGATCCGCCGGAAGCCATTCCGCCAACGACGGCGGCATCAACAACAACTGATCGCGATCACCCGCCACGAAGTTGTAAGCCATGACCCATCATCACATCGCACGCCCAAAACCAGGCGCGATAGTCAAGATTCGTGCGACAGCCTCGTAGGGGCTCGTTCTGCCACCCCGGTGGGCCGCACAGAACGCGCGCTCGCCCCGACCTGGTCTCGGTGCTCGGGTCGACGCGTGTCGACGTGTCGACGCCAGCCTGTCCGGCGGCGCAGAGGTCGGTGCAGAGGTTCGGTGCAGAGGTTCGGTGCAGAGGTTCGGTGCAGACATCCGTTAAGTCCTCGGCAGGCCTCGGCGCGGTCGAGCGCGAGCCGACACGTTGGGAGATCATGCGTTTCAGGTGGTGCCGCCGCGCCCGCGTGTCGGTCGGAAGTCCGTGCTCGCCCGCGGAAGCGGCGCGGCGCACGGATGACTCCTGGGTCTGCGTGCCCAGCGGGCGCCACGGGGGCCGACTCCGCAGCGCGACCCAAAGGGCGGCGACGACAACGACGAGCAGCTCTCGGCACTCGTCCGCCCGCAGTCCGTTGTCGATCGCGCGCATCGACGCGACGATGCACGCGTCCGCGAGCATTCGAGTTCGGCCGATTCCGCTGCATAGCGGAATCGGCAAGTCTGTGGCAGTTCGTGGCGGCCGTTTCGGGAGCTCTTGCCGTGAGGCTGCGGCGAGACGGTTGACGCGCTCGGGAAGGTTGTTCGAGATCGCCGTGCAGATCGGGTTCAGCGTTGCCGGTTCGTCTTGACGATTCGCGTGAGCGAGGGCGCGACATTTTCAAATGCAAGTTCGTGTGGACTTTTCGCAGAGGTCCTTGGGGAGGGGTACGGCGCGCTGTGCACCGCGAAAAGAAGCGTGGCACTGCGATGTCGTTGCCGAGGACGAGCGTGATGTCGCACGCGTCATGGCTGATGCGCCCGGGAGGCGGTTCTGACGATCGATCAGTCGGCGCTCGTCACGGTGCCCGTTCGATGTGGAGGTCGGTGTTGACGCGTGAGTGTCAACGTGACCTTGTCCGTTGTCTCGGGACGAGGCGCGCGACGCTGATGGCAGAAACGCGAGACCGCCCGTGTCCGGCATCGCCGATGCATCGGTGTGCGAGAGTTTTTCGAGGTTGTTTGTCGCGCTAGGGGAGTCCAGCGCGCTTATCAGAGGTATGGAGGAGTCGCGCGACGATCGGTTGGTGGAGGCAAGTGTGCCGAAGGAGCGGAGCACGCTCGATGAGATCGTGCCGGGGACGCGAACGACGGCGAAGCCGGACACCGGGACGGGAACCGCGCGGCGGTTGTTGAGCCCGGAGGAGCTCGCGTCGTACCTCGGGGTTCCCCGTGCGACGGTGTATCGCTGGCGGAACCGGCGGGAAGGGCCGTGCGGGATCCGGGTCGGTCGCCACGTTCGCTACCGTCTCGAGGAGGTCGAGCGGTGGCTCGACGAGCGCCAAGAACATCGATCGTGACGGCGCGTGGCTCGCCGGTCGGCCGCAGCTCTCTTCCCCCTTCAGTGACAGGTTCGTCGGCGTTCTACAAGGAAAGGGGTCGAACGATGTCCAGCATTGACCGGACCGCGAGCGGCTGGAAGGCGCGATACCGCACTCCCGCCGGCCGGCAGCGATCGAAGAACTTCGCTCGCAAGTCCGACGCCGAACGCTTCCTCGTCGGAGATGGAACACACGAAGCTCACGGGTGCGTATGTGGATCCCGCGGCGGGCCGCGTGACGCTCAGGACCTACGCGGAGCAGTGGCGCAAGATGCAGGTGCATCGCGTCTCGACCGCGGCGCAAGTGGAGACGAACCTGCGCCGCCACGTGTATCCGACTCTTGGTGACCGCGCGCTCGGGTCGGTCCGGCCGAGCGAATTGCAAGCGTGGGTCCACGGTCGCAGTGACGAGCTCTCGGCCGGCACCGTGCAGGTCGTCTTCCGCTACCTCTCGGCGATCTTTCGCGCCGCGGTCGCCGATCGGCTGATCGCATCGTCGCCGTGCGTCGGTATCAAGTTGCCCAAGGTCGAGCACGCCCAGGTCGAGCCGCTCGCCGTCGAAGCGGTCGAAGCTCTGCTCGCGGCGGCGCCCGACCGCTACCGAGCGCTCGTCGTGTTTGCGGCAGGCACGGGGCTACGGCAGGGCGAGTGCTTCGGGCTCACCGTGGACCGGATCGACTTCCTGCGCCGCACGGCGAAGGTCGATCGCCAGCTCTTGCTCATGCCCGGTGGTGGTCCGGTACTCGCACCCCCGAAGACCGAGGCGTCGCGGCGCATCGTCCCGCTGCCAGACGTTGTCGTCGACGCGCTGGCCGCGCACCTCGCGCGGTTTCCTGCCGGCGCGGACGGCTTCGTGTTCACGAACGACGACGGGAACCCGATCCGCCGGACCCGGTTCTCCGACATGTGGCGGCCACTCGTGCAGCGCGCCGGTCTGCCCGAGGGCGTCGGTTTCCACCAGCTCCGCCACTTCTACGCGTCGCTCCTGATCCGCCACGGAGAGTCCGTCAAGACGGTGCAGCTCCGGCTCGGGCACGCCTCCGCAGTGGAGACCCTGAACACCTACTCGCACCTGTGGCCCGACTCCGACGACCGCACGCGAGAAGCCGTCGATCTCGTCCTCGGACCGGACGTGGAAGATGCGGCCAGCGCCGACGGCTGAAACTGAACGTGTCCTCGGTGTGTCCGTCGGACGGCACCGAACACTGTTTCCGCAGGTCAGAGCATGGGTGGTGGTGAC
>CAWHHS010000002.1:0-1325760 GCA_963829195.1 uncultured Actinomycetes bacterium
GCTCGCCCGGGTACGCGGAACCGGTGAAGTTGCTCGAGCACGGACCCGAACCCACACCCTGACGTCGCCGCATGCCCCCCGGGGGCCCGGCCGACTTTCCGACCCAAACTCACCTCGCGGTCATTGCCGCTGGTCAGCGAGGTACCCGAGGGGCTACTCGAACCCTCACGCCCTTGCGGGCAACGGATTTTGAGTAGGTGTGCTGCAGGAGGTCAGCCGGTGTCCGCCAAGGTCAGTCAAACGCCCGGCGACCTGCGGGACGAGTCCCCCCGACGTAAGCCGTTGTTAGCAGGGTGCTGAAATTCGGCTGGTGAGCGGCGGTCGTCGGGCCGCCGGCGTTTGTTCGGTCGGTTGTCCGTGTCCGCGTGGGTCGCGATCCTCGATCGGCTGTCGCTGGTCAGGCCGTTGCGGCGTCGAGGGCGGCGATTCTGATGATGTTGTAGACGGCTCCGGTCATGAGGAACCAGGCCCGGTTTCGTTGCCGGCCGATGTAGCGGAGCTTGCGGCCACCGGCGATGGTTTTCATCCAGCCGAACGGTTCCTCGATGCGTTTACGGATCCGTTGACTCACGACATGGCCGGGATGGCGGGTGGTGCGCCCGTCGATCGTGGAGCGCTGCCGGGTGGTGTTCGGCGCGACATGCGGCGTGAACCCAGCCCACGGACGTCGGCGACGAAGTCTTTGGTGTCGTAGCCCTTGTCGCCCGCGACGGTGCGTCGCCGGGCCATGGGTGGAGCCGTTCGAGCATCTCGAGCGCGGTGGCGCGTCCGCGTAGCCGGTCGCTTCGGTCAGCTCGGCGTCGACGAGCAACGCGTTGCGATGCTCCATCAACAGATGACCCGTGTAGCAGAGCTTCGCCGCGGTGGCGTTGGACTTGCGGGCCATCCGCGCTTCGGGATCGGTCGTTGATTGGTGCGTGTCGTTCGAGCGGCGTTCGCCGTGGAAACTGACCTCGGCGTTCCGGCCCGCGGTCGGCGGTTTGCGGCCCGGCTTGTCTTTGGGTTGGAAGCTCTTGTGCGACGCCCACGCCTCCAACAGCGTGCCATCGACCGAGAAATGTTCGCTGGAGAGGTAGCGGCGGAGCTTCGCTTGGCCGACCACCGCGGCGAAGAACTGGTCCGCGATCTCATGGTCCAACAGCCGGTCGCGGTTCTTCGTGAACGTGGTCGCGTCGAACGCTTTCGCGTCGATCGGAAGGTCCAAGAACCACTTGAACAACAAGTCGTAGTTGAGCCGCTCGCAGAACGCCCGCTCGGACCGGATCGAATAGAGCGCCATCAACACGGTCGCCTTCAGCAGCGTCTCGGGCGGCACACTCGGCCGACCCGAACCCGCGTACATCGCGTCGAACTCGCCATCGAGCTCGGCGAGCACCACGTCCACGACCTTGCGGATCCGTCGGATCGGATGATCGGCCGGGATCAGATCCTCCGGGCTCAACGAACTCAACATCGCCAACTGCCGGTCAGAAGTTCCACGCATGCACCGAGCATGCCGAACCCGCCCACCGATCGCGAGCACCTACCCCGACTTTTTCAGCACCCTGCTAGCCGATGTGCGGCCATGTTGTTTGCAAACGGTTTGCAGCGGGCTACCGCTGCACCGCCGAACCACTCGAGGCACGGGATCGGCTCGCCGACGCGGATCGCCTCCCGGGCCGGCGTACCGCCAGCCTCGTCATCTTCGGCGACGCCGCCACCGTGCCGTCACCGTGACGGATGAGTGAACCTCCGCAGGTCGCCACCCCGGCGACGATAGCGGGATGGTGAAACGCCATGACACGCGGCTCTTGGCGCAAGACAAACGCAGCATCCGACGTGGGCGATTCCCTCGCAAATGAACGCCAGATCGGCAGTTACCGCCCCTACAGCGTGAGACCAGAAGGAGCACCCCGCCCACCACGCACAGGCCGAGACCGATGCGAACGCACCACGGCCACACGCGCTCCAAGTGTGGATTGACCGAGGGCCGGAACCGAATCGGGCCCGTGAGACCTGCACCGACGCCGGACACGCCGAGGAGCACCGCAACCGCTCCGATGCCGCGAACTACTTCCATGCGGACCCTTCCGACGAGACCAACTCCGCGGTCTTCCATCGGCGCAGTCGCCACGATGAATCAGCCTGGCCCGCACCGATTGCCCGATCCCGCGCCCTTCTCGGGGCGAGTACCCGATCGGCAGTTCGGTCGCCGTCCGCGTCGTGCGGCTGGCAGACTTGCTGGGTGCCGTCTATTACCGGTCGAGTCGAGGTGAATCTGACGGTCCGAAACCCTCTCGACAGCGCCGGATGGTACGCACGACTGCTCGGGATGGACCAGCCTCTATCAGTTCATCCCCGCGGACGGTGAGTGAGCTACGCGTGCATTGTTGAGCCGATCAGTGGTCTCGTGCTCTGCTTCGTCGGTCATCCGACGAATGCGGGCGAACCTTTCGACGAGGCTCGGACGGGCCTCGACCACTTGGAGTTCCTCGTCGCCAGTGGACGGGTGGACGTGGCCGTCACAGCTCGATCAGCTCGGCATCGAACACTCCGGAGTGAAGCAACCGGCTCACACCGAGAACGCGATGCTCACCTTTCGCGACCCCGACAACATCCAACTGGAGTTCTTTTGGCGTAGTCCGTCCGGGCGACACGACGAGTAACCACCTGTGCGCCGTCGCGGCCAGTACCCGATCGGCAGATCTGGAACGGTGATCGACGGTCGCAATATCCTGTGCGTCGTGGCAGGCGAGCAGACTCAGGGAACACCGAGCCGAAGCGATTTATGGGTGGTTCAACACCCGTATGCGTTTCTCACCCTGTTCGGCATGGCGATGCTGACGGTCATCCTCGGGTTCTCATTTCTCGTTGGCACCCCTCCCGCTGGCAACTCTGTCGCCTTCATAACGGTCGGCTGGATTTGGATCGGGACGGCGTGCGTGCTCGGTAGCCGACGCCGGGTGTCGAACCCAGTCTCACTGGCAGTTATGGAGTTTCGCCAACGGGCGGCTTGCCGCGATCCATGCGCCCAGCGCGCTGCGTGTATTCGGCTTCGGTGATGACTTCGAGGTCCTCTTCGGAGCACACGAGGGCGGAGCCAGTGCGCTGATACCAAGACACTGCGACGCAGCCAGATCTGGCCGCGTGGTCACCGACCTGAGGATCGATCCGGCCGGGCTGGCCGACCACCAGGTCGCTTTCGGCTTGCAGCGCGTTCGTCGGTCGCGGGCGCCCAGCCGACCGGTTGTCCGGCGCGCCTGTCGGACTCAGTAAAGAGTCGGTGCATCCGGCGGATGCTCGATCACTCGAGCGAAGCGTTCACCCTGAATACCTATACGCACCCAAGCGAAGAGCGATTCGACGCGGTCGGCGCTCTCATCGGAGAAGCACTCGGGTAAGCGTTTGCACCAGGTTCGCAAACGGTCTCCTGCAGGCGCCCCGGTCGATCGTTGGCCGGGGCGTTTGTGCTGCTCAGACGCAGTACCCGAGGAGGGACTTGAACCCTCACGCCCTTGCGGGCAACGGATTTTGAGTCCGTCGTGTCTGCCATTCCACCACTCGGGCGCGGTCGTTTCCCACGAAGTCGCGCGGAAACGGACGCGACCATCATGCCATTTCGGTACCATCCGGAGCGTGGTGGAGTTCGTGGTCGGCATCGTCGTCGGCGCCTCGGCCGCGGCGCTGCTGATGATCTTGATCGGCCCGTCGCGGCGGGTGCGCTCGGAACCGCCGCTCGAACGCGACGTCGAGACGCGGCTCCTGCTCGGCCAGGATCCCGAACAGCCGACGATCCCGCCGCCACCGCGCGTCGACCATCCACGGCAGTACTCGGCCACCGAGCTCGCCGCACTCCAGCGCCTCGGCCGGGAACAGCAGCAACAGCCAGCGCAAACGCAAGCGCTGACCGCTCGAGCCGCCGCATGCGTCGGCCCGCGCCACCACCCGGGCGGTCAGGCGAACGCGAAGAGCAGCCGGGCCCGGCAGCATTCGTTGCCGTCGACCGACCCGGTCCCCCGGCCCCAGCCGCCTCGAGCGCTGAGCCGTTCGATGTCGACGGCGAGCTCGACGACGTCGTGCGGGCGTACGACCCGCCGGAACCGCACCTCCTCCACACCGCCGAACAGCGGCAACCTTCCCGCGAAGCGAGCGTCGGCGAGCACCGCGATCGCGCCGGCCTGGGCGAGCGCCTCGAGCTGCAGCACGCCCGGAAAGATCGGGTTGCCGGGGAAGTGGCCCGCAAGAAACGCCTCGTCGCCGGTCACGCGGTAGTGCGCTCTGATCGACACGGCGGGCTCGCAACTGTCGACGTCGTCGACGAAGAGGAACGGAGCCCGGTGCGGCAGCAGATCGACGAGCGGGGAACGTCCGTCGGACATGGGCGCCGACATTACTTGCCGGTATCCGTGGTTACCGTCGCGTACGAAACGGCTCGTTCATCCATCATGTATCGAGCGATAACACGCGCATGTAACGCTGCGTGAAGTACCGGAGTCGAACCCCTCCGGCTCCCCGCCCGCCCCAGTCGTGCTCAACCCCCCGGAGGTCTGCTCGTGCGCGTCGCGGTCGTGTTCCCGGGACAGGGAACACAGGTACCCGGCATGGGCGCGCCCTGGCACGACCATCCCGCGTGGAAGGTCGTCGAGCAGGCCGAGGCCGCGCTCGGTGAACCGCTCGCTCCACTGCTGCTCGATGCCACCGCCGAGCAGCTGGCGCGCACACGCGCAGCGCAGCTCGCGGTGTTGTGCACCTCGCTCGTCGCGTGGGAGGCCGCGCGACCGCTCTTCCACGACGTCGTCGCGTTCGCCGGCCATTCCCTCGGCCAGGTGACCGCCCTCATCGCGTCGGGCGCGCTCGATCTCGACGACGGCATCCGTTTCGCGGCGCGCGCCGCGCCGAACTGACGCAGGCCGCGGCCGACGCCCATCCCGGCCGCATGGCCGCGCTGCTCGGCGCGACGATCGAGCAGGCGGAGTCGGCGTGCGCCGGCGCGCCGGCCGGCGCGTGGGTCGCCAACGAGAACGCGCCCGGGCAAGTCGTGATCGCGGGAACTCCCGACGGTCTCGAGCAGGCAATCGCACGCGCCAAGGAGCTCGGCGTGCGACGCGCGACGGCTTTGAACGTCGGCGGCGCCTTCCACACCCCGCTCATGGACGACGCCCGCGCCGGCCTCGCCGAGGCACTCGCGTCGATCTCGTTCGCCGCGCCGAGCGCGCCGATCGTGTCGAACCACGACGGCCGGCCGTACGGCCCCGACGGAACGGCCGACGATTGGCGCGCGCGTCTCACCGAACACGTGACGGTGCCGGTGCGCTGGCGCGCGTCGATGGAGACGCTCGCGGGGCTCGGCGCGTCGGCCTTCGTCGAGACCGGTCACGGTTCGATGATCGCCGGTGTCGCCAAGCGCACCGTTCCCGACATCCCCGTGCTCGCGTTCGGCAGTCCCGCCGACTGCGAGGACCTCTTTGCCCGACACGTCTTCGACGAGGAGCGATCATGAGCCGCCCGCCCGACCTGGAAGGTGAGCGGGTGGCGATGGTCGAACGAATGATCGTCGCGCCCGGCGTCGGCGTGTTCCGGCCGCTCGGTGTGCGCGAGGGCGCGACGGTGCGGGCCGGCGAGACCGTCGGCGTCCTCGAAGGCCCCGGTTCGAGCGAAGAGGTCCGCAGTGCGTTCTCGGGCATCGTCATGGGCTTCCTCGCCCACCCCGGCGAACGCCTGCGCGAGGGCCAGGCGGTCGCGTGGATGCGGGTCGCGTGACGGCGCCGGTCGGCATCGTCGGCTGGGGCACGGCCGTACCCGACGGGCGGGTCACCAACGCCGATCTCGAGGCCCGGCTCGACACGAGCGACGAATGGATCGTCGAACGCACTGGCATACGGGAACGTCGCGTGGCCGGAGAGGGTGAGTCGACGGCGACGCTCGCGGCGGAGGCGGCCGAGCACGCGATCAAGCGCGCCGGGCTCGTGCCTACCGACATCGACCTGATGGTCATCGCGACGGTCACGCCCGAGCAACTGATCCCGCACACGGGCGCGTTCGTCGGCGAGACGCTCGGGCTCGACTGCGGCTCGTTCGACATGAACGCCGCCTGCGCCGGTTTCGTCTACGAGCTCGTCGTCGGCAGCTCGCTGGTCGGGATGGGCTACGAACACGTGCTCCTGATCGGCGCCGAGACACTGAGCCGCATCGTCGACCCCGACGATCGCACCACGACCGTGCTGTTCGGCGACGGTGCGGGCGCAGCCGTGCTCGCGCCCACGCATGGCGCGCCGGGCCTGCTCGCCTGGGACCTGGGCTGCGACGGTTCCGCGGCCGGCCTGCTGGAGGTCCCCGCCGGTGGCAGCCGTCTCCCGACGAGCGCGGAAACCGTCGCCGCGCGGGGCCACTACCTGAAGATGTCGGGCCAGGAGGTCTTCCGGCGCGCGGTGCGCGCCGTGGTCGACTCGGCCACGCTGACCGCGCAACGCGCGGGTGTCGGCGTCGCCGACGTCGCGTGGTTCGTCCCTCACCAGGCGAACGGCCGCATCATCGAAGCCGCCGCGAGCCGGCTCGGATTCGGGCCCGAGCGCACGCTGACGAACATCGACCGTTACGGCAACACGTCCTCGGCGTCGATCCCGCTCGCCTTGTTCGAAGCCGTCGACGAAGGCCGCGTCCGCGACGGCGACCTCGTCCTCTGCTCCGGGTTCGGCGCGGGAATGACGTGGGCGAGCGCGTTGCTCCGTTGGGGGCGCGTTGAGCATGCCCGCGAGCGATCGCGTCGCGTTCGTCACCGGAGGATCACGGGGCATCGGCCGGGCCACGGTCCTCGCACTCGCGCGCGCCGGGCATCCCGTCGGGTTCTGCTACGCGACCGACGCGACCGCCGCCGACGAGACGCGCCAGACGGTGGAAGCGCTCGGCGGGAAGGCGCTCGCGGTGTGCGCCGACATCGCCGACGCGAGCGCCGTCGACGCCGCGTTCCGCGAGGTCGAGGCCGCGCTCGGACCGGTCACCGTGCTCGTGAACAACGCGGGCATCACGCGCGACGGCCTCGTCGTCCGGATGAGCGACGACCAGTGGCAGGCCGTGATCGACACCAACCTCACCGGCGCGTTCCATACCATCCGCCGGGCCACGCCGGGCATGATGAAGGCGCGCTACGGCCGGATCGTCAACGTGTCGTCGGCGAGCGCCCACATCGGCCAGGCCGGACAGGCGAACTACGCGGCCGCCAAGGCCGGGCTCGTCGGCCTGACGCGTAGCGTCGCCCGTGAGCTGGCCCGCCGCAACATCACCTGCAACGTCGTCGCGCCGGGCCCTATCGTGACCTCGATGACCGACGAGCTGACCGAGGAGTGGAAGGCGCGGGTAGAGACCGCGGTGCCGCTCGGTCGCTTCGGCACGCCCGAAGAGTGCGCGGCGGTCGTCGCATTCCTGTGCTCGGATATCGCCGGATACGTGACGGGAGCGGTCGTGCCCGTCGACGGCGGTCTGGCCATGGGCCACTGATCGACCCTACGAGGAGGAACCGGTAATGGAACGCAGTGAAGCGCTCGTCACCATCAAAGAGGTTGCGGCCGAGGTCCTGAGCGTCGACCCCGACCTCGTCACCGAGACCGCGCGCTTCAAGGAGGACCTCGACGCCGACAGCCTCGACCTCGTCGAGCTCGTCATGGGCCTCGAGGAGCGCTTCGACATCGAGGTGCCCGAAGACGACCTCGAAGGTGTCACCACCATCGGTCAGGCCCTCGACCTCGTGCTCGCGAAGGTGGGCGCGTAGAACATGGCGCAGGAGCAGGGCGTCGACGCGCTCGACCATCGGGGACGGGTACGGGTCGCGGTCACCGGCCTCGGAGTGAAGACGGGCGCGGGAACGGATGTCGAGTCCTTCTGGTCGGCGCTCGTCGCGGGGAAGTCGACCGCGGCCGGCATCACCCGGTACGACCCCTCCGACCTGCCGGTGCGCTTCGGGTGCGAGGTCCGCGACTTCGACCCGACCGCGTATCTCGGCGCCAAGGAAGCGCGCCGGGTCGACCGGGTCACGCAGCTGGGGTTCGCGGCCGCGGCCGACGCGCTCGCCGACGCGGGCGAGCACCGCTGTGACCCGGCCCGCAGCGCGGTGATCGTCGGCACCGGGGTCGGCGGCCTGATCACCCTCGAGGAGCAGGTCGGGATCTACAACGAGAAGGGCGCGGCGCGGGTCAGCCCGTTCCTCGTGCCGATGATGATGGCGAACGCGACCGCGGGCACCATCGCGATGCAGTTCGGCTGGAAGGGCCCGAACTTCTGCGTGGCGACCGCGTGCGCGGCGAGCGCCAACGCGATCGGGGAGGCCGCCCGGCTCATCCGCGACGGCAGCGCCGACATCGTCATGACGGGCGGCTCCGAGTCGTGCATGACCCCGACCGCGATCTCGGCCTTCGCGCGCATGACCGCGCTCAGCACGCGCAACGACGATCCCGAGCACGCGTCCCGCCCGTTCGACGCCGGCCGCGACGGCTTCGTCATGGGCGAAGGCGCGGCTGCGCTCGTCCTCGAACGTTGGGACCGCGCAGTCGCGCGCGGCGCGCACATCTACGGCGAGGTCCTCGGTTACGGCCGCAACGCCGACGCGTACCACATCACCGCGCCGTCACCCGGCGGTGAAGGCGCCGCCGCGTGCATGCAGCTCGCACTCGACGACGCGGGCCTCTCCCCTGCCGCGATCGGCCACGTGAACGCGCACGGCACGTCGACGCCGTTGAACGACGCCGCCGAAGCCGAGGCGATCCACAAGGTCTTCGGCGACGGCCCGCCGGTCACCTCGACGAAAGGCGTGACCGGTCACCTGATCGGCGCCGCCGGCGCGACGGAGGCGATCGCGTGCCTGCTCACGTTCGCGCACGGCATGGTTCCGCCGACCGCCAACCTCGAACGGCTCGGCGACGACATCGCGCTCGACGTGATCACCGGGACCGCGCGCGCAATCGATCCGGCCCCGGCCCTCTCGAACTCGTTCGGGTTCGGCGGCCACAACGCGACGTTGGTGTTGGCGCCCGCTTCGTGAACCCCACGCCTCTCCACGCGTGGGCCGATGCGGCGGCGTCGGCCGAGATCACCGAGATCGGAGGCCGGCGCGTCGTCGCGTTCCGGGTCGCGGGCGGCAAACACCACGGCGCGATCGGGATCAACGGGAGCGCGACCGTGGAGCGCGCGGTCCGTCTCGCCGGTGAGCTGCAGATCCCGCTCGTCGGCGAACTCGACACGTCGGGCGCCGAGCTGCGCGACGGGGTGGCCGCGCTGCACGCCTGGGGGCGGCTCGCGCGTGAGCTCGTACGGGTGTCGGGCGTCGTGCCGACCCTGCTCGCGGTGACCGGCGCGTGCGTCTCCGGGCCCGCGCTCGCGCTCGGACTCTTCGACCACGTCGTGATGACGGAGGACGCGTTCGCGTACGTCACCGGGCCCGACTCCGTCGAGGAGTTCACGGGCGTACGGGTGACCCGATCGGAACTCGGCGGCTCCGCCGTGCACGCGCAACGCACCGGCGTCGCGGCGCTGGTCGTGCCCGACGATCTCGCGGCCCGCGACGCGCTCGGCCGCACTGCTCTGGTACCTGCCGGACAACCACCTCGACGAACCGCCGCGGCTCGCCACCGACGACACGCGCGACCGCGCGTGCGTGGTCGCCGCCGCGGCCGTTCCCGAGCGCTCGACCGCGTCGTACGACGTGCGCATCGTCGTCGAGGACGTGCTCGACGGCGGGTCGTTCCTCGAGCTCCGGCCCCGCTACGCGGCGAACCTTGTCACCGGCTACGGGTCGATCGACGGCCGCGCCGTCGGCATCGTCGCCAACCAACCGGTGCAACGGGCGGGCACACTCGACATCGAGGCGTCGCGCAAGGCGGCGCGTTTCGTCGCGACCTGCGACGTCTTCAACCTCCCCATCGTCACGTTCGTCGACACCCCCGGTTTCGAGCCCGGCCGCGACCTCGAATGGCGGGGCATGATCCGGCACGGAGCCGAGCTCGTGCACGCCTACTCGGCCGCGACCGTGCCGCGGCTGTGTGTCGTCCTGCGCAAGGCCTATGGCGGCGCGTACATCGTCATGGACTCGCGCGGCATCGGCAACGATCTGTGCGTGGCGTGGCCGAGCGCGGAGATCGCGGTGATGGGCGCGGCCGGCGCGGTCGCGATCCTGAACAAGGGCCGCACGGACGAGCAGCTCGTCGCCGACTACCGAGACGCGTTCGAGAACCCGTACCGGGCCGCGGAGCGAGGACTCGTCGACGCCGTCATCGACCCGGCCGCCACCCGGGCCGTGCTCGTCGACGCACTGGGCGCGCTCGTCCACAAGCGCGACACGCGCCCGGCGCGCCGGCACTCGAACACACCTCTCTGACCGCCGTCATCACGGGAGAACCATGCTCCTTTCCGACAAACGCCTCCTCGTGACCGGCGTGCTCAACGACGCTTCCATGGCCTTCCACGTCGCCCGGCGGGCGCAGCAGGAGGGTGCCGAGGTCGTGCTGACGTCGTTCGGGCGCGCGATGAGCCTCACCCGCCGCGCGGCGCGGCGGCTGCCGACCGAACCGACGATCGTGGAGCTCGACGTCACGGATCCGGCGCATCTCGATGCAGTTGCCGGCGAGGTCGGCGGGCACCTCGACGGCGTGCTGCACGCGATCGGGTTCGCTCCGGAATCGTGTCTCGGGGGCGGGTTCCTCACCGCGCCCTGGGACGACGTCGCGGTCGCGCTCCAGGTCAGCGCGTACTCGCTGAAGGCGCTCGCGGTCGCCTGCCGGCCGCTGATGGCGCGCGGCGGGAGCATCGTCGGTCTCGACTTCGACAACAGTCGGGTCGCGTGGCCCGTCTACGACTGGATGGGCGTGGCGAAGGCCGCGTTCGAGTCCACCGCGCGGTATCTCGCCCGCGATCTCGGGCCGGACGGCATCCGCGTGAACCTCGTCGCCGCGGGACCCATCCGCACGATCGCGGCCCGCAGCATTCCCGGGTTCGAACAGTTCGAGGATGCCTGGGACCAGCGCGCGCCGCTCGGTTGGGACGTCAAAGACCCCGCTCCGGTCGCCGCCGCGTGCGTCGCCCTGTTCTCCGACCTGTTCCCCGCGACCACCGGCGAGGTCATCCACGTCGACGGCGGCTACCACGCCATCGGCGCCTGACCACGCCACGAACCCAGCGAACTGTTTGCCGGGTTATGGGCGCGTGGAGCCCTTTTCCCAGCAAACTGTTGGCAGGGTTATGGGGGGGATGTACGGTGCGCGACGATCACGACCCCCGCGACGACGGCACGAGGTTGGGACACGGTGAGCCGTCGCGGGGGTCGTGATCGGCAGCATCGAGGCCGGACCACCCGCGAGTCAAGCTCCTTTACGGCATCTTGTCGCGCGGCGCGCCCGACGCCAGTGTGAGGCCCAGCTCGTCGGCGATCGCGACGGCCACGAGCCGTTTCTCGATCGACGCGCGCGTCGCCTCCGACGCGTAGAGCACGAGGCGGCCGAGCTCGCGGCCGCGGCCCATCACCGGGACTTCGACACCACCCGTCGGCAGGAGGAAGTCGCCCCAGGCGACCAACCGGGCACCCTCCAACGCGCCCCGGTTGCCGAGGCGGGGAAGCTCGGGCCCGGAGCGATCGGCCTGGTAGACGCACTCGTCGAGGTCGAACAGTCCGATCAGCTCGGCCCGGGCCGAGCTGACGACGTCGTCGACGTCCGCGCCCCGCGCCGACAGCTCGGCGACCCGCAACAGGCGTTCGAGCTCGGAACGCGACTCGCGCGCCTCGGCGCCGCCGCGCCGGGCGCGGATCCCGACCTCCGCCGCGACCATCGCCACGAGGAAGAGCACCACGAACGTGGCGACGTCGTCCTTGCTCGAGATCCGCAGCGACAGGTACGGCTGCGTGAAGAAGAAGTCGAACGTCAACGCCGACGACGACCGAGGCGACCGCGCCCGAGACCCGGCCGCCGAGAATCGCCGCGAGCAACACGGGGATGACGAGCGCGAGCGCCATGTCGGCGTTCGGCAGGTGGTCGCGGAAGGGAACGAGCGCACCCGAGACCAGGAGCGCGCCCAGCGCACCGACCGCCGCTCCGACCGGGACGCGACCGTCGCCGGGGTCTCGAGGACGACGCCGAAGCTGATCACTCGTGGCGTTCATGGTTCCTCCATGACGAAGCGGTAGCCCATGCCGGGCTCGGTGATGAAGTAGCGCGGCCGCGACGGATCGGGTTCGAGCTTGCGCCGGATCTGGCTCATGTAGATGCGCAGGTAATGCGTCTCCCGTTCGTACTGCGGCCCCCACACCTGCTGGAGCAGCTGCTGTTGGGTGACGAGCTTGCCTCGGTTGCGCGAGAGCACCTCGACGATCTGCCACTCGGTCGGAGTGAGGTGCACCTCGTTTCCGCTCGCGGTGGATCTGCTTCGCGCCGAGGTCGATCGAGAAGTCGGCCGTGGTGATCACGCGTTCCTGCTCGGTCGGCGCGGCCCGACGCAGCGCGGCACGCAGCCGGGCGAGGAACTCGTTCATCGCGAACGGCTTGGTCACGTAGTCGTCGGCGCCCGCGTCGAGCGCGGCGACCTTCACCGGCTCCGCGTCACGGGCGGAGAGCACCACGATCGGGACGGTGCTCCACCCGCGCAGCGCGGCTCGCGACCGCGACGCCGTCCATGTCGGGCAGGCCGAGGTCGAGGATCACGACGTCGGGGTGCTCGCGGGCGGCGAGATCGAGACCTTCGCGCCCGGACGCGGCGAGCACGACCTCGTAGTCGTGCGCCTCGAGGAAGATGCGCAACGCGCGCCGCAACGGGGCCTCGTCTTCGATCACCAGGATCTTGCTCACGTCGACTTCGCCTGGAATCTGAACGTCATCGTCGTCCCGCCGCCGGGCGTGTCCTCCAGATGCAGCTCGCCGCCGATCGCCTCGGTGAAGCCGCGCGCGACGGCGAGGCCGAGCCCGACGCCTCCGGCGCGGCTGCGACCGTCGCCGAGCCGTTGGAACGGTTGGAACACGCGATCGCGGTCCGACGCGGGCGATCCCGGGCCCCTGGTCGATCACGCGCAAGCACGACGTCGTCGCCGACGAGCGCGGCTTCGAGCCGGACCGGACGCTCGGGCGGCGACCACCCGAGCGCGTTGTCGACCACGTTCGCGACCGCGCGCTCGGCGAGCGCGGGATCGGCCCGCACGCGCGGCAGCGAGTCGGGAACGTCGACGACCACTCCGCCCGCCCGGTCGCCGAGGCTCACCAGCGCGCGGGCGACGATCTCGTCGAGACCGACGTCGGTGTACACGAGCTGCAACGCGCCCGCTTGCAGCCGGCTCATCGCGAGCAGGTTGCTGACGAGCTCGTTGAGACGGTCGACCTCCTCGTCGATCGTCTGGTGCAGCTGGTGCACGGTCTCCGTCGTCGAGGTGGAGATCGTCGGCGAGCAGCGTCGACGACGACGCCTTGATCGAGGCGAGCGGCGTGCGCAGGTCGTGCGAGACCGCCCGGAGCAGCGCCGTGCGCAGCGCGTCGGCTTCGGCGAGCGCGACCGCGGTCGACGCCTCGGCCCGCAGCTCGCGGCTCGCGAGCGCGACCGCGAGTTGCGCGACGAACGCGTTCAGCACGCGCCGGTCGTCGCCGGTGAGGTTCGGGCCGTCGTAGGCGAAGACCGCGTCGTCGGGCAGGTCGGAGGTCGCGGTGGCGTCGGCCGGGTTCTCGCAGCACGGTCTCCCCCGCGTGCGCCTCGACGATCCACGTGTTCGTCCGGTCCGGGCCGGAGCACCGCGACCGATCGGATCGCGAACGTGGTGAGGAGCTGTTGCATGATGCTCGGCAGCGGGTCGTCCTCGGAGAGCAGGGCGCGCCGCGAGCCGGACGAGCGACGCCGCTTCGCTGCGCGCCCGCGCCGCCTCGATGGCGCGGCGGGCCGCGGCCGTGACGAGCGCGCTCACCACCGCGGCGACGACGAGGAACACGACCAGCGCGAGCACGTTCTGGCCGTCGGAGATCGTCCAGGTGTGGATGGGCGGCGTGAAATACCAGTTGACGAGCAGGAACGCGACGACGGCGGCGACGCTCGCGACCCAGGCGCCGCCGATCGCGGCGACGACGACCACGAGGAGCAGGTAGAGGAGCAGGTCGCTGCCGAGCGAGACGTGGTCGCGCTCGTGGGTCAACAGCAAGGTCAGGAGCGGGCAGCAGCGACGACCGCGAACACCGCCGCCGCGGCCTGCCGTTGGCGGGAGACGCCGAGCGAGAACGCGCGCGGACGGTGCCGCGCGGACCGTCGACCTCGTCTTCGCGCGCGCGTCGAGATGATGTGCACGTCGATGTCGCCCGACGGCCCGCACGACCCGATTGATGACCGAGCCGCGCAGGACGTGGCTCCACCGCGACCGCCGGCTCGAACCCATGACGAGCTGCGTCGCCCGCTCGGCCCGGGCGAAGTCGACGAGCGCGAGCGACGGATCGGCGCCGACGATCTCGTGGTAGGTGCCGCCGAGGTCTTCGAGCAGCGCGCGGTGCCGTTCGAGCGAGCCGGGCGGCGGGCCGGCGAGGCCCTCGCCCGCGCGCACGTGCACGCCGAGCAGGTCGCCCTTCGGCGCGCGTCGCCATGCGCGCCGCGCGCCGCACGAGGTGCTCGCCGCCGGGCGCGCCGGTCGAGCGCGACGACGATCCGTTCGCGCGTCTCCCACGCGGCCGTGATGCCGTGGTCCTCCATGTACTGCTGGAGGCTCTCGTCGACCTTGTCGGCGACCCACAGCAGCGCGAGCTCGCGCAGCGCGGCGAGGTTGCCCGGCCGGAAGTAGTTCGCGAGCGCGGCGTCGACCTTCTCCGGCTTGTAGATGTTGCCGTGCGCCATCCGCCGGCGCAGCGCCTCGGGCGTGCTGTCGACGAGCTCGACCTGGTCGGCCCGCCGCACGACCTCGTCGGGCAGCGTCTCGCGCTGCTGCACGCCGGTGATGCGTTCGACGACGTCGTTCACCGACTCGAGGTGCTGGATGTTGACCGTCGAGATGACGTCGATGCCGGCCTCGAGCAGCTCCTCGACGTCCTGCCAGCGCTTCTCGTGGCGCGACCCCGGCACGTTCGTGTGCGCGAGCTCGTCGACGAGCGCGACCTTCGGGCGCGCGGGCGAGCACCGCGTCGATGTCCATCTCCTCGAACTCGCTGCCGCGGTAGTTCACGACCTTGCGCGGGATCGACCTCGAGATCGCCGACCTGCTCGATCGTGCGGCGCGCGACCGTGCGTCTCGACGAAGCCGACGACGACGTCGGTGCCGCGGTCGTGCCGGCGCCGGCCCTCGTTCAGCATCGCGAACGTCTTGCCGACGCCGGGCGCGGCGCCGAGATAGACCCGAAGATTCACCCCGGGCCACGCGCTCTACCTCGTCTGATCGAGGGCGAGGTTGAGCTCGAGCACGTTGACAGTCTGCTCCCCCAGGACGCCCAGCTGGCGCCCCTGGGTGTGCGCGGCGATCAGCGTCGTCACCTGCGGCGACGGTGAGGTTGCGGGCCTTGGCGACCCGGGCCGCCTGCAGCCGGGCGTTGGCGACGCGTGATCTGCGGGTCGAGTCCCGAGGCCGACGACGTCACCGCGTCGGCCGGCACCTTCACGTTCGCGGCGAGGCCGTTGAGCGTCGCGGTACGCGAGCGCGCGCTCGCGGAACCGTGTCGGGATCGCAGACGTACGAGCCGTCCTTGTTCTTCTCGTACACCGGGTTGCCGGCGCTGTCGGTGACGTCGTTGCCGTCCTTGTCGGTCGCCTGCACCGGCACGCAGTACGGGTCGGCCGGCGTGGCGTAGGGGTTCGTCTTGCCGGTCATGTTCACGCCGGGGACGTTGCCGATGAGGTTCGGGTTCGACGGTCCGTAGTTCGATCCGCCGCTCGCCATCGCGTTGTACGCTCGTCGCCGTCGCCGACGGCCGGGGCTGGAAGTACTTCGGCAGCGGGTTGCCGTCCTTGTCGGTGAAGCTCTGGCCGATCAGCGACGAACCGACGACCTTGCCGTTCTCCTTGACGAGCGACCCGTTGGCGCGCTTCGACATCGTGAGCTGCGAGATCCCGGTGACCGACGAGCGGGTAGACGAACCCGAGCAGCACCGTCAGCACGACGGTCATGAGCAATCCGGTGACGAGCTGGCGACGCAACATCACATGGCTCCTTCGCTACGCCGACCGAGCTCGCCCGCACGTCACACGCTCGCACTGCGACCGGCTCCGCTGCATCCGCACCATCAGTGCACTCCCAGCGCGGTGACGACGAGGTCGATGAGCTTGATCCCGATGAACGGGGCGATGATCCCGCCGACGCCGTAGATGAGCAGGTTGCGGCGCAGGATCGCGGCCGCGCCCATCGCCCGGAACTTCACGCCGCGCAACGCCAGCGGGATCAGGGCGACGATGACGAGCGCGTTGAAGATGACCGCCGACAGGATCGCGGAGTGCGGGTTGCTCAGCCGCATGATGTTCAGCGAGTCGAGCTGCGGGAACACGCCCGCGAACATCGCCGGGATGATCGCGAAGTACTTGGCGATGTCGTTCGCGATCGAGAACGTCGTCGAGCGACCCGCGGGTGATCAGCAGCTGCTTGCCGATTTCGACGATCTCGATGAGCTTCGTCGGATTCGAGTCGAGGTCGACCATGTTGCCGGCCTCTTTGGCGGCCTGCGTGCCCGTGTTCATCGCGACGCCGACGTCGGCGACGGCGAGCGCGGGAGCGTCGTTGGTCCCGTCGCCCGTCATCGCCACCATCGAGCCGCCGAGCTGCTCGCGCTTGATCAGCGCCATCTTGTCTTCGGGCGTGGCCTCGGCGAGGAAGTCGTCGACGCCGGCCTCGGCCGCGATCGCGGCCGCGGTGCGCGGGTTGTCGCCGGTGATCATCACCGTGCGGATGCCCATCGCGCGCATCTGGTCGAAGCGCTCGCGCATGCCCTGCTTGACGACGTCCTTGAGGTAGATCACGCCGAGCACGCTCTTGCCGTTCGCGACCACGAGCGGCGTGCCGCCTTGCGTCGCGATGCCGTCGACGATCGTCTCGAGCTCGTCGGGCGCGATGACCGCCCTGCTCGACGACCCACCGGCGCACCGAGTCGGCCGCGCCCTTGCGGATCGAGTGCCCGTCGAAGTCGACGCCGCTCATGCGGGTCTGCGCGGTGAACGCGACGAGCTCCGCGTTCGGGAGCTCGCGGGGCACGAGGCCGTAGTGCTCCTCGGCGAACGTCACGATCGAGCGGCCCTCGGGCGTCTCGTCGGCGAGGCTCGACAGCATCGCCGCGTCGGCCAGCGTGTGCTCGTCGACGCCGGGCACGGGCAGGAACTGCGCGGCCTGCCGGTTGCCGTAGGTGATCGTGCCCGTCTTGTCGAGCAGCAGCGTCGAGCAGTCGCCCGCCGCCTCGACCGCGCGGCCGCTCATCGCGAGCACGTTGCGCTGCACGAGCCGGTCCATGCCCGCGATGCCGATCGCGGAGAGCAGCGCGCCGATCGTCGTCGGGATGAGGCACACCAGCAGCGCGACCAGCACCGTCAGCGACTGGCTCGCCTTGGAGTAGATCGCGAACGGCTGCAGCGTCACGACCGCGAGCAGGAAGATGATCGTCAGGCCCGCGAGCAGGATGTTCAGCGCGATCTCGTTCGGCGTCTTCTGGCGCGACGCGCCTTCGACGAGCGCGATCATCCGGTCGAGGAAGGTCTCCCCCGGCTTCGACGTGATGCGCACGATGATCTCGTCGGAGAGCACGCGCGTGCCGCCGGTGACCGCCGAACGGTCGCCACCCGACTCGCGGATGACCGGCGCGGACTCACCGGTGATCGCCGACTCGTCGACCGACGCGATGCCCTCGATGATCTCGCCGTCGCCGGGGATGAGCTCGCCCGCGACGACGACGCACTCGTCGCCGACCAGCAGGTCGTTCGACGACTTCTCGGTGATCGTGCCGTCGGCCTGGCGGATGCGGGCCACCGTCTCCGAACGCGTCTTGCGCAGCGTGTCGGCCTGCGCCTTGCCCCGGCCTTCGGCGACCGCCTCGGCGAAGTTCGCGAACAGCACCGTGAACCACAGCCACGCCGAGACGAGACCGGTGAACACGCTGTCGGACGACTTCGCCGACGGCAGCTTCTGGAAGAAGAGGATCGTCGTCAGGACGCTGCCGACCTCGACGATGAACATCACCGGGTTGCGCATCATCTGGCGCGGGTCGAGCTTCACGAACGAGTCGACCGTCGCCCGCTTCATGATCGCGGGGTCGAACAGCGACTTCGATCCCGACGGGCGCGTGCGCACCTTGGCGGGCCGGTTCTCCGCGTCGCCGCCCGGCTCGGCCGGTTCCGCGGATTCAGTGGATGTCATGGTCATTTGCGCCCGCTCCTAGAACTTGCCCACGAGGTGCTCGACCACCGGGCCGAGCGCGACGACCGGGAAGTAGGTCAGGCCGACGACGATCACGACGACACCGGTGAGCAGCGCTGCGAACAGTCCGGTGTCGGTCGGGAACGTGCCCGCCGATGCCGGCGTCGGCTGCTTGCGGCCGAGCGAACCCGCGATCGCGAGCACCGGGACCATCAGCATGAACCGGCCGACGAGCATCGCGAGCGCGCCGGTGACGTTGAACCAGTCGGTGTTGCCCGGTGAGGCCGCCGAACGCCGAGCCGTTGTTGTTGGCCTGCGACGTGAACGCGTAGGTCATCTCGGTCAGCCCGTGCGGGCCCGAGTTCTCGAGCGAGCTCAACGGATGCTTCATCACGAGCGACGCCGCCGTGAACGCGAGGATCACGAGCGGCACGAACAAGATGTAGAGCACGACGAGCTTCATCTCCGCGCCCTGGATCTTCTTGCCGAGATACTCCGGCGTTCGCCCGACCATGAGGCCGGCGATGAACACCGAGAGCAACGCGAACAGCAACATGCCGTAGAGGCCCGAACCCGTACCGCCGGGGTCGACCTCGCCGAGCATGATGTTGACGAGCGGCGCCGCGCCGCCGAGCGGCGTGAAGCTGTCGTGCTGCGCGTCGACCGCGCCGGTCGACGTGCCCGTGGTCGACGAGGCGAACAGGCCCGACGTCGGCGGCCCCGAAGCGCGTCTCCTTGCCCTCCATGTTGCCGCCGGCCTGGGTCGACGTCGCGGTCTGCGTCACGCCCTCGTTGTTCAGCTTCGAGTTGCCGTTCGCCTCGAAGACCATCGCGACGAGCGAGATCGCGAGCCACAGCGCGAACATCGCGCTCAGCACCGCGAGGCCCTGTTTCACCGAGCCGGCCATCTTCCCGAACATCCACGGGAACGCGAACGGGATCGCGAGCAGCATCCAGATCTCGAGCAGGTTCGTGATCGGGTTCGGGTTCTCGAACGGGTGCGACGAGTTGGCGTTGTACGGACCGCCGCCGTTCTCGCCGATCTCCTTGATCGCCTCCTGGCTCGCGATCGGCCCGCCGGGGAGCGTCTGCGTCTGGCCCGACACCGTCGTGACCGTCTTGGCCGCGTGGAAGTTCTGCACGACGCCCTGGCTCACGAGCACGAGCGCGAACACGAACGACAGCGGGAGGAGCACGCGGGTCGTGGTGCGGACGAGGTCGACCCAGAAGTTGCCGAGCGTGTGCGTGCGCCGGCGGACGAGGCCCCGGATCAGCGCGACCGCGACCGCGGCGCCGGCCGCCGCCGACACGAAGTTGTGCACCGCGAGGCCGGCCATCTGGGTGAGGTGCGACATCGTCGACTCACCGGCGTAGTTCTGCCAGTTGGTGTTGGTGAGGAAGCTGACCGCGGTGTTGAACGACAGCGTCGGCTTCACCGCCGACCTGGTGGTCGGGGTTGAACGGCAGGTGGCCCTGCAGGCGGATCTGCGCGTACAGCACGAGCACCGACGCGAAGCTGAACGCGAGCAGCGAGATCGCGTACGTCTGCCAGCGCTGCTCGCTGTCGGGGTCGACGCCGGTGAGCGCGGTAGATGCCGCGCTCGACGGGAAGGAACACCCGGTCGCCGGGCGCGCTGCTCGCCGCCGTACACCTTCGCCATGTAGTTGCCGAGCAGCGGCGTGCTGATCGCGAGCAGCGCGATCAGCACGAGGAGCTCTGCCCAAGCGGCTGCAGTCATCAGAGCTTCTCCGGGAACACGAGGGCGTACACGAGGTACGCGGCGGCGAGCACGCTCAACGTGAGCCCGATGACACTTTCGATCCCGGTCATGCGGCGGCCTGCTTCGTCGTCGGTCGCGCGGCGCGCCGACGTCGACGCGGGCCGCCTCGACGTCGGGCCCGATGATGAGCTCGCACGCCTTCACGAACACGACCGCCAGCGCGAAGAACGCGGTGAGGATCGCGACGAAGATCACGTCTTGCATCAGAAAGCTCCTTCGCTGAGCCGATTGGCGACCGTGCGCAGGCAGCGTCGGCGTTGTCGCCTCGACGGCGGGCGGCGATGACGGTCATGTCGTCGATTGGATACGACCGCACCGCACGGGATAGCGCCGACCGGTCCCACGGACGGGCCGAAAGTCCCTTTGCATCGCCGGCACCCTGCACACCGATCTCGTCATGGACGCGATCATGCGCTCCCGACAGCCGCGTACGACGACTGCTTGACGGGTTCCTTGCGTCGCCCTGCGGGTTCTTTGCGCGTCCTTAGCGGATTACCGCTCGAACGCAGTCGACCCCGCGGGCACAGCGCGGATTCGCTTGGGACGAACGAGCTGATCCGCGGGGTCGACCTCGACCGGATCCGCCAGATGATCACTACCTTGCGGAACGGCTCCCAAGAGGCTGCGGGCTCGCGGGCCGGAAACACAAGGCCCTCCTTACGCGTTCTTATCGCGGTGCTTTCGGCCCTTCGGACCGGCGCCCGGGCGCGGCGAGGTGGCCGACCCGAGCCGGGCCGGCCACCTCCCCAACGCTTACGTTGCGTGCCGAAGCCGCCGCTCAGAGCGCGTCGGCTCCGAACTCTCCCGTCCGGATCCGCACCAGGTGCTCGACCGGGAGCACCCAGACCTTGCCGTCACCGATCTTGTCGGTCCGGGCGGCGGTCTGGATCGCCTCGGTGACCTTGAGCGCGTCGCCGTCGTCGACGAGCACCTCGAGCTTCACCTTCGGGACGAAGTCGATCTTGTACTCCGCCCCGCGGTACACCTCGGCGTGGCCGCGTTGGCGGCCGAAGCCCTGCACCTCGGTGATCGTGATCCCCTGGATGCCGATGCCTTCGAGCGCCGTCTTCACGTCGTCGAGCTTGTGCGGTTTCACGACCGCGACGACGAGCTTCATGACCGCTCCAAGTCAACGGTGCGGGGTGCGCCGTTGCCCGATGGCTTCGGCGTCGGTCGTGACGTGACCCGGCGGCCGAGTGGTGCAGCACGAAGTCGGGGTAGCGCGAGCACGCCGAACTCCGGCATGTCGAGACCCTCGAGCTCGACTTCCGGGCGAGACCCGGATCTGCATGAAGTTCTTGGCGAACGTGAAGATCAGCCACGTGACGCCCCACGCCCAGAGGAACCCGACCACGACGTGGACGATCTGCGCGCCGAGCTGGCCGACGTCGCCGTAGAACAGGCCCTTGACGTTGCCGGCGACGCCGTTCCACCCGGTGCCGTAGGTGCCGTCGGCGAACAAGCCCGACCGAGAGCACACCCCACGCGCCGTTCACGCCGTGCACCGAGATCGCGCCGCACGGGTCGTCGATGCCGCAGCTTGTCGAAGAACTCGACGCTGTACACGACGAGCACGCCGGCGACCACGCCGATGATCACCGCCGCCCACGGCGCCACGAACGCGCACGGCGCCGTGATCGCGACGAGCCCGGCGAGCATGCCGTTACACGACATCGAGATGTCGGGCTTGCCGTACTTGGCATCGGTGACGATCATCGCCAGCACGAAGCCCGCGCACGCGGCGAGCAACGTGTTGACCGCGACCACACCGATGCGGTTGTCGATCGCGCTCGAGCGTCGAACCGGGGTTGAAGCCCATCCAGCCGAACACGAGGATCAGCGTGCCGATGACGACGAACGGGATGTTGTGCCCGGGGATCGCGTTCGCCGAGCCGTCCTTGTTGAACTTGCCGATGCGCGGCCCGAGCACCATCGCAAGGGCAAGGGCCGCCCACCCCCCGGTGGCGTGGACGACGCCCGAACCGGCGAAGTCGACCGCGCCGTGACCGAGGCTGAGCGGGCCGGTGCCGAGGTGCGCCAACCAGCCGCCGCCCCACATCCACATGCCGTAGATCGGGTAGATGACCGCGCCCATCGCGACCTCGGCGAGCAGGAAGCCGGCGAACGAGATCCGCTCGGCGATCGCGCCGATGATGATGTAGCCCGCGGTCTCCATGAACACGACCTCGAACAGGAACAGCACCATCACGCCGACGTCGTAGGAGCCGTGGCTCTGCAGCAGGAACCCGTGCGTGCCGAGGAGGCCGCCGTTCATCTTGCTCGCGACGTGGAACATGCCGGAGAGCGGCGTCGTGCCGCCGAGGCTCGCGACGTTGCAGCCCGCCGAACATGAAGGCGAAGCCGACCGCGTAGTACGCGAGCAACGCGACCGCGAAGGCCGCGATGTTCATCATCATCATGTGGGCCGGCGTTCTTCGCCCGGGTCAGCCCGGTGACGAGGAACGCGAACCCGACCTGCATGAACAAGACGAGGAAGCCCGTGATGAGCACCCAGACGAAGTTGACCGAGAGTCCGGCGTTCCCGGTCGACGTCGCCAGCTGGTTGATGCCGACCTGAGAGACCGGGATGCCGGCCGTCGAGCCGCCCTGGAAGACATTGCGAGTAGCTGTTCGCAACGGTGGAGGCCGTCCCGGTCGGGTCGCCTCCCTTATGACCCCAGATCGCGCCCAGAACCACGATGACGATGAACGTCATCAGGCTGAGCGCGATGAACTTCTTGCCTCGCGACACATTGCCTCCCCGTGAGCGACCGGCCCGGAGGCGCGGCCGATTCGATGATGCATGTGCGCGCTGTGCGCTCGTTCGTCCCGGCGCTACTCCACTCTCGGTTGCTTTCACGACGATCTCGGCCGTGTGTCAGCTCCGTGAAGCGCATCCTTCAGGAATCTGACAGGCGCCACGGGGCGGGCGAAGAGGCGCTTCCCGGCCGCCTGGTACCCGGACGAGGCGCAGGTCGTCGGCTACGGTGCGTCACCCGTCCCGTACTCCAGGATCGCGTGGCTGTGAGACGCCGGACGGGCGGCCGGCCGCGAGACGCGCGGCCGCGCATGGCGGCCGTACGGCACGGCATCTGGCGCCGACAAGTGAGGCAAACCCAATGAAGCAAGTCGTACGACGTGTCATCGACCGGCGCGGTCAGGTGAACATTCTCGACCTCCCGATCCCCCACCTCGGCCCCGACCAGCTCCTGGTCCAGAGCCACTTCTCGCTGATCAGCTCGGGCACGGAGGCCACGACGCTGTCGAAGACCCCGATCGAGCTGGTCAAGCAGACGATCTCGGATCCGTGGATGCGCCACGTCGTCAAGCAGACGGTCTTCGCCACCGGTCTCGGCCAGACGGCGAACCGCGTATGGCACGAGATGATCACTCCGCGTGAGATCGGCTACAGCGGCGCCGGGACGGTGCTCGGGATCGGCACCAACGTCGAGGGTTTCCAACTCGGCCAGAACGTGGCCTACGCCGCGACCGGCCACGCCGAAGTCACCGCCCCGAGCATCAACCACGTGGTCCCGGTGCCCGACGGCGTCGACCTCCGGCACGCGGCGTTCGTCACGGTCGGCGGGATCGCGATGCAGTCGTTGCGCCGGGCAGATCTCCAGTTCGGCGAGACGGTCGCGATCTACGGCCTCGGGCTCGTCGGACAGCTCTGCGCCCGGATCGCGCTCGCCGCCGGCGCCGTCGTCATCGGGATCGACATCAACCCGCGGCCAACGAGACTGCGCCC
This sequence comes from uncultured Actinomycetes bacterium, assembly GCA_963829195.1. GTDB lineage: Bacteria > Actinomycetota > Acidimicrobiia > IMCC26256 > PALSA-610 > PALSA-610. The sequence continues at coordinate 23,825 of CAWHHS010000002.1, forward strand.
GTGACGCCGGCGTGCAACTCGTCGCCGATCCGAGCGATCCCGACTGGAAGCGCCGGATTCTCGACTTCACCGACAAGAACGGCGTCGACGCAACCATCATCTGCGCGAGCAGCGACTCCGCCGACATCATCAACTCGTCGATGGAAATCACCCGCCGCCAGGGCCGCGTCGTGATCGTCGGCTACGTGGGCCTCGACATCCACCCGAAGAACTTCCTCTACCGCGAGATCGATCTCCGCTACTCGCGCGCGTACGGCCCCGGGAGCTACGACACCGGCTACGAGAAGGGGCGCGTCGACTACCCGTTCGGCTACGTGCGCTGGACCGAGCAACGCAACCTCGCCGAATTCATCCGGCAGATCTCGACGGGCGCGGTCTCGATCGAGCCGCTGATCGCCGGCGTCTTCGAGATCGATCGCGCACAGGAGGCCTTCGACGCCATCCGCAATCGCACGCTGCCGGGCGTCGCGGCGCTGATCTCGTACGACCCCGAGCCCGACACGAGCAGGACGATCACCCTCGATCCGCGACCGCTGAAGGCGGGCAAAGTCGGCCTGTCGCTCATCGGATTCGGCAACCACGTGCTCGGCAAGCACCTTCCGAACCTCCGGGCGATGAAGGACGTCGAGCTCCGTGGCATCGCGTCCGCCACCGGACGCAACGCCACGGCCATTGCCCCGTCGCTCGGCGCGACCGCGGTCACCACGGACGTCGACGCACTGATGCGCGATCCCGGAACGGACGGCGTTCTGATCTGCTCGGCCCAGCCCGAGCACTACGAGCACATCTGCCAGGCGATCGACGCGGGGAAGGCGATCTTCGTCGAGAAGCCGATGGTGACGACCCTGACCGATTTCCAGGACATCATGAAGCGGATGCAGGATTCGCCGATCCTGTTCACGCTCGGCCTCAACCGCCGGTATTCGCCGATGCTCGAGAAGCTGCGGGCGGCGATCGACGGTCAGGTGGACTACGTCGAGTACACGGTCACCCAACCGTTCGTGCCGGCCGACCACTGGACGCTCGACCCGATCGACGGTGGTGGACGACTCATCACCGAGGGCGAGCACTTCATCGACCTGTGCAACCTCGTGATCGGAAAGGCACCGGTCTCCGTCAGCGCACGTGCGCTCGGCCGGACGCCGGACGACCTGCGCACGCTCTGCAACTTCGCGGTCACCCTCCACTACGACGGAGCGGTCGCGACGATCATGTTCAGCGAGAGTGGCTCCGCCCACTTCCCGCGCGAGCGACTCACCGTGTTCGGGCGCGGCCAGATCGCGATCCTCGACGACTTCGCCAAGCTCACGCTCCACAAACAGAGCGTCGAGAAGCACGGCAGCGGATTGAAGAAGTCGATGGGCCACGCCGAAGAGCTCCAGCAGTTCGTGAAGGCCATCCGCGGTGAGCCGAACCACCTCCTGAGTTGGGAGGACGCGTCGCTCGCGACACTCTGCATGTTCGCGGCCCAGGAGAGCATCCGCACCGGTGGCACGTTCAAGATCAACGAGTTCCGTGACGCGCTCTTGAAGGATGAATGGGCCGTCGAGCCCGAGTGATGGCTCGGCATCGCACGAGCCGCATTCGGTTAGCGTTTGCAGCGAGGTGAGGAGAGGTCACTTGTCCGAGCGGAAGAACGAGCTGAAGTCGCGTTCGGAGGCTGCGCACGCTTCCTACGAGAACCTGGCGACGCACTTCGAGGAGCACGACCCCCGCGACCAGTACAGCTACATGTACTCGAAGCTCCGAAGCGACTACACGCTGATGGAACGCGTCGGGATCGACGACAAGTCGGTGCTGAACATCGGCTGCTCGTTCCCGATCGACGAGCTGTATTACGCCCGGAAGGTCAGCTCGTGGGTCGCGATCGACCTGAGCCCCCAATCGATCGAAGGCGCGGAGCGGATCCTCAGACGTGAGCTCAGCGCCGACCTCGCGAAGAAGTTCTCGTTCGAGGTCGCCGACGCGACCGCGCTTCCGTTCGAGGACGACACCTTCGACGTCTCCATCTCGATGTCGACGATCGATCAGATCCCCTCGGCGTGGGCTCGACAGAAGTCGATCGACGAGATGGCGCGCACGACCAAGCCGGGCGGCTACGTGATCGTCACCGCGGCCAACTGGTGGTGCCTGCCGTACGCGGCGGGGATCTGGAAGATGACCCGCGAAAAGACGCTGCACTACGGCTACGCGTACCTCTTCACCCCGACCAAGCTCCGCAAGATGGGAGAGAGTGCGGGATTGAAGCCCGTGTTCTTCGCGTCGAGCATCTCGCCCCCGGACGTCTGGCTCGGCGGTTACCCGGCCATCGTGCGCTGGCCCGCCCGCCTCGTGTTCCGAGGTGTGCGCGGGTGGAGTTACCTCGGGCGAAGGATCGGATATGCGTTCCAGAAGCCGTCCGCGTCCGACGGCGGGCCGGCGTCGCAGTAGCACCGGCCGCGTCCCGCCCGGACATCCGACCCGAGACGAGTTCCGCCGAAACCATGAGCCGCCGTCGTCTCGTGAACGCCGCCCTGCTGCTCGTCGGCCTGGCCGCGATCGGCTTCGCGGCGTGGGGCTCCGTGCGCGACGCTCGAGAACAGGTTCTACCCCGGCGCGATATCTCGTCGGCGCAGCCGTCCTCACGCTGTGTTCGATCGTCTCGTCCGCCCGGGCGTGGGGCGCGCTCTTCCGCGACCTCGTCTCGTCGCGCGCCACTCGGGCCGCGTTGCGGGGAACGTTCTACCTCTCGCAACTCACGAAATACCTGCCGGTCGGGGGTGTGGTGCAGGCGGCGAGCCAGGTCGGCCTCGCTCGAGCGTTGGGGATCCCGCTGCGCCGTGTCGCCGTCGCGTTTCCGGTGTCGGTGGTCGGTGCCGTCGCGGCGGGGGGAACGCTCGGCAGTGGTCTCGTCTTCGACGTCAGCCTGCCCGGCTGGGTCCGTGGCGTCGCGGCGCTCGGCCTCCTGAGCGTCGCGCTCCTGCATCGCGGGCTCCTGGCCCGCGTGCTCGAATTCGCGCGGCGCTTCGTCCGCCGGATCCCGAGCGCCGAGAACCTGCCTGCGCAGAGCGACATCCTGGCGTTCTACGCGTGGGCGCTCGTCACCATCGGTTCGCTCTGCCTGGCGTTCGCGCTCCTCCTGCATTCGGTGGCGAGCGGTCCGAACCCGTTCGTCGTCACGTGCGCCTTCGCCATGAGCTGGCTGGTCGGGTTTCTCGCGGTCCCGATTCCCGCGGGCGTCGGCGTTCGCGAGGCGATGCTCGTCGCGCTCGTCCCGGGCGTCGGCGCCGCACCGCTGCTCGCGACCTCGCTCGCACTGCGACTGCTGTCCATCTGCACGGAGTCGCTCGCGTTCTTCGTCAACAAGTTGGTCGTGCGTCGGAACGGCACCGAGCCACTGCCGGACACCCCCGTGCCCGATCTCGGGGTCTAGCTGTGTGGCCGCGACACCGGACACGTGGTAGATGAAGTGAGCATGCCTACCGATCCACGAGCCGGTCTCGACAACGCGACGGTTCTCGAGCGGGTGCTGGAGACGGGCCGGCGCGACCACTTCGAGGGCTACTCGAAGCACGACGGGCTGAACGCGCGCTGGCTCGAACGTATCGCCGGCAATTCCCGGCCGCTGCGCCTCGTCGCGATCCAGTCGGTGATGCGCAGCCCGATCGACATCCGCCCGATCGTCGGCGTCCGTAAGGCACGCAACGCGAAGGGCCTGTCGCTGTTCGCACGCGCGTTGCTGTCGCGCTACCGCGTGACACGGCAACGAACGGGACGCGGCCGAGGCCATCGAACTGCTCGACTGGCTGATCGCGAACCCGTCGCCGGCGATGGCGTCGGTCGCGGGCGAGTCCGGGTTCCCCGGGCTCGGATGGGGCTACCCGTACCCGTGGCAGGACGTCGGATTCTTCGCGCCCCGCTTCTTCCCGAACCGGGTCGTCACCTCGTTCGTCGGCCAGGCGTTGCTCGACGCGTACGAGACGCTGCACGAGACCCGTTTCCTCGACGCCGCGCGCGAGGTCGTGCGCTTCCTGCTCGAAGCGCCCAAGACGCTGTTCGAGGACGACGACCGCCGCTGCGTCAGCTACGTGCCGGACGAGAAGATCGACTGGATCGTCATGGACGTGTCGGTCCTCGTCGGCGCGCTCGCCGCGCGCCTCGGCGCGATCGTCGGCGACGAACGCCTCGTCACCGAGGGCGGGCGGCTCGTGCGCTACGTCGTGTCGAAGCAGACCGACGAAGGGGCGTGGTTCTACGCGGAGCCGCCGTCGGCGAGCCACATCACCCACGACAACTACCACACCGGATTCATCCTCGACGCGATCCTGAACTACGGGAACGCGTCGGGCAGCGACGAGTTCGAGAAGGCGTACCAGCGCGGGATCGAGTTCTACGAGCGCCGGCTGTTCGAGCCCGACGGCTCGGCCCGGTTCATGAGCGACCGCCACTACCCGATCGACATCCACGGCTGCGCGCAGGGCGTGATCACCTTCTCGCTGCGTCAACAGCACGACGGCACCGGCGCCGAGATGGCCGCCAAGGTGCTCGACTGGACGATCGCGAACATGTGGGACCCGAAGAGCCGCGTGGTTCTACTACCAGAAGCGGCCGCGCGTACCGGACGCGCATCCGCGAGCTCCGTTGGTGCCAGGCTTGGATGTCGTGGGCGATCGCCTGTCACCTCGAGACGTGCGGAGAGGCGCGATGAAGGGATTTCCGCGGTTGCGAGCTCTCGCTCGACCCGAGCCGCAGCCGGTTCGAACGGCTCTACGCCCGCGTGCTCGGCGCGCCCGCGAACGGTCTGCGCATCCGGCTGCGGCGCGTGCTGCCCGCGACCGCCGGGTCGTATCGTCGACATCCTCGACGCAGGCTGCGGGCAGGGCGTGTTCAGCTTCGAGCTCGCCAAGGCGCATCCCGAGGCGAAGCTGCGTCGGCGTCGACATGGAACCCACGCTCGTCGTCACGCGCGAACGAGATCGCGCGCCGGGCCGGATCTGCGCAACTGCCGCTTCGACGTCGGCGACGTCACGAAGCTCGACTACGACGGCGAGTTCGATCTCGTGGTGAGCGTCGACAACCTCGAGCACGTCGAGGACGACGTCACCGCGATCCGCGGGCTGATGCGGGCGTTGCGGCCCGGCGGCCGGGCGGTGGTGCACGTCCCGGGGTACGAGCGGCGCTGGCTGATGTTCGGCCGGCGCGTCAACTTCGACGTTCCCGGCCACGTGCGGCCGGGCTACCGCACGAACGAGCTCGTCGAACGGCTGCAGCGCGCGGGCTTCGAGATCTCGTCGTGCCAATCGACCTACGGCGGGATCGAGACGTTCACCAACAACATCTCCTACCTGATCACGGGCGCCGACCAGAAGCGCAAGGGCGTGTACGCGCTCGTGTTCCCGATCCTGTTGGCCGTCTCGTGGCTCGGTCAGTGGTCGAAGCCCCGTTGGGGCGCCGGCGTCCTCGCCGTCGCGCACCGACCCGTCGACATCGGCACCACCGCGGCACGCGCCGACGCCTCGAGCGAATCCGCACGGAGCACCTGAACGCAATGCGCGTCCTCATCGACATCCTCCATCCCGCGCACGTCCACTTCTTCCGCAACTTCCACACCGAGATGGAGGCGCGCGGTCACGAGCTGCACATCACGGCCCGGAACAAGGACCGGTCGCTCGACCTGCTCGACCAGTACCAACTCCCCTACGACCACATCTCCGACCAGCGCAGCGGCGGCGTCGGGCTCGTCACCGAGATGACCGGCCGTACGGCAAAGCTCCTCAAGATCATGAAGGAATTCCGGCCCGACGTGATGACCGGGATCATGGGGCCGTCGATCGCGGTCGCGGGCAAGCTCAAGCGCGTCCCGGCCGTCGTCTTCTACGACACCGAGTTCGCCAAGCAGACGAACTGGTTCGTGTACCCGCTCGCGTACAGCGTGTGCACCCCCGACTGCTACCAGGCAAAGGTCCGCGGCAACCACGTCACCTACGCCGGCTACCACGAGCTCGCGTACCTGCATCCGAACCGGTTCGCCGCCGATCCGGCGAAGCTCGCCGGCGTTCGGCCTCGCGGCCGACGAGCCGTACTCGCTCGTGCGTTTCGTCTCCTGGCAGGCGGTCCACGACAAGCACGAGACCGGTCTCTCGGGCGCGCAGAAGCGCGACCTCGTCGAGCAGTTGAGCCGGCACGGTCGCGTCCTGATCTCCTCCGAGGGCGAGCTGCCCGACGACCTGCGCCGCTACCAGGTACGCGGGCCCGTCGAGGACATCCACCACCTGCTCGCCTACGCACAGATGATCGTCGGCGAGTCGGCGACGATGTCGTCGGAGGCCGCGGTGCTCGGTGTGCCGGCCGTGATGGTCGCGACCTCCGGTCGCGGCTACACCGACGACGAGGAACGTCGCTACGGGCTCGTGCGGCACTTCACCGAGGACCGGTACGACGACGCGGTCGCGACCATCGAGAAGCTGTTCGCCGATTCGCCGCGGGAGTTCGGCCGGGCGGCCCGGGCCCGGCTGCTGGCCGACAAGATCGACGTCACGCAGTGGATGGTCGACTACTTCGAGTCGAACTTCGGCTCCGCTGCCGCGTTCCTGATGTGCGGGATCGCCGGCACGTTCGGCTTCGGAGACCGCGCCCTCGTCCAGGCGATGACCGACACGCTGACCTACCGCGGTCCCGACGGCGACGGCTTCTACACGGGCGACGGCGTCTGCCTCGGCAACCGGCGCCTCGCGATCCTCGACCCGGCCGGCGGCCGGCAGCCGATGACCAACGAGGACGGCGACGTCATCGTCGTCTTCAACGGGCTGATCTACAACTACCCGCAGCTGCGCGAGCACCTGCTCCGCCACGGGCACACGCTCCACACCACGTGCGACACCGAGATCCTCGCCCACCTCTACGAAGAGGAAGGGATCGGGTTCGCGGCGAAGCTCGACGGCATCTTCGCCTTCGCGCTCTTCGACCGGCGCCGGCGCACGCTCTTCGTCGTCCGCGACCCCGTCGGCGTGAAGCCCGTCGTCTACTCGGTGCGCGGCAAGGAGGTCGCGTTCGGCTCGGAAGCCAAAGCGGTCCTCGCGAGCGGCATCGTCGGCGCCGAGCTCGACGAGGCGAGCCTGCATCTGTCGATGAACGTGCGCTACGTCCCCGGGACGCGCACGCTGTTCCGCGGCATCCGCCGGCTCCCCGCCGGGCACGTCCTCGAGATCACCGACCACGACCCGCCGCGCGAGTACCCGTTCACGAGCATCGACTGGACGCCCGACCACACGCGCAGCCGCGGCGAGTGGATGGAGGGCATTCGCACCCACCTCGCCGAGGCCGTCGAACGCCAGCTGCTCGCCGACGTCCCGCTCGGCGTGTCGCTCTCCGGCGGCATCGACTCGAGCTCCGTCGTCGCGATGATGCGCAAGGCCCGGTCGGGCCCGATCAAGACGTTCAGCCTCGGGTTCAACGAGCCCTGGGACGAGCTCGACGACGCCCGCTTCGTCGCCGAGACCTACGAGACCGATCATCACGAGCTCGTGTTGACCGAGCCCGTGCTCCCCTACCTCGCCGAGGCGATCCGCCACACCGAGGAGCCGAAGGTCAACTCGCTGCAGCTGTTCCTGCTGCACCGGTATCTCGGCCAGCACGTGACCGTCGTGCTCTCGGGCCTCGGCGGCGACGAGCTGTTCGCGGGTTACGACATCTACGGCTACCTGCAGCGCACCGAGCGCCTCCGGACCGGGTTCGTCGGCGCGGGCGTGCGCGCCGCGTCGCCCGCGCTCGACTGGGCCGCGCGCCGGGTCGCCGCGCTCGGCCGGCCGCAGCTCGACCTCGCGACCCGCAAGCTGGAATGGCTCGCGGCCGCGGGCGACCCGGCGCGCCACTACCTCCTGCTCCGCAACGCCTGGGACTTCAACGACCGGCTCGTCCGGCGCGTCTACACGCCGGAGTTCGCGGACCGGCTCCGCACGGCGACACGCGACGAGTTCGACCGCTACTTCGACGGGACCGCGCCGATCGAGTCGCGAGGTGTTGCGGGCCGAGCTCTCGACCAAGATGGTCGACGACTTCCTCCACAACGAGGACACGATGTCGATGGCGCACTCCGTCGAGTCCCGGGTGCCGATGCTCGACCTCGAGCTCGTCCGGTTCGCGGCCCGGATCCCCGACGAGGTGCGGTTCGGCACCGGCATGAAAGGGCTCCTGAAGGACGCGCTGCGGGGCGTGCTCCCCGACCGCGTGCTCGACAAGAAGAAGTGGGGGTTCACCTTCGATCCCGTCGAGCAGTTCCAGAAGGATCTCGGCCCGATGGCCCGCGAACTGCTGACGCCGGAGCGTCTGCGGGCGTCGGGCGTCTTCAATCCGGCGTTCGTGAAGGCCGTGCTCGACGCCAAACCGCACCAGCGCCTGCGCTGGCACTACTTCATGTTGTGGCAGATGATCGGCTTCGAGCTCTGGCACGACCTGTTCGTCAACTCGCTCGGCGGCACCGTCGACTTCGGGCCCTTCGGTACGATCGGCGTCCGGAGAGGGAAGGTAGGCAGCGCATGAGGCCCGAGCCCGACACCACGGTCGAGACGGTCAAGGACTTCTGGGAGTCGCACGTCAACAACGAGTACTACACCGACGCGGGCCGCGCGACGGACGAGTACTTCCGTGAGATCGAAGCGCGGCGCTACGCGACCCACTACAACCTCGTCGACCTGTTCGCGAAGCTGAAGGGCCGCACCGGCAGCCTCCTCGAGATCGGTTGCGGCATCGGCGTCGACAGCATCCAGCTCGCGAAGTGCGGGTTCGACGTGACCGCGGTCGACCTGACCGAGAGCGCGCTGCAGGTCGCCAAGGAGTTCGCCGACGCGGCGCGACGTCAACATCAACTTCCAACTCGGCAACGCCGAGCGACTCGACTTCCCCGACGCGAGCTTCGATGCCGTCTACTCGTTCGGCGTCCTGCACCACACGCCCGACATCAAGAAGGCCGTCGCCGAAGTGCGGCGCGTGCTGCGACCCGGCGGCACCGCGTACGTCATGCTGTACCACCGGTACTCGCTCGTGAACGCGGTACACCGCGCGTTCCGCCTGCCGTACGAGTCGCCCCGCGACCGCAACGACCACTGCCCGGTCGTCTACACGTTCAGCCGGAAGGGTGTGCGCGAACTGTTCGGTGCATTCTCGATGGTGTCGGTCGAGACCGCGTACCCGTTCACGTACGGCTTCGGTCCGCTCACCACCAAGACGCCGCTGTCGATCCGGCGGCCGCTCGGCCGTGCGATCGGCTGGCACCTCATGATCGAGGCCAAGCCCTGACGCGATAACGCCGTTGTACCCGCGCGCCGACGTGGCTACGCCTCGGCGGGCGCGGTGTCGAGCGCGCGTGCACGCCGACCGGAAAGCACGGTTTGCATCAGGTTCACGTGGGTATCGGAAGGGGCGCGCGCAAACCTGTTCGCGGTCTGACCCGGTCTGGAACGGGAACGGCCGAACCGGCCACTCCGGCGCCGTCGGGGGCCTCACCCCTTCCAGGGAGGAGCACGAATGTTCAAACGGTTGATTGGCGTGCCTGTAGTCGCGATGACCATGGCGCTCGGCCTGGGTGTCGCGTTCGCATCGCCGGGTAGCGCGGCTACCCCCGTCCAGACCTGCACCACGGTCAAAGGTTCCGCAACGTTCACGCCCGGCCTCACGGGCACTCCGGCGAACCAGACCGTGAAGGCGAAAGGTACCGAGACCGGCTGCACACCGTCGGCGAAGACCGGAGGTTCCGGTGCGCTCGCGGCGACCATCAAGCTGAAGAACGCCAGCTGTTCGACGTTGCTCGCCGGCGGCGAGACGCTGACCGGGACCGGCTCGACGAAGTGGGCCAACGGCAAGACCTCGGCCTACACGCTGACGTTCAAGACCGGTACCGGTTCGAACATCACGGTCGCGACCATCACCGGCAAGGTGTCGTCGGGCCTCTTCGCCGGCAAGAACATCACCGGCAAGATCAAGTTCACCGTGTCCGGCAACCCGAACTGCAGCTCGGTTCCGGTGTCGAAGGTGACCTTCAAGAACACCAAGCCGTTCGTCATCGGCTGACGACGCGGTTCGGTACCGCGCAGCGAGCCCTCACCTCCGGGTGAGGGCTCGTCCGCGTACCCGTTGCGGTCCGGTTGCGTCGAGACTTCGGCGCCCTGCTCGCCCCGATCCGAGCGCACGCCGTACTGCACCAGCGGGCCCGCGCCCGCGACGAGGAAGGCCGGATCGTCGCGACCCCCGAGGACTACGCAGTCGTCCGAGGCCTGATCGGTGCCACGCTCGCCGAGGGCGTCGAGTCCACCGTGGCGCCGATCATCCGGGCAACGGTAGGGACCGTCACCGCGATCGCCACCGAGGCGGGCGTCATGGCCCATGCGGTCGCCGAGAAGCTGGCCGTCGAGAAGTTGCTCCGAGAGATCGCCGCGCAGTGCGTACCGGCTCGGCTCTGACGAGCTGCGCATGATCGGCGCCCGACCGCTGGACAAGATCGCCGCATCCGGCTCCGTCGACTCGCCGCGGAGTCGCCGCAGGCCGCTTCGCGACGTTGCCTCTGGTCCCTGGTGGGCTCGACAGGCTCCCGCGAGGCCATAGGGGCCCCGTCGTTGTCGGAATCGCCTCAGAGCCGCCGAAAGACCGGCTTCCGGATCTCCCCCCAGGCTGAAACATCGGGATTGGCGTCGTGAGGGCGAAGGGCGTCGTTGTCGGGCATCGACCTCATGCGGTCGCCCTTTTCGACTCGTTCGGGATCGTTTGCAGCTCTGTGCTCGAGGGTGCAGACCGCCTGGCGCAGATCATCTGCGACGTGTGCGGCGGCAGCCGGCGCGCGCTGCTCGGGCGGGTGTTCGCGTCGAGTCTCGGCCCGGTCGCGGTCGTCGACATCGTCGTACCGCCGAAACCGATATCGGGCTCTACGCGATGAAGCGTGGTTGACGGCCTCGCACTCTTGCGGTGGGGACAGTGTGCCATTGCACGCCGCAGTGCAACAGGAGGCGTAGCCGGTAGTTGTTGAAGTTGCGGAAGCCGTGCCCGACGCGTTTGACCTTCTTGATCAACAAGTTGATCCCTTCGGTCGGACCGTTCGAGCGGCCGGTCGTGTGGAACGCGAGGACTTCGGCTTCCCAGGCCCGGATGGTGCGGGCGAGCCTGCGGCACTCGCGCACGCCGGTCTGGTCGCAGTGTTCGTAGAAGCGACGCAGCCGCCGCCGAGCGGCGCGGACCGTCTTCGCGTCGTAGACGTCGCGGAGGAGTTCCTTGGCGAGGTAGGTGTTGGTGACGTCGCCATGCCGGTCGCCGTGACCCAACATCGTGAGGATCCGTTCGTGTTGTTGGTCGGTGAGGCGTTCGTGACCGACGAGGAGGCGGCGGCGGATCCGATACAACGGGTCATCACGTCGGCCCCGATGACCGAGTGACTCTTGTTGGGTGCGGCGGCGGGCGTCGTCGATGGCCTTGTTCGCCAGGCGGATCGCGTGGAAGTGATCAACCACGATCGTCGCGTTGAGCCGGTCGGTGAGCCCGGTCGCATACCCGCGGAACGGGTCGATGACCGCCACGTCGATCGCCTCGACCCATTCGGGCGGCCGGTCGTCGAGCCAGTCGCGAACGACCTGGCCAGAACGGCCCTCGGCGACGTCGAGGAGCTGGTGACGGTCCAGGTCGACGAACCCGGTGATCATCACCGTCGGATGCTTCGGACCGGCTCGCAAGAAGCTGGTCTCGTCCAAGCCGAGCGCACTCGGCGCACCCAGACGATCGGGATCATCGACGAGGCCCATCCCGTGCTCGCGCACCGCCGCCATCGCGGTATGCCAGCCGACGCCGAACTCGCGCCGCGACCTGAGCGACACTGTCGGCGTCTTGACCAACCCGGCGGCAGATCTCGATCCGAGCTCGGGCCGTCAACGACGCCCGCGATCCGATCTGGGCGTCATGTTCGCTCCACGTCGCCGTTGTGCAGCCGCGGTCAGGGCAACGCCAGATCCGCTTCGCCCACACCAACCGCACCGGCCGACCCGCGATCGGCAGGTCGCGCACCTCGACGCGGCGGCGGCCATGCCCGACCGCGCGCACCCCACACCCGACACAGCCCACCCGATCGGCGGTCGTTTCGATCAGCAGCCACCACTCGCCAGCCTCCACCACGTGCGCGACGACCACGAAGCCGGCCATGTCGAACAACGCGGGTCGCGCCTTCACTACCGTGACCAATCACCAGGGGTCTCCCTCTCGAGCTGTCTTCGACAACCGCAAGAGTGGCGAGGCCCCTGGCCTCAATCGCGGACCTACAAACCCGGCCCGATCACGACACGACCCCAGCGTTCATCGCGAAGAGCCCGATATCGAAGGTTCCGCGGCCGGCACGGACGTATCGGGAATGGGGCTGGCGACATCGCGGTGAACGGGACGCGCCGCGCAGCCGCGTACCTCGTCGACGAATGGGTCGCCGAGTTCGACGACCTGCACGGGCTCTACTGTCCCGCGCATTGGCCGAAGATGTTGACGTTCGAGGAGATCCGCCACGCCGTCGCTCAGCGGAAGAAGCGCGAGACCGGCGCGGTTGGTCGTGTAGCGGCTCGTCAGGCGAGGTCCACCGAGCCTGTGCCGCGTCGGCAGTCTTGGTCTACGGCGGATCGGTAGTGCAAGGCCAGCCACTGCTTGCCGGTGGTCGAGGGGTGGATTCCGTCCGCCAGTAGTGTCGGATCGGCGTCGACCGCTGCCTTCCAATCGATGACGTGCATGGTGGGATACGTCGCGACGGCGGCCACGATTGCCTGGTTGATGTCCGTGCCGACAGTGTCGGGTCGCCCGCTGTTGAGTGCGCCGAAATAGTCGGAGGTGGTGTCGTTGATTGTCACGAGCTCGACACACGGAACACTCTCGAGTCGGGTCATGAAGTGCAGTCGAAGTTCGCCTGCCAGCCGGTGAAGTTGTCGAGCGCGTCGTCGGTACCGAGATTCGAGATCACGTCGTTGGGTTCTGTCGCGAGCTGTTGGTCGAAAGACGGCAAGGCGTTTCCGATGGTGTAGCCGGGGATGCCGATGATCCAGTATTGGTATCGGTCGGCGAGGGCAGTGCCGATGTTCCCGGCCGAGACGAAGACGATCGAGTCGCCGATCGCCGCGACTTTCGGTCCGGCGAGATTGCCTTGGTATGCCTCGTCGTAGATCGTGACGGTCCCGTTCGTTCGCCCGAGAACGGCGCCGTTCGAGACTACCGCCAGTGCGACCGAAACGGTCTTGGTGGGTTCGGGTGCCACGTGGGGTGGGATGCGCAGGATCAGCACCTTCGAAAGGGCCTTTCCGGCATCGAACGTGACCGTGCCGGAGGCCTTTGCGAAGTAGTCGACGTTCGGGGTCGCGGTGCCGCCGCCGACCGAGTAGGTCACCGTGACATTCGCGGCGATCGGGGCTGACAGCGTGATCGGCACCTCCGCGGTGCGGTCATTGCCGGCGACGCCCGCAAAGACGGCCGCGTCGCCCACGCTCACTCTCGGCGACCCGACCCATGGATCGTCATCGAGCACGCCGTCGCTGCCGACGCTTTGGTGAATGAACGCGCCGCCGGTCGGGTTCGACAGCACGACGGCGAAGGTTTCGTCTCCGTCGGCCACGACGTTCGGCGCGATGGGGACCGCTATGAACTGTTCGGTCGTGGTCAACCCGGTCTTCGTGCTGGGGCGCCAGGTCAGCCTTCCGGTCCGAGGCCGAAAATGTGACGACGTTCCGAGATTTCCCGCAGTGGCGTTACCGGCCTCCACGGCATAGTTGACCGTGACGGTTGTCGTCGCCGGGATGTTGAGCGTCACCGGAATGTGCAACGAGCGTGCACCGCTGTCGCCTTCGACCAGCGACGACGAGCCAACCGAGATTGTGACGACGCCGGCTGCGTGGGCGTTGCCGACCAGACATGCGCTCGCGACGACAACGACGACGACCACCAATGCACTGTGCCGAACCGCCCGCATCACTGCCTCGCCCGCCCGCCCGCCCGAATTCGGTCAGTCTGCAACGAGGCACTTTCATTGGCCTTTCACCGCCCGTCGGCGGGGTGCCAGCCAGCTGACAGACCGGCAGATACCTCGAGTCCCACCATTGACAAAGAACGACCGATGAGAAGCAGCACAGGTGAGCGCCGAACGAGGAATGTCCTGGCCCGATCGGCAGATCTCACGCAGCCGCGCCGAGCACCCGATCGGTTATGGGGTCCTCCTGCTGCAGTCGTCACACCGCACGACTGATCACAGGTTCGGAGGCGGTAGACTCGGGGGCGTTTCGAACCGGCCCGGGCCCGTCACGGCAATCACAGTGCATTCGCAGCCTCCGCTGCGGGCGATGCGGATATTGAGCTCCGCCGACGCGCAGCGCAACTTGGTGATCGATGCCGGGTACACGTTCGGTAAACAGTTCGATGAGTGGGGAATCGACTTGGTAGCTGAGATCGAGACGGTTCGCCGACTCGAGCTCGCTCCGCAGCCGCGATTGCAGCTGTAGAAGTTCGCGGTCGTCGTCGGGTGTTAGCGGATTCGTAGACGCGACAACGTGGGCGCCCGGGATGCGCAGAAGCGCAGCGCGGGGCCAACTCTGGTCAGTGACATACCAGATCACGTTCGCATGCCCGGCCGTGACGTCGCGTTGCGAACCGAAGATCCGCCCCAATGCGGGATCGATCCGAACGTCGACGCCGGCTCGGTCGAGCGCGTCGACGACCCCGTAGAAGAGAATGGGAAGTGAGGTGGTGTAGTTGCGAACGAGGACGGATCCCCGCAGTGGCAGCCCGTCGTGAGCGAATTGACCGATGATGTCGGCAAGGGCAGCATTGAGGTGCGCGAGCGAGCTGTTCGGCGCAGGCATTCGTTCTGAAACGGCGCGGAATCCGCAGCCCCAAAAGACAAGCCCGACAACTAGAGCCGCTATGCCGAGGTGCATCCGGTGCGAGAAGGCGGGCTTGATCGCGGACGCAATGGGCCAGAGGCTCGCGACGACGACGAATGCAGCGACGACCAGACGCCATTGAAACGCGTACGGAAGGGGCTCGTCGACGCACAGAGGGTGAAGATCCCGACTATCAGAAGGACGGCGGCGAAGCCGACCATGCGTCTGTCGTCTCGGGACTGTGTGCGATACGCGGCCAAACCCCCGAGTGCGAGGAGTGCGAACGGGCCGAGCAACAACCAAGGCGACGACGGGACCGCGTCGGCCGATGAGAAACGCACTCTGACGGCTCCGCCGAGCCAGGGCGGCACGAAACGGAACTCGGCCGCCATGATCCCGAGTCCCTGGCGCACTCCAACGCTCGGGTGCGAGCCGGACGTGAAATAGTCGACAAGTGATCCGAGATTTCCCGGCGTATGCACGACCACACCAACGACCGGCGGGATCCACACCAGAACCGTAAACACCGACGCGATAAGCACGGTCGACCGCCACCGTTCCGGAACAACATCTTCGCGACGCCAATCGCGGACGGCCCACCCGAGCGCCCACACGAAGCCAGCGACGACCAGCGGCAGGAAGCCGACATGCGTCTGCACGATGATTGAACCGGCTATGGACATTCCGATGAGTTGACGAAACCCACCCGTCGCTACAACGCACACCAGGAACACGAATAGCAGGAAGAACACAAGAGCCACATCCGGATTCCAAGGCTGGCGAAACACATCGGCGGTGACTCCCAAGTACGTCATCGACGCCACGGCTCCTGCCGCCAACAAGGTGCGGATCCCGCGGCGGGAAGTGACGATCGCCAGCCAGCCCAACACACCTGCTTGCACGACCGGCCCCGCCCCCGCGCCGCCCACGGCGCATGACCGAAGACTGCAGATATCGTCCCGATCATCCAGAACAGCAGCGGCCCCGGGTGATTCCAGCCGAGGCGGCTGTAAGGCCCGGTAAGAGGCGTGTGGAGCGACCAGACGTCGCGCGAGCGAAGGTCGATCACAGCGAGATCGCCGCTCGGGTGCCATTGCCGCCCGACCAGACACACGATCGCGACGAGCGGAGGTGCGAGAATGCTGAACCCGAGCGCCAACTGTAGAACTCGCTTCCGCAAGTGACCCCCTCTGGCGTTCGGAAGCGCGAGTGCAGGAACAGCTCGCCGGACAGGCCAATCACGGCACCCGCACGCTGGCCGCACATATTGCCCCGAATGACGCTGGTCGTGCAGGTGACGGGACCCCGCTTGGTGGTCCAGACCCGTCCGTCGCGGACCAGCTCCGCGGTTCGGGAATGCACACTACGTCTCGAACCTGCAAGGCGGCACGGCCGAGTTCATCCAGAATCGCCCGCTCTACGAAACTGATTCGTTCCCTGACTGGAACGCTACGACAGGGGCGGCACACCGCCTCGTTCTCGGCGCGTGGGACGAGTTCGTTATCGTCCGACACGCCGGAATGTATGTCGGGCCGATCGCGCTCATGCCGACACCTCGCACGATCGGCCGGACGGGACGCGCGGCCTACTCGCCTGCGCGCGCATCGGTTCCGATTGCGTCGTCACACGCGTTCAGGATGCAAAGCAATGCGTAGTAGGTACTGCCGTTCGTCTGGCCTGGCTGACTGCCTGACCGCGTCGCGATGCTATGACCCACGCCAGCCCCGAATGCCCAATAGCATCGAGCCGTTGCTTGACGACGCTGGCTCCGACGACTCGGACTCAGCCGCCCGTCGTGCTCGTCGTCGGCGCCGTTGCCGTAACGCTGTGCTTGCGCGCGGCCTGCGCTTCGCGTGCAAGCCGGATGATCTGAGGTCCGAGCCATTGCCAGACGATCGCCGTGCCGGGGTACTTGAAGTGAAGGCCGTCAGGTCGTAGGACCACGCCCTCTTTGCTGGCAACGTATTGGCCGCCGGGGCAGAGGAAGTCGTCCCAGTCGATGAGGTGTAAGCGCGGATCTCGGGCCGCGATTTCGCGCAGCTCCGCGTTGACGGCTTTGCTTCCCTTCTGGTCGTTTCGCACCGCGACACCGCCATCGAATCTCGGACCGAAGCACGGGACGGTGGTGAACACCACGAACGCGCCCTCGCTTCGAGAAGATGTCGAGAGCCTTCTCGACCGCGGCGCGCAAGGTTGCCTTGTACCCGGGCGAATAGTGTGTGTACTGGCCGAGCAAGACCTCCTCCGGACCCACTGTCACTACGACGAGATCCGGGTCGAACCGTACAACGGTTTGCCGCCAGACCTGTTCAATGCCGGCGCATACGGACTGTGTGCTATTGCCTTGTCCAGCCGAGGCCGTGGGAAGAATGACGCCGCATGACACGTGTTGTGCACCTTGCCAGTGCGCCTGCGCTTGGAACTCAGGGGTGAGGCCCGCATTGAGTGTCAGGCTCGTCGAGTCGCCTGCGGTCATGATGCGCGGTGCGTTGGCCGGCGCGGCGATGATCTTGGACTTGGGCC
Organism: uncultured Actinomycetes bacterium; assembly: GCA_963829195.1. Lineage (GTDB taxonomy): Bacteria > Actinomycetota > Acidimicrobiia > IMCC26256 > PALSA-610 > PALSA-610. The sequence continues at coordinate 41,203 of CAWHHS010000002.1, forward strand.
CCGCGTAGTAGTTGGTCCAGGAGATTGCGCCCGCCGTTGACGCGAATACCAATATTGCGACGACGCCTGCGACGCCACCAAGCAACGCCGCCGACCGAATGCCAAAGCCGCGCGTGCCGGGAAATCGTCGTGCCCGCACCGGGCGCTCGACGAGCACGAACGACACCGTTGCAAGCACGAAGGTCACGGCCAACCGCAATGCCAGCAGCGCTGCACCAGAGAGATGCGTACGGTCGGACGTCAGCCAGACGTACATCGGCCAGTGATAGATGTACAGCCCGTAGGAGATGAGGCCGACCCAGCGCAACGGCCGGATCGACAGCCCACGTACGAGCAGCGTGCGCTCGCCGCCCGTTGTACCGAGCACCAGCAGCGCGGACAGCACCGCGACGATGGTCAGGCCACCCTGGTACACCCGTACGTCACTGTCGTGGGCCGCGAACACGATCCACGACAGTCCGATCAGGGCAATCCACCCCGCGACGTCGCGGACCTGGCGCGTCATGTACGAGGCCACGCGAGTTGTCATCAACGCGCCGAGCGCGGAGCCGATTGCCAGCGCCTGCACCCACGTGTCGGTGCCGAAGTAGACGCGCGACGGATCGGCGTGCGGCGTGTAGAGAAGGATCGCGAGCAACGCGGAGCCAGCCGCGAGCGCTACGCAGCCCCAGATCAATCGCCGCCGGTCCCAGTAGCGGAGCGCAAAGCCGACGATCAGCGGCCACACCAGGTAGTACTGCTCCTCGATCGCGAGCGACCACATGTGGCGCAACGGCGATGGCGGCCCGGTGGCCGCGAAGTACGAAGTGTGCTGGAAGACGAAACGCCAGTTCGCGACGTAGAAGAAGGACGCGATCGCGTCGCCGCGGATCTGGCCGCGCTCCGGCGCAATCGAAGCGAACCACGCGTACGCCGCCACGATGAGCAACGTGATGAACAGCGCCGGCAACAGCCGCCGAGCACGGCGGCCCCAAAACGCGACGACGTCGACCGCTTGAGTGCGGCGCTGTTCGTCGAGCAGCAGCGACGTGATCAAGAACCCACTCAGCACGAAGAACACGTCGACCCCGAGGAACCCCCCGGCACCTCGGGGCTTCCGTGGTAGCCCATCACCGCCAAGACCGCGAGCGCGCACACCATCCAGCGCGGGGAAATAATGGGCGACACGACCTGCGTCGGGCGCGCGCAGGCCTTGCTCGATGTCATCGATGTGCACCGTCATCTCGTAGCGCAAGGTAGTGCGAACCGACTGCCGGTCCACTACATGGCGTCGAGCAAACACTTCACCGCCGCGCTCGACGGGATCGAAGATCGCCGTATCCCGCCAGCTTCTTCAGGTCCACGTGCACGAGCTCACCGGACCGGTCGGTTTGGATACGGCGGATCACCTGGCCTGTCGGCCGGGCCATCCACACGAGGTTCACACCATGACGGCACGACACGCGATGCACCGTCGATGCCGCCGAGCCACGGCGCGCTATCTCGAACCGCGAAACGTCATCTGGCCTGTCGATTGGGCAATATTCCTCGGCGGCTTGATCATCAATGCCGGAACCACGAGGCAACCCCCACATACGTTCACGCAGGTTGCGATTCTCCGATCGCCGGAACAGTCGCTCGTCATGGTCCGCCTCGACAGCCCTCGCTGATCCAGGCGTTCAGGGCGGAACCAGCGAACCCCATTCATCCCAGCGCCTCAAGAGCTTGTGTCACAAGCGCAACTGTTGCCTTCGGGCTGACCTTGTAGAAGACGCCGGCCAGCTTGCCCTTCTCGTCGATCACGAACGCGGAGCGCACGATCCCCATGAACTTGCGGCCGTACAGCGACTTCTCGCCCCAGACCCCGAACGCCTCCGCGACCTTGTGCTCGGTATCGGCCAGGAGCGGGAACCCGAGCCCGTACTTGTCGTCGAACTTCTTCTGCTTCTCGCTCGGGTCGGGGCTGATCCCGTAGACGACGGCCTTCAGCTTCTTCAACTGCGGAAACGCGTCCGCGGAGGTTGCACGACTGCTGCGTGCAGCCGGGCGTGTCGGCCTTCGGGTAGAAGTACACGACCACCCGCTTGCCCTTCGCGTCGGAGAGCTTCACGGCCTTGCCGTTCTGGTCCTTCAGCGTGAACGCCGGTGCCTTGTCGCCGACGGCCAATGTCGTCATCTGACCCCTCCGAAGTCGCGGTGGCTTGCCCCCGTAGCATGCCGCGCGTGCCGCGGTCTGTGCTCGTTCGGCTCGCGGCGCCACCCGAGACGGTGGCGGCCGCCGCCGTCGAGCGGCTCGGCGCGCACCCGAGCGGAAACGACAGCTTCGAGGTCGCGGCCGACCTCGAGCGCCAGCCCGCGATCACCATCACGCTCGGTCTGCACGGCGTCGACACGGAGACGGAGGTGGCCGTCGCCGCGCACGGCGAGATCGACATCCCGTTCTTCGGGTGGTTCTTCCGGCCGCTGGTCCGCGTCGCCCACCGCCGGGCGCGGGCGTACGCGATCGCGAGCCTGCGCGCCGCGGTCGGCGGCGGCGCCTCCGCCTCCGCCTCCGAAGCCCGTCCTCGGTCTGCCGCCCGTCGCGTTCAGTCCGGAGCAGTCGACATTCATCGCCGCCGCTTCGGCGGCCGCCGCGATCGTGTCGTTCTCGGGCGCCCTGTTCGGGCAGCTCTCCAGTCCGATCAGCCACAGCTTCGGCGCGTCCGACGCGACGATCGGCGACGCGCTCGCCATCACCCGCCTCGGCGCGCTCTTCGCCCTGTTCGCGATCGCGATCGCCGATCGCCGTGGGCGCCGGCGGTCGATTCTCATCGGCGTCGTCGGCTCGGCGATCGCCTGCGCCCTCTCGGCCGTGGCGCCGAACCTGTTCACGTTCACGTCGGTGCAGGTGCTCCAGCGCGGCCTCGTCGGCACCACCGCGACCGTCGCCTTCCTCGCCGTCGTCGAAGAAGCCCCGGAGGGTGCGCGCGCGTACGCGGCGTCGATGCTCGCCCTCGCGGGCGGCTTCGGCTTCTCCTTCTCGGTCGTCGCGCTCCCGCTCGCCGACGTCGCGTCGTGGGGCTGGCGCCTGCCGTTCGCCATCGGCGGTGCGACGATCCTCATGGCGCCCGTTGTCGCGCGGAGCATGGCCGAGACCGCGCGCTACGCCGCGCTGACGGCCCGGACCGACGTCGTCCGCGGGCGGGTCCGCGACGTCTTCGAGCGGCATCGGCGGCGGTTCGTGCTCCTCGGCGTCGTTGCGTTCCTCACGAGCGCGTTCAGCGCCCCGTCGTCGCAGTTCATGAACCAGTACCTCATCGACGTCCACCGGTTCACGAACACCGACATCGCCGTCTTCCGGGCGATCACCACCGGGGTTCCGGGTCTCATCGGTGTGGTGCTCGGTGGGCGGGTCGCGGAGGCGCGCGGTCGGCGCCCCGTCGCCGCGATCGCGCTCGCGCTCGCGACCGGATCGCAGATGATCTTCTTCCTCGGCGGCGGGCTGACGCTCTGGGTCGACGTCGGCGGCCTCGATCTTCATGGCCGGGATGGGCGGGATCGCGCTCGGCACGCTCGACGCCGAGCTCTTCCCGACGGAGGTGCGCTCGACGTCGAACGCGATGTTGTACGTCGTCGCCGTGCTCGGGTCCGCGTCCGGGCTCCTGCTCGCGGGCGGCCTGGCGCATGCGCTCGGCGGGCTCGGCCGCTCGGTCGCGCTGACGGGCACCGGATCGTTGCTCGTGGCGCTCCTCGTCGTCCCGCTGCTCCCGGAATCGGCGGCTCGATCGCTCGACGATGTCAGCCCGACGCAGACCACCGATCCGGACCACTACGGTCCCCCACCGTGACGCGCACCACCACCGTGATCCTCGACGGCCTCGCCTTCCCGGAGGGGCCGCGCTGGCATGCCGGCCGGCTCTGGTTCTCCGACCAGCACGACCGGCGCATCGTCGCGATGGCGGTCGACGGAACCGCGGAGACGATCGTCGAGCTGCCGCAGCAGCCGTCGGGGCTCGGCTGGTTGCCCGACGGCCGGATGCTCGCCGTGTCGATGCTCGACCGCAAGGTCATGCGCCTCGAGCCCGACGGCAGCCTCGTCGTGCACGCCGACCTCGCGGCGCTCGCGCCCGGCGCGTGCAACGACATGGTGGTCGGGCCCGGCGGCCGCGCCTACGTCGGCAATTTCGGCTTCGACATGTATGCGGGCGAGAAGCCCAAGCCTACGTGCGTGATCGGCGTCGAGCCCGACGGAACGGCCCGGGTCGCGGCCGACGGCCTCGGCTTCCCGAACGGTTCCGTCATCACGCCCGACGGTCGCACGCTGCTCGTCGGCGAGACCATGGCGAGCCGCATCGGCGCGTTCGACATCGCCGACGACGGAACGCTCGGCGAACGGCGCGATTGGGCGACACTCGAGGGCGCGACCGTCGACGGGATGTGTCTCGACGCCGAAGGCGCGATCTGGAGCGCGTGCCCGTTCTCCGGGCGCGTGTTGCGCATCCGCGCCGGCGGCGAGATCGTCGACGAGGTGAAGGGCACGCATCCCGGGGCGTTCGCGTGCATGCTCGGAGGCGTCGATCGCCGCACCCTCTACGTGTGCACCGCGCCGACCCATGTGCCCGACGAGGCACGGGTTGCACATGGCGGTCGCATCGAAGCGGTGACCGTCGATGTTCCCGGCGCGGGTTGGCCCTGATCGCCGCCGAATAGCCCCCCACTGACTCAAGAATCGAGCCGCTTTCCGCCGATGACGGAACAGCGGGTTGGGGAGTCAATCGATTGGGGGGTCCGACGTGCCGCTTCCCGCGAACGTCGCACATTTGCTTCGACGCGCCGGCTTCGGCGGGACGCTCGACGAGGTCGCAACGCTCGCGGCGCAGCCGTGGGACACGACCGTCGATCAGTTGCTCGACTTCTCGAGCGCACCGACCGACACGCAGCCCGCGTACCTGACGGACGACTCGGTCGGCGACTGGCAGAAGGAATATCAGCTGCAACAGTGGTGGCTCGACCGGATGGCGACGTCGACGACACCGTTGCAGGAAAAGCTGGCGCTCTTCTGGCACGGGCACTTCGCGACCGCGAACTACAAGGTCACCGACATGCTGCTGATGTACCAGCAGAACGCGCTGTTCCGCGCGAACGCGGCCGGACAGTTCCGCGACCTCGTGCACGCCATGTCGTTACAACCCGCGATGCTGATCTGGCTCGACAACGACCCGAACGTCGCGGGCAGCCCGAACGAGAACTTCGCCCGCGAGCTCATGGAGTTGTTCACGCTCGGCGTCGACCAGTACAGCCAGGACGACGTCGTCGCGTCGGCCCGGGCGTGGACCGGGCACAACACCCTCGACAACAACCGCGAGATCTACCACTTCTATCCCGACCGTCATGACGACGGGCTGAAGACGTTCATGGGCGTCACCCAGGACTGGGACGGCCCCGACATCATCGACTTCATCCTCGGAACCGACGCGACCCACAAGCAGATCGCCGCCCGGTTCATCGCCACGAAGATGTGGTCGTTCTTCGCGTACCCGGACCCCGAACCCGATGTCGTCACGACCCTCGCCGACGCGTTCCTCGCCAACGACCTCTCGATCACCGATCTCGTCCGGGCGATCTTCATGCACCCGAACTTCGTGTCGCCCGCGGCGATGCAGGGCCTCGTCCGCTCCCCCGCCGAATGGGTCGCCGCGTGCATGCGGGTCGTGAACATCACGGCCGAGGACGCGAACCCGCAGTGGTACATGGAGGACATGGGCCAGGCACTGTTCGAGCCGCCCAACGTCTCCGGCTGGCGCCCGAACGAATACTGGCTGACGACCTCGCAGGCTCTGGGCGCGGGCCAACTGGGTCAGCTACGTGATCTGGCAACCGGGCGTGCGGGACACCCTCAACGACATCGTCGGCATGACCGTGCACGACGCGGTGCAACACGGCTTCGACCTCTTCGGGATCGACAGCCCGTCGGCCCACACCCGCTCGAAGCTCGAGGCCTGGCTCACACAGCAACGGGCCGACCAGAACGCCTGGGTCAACTCGACGTTCATGAACCTGACGATCCTGCTGATGCTCAGCCCCGAGTTCAACCTCGCCTAGGAGCGCGACCGTGACGACACCCGGCCCCACCATCTTCGAACGCAACCCGTTCTCGCGGCGCCGCTTCATGCAGTACGGCGCGGTCGGGACCGGGATCGTCGCCGTGAGCCCGTACCTGACGAAGCTGCGCGCCTTCGCGGCGCCGCCCGTCGGCGCGCACCAGGGCATCCTGGTCACGATCAACCTCGCGGGCGGCAACGACGGCTTGAACATGGTCATCCCGTACAGCGACCCGCACTACCCGGTGCTGCGCTCCTCGCTGCGGGTCACGAACTCCCTGCCGATCGGCAGCGGGCTCGGCCTGCACCCGGCGCTGCCCAAGCTGAAGGCGCGTTTCGACCAGGGCAAGGTCGCGGTCGTGCCGCGGTGTCGGCTACAACCCCGCCGACCTCAGTCACTTCACGTCCGGCGACATCTGGATGCACGGCTGGGGTGGTGCGAACCCGGTGACGTCGGGGTGGGCCGGGCGCTTTCTCGACCAGCTCCCGAACGCCGACCACGAGTCGCTGTACGGCGTCTCGCTGCACGGCTCGGTCGGCGAACACCTGCAGGGCGATGTCGCCCACCCGTCGTCGCTTCCGCTGAACATCGGCGGCGCGTTCGGCATCGACCGCTCGGACCGGTCGAACGCACGCATGTTCGACGCGCTCGCGAGCTTCGGTGTCGGCGCCTCGGGGCTCGGCCCGCTCGGCGACCTGTACGACGAGACCGAGGCCGACCTGATAGCGCTGACCCAACGCATCCGGCCCGCGTACGGGTTCGCCGACCAACCGAACAATCTGCAACAGCAGCTCGTGCTCGCCGCGCACCTCATCAACGCGAACCTCGGCATCCGCGTGATCGACACCGAGCTCGACGGCTTCGACACCCACTCCGGCGAACGCGACTGGCACGCAACGCTCATGGGTCAGCTCGACGACGCCATCGCCGCGTTCTTCGCGACGCTCTCGCCGACCTGGCTCCCGAACGTCGACGATGATGACGTTCTCGGAGTTCGGCCGCCGGCCGGAGGAGAACGGCGACGGCGGCACCGATCACGGAACCGCCGCGCCTCACTTCGTCATCGGCGACCACGTGAACGGCGGCCTGCACGGCACGCAGCCGAGCCTGACGCACCTCGACCCCGACGGGAACTTCGTCCCGAGCGTCGACTTCCACCAGATGTACGCGCCGATCCTCAAGACGTGGCTCGGGGTCGACGATCGGGCCGTGCTCGGCCGGTCGTACGCACCGCTCGCGCTGTTCAAGACCGGGCCCGGCGTCGTGGTCGCCCCGCCGGTCGGGAAGCCGCCGGTTGCGCCCGCCGCGGGTTACTGGCTCGCGGGGCCGTCGGGCCACGTCTACGGCCTGGGCTCGTCGACCAAGTTCGGCTCCCTCGCGTCGGTGGGCTTCCCGCTCGTCGCCGGCGCCTCGACCCCCACGCACCGCGGGCTGTGGTTGGCCGGCACCGACGGCGGTGTCTTCAGCTTCGGCGACGCGCAGTTCCACGGATCGACCGGCGCGATGCGACTCAACAGACCGATCGTCGCGATGGCGCCGACGCTCTCGGGGCGGGGTTACTGGCTGTGCGCGAGCGACGGCGGCATCTTCGCCTTCGGCGACGCCCAGTTCCACGGATCGACCGGCGCGATGCGACTCAACAAGCCGGTCGTCGCCATGGCCGCCACCCCGACCGGCCAGCGGCTACTGGCTCTGCGCGAGCGACGGCGGCATCTTCGCCTTCGGCGACGCCCAGTTCCACGGATCGACCGGCGCGATGCGACTCAACAAACCGATCGTCGCCATGGCCGCCACCCCGACCGGCCAGCGGCTACTGGCTCTGCGCGAGCGACGGCGGCATCTTCGCCTTCGGCGACGCCGCAGTTCCACGGTGCAACCCTGCCGACGTCCGCGGCGGTGTGTGGGTTCGCACGCTCCGGCAGCGGCAAGGGCTACTGGATGGCCGCGGCCGACGGCACCGTCGGGGCATTCGGCGACGCGGCCGTGCTCGGCGGCGTGAAGGACATCATCTCGGTGTTCGTGTCGTAGTTCTCCGCGCCGGCCCGCGCCCGCGCGCTACGGCATTACGGCGACGGAAGTGATCGGCCAAGTCGGCGGATCGCTCCCGAGACTCCCGTGGAACCGCGCATCGCCGAAACTGAAGATGCCGCCGTCGGACGCAACCATCAAGTACCCGTGGCTGTCCCCGCTCGGCAGCATTCCGACGACGGGCTGGTTCAGGTGTGTGCCGCCCATCGATCCGTAGAAGCGCGCGTCACCGAAACCGAAGATCCCGCCGTCGGAGGCGACGAGCCAGTAGCCCTGCCCACTTCGGGTCGGCGCCATCGACGTCACGGGTTTGTTCAGGCGCACGTTTCCCATCGATCCATGAAATCGTGCGTCGCCGAACGCAAAGATTCCGCCGTCGGACGCGACCATGTAATACCCGTGGCCCGACGGCGTTCCGACGGATCCGAGTACCGGGCCGTTGAGGGTCAGGGTGCCGAGGTCGCCGTACCATTTCGCGTGGCCGAACGGGATCGCGCGACCGCGATCGGTGAAGACCCAATAGCCGGTGCCGTCGGGAAGTGCGCTCATCGAGACCGCCAACTCGCCCGGTTTCAGCACGGCTTGGTTGCTGGTCTCGTAGTCGACGGGTCCCGGCGCCGCGCATTGGAAGAAGTCGACGAAGCCGTTGTTCAGCAGCCCCCAATAGGCGTCGCCGTCCGGGGCCACGACGATATCGACCGCGAATATGCCGACGTCGGGTACGGCCAGGAAGTTGCCCCCGGTCGGCGGACAGCGCGGCGCAGTCCCGAACGGATAGATCGTGGTGTCCTTGCCCAGCATCCAGTAGCCCGAGCCCGCCGGCGCCTCAATCGAAGCGCCGGCTCGGGGCACGTTCGTGCCGAGCCCGCACCCGACTACCGTCAGCACGCACGCCGACAGCGATGCCACCACCCGACCGCCTCGCCTCATACGTCGATCGTCGCACGGTCCGTCGATCGACGTCCATGCCGGCAGCTCGGACGCTAACTCCGGCTGCGCGACCACGGCGAAATCGCTGAGCTCGGACAAACCCCACCCATCGCGGTTGCCAAACGGAGATTCGTCGGAGACACTCCGAACGTGCGGGGGGAACGGGTTCCAGCGGGCGGCGTCGCGACCCGCGCACTCCAACTCGCGGTCGGAGCGCTCATGGTGCTCCCGCCGGTCGTGGCGATCGCGTGCCTGGCGGGACGGCCGTGGCACGCGACCGACGACTTCGCGGTCACGGACGTGCGTGTCCGTGACGTCTTCACTCTCCACACGCCGCTGACGGGGCTCTACAGCCGGCCCGGCTGGAACCATCCGGGCCCGATCAGCTTCTGGATGATCCACGCGGTGTCGATCGTCGCAAACGGTGCGCCGTGGGGCACTCGGATCGGTGGCACTGTCTTCCAGGCCGTCGCCCTCGGCTGGCTCGCGTGGGTCGCCTCCCGCGGCGGCCTGCGAATGCTGCTGGCTGCGGCGGCGGTCACCGCACTCACCTTTCTCGCGATCACGCCGGACGTGTTCCGCCAACCGTGGAACCCGTGGATCCCGCTGCCGTTCTTCCTGCTGTTCATCTTCCTCGTCTGCGTCGCCGCGACCGGAGCGTTCCGCCAGTTGATCGCGATGTCGATCGCGGGGATCGTGATCGTCCAGACGCACGTCAGCTACGCGCCGCTGATCGCGGCCGGGTTCGCCTTCGTGATCGCTTGCGTCGTGCTCGACACGCGCCGGGAAGACGTCGTTCCGCCGCAGTGGCGCTCGACGGTCGTCATCTCGGCCGGCGTCTGGATCGTCGCGTTCATCCCGCCGCTGATCGGTATCGCGGTACGCACGCCCGGCAACCTCGGCACGCTCGTTCACTACTTCGTCTCCGGCAACCACACCGAGGTCGGGTTGCATTCGGGCGTCGGCATCCTGGCGGCCGAGTTCCGGGTCGTTCCCCCCTGGCTCGGCGGACGTGACATCCCGCTGCCGTTGAGCAGCTACGCCCGCCCCGCGTCAGTGGTATGGCTGCTCGCGCCGTGCGCGCTGCTCGTCCTCGGTGCGTTCGCGGCCCGGCGGACGGGGTCGCGGGCAGACGCACGGATGGTCGGATTCGGCGCGCTCCTTCTCGCGGTCGGAGTCTTTGCGATATCGAGAGCCGACCAACCGCGGGGGTACACGTTCGAGTGGCGGACCGCGGTCGCCGCGTACGTCGTCGTGGCTTCGCTTTGGTCGATCGCTTCGGCGCTCCGCCGCCGACCGTCGGCCCGCGAACGCATTGTGGCAATCGGCGCGATCGTCGCGGTCGTGGCGTGGGGTTGCACCGTGCGGGCGGTGTCGGAGACGAACTCCCGTCCGGCACAACTCGAGGCCCGGGACACCACGCTCGCCCAGCTCATGGACCAGGTGCAGGTCCGCTCGCTGCCGAAGCACACGACGATCCTCGTCCGGCCCTACGGGACCACGCTTCCCTCCCTCTTCGACGGTGTGGTCGACGCGCTCGACCTCGCCGGGGTCGACGTGCGTGTCGACAAATCCCGCGCCCGCGTCTTCGGCTCCCAGCGGGTCGGCACGCCGGATACCGCCGACGCGGTCTGGTACGTCACCGAGCAGGGCTCGCTCATTCCGGACCTGACGGCCATTGCCGACCGCGCGGGTCGTCGCCCGCACCGACCCGCTCTCCACGACCGACGACACAGCGCTCACCCGGATGCAGCGGGAGATCCTGCACGAAGACCCGCAGGCACTCGTGGACTCGTCCCTGGTCGCGCTCCTCGCGGCCAACGACGAACACGTTGACCATAACGTCGCGGCGCACGCGTCGCCATACTCGATGCCCAGGTCGAGCGCAGCGCCGGTTGTCGATGCGCCATCGTCGCGGTCACCGGAGCGTCCAGACTCACACCGCCGGCCAAGCTCGCCGCGCAGCCGTGACCAACCCTGTCGAGTAATCAACGCCTACGGTGCGCGAGAGATCTGAGGCGCGAGCCATTGCCAGATGAGCGTCGCGCCGTACACGCTCAGACCCGTCGTGCTGTCGCTCACGACGTGACCGTTCCGACTGCGTAGCGGTTCACCACCCGGACACGCGAACGCGGCCAGGTCCACGAGCTGCAGACGGTTCGTCGCCGCGTACCGGCGCAGCACCGAGTTGACGGCCGCGAGACGTCTCGGGTCACGTACGGCAGGACCGAACACCGAAACCGCCGTGGACGTCGGCGGGCACGGGACGGTGGCAACGAGGACGCGCGCCCCCCGGGCCGAGAGAATCCGGCGGGCGCGATCCAGTTGTCCGGACAACGAGGAGATCCACGACCGTGTGCCGACGCGCTGCACGTCGGTGCCGACGACACGATCGAAGATCTCCTGATCGCCGAAGAGCAGGACCACGACGGCCGGCTGGTAGGCCGCGACGACGGCGTCGAAGGTCTCGGGCCACGTGTCGCAGCCGGAGCCGCGCACAACCAGGGTCGACTGGACGACGATGTCGCCGGCCGCGATCCCACAACCCAAGAGGCCGAAGGAAAGGCTGCTGATGCCGTCGCCGTCGAAGGAGTCGCCAGCATGCGCTTGCAGGGCGAATGCCGTCGTCTCCCCCGCGACGAGCACACGCGTTGCTCCCGGCGGCGCCCGCAGTCGCCGTTGCGTGAGGTAGGCGATCGTCTGCGGGGCGATCCGCGCCGGTGAGGCAGTTGTCGGACCGGGGAGAACCACGAGGAGCGTTACCGAGGCGAGCGTGACGGTCGCCGCACCGAACGCAGACCCGCGTGTGAGCTGCAGCCTTCGCTCCCGGATCGGACGCTCGAGCAGGCGGTACGACGCGGTCGCGAATGCCACCGCGATGACGACGTGCGCGGCGAACAACGCCACTCCGTGCAGACCGGAACGCCCGGCGGTGACGAAAGCGAAGATCGGGCGGTGATAGAGGTAGACACCGTACGAGATGAGACCGAGAGCGACGAGGGGTCTCGTCGACAACGCCCGCCGCAGGAGCCCGGCCGGGCTCGTCACCGCCGCGATGACGACTGCAGTGGCGAGCGCGATGAGCAGGAACCCACCGTGGTACAGGAAGGGATCGGTCGTCCACGCGAACAGGATCTCGCGGACGACGTACGCCGCGGCGACCCACGCAGACACCTCGATCGCGTTCCGGACGAATCGCGAACGGACGACCGGACGATTGAGCAGGAGCACGGCCAGCGCCGCGCCGACGAGCAATTCCTGGGCTCGCGTATCAGTACCGAAGTACGCCCGAGTGGTGTCAATCGGCGTGAACAGAACGGCCGTCCAGATCGCAGACGCGACCGCGAACACCGCGACGGCCGCGAGGACGACACGACGGTTCATGCGCGTGAACCGGAGCAGGACCGCAAGTACGACCGGCCAGACGAGGTACCACTGCTCCTCGACCGAGAGCGACCACAGGTGGTTCAGCGGGCTCGGTTCCGTCGCACCGTGGCTCCAGATGGAATGCCAGTTCTGGACGTAGAGGATCGAGAAGATCGCGTCGCTGCGCAGACCGGCCCGTCCGGTAGCGGGTTCGAAGGCCGCATAGAGAGCAACGAGAACGAGTGTGACCGCGAACGCGGGTAGGAGCCGACGAGCGCGACGCGACCAAAATGATGCGCGGGCAATACGGCCCGAACGCGCGAACTCGACGAGGAGCAGCGAGGTGATGAGGTAGCCCGAGAGGACGAAGAAGATGTCGACGCCGAGGAATCCGCCTCGCCCACCGGAACCCGCTATGCGCACGTTGCCGTGGAAGAGCACGACCGCCGCGACCGCGACCCCGCGCAGCCCGTCGAGTGCCGGCTGATAGACGACGGCGCGCGCCGGTTCGAGATCCTCCACCGGCCCCCCGAGCCAATATGCCTACGAGCGCGCGAGTCTCGCACGCGTACCCCGAGCGCGAGCCCGGGCGGTCGTCAGGTCGAAGGCGCCGCGCCGGAGTGTTCGTCCGGTTCGAGCCAAAATCGCCGCCAGGTCTCCCATGCCTCGGGGAGGGTGCCAAGACCGTCGTGATGCTCCGGCCAGTTCGCGGGCGGCAGGGTCAACGGATTCACGCCGACCTCCGCTCCGTAGAAGAGTTGGTGGTCACGCCGGACGAAACACCAGACGCCGTTGACGCGCCGGTAGTCGTCCCGGTATGCGATCGCCTGGTGTATCCAACGGGCGCCGTCCTGGATCTCGGCCTTGCAGTACACCGTTCCGGCTGCGTGGTCGTCGTCAGCCAGATCGATGACATGGGTTCCGACGTTGAGAATCGACACGCCGATGGCACGCAGCGACGTGTCGAACGACAGCCGCAGTGCCTCGCGCCCGGATTTCCCCGACCCGCCGCGCACGTCGGGGACGAAGAGCGCGACCAGCGCGTCGAGATCGCGGGCGTCGAGTGCGACCGCGTAGCGCGCCGCCAACTGGCGGATCTCCTCGAACGCCGCGAGTCGCTCGAGCGCGCGACGAACGTGCGTGAGATCGTCCGTCAACCCGGCACCTTCCGCTCGCGGCGGCATTGCGGTGACGGATCAGCATTCGACGGCGACCGCTCGGCGCGCGCCACCGGCTCTCGAGCAGAGAGCCGGTGGGCGAGCAACGAGACTCAGGTGAACGTGTAACGGTCGTGGTTCGTCGTGGCGCTGGTGCCGGACGGCGTCGTGACCTGCACGTCAACCGTCGCGATTGCGTGCGCCGGCGTCTTCACCGTGATCTTCGTCGCCGAAACGACGTGCAGATTGGTCGCCAGCGCGGTCCCGAACTTCACCTTGGTCGCACCGGTGAAGTTGGTACCGATGATGGTGACCGTCGTGCCTCCCAGATGGGTTCCGCTGGTAGGCGACACCGATGTGACGGTCGGCGCGGCCTCATAGGTGTAGTGGTCGGCGCTCGTGGTCGCGCTGGTGGCCACGGGCGTCGTGACCTGAACGTCGACGAGCCCGGCACCGTGTGATGGCGCCTTCACCGTGATCTTCGTTCCCGAGACGACCACCAGGTTGGTTGCGAGCTTCGTCCCGAACTTCACGGCGGTCGCGCCGTTGAAGTTCAGGCCGACGATCGTGACTGTGTTACCGCCGCCCAGCGGTCCCGCGATGGGCGAAACCGACGTGATCATCGGCGTCGACTTGATCGTTGACTTGCTGGTCGTCGAGGTTGTCGCGCCGCCGACATCACTGATCGTTGTCGTGATCGTGCGTTTCCCGGCGGTCGAGTACGTGTGCGTTCCCGTCACCTGGAACGAACCGGTAATCGTTCCGGCCGACGTCGTACCGTCTCCCCAGTCGATGGTCGCCGCGTAGTCGGATACGGTGCCACCGGGATCGGCGTCGGTAAAGGTCGCGACGACCTTCGTGAGCGCTTTGTGAGTAACCCCGGACACCGCGACCCCGTTGGCGCTCAGCGCGGCATCGACGACCGACGATGTTCCGTTCCCCGTGGCAATGCCGCCCCAGTAGTCGTACGCGTACAAACTGGTGGTGTAGCTCCCCTCTTCGGCATACGTGTGCGGGCCGTACATCGCGAACAGGTTCTGCGAGTAGTTGTTGAGCGACGCACTGTTGGAGCCACCGTCGCCCCAATAGTTGGTCGCGTAGTAGTCACAGGTGCAGTTGCTCGGTCCGTAGAAGATGCCCGTGTAAGGACTCGATGAACTGCCCTCCGTGTACGTGGAGGTGTAGCTGTAGTACCAGGACGGGGCGAACGGGTCGTCGCGCTGACGACCGACCCAGTAGAAGGACGGCCACGTGACCGCGTTTCCGGAACCGTCGTCGTGCAACGTGAAGCCCGTCGCGATCCAGGTGTTCCCGATGCCTGTTCCCGTCGTCGCAGCGCGGGCGGTCAGGAAGTCGCCCCAGCGTGTGTTGGAGTGTGCACCGCCGTCGAGGTAGAACGGGGTCCAACCGCCGGAGATGTCGTCGTCGATCAGGAACTGCGACCCCGGATAGCCCCAGGTACCGCCGCCGATGGCGAGGCTCACACCCAGGTGACCACGGGCGTCGACGCCCATTCCGGGGAAGGCCCACGCGTAGCTCGAGTTGTAGACCTGCGACGCGCTGACGGAGGTCGCAGGACCCGTGCTGACGTCGAACGACGCGTATTCGACGTACGGATACGCGAAACCGCCGCCTTGCTTCGCGTCCCACATGAAGTAGACGGTGCTGTTGCCAACCTCACCGCCGGTCTTGACTCTCGAATCGTCGAACGCGCACCAGTTGTTGCCGTCCGGCGCCGCGCACGATCCGTTCTTCCATTCGTAGTTGAAGCTGACGCTGAAGTCGTTCCAGGTCACGTGCGTGTAGTCCGTGTTCGGAGGCCAGTTGTACACGCGGATCAGGTTGCTGTTGTTGTACTGGGTGGCCCCCCAGTACGACCAGGTGTCGGTGCTGTTGTCGGTCGGCGTCCACGTGAAGTCCTGATTCGCGTAGATCCAGTTCGCTGACCAACCACCGCTCGCGAACGAGGCGAGATCGAACTTCACCATGATGGCGTCCACCGGCGTTTCCCCGTTGAACACGTTCATGGTCAGCATCAGACTGCCGTTGTTCACGCCGAAGTGCGGGTAGTCGAGCCAGTCACCCTCCGCGAAGCCGAAGCTCTGAGCCGAGAAGTCGTAGTAGTCGAACGTGCTCGAGGCGAGGTCGGACTGGTTCCGCGCCACCGCGAGCCGGATCAGGTTGTCGCCGATTCCGTTGTTGCAGTCGGTCACGTTGCAGTACAGGAGCCCCCAAGCCGTCACCCCGTTGGCGGGCGCATGGATCGCGACCTGGTCGCAACAGAAGCCACCGTTCGGCAAGGTCGGTGTCGGCCCGAGCGAGTACGGGTTGATGTAGGAGAAGGAGTGGCCCGAGTCGGTCGACTCGGCTGCGTACCAGTTCCCCGTGTACAGCACGACGTTGCCGTCGTTGGCGACACTCGGCTCGTCCACACCCGAGTTCGAGTTCCCGGGGCTGACATTCTGAGCGCGGAAGTAGTCGAAGTCACCCGGCGCGGCCGCGATGGCGCCGGAACCGGACGATCTGTTGGCGCCGTTCACGGCGGCCGAGGTGGGCCGTGCGGCCGAGCCCGCGGCGGCGGTCCCGTTCGAGCCGGCGGGTCCGAATACCGGCCTCGCCGCGACCCGGCGCTGCAGAGCACTCTCACCCGGCGTGAGGACGGGAAGCGCCTTCGTGCGCGCGATCTTCGAGCGACCAACCGCTCTTCCGGCCCCGTGGCCACCCTGCAAACCCCGGTGGAGTGCACCCGTCGGCTCGGCCTTCGTCGGCGCGGCCGCCGCGGCTCCCGCCGTGCCTCCGATCACGCCGAGGAACGACCCCGCGACGCCGAGGCTGACGGCGAGGACGAGTGCGACCCACCGTCGCAGCCGCAACCGAGCGTGAAAACCCGACGCGAAACGAAGCCGTGAGCCGGCGATCCGATCCATGACGCCTCCCCGAGATGCGACCCCGCCCAGGGGCCCCGATGGCACGCACCGTGGGTCTACACCTCGCTCCGTCACACGTCCAGAAGAAGGTCGGGCACGAGATCCGCGTGCCCACCCGCCGCGAGCTTCAGGCGTCCGCCAGGCCTTCCCAGCCGGGCGGAGGTGGAGCGAGCCGCCAGTACTGCTCGGGGGCGGGCGCGTCGAGCTTCGCCCGGATGCGCCAGTCGTCCTCGAGCGCGAACAACTGCGACGGGTAGCACTCGACCGCAGCGGCCTTGCGCTGCGCCGTCGTGATCGACCGGCGGACACACCGGCGTCGGCCAGAGCCCGCGCCGGAACAACGACGACACGCGCCAGGCGAGCATCCCGGGGATGTGCTTGTAACCGTTGTCCTCGTAACACCAGAACGACACTGAGGGATCGACACGATCACGGGCCCGCATGCAGGCGCGGTGCGTCACGTCGTGGTCGGGGTTCGCGAGCCCGAACGGCGCGAGGACGAGCGTCGGTTCGAGCTCGGCCAACACGGGGACGAGACCGTCGGCGATCACCTCGGGCGCGACCGGCTTGTCGCCGGGGTTGTAGGTGTGCTCGACGAAGTCGAGATGCCGGGGAGTCGCGTCGAGCAATGCGAGCGCGACCCGGTCCTCGGCGCGGCGGGCCTCCATCACGTCGTCGTCGGGGCCGAACCCGCTCTGCACGTCCCACAGCCGCATCGGGTCCGGGTACGCCGGCGGATTCCCCGCGAACACCGTGACGACGGTCGCGCCCGGGTGCACGCTCAGGAATCGGGCGCAGCTCAGTACCGCGTCGTCGAGATGGGGCGAGATGACCACGACGCGGTCGAGCTCCCCGTCGGCGGGCAGGCCCCAGCTCCGCATCGGGAACGAGTCGTCGCGCACCTCCACCGGCGGAGTCTGCTCAGGTCGCGTCGCGTCCATGCCGTTTCGCCCTCCGGGCCGTCTGCTTGTGCAACATGCGGAACTCGTCATAGCGCTCGTCGTACACCGCGCGGTTCGCGGCATCGGGCGTGAACGTCGCGAGGACGCGCACGTTGCGCGCGAGATCGTCGACACCGATCCGGCCGAGCGCGATGCCCGCGAGCAGCGCGGCACCGCGGGCGTTCGCGCGGATCGGGTGCTCGACCTGACGGATCTCACGCCCGAGCACGTCGGCGAGGATCGCGCACCACAACTCCGACTGCGCCCCACCGCCGATGAAATGCAGCCACGGAAACGGTCGGCCCACGAACTTCTCGACCGTCCCGAGCAACCAACGGCTGTTGTACGCGACGCCTTCCAGCACCGACCGGACCAGCTCGGCCCGGGTCGTCGCGAGCGTCAGGTTGTTCCATCCCGCCCGCAACGTGTGGTCGTCGACGGGCGTCCGTTCGCCGTTCAGCCAGGGCGTGAAGATCACGCCGTTGCTCCCGGGCGCGACCGCGGCCGCAATCGCGTCGAGCTGTCCGAGGTCGTCGCCCGTCTCCAGCGCGTGCTCCCGCAGCCACTCGAGACACCCGCCCGCGACCTCTTGCTCGTCGGCGACGTAGTACTTGCCCGGCAAGGGGGACGGCAACGACGCGATGCCGTGGAAGAGGTCGGTCTTCTTGAACGGCACGTGGCATGTCAGCCACGACGACGTGCCGATGTAGAGGTGCCCCTCGAAGTCGCGTACCGCACCCGAACCGATGGCGGCGGACTGCAGATCGGGCGTGCCGCCGACGACGGGAATGTCCGCGGGAACGCCGAGCGCGGCCGCGGCCGCTTCGGTCAACGGTCCCACGACCGAGGTCGCCGGAACGAGATCGGGGAGCTGGGCCCGGTCGAGTTGCGCGATGCGCAGGAGCTCGGGGTCGTAGTCGACGCGCGCCGCGTCGCGGTTGTCGGTGACCCAGTGCAGGACGATCGAATCGTGGGTCGCGACGCAATGGCCGGTGAGCTGGTAGTTGAGCCAGTCCTTGGGCTCGAGGTACTTCCAGGTGGCGCGCGCGATGTCGGGGCGTTCGCGCTGCAGCCAGAGGATGTGCGAGATCGAATCCTTCCCCGAGAGCGCGGGCGCGCCCCCGGTCCGGCTGATCCACGTCCGGAGCTTGCGGGGGTCGTAGCCCTGCAGCCGCACGGGGCCGCCGACGACGCGCCGCGTCTCGTCCGCGCCGCGCGCGTCCATCCAGATGATCGCGTCGTGCAAGACATTGCCCGCCGCGGTCGATCGGGACCGTGCCCGACCATTGCGAGGTGACGGCGACCGCGACGACGTCGTCGGCCGGCACGGACGCGCGGTCCATGACGCGTCGGGAGGCCGCGGTCACACCGTTCCACCATGCCGCCGGCGACTGCTGGACGCCACCGTCGGCCAAGACGTCGAGGTCGACGGGCGTGAAGTCGCCGTCGACGAAGACACCGTCGAACGTGAACAGCGCGACCTTCGGCCCGGAGGTACCGAGGTCGATCGTGAGGACGTGCTCGGTCACGCGCCCGCCCGGCTCACTTGTCCGCGCGGCGTTGCAGCCCGTGCCCGAAGAAACCACCTTGCGGCCGGGCGTGCGCGTGGTAGTGGTCGGGGATGTTGCGCATGTTGTCGTCGACGTAGTGCTCGAAGGTGAAGTGCTCGCTCACCACCAGGGCGAGCTTGTCGTGCATGTGCGCGAGCTGGTCGAGCGGCGGCGTCACGCCGTGGCTGCGCCACACGACCATCGGGACGGCACAGATCTCGCATTCGGCGATCCAGCAGATGTCGTCTTCGTGGAACCACGGCGTAATTCGGGCGGCCTCGCAGAGGTCGCAGTCGGCGGCGGTCACGGGCTCGTTCTGCATGCGGGGACGATAGGACACCCGCGTTCCGTACGAGAACCGACAAATGCCGCTACCGCCGCCACATCCGGTAGGCCCTCCCCTTCTGAGGGTGATTCCGGGGGCGATAGTCTTTCCCCCGGCGTCGCAGGGTCGAACGCTTCCGGTCGGGATCCAAGAGCGAGAGTGATAGGGGTCGAATGAAGGGCTTGATCCTGGCGGGCGGCGCCGGTACACGGCTCCGGCCGATCACCCACACGAGCGCCAAGCAGCTCGTGCCGATCGCGAACAAGCCCATCCTCTTCTACGTCGTCGAGGACATGGCCGCCGCCGGCATCAAGGACATCGGCGTGGTGGTCTCCCCCGACAGACCGGCGCCGAGATCGAGGCCGCGCTCGGCGACGGGTCCGCAGTTCGGCGTCGAGCTCACCTTCATCCCCCAGGCGGAACCGCTCGGGCTCGCGCACTGCGTGCTCATCGCGGCCGACTTCCTGGGCGACGACGACTTCGTCATGTACCTCGGCGACAACATGCTGCAGCAGCGCCTGCGCCCACTCGTCGACCGGTTCGTCTCCGAGCGCACGCGCCAACTCGAGCTGCACGAGCCCGACTCGCGCCTGCCGGCCGCGCAGATCCTCCTCGCCCACGTCGACGATCCCCGCCAGTTCGGTGTCGCCGAGATCGACGCGCACGGCGGTGTCGTCCGGCTCGTCGAGAAGCCCGCCGACCCGCCGTCGGATCTCGCGCTCGCCGGCGTCTACATCTTCGACCACCGCGTCCACGAGGCCGTCAACGCGATCGAGCCGTCGGCGCGCGGCGAGCTCGAGATCACCGACGCGATCCAGTGGCTCATCGACCGCGGTTACCCCGTGATGCACGAGGTGCTCGAGGGCTGGTGGATCGACACCGGCAAGAAGGACCCGCTGCTGCACTGCAACCGCCTCGTGCTCGACACGATCGAGCACCGCGTCGACGGCGAGGTCGACGGCACGTCGCGCGTCGAGGGCCGCGTCGTCATCGAGGCCGGCGCGCGGCTGGAGAACTCGGTCGTGCGCGGCCCCGCGATCATCGGCGCCGGCACCCACCTCGTCGACAGCTACGTCGGGCCGTACACCGCGATCGCGGCGACTGCGAGCTGCGCGACGCGGAGATCGAGCACTCGGTGGTGCTCGACCGCAGCCGCATCATCGGCGTCCACCGCATCCACGACTCGCTGCTCGGCCGCGAGGTCGAGGTCGTGCGCAGCGGCGAGCGACCCGAGGCGACCCGCCTGATGCTCGGCGACCACTCCCGAGCCGACCTGGAGTAGCGATGGCAACCGTCTCCGAGAGCAACGTGATCGCCGGCGTGTTCCACGTCGTGCCCACGGTCCACCGCGACAAGCGCGGGCTGTTCGTCGAGACCTACCGGCGCGAGTGGGTCCCGAACGGGCGCGAGATGATCCAGGCGAACCGCGCCGACCGCGCCGCGGGCTGCATCGTCGGCCTGCACTACCACCTGCACCAGGCCGACTACTGGTACGTCCCGTTCGGCCGGGCGCGCGTCGTGCTGCACGACCTGCGGGTCGGCAGCGCGACCGACGGCGCGACCGAGGTCTTCGACCTCGGCCAACCGGAGTCGGGCGAGAACACGCACGCCGGCGTGCTCATCCCGCCCGGGCGTCGCGCACGGTTTCGCGTCGCTGACCGACATGACGATCACGTATCTCGTCGACGGCTACTACAACGCGGCCGACGAGCTCGGCGTCGCGTGGGACGATCCGCAGGTCGCGGCCGACTGGGGGCTCACGAACCCCGAGCTCTCCGACCGCGACGCCGCCAACCCGAAGCGGGCCGAGATCCCCGAGCGGGCCCGCCCGGTCTGGCCGATGCGCACATGAACCTGCTCGTCACCGGCGGCGCCGGATTCATCGGATCGAACTTCGTGCGCTGGTGGGCGCGCGAACGGCCGGGCGACACGGTCGTCGCGTACGACGCGCTCACCTACGCCGGCAACCGCGAGAGCTTGGCGGGCGTTCCCCACGAGTTCGTGCAGGGCGACATCGGCGACGTCGACGTTCGCGGAGAAGACGCTGCGCGACTACGAGATCGACGCGATCGTCAACTTCGCGGCCGAGTCGCACAACTCGTACGCGATCACGAACCCGGGCGTCTTCTTCCAGACCAACGTCGTCGGCACGCAGCGGCTGTGCGAGGCGGTGCGGCGCGTCGGCGTCGAGCGGTTCCACCGCTTCCATCACGTGTCCACCTGCGAGGTCTACGGCGACCTCGCGCTCGACGCGACCGAGCCGTTCAACGAGTCGTCGCCGTACGCGCCGCGCACGCCGTACAACGCGTCGAAGGCCGGCGGCGACCACGCCGTGCGCGCCTACCACGAGACCTTCGGGCTCCCGATCACGATCACGAACTGCGCGAACAACTACGGCCCGTACCAGTTCCCCGAGAAGGTCATCCCGCTGTTCGTCACGAAGGCGATCGACGACCAGTCGATCCCGCTCTACGCGTCGACGCAGAACCGCCGGGAGTGGATCCACGCCGACGACCACTGCCGCGCGATCGCGCTGATCCTCGACAACGGCCGCGTCGGCGAGACCTACCACGTCGGCACCGGCGAGGAGCGCAGCATCGAGGAGATCGCCGACGCCGTGCTCGCCGCGCTCGGCAAGCCCGGCGTCGCTGAAGACGATCGTCCCCGACCGTCCCGGCCACGACCGCCGCTACCTGCTCGACACGTCCAAGATCCGGGCCGAGCTCGGCTGGGAGCCGCTCGTCGGCTTCGAACCGGGACTGCGGGAGACCGTCGAGTGGTACGCGGCGAACCGTGCCTGGTGGGAACCGCTGCTGGAGCGCGCCCCCGTCGACGAGACCGCGGCCTGGAAGTGACCTGATCGTGCGTGTTCTCGTCACCGGCGCCGGCGGCATGGTCGGCCGCGAGGTCGTCGAAGCCTTCAGCACGCCACGACGTCGTCGGCCTCGACCACGCCGCGCTCGACGTCGGCGACCGCGACTCCGTCCTCGGCGCGATCGGCTCGGTCCAACCCGACGCGATCGTCCACTGCGCGGCGATGACCGCGGTCGACGCGTGCGAGACCGAGACCGATCCGCGCGTTCCTCGTGAACACGCTCGGCGTGCGCTTCGTCATGGAGGGCGCGCGGCGGGCCGGCGCGTACCTCGTGACCCTCTCGACCGACTACGTCTTCGACGGCACGCAGCCCGAGCCGTACCACGAGTGGGACACGCCGAACCCGACTTCGGTCTACGGGCAGTCGAAGCTCGGCGGCGAGTTCGAGGTCGACCTCGAATGCGCGGTCGTGCGGACGTCGTGGGTCGTCGGGCGGTACGGCGCCAACATGGCCAAGACGATCCTGCGGCTCGCCGCGGGCGACACCGCCGCTGCGGTTCGTCGACGACCAGCGCGGTTGCCCGACCGTCGCCGCCGACCTGGCCGTGATGCTGCGCACGTTCGTCGTCGATCGGCTCCCCGGAACGTGGCACGTCACCAACCAGGGCGCGGTCAGCTGGTTCGAGTTCGCGGGCGAGGTGCTCCGGGCCGCGGGCGACGACCCGGCGCGGGTCTCGCCGATCTCGACCGCCGATCTCGACCCGCCCCGGCCCGCGCCCCGGCCCGCCAACTCCGTGCTCGACAACCGCGCGTTGCGGCTCGCGGGCCGACCGCTCCTCCCCGACTTCCGCGAATCGCTGCCCGCGCTCCTCCGCGCGATCCGGTAGCGGCGCCGACGACCCGGCCGACCGCCGGCTCGATACCGGTGAGCGTTTGCCTGCCATCTGTTGGCAGGCAAAGTGGTCCCACACGCCACTTACACCCCCAACAGTTGGCAGGGAAAGTGGTCCCAGGCGCCACTTACACCCCCAACTGTTGGCAGGGAAAGTGGTCCCAGGCGCCACTTCACCCCCAACTGTTGGCAGGGAAAGTGGCCAGGCCCACTTACACCCACGGCGTAAGTGGCTGACGCGGCCGTCAGACGCGCATGCGGCGGATATCGGCGGGGATCCGGTCCCCGACGGGCGCGACGCGGATCTTCACGTCGAGCACGACGACGCCGGCGGCCGACGCGACCACGGGATTGAGGTCCATCTCCACGATCTCCGGGATCTCGTCGGCGAGCGCGCCGACGCGCAGGATCAGATCCTCGACCGCGGCGACGTCGACGGCGGGCCGGCCGCGGTACCCGAACAACAGCGGCGAACCGCGCAGGGACCGCACGAGGTCGTGCGCGTCCTCGTCGGTCACGGGCACGAGCCGGAGCGCGCGGTCGGCGAGCAGCTCCGCGGTGACGCCGCCGAGCCCGAAGAGGACGATCGGACCGAACGACGGATCATGGGTGATCCCCACGAGCAACTCGACGCCTTCATGGGCCATCGGTTGCACGACCGCGCCCGTCATCGTCGCGCCGAGCGACGCCGCCATCGCACCGAAGGCCCGCTCGACACTCTCCTCGTCGGCGAGGTCGAGCGCGACACCACCGACGTCGCTCTTGTGCACGAGCTCCGGGGCCGACGCCTTCAGCGCGACCGGGAAGCCGAGCTCTCGCGCCGCGACCCGCGCCTGTGCGACGTCGGTGACCTCGCGTTCGGCGATCACGGGAATGCCGTAGGCGCCGAGCAGACCGACCGCCGAGGCCGGATCGAGCCACACGCCGTCGGGATACGCGGTGAGGGCCGCCGAGACGATCGCCCGGGCCGAGGCCGCGTCGATACCGCCGAGCTGTGGCACCGTGCCGGGCGGCCGCCGGCGCCAATCGGCGAGATCGGCGCAGCGCCCGAGCGCGTGCGCGGCCGACTCCGGGAACGCGAACGACGGGATCGTCGCGGCGGTGCTCGTCGCCCCGCAGTTCCTCGGGCACGCCGGTTTGGCCGAGAAAACACGCAGACGACGGGCTTCCCGCCCGCCGACTCCGCCGCTCGCCCGATCGCGCGCGCGACGTCTTCGGCCCGCGTGACGAGCGGCGGGACGAAGATCGCGATCACCGCGTCGATCGACGGGTCGGCCAGCGCGATGCGCAGCGCCTCCTCGTACTGCACCGCGGTCGCGCCGGCGACGAGATCGACCGGATTGTGGACCGACGCACCCGACGACGCGATCGCGCGCAACGCGTCCTGCGTCGCGGCCGCCAGCTCCGGTACTTCGAGGCCCGCCCCGGTGCACGCGTCGGCCGCGAGCACGCCCGGACCCCCGGCATTGCCGACGATCGCGACGCGCCGTCCCGCCGGCAGCGGTTGATGGGCCAGGACCATCGCGGTCGAGAGCAGCTCGTCGAGCGTGTCGACGCGGATGACACCCGCTTGACGGAAGAGCGCGTCGACGGCGACGTCGGGCGCGGCCAGGGCAGCCGTGTGCGACGACGCGGCCCGGCTCCCGGCCGCGGTGCGACCGCTCTTGACCGCCACGATCGGTTTCGACTCGGGCGAGGTTGCGGGCGAGCCGCACGAACTTGCCGGGGTTCCCGAACGACTCGAGGTAGAGGAGGATCACTTCGGTCTGCGCGTCGTCGGACCAGTACTGCAAGAGATCGTTGCCGCTGACGTCGGCCTTGTTGCCGACCGACACGAACTGCGAGATCCCGATGCCGAGCTCGCCGGCGCGGCTCATCAGCTCGATGCCGAGCCCGCCCGACTGCGAGAGGAAGGCGACGTTGCCCGCGACAGGCCGCGCGGGTGCGAACGTCGCGTTCATCTGCACGCCGGCGCGGTGTTGAGCACACCGAAACAGTTGGGACCGATCATGCGCATGCCGTGGCGCCGCGCGAGCGAGAGGATCGCGCGCTCGGCCTCCTTGCCCTCCGGTCCGATCTCGGCGAAGCCCGCGGAGATCACCAGGAGTCCGTGCACGCCCTTCTCCGCGCACTGCCGGACGACGTCGGCAACCTCGGCCGCGGGCACGACGATGACCGCGAGGTCGACCGCGTCGGGGACGTCGAGCACGCTCGGGAACGCGCGCACACCGGCGATCGACACCGCGGTCGGATGGACCGGGTAGACGGGGCCCTCGAACCCGTATTCGAGCAGGTTGTGGAACAGCTCGTGGCCGATCTTGCCGGTCTGGCGACTCGCGCCCACCACCGCGATCGACCGCGGCGCCAGCAGCCGCGCCATCGACGCCGACTCCGCCCGGCTCTCGCGCGCCTCGACCACGCCCAGCGACGCGTCGGTGTGGGCGATGGGGAAACGGACCCGCACCGTCCCCTGGTCGAAACGGCTGTCGGCTTCCCAACCCGCATCGTGGAAGACGTTCAACATCTTGGAGTTGCCCGGCAGGGTGTCGGCCAGGAACGTGCTGATCCCGTTCGCGGCGCGCGATCCCGGCCAGGTGCTCGAGCAACAACGTGGCGAGGCCGCGCCGTTGCTGGTCGTCGGCGACCGCGAACGCGACCTCGGCGTCGTCGGGGCCGGTCCGGTCGTAACGGGCGACCGCGACGATGTCGGCGCCGAGCTGCGCGACCAGAACCATGTGGTCGACGTAGTCGATCGACGTGATGCGTTCGAGCTGTACGGCCGTCGGCCGCGGGACGGGTGAGAAGAACCGGAGATAGATCGATTCGTCACTCAGACGTTCATAGAGCGCGAGGAGCGCCGGCTCGTCGTCGGGCCGGCACGGCCGGATCTGCGCGATCTCCCCGTCGGCGAGGACGACGTCGCTTTCCCAGCGGGTGGGGTACTCGAACACCCCCGCACGTTACGGCACGAAATCCGGCCCGGTGACTGAACGGTTCGGGTGCGCCCCGGCCTCTATACGTTTGGGGCGCCGTGAACGACTTCGACGAGTTCTTCTTCGAGCACTACACGCAGGTCGTGCGCTCGCTCCGCCTCGCGGGCGGTGATCTCGGCCCGGCCGAGGACGCCGCCCAGGAGGCCTTCGCGAAGGCAATGCAGCGATGGGGATCGGTATCGGTGATGGATCGTCCGGCAACCTGGGTGTACGTCGTGGCGGTGCGAGAGTTGCGGCGCCGCGCGCGCCGCCTCGAACGACCGCCGGACATCGCGCCCGCGGAGCCGGCACCCGATCATGCCAACGCGGTGGTCGACGCCGAAGTGATCGAGCGGGCGCTCGATCAGCTACCGCCGCGCCAACGACTCGCGGTCGTGCTGCGTTTCCACGCCGACCTGACGGTCCCGGAGGTCGGTCGAGTCATGCAATGTTCGGAAGGGACGGTCAAGTCGACGTTGCACTCGGCGCTCGAACGACTTCGGATCGATCTCGGAGACCGCGGCCTGGAAGGTGCGCACGATGGACCTTGAGGAATTGCGCGCCGCGTTGCGGGAAGCGGGAGAGAGAACTGCGGTCGACGACGTGCCGCGCGCGTGACGCGGTCGCGGCGCGCGCCGCGCCAAGCGCCGGCGGGCACAACGCGTCGCCGTGGCCGCCACGGCGCTGGCCGCCGCGGTCGCCGTCGTCATCGGCGTCGTCGCCGTTGCCGTCAGCGGTTCCCACGGCCGCAAGGAGGTCCGCGTCACACCCGCGGCATCTCCGGTCTATGCCGACCTGCCGTCGCGAGCGGGTGCGGCGCTCGCCTACGACGACGCGCCGCGGCGTCGTGGTGCTCTTCGGCGGCGGAAGCGACACCGAGGGCGACGGCGCGCTCGCGGACACCTGGCTCTGGGACGGTCACGGTTGGAGCAAGGCAACTCCACGCGTTGCACCCCCGGCGCGCACCGGCGCGGTCATGAGCTACGACCCGGTTGCCAAGCAGATCGTCCTCTACGGCGGTGTCACGCGCGGCGAAGGTCCGCAGCCGGTAACACTCGACGACACGTGGACGTGGGACGGCGTCGCCTGGACCCATCGTCATCCCGTCCACGAGCCGCGGTGGAGCGAGGGCATGGCGATGGGCTACGACGCGGCGACTCGTTCGATCCTCTTGCTCACGCTGCCTTCGAGCCTCGACGTGCGCACGGGCCTCGTCGGCTCCGTCGGTTTGGGGACCTGGCGTTGGGACGGTAACGACTGGCAGGAGCTCTCGACTCCTGAGCATCCGGAGTTCACGGTCGAACCCGCCGGGTTCCCGCACACGTACCGGCTCGCGCCGTTGGCGCATGGCGCCGGACTGCTCTTCTACTCGTGGGTGCAGCCCATCGTGCATTGCGGTCCGTTGACACCGCAGCAGCCCGTCTGCGGCACCCCGGATCCGAACGGCGTTCGCTCGACCCACACCTGGACGTGGGACGGCTCGCACTGGACCGAACAACACCCCGCCGCCGCGCCCGTCGCGGGCCGGCTCGTCGTGACACCGGGCCCCGGCGTCGCGCCTGCGGTCTTCACCCCCGACGGTGCGGCGTGGGGCTGGGACGGTTCGGATTGGAACCGGACCAGCCTCCGGGAGGGCCCCGGCGACGGCGTGGGATCGGCGGTGTACGACACGCACGACGGCGACGTCGTCGCCTACGTCGAACGGCGCGCGCCGACCGGCGAATCGACACCCGAATTCGAAACGTGGACGTGGAACCGAGGCTGGAGAAAGCGCACCGGCTCACCTGCGTCCGCGACGCCGACCACGACAACGACCGCCGCCGATCCGCTTCCGGCCGGATCGGTGATGCTCGGCGTCTCCGGGCGGACGATCTCGGCACTCGACGACCACGGCCGGAACCTGAGGACACTCGTCACCGTCTTCGCGGGGCGGACCGCCGAGAACGCGCAGCTCATGCCCGATCACCGCACGATCTGGTACGCGACGAAGGCCGACGACAACCAGTCGTGCCCCGAGATCGTGCAACTCGACCTGCAGACGAACGCGCGCACCGTCGTCGCGCACGCGTCAGATTTCTCGCTCACCCCCGACGGCACGAAGCTGCTCCTGGTCTGGCCCGCGTCGACGATCGCGGTGACGAACAACTGCCGCCCGGTGCCGTACTCGCCGGGCGTGCAGATCTACGACGGCGCGTTCGTCGTGCGCGAACTCGCGAGCGGCGCGCAGTCGACACTCGCCGAAAACGACTACCCGACGGCCGGCAGCGGCGGACCCACCGGACACGTGTGGATCTCCCCAACCGGTGATCGGCTCATCGACGCCACCTGTGTCGTGGACGGTTGCGGTACGCACACCTGGACCGTCCCGCCGAACCTGAGCGGCCCGATCGTGCGCGGCACCACCGACGGACCGAGATGCGGATGCGCGACGTTGGTCTCGGGCGCCAACGCGGTGTACGGCGTCGACGACGGTTCGTACAACCACCGCGTCAACGTCCTGCGGCGCTACGAACCGACGAACCTCATCGGTTCCGGGGCGGCGGTGTACTCGGCGAGCGGCGCGGGGCTGTGGTCGGTCGCGCCGACCACCGCCGGAGTGTTTGTGACCGGGCTCCCGGCCGGATCGAAGGTCGCGGGTTCGTGGTCCGGGGTCCCCCCGTTTCCACCGCCCCCCGTATTGACTCTGTATCGCGTCGACAACGGGCGGCTGACGGCCGTCGGGTCGACGACCGTCGACCAGATCTTCCCGATCCCGCCGTTCGTGGCCGGCTGACCCGCCTTACAGGCGGTCGACGATGGCTTGCGCGAACTCGCTGGTCTTGACCTCGGTCGCGCCTTCCATCAGGCGGGCGAAGTCGTAGGTGACGACCTTGTCGGCGATCGTCGCCTCGATCGCGCGCTCGATGTCGCGCGCGGCCTTGGTCCAGCCGAGGTGGTCGAACATCATCACGCCCGACAGCAGCACGGAGCTCGGGTTGACCTTGTCTTGGCCCGCGTACTTCGGCGCGGTGCCGTGGGTCGCCTCGAAGATCCCGTGACCGGTGACGTAGTTGATGTTGCCGCCCGGCGCGATACCGATACCGCCGACCTGCGCGGCCAGCGCGTCGGAGAGGTAGTCGCCGTTCAGGTTCGTCGTCGCGATGACGTCGAACTCCTCGGGCCGCGTGAGCACCTGCTGCAGCGTGATGTCGGCGATGCTGTCCTTGACGAGGACCTTGTCGCCGGGCTTGCCGCCGCAGTCGTCCCAGCCGACCGCGACGTCGGCGAACTCGTCGCGCGTGAGCTCGTAGCCCCACTTCATGAACGCGCCTTCGGTGAACTTCTGGATGTTCCCCTTGTGCACGAGCGTGACGCTCTTGCGGTCGTTCTCGATCGCGTACTTGATCGCGGCCCGGATGAGGCGCTTCGAGCCCGTCTCCGAGATCGGCTTGATGCCGACGCCCGAGTCGGCGCGGATGTTCCAGCCGAACTTCTCCTTCAACAACGCGATCAGCTCGGCCGCGTCGGGCGTTCCCTCTTCGACCTCGAGCCCGGCGTAGATGTCTTCGGTGTTCTCGCGGAAGATCACCATGTCGACCGCTTCGGGGCGCTTCACCGGCGACGGCACACCCTGGAACCAACGCACCGGGCGCAGGCACACGTAGAGGTCGAGCAGCTGGCGCAGCGCGACGTTCAGCGAGCGGATGCCACCGCCGATCGGCGTGGTGAGCGGGCCCTTGATCCCGATGAGGTACTCGCGGAACGTGTCGACGGTCTCGTCGGGCAGCCACGACCCGGTCGCGTTGAACGCCTTCTCCCCGGCCAGGACCTCTTTCCACGAGATCTTCTTGCCGTGCTTCGCGGCGGCGGCGTCCATCACCAGCTGGGCGGCCGGCCAGATGTCGACGCCGGTCCCGTCGCCTTCGACGAAGGGGATGATCGGCTCGTCGGGAACCGACAGCACGCCGTCGGCATTCATCGTGATCTTGTCGGGCATGGCCCCGACGTTAGTTGCCGCCGAGAATGGGGCTGAGATTCGGCGTCGCGCCCGTCGTCTGGTTCCCGATCGGGAGCGTGGACGGCGTCACGGGATTGGAGTTGA
This sequence comes from uncultured Actinomycetes bacterium, assembly GCA_963829195.1. Taxonomy (GTDB): domain Bacteria; phylum Actinomycetota; class Acidimicrobiia; order IMCC26256; family PALSA-610; genus PALSA-610. The sequence goes on from CAWHHS010000002.1 coordinate 71,247, forward strand.
TGCCGGCCTGGTCGAGCGTCTGCTTCACGAGCTTCGACTCGACGATGATCTCGACCCGGCGGTTCTGGGCGCGCCCGGCGGCCGTCGCGTTCGACGCGACGAAGTCCTGGTCGCCGCGCCCGGCCGGGAACAGCCGCGTCCGGGCGAGCCCGATCGACGCGAAGTAGTCGGCGACGGCGTCGGCCCGGAACGACGACAGGTACAGGTTCGACGGGAACTGGCCGCCCGGGCCGATGGGCACGTTGTCGGTGTAGCCGTTGATGTCGATCGAGTTGTCGATCGACTTCAAGACCTGACCGATGACACTCAGCAGTTGCAGTCCCTGCGGCTGCAGGGTCGCCTGCCCGCTGTCGAACAGCACCTTGTCGGTGAGCAGCGTGACCTGCAGCCCGTTGTTCAGCTGGCGGGTGCGGATGTCGCCGCCGAGGCCGAGCTTCGCGGCCGCGTCGTTGATCGCCTTCTGGACGTCCGCGAGGGTCTGGTGCTGCGCGGCGGCCTGCGCCTTGCTGCTCGCCATCTCGTCGAGGATCTTCTGGAGCTGGGTGCCGTTGGCGACGTTCGGCGACGGGATGAGCGTGCCGCCGCTGAGCGGCCCGTTGCCGCTGCCGGAGCCGACATTGGTCGACGTCGCGTTCGCGGTGCCGCCGATGCCGCTGTCGAGCTTGCCGCCGCCGAGCGCCTCGTTGAAGCCGATCGCGAACGCCTTGAACTTCGTCACGTCGACGGTCGACATCGCGAACAGCGCGATGAACATGGCCATCAGCAGCGTGAGCAGGTCGGCGTAGGGAATGACCCAGGCCTCGTGGTTGACGTGCTCTTCGTGCTCTTCGGGGAGCTCGTCGTCGCCTCCGTGCGACACGATCGCGTCCTCCGCTACGCGGCGGCCGCGGCCTGGCCGCCACCGCCACCGCTACTGGTGGCTCCCCCGGACTCTTGCTTGTCCCGCTCCGACGGCGGGATGTGCGACTTCAGCAGCTCCTCGACCACCCGGGGCGAGACGCCGGCCTGGATCGCCATGATCCCTTCGACGATCAGCTGCTTGTGCGCGACCTCGGTGAGCGACAGCTGCTTCAGCTTGTTCGCCCACGGGAGCCAGACGCCGTTGGCGAGGAACACGCCCCAGAACGTCGCCACGAACGCGCCGGCGATGCCTTCGCCGACCTTGGCGGGCTGGTTCAGCTGGGCCATGGTGGCCATGAGGCCGAACACGGCGCCGATGATGCCGAACGTCGGGGCGAAGATGCCGGCCGACGTGAACCACCCCATGCCGATCTTGTGGCGCTCGCGCATCGCGCCGATCTCGGAGTTGAGGGTCTTCTTCAACGCGTCCGGGTCGGTGCCGTCGACCGCGAGCTCGATGCCCTTGCGGAAGAACGGGTCCTCGATGCCCTTCGCCTCTTCTTCGAGGGCGAGCAGGCCCTCGGCGCGCGCCCGGTTGGTGAGCACGACGATCTGCGCGATCGTCTCGCTCGCCGAGTGCGCTTCCTTGCCCTTCATGGCCTTGCCGACGTACTTGCCGAGGTTCTGCGTGGCTTCCCACGGATACGAGGCGATCGTCGCGCCGAGGTGACCGAACACCACGATGATGATCGAGCCGAATTCCATGAAGAGGAACGCGATGTTGATGCCGTGCAGGGTCGCGCTCGATGAAGACGCCGGCGACGCAGAGCCCGAGGCCGATCATCGAGCCCTTTTCCATCGTCCCTCCCTGGGTCGAGCGCCATCCCTAGCCGCGTCGATATCGGCGGGGTCCGTAGGGCTCTGTAGGACATAAGTCACATCGCAGCCCGCTCTCAGGCCGCGTCCAGACTCTCGTCGGGAGGCGTCAGGAGTCGAGGGCGACGCGGCAGCGACCGGACGAAAGCCGCGGCCTCCTCGGGGCCGCCGCCGTCGAGCAGGCGCCGGACGAGCGCGCTGCCGACGATCACGCCGTCGGCGCTCGCCGCGGCCTGGGCGGCCTGATCGGGCGTCGAGATCCCGACGCCCAGCAGCACCGGCTTGTCGGTGGCAGCCTTGCAGCGCCGGCCCATCTCGCCGGCCTGGTCGGCCAGCCGGTCGCGCTCGCCGGTGACGCCCATCAGCGACACGCCGTAGACGAAACCGTGCGAACGCTCGCAGATCTCGTGCGAGTCGGTCGTCGGGCGTGGTCGGTGCGGCCAGCAAGCACCGTCTCGACCCCCGCGGCGTCGGCCGCGTCGCCCCAGCCGTCGAGCTCGTCGTAGGGAAGGTCGGGGACGATCGCGCCGTCGACCCCGCACTCGCGCAGGTGCTGCGCGCACCGCTCGTGCCCGATGCGGGCGACGAGGTTGTAGTACGTCATCACGACGAGCGGGGCGGGGACGTCGATCGTCGCCATCGCGTCCATCACGCCGACGGGCGTCGCGCCGAGGTCGAGCGCGCGCTGGCTCGCCTCTTGGATCGTGCGGCCGTCCATGATCGGGTCGGAGAACGGGATGCCGACCTCGACCGCGTCGGCGCCCGGCGTCGACCACCGCGCGCACGACCTCGTGCCACTCGCGGCCGAGGCCGCCGGTCACGTACGGGACGAGCAGCTTCGCGCCCGCGTCCCGCCGGCTGCGCAGGTGCGACTCGAGGTTCACTCCAGCTCCCCGAGCATCTCCGCGACCTGCGCCGCGTCCTTGTCGCCCCGGCCCGACAGCGTCACCAGCACGGTCGAGCCGGCCGGGATCGCGCTTGCCCGGCCTCGCGCGCGACCCAGGCGATCGCGTGCGCGGGCTCGAGCGCGGGCACGATGCCCTCGGTCGCCGACAGCAGCTGGAAGCCGGCCAGCGCCTCCGCGTCGGTGGCGGCGTGGTACTCCGCCCGCTTGCTCGCGGCGAGCATCGCGTGCTCGGGCCCGACGCCGGGATAGTCGAGGCCGGCGCTGATCGACGACGCCTCGAGCACCTGGCCGTACTCGTCCTGCAGGAACAGCGAACGCATGCCGTGCACGACACCGGGCACGCCGCGTTCGACCGCGGCGCCGTGATGTCCCGACTCGAGGCCGAGGCCGCCGGCCTCGACGCCCACCAGCCGCGCCTCGGTGTCGAGGAAGCCGGCGAACGTGCCGATCGCGTTCGAGCCGCCGCCGACGCACGCGACGACGACGTCGGGATCGGCGTCGTCGAGGATCTCGCGGCACTGCCGGCGCGCTTCGTCGCCGACGACACGCTGGAACTCGCGCACCATCCACGGGAACGGGTGCGGCCCCATCGCGGAACCGAGGCAGTAGTGCGTGTCCTCGACGCTCGCGACCCACGCGCGCATCGCCTCGTTGACCGCGTCCTTCAACGTCGCGCTGCCCGACTGCACCGGCACGACCTCGGCGCCGAGCAGCTTCATGCGCCACACGTTGAGCGCCTGGCGCTCGACGTCGACCGCGCCCATGTAGACGATGCAACCGAGACCGAACAACGCCGCCGCGGTCGCGGTCGCGACGCCGTGCTGGCCCGCGCCCGTCTCGGCGATGACGCGGTTCTTGCCCATGCGCCGGGTGAGCAGCGCCTGGCCGAGCACGTTGTTGATCTTGTGCGAGCCCGTGTGCGTGAGGTCTTCGCGCTTCAACAGCACGCGCACGCCGAGGCGCTCCGAGAGCCGGTGACACTCCGTCACCGGCGTCGGACGGCCCGCGTAGCTCGACAGGAGCGACGCGTACTCGTCGCGGAACGCGTCGTCCGTCCACGCGGCGCGGAACTCGCGCTCGAGCTGCTCGAGCGCGGGGACGAGCGTCTCGGGCGCGAAGCGCCCGCCGTACTCGCCGAAGCGACCGAGGCCGACGGGCTCCGGGCCCGGCGGTTCGAGGTGCACGGGCGCACCACGGCGCGGAACATCGGCACGAGGAACAGGCATCCGGCGGATTGTACGGGGCGGGCTGCGCGGACCGGGCGGCGATATCGGGCCGGCCGTTACTCGTCGATCTGCCAGTCCCAGGGCCGGGTGACGCCGGCGACCTCGTCGACGGTGAGGTCGATCGTCCGCTCGCGCACCGGCGCCGTCGAGCCCGACTCGCCGCCGGCCCGCGCCGCGACGACGAAGCGGCGGAGCTTGGCCGGATCCTTGCGGCCCGGGGCGTTGCTCGACACCGGTCGACACGTCGACACCCCACGGCCGGACCAGGCGGATCGCCTCGCCGACGTTCTCCGGGGTCAGGCCGCCCGCGAGCAGGATCCGCTTGCCCCGCGGCGCGCCCTCGGCGAGGCGCCAGTCGAACACCTTGCCCGAACCCGGATCGGGCGAGTCGACGAGGATGATGTCGGCCGCGCTCTGCGCCGCGTCCGCGAGCGCGGGATCGCCCGACGACGAACGCCTGGATCACGAACTGCACACGTTCGCGGATCCACTTCACCTCGGAGGCCGGCTCCGCTGCCGTGCAACTGCACGCCGCGCAGGCCGGACCGGCCGACGATCTCGACGATGCGCTCCGGCCGCTCGTTGCGGAACACGCCGATCGTGTGGATCTCGCGCGGGAGCCGGCGCACGATGTCGCGCACCGTCTCGGCGTCGACCTGACGCTTGCTCGGCGCGAACACGAAGCCGAGCGCGTCGGCGTCGAGCGCGGTCGCGAGCAGCGCGTCCTCCTCGTTGGTGATCCCGCAGATCTTGACGAACATCGGCGGCTCGGCGCTCAGGCCTCGATCAGCCGACCGTGGTTGAAGTCGTCGTAGGCCTGGCAGGTCGAGGAAGCCGTGGCCCGAGTAGTTGAACAGGATCACGCGCTCCTCGCCGGTCTCCTTGGCCGCGAGCGCCTCGTCGATCGCGGCGCGGATCGCGTGGCCGGTCTCGGGCGCCGGGATCTTGCCCTCGGTGCGCGCGAACTGCACCGCCGCCTCGAAGGTCTTGCCCTGCGGGTAGGCGACCGCGTCCATGCGGCCGCGTCTGCACGAGCAGCGAGATGACGGGCGAGTCGCCGTGGTAGCGCAGACCACCGGCGTGGATCGACGGCGGCACGAAGTCGTGGCCGAGCGTGTACATCGGCAGCAGCGGGGTCATCTCCGCCGTGTCGCCGAAGTCGTACTCGAACTTGCCGCCGGTGAGCGTCGGGCACGACGCGGGCTCGACCGCGAGCAGGCGCACCCGTTCGTCGTTCATGAACGGCAACGCGATCCCACCGAGGTTGGAGCCGCCGCCGCAGCACCCGATCACGACGTCGGGCCGGTCCTCGCCCGCGAGCTCCAGCTGCTCCTTCGCCTCGAGCCCGATGATCGTCTGGTGCAAGAGCACGTGGTTGAGCACCGACCCGAGCGCGTAGTGCGAGTCGTCACGCGATCGCCGCGTCGCGCACCGCGTCGCTGATCGCGGTGCCGAGCGAACCCGGGTGGTCGGGTTGGTCGACCGGCGACGGCACCACCGACGCGCCCCACGTCTCCATCAGCACCCGGCGGTACGGCTTCTGCTCGTACGACGCGCGGACCATGTAGACCTTGCACTCGATGCCGAACTGCGCGCACGCGAAGGCGAGCGCGCTCCCCCACTGGCCCGCGCCCGTCTCGGTCGCGATGCGCTTCGTGCCGTCCTGGCGGTTGTAGAACGCCTGCGCGACCGCGGTGTTCGTCTTGTGCGAACCCGACGGCGAACCCGACTCGTCCTTGTAGTAGATGCGCGCCGGCGTGCCGAGCGCTTCCTCGAGGCGGCGCGCGCGCACGAGCGGCGTCGGCCGCCACAGCCGCAGGATGTCGATGACCTCGCCCGGGATCTCGACCGTCGGCGCCTGGGTCATCTCCTGCTCGATGAGCGCCATCGGGAACAGCGGCGCGAGGTCGGCCGGGCCCGCGGGCTCCTTCGTGCCCGGGATGCAGCGGCGGCTGCAGCGGCGCGGGCAGGTCGGGCAGCGCGTTGTACCAGGCCGTCGGAATCGGTCCTGGGCGAGCGACGAAGCGGGTCGGTGCGTTCTGCGGTCATGCGGGGCTCCTTCGGGTGACGGGCGCGGCGGCGAGCCGGCGTACGAGTGCGGTGGGGTCGTCGGCGCGCACGAGCGCCTCGCCGACGAGCACGGCGTCGAAGCCGGCCGCGGCCATCCGTGCGGGCGTCGTCGGCCGACCGGATCGCCGACTCCGCGACCGCGATGACCTCCGGCGGGAGCATCGTGGAGAGGCCGGTCGCGACGCCGAGGTCCTCGGCGAACGTCGACGAGGTCGCGGCTGTTGACGCCGACGACGTGCGCGCCGGCCTGCGAGCGCGCGCTCGACCTCGCGCCGCGTCGTGCGCCTCGACCAGCACGCCGAGGCCGAGCGTCGATCGCGAGCGAGTGCAGGTCGGCGAGCAGCGCGTCGTCGGGGATCGCGGCGACGATCAGCAGGATCGCGTCGGCGCCGATCGCGCGTGCTTCGTAGACCTGCACCTCGTCGATCGTGAAGTCCTTGCGCAGGCACGGCAGCGTCGTCGCGTCGCGCGCGGCCTGGAGATCGGCGACGGTCCCGCCGAAGTACGGGCTGGTCGGTGAGGACCGAGAGCGCGACCGCGCCGCCCGCCTCGTAGGCCTTGGCCGTCGGCGCCGGGATCGAGGTCGGGCGCGAGATCGCCCTTCGACGGCGACCGGCGCTTCAACTCGCCGATCACGGCGACCCGGCCGTCGGCCCGGCGCAGCGCGGCCGGTGAAATCACGCGTCGGCGGCGCCTCGAGCGCGGTCTTCCGCAGCAGGTCGCGTGTCTGCGGGTAGCGCAGCACGGTGACCTCGTCGCGCTTGGTCGCGAGGATGTCGTCGAGGATGGTCAAGCGGCCCGCAGTCTACGCTCCGGCCCCATGAGCGTGACTTTCCCGGACGGGTTCCTCTGGGGCGTGGCCGCGGCCGCGCACCAGATCGAGGGCGGCAACTGGAACAACGACTGGTGGGCGTTCGAGCACAAGGCCGGAACGCCGTGCGTCGAACCGTCGGGCGACTGCACCGACAGCTACCACCGCTACGCCGACGACATCGCGCTCGTCCGTGACCACGGCTTCGGCGCCTACCGGTTCTCGATCGAGTGGTCGCGGATCGAGCCCGAGGACGGCGAGTTCTCCGATCGCCGCGCTCGACTACTACCGGCGGGTCCTCGCCGAGTGTCACGAGCAGGGCGTGCAGCCCGTCGTCACGTTCCACCACTTCTCGAACCCGCGCTGGGTCGCGGCGATGCCGGCGGGTGGGAGTCGCCCGAGATCGTCGACCGGTTCACGCGCTACTGCGAACGCACCGTCGCGCACATCGGCGACCTCATCTCGATCGGCTGCACGATCAACGAGCCGAACATCCTCGCGCTGATGGGCTACGTCGTCGGTGCGTTCCCGCCCGGCCGGGAGCACGACATCGGCGCGTACGTGGCCGTGAACGACAACCTCATCCGGGCGCACCGCAGCGCGTACGACGTGGTCAAGGGCGGGCGCGGCGACTTCCCCGTCGGGCATCTGTGTCGCGATGGGCGACTGGTGGTGCCCGCCGGGCGCGGAGGACACGCTCGAACGGGCGCGCCACGCGCACGAGGGCCAGTTCCTCGAAGCGGCGCGCGGCGACGACTTCGTCGGCGTGCAGGCGTACTCGCGGACCCGCATCGACACGCGGCGGATGCTCGGTCCCGAGGAGGGTGTCGAGGTCGTGCCGTCGATGGGCTACGAGTACTGGCCGCAGGCCGCTCGAGGTCGCGATCCGCTTCGCGGCGGAGACCGCGCAGACGCCGCTCTACGTCACCGAGAACGGGCTCGGCCACGACGACGACACCCGCCGCATCGCCTACGTGCGCGAGGCGCTCGAGGGCGTCGGGCGCTGCCTCGCCGACGGCATCGACGTGCGCGGCTACTTCTACTGGTCGCTGCTCGACAACTTCGAGTGGGCGCTCGGGTACGGCCCCCGGTTCGGGCTGGTCTCGGTGACCCGCGACACCTTCGTCCGCACCCCGAAGCCGTCGGCGGCCTGGCTCGGCAGCACGCTCGCCCGGGCCGAACCGGCTCCGGTCAGCAGGGTCCGGACTCCTGATCCCGGGACTCACACGGCCCTCACACTTCTCCGAGCGACACCTGAATGGGACGATGGAGGAGTCATGGAGCGGGGAACGATCCTCGTCGTCGACGACGAGCCGAACATCGCCGACCTGGTCGAGCTCTACCTTCGGCGCGACGGCTACCGGGTGGTGAAGGTCGACGACCGGCGAGGAGGTCGCGGCCGGCGGTGGCGAACCCACCGGCCCCGGCTCGTCGTGCTCGACGTCGGCCTCCCCGACATCGACGGCCTCGAGGTGTGCCGGCGCCTGCGCCAGACTTCGGCCATCCCGGTCATCTTCCTCACCGCCCGCGACACCGAGATCGACCGGGTGCTCGGGCTCGAGCTCGGCGCCGACGACTACGTCACCAAGCCGTTCTCACCGCCCGAGCTCGTCGCCCGCGTGAAGGCCGTCCTCCGCCGCGTCCGACGGCGCGGCGCGCCACGGCCGAGGTCGTGCAGGTCGGCGGGGTGACGATCGACCTCGGTCGCCGCGAGGTGCGCGTCGCCGACGAGCCGGTCGCGTTCACGGGCAAGGAGTTCGACCTCCTGAAGTTCCTCGCGGAACGGCCCGGGCTCGCGCTGTCGCGCCAGCAGATCCTCGACGGCGTGTGGGGCTACGACTGGTACGGCGACGCGCGGACCGTCGACGTCCACATCGCGCAGGTGCGCAAGAAGGTCGCGACCGCCGTCCGCATCGACACCGTGCGGGGCGTCGGGTACCGGCTCGATCCGAAGTGACCGCGCGAGTGATCGGACCGTGCGCGCAGCTCGCCGAGTCTCGCTCGGCACCCGGCTCGTCGTCGCGTTCACCGGCGTCGCGCTGGTCGTGCTGCTGCTGTCGGGCGCTCGCGACGTACGGCCTCGTACGGCGATCGCTGCAACAGCACGCGCTGCAGGACATGCGCGCCGCGCTCCGCGGACCTCGCCGCGCTCGTGAAGTCGAGCGACTTCGCGGCCCGGCCCGTCGCAGCGCTTCCGCATCGGGCTGCGCGGCCGAGGACATGCAGGCGGTGCTGGTGACGCCCGCGGGCGCGGTGCTCGACCTCCCGAACTACCAGCTCCCGTCGACGCTGCACGCCTCCGACATCGAGCCGTCGGCGCTGCTGGCGGACGAGGAGGTGAGCGGGCGCCGGGGCGACACCGTGTTCCTCGCGATCCCGACCGAGGCACCCGCGTCCGCAGAGCCTGCTCGTCGTGGTCGCGACCGACCACGTCGACATGACGGTGCTGCACGACGCGTTGCCGTTGATGTTGCTCGTCGGGCCTGATCGTCCTACGTCGTCGGTCGGTCTCCTGTCGATCTGGCTGGCGCGCCGGCTGACCCGGCCGATCCGCGTGATCGAGCAGCGCCGCGGCCCAGCTCGCGACCGGCGACCTCTCGGCACGCGCCGACGTGCCGCCAGTCACCGACGACGAGCTCGCGGCGCTCGCCGACCACGCTCAACACGATGGCCGTCGCAACTCGAGGAGGCGCGCGGGTCAGCGAGCACGCGTTCCTGCTCTCGATCTCGCACGACCTGCGCACTCCGCTCACCTCGATCCGCGGCTACGCGGAGGCGCTGGCCGACGGGACGCTCGACGACGCCGACCCGAACGAGCGCAAACGCGCCGCGACCATCATCGGCGCCGAGGGCCGGCGGCTCGAACGACTCGTGCGCGACCTGCTCGACCTCTCCCGGCTCGACAGCCCACCAGTTCTCCCTGAACGCGCGGCCGTGCGACGCGACCGAGGTCGTCCGCGACGCGGCCGAGCGTTCGTGCCCCAGGCGCGCGAGCTCGGCATCGACGCTGAAGGTCATGAGCGGCGGCGTGCTCGCGGTCGATGCTCGATCCCGAACGACTCGCCCAGATCGTCGCGAACCTCATCGAGAACGCGCTGAAATACGCGGCGAGCGCGGTCGAGGTGTACGCCGCGCCGCAGGGACGGGCACAGCTCGCGCTCGTCGTCGTCGACGACGGCCCCGGCATCCCGGCCGCGGCAGGATGGCGCGGGTGTTCGAGCGGCTCTACACGGTCCGCGACGACGCCCGGGCCGGCCGGTCGGTACGGGGCTCGGCCTCGCGATCGTGCGCGAGCTCGCGGCCGCGATGGGCGGGGCCGCCCGTGCGGAGGCCGCGCCCGGCGGCGGGAGCCGGTTCGTCGTCTCCCTCCCCGTGAACGCGCCGGCGACCGCGCAATGATGCAGACTCCGACCATGCGCCGACCCGCCCGATCTTCCGCACGGGCTGCGGCCGTCGCCGTCGTCGCGATCGCGGCGCTCGTCGGGAGCGGCTGCAGCAGCTCCTCGTCGCACGCCGACCGCGCTCCCGGCGACGTCGGCTCGGGGCGACGACGAGCCACGCCGTCGACGACCACGACCCGGTGGCGTCGCGCCACGACGTGCGCAGCGCGGCCTGGCCGCACGCATGCCGCGGCCAGTTCGCGCCAGATCGTTCACGTTCCAGGGCGTCGCCCGGACATACCAGCTCTATGTCCCCCGGGCGTACGCGGCACCGCCGCCGTGCCGGTCGTGTTCGACTTCCACGGCTTCGGGTCCGAACGCGGTGCAGCAGATGGTCTACGGCAACTTCAAGCCCGAGGCGGACCGCGACGACTTCCTCATCGTCGCACCCGACGGCCAGGTCCCGCCGACCGGCACTTCAACCTGTCGGCGAGAAGGGGCTGCAGAACGACGTGCAGATGGTCGGCGCGCTCCTCGACCACATCGAGGCGACGTTCTGCGTCGACGCCCGGCGCGTCTACGCGGCGGGCATGTCCGACGGTGGCGCGATGACCTCGGTGCTCGCGTGCAAGATGAGCAACCGCTTCGCCGCGTTCGGGCCGGTCGCCGTCGTCGTCGCGTGCGGCGGACCGCGGGCCGTCCCGATCATGGCGTTCGCCGGAACCGCCGATCCGATCGTCCCGTTCAACGGCGGCAAGGTCAACTGCTGCGGCGGCGGGATCGTCGATCGGGCGCGGCGCCGTCGATGGCGAGCTGGGCCGCGCACGACAAGTGCGCGACCGAAGTTCGTCGACACGCAGGTCGCGACCGACGTCATCCGCCGGACGTGGACCGGGTGTGCCGCGGGGAGCTCGGTCACCTTCTACATCGTCGAAGGCGGTGGTCACACGTGGCCGGGATCCATCCCGGTCAAGACCCTCGGCCGGACCACGACGAGTATCGACGCCAGTGCCACGCTCTGGCGCTTCTTCCAGTCGCACACGCTCGCGTAGCGCCGGCGCCGACCCGGCGGGACCGGCTACGTCACCGTGAACTTGGTCGCGCTCGTCGCGGTTCCGCCCGCGGTCGTGACGGTGATGAATCCGGTCGTCGCACCGGTCGGAACGTCGACGGTGATCTGGCTCGCGGTGTCGGTGACGACCGTCGCCGTGGTCGTGTGGAACTTCACCGTCTTCGCCTTCGCGAGGTTGGTCCCGTTGATCGTGACGAGGGTGCCGACCGGTCCCGACGGCGGGCTGAAGCCGCTGATGCCCGGCGGCTGGATCACCTTGAACGAAGCCGGGCTCGTCGCGGTGCCGCCGCTCGTCGTGACGGTGATCGTGCCGGTGGTCGCGCCCGTGGGAACCGTGGTCGTGATCTTCGTCGCGCTCTTGGTGAGGATCGAAGCGGCATGACCGTGGAAGGCGAGCGCCGTCGCGCCGCCGAGGTTGAGCCCGGTGATCGTGACCGCGGCCCCGATCGCTCCCGTGCCCGGCGTGACGGACGCGATGCAGGGAACGCCCGCCGCAACGATGCAATACGCCGACGGCTTCACCGTCGCGTCGGACGTGGTCGAGACCTTCATCGTGTAAGTGCCGGCCGTCGTCGGGTTCTTGAGCCCCGGCACGTTGATCGCCATCGTCGCGCCGGCACCAACGGCGTCGGCGCTGTAGAGCCCGCACGTCATCGTCGTTCCGGTCACCGAGTCGCAGAATCCGACCTGCGTCGCGCCGACCTTCACCGTGCCGTTGTTGGCAAAGCCGGTGAATCCTGTACCCGCGGGAAACACGAGGGTGATCTTGCTGCCCGTCTCACCCGACAGCGCGCCGGTCGCGGAGGTCTTCACGCTCAGGGCGTAGGACACACCGGTCGCGCCCGGCAGGGTCGAGTTCGGGACGACGCTCGCGCTGCTCACGCTCTTGGCCGCGGTGACGCTGTAGCGCGGCGAGGTGACGACGGTCAGGTCCGACGACGTCGACACCTTCACCGTGTACGTCGAGCCGACCGTCGACGGGTTGACGAGATTCATCGCCAGCTTGAGGTTCGCACTCGCAGCCGCATTGCTCGCGCTGTAGAGCTGGCAGGTCGCGGTCGTTCCGGTCGCCGAGTCGCAGAAGCCGATCTGCGTCGCGCCGACCGAGACCGAGCCAGTCAGGTTCGTCAACACCGTCCCCGCCGGGAACACCACCTTGATCGTGCTCCCCGCTTCACCGGAAAGACCACCGGTCGACGACGCCTTGAAGCCGATCGCGTACGTCGTCAACGCGCGCGCGGCCGACGACGGCGCAGCGTTCGCGACCGTCAGGCTCGTCAACGACTGCGCGGCGGTGACGCTGTAGTTCGGCGACGTGACGACGGGCAGGTCCGACGACGTCGACACCTTCACCGAGTACGAGCCGACCGTCGTCGGATTGACCACGTTCACCGCCAACGCGACGGTCGCGCTCCCGGCCGACGAGCTCGAGCTGTAGAACTGGCACGTCGCCGTCGTTCCGGTGGCCGAGTCGCAGAACCCGATCTGCGTCGCTCCGACCGAGACCGAGCCAGTCAGGTTCGTCAACACCGTCCCCGCCGGGAACACCACCTTGATCGTGCTCCCCGCTTCACCGGAAAGACCACCGGTCGACGATGCCTTGAAGCCGACCTTGTAGGTCGTCAACGCGCCCGCCGCCGCACTTGGCGAGCTCATCGCGACGGTGAGGTTCGACAGCGAATGGCCGGCGACGACGGAGTAGGTCGGCGAAGTGACCACCGTCGCGTCCGCGGAGGTCGACACCTTCAACGTGTACGTCCCGACGCCCGGATTGATCACGTCGTTCAGCGCGACCGCGACGGTCGTGTTCGCGGCGGCGCTGCTCGAGCTGTAGAAGCTGCACGTCGCGGTCGTGCCCGAAGCCGTGAAACAGAAGCCGATCTGCGTCGCGCCGACGGAGACCGATCCCGTCAGGTTCGTCACACCGGTTCCCGCGGGCAACACGATCTTGATCGTGTCCCCCGCGCTCCCGGACAACGCGCCCGACGCCGACGTCTTGAATCCGACCTTGTACGTCGTGAGCGCCCCGGCCGCCGACGACGGCGACGCGATGGCCACGGTCAGGTTCGACACACCCGTGCTCGCACCGGCGGTGGCCGCCGGAACGATCGTTGCGAACATCGCGACGAGCAAGGCCGCGGCCCCGAGTGCCCATCGACCGGTACCCCGACGATCCGTCGCCATGGCGTGCCCCCTCATCCCCTGGATGTCGGCGGAACCGTACCGAGAGGCGGCCGACTCCTCAACCCGGACCGGCGCGGGCCGCTGCTACCGTGCCTCGACGACCGCCGTCGCCGGGCCGGCCGCCACCGACGCACCCGGCTCGACCTCGCGCCGCAGCATCGCCAGCCCGACCCCACCCGCGGCGCTCGTGACCTCGCCCACGGCCTTGCCGTCGAGCGTCACCGCGTCGCCGCGCTGCAACGCACCCGCCGACGCCCGCAACCGGCGCAGGGTGCGGTTCACGTGACCGCGGGAGTCGATGCGGCACACGAGCTCCTGGCCGACGAAGCAACCTTTCGTGAACGAGACCGCGACCAGTTCGAGGCCGGCCTCCTGCGGGATCGTGCGCTCGTCGGTGTCGAGGCCCTGACGCGGAACCCCCGCCTCGATACGCGCGGCCTCGTAGGCAGTCGCGTCGATCGTCGGCGCGTCGAGCGCGGCGCTCACCGCGCCGACCGCGGCATCGGGACCGATCACATCGAACGCGATACCGGGCCAGTCGACCGGGAAGACCGCGACATCGGAGGTGCCGTCGGAGACGACCGGCTCGACGCCGCGCACGGCAAGTGCTGCGACCGCGACCTGTTCGACGTCGGCCTTGACGCGGATCTTGAACCGGTTGAGACCCGCCGCGAGCTCGGCGCCGAAACCCGCCTCGCACGACGCACCACCACGTGTCGGTCGCGATGCGCACCGCGTAGAAGTCGACGAGGAGCTTGCCCTGCGGTTGGAGGAGCAGCGAGTGCGCCGACTCCCCGACCGGTACGGCGTCGAGGTCCTGCGAGACGAGGCTCTGCAGGAACGAGGTGGCGTCGGGCCCGTCGACGACGACGAGATCCCGGTCGACACGAGCCTGGAACCGGTCGGTCATGATCCTCCGAAGAGTCGTCGCGCAGCCGCCGCCGCAGTGAGCAACGCCCGGGCCTTGTTCCGGCATTCCAGGTCTTCGTCCTCGGGCTCCGAGTCGGCGACGATCCCGGCCCCGGCCTGCAGCGTCGCCTGCCCGTTGCGCCAGAACATCGTGCGGATCGCGATCGCGGTGTCGAGGTTGCCGGAGAAGTCGACGTAGCCGACCACTCCCGCGTAGGGGCCCCGCTTCGTCGGCTCCAGCTCGTCGATGATCTCCATCGCCCGCACCTTGGGCGCACCGCTCACGGTTCCCGCGGGGAACGTCGCCCGCAGCACGTCGATCGGACCCTTGCCCGGCGCGAGATCGCCGGCGACCTGGCTCGTGAGGTGCATGACGTGCGAATAGCGCTCGAGCGTCATCAGCTCCTCGACCTGCTTCCGTGCCGTAACGCACGACCCGGCCGACGTCGTTGCGGGCGAGGTCGACGAGCATCACGTGCTCGGCCCGCTCTTTCGGGTGCTCGACCAGCTCGGCTTCGAGCCGGCGGTCGTGCTCCTCGTTGCGGCCCCGTCGGCACGTCCCCGCGATCGGCCGGCTGATTACGCGGCCGTCGCGCAACTGCACGAGCGCCTCCGGTGACGAACCCACGACGGTCGCCTCCGGGTGGTGCAGGTAGTACATGTACGGCGACGGGTTGACCAGACGCAGCACGCGGTAGACGGCGAGCGGGTCGACCGGTTCGACGAGATCGAAGCGTTGCGCGAGCACGACCTGGAAGATGTCGCCGTCGAGGATGTGCTCCTTCGCGGCGGCGACCGCGTCGGCCCACGCGCCTTCGCCGAAGTTGCGGCGGATCTCCGGGCAGCTCGTCGAGCTCGTCCTCGGGCGGAGGTGCCGGCACGTACGGCAACGGCCGGCCGAGGTCGGCGACCGCGTTGTCGAGCCGCGCGATCGCGCCGTCGTACATCGCGTCGAGCGTCGCGGCATCGGCCTCGTGCGGCGGGTACACGTTCTCGATCAGGTAGAGGCGCTGCCGGAAGTGGTCGAACGCGGCGACGCTGCCGGCCAGCGAACAGACCGCGTCGGGGAAGCCCTGGTCGTCGGGGGGCGGGTTCGGGAGGTTCTCGATCTCCCGGACGGTGTCGTAGCCCATCCACCCGACGATGCCCCCGTGGAAGGGCGGCAACTCGGGCAGGGTCGGCGCCCGGAAACGGTCGAGCAAGGCCTCGAGCAACGCGAGCGCGCCCTGGTCGTTCGGGACGTCCTCGGGCGCCGCGCCGCCGATCCATTCGATCCGGCGACCGCGGGCGACGAACGTCCGCGCCGGATCGCGGCCGAGGAACGAGAACCGCCCCCACCGTTCCGCGTGCTCGACCGACTCGAGGAGGAAGCCCTCACCATCGCCGACGAGCTTCACGAACGCCGACATCGGCGTCTCGAGGTCGGCCAGGATCTCACGCCAGACCGGGACGACCGTGTAGTCGCGCGCGAGGGCGTGGAACTCGGCGCGCGAAGGTCGAGCCGCGGGAGCCGTCACAAGTGCTCGGGGGCCGCGCCGCCGCCGAAGCTCCGGAAGAAGCAGCTCCGCTCGCCGGTGTGGCACGCGCCCCGGCCCTCCTGCTCCACGACGAAAAGCAGCACGTCGATGTCGCAGTCGTAGTAGCCGGACCGGACGTACTGGCGGTCGCCCGAGGTCTCGCCCTTGCACCAGTACTCCTGGCGGCTGCGGCTCCAGAACCAGGTCCGCCCGGTCTCGAGCGTCCGCTCGAGTGCGTCGCGGTTCATCCAGGCGAACATCAGGACCTCGTTGGTGCCCTGCTCCTGGATGATCGCCGGGACGAGCCCGTCGGCGTTGAAGGCGACGGCGTCGATCTCCTCGGGCGTGTACGGGATCGGCGTCGAGACCGGAGGCATGAGGACGAAATCGTAGCGGCCGCGAATCACCCGGCCCCGTCCGTTTAGGCTCGCCCGCCGATGCCTGCTCCCGCCACACCCGCCCCGCGCGCCGAGCCCCCGATCGCCCGCCGGGTGCCCCACGTCCTGACCGAGCACGGCGACCGACGCGCCGACGACTGGTTCTGGCTGCGCGACCGGGACGACCCGGAGGTCATCGCCTACCTCGAGGCCGAGAACGCCTACGCCGACGCGATGCTCGCGCCGCTCGAACCGCTGCGCGATCAGATCTTCGAGGAGATCAGGTCGCGGGTGCAGGAGACCGACGAGTCGGCGCCTGTAGCCGAAGGGCCGTGGGAGTACACGTCGCGGACCACGGAGGGCTCGCAGTACGCGTCGCACTGGCGCCGGCCACGCGGTGCGGGCGCCGACGCCGCCCGGGTCGTCCTCGACGAGAACGTTCTCGCCGAAGGGAGCGACTACTTCTCGCTCGGCGGCTTCGAGGTGACCCGCGACCACACCCTGCTCGCGTACTCGGTCGACTTCAACGGCGCCGAGCGCTACACGCTGCGCTTCCGCGACCTCGCCACCGGCGCCGACCTCGCCGACGTCGTCGAGAACGTCACCTACGGCCTCGCGTGGGCCGACGACGCGCGCACGTGCTTCTACGTGCGCCCCGACGACGCCATGCGCCCGAACGAGGTGTGGCGTCATGTCCTGGGCACGCCGACCGCCGACGACGCGCTCGTCCTGCGCGAGGACGACGAGCGTTTCTACCTCGGCATCGAACGGACGCGCAGCGGCCGCTTCGTCCTCATCGAGCTGTCGTCGAAGCTCACGTCGGAGGTGTGGTTCGTCCCGACCGACGCGCCCGACACACCCCCGCGTGTCATCGCTCCCCGCGACGCACGGCCACGAGTACACGGTCGAGCACCACTGGAGCGAGGAGCGCGGCGACCGCTTCCTCATTCGTGACGAACCAGGGTGGCGGCGCGCGCAACTTCGAGCTCGTGTCGGCGCCGTGCGTCGATCCCGCCCGGCAGTACTGGACGCCGCTCGTCCCGCACCGCGACGACGTGAAGCTCGACGCCGTCACCGCGTTCGCCGACCATCTCGTCCTCAGCGAACGCGCCAACGGGCTCGAACGGTTGCGGGTCATGAACGTCGAAGACGGCGACACGCACGAGATCGAGATGCCCGAACCCGTGTTCAGCGTGTGGGTCGGCCCGAACCCCGAGTTCGAAACGGGCACGCTCCGCTACGGCTACACGTCGCTCATCGCGCCGGTCACCGACGTCGACTACGACATGGCGGCCCGGCGGGCGAGCGTCGTCAAGACCCAGCCCGTCCTCGGCGGCTACGCACCCGAGCAGTACGTCTCGGCGCGGCTGTGGGCGACGCGCGGCCGACGGCACGCAGATCCCCATCTCGCTGGTGCACCGGCGGGACACGCCGCTCGACGGCTCGGCCCCCGCGTTGCTGTACGGCTACGGCTCCTACGAGATCTCCACCGATCCGTCGTTCCGGGTCTCGCGGCTCTCGCTCCTCGATCGCGGTTTCGTCTTCGCGATGGCGCACGTGCGGGGCGGAGGCGAGATGGGCCGCGCGTGGTACGAGGCCGGCCGGCTCGAGCACAAGGCCAACACGTTCACCGACTTCATCGCGTGCGCGGAGCACCTGATCGCCGAGCACTACACGTCGGCGCCGCGGCTCGCGGCGAGACGGCGGGAGCGCGGGCGGGCTCTTGATGGGCGCGGTCGCGAACCTCCGGCCCGACCTCTTCGGCGCGATCGTCGCCGAGGTCCCGTTCGTCGACGTCGTCACGACGATGCTCGACCCGTCGCTGCCGCTGACGGTCACCGAGTGGGAGGAGTGGGGCGATCCGCGCGAGCCCGACGCGTACGCGCGCATGAAGGCGTACTCGCCCTACGACAACGTGCGGGCCGCCGACTACCCCGCACTCATGGTCACGACCGGCCTGAACGACCCGCGCGTGCAGTACTGGGAGCCCGCGAAGTGGGTCGCGAAGCTGCGGCAGTCTCGACGTCGGGCAAGCCGATCCTGCTGCGCACCGAGATGGACTCCGGCCACGGCGGACCGTCGGGGCGCTACGACGCGTGGAAGGACGAGGCGATCGTCCTCGCGTTCGTGTGCGACACGCTGGGCGCGACCGGCACGACCGCGGCCCCGTGAAGCTGCAGACCGCCGACGGGCTCGCCCTCGAAGCCGAGTGGGCGGACGCCGCCGGAACCCCGCCCGCGCGACCGCCGTGCTCTGCCACCCGCACCCGCAGTACGGCGGCACCATGCGCAGCATCGTCATCTCGGCGCTTGTTCGAAGCCCTGCCGCGCCACGGCGTCGCGTGCCTGCGCTTCAACTTCCGGGGCGTCGAGAACAGCGAGGGCGCCTACTCCGAAGGGGCGCACGAACCGCTCGACGTCCTCGCCGCGATCGAAGCCGCTTCGACCGCGCCGCCGGGCGCGGGCGCCGCCGGACCGCTCGCGCTCGTCGGCTGGTCGTTCGGCGCCGACATGGCGCTCACCATCGACGACCCGCGCATCTCGGGTTGGGTCGGGATCGCGCCGCCGCTGCGTTTCCGCCCCGAGGCCGCGTACGACGCGGTCGGACACGACCCGCGCCCGAAGCTGCTCGTGCTGGCCGCGCACGACGAGTTCCGGGCGCCGGACGAGATCGCGGCCGACGACGCGCGGCTGGACGGCGACCGAGCTCGAGGCGGTCGCGGGCGCGAGCCACTTCTTCGTGGGCCGCACCGAGCAGGTGGTCGGCCTCACGGCCGGCTTCGTCGACCGGCTGATCGGCGGCCGGACGGGTCTCGGCAGTCTAGGCGTCTAGGCGAACAGCGTCGCGGTCGACAGGCCGTGGGTAGCGAGGAACGTCGAGCGCCGCTCGATCGCCGAGTGCCACACCGCGAGGTCGGACTCGAACGAAGCGCGGTCGCCGTCTTCGTACGCGTGCTCCAGCTCGTCGAACGCGGCGTCTTCGGCGTCGAGGAGACTTCGATATCGGCGGAAGAAGTGGTCGTCGACGGCGCCGACGGTGCCCGGGGCAGCGCACCGCTTCCGAGGTAGTGAGGTTCGGCCATGGGCACCTCCTACGCACGTGCCGGGGCCCGAGCCCGAGCACTTGTGCGGTGACGGTACTCCTCCGCGTCGCCGCGCGGAACCCTTTCCGGTCACCATTCCGTCAACTCCTGTTTACGGGCTTCTGACGCGGTCCACCGCGCCCGAACTCGCCGCGTCAGGGCCGCACGACGAGACCGCGCTCGGCCAGGTACGCCTTCGCCTCCCGGACCGTGTGCTGGCCGAAATGGAAGATCGACGCCGCGAGCAGCCCGCCCGCGCCGCCCGCCGCGGCACCCTCGTAGAGGTGCTCGAGCGTGCCGACGCCGCCGCTGGCGATGATCGGCACGTCGACGGCCGCGCCGATCGCCTGCAGGAGCTCGATGTCGTAGCCGGCCTTGGTGCCGTCGCGGTCCATCGACGTGAGCAGGATCTCGCCCGCCCCGAGCGCGCACACGCGCTCGGCCCACTCGACCGCGTCGAGCCCGGTCGCCGTGCGGCCGCCGTGCGTGACGACCTCCCAACCGCCGGCGCGGCGACGCGCGTCGATCGCGACCACGATGCACTGCGCGCCGTATTCCTGCGCGCCCGCGCGCACGAGGTCGGGATCGTTCACCGCGGCGGTGTTGAACGAGACCTTGTCGGCGCCGGCCCGCAGCAACCGGCGCGCGTCCTCGACGGTGCGGACGCCCCCGCCGACCGTGAACGGGATGAACACCGACTCCGCGACCTGCCTCGACGACGTGCACCATCGTGTCGCGGTCGTCGCTCGACGCGGTGATGTCGAGGAAGACGAGCTCGTCCGCGCCCTCGGCGTCGTAACGGGCCGCGAGCTCGACCGGATCGCCCGCATCGCGGATGCCGACGAAGTTGACGCCCTTGACCACACGCCCGGCGTCGACGTCGAGGCACGGGATCACGCGGACGGCGAGCACGCGGCGATCCCCTCTTCGACCGTGAACCGGTTCTCGTAGATGGCGCGGCCGACGATCGCGCCCGCGAGGCGCTTGCCGTCGACGGCGAACGCCGCGAGCGCCCGGAGATCGTCGGCGGTGGCGACGCCGCCGCTCGCGATGACGGGTGCGCCGACTGCGCGCGACGACCGCCGCGAGCTGGTCGAGCGCGGGCCCCGCGAGCATGCCGTCGCGCGTGATGTCGGTGACGATCAGCGCGCCGACGCCCGCGTCGTCGAACTGCTGCGCGAGGCCGACGAGGTCGAGGCCGGTGGCGTCGGTCCAGCCGTGGATCGCGACGTCGCGGCCGCGGGCGTCGAGCCCGACCGCGACCTGCCCGGGATGCAGTCGCGCTCAGCTCGGCGACGACCTCCGGGTGTTCGACCGCCGCGCTGCCGATGACGACACGCGTGACGCCGGCCGCGAACCGCTCGCTCGCGTCGCGCGACACTGCGGACTCCCCCGCCGGTCTGCACGCTGGGCGCTCGACGTTCGCGCAGATCGCCTCGATCACCGCGAGGTTCGGGTTGCCGCCGTGCGAGCGCCGCATCGAGATCGACGACGTGGATCCAGCGCGCACCCGCCGCGTCGAAACGGCGGGCGACCGCGACCGGGTCGTCGTCGTAGACGGTCTGCGCGTCGTAGTCGCCGCGCGCGAGGCGCACGACCTGCCCGCCGCGGAGGTCGATCGAAGGGAAGAGATCCATCAGACCCGCGCCGGCGCGCGACCGCCTCGACGAAGTTCGCGAGCATGCGCATCCCGACCGTCGCCCGACTTCTCCGGGTGGAACTGCGTGGCCCAGACCGGGCCCGCTTCGACCGCGGCCGCGAACCGGCGGCCGTAGTCGCACCACGCCGCGACCACGCCGTCGTCCTCGGGTTCGGGGGCGTACGAGTGGACGAAGTACAGCCACGCGGGGTCGGGCAGGTGCGCGCCGAGGCGGGAGCCCGGCGTCATCGTCGAGCGTGTTCCAACCCATCTGCGGCAGCCGCACCGTCGCGGGGCAGGAGTGTGACCCGGCCGGGAACGACGCCGAGGCCCGTCGACGTCGGGCGTCTCGTCGCTGCCGTCGAACAGCATCTGCATCCCGATGCAGATGCCGAGGAACGGCCGGCCGTCGGTCGCGGCCGCCTTCGTCGCCGCTTCGAGGCCCGCCGCCCGCAACGCGTGCATGCACGCGCCGAACGCGCCGACGCCCGGGAGCACGACCGCGTCGGCGCGCTCGATGACGCCGCACGTCGGAGGTCAGTGCCGCGTCGGCGTCGAGGTGCTGCAGCGCCTTCTCGGCCGAACGCAGGTTGCCGATCCCGTAGTCGACGACCGCGATGCGCGGCGCGTGCTCACGACGACAACGTGCCCTTGGTCGACGGCACGTCGTCGCTCTCGATCTTCACCGCGTCGCGCAACGCCCGCGCCACACCCTTGAACGACGCCTCGATCACGTGGTGCCCGTTCTTCCCGCTGACGCTGCGGAGGTGCAGCGTGACGCGCGCGCCGTCGACGAATCCCTTCCAGAACTCCTCGGCGAGCTGCGGATCGAACGTGCCGATCCACTCCGAGATCGGGTCGACCGCGTAGACGAGGAACGGCCGCCCCGAGAGGTCGAGCGCGACCTGCACGAGCGCCTCGTCGAGCGGGAACGAGCGAGTTCGCGAACCGGCGGACGCCCCGCTTGTCGCCGAGCGCCTCGCGCAACGCGTTGCCGAGCACGATGCCGACGTCCTCGACGGTGTGGTGCAGGTCGACGTCGAGATCGCCCGTCGCCTCGATCGCGCAGGTCGAAGCCCGCGTGCTTGCCGAGCTGCTCGAGCATGTGGTCGAAGAACGGGATGCCGGTCGAGACGCTCGTGGCGCCCGAACCGTCGACCGTGAGCGACACCGCGACCGTCGTCTCCTTCGTCTCCGCGGCGCAGCTCGGCCGACGTGCGGGTCGCGTCATCGCACGACCTCCGGAAGGGCCGCGCCGAGCGCGGCGAGGAAGGCATCGTTCTCTTCGGGGGTTCCGACGGTCACGCGCAGACAGCCTTCGATCCGCGGCCACGACGAGAAGTCGCGGACCAGCACGTCCTGCGCGAGCAGCCGCTTCCACAGCTCGTGGGCGTCGCCCGCGACCCGGAACATCAAGAAGTTCGCGCCCGACGGGCACACGTCGATCCCGGGCAGTCGCCGCCAGCGCCGCGAAGAGGCGGCCCCGCTCCTCGACGAGCGCCGCCACCCGCTGTTCCATCTCGTCGGCGAAGTCGAGCGCGATCGTGCCCGGCCAGCTGCGTCGGCACCGAGAGGTTGTACGGCAGCAGCACCTTCTCCAGCTCCGCGATCATCCACGCGGGCGCGACGGCGAAGCCGAGGCGCACTCCGGCGAGCGACCAGACCTTGGAGTACGTGCGCACGACCGCGAGCGGCAGGTCGTCGGAGACGAGCTCCAGCGCGCTCCACGGCGCGAACTCGCCGTACGCCTCGTCGACGACGAGCACCGCGCCGGCCTCGGCCGCGGCGACGGCCAGCCGCTCGACCGTTGCGCGCGGTCTCGACGGTGCCGGTCGGGTTGTTCGGGCTGCACACGAACACGACCGACGGGCCGCGCGCGTTCGATGGTCGCGACCGCGTCGTCGGGATCGATCGCGGTAGTCGGCGCCGCGCTCACCCGCGACGACCTCGGTGCCGGTGCCACGGGCGATCTGCGCGTGCAGCGCGTACGTCGGCTCGAACATCAGCGCGCGCCGGCCCGCACCGCCGTAGGTGAGCAGCAGCGTCTGCAGGATCTCGTTGCTGCCGTTGCCGCAGAGCAACCGCTCCGGCGGCTGGCCGAGGAACGCGCCGAGCGCGGCGCGCAGCTCGGTCGCGGCGCGGTCGGGATAACGGTTCCAGTCGACGTCGCGCAGCGCCGTCGAGCCAACGGTCGACGAACGCGGCCGGCGGCGCGTACGGGCTCTCGTTCGTGTTGAGCCGGACGTCGACGTCGACCTGCGGCGAGTGGTAGCCCTCGAGCGCGCGGAGGTCGTCGCGCGGCAGCGGGCGCGTACCGCGTCACGACCGCGACTCCTCGCGCATGCGCACCGAGTCGGCGTGCGCGAACAGACCCTCGGCCTCCGCGATCGCACCGCGCCGCGGGCCCGACGCGCTCGAGCGCGGCCGCGTCGGCGCGCACGACGTGGATGTGCTTCTGGAAGTCGGCGACGCGCAGCGCGCTCGCGAAGCGGGCCGTTCCGCCCGTCGGCAGGACGTGATTCGTCCCGGCGACGTAGTCGCCGATGACCGCCGGCGCGTACGCCGCCGACGAACACCGCGCCCGCGTTGCGCACGAGCGGCGACGAGCGAGGTCGGCGTCCGTCGCACATGAGCTCGAGGTGCTCGGGCGCGATCGCGTTGGCGGCGTCGAGCGCCCGCGCGGCGTCGTCGACCAGGATCACCCGGCCGCCGGCTTCGAGCGTCGACACCGCCTCGTCGCGGCGCGCGCGCGGCGACGAGCGAGCGCGTCGAGCGCGAGCTCGACCCGCTCGGCGACGGCCTCGTCCCAGACGATGAGCGCGACCGCGCCGCCCGGCCCGTGCTCGGCCTGCGCGAGGAGGTCGACCGCGACCCACGCCGGGTCGACGCTCGTCGTCGGCGACGATCGCGACCTCGGACGCGCCGGCGAGCCCGTCGATGCCGACGGTGCCGAACACCTGGCGCTTGGCCTCGACGACGTACGCGTTCCCGGGCCCGACGATCGACGTCGACCGGGCGCAGCGCGCCCGCACCGAACGCCATCGCCGCGATCGCCTGCGCGCCGCCGATCGCGTAGACCTCGTCGACCTCCGCGATCGCCGCCGCGGCGAGGATCGCGTCGTCGACGTGACCGGTCGGCATCGGGCGGCGAGCACAGCACGACCTCGGGGACGCCCGCGACCCGCGCCGGCAGCGCGGTCATCAGCACCGACGACGCCAGCGGCGCCCGGCCCCCGGGCACGTAGCAGCCGGCGCGGTCGACGGGGACGACGTGCTCGCGTGACCTCGACGCCGAGCCGCTCGTGGCGGGGCTCGCGCTCGCGCTGCGCCTCGTGCCACGCGACGATCTGGTCGCGGGCCAGCTCGAACGCGGCCCGCAGCCCCGGCGAGATCGCGCTCGAGCGCGGCCGCGATCTCGGCCGCGTCGACACGGGGATCGGCGACCTCGACGCCGTCGAAGCGGGCGGTCAGCGTCCCGGACCGCGACCTCGCCCCGCGCGCGGACGTCGGCGACGATCTCGGCGACCGCCGCGCGGACGTCGGGGCCGGCCGATTCCGGGCGCGCGAGGAGCGCGCGCAGGTCGCCGGAAGTGCCGCGGACGTCGATACGAGCCAGCATGGGAGCGGCTCATCGTACCGGTCGGCCCTCGCGAGCCCGCTCCTGATTAGGCCCGATCCGGTATGGCACACTGCCCGCGATGAGCACTTCGAGCGACCTCGCCGTGTTGTCGAGCATCACCACGCAGGTCGACGAGCTGAGCCGGCGGATCACCGCGCTGGCCGAGAGCTACGGCCGGACGCCCGATTCCGCGGTCGCCAGCGAGCTGTTCTCGACCGAGCGGGCCTTCGCGACGGCCCGCCGCTCACTCGATCGGGCGTCGACCCTGCTCTCCCGCATGCCCGACGACTGAGCTCCAACGCCGGCGGCCCGGCGACGCTCCGGGCGCCGGCACGGCGCGTCGGCATCGCCCCCGATACCTCGACGAGTGCGGACCTACGCTGCGCGCATGTGCCGATACATCTCCGGAGCTGCGCGACCTCGAGCCGCCGGCGACCCGCGAAGAGGTCCCGCAGAGCTCGCCGCCGCATGTCAGTGCGTCCGCAAGGTGACCGGCGTGAGTCCGTCCCGGTGGCAGCGTCGGCCGGGCAAGGTACGCGGCCGCGATGGAGAGCGGCCGACATCCCGAGCGGCTCGTGGCCCAGGCGCCCCACCGGCGTCAACCGCCGGCGAAGATCACGCACGCTGCGGCGCGTCCGACGTCCGCACGCGCCTCGGGCTCGGACGCCTGTCGACGCCTCGACGATCGGGGACCGTGGAACGCGGTGGCCGAGTGGCCGGCGGCCGACCGCGGCGCTCAGATCGCGCCGCCGACCTTGCCCGCCGACGGGCAGACCCCGGCGAGCGTGCACTCGCTGCACGCGGCCGGCGCGCGTCGCACACCCGGCGGCCGTGCTCGATCAGCCGCAGCGAGAAGTCGCCCCACTCCGGCGGGCGGCACGATCCCGCCGAGGTCGTGCTCGATCTTCACCGGATCGGTCTCGGCGGTGAGCTTCAGCCGCGCCGAGAGCCGCGTGACGTGCGTGTCGACGGGCAGACCCGGCTCGTGGAACCAGACCGAACGCACGCACGTTGCCGGTCTTGCGCCCGACCCCGGGCAGCGTGACGAGATCGTCGAGCGCGACCGGGATCTCGCCGTCGAAGCGTCCGTCGACCGCCTGCGCCATCCCGATGAGGTTCTTCGCCTTCGACCGGAAGAAGCCCGTCGACTGGATGATCGACTCGAGCTCTTCGGGGTCGGCCGCCGCGAGATCGCGCGGCGTCGGGTACTTCGCGAACAGCGTGGGCGTCACCATGTTCACGCGTTCGTCGGTGCACTGCGCCGACAGGATCGTCGCGACCGACAACTCGTAGGCGTTCGAGTGTTGAGCGCGCAGTGCACGTCGGG
The DNA here is from genome assembly GCA_963829195.1 of uncultured Actinomycetes bacterium. GTDB lineage: Bacteria > Actinomycetota > Acidimicrobiia > IMCC26256 > PALSA-610 > PALSA-610. Next base: position 97,083 of record CAWHHS010000002.1, read on the forward strand.
ATAGAGCTCGCTTCAGCGACGTCGACGACGGTCGCCGCCCGCGCCTTCGCACCCCGGGGTCGTGCCACGGCGGTCACGGTACCCTCGTCGCGTGCCCGAACCGTCCGTGCCGAGGTGACGCCGGCGCGCTTCTCCGAGATCGACCGCGCGGGTCGCCCGGATCGACGCCGCCGCGCGCGCCGCCGACGGGCATCCCGCGCTCGGCGACGCGGTCTGGCTCGACCTCGAGCATCCCGGCGCCCGACTCGGCGGGCTTCCTCGTCGACGACCGCGGCTACGCGCACGTCGCCCGCGGCGACAACGCGGCACCCCGGCACTGGACGCCTCGGCCTCGCCGTCGACGCCCGAGGCGCGCGGCGCGACGGCACGCGGCGCCGCGCTGGTCGCCGCGGCGCTCGGGCACGTGGCCGCGCACGGGGGCGGGCGGATCGTCGCTGTGGGTGCTCGGCGCCGACGCCGACGACGACGCCGAGCTCGCGGCGCAGCCGGTCTGCTCCGCCGACGCGACCTCTACGAGATGCGGGTCGCCGCTCCCGGTGGCCGCGAACCGCGCGTGGCCCGACGGGCGTGCGACGTGCGCCCGTTCGAGCCCGGCCACGACGAAGGCGCCTGGCTCGAGGTCAACAACCGCGCGTTCGCCGGTCACGCCGAACAGGGCGGCTGGACCGACGAGACACTCGCGCGCCGCATGGCCGAACCCTGGTTCGACCCGCAGCTGTTCCTGCTCGCCGTCGACGCCGACGGGCTCGTCGGCTTCAACTGGCTGAAGGTCCACGAGGCCGCACGACCGCGACCCGCGGCTCGGCGAGATCTACGTCATCGGCGTCGATCCCGCGTGCCCAGGGCACCGGGCTCGGGCGCGCGCTCGCGATCGCGGGACTCGCACGCGGTGCACGAACGCGGGATCGACGTCGGCATGTTGTTCTGCGCGGCCGACAACGAGGCCGCGACTGCAAGCTGTACCGAGCGCTCGGCTTCGAGATCCACCGCGTCGACCGCGCGTACGAGTGCGAGGTGGCGCCCGCGATGAAAGCCGCATCGACTCCGACGCGTTACGAGCTGCGCCGGCCCGAGCTCGAAGCGCTCGTCGACACGCTTCGGCGAACCCGCGGTACCGCGCCCGCCAGCTCTTCGAGGGCCTGTACGCGCAGCGGCGCCCGCTCGACGACGCTCACGAACCTCCCGAAGAAGCTGCTCGCGCGAGCTCGCCGACGCGCTCCCGCTCGCGTTCACGGTCGTCGACGCTGCAGACTCGCCGACGACGACATGACCGCCAAGTGGCTGTGGCGTCGCGGCCGACGGCGCGCAGATCGAGACCGTGCTGATGCGCTACACGGCACGCGCGCGACGGTCTGCGTGTCCTCGCAGGCCGGCTGCGCGATGGGTTGCACGTTCTGCGCAACGGGCCAGGCCGGTTTCGAACGGCAGCTCTCCGCGGGCGAGATCGTCGAACAGGTGCTCCGCGCGCAGCACGCGTCGCCGCAGCGCGTCTCGAACGTCGTGTTCATGGGGATGGGCGAGCCGCTCGCGAACACCGACGCCGTGCTCGACGCGTGCACGCGTCTGCACGACGACGTCGGCCTCTCCGCCCGGCACATCACCGTCTCCACCGTCGGCGTCGTCCCGGGCATCGAACGGCTCACCGAGTTCGACCTGCCGGTCACGCTCGCGGTCTCGCTGCACGCGCCCGACGACGCGCTGCGCGAGCAACTCGTACCGCTGAACCGCCGCTACCCGCTCGCGGCGGTGCTCGACGCGGCCCGCGCGTACGCCGACCGCAAGGGCCGGCGGGTGTCGTTCGAGTACGCGTGCATCAGCGGGGTCAACGACCTCCCCACCAGGCCGATGCCCTCGCGGGGCGCCTGACGGGCTTCCGGGGCGGCGCGCACGTCAACCTCATCCCGCTCAACGACACCGCCGGGTACCCGGGCCGCCCGAGCGACCCCGGCCGGATCGCGGCGTTCGCGGCCCGGCTGCGGGCGCCGGCGTGCAGGCGACCATCCGGCGCAACCGCGGGACCAGCGATCGACGCGGCCTGCGGTCAGCTCCGCTCGCGGACTGCCTGAACCGCCGCGCGCGGTCGGATGGCCCCGGCGCCGATCCGACACAATGGGTCCGTGAACGAGCTCCGCTGGATCAACCCCCACCAGCCGCAGACGCTCAAGATCGGCCGTCATTCTCTGCTACATCCAGGCGGTCTTCGCGTTGCTTTCGCTCGCCTACCTGGGCCCGCTCGGCCTGTTCATCCTCGTCGGTCTCGGCGGCGGCGGATTCGGGATCGCGAACGAGAAGAAGTGGGGTTACACGCTCGCCGTCGCGGCCGCGGTGCTCCAGGTCGTGCTGTTCGTCGCGTACGGCGGACTCGGCGCGACTCGGGAACGTCCAGGTGCTCATCGGCTTCGCGTTCGACGTCCTGCTCGTCGTCCTGCTCCTGCACCCGATGAGCCGCGACTACCAGCGCATCTGGTTCAAGTGACGCCCGAGGCGCAGCTCGTCGCCGACTGCGGCGAGCGGCTCGAGCCGCTGGAGACCGCCGCGAACGCCGCGTGGTGGGACGCGAACGTCGACGCGTGCGACGAGACCCAACAGCGCCGCGCCGAGACCGACCTCGCGCTCTCCGACGCGCTCGCCGACCCGGACGCGTTCGCCGAGCTCCGGGCCGCCCGGTCGGAGCGCGGACCTCGATCCGCTCGTCGCCCGCCAGCTCGACCTGCTGGTGCAGGCGTACACGCCGAACCAGGTCGAGGCCGACCTCCGCCGCGAGATCGTCGAGCTCCAGAGCGACATCGAATCGCGCTTCGCGCGCCATCGGGGCAGCATCGACGGCGAAGACGGTCGACGACAACGCGATCGCCGACATCCTCCGCACGAGCGACGACGCCGAGCACCGCCGCGCGGCGTGGGAGGCGTCGAAGAGCGTCGGCGCCGAGGTCGCCGCCGACGTGCGGGAGCTCGCCCGCCTGCGCAACCGGGCCGCGCGGTCGCTCGGCTACCGCGACCACTTCGCGCTGACCCTCGCGACCACCGACTTCGACGAGGCGAAGCTCTTCGCCACGCTGGCCGAGGTCGACGACATCACGGCCGCGCCGTTCCGCGTGCTGAAGGCCGAGCTCGACGAGCAGCTGGCGAGGCGCTTCGCCGTCCCCGTCGACGAGCTGCGACCGTGGCACTACGACGATCCGTTCTTCCAGGACGCGCCCGCCTCGGTCGGCGTCGACCTCGACCCGTATCTGCGCGACGCCGACCTCGAAGCGCTGACGGTCCGCACGTTCGCCTCGATGGGCCTCGACGTGCGAGGGCGTCGTCGGCCGCAGCGACCTCACGCCCCGGCCGGGCAAGGTGCAGCACGCGTTCTGCATCGACGTCGACCGCGCCGGCGACGTGCGGGTGCTCAGCAACAACACGCCGGGCGAGCGCTGGGCCGAGACGATGCTCCACGAGTTCGGGCACGCCGTCTACTTCGAGGGCGTCGGGCGCGACCTGCCGTGGCTGCTTGCGCACGATGCACCTCTGCCTCACCGAAGGCGTCGCGATGCGCTGCGGCCGGCTCGTGCGCGACCCGAAGTGGTTGCGTGACATCGCCGGCGTCGCCCCGACCACCGTCGCCGAGCTCGCGCCGCGGCTGCGCGCGGCGAGCCGCGCGTACCTGCTCGTCTTCGCCCGCTGGGTGCTCGTCATGACCCACTTCGAACGCGGCCTGTACGCCGAACCCGACGCCGACCACGACACGCGCTGGTGGGATCTCGTCGAGCGCTTCCAGCTCGTGCGCCGACCCGACGGCCGCCACGCCCCCGACTGGGCCGCGAAGATCCACATCGCCGCCGCGCCCGTCTACTACCACAACTACCTGTTCGGCGAGATGATCGCTTCGCAGCTCACCGCGGCGTTCGGTGGGCTCGTCGACGACCCCGCGGGCGGGCACGCGCTCGCGGCACGCATGTTCCGGCCGGGCGCGACCCTGCGCTGGGACCACCTCGTCGAACAGGCGACCGGCGGCTCCGCTCGGCGTCGCCGCGTTCGCCCGCGACCTCGCCCGCTGAGCCCGGCATCCCATGTGCGACACGCTCTGCGTCCGCACCGGCGACGGGATGTTGTTCGCCAAGAACTCCGATCGGCATCCGGACGAGGCCCAGGTCGTCGAATGGCACGCGGCACGCGGTGCGACGGGCACGCTCGCGACGCAGTACCTCCGGATCGCCGACGCCGACGCGTACGCGTTCCTCGGCTCGCGGCCGACGTGGTTGTGGGGCGTGGAGCACGGCGTGAACGAACACGGCGTCGCGATCGGCAACGAGAAGATCTGGACCGTCGACCGACCCCACGATCACCCGGCTGCGTTGCTCGGCATGGACCTCGTCCGGCTCGGGCTCGAACGGGCGCGCTCGGCGGACCGACGCGCTCGATGTCATCACGTCGTTGCTGGAGCAGTACGGCCAGGGCGGTTCGGGTGAACCGCATCAGGACGAGCCCTACTACTCGTCGTTCCTCATCGCCGACCCGTCGGGCGGCTACGTCGTCGAGACGAGCAACCGCACGTGGGCCGCGAAGCCGGTCGGCGCGGGCGCGTCGATCTCCAACCGGATCAGCCTGCGCCACGACTGGACCCGTGCGTCCGCCGACGTCGAACCCGGCACCGACTTCGATGCGTACCGGCTGGCCGCGCATGCCGACGATCGTCGCCGACGCGCCGCCTCGGCACGACGCGCGCGGTCGTCGAACGGAGCGACGCCGTCACGGTCGCCGACCTGACGCGTGTGCTGCGCAGCCACGGCCCCGACCGCGCCGACGACGAGCTGCCCGGCGACGCTGGGTGCCGGCCTCGAGGGTTTCACCGTGTGCATGCACCGCCGCGAGTCGGACGCGCAGACGACCGCGTCGATGATCGCCGAGCTGCGGGCCGGTACCCCGCCACGCGCCTGGGTGTGCCTCGGGAACCCGTGCACGAGCGTGTACGTGCCCTGCTTCGCGGCGGCGGTCCCGCCCGAGCTGGCCCGCGCCGCCGAATGGCAGCGCTTCGCCCGGCTCCGGGACGAGGTCGAGGCGGAACCGCCACGGCTGGCCGAGGTGCGCCGGATCCTGGCGGAAGTCGAGGCCGACATCTTCGCTCGAGCCGACGCGGCGGACGCTTCCGGCGACCCGGTCCGGCGGGCCGAGTTCGCCCGCACGGCGTTCGGCCCCGTCGACGCGGCGCTGCATCGACTCGGCGTCTAGCCACCCACTACGGTCCGGTTCCTCCGGTGCCGCGGGCCAGGGAGGGCACAGCGAGCGAGCCCGTCGGCGGAGCGGACGCAGCGGGGGCCACGGACGGCGCAGCGAGGGAGTCGGACATCCGTGGAATTCAACCTGGCCGATCTGCTGGAGCGGGTCGCCGACACGGTGCCGGACCACCTCGCGCTCGTCGTGCGCGACCGCCGCCTCACGTTCGCGGAGCTCGACGAACGGGCGAACCGGCTCGCGCACGCGCTCGCCGCGCGCGGCGTCGGACCCGGCGACCACGTCGCGCTCTACCTCTACAACTCGACCGAGTACCTCGAAGGCATGCTCGCCGCGTTCAAGCTCCGCGCCGTGCCGATCAACGTGAACTACCGCTACGTCGAAGACGAACTGCGCTACCTCCTCGACGACGCCGACGCGGTCGCCGTCGTGTTCCACCGCGAGTTCGCACCGAAGCTCGCCGCCATCCGTTCGAGCCTGCCGAAGCTGCAGGCGTTCATCTGCGTCGCCGACGACAGCGACGGACCGGAGACCGATCTCGCGACCGACGACTACGACGCGCGCGCTCGCGGCGGCCACACCCGGTCGCGACTTCGCGGCCCGCTCGGGCGACGACCTGTACCTGCTCTACACCGGCGGGACCACCGGCATGCCGAAAGGCGTGATGTGGCGCCACGTCGACCTGTTCTTCGGCGCGATGGGGGGCGCCGGCGGCGGCGGGACGCCGATCCGTACGCCGGGCGAGATCGCGGAGCGCTGCCTCGATGCGCGCCAACGCTGCGTCCCGATCTGCCCGTTCATGCACGGCACCGCGCACTGGATGGCGTTCAGCACCTTGTTCATGGGCGGGACGGTGATCATCCCGGCGGAGCACCACCTCGACGCCATGGCCGTGTGGCGGCTCGTCGCCCGCGAGCAGGCGAACTACATCGTCATCGTCGGCGACGCGTTCGCGCGCCCGCTGCTCGACGCGCTCGACACCGACGGCGGGCCGCGCGCTCGACCTGTCGTGCATGCACGTCGTGTTGTCCGGCGGCGCGATCCTCTCGCCGTCGCTGAAGCGCGCGTTCGTCGAACGCCTGCCGGCGCTCCTCGTCGTCGACGGCTACGGCGCGTCGGAGACGGGCGGTCAGGGTCAGTCGGTCGTCGTGGCCGGCGGTGACGTCCCGTCCGCACCGCGGTTCCGGGTCTCGGACGACACCCAGGTGCTCGGCCCCGATCTGCGTCCGCTCGGCGCCGGCGTCGTCGGCCGGCTCGCGCGGCGCGGTCACATCCCGCTCGGCTACTACAAGGACGAGGCGAAGACGGCCGCGACCTTCCCGGTGGTCGACGGCGTCCGCTGGGCCGTGCCCGGCGATCACGCGATCGTCGAGACCGACGGTTCGATCACGCTGCTCGGACGCGGTTCGGTCTCGATCAACACCGGCGGCGAGAAGGTCTACCCCGAAGAGGTCGAGTCGGTGCTGAAGGCCCACGCCGACGTGTTCGACGCGCTCGTGGTCGGCGTTCCCGACGACCGCTGGGGCGAGCGGGTCGTCGCGATCGTCCAGCCGCGGGCCGGCACCACCCCGGCACTCGACGCGCTGCAGCAGCACAGCCGCGGCCATCTCGCCGGCTACAAGGTCCCGCGCGGCGTCGTGCTCGTCGACGCGATCGAGCGATCGCCTTCCGGAAAACCCGACTACCGGTGGGCCCGGTCGGTTGCGACGAGCGCCCCGGGTACGGTCGAGGCGTGACGAAGAACCGCCTCGCGGGCGAGACGAGCCCGTACCTGCGCCAGCACGCGGACAATCCCGTCGACTGGATGCCGTGGGGCGACGAGGCGTTCGCGCTCGCGCGCGCCCGCGACGTGCCGGTGTTCCTCTCGGTCGGTTACTCGTCGTGTCACTGGTGTCACGTGATGGCGCACGAGTCGTTCGAGGACGACACGACCGCCGCGCTCATGAACGAGCTGTTCGTCAACGTGAAGGTCGACCGCGAGGAACGTCCCGACGTCGACGCGATCTACATGCAGTCGGTGCAGGCGATGACCGGGCGGGGCGGCTGGCCGATGAGCGTCTGGTGCACACCCGACGGTCGTCCGTTCTTCGCGGGCACCTACTTCCCCGACTCCGACCGCCACGGCATGCCGTCGTTCCGGCGGGTCTGCGCCGCGGTGGCGGAAGCGTGGCGCGATCGACGAGCCGAGGTCGTGGCGCAGAGCGAGCAGCTCACGGCCGCGCTCGCGGAAGACGTGCTCCGCGGGGGAATCGGGCCGCGACGACGACCTTCGCCCCGAGATCCTCGATCGCGCGTACGAAGGCATCCGCGCGCAGTTCGAGCCCCGCTTCGGCGGATTCGGGCGCGCGCCGAAGTTCCCGCAGGCGATGACGATCGACTTCCTGTGCCGCGCGTACCTCCGCAACGCGGCCGACGAGACGCGCGCGATGATCACGACGACGCTCGACGCGATGGCCGCGGGCGGGATCCACGATCAGCTCGGCGGCGGCTTCGCGCGCTACTCGACCGACGACCGGTGGCTCGTGCCGCACTTCGAGAAGATGCTGTACGACAACGCGCTCCTCACGCGCGCGTACCTCCACGGTTTCCTCGTCACCGGCGAGACCCGATACCGGGCTGTGGTCGAGGACATCGTCGGGTACGTGCTACGCGACCTCCGGCACACGAACGGCGGCTTCTTCTCCGCCGAGGACGCCGACTCCGAAGGGGTCGAGGGGAAGTTCTACTGCTGGGAGATCGAGGAGATCCGCGAGGTCTGCGGCGACGACGCCGACGCGACGATCGCCTACTTCGGTGTCACCGAAGCCGGCAACTTCGTCGATCCGCACACGGGGTTCCGCGGCAACATCCTCCACGTGCGCGACCGCAACGCTGAACCTCCGGTCGAGGTCGAGAGTGCGAAGTCTCGACTCCTCGCTCCGGCGCGGCGACCGGGTCCGTCCCGGCCTCGACGACAAGGTCCTCCTGGCGTGGAACGCGCTCATGACCGGCGCCCTCGCCGAGGCGGCGGCCGCGTTCGACCGCGACGACTGGATGGATGCCGCCCGCACGAACGCGCGCTTCCTGCTCTCCGAGCTTCGCCGCGCCGACGGCCGCTTCCTGCGCTCGTGGCGGGCCCCCTACCTCGCCTACGCCGAGGACTACGCCGCGCTGCTCGAGACCCTGTGCACGCTGGCCGAGCTCGACGACGCGGCCTGGCTCGACGACGCCCGTGCGGTCGCCGACGCAATGATCACGCTGTTCCACGACACCGAAGGCGGCGGCTTCTTCACCACGGGCAGCGACGCCGAGAAGCTCGTCGTCCGCCTCAAGGACGTCTTCGACGACGCGACGCCGTCGGCGAACTCGCTGGCCGCCAACGGGCTGCTCCGCCTCGCCGCGCTCACCGGCGAGCGCCGGTACGCGGAACCGGCGCTGGTCGTGGTGCGGATGCTCGCCCCCGTCGCCGCTTCCCACCCGAACGGCTTCGCGCACCTCCTGGCCGCGCTCGAGCGCGCCGTCACGAGCCCGCTCGAGATCGCGATCGTCGGCGACCCCGACGACCCGAGAACCGCGGCCCTCCGCCGCGAGGTCGCGACGCGCCTCGTCCCCGGCGCGGTGACGCTCACCGGATCCGCCCGGCGCCGCCTCCCCGCTCCTCGCGGGCCGCGAGGCGCGCGACGGTGCGCCGACCGCGTACGTCTGCGAGCACTACACCTGCCGGCAGCCCGTCACGGACGCGGCCGCGCTCCGCGACCAGCTCGACGCCGTGCTCGCGACCCGGCGCGCGCCGGATCAGCAGGCGGCGAGGTAGGAACCGGCCGCGAGCTCTTCGGCGACGGCCCAGCCGAAGGCGATCATCGCCTGGCCCCGGGCCGCGTCGAGCGAACCGACGAGCGACGCGATCTTCGCGCCGCCGGTGGCCTTCACCGGGCTCGTGTCGAGCACCGCGAGGCACGGCGGCTTGCGGCCCTTCACCGCGACCTTGAACTCGCGGTCGTCGAAGTGGCCGTCGTTGCCGTAGCGCTTGGCGAGACGACGGCCCCACGCGCGGTCTTCGCCGTTGGGCGTGTAGCCCGGGCGGGGCACCACGTTGGCGTAGCTCTGCAACAGCACGTAACAGCTCGGCTGGGCGAGACGCGCCGCGACGAGGACGTCCTCGTCGGGGAACGAGATCGCCGCGCGGCGGGTCAACTCCCCCGTCATCGTCTTCAGCGTCGACGCGGCGGGCTTGCCCTTGCGGACGACGCCCATGCCCCAGAGGATCGACGGTGTTCCCCCGATGCGCTCGAGCGACCCGAGCATGAGGCCGTGGATGTCGCCGTCGACGGTGGCGAGCACCGCGAGCGGGAAGGATTCCACCTGGCGATCGAGCTCCTCGTCGGAGACCGGAAGGCCGTTGGAATGGAAGATCTGACCGACCTCATCGAGCTCGGCGGGCTTCAGCGAGACGGAATCGCGGGACTCGACGTTCATCGCCAATACATTGTGGCCGAAGTCGCGCCCGGAGGAAAATCGAGCCTTCCGACGGCCCTGCCGGCCGGCGGCACGTCCGGCGGGCGCAGCCGCGTTGCCCGAGCCCCCGTCCCGCCGGATTCCTACGCTCCGCGCGTGCGTGCGCGCGACATGTCCCAGTAGGCCTTCATGCCCGCGATCTTGCCGTCGTCGCTCACCTCGAGGGTCTCGACGCAGTCCATGATCATCACGGACTCCCCGATCGTGGCGTGGATCTCGAGCACCATCGCCGCCTCGGACCGCACACGATCACGTCCTGCAGCTTCATCTCGATCCGATCGGACATCGCCCGGGTCTGGTCGTAGAACTCGCCGATGCCCTCGACGCCGACGTGCGGCGGTTGGCCGACCGGGTCGAACCAGATCGCGTCCGGGCTCGAACTGGGCGAGGACGGCCTGCTTGTCGTTGGCGTTCGACGCGGCGACGTAGGCCTCGGCGACGGCTTTCACCTGCTCGGGAGTCGGCATGGGCGAGACCCTACGCGCGCCGACCGGAGGTGAGCGACCCGGAGCGCTACTCGACGACGATCCCGTCGAGATCCTCGGCGGGCGGCGGGATCTTCGGGTCGAGCGTCCTCGATGACGCCGAGCAGGATCGCGGCCGCCGCGACCCCCGACACCCACTTGTGATCGGCGGGCACGACGTACCACGGCGCCCACTTGGTCGACGTCGCCGAGATCGCGGCGTCGTAGAGGTGCAGGTACTCGTCCCACTTGGCGCGGGTGTCGAGATCGGCGCGCTCGAACTTCCAGCGCTTCTCGGGATCGTCGAGCCGGGCCTGCAGTCGCGCTGCGCTGCTCGTCCTTGCCGACGTGCAGGAAGACCTTCACGATCGACGTTCCCTCGTCGGCCAGCATGTGCTCGAACGCGTTGATGTGTTCGTAACGCCGCTTGCGCTCCGCGTCACGATGGTGCCGACGACCTGCGCCGCGACGACGTCCTCGTAGTGCGAGCGGTTGAAGATCCCGATGTCGCCCGCGCCGGGAGCGCATTGTGGATGCGCCAGAGGAAGTCGTGCGCGGCTTCGGTCGAGGTCGGCGCCTTGAACGACTCCACGTCGCAGCCCTGCGGGTTCAGGCCGGTGAACACCCGCCGGATCGTGCCGTCCTTTCCCGACGCGTCGAGCCCCTGCAGCACGAGCAGCACCGACCGCCGGTGCTCGGCCCAGAGCCGGGCGTGCAGCACGCTGAGGCGCTCGGTGAGCTCGGCGAGCTCCGACTGCGCCTGGTCCTTGTCGATGCCGAGCCGGTCGTCGGTCGCCCGACCGGCCAGGTTCGCCTTCGTCCCCGGTTCGACGCGGCACGCGTCACGCATGAGCGGACCGTACCCCGCCGCCGGCGTCGGCCGCGTGCCCGTCATTGCACGTGCTCGGTCCAGCGGTACCCGTCCCAGTACCGCAGCCGCCCCGATCCCGACGGGTCGGGGTGCCAGCCGGGTGGGGTCGGCGGCCGCGTACGCGAACGCGTTCTGCGTCGCGGCCGCGCCGGACCGATCCGACGATCAGCATCACGATGCCGGCCACGAGGACGAGCCCACCGAGACCGGACAGCGCGAACCACACGACCGAACCCTTGAGTCGAGTCCGACAACGGCCGGGCGACGAGAAACAACTTCGGCACCGTGCTGCGAACCGTGACGACGTAGTCGCCCGCCGCCGGAGTCGTGAAACGGACCGCGCCGACGAAGCGGTCGCCGCCGTTGGTGATGCGTCTCGCTGACGACCCGCGTTCGAACACCTCGACGTTCGTGCCGTCGGGATCCGTCACCGTCACGTCGGCGGGCGTGATCGTCACGGTGTCGTTCTGCGAGAACGAGGAGCCGAGCGAGATCGAGCCGACGTCCTCGTAGACCATGTGGACACCGCTGGGAGAGGTGCATGCGCACCGGGCCGGGCGACTCGAAGCGGACGGGCGACGCCACGGCGCGCACGATCGGCACGATCCCGGCGATGAACGTCGGGACGGCCAGCGCGACGCCGGCGAAGACCAGCAGCAGGGAAAGCCGCAGGCTCGGCCCCGGCGGCGGGCCCGCGTCGAGGAGTCGACGGTGCTCATCTGCCCATCATCATGATCGTCCGCGGCGTGGGCCACTACTGAGCCGCCGGCCCGCAGGGCGCCTCCGGGCCCGTTCGCGTGGCGTCATCACCGTGGTATACGGAGGTGATGCCTTCGATCGCCGGACGAGCCTGACTCGATGAGCGCGACGGAGGCCGGGCGGGGGCGCACGGGAGCGCCGGTTCAGCATCCCCCGGATCCTGATGCTCCTCGTCGCGGCGATCTCGTTCCACGTCGTCGCCCCGAGCATCGTCGAGGTGCTCGGTTCGTGGCCCCGGGTGTCGAGCGTCGCGCCGGAGTGGCTCGTCGTCATCGTCGCCTGCGAGGCGCTCAGCTTCCTCGAGCGCGATCGCGCTCCAGCGGATCGCGCTGCGCACCGACGCGTGGTTCTCGGTCGCGACCTCGCAACTCGCCGGGGAACGCGATGAGCCAGGTCGTCCCCGGCGGCGCGGCCGCCGGCGCGACGTTGCAGCTGCGGCATGCTCGGCCGGGCCGGCTCCGACACCGCGACCGCGATCTCCGGGCTTCACCGCGTTCTCGCTGCTGCAGACCGCGAGCATCTTGTTCCTGCCCGTGCTGACGCTGCCGACGATCCTCGCTGGGCGCGCCGATCGACCGCGGGCTCGCCGCAGACCGCGTTCCTCGGCATCGCCGGCTTCGTCGCGGTCGCGGCGCTCGGCGCAGTCCTGCTGACCACCGATCCGCTGCTCGTCGGCGATCGGCCGGGTCGGGCAGGCCGTCCGCAACCGCCTCGCTCCGCAAGCGCGCGCCCGTGACCGGTCTGCCCGACGAAGTTGGTCAGCGAACGCAACAGCATCCGCGAGGTGCTCGGCGAACGCTGGCGAGCCGCGTTGCTCGCCACCGCGTGCCGCCTCGGCTTCGACTTCCTCGCCCTGTTCGCGGCGCTGGCCGCGGTCGGCGGCCTGCCCCGCCCGTCGCTCGCGCTGCTCGCCTACACGGCCTCGTCGTTGCTCGCGATGATCCCGATCACGCCGGGCGGCCTCGGCCTCGTCGAGGCGGGCCTCACGGGCACGCTCGCGCTCGCCGGGGTCGCCGCCGCGCAAGCCGTGCTCGCGACGCTCCTCTACCGGCTGGCGTCGTACTGGCTGCCGATCCTCGCCGGCCCGGTCGCGTACGCGTTGTTCCGCCGCCGGTACCGCGTAGCGCCCGAGACGCGGTCAGAGCGGCGTCCAGCGGGTCGCGGGCGACGCGAGCCATTGCAGCATCTCCCGGCGCGTCGTCGGACCGTTGGGCGCGGGACGCCGCCGGGAGCACGCCCTCGTCGCGGAGGTGCGCGGCGGTCGTCACGCGGCGGTCGTGAGCGGATCGTTCGCCAGCGCGCAGCGCGTCGCGTGCACGTCGAGGTGGAAGAGCTCGCGCCGCGTTGAGCCCGAGCACCTGCGCCTTGACCGTGTCGGTGAGCGCCGGGATAGCCGAATCGGTCCTGGAACTCGTTCGAGATCGTGAACGCGCGGAACGCCTGGAGCTGCGCCTGCGGTGATCCGTACCAGATCGCGTCCGTCCCCCAGAGCACCCGGTGCTCGCCGACGCGCTTCAGCAGCTTGCCGAGGGTGTGCGCGGCGGTCGTCGGGTCGCGCAACACCTCGCGCCACACCGTCCCGACGTCGACCCACACGTTGTCGTTCGGCGGGACGGCGTGGTCGTCGAGCGCGCGCAGGAACGTGTCGATGCCGATGGTCGCGTTCGGGTCGTAGGCGCCTTCGACGTGGTTCTTGTCCCACGCGCCGTGGAACACGACGAACTGCATGTCGGGGAACAGGCGCGACACCGCGACGATGTCGTCGGGACGGTTGTGCGCGGCGTCGAAGCGCACGAGCGGCAGGCCCTTGTGCGCGACGAGGATCTTCACGCCGAGATCGTGCGCCTTCTGGATCACCGGCAGCCCGATCGCCGGGTCGTCGAGGGAGAAGCCCCGACCGTTCGGACCCCACGCGGTGTACACCTTGAACGCGGCGACCTTGCCCGTGCGGGCGGTGGCCTCCATCTCGTCGAGCCGCTCGTGCAGGTCGCCGAAGTTGGGCGCGATCACGTTGTGCACGAGCACCCGCGGCGCGCCGCCGTGGGTGAGCTGCGCCGCGAGCTGTTGCGTGCCGAGTTGGTCGGGGAACGGGACCGGCGCGTCGGCCGCGCCCGAGTTCGGCACGTCGGACAGCATCGCGACCGTCGTGTCGCTCGCGAGGAAGAGGTCGTGGAGGTACGCGGCGCGGCTCGCGCACTCGAGCCGGTTCGGCGCGCCGCACGCCGGCACCATGCCGAGCACGAGACCGCACCGTCTCCGGCGCGTTCTTCGTCCACGGGCCGTCGGGCATCACGTGATGCGTGTGCACGTCGACGACGAACTCGCCGTTGCCGCGCGAGCGCGTGCTCGCACGCCTCGACGTCGTGCGGCGGCGGCACCGTGAACGAACCGCCCGGCCGCGACGTCGGTCGTGCGCAACGACGACGACGTCGACGAGCGCCGGCGGCGCGCGCCGCGTGCGACGACGAGCTGCACGCCGCGAGATCGATCGTCGCGAGCACCGCGGCGACGCCGCCGGCGCCGCTGCAGGAACCGGCGCCGGTCCAGGCCCGCCCGGTCGGCGGCGTCGTCGGCGTGTGCGAGCGCCGCGGCTGCGACGTCGAGGTCGTGGCGCGTCGGCGGATCGGGGACGTACTCGCCGTTCGTCGCCGGCAGCACGCCGAGCGGCAGCCGGGTGTCGCCGTCGGGGTCTTCGGCGTCGCGCCGTCGGGTCACCCGTCAACGATAAGCCGGAACGGCCCCCGCGTCCTTGCGGGTCGCGCAGGAGTCCAGCTCCACGACCCGTTACCGAAACCGTGGATCGAGGTCAGAGCCCCAGCAGGAATTTCTCCGCGTCGGGATTCCCCCGCGCACGGCGGCCGCGAGGTCGGGACTGATGTCCGCCGGCAGCGCGGTACGGGCGCGGTCGATCTCCTGGGCCGCATGGTCGAGATCGCCCGCCAACGCGTATTGCTTGGCGAGCTCGACGTGCGCGCGCTCGTGGAAGTAGTAGAGCGCCAGGTTCGGGAAGCGGAGGTACTTCTTGCCGTCGAGGCCGTCGTCGACGTCGGCGCGCTGGACCGCGGCGGACTCGTCCCGCAGCACGGCCCCCACGTCGGTGCCGGTCGCGGGTTGCGCCCCGGGCGAGCCGTCCACGATCTCGCCCACGAATCCGTCGGCCCGGTAGGCCAGGAGCTGCCGGCCGTCGTACATCGCCCAGGTATCCGCGAACACCCGCCGCTTCGCCCGTATCGCGGTCACGAACCGCACGACCCAGTTCGCCGAGTTCGGCCGGAGGAGCGACGGGTCGAGCCCCAGCTCCTTCACCAGGCGCTCGCGGTACCAGCTGTTCGTGATCATGTCCGCAGTCACGACCGTCACGTCGGGTCGCTCCTTGTCGAGACCTGCCGGTACACCAGCGGTTGCGCGAACTCGAATCCGCCCGAGAGCAACACCACGTTCGCGGGCACGGCCGCCAGCACGCGTGCGGCGTAGCGATCGGCGAGCGGCGGCATCCGGTGGTCGGCATACTTGAAGTGGATCACGATCGACGGCAGGACGACCGCGATCGCCACCACCGCGACAAGCGCCGCCCGGACCGCCGCCCCGGCGCCGCCCGCGTTCCTCCGTCGGCCGGCGGTTGGAACGCATCCACGCGCTCGTGACGTCGGTCAGCATCGTCGTACCGAGCGCGGCGAGCAGCGCGATCACCACGAGCACGTCGATGAGGAGACCGCCCGCGACGATGCCGCTGTAGAACCCGAGCGCCTTGTCGAGGGTCGCGACGATGCCCGACCGCGAGAAGGTTGCCGACACCGACCAAGGCGACGAAGAGGCCGTGATCCCACCGTCGCCGCCGCAGGATGTCGAAGACGCCGAGCGCGCCGATCAGGAGCGCGCCGATACCCATGTCGCGGGCGATCACGACGACGTAACCGAACACGCTCTTCGTCGCCGACGAGGCCTGCCCGGCGCCGGCCGCGCTGCGGCTGCCGCCGAAGTCGGAGGTCGCGAGCAACTCGTACAGGCGCGACAGCGTCGACGCCGACCCGAAGTTCACGGTCGGGTCCTGCCCGGCGCGCACGAGGACGAACACGCAGACGGCCAGCATCGCGACAACGGTCGCGGCCGCGGCCCAGATCGCGGCGCCGAGCGCGGGTCGGCGCGGACCGAAGACGAGGAGCGCCACCAGGCCGACCGCCATCACGAAGGCCAACTGCCACCCGGCGCCGAGGCTCAGCCCCAGCAGGATCCCGGCCGCGACCAACAGGCCGGTGCGCGGCCGTTCCTGCCAGCGCACGACGAAAAGTGCGCTGAGGGTGACGAGCAGCGCGGAGAACGCGTAGTGCTTGGCGAAGCCCGCGTCGAACCAGAAGGAGGCGGTCGTGGCGAGCGCGAACGACCCGACGGCCGCGCCCGGCGCGATTCGCCGTCATTCCCCGTGCGAGCAGGTACGTGACCGCGACGCTGAGCGCCGCGGAGACGACGCTGAACAGGTTCACGCGGAACGTCCAGCTCCCGAAGCTGAAGATCTCGCCGAACAGGCGGGCGAACACGACGTAGGTGACGTAACCGGGCGCGTGGAGGATCCCGAGCGAGCGCACACCCGCGACCGACTCCGGTGCGTCGCCGAGCGCCACCTTCGACGAGAACGCAGCGAGGAACAGGGCGCCGGCCGCGACCAGGATCCCGGCGGCGACGAACAGGTCGGTCCGGTCCACGGGTTGCACGACCCGATCCGGGAGCAGGCCCGCGTCGGATCGTGCGTTGTTCCCGGCCGGGTCGCGCCGCTTCGCCGATTGCTTACGCGACGCGGCCGTCCCCGCCCTGCGGTTCCTCGTTTGCTGGTAGCCAGACGGGTGAAGCTAGGCGGGCCGGCCGCGCCCGACAAGCGGAGCGGGTCGAGGCCGGCCACCGTCAGCTGATCGTGATCGACAGCGCCTTGGTCTCCGTCAGCGCGGGCGCACTGGCGTCTTTGACCTGCACCGTGAAGTTCGTCGTACCGGCCGTGCTCGGAATGCCCGTGATCGCACCGGTCGCGGCATTCAGGGAGAGTCCCGGCGGCAAGGTCGTCGCGCCGCTCAGCGACCACGTGTACGGCGTCGTGCCCCCCGCTCCGGCAACGCTACGCGTTGTACGCGGTGCCGTGCGTTCCGTTGGGCAGAGATGTCGTCGTGATCAGCAGCTCGTTGACGACCGTCAGGGAGAACGTCCCGGACTCGGTCTGGAAGCCGGCGTCGGTCACCGTGATCGTGAACGAGAACGTGCCGAACGCTGTCGGCGTCCCCTTGATCTTGCCGGCGACGAGGTTGAGCCCGGTCGGCAAGGCTCCGCCGGTCAAGGCGAACGTGTACGGCGGCGTGCCCGGAGCCGCGGTGAGCGTGCGGGCATAGGGAACGTTGAGCTCGGGCGTCGCCGGCGCCTTCACTGCGAGCCCGGTCAGCGCGCTCAGGGTCGAGTGTCCGGTGCCGCTCCCGTCAACGGACAATGGCGATCGAGAACTTGCCGGACGACGAGAGACCGAAGGACGAGAGTGCCGCCGATATGCCGCACGAACGATTCGACGCGACGAGCCGCGCCGCGGGATTCACGAGCTCGAGGGTCTAGCACGTCAGTGAACGCCGCGGCCGAGACCGCGACGCTGATCTCGTTGCCCGGCTGGCCGGTGAACGTCCCGAGGAACAGCTGGCCGGGAGTGCTCAGGGTGACCGCCGTCGTCTTGGCCGCGTTCAACTTCAGCGTCGCGACCTGGTCGGTGATCGAGTAATAGGTCAACGTCCCGGTGCCCGTGCCGCTGCCGTCAGGAACAATCTGGAAGGTGTACGTGCCGGCGAACGGCAGGAGCGTCGCCTTCACGAACGGAGTCCCCGCCGCAGTTGCGCGTCGAGCTCAACGTCGGACCGTTCGGCGCGATGAGGAACATGTCGATACAGGAGGTGAAGCTCGGGTTCGGCATATCGACACTCACCGTCTGACCAGCCGCCCCCGTGAACGTCCCGGCGAACAGCTCACCGGGCGTCGACAAGTTGAGCGCAGAGCCGACACCCGCACTGAACGCCGGCGTCTGGTTGGTGATCGAGTAATAGGTGAACGTGCCGGTTCCCGTGCCGGTGCCGTCAGGAACAATCTGGAAGGTAAACGTGCCCGCGAACGGCAGGTGCGTCGCCTTCACGAACGCATCCCCGCCGCAGTTCCGCGCCGACGTCAACGTCGTACCGTTCGGCGCGATCAGGAACATGTTGATACACGACGTGAAGCTCGGGTTCGGCATATCGACACTCACCGTCTGACCCACCGCCCCCGTGAACGTCCCCGCGAACTGCTCACCGGGTGTCGACAAGTTGACCGCAGAGCCGACACCCGCACTCAACGCCGGCGTCTGGTTCGTGATCGAGTAATAGGTCAACGTGCCGGTTCCCGTGCCGCTGCCGTCAGGAACAATCTGGAAGGTATACGTGCCCATGAACGGCAGGTGCGTCGCCTTCACGAACGCATCCCCGCCGCAGTTCCGCGCCGACGTCAACGTCGTACCGTTCGGCGCGATCAGGAACATGTTGATACACGACGTGAAGCTCGGGTTCGGCATATCGACACTCACCGTCTGACCCACCGCCCCCGTGAACGTCCCCGCGAACTGCTCACCGGGTGTCGACAAGTTGACCGCAGAGCCGACACCCGCACTGAAGGCCGGCGTCTGGTTCGTGATCGAGTAATAGGTCAACGTGCCGGTTCCCGTGCCGCTGCCGTCAGGAACAATCTGGAAGGTATACGTGCCCGCGAACGGCAGGTGCGTCGCCTTCACGAAGGCATCCCCGCCGCAGTTCCGCGCCGAAGTCAACGTCGTACCGTTCGGCGCGATGAGGAACATGTTGATACACGACGTGAAGCTCGGGTTCGGCATATCGACACTCACCGTCTGACCCACCGCCCCCGTGAACGTCCCCGCGAACACCTGCCCCGCGCGTCGACAAGTTGACCGCAGAGCCGACACCCGCACTCAACGCCGGTGTAGACGCGGTCTGCGAGGTGAACAGCACAACCGGGTTGTCGGCGACGACACCGGCCGTCGTATCGGTCGCGGTGAACGTCACGGTCTCGGCGACCGCGTCCTTCACGGTGAAGGTGACCTTCCCGGTTGCATCGCTCGTTCCGCTGGCCGGGCTGATCTGCACGCTGCCCGTCCCGGTCAACGTGACCGTGTCACCGTTGACCGGCGTCCCGGTCGTGTTGCGGATGGTGACGAGGATCGACGAGGTGCTCGTCCCGTTTCCGCGGACACGACCGCGGGAATCGCCGTCGACGAGTCCTGCGCCGCCAGGTTCAACGTCAGCACGCGCGTCGCTTTCCGTGCTCGCCTGGAATGGATCGAGGACGACGCGGTAGCTGCCGGTGACGGGCAGGGTCTCGACGCCGGTCGACGCGGTGCTCGAACAGAACTGCGTGCTCGCGAGCGTGGTCCCGTCGGGGGCGAGGAGGCTCAAGGTGTCGTTGCAGGCGGTCGCGGCCGAGACCGAGACGCTCAGCTTCTGGCCCGCGGTTCCCGACCATGTGCCGACGAGGTTCTGGCCCGGCGTCGACAGGGCCGCGTGCACGCCGGTACCGGAAACGAGGGTCGTGGTTTGATGGGTACGAGTGAACGGAGTCACGACCGCGCCCGTCTCCGTCGCCGCGCCCAGCGGATCGAGCACGACGCGGTACGTGCCCGTCACGGGCAGCAAGGTCGCGTCGAGGAATGCGGTCGCCACTGCAGAACTGTGTGGTGCCGATCGTCGAGTTGTCCGGTGCGATCAGGTCGACCGTGTCGTTGCACGCGTCGCGCCGGTCGACGGTCACGCTGAGCTTCTTGCCCGCGCGTGCCCGCGAACGACCCGACGAGGTTCTGACCCGGTGTCGACAACGCTGCCGACACACCCGTCCCCGAGACCATCGTCGCGGTTTGGTCGGTCACGTGTGAACGGCGTCACCACCGCACCCGTCTCCGTCGCCGCGCCCAGCGGATCGAGCACGACCCGGTACGTGCCCGTCACCGGGCAGCAGGGTCGCGTCGAGAAACCCGGACGCGCTGCAGAACTGTGTGGTGCCGATCGTCGAGTTGTCCGGTGCGATCAGGTCGACCGCGTCGTCGCACGCAGTCGCGCCGGCGACGGTCACGCTGAGCTTCTTGCCCGCGGTGCCCGCGAACGACCCGACGAGATTCTGGCCGGGGGTCGACAACGCCGGCGTGCACGCCGGTGCCCGAAACCATCGTCACGGTCTGGTCGGCGACCGTGAGCGCCGTCAGCACCGCGGTCGTCTCCGTCTCCGTCCCCGGAGGGTCGAAGATCACCTGGTACGTCCCCGTGACGGGCAGCAACGTTGCGTCGAGGAATCCGTTCGCGCCGCAGAACTGTGTGCTGGCGATCGTCGTCCGTCCGGCGCGTCGATGGTGATCGTCTCGTTGCACGCGGTCGCGCTCGTGACGGTCACGCTGAGCTTGTTGCCCGCAGTGCCCGCGAAACGACCCGACGACGTTCTGGCCGGGGGTCGACAACGCCGCGTGGAAACCCGTCCCCGAGACCAGGGTCGGCGTCTGGTCCGTGATCCGGTACAGGTTCACCTTGACCGAACCGGTCGCGGTCGCGCTGGGCGCGACGCGGATGAAGTACTGACCGACGTCGTCGACCGCGACCGCGTCGAGGAAGCCGGAACTCCCGCCACAGGTCGGCGCGATGGCCGTGACGCCGTCGGGATCGATGAGGCTGAGCTGCACGTCGCAGTTGCCGAACGTGCCCGCCGAGGTCGCGACGCTGAACTCTTGACCCGGTGAACCGTTGAACGTGAGGTCGACCTCGTTGTTCGCGCCCGCGGTGGGTACCGAGACGGTCACCGGCGCGCCGTTCGGTGTGATCGGTTGCGTCGTGATCGCCCGGCCCTGGTCGTCGCCACGATCGGCGCGAACGTGCCGGCTACCACCGCGACGACCGCGGCGAGTGGGGTCACCCGCCACCGGTCCGGGTCGCGCAACTGCTCGCCGAATGCCGAATCCCCGCATGCTGGCCCCCTACCCGCCCACGTCGAGCCAGGCGCCCTTCCCTGGCGAGGAGCATGCTTGCCTCGGGTCCTGGCCCTGGCAAGTCCTGGTGACACCGAATCCGGGATTCTTCGCTCCCCTGACCTGCGAATTGTCACCCCGACCCGTTCGGTCGTCGGCCCTGCTCGTGCCGGGCGGCCTACGCGAGCGTGATCTTGACCGCCGCGGTGGCCACCTGGTTGGTCGGGAGCGTCGAGTCGGTAACACGGACCTTGAACGTGTAGGTCCCGGCTGCCACCGTCGTCGGCACGGTGCCCGTGACCAGTCCGGACGGGCTGAGGGTCAGCCCACTCGGGAGGGCGGTCGTGAGCGTCCAGGTCATAGGGGCGACGCCGCCGAGGGCGGTCAGCTCGCGGTGTAGGCCACACCCCTCGTGCCGCCCGGCAGTTTGGTGCTCGAGACGTGGAAGCCGAGGACCTTCAGGGTGAAGCTCTGGGTGGCGTCGGTCCCGACCCCGTTGTGGGCCGTCAGGGTGATCGGGAAGGTCCCGGTCACCGTCGGCGTGCCGTTCAGCTTCCCGCCCGTGAACTTCATGCCGGCCGGCAGGGTGCCGGTCTCGGTGATCACCGGTGTCGGGAACCCGGTGGCCTTGGGGGCGAAGGTTCCTTTGACGCCCTTGGTGAAGGTGGCCATGGCTTTCGAGGTGATGGCGGCCGCCTGGACGACGGTCAGCGTGAAGCTCTGGACGGCGGGTGTCCCGATTCCGTTGCCGGCCGTGATGGTGATCGGGTAGCTGCCGTTCTGCGTCGGGGTGCCCGAGAGCACACCGGTCGAGGCGAGGGTGACTCCGGCGGGCAGGGTGCCAACCTCGCTGAACGTCGGCGCCGGCGTACCGTCGGCCGTCACCGCAACCGACCCCGCACTGCCCTCGGTGAAGGTGGCGTTTGTGGGAGAAGTGAACGACGGCGCCACCGGCAACGCCGGCAACTCCACGAGCTGGGCGTGGCCGGTATCGGCCACGTACACGTTGCCCGCCGAGTCCACTGCGACCCCCCGCGGGCCGGACAGGTTCGTGAAACCGAGCGTCGTCTGTACCCCGGCGGGCGTCAACTCCACGACCTGGTTGTTGCCGGCGTCGGCCGTGTACACGTCACCCGCCGAGTCCACCGTCACGCCGAACGGCTCGGACAGATCGGTGAATCCGAGCGTCGTCTGCACCCCGGTCGGCGTCAACTCCACGATGTGGTGGTTCTGGGGGTCGGAGACGAACACGTCTCCCGACGAGTCGACGGCGACCCCGGCGGGATTGGCGAGACCGGAGAAGCCGAGGGTGGTCTGCACCCCGGCCGGCGTCAACTCGACCACCCGGTGGTTGCCGAGGTCGGCCGCGTACACGTCACCCGAGGAATCCACCGCGACCGCATACGGGGCGCTCAAGCCGGAGAAGGCGACCGTCGTCTGCGCCCCGCCGGGCGTCGACTCCAGTATCCGGTTGTTGGCAGCGTCGGCAACGAACACGTCGTCCGCCGTGTCGACCGCCACTCCCTCGGTCACGTTCAGTCCAACGAGACCGAGGGTGGACTGCGTCCCGCCCGGGGTTCGCTTCACCACCCGGTTGAGGTGACCGCTGCAGCAGATGTCGGCAACGAACACGTTGCTCGACGCGTCCACCGCCAGCCCGAACGGGCCGAAAAGGCCGGTGAACCCGAGCGTGGACTGCACTCCACCCCACGTCAACTGCAGTACACGGCTGTTGCCCGCGTCGCCCACGAACAGACCGGCCGCGGATGCCGCGATCCCGAACGGACGGCTCAGGCCGGTGAAGCCGTATGTCGTCTGCACCGCAGCCGTCGACAAACCCAGCACCCGGTTGTTGCCGGAGTCGGTGACGAACAAGTCCCCGAATGAATCCACCGCCACCCCGGAGGGGTTGAACAGACCGGTGATGACCGCGTTCTCCCCGAGCGTTTGGCCGCCTGCCGTGACGAGCTCATCCACTCGATTGTTGGCAGAGTCGGCCACGTACACCAGTTGAATCCCGAGCCCGGACGTGTAGACCGCCACCGCCATCGGTTCGGACAGGCCGGTGAAGCCCAAGGTGGATTGCACTCCCGCGGGGGTCAACTCCACGACCCGGTTGTTGCCGGTGTCGGCCACGAACACGTCACCCGACCCGTCTACGGCGACGCCTCTCGGTCCGGACAGGCCGGTGAACGGGAGGGTGGTCTGCGCGCCGCCCGATGACCACTCCACGACGCGGTTGTTGCCGGTGTCGGCGACGAACAGGTTCCCCGACCCGTCCACCGCCACCCCACTCGCGCCGGAGAGCCCCGTCAACGCGAGCGTGGACTGCACCCCGCCCGCGGACGACTCCACCACCCGGTTGTTGTCGGGGTCGGCGACGAACACGTCTCCCGGCGCGTCCACCGCCACGCTGGTCGGGACGTTCAGGTTCGATCCGATCAGCGTCTGCTGGGGTCCGAAACTCGGTGACGCCCCCGCCGGAGCAGCCCCGGACGCCAACCCGGACAACACCAAACTCGTGGCGGCTACCCCAGCGCACCGAACGATGAGAACTCGACGCGACATACGACCACGGCCCCTGTTCGATGGACTGCACGACCCGGACGCCCCCGAGGCGCTTCTCCCGAATCGTGCGCTGACGGACGCGTCACTCGCGCATCACTCCGGATCCACCGCGGCACGGCCGGCGTGCTCCTGGTGCGTCATTGCGATCGGTCGTGCGCAGTGGCGCCTGATCAGGGCGGACGTTGTGACACAACGTGTGGGCGGTAGAGGACTCGAACCTCCGACCTCATCCGTGTGAAGGATGCGCTCTAGCCGGCTGAGCTAACCGCCCCGGAAGACGACGAGGCTAGCGCGTGGGCCGGCCCGCGCCGCTGCGAGCGAGGTACTCGATCGCCAGCGCGGCGTACATCGCGGCGCCGGCCGCCATCGCGTCCTCGTCGAGCGTCATGCGGTTCGAATGGCACGCGTGCGCGTGGGCCGGGTTCTCGCCCGGCGGGCACACGCCGAGGAACGACATCGCGCCCGGCGTCTGCTGCAGCACGTACGAGAAGTCCTCGGCGCCCATCACCGGCGCCGGCATCTTGCCCGGTGCGGTCGGCGCCGAGCAGATCGGCCGCGACGCCGAGCGCGAAGCTCGCACTCGCGTCGTGGTTGATCGTCACCGGATAGCCCTGGTGGACCGTCAGCTCGGCCCGCATGCCGTGCGCGCTCGCGATGCCCTCGACGAGCTGCGTCATCGCGTCGATCGCGAGCGCGCGGCTGTGCTCCGACACCGCGCGCAGCGTGCCGAGCATGTCGACGCCTCGGGGATCACGTTGTCGGTGGTGCCCGCGCGGATCTTCGTGATCGTGACGACGACGGGATCGAACGTGTTGATGCGCCGCGTCACCATCACCTGCAGCGCCTGCACGATCTCGGCCGCGATCGGCATCGGGTCGTTGCGCGAGGTACGGCGTCGACGCGTGCCCGCCCTTGCCGGTGACCTTGATCTCGAGCACGTCGGCCGACGCCATGAGCGGCCCGCCGCGCGTCCAGATCGTGCCCGACGGCAGGTTCGGCGACACGTGCAGCGCGAACGCGGCGTCGACCGGTGCGTGCGCGGGTGAGCACGCCTTCGTCGATCATGTAGCGCGCGCCGTGATGACCTTCCTCGCCGGGCTGGAACATGAAGCGCACGGTGCCCGGGCAGCTCGCGCGCGCCGCGCGTGGAGCAGACGCACCGCACCGACGAGCATCGCCGTGTGCGCGTCGTGCCCGCACGCGTGCATGCAGCCGTCGATCTCGCTCGCGAACTCGAGGCCGGTGTCCTCGGGCATCGGCAACGCGTCCATGTCGCCGCGCAACAGCACGGTCGGCCCGTCGCCGCCCTGCAGGTCGGCGACGACCGACGACACCGATGCTCCGGTGCTCACCGCGAGGCCGAGACCGTCGACCGCGTCGAGCACGAGCGCCTGCGTGTTCGGCAGCTCGAGGCCGAGCTCGGGCTGGCGGTGGATGCGGCGGCGGAGCTCGACCAGGTCGGGAAGCAGCCGTTCCGCGTCGTCGAGCAGTCCGGCGTACCCGCGCGTGGTCACGGGTCGAGACTACTCAGTGCCCCAGGAACCACGACCGCAGCGCGGCGGTGAACGCCTCCTCGTACGCGCGGTACCCGCGGCGGAGCGCGTCACCCGCGCGGGCGTCGGCCGCGGACGACAGCGCGCGCGGGCAGCAGCGGATCGGCACGGATGTGGGCGAGCGCCGCGGCGCCGGCGACGAACGCGTCGGCGAGCGGGCGGATCCGCCGAGGACGACAGCGCGCCCGTGACACGCGGCCAACCGGTCGTCGAGCGCTTCGGCGCCGCCGCGCCCAACCGGCGCCGTCGAACAGCGTGGCCGCGAGGGCACGGGGCTCGTCGTCGGGCCGGCCCGACCACCAGCGACACTGCGCGTCGGCGACCTTCCACACCTCGGGCGGAGCCGAGGCACGCGGGAGGTTGTCGGGCCGGGTCCACACCCCCTCGCGCAGCGCGCCGAACCGCAGCCGGCGCATCGCGTCGCGCAGCGCCGCCCGCTCGGGCGCCGATCGCGGCCCCGGGGCGACCATCGCCACCCGCCAGCGGCCGTCCCAGGGCGAGAGCACCGGGTCGAGACTCCAGTCCTGCGCACTCCCGCGGCTCTGACCCGGCCGGCCAGCTCGTAGTGCCGCGTCGTGCGACCGCAGCTCGCCCCGCTCGACCATCCGGCTGAGCGCGACCCGGGTCGTCCCCTCCGCGACCCCGAACAGCCCGCACCACTGCACCAGCCGGGCCCCGCTCATGCGCGGCGGGCGGCTGCGCAGCAACAGGCTGGCGACGAGCGACCGGGCCGAGAGGGGCCGTTCGAGGAGAGGCTCGACCTCGCAGGGTATTACCGTCTCGCATCATCTGTTCCGGAAGTGTAATATCGAACCGTGGCCGACGACGATGATCCCGGAACCGGCGCTCCTCGACGCAGTCCACCCGACCGACCGGATCACCGCCGCGGGTCGCCCGACCCCCGAGTTCCGCGAAGAGCTGCGGCGCATCCCCAACCTCCGCAACGCGCTCGCGGTCGCCGCGCTGTACGCGCAGACGATCGCGGTCGTCGTGATCGCCGTGCACTTCGACAACTGGCGGGGGGGGCGACTGGCTCGTGTGGGGCGCCGCGTTCGTCCTCATGGGCCGCGCCCACGCCCAGTTCGCGGCGCTCATGCACGAGGCCGCGCACCGCCTGCTGTTCCGCAACCGCAAGCTCAACGACTTCGTCGGCCGGTGGCTGCTCGGCTTCCCCTCGTTCACCCCGATCGACGCGTACCGCCGCGGGCACATGGCCCACCACCGCGAGGAGTTCGGTCCCGACGAGCCCGACATCCCGCTGTACCGCGGCTACCCGATCTCCGAGGCGTCGATGCGCCGCAAGCTCGTGCGCGACGCGACGGGTCAGACCGGCTGGAAGCTCTTCAAGGGCCTGCTCGGCGCGGTCCGGTCCGACAGCGCGCCGGTGCGGTTCCAGGCCCGGGCGATCGTCGCGAGCCAGCTCGTGCTCATCGGCGTCGGCATCGCCTTGCACCATCCGTTCGTGTACTTCGTGCTCTGGCTCGCGCCGTATCTCACCGTGTGGCGCGTGATCAACCGGCTGCGTTCGATCGCCGAGCACGGCGGCATGCAACAGTCGAAGGACCGCCGGCTGACGACCCACACCGTCCGGCAGTCGGCGCTCCCCCGCTTCTTCCTCGTGCCGTTCCACATCGGTTGGCATCTGGCGCACCACGTCGATGCCGGCGTCCCGATGGCGCACCTGCCCCGGCTGCACGCCGAGCTGCGCCGCGCCGGCTACGTGACCGACGATCTCGAGTACCGGAACTACACCGCGCTCTGGCGCAAGCTCGCGAGCGGTGCGAGTCTCGGCCGGTGACCACCTTCGACGACGTCGCCGCGTTGATGCGCGCGCAGACGGCCCACCAACGGCTCCGCAGCGACCCGATCGACGACGACACCCTGCTGTCCCTGCTCGACCTCGCGATGCACGCCAACGCGGGTCGTCCGCAGGGCTGCTCGTTCCTCGTGATCCGCGACCCCGACGTCCGCCACCAACTCGCCCGCACCTACCGCCAGGGCTGGTCGATCTACAAGCGGTTCCTGCGCAGCCACTCGAGCGCCGACGACCTCCTCGCCGACCGCCAGTGGGAGTCGGACCACTTCGAGGACATGCCGGTCCAGGTCGTCGCGTGCATCCCGAGGCGGCGGCCGCTCTTCCCCGCCGTCGGCGCGGCCGCGTTCTACGGGGCGGCGTTCCCCGCCGTCCAGAACCTCGTGCTCGCGGCGTCGGCGCGGGGCCTCGGGGCGTCGGCGACCGTGCTGCCCCTGTGGTCGGTGTGGGAGGCGCGCCGCACGCTCGGCCTGCCCCGGCAGGTCACGCCGGTCTCGGTCGTCGCCCTCGGGTGGCCCCGTGGAGGACCGACGGGAAGCGCTCCGAACGCGCCGACGCCCCCGGTGAGCAATGTCGTACACCTCGACCGGTGGGGCCACCAGCCCTTTCGCGTCCGGCGCGACCTGGACGCGCACGGTACGGCATAATGATCGTCACGACTTCGAGGCAGGTGACGACGTGCCCAGAAAAGGACGAGCGCGCCGGTTCCGTGAAGCGCGCAAGCTCAAGCAGGGCTACGACGACGGGCTGTTCCGGGAAGGTTCCGGCACCCTCGCGGATCTGAGCGACGGCGCGGCCGGGGACGGCGAGCTGGACGACGACTTCGACGACGACCTCGAAGACGAAGAAGACGACTGGGACCCGGACCACCACCTGAACCGGTAGACCGCCCGGCCGTAGGTCCCACGGTCGGCGCCCGCCCCGCCTTCCCCGGTCAGGTGGTTCGGGGATTCGGCAGCTCGGCGTCGATCTCGTAGCGCTCGATCGCGTCCGCGACCAGGTCGCCCTTGACGTCGCCGAGCTGGGCCAGACCGTCGAGCACGCCGACGACCACGTGCGCGGCGTCGATCTCGAAGTGGCGCCGCAGCGCGTCTCGCACGTCGGAGAACCCGTAGCCGTCGGTCCCGAGCACGACGTACGGCTGGGGAACGAACCGGGCGATGGCGTCGGGAACGCCGCGGATCCAGTCCGAGACCGCGACGACCGGGCCCTCCGTCTCGGCCAGCGCCTCGGTGACATACGGCGTGCGCGGCGCCTCGGTCGGGTGCAGACGGTTCCAGCGCTCGCACTCGAACCCGTCGTCGCGGAGCTGCTTCCAGCCCGGCACGCTCCACACGTCGGCGCCGACGTCGTAGTGCTCGGCCAGCATCTGCTGCGCCGCGAGCGCCTCGCGCACCATCGGCCCGCTCGCCAGGATCTGCGCGCGGTGCGCGTGCTCCCCCGATGCCGGCGCAAGGAGGTACATGCCCTGCACGATCGCGTCCTCGACACCCTCGGGCATCGGCGGCTGCACGTAGTTCTCGTTGTAGAGGGTGACGTAGTAGAAGCAGTCCTCCGGCTCGGGGCCGTACATACGGCGGATCCCGTCACGGATGATCACGCCGAGCTCGTACGCGAACGCGGGGTCGTACGCGCGGCAGTTCGGGTACGCGAGCGCGTACATCTGCGATTGCCCGTCGCAGTGCTGCAATCCCTCGCCCGAAAGGGTCGTGCGGCCCGCGGTCGCACCGAGCAGGAAGCCGCGCCCACGCTGGTCGCCGAGCGACCAGATCATGTCGCCGACGCGCTGGAAGCCGAACATCGAATAGAAGATGTAGAACGGGATCATCGGTTGACCCCACGTGGCGTACGCCGTCGACGCCGCGGTCAGCGACGCCATCGCCCCGGCCTCGGTGATCCCCTCCTCGAGCAGTTGGCCGTCGGAGGCCTCGCGGTACGAGAGCATGAGTCCCGCGTCGACGGGCTCGTATTGCTGGCCGAACGGCGCGTAGATCTTGAACTCGGCGAACAGCGCGTCGAGGCCGAACGTACGCGCCTCGTCGGGGATGATCGGCACGACCCGCGCGCCGATGTCGGGCTCCTTCAGGAGCACCCGCAGCAGGCGCGCGAACGCCATCGTCGTCGAGGCCGGGACCTTCTCCCCCGTGCCCGCGGTGAGCTGGTCGATGATGCCGTCGCGCGGGAAGAGCACCGTCTTCGACCGCTGGACCCGGTCGGGCAGGAAACCGTCGAGCGCGCGGCGTCGTTCGATCATGTACTCGTACTCGGGTGACTTGTACCCGGGATGGAAGTACGGCGCCATGCCCGTCTCGAGGTCACGGTCGGGGATCGCCATGTAGAGCCGGTCGCGCAACGCCTTCAGCTGGTCGGGCGACATCTTCTTGATCTGGTGGGTCGCGTTGCGCGCTTCGAAGTCGGCGCCGAGGGTCCAGCCCTTCACGGTCTTCGCGAGGATGACGGTGGGCGTTCCCTCGTGTTCGATCGCGGTCTTGTACGCGGCGAAGATCTTGCGGTAGTCGTGCCCGCCCCGCGGGAGGCGGCGGAGCTCGTCGTCGGAGACGTGCTCGACCATCTTGCGCAATCGCGGATCGGGACCGAAGAAGTGTTCGCGGATGTACGCGCCCGACTCCACGACGTACTTCTGGAACTCGCCGTCGACGGTCGAGTTCATCTTGTTGACGAGCACACCGTCGACGTCGCGGGCGAGCAGCTCGTCCCACTGCCGGCCCCAGATCACCTTGATGACGTTCCAACCCATGCCCCGGAACGTCGACTCGAACTCCTGGATGACCTTGCCGTCACCGCGCACGGGCCCGTCGAGCCGCTGCAGGTTGCAGTTCACGACGAAGATCAGGTTGTCGAGACGTTCCCGCGCCGCGAGGTCGAGCGCGGCCGTCGCCTCCGGTTCGTCGAGCTCGCCGTCGCCGACGAAGCACCACACGCGCGCGGCCGACGTGTCGACCAGCTTGCGGTTGTAGAGGTAACGGTTGAAGCGGGCCTGGTACACCGCGTTGAGCGGGCCGAGCCCCATCGACACCGTCGGGAACTCCCAGAACGTGGGGAGCCGGCGCGGGTGCGGGTAGGACGGCAGACCGCGGCCGCTCGTCTCGCGGCGGAAATGGTCGAGCTGGTCCTCGGTGACGCGGCCCTCGAGGAACGCCCGGGCGTAGATGCCGGGCGCGGCGTGACCCTGGAAGAAGATCTGGTCGCCGAAACCGCCGTCGCCCTTGCCGCGGAAGAAGTGATTGAAGCCGACCTCGTACAACGAGGCGGCCGACGCGTAGGTCGACAGGTGACCGCCGAGACCGTCGAAGCGATGGTTCGCGCGGTCGACCATCGCGACGGCGTTCCAGCGCACGAACGCCCGGATCCGCCGCTCGATGTCCTCGTCGCCGGGGAACCACGGTTCCTGCTCGGGCGCGATCGAGTTGATGTAGTCGGTCGTCACCATCGCGGGGACGAACGAGCCCTTCTCCCGCGCCCGTTCCATCAGACGCGCCAGCAGGTAATGCGCCCGAGACTTGCCCTTGACGTCGATCACCGCGTCGAGCGACTCGAGCCACTCGCCGGTTTCCTGGGGATCGATGTCGGGGAGCTGATGGATCGAACCGTCGCTGAACATGCTTGGACTCCCGTCCCTCGACGGATCATCGGCCGGGAGGGCCGGAGTCGTGAGCCGTCCGGCGGGGACTCCCTCTCTCCGGGCAGCGTATGACCGCTGCGACCGCCCACGGTGCCAGGCCGGGCGTCACCGGGCGGGTACCGGCCGCTCCTCGCGACCGGCATCCGCCGGCAACTCATTCGAGTGGGCGCGGAGGGATTCGAACCCCCGACCCCCTGCGCGTCATGCAGGTGCTCTGCCAACTGAGCCACGCGCCCGAGTGAGCGCGCCAGGATAGCGCGACAGTTACCGTTCGCCGGATGGGACTCCTGAACGGACATCGCGCGGTCGTGACCGGGGGCGGATCCGGAATCGGTGCCGAAACGTGCCGGCGGATGGCCGCGCAGGGCGCGCAGGTCGCCGTGTTCGATCTGAACGGCGACAACGCCGAGGCCGTCGCGCAGGAGATCGACGGCCGCTCCTACGCGGTCGACGTGACCGACTTCGACGCGCTGTCGGCCGCGATGGTCGACGCGTCCGAACGCATGTCCGGGCTCTCGCTCCTCTACAACAATGCAGGCGGCAGCACGCTCTCACCGATCCACGACTACGACGTCGCCGAGTGGCGCGGGATCGGCCTCGAGGAGCAGCAGCGCCTGAAGACCCCGCTCGAGCGGATCGGGACGCCGGGCGACATCGCCGACGTCGTCGTCTTCCTGTGCTCGGATCTGGCTCGCTTCGTGACGGGGCAGAACCTCATCGCCGACGGCGGGATGACCTTGCACGGATCCGGCGTCGACGGCGTTCTCGACGTCGTGACCCAACTCCTGTCCGGGCGCTGACCGGGGCTTCATACTCCTCTCACAAATGGGTGCGATCATCGAGCCATGAGATTCACCAAGACCATCGCTTCTGCAAGTGTCGCCGCCGTTCTCGGCCTCGCCGGCGTTTCGGTCGCCGGGGCGGCTTCCACCTCCGGCTCTCCCCTGCCGGCGACCACGACCGCCGCCACCAGCACCGCGGCGCCGGCGAAGGCCTCGGCCAAGAAGCCGGGCGCGGCGATCCGGCGCCTCGTCCGCCGCCACGCCGCCGCGCTGATCGCCAAGACGATCGGCATCAGCCGCGCCGACCTCGTGACCGAGCTTCGGGCGGGCAAGACGATCGCCGCGATCGCGACCGAGCACGGGGTACAGCCGCAGGCGGTCATCACGGCGCTCGAGAACGCGGCCAAGGCAAAGATCGAAGCCGCGGTCGCCGCCCACAAGATCACGGCCGCACGGGGTCAGAAGCTCGAGACGCGGGTCGACAAGCTCGTGCCCAGGATCGTCAACAACTGGCACCCGAAGCACGCCAACACGAGCTCCGCTCCCGCGACCGGCGCGACCAACTAGCGGCCGCGGCGGGCGGGCCGAACCGGACGCCGCTATCGCACACGGGCCGCGTCGAGCAGCTGGCGCATCGACGCCCGCGGCCGGCGCGGCTTGTACGCGCGGTGGTAGTCGGCGAGGGCCCGGGCCGCGGCCAGGCGGGTCCCGGCGATCGGCGAGCTCTGCTCGCCGTCGTTGTGCTCCCAGCACCACGAGTCGTGGGTGAGGCGGACGGTCCCGATCGTGGCGGGCAGGTCGCCGTCGAGGACGATCCGCACCTCGGCGAGCGCGGGCGTCCGGGCGACGACCTGCACCGTGTCGGACCCCGGCTCGGGCGCGGGATCGGTCGCGAAGGCGGCGGGACTCGGGATCGATGCGGGGCTCATGGGAGGCACGCTGACAGCCCGGACCGCAGGGCGGAAGCCCCCGGCGGCGCTCCGTGGCTCATGTCACAGCTCCGAGCACGCCGAGGGATGTCACTGTGCGAAGCCGAACCGGCACACCTAGAATGGATGAGTGGGAGCGGCGCGGATTTGGGGTACTGACCCTATGGAGTCGCGCCCGCAGGCGCTGATCACCGCGACCGGCCGGCCCACGCCGGAGTTCCGCGAGCAGCTTCGCCGCATCCCCAACCTCCGCAACGCGTTCGCTCTCGCGTGGCTGTACACGCAGACGGTGGCCATCGTCGTGGCCGCGGTCCACTTCGACAACTGGGTGGTCTGGATCGCGGCCTTCGTCCTCATCGGCCGAAGCCAGGCGCAACACGCGGCGCTCATGCACGAAGCCGCGCACCGCCTGTTGTTCCGCGACCGCTCCGTCAACGACTTCGTCGGACGCTGGCTCGTCGCGGTTCCGGCGTTCCGGTCGATCGACGCGTACCGGCGGGGACACATGGCGCACCACCGCGAGGAGTTCGGACCGGAGGGCCTCCCCGAGGACGACCAGCGCTACTCGGTGCGGGCGACGCTCAACCGGCGGCGGCGCCGCTCCGGGAACCCGTTGACGAAGGCTCCGCACGTCGTGACGGGCCGGTCGGAGGGTGTCGCCGACGCCCGCGCCATCGTCGTGTGCCAAGTCCTGCTCATCGCGATCGGTGTCGCGCTCCACCACCCGTGGGTCTACTTCGTCCTCTGGCTCTTGCCGTACCTCACGATCTGGCGCGCCACCAACGCCTTGCGCGCGCTCGCCGAGCACGGCGGCATGCAGCGTTCGGAGGACGGTCGGCTGATCACACCCGCTGTCCGCCAGTCACCGCTCGCCCGCTTCTATCTCGTCCCGTTCCACACCGGGTGGCACCTCGCGCACCACGTTGACGCCGGTGTACCCATGTCGCAGCTCCCGCGCCTGCACGACGAACTGAAGCGAGCCGGCTTCCTTCCGGCCCGATACGAGTTCCGTACGTACACGTCGCTGTGGCGCAAGCTCGCACGCGGCGAGCACCTCGCGCGCTGATCGCGCCCGGGCGCGGCTTTCGCCTTGCCGTGAGATCGGCTTGACTGGCGCGCAGTGTGCTTCTCGCCGCAGGCCGATCTCGTCGGTGGGATCGTCATCGGCGGAATCGGCGTCGACGCCTGCCGGCACCTGCGCGGTCGCAACGACCACCTGTTGCTCGCGGGTCTGCCCGTGCTGCTCGGGTTGCACCAACTCGACGAGGCCTTCGTGTGGTGGGGAGCCGAAGGCAACGCTGCGCACGCGGTCTTCCGCGTTGCACTCTGGATCTACCTGCTGATCGCGTTCGTCGTGCTGCCCGTGTTCGTTCCCGCCGCAGTGCTCGCGCTCGAACCGACCGGCCCCCGGCGGCGAACCATGTTCGCGTTCCTCGCCCTGGGTGCGGTCGTCTCGGTGGTGCTGCTCGTCGCGCTGGTGCGCAACCCGATCAACGCGACACCGCATCCGTATCACCTCGCGTACAGCGTGCACCTCGACCACGGCCTCTTCGTCGAGTCGCTGTACGTCGTCGCGGTCTGCGGCGCACTCCTGTTTTCCGGCTACCGGCACATCGAGATCTTCGGCTTGGTGAACCTGGTCGCGGTGATCGTGATCGCGTGGATGACCGCCGACGGCTTCGCATCCGTCTGGTGCGGCTACGCCGCAATCACCGCGGGGGCGATCGCGCTCCACATGCGCTACGCGAAGCCCCACCGGCTGCATCCGTACGTGCTCACCTGACCGTTTCACTCCCATCGCGGCGCCGCGCCGCGTACGATTCGGGCCGTGGGGACGAGACGGGCGGGACTGTGCGGGGTCGTCGTCGCGACGACGATCGTCGTGGCCGCGGCGTGTTCGTCGTCGACGGGCACGTTGCGCGTATCCCCGGTCACGACCTCGACGATCGCCACCTTGACGCACCGGGCCGACGTCCTCGCGTTTCGCGAAGTGCTCGGCCAGCTTCCCTACGGGACGGCGTCGGGGGCGTCGACCACGTGCAAGGGTGGTGCGGCGGTCACGCCGCCGGCGCAGCAGACGGCTACGGCGCAGGTCATACTCGCCGACCGGACCAAGTCGTCGTGTTACGCACTCGGCCCAGTGCTGTTGACCGGCAGTCACGTCGGGTCCGTCCAGGTGGTCTCGAACGAGACCACCGGCCAATGGGACGTGAACCTCCACTTCGACAACGACGACTTCGTCACCAAGGTCGCCGGTCCCGAGGTCGGACGCAACATCGCGATCGTCGTCAACGGAGTCGTCGAGTCCGCTCCCACGATCAACCAAGGGATCACGGGCCAAGACGTGACGATCTCCGGCAGCTTCGACAAAGCGACTGCCCTTCGCATCGGCGCGGAGATCGCGCCCGCGGGAACATCTGTAGTGGCCCTTCCGCCGACGCCGCCCGTGACGCGGCCGGTCAACGCCTTCACCATCCGATGCACCGCCTTCGCACATCGCGTGCCGACCGGTACGAGCGTCGGCGGGTTCGGACTCCCGGTCTCGATCGCGCTCGCCGCATTCGGCCACGCCCACGAGCCGGTACCGGCATTGCTCGCGCGCGCCGACCCGTCGGTACCGCTCGCACTCTGTTATTTCATGGCCGATCCGCTCCCGTCGCAGACGGTCCCGACGTGCCCGAACGGCCTTCCCGACCTCGCGGCATTGGCGTCCCCGCTGTTGTACGCGGTCGACGCGCAGCTGAACGGCGTCCGGCTCCCGCCGATCCAGGACGTGTTCCCCGCCGCCGTCCCGTCGACGACGGCGCCGGCGTGCAAGTAACGCGCGCTATACGAACGTGGCGACGGTCTGCGCGATCGCTCCCGTGACGTGCGACCCGATGCCGAGTCTGGGCCGTCGAGCGCCGTTCAGTCGAGCGTGATCGAGGTCCGCGCGCGGCGTTCGGTCTCGGTGAGTCCGCCCCAGATGCCGAGCCGTTCGTTGACGCGCAGGGCGTACTCCAGGCATGCGCCCCGAACGGAACATTCGCCGCACACTCGCTTGGCGCGGCGTTCGCGTTCGCGGCGCATGTCGACCGACTCGTGCACCGGCGTGACGAAGAGGGCGGAACCGCGGCACGCGGCATCACGTACCCAGCTCGTCGCGCCGGCTTCGAGGGTTGTCATCGCCACTCCCGGGGTCGCAGTGTTCCGACGCTAGCGGCCCCGATTTCGTGACTTCCAAACTGGCCGCACGGCACCCCGGCCGGGGCGGCGCCCGGCGCTATTCCGACACCCGACGCGCCTGGGCCACTCGCCGGGAGGACCCGAACGGGTTCGTCACGGCACGAACGAGCGCGCCGAGGCGTCGACCGAATCGCCGACGTTCGGTGCCATCCGCGGCGAGCGGGCCATGATCAGCAGTATCGACACCGCCACGGTGAGGGTCGCGTAGCAGCCGAGCACGAACATCCGCGTCGACCGGTTCGGAGCGAGCAGCACGAAGGCCGCGGGCGGGACCAGCGCCGCCACGAACAAGACGAGCGGACCCAACCGGGGATGCGCGCGCCGCGCGTACAGCCGAGGCTCGAAGTGCTCCCGGGGATCGTCCGGGTCGGAAGCTGAATCCGGTTCCCCGGCGGTGGAATCCGGCGGTACCGGCCCGAACCCGGCCGGATCGTCGCGACTCTCCTTCCGGCCGTTGCGTACGAGCCATGTCGGCGCCCCACCCGAGAAGTAGCGCTCCTCGAACCGGCCGAACGGGTCGGGAGACCAACCCTGGCGCTCCCCGACGCGAGTCGAGCTCAACGTCCCGGCCGCGCCGCGGGCCGGCGGTTCGACTCCCTCACGCGGTTCGTTCGAGCTCGGCGCGGGCATGCCTCTCGGCGATCAGCCCCACGAACGTCTTGACCCGGGCCCGTTCGCACCACTCCGAGACTAGGCGGCTCACCGTGCTCTCGATCTGCGGGCGTTCGAGCCGGTCGAACCGGGCGGACAGGTGATCGGTCGCGGTCCGGACCATCGCTTGTTCGGTCGGTTCCTGAAGCTCCACGCGCGGCTCCCGAGTCGGCGGCGATCCTCGGTCTACCGCCGGGGACGGACGCCGCCAAGACGCCGGGCGACTCGTTCACGCGGAGTTCAACATCAGCGGTCCCGCGGCCACCCCTACTTCGGTCCGGGCGCCGACGTCTCCACGATCGTTGCGGCGAGCGCCGTGCGATGGTCCTTCGACCAGGGTGGCCCGAGCGTCGCCCGCGGGTTGCGGAGCACCTCGTCCGCCCGTTCCCCGAGGATGCGAACGGCCTCGTCCTCCACGTTCTTGGCGATGTAGAGCGAGACCGTCCAACCGCGTTGGCGGCCGAGCTCGGCGAGGACCTGGCAATACATGACGGAGTCGGCCCGGCTCTCGTAGGGCACCCGCCGGAGGTGAAGCGGAACGAGATGGGTGTGCGCCCACAGTTCTTCGGGGCCTTGGTGCCTCCGGCCGAGTCGCGCGATCTCTTGCCGCTACGACACCTCCTGCTAATCCGACAATCCGTACGGTCGCCCGGTGGCAGTCGTCGGGATCGCATTGCTCATCGTGCTCGTGGTGCTCGGTCTGACGATGGCTCTCCTCGGCTGATCCGGTTCCCGTGCCGGTCCACAGGAGTTCTTCAGAGTTGTCGTCGATGTTGCCGATGCCATCCGTACCTGTTGCCGGGAGGACTTGACGTCGTGAGCGATCGGTGGCGTAAGGCCGACGGCTTCCAGACAGCGAGTGGTGTGCTCGCCATCACGACCGGACCGTTTCTTCTCGCATGCCATCAGCCCGCCGGATGGACGTTCCTCATCATGGCGAGCGGCGTCGCGTTGTTGGGGACGCAGTACGTGCTCATGCACGACATCACCTTCGAGGCCGTCGACACGAAGTCGTTCCTGCAAGTCGCGGTCGCGATCGCGTCCGCGGTCGTGGCGGTCGTGTACCTCACAAGAGCGGCGAACGATCTGCCGTCGCTCTTCCCGGGCCATGACGGCGACTCGGAACAGTTCCGTATCTTGCCCGGCGTCGTGATGTTGACAATCGGTGCTGTCCTGTTCATCCGCGCCGTGTTGGAGGCGAAACCCACCCGCGCGACCGACTGAGACCGACGCGGGCGATCCGCTTGTGAGCCGCGTCGGTGACAACGCCCGCATGGCGATCGCCGAGACCACTCGAAAGGGTGAAGCAAATCGGAAGCGATGCGAGGAGGGTGCAGGAGGGCGGCACGTCGGTCGAAAGGACGACGCAGTGCGAGCGGACGTCAAGGACGAGCGCATCAGACGCGCTGCGCAGGATGCAGCCGGGGGTGCGTGCGAACGGCACCGGCTTGGGTCAACCTGGCCGGTCGCAGGGCGGTTCACGACGGAGTCTCGCTGCGTTCGACGGTCGGCGGCTGAATCCCGTCCTCAACGACGAGGACGGTCGCAACTCCTTCGCTTCGTCGATGGATCACGTTGCGAAGTAGCTGAGCGGTTCGGGGCCGGGTCGGCGGGGGCGACCCGGCCTCGCATCTCTCGGAGCCGAACGAACTCCCGATGTTCGGGACACGCTCGGGCGCAGAACGTAGGTGCCGGGGCAGCAGCTCAGTGCGTTCGCTCAGGCAACAAGCAACCGAGGACCGGGCAGCGCTGGGAAGCGCCACACCCCGTCTCTCTGCGCACACGCGCCGACCAGAGGGCTGCTGAAGCATGCCTCCACGCCGACACCCGAAGGGAAATAGCTCCGCGCAGGTGAGGGGCCATGCAGCGGCGGAATGTCTGACCGCGCGCGAAGACCGCGTACGAGCGCTACGCGCACCCGAGAACGCCGATCTCGCACTACGTGCGGCGGGTCCCGCTCGGCAGCTCCGTAAGCGCGCCTACCGAAGGATGTGGCTCAGGAAGTCCACGAAAGAACTGGCGAAGTGCCCAAAGCAGTAGCAGATCGTTGCAGCCCTACTCGTGGTTGCCGCCTGGGACATCGCAGCACGTCGACAGAATCCGGCGTTAGAGACCCACACGCGCCATGCGCGGCGAGTCGCCGATCCGCGGATATGCGTTCACAGGGAGCGCCCTGGGGTGCTCAGGTTGAGGGAAGGCGGCCGTAGTCGTCTTCGAGCCGCTCGATGTCGTCCTCGCCGAAGTAGGAGCCGTGCTGCACTTCGATGAACACGAGTGGGCCGACGCCGCTGTTTCCGATGCGGTGCGCGGCACCAAGCGGGATGTCGATCGCCTCACCGGTCGCGACGACGTGCTCGACGCCGTCGAGGGTCACGGTGGCGGTGCCCTCGAATACGAACCAATGCTCGGATCGGTGCGCGTGACGCTGGTAACTCAGCCGGTGACCGGGATGGACGGTCATCCGCTTGACCTTGTGTGATTGTTCGTCAGCGAGAACGTCGAAGCCGCCCCAGGGTCTTTCTTCCATACCGCCAAGTAAATCAGCCAGGCCGTCTTCGCGGAGAGGGCCGGGGCATGATCCGGGCCGTCCGACTACCGACCGAGGCGGCGAATCGGCGGTTCGGGCTTTCCGATCGCCACTTCTGGGCGGGCGCGGAACTGGGTTCTCGGCCTACGTGCCGCCGAGTTGTCGGAGGCGCGCGGTCACGAGTTTCTTCACGAGCCGTTTGGGCAGCGGCTTGTCGATCGCGAAGTGCAGCGAGCCCTTCGTCTGGTCGTAGCGGGCCAGGTCGTCGGCGAGCGCGGGGAGGACCGAACCGCTGTGCGGTAGATAGCTGAGATGCTGCTTGAACGCAGCGAAGCCTGCTACGACCTTGCCGTCAACTTTGAACGCGGGCAGCCCGTAAGAGATGCACTGCTCTGCATTGGGCACGACTTCGAGGATCGACTGCCGCACCGCTTCCAAGCTGCTCCGCTTCGGCTCGTCGAGCGCAGCGAGATAACGGTCGATGTCTGCACGGGACATGACCGCGAGTCTCTCACTGACGCACGGCGGCGAGCCGCTCTTGACGCCAGCAGATCGTGGAGCAGGCCCGAGGTTGGTGGACTTCTAGCGCGATGCCTTGCGCGTCTGGTTGGGAGTCCTCGGCGTACTTCTGTTCGCGGCGGCCGACGCATTGATCAAGACCCACCACGGCGGTACACGAAACGCCATTGGAAACATCAGCGCAACGTGGGCGTCCATTCCGCTTCTCGCAGCGGCTTCAGCCACGGCGGCGGGAGTAGTGACCGAGCAAGTGCAGCACCACTGGCCCGGAGCGGCCGGCAACCGTCAGCGGCCTAGAACCGACATTCCACTCGGTCCAGACGCGACGCAGCGGCCCCGAAAGGCCGCTGACGTGCAGGTTCTCCGAGAGCGGACGACGGGATTCGAACCCGCGACCCCAACCTTGGCAAGGCTTGCAGCGCACTTCCGCGACCAGCCCTAATTGCCTCTGACCTGCGGACATAGTGTTCGTTGGTTGTCGTCATTTGGCCTTGTTTTGCGACCTCTCGCGGCCCATTCGCGGCCCAGAACCATGCCGTGAACCGTCCCTCTGCGCGGCCCATCGCTACGAGGCGACCGACCCCGCCAGATCGCCGGCCGAACGTTCATCGCGGCGCTCCGCGACGATCGACACCGTCGGGTGCCGAGCGGCAGATCTGTACCGCTCGGGACGTGTTAGGAGTGTTTGAACGCGAGGGAGAATCGGTTCCCGTTGACGAGAGACGTGGTCACGATGTCGGTTGTCGTCCCTTTGACCATGTTCACCGCGGACGCGGCGAGCGACGCCGAGTTGAGCGGCAATCCGTTGACGGTGACCGCCGTGAACGGAACCTTGCCAAACGACGGCACACCGAGCGGGTGGCCGTGACTATCGCCGATCCTGGCGTCGCCGATCTGGGAATCGGTCATCGTGCCGCCACTGCCGCTGACCGTCTTCGAGACTGTCGTCGTCAGGTCGGTGACCACGACGGTGGTCCTCGTCACCGTCTCCGACACCCGCATTCTGATCAGGTGGCCGGGAACGACGGCCATCGGAAACGCGGGGCTGATGGTGCCGTTGACGAACGCTCCCATCGCGGACTGCATGGCGCCGGACTTGCACACGATCTCTAACGTTCCGCCCGACAGATTCAGCCCGGTATTGAGGACGAAGACGTTCAGCGAGAGGGCCGTGTTGGCTGCGGTGCAGGTGATCGATGGGACAGAGAATGTGCCGACGGCACTCGTGATAGCACCGGCAGTGGGCTTGACGTCGAAGCCCGCGAAAACATTGCTCCGGCTATTCGAAGCGGAGAGAGTCGCGGCCGACGCCGCCGATGGGACCATTGCGCCGCCCAACAACGGCAACGTCAACGCCGCTACCAACCAGACCTTCCCCACGACGCCCCCGGTTAGCTCTCGACCGTCTCCAGACGGCGCCATGGTACCCGTCGTTCGAACAGCGTCCCGAGCCCGGCTCAAGGATCCAATACCGCACGTCAGAATGCCGCGCCGACCGCACCCCCAGACGCGTGCGCTACCGCTATCCGATGATGACCGCGGCGACGAGTGCGCTGAGGCTCGCGCCGATACGCGTGGTCCAGAGCGGCAGATATGGCGTAACTCGTCAGGCGTGGAGGAAGTACCTGCCCGACCCCGGCGCGCGGTCCTCTAGGGCTTCCTGTCCGGGTGTTGAGGTTGCATGTCCCCCACTTGGTGGGGGCGGTGATGGACCCTTTGGTTCCTACCAAAGATCCAGAGGAGCCCATCACCGTGACCCCAGCAGAGATCATCTACCACCGGCGCGTGCGCGTGCTGGAACACGCGGCCGAGACCGGAAACGTGGCCGCGACGTGCCGGACGTTCGGGGTGTCCCGAACGCGGTTCTATGAGTGGCGCAACCTCGCGCAGCGATACGGCGTCGAGGCGTTGATGCCCAAGGACCGCCGGGCGCCGCAAATGCCGAACGCGACCCCGACGTGGGTCGTGAACGAGCTCCTTACCCTCGCGGTGACCGAACCCACGATCGGATGCCGCCAATACGCGGATCGTCTCGACGATCGTGGGCACAGCATCGGCAAGTCGACCGTGCAAGACATCTTGGTCCGTCACGGGCTGGGCCGGCGCCATCAACGCGTCGCCAGGGCCGCCGCGATCGCCGCGTTGACCAGCGGGTTGATCACCGAAGCCGCCATCGAGGACGAACCGTTCGGGTTCTGTCACTGGGCAGCACGGCCCGGTGACCTGGTCGCGGTGGACAGCTTCTACATCGGGAACCTCAAAGGCGTCGGGAAGGTCTACCAACTCACCGCGATCGACACCGCGACCCGCTGGGCGATCATCATGATCATTCTCGGTGTCCCGAACGGGAAGGTCACTGCCCGGTTCATCCACCACGTGATCGGCCGTTACCGACGACTCGGTGTCAGGGTCCGTTGCGTGCTGAGCGACAACGGTCCGGAATACATCGCCCGGCCGTTCACCGAAGCGCTCGCCAAGAAGGAACTCACCCATCAACGGATCCCGCCGCGTTCACCGAACCACAACGCGGTGTGTGAACGGTTCCAAGGCACCGCGCTCCAAGAATGCTGGCGGCCCGCGTTTCACCGCCGCCGCTTCACGAGCGTCCGCCAGCTCCAACGCGAGATCGATACCTGGCTCGTGCACTACAACCATCGTCGCCGCAACCACAGCGACTTCATGCACGGCCGTACACCCCGAGCCGTGCTCGACAGCCACCGCAACCGCAAGACAGCATGAACATCAACCACAGGGCCCATCTGTCACCTCGACCCCCGGCCCGGAAGCCCTAGGTCGGCGCTTGCCCACTGACCCCATCCGACTCGCGGCCGTTTGGCGTACTCCCAAGTCTCCGACTGCATACCGATGTCGACTCGATACGTCGTGAGGTCCTCGTCGGTGTATTGCTTCAGGAACTCGACCAGCTCCGCGTCGACTTCAAGGCCGTAACACATCACGACCTCGGGAGTGATCGGTTCGACGCCGTGGCGCGTCAGCGCCGCTGCAACCGCTTGCGCGATCGCGGCGGGTGGTGCGTCAACTCGCGCTTCTCCGATGTGCTCGCCTGATTCGCGGTCGAACGCGTTCAGGGTCCAGTGCGCGTGCGGCGGTTGCTCGGTCGGCCAGGAATCAATCGGCATACTCGCTCACGCGGACACATTGCCCGATCACGCGCGTGCTCGGGTAGTCCAGAGCGGCAGTTATGCGCTCGCTCCTTGGACCGTCGATCACAGGACTCGATCTGGATCCGAGAATGGGCCATCATGGTCGTCGTGCCGAAAGAGATTGACTGGCAGGCGCTGCTGGTCGATGGCTACGAGCCACTGAAGAAAGCACAACGCCTCTTCCGACACCTGCCGAGCAATCCTCGATGCAAGCTCTGCATGAACCCCTTCGGTGGCCTGGCGGGCAAGCTCTTCGCCGTCACCGGCCGACGGCCGTCGCGCAAGAGCCCGAACGTCTGTCAGTACTGCTTCGATCATTTACCGCCGGGCGGGCTCGAGCTCGACATCGGCATCCTGTTCGCCGACGTCCGCGGGTCGACCAGACTCGGTGAGCAGTCCAGCGCCCGAACCTTCGCCGATCGTCTCAATCGTTTCTATGCGACGGCCACCGACGTCATCGTCCGCCACGGCGGATTGATCGACAAGTTGATCGGTGACGAGGTGATGGGCCTCTTTCTCCCCGCCCTTGGAGCCGACTACCGGCGACGAGCCGCGCTTGCCGCGGTCGACTTGGGAGCCGAGGTCGAAGAGCTACCGATCGGAGTAGCGGCGAACGCAGGCATCGCCTTCGTCGGCGTCGTCGGCTCCGGCTCGGTGATGGACTTCACCGCACTCGGGGACGCGGTCAACGTCGGCGCTCGCATGCAGGCCCACGCCGAACCCGGCGAAATCGTCCTCGCCGATGACCTCTACGCGCTCATCGCCGATACCTACCCCGATGCACGCAGCGAGGTCGTTCAAGTCCGCGGGCGCGAGGAGCCCGTCAACGTCGCAATACTGCCATGCCCGTGACGAGCCACGCTGTCCGGCGAGCCCGCACGACTCCACAGTTCGTCGAGGCTGCGGTAACGCCGATCGGCAGTTCGGTGCGGTCGGCGAGCACCGCCCGACGGTTTCAGCACCGACGGAGGTGGGCGTCTGCGGCTCCCGGTTCCGCTGCTTTTGGTACCGCGACGCTCGCCCTGCCAGGCTCTTGGTGGTTGGGTGCACCGCGCGCTCAGCGGAAGGGCGAAACGCGATGGAAACGACCGTGAAGGCCTGGGGGCCGTTCAATGGACGCCAACTCACCACCATTGTCTGCGTGATAGCGGCAACGATCTTGTTGCCCGTCGGCGCGTGGGCCAGCGTGTCCTTCTCGAACGTAGCGATCACGGACCCCGGTGGCGTGAATCGTGCCACGGTCGACGCAACCGGCAAGCTTGCCGTCGGTGACGGCTCGGGCCCGCTGACCGTCGACGGGACAATAACTGCGAAACCGTCGCTCCCCGCGAAGCCAATAGTCATCCCCGCGACCGACCTGGGCACGGCCTCGACCACGATCTACGGTCCTCAGAGCAAGCCGTTCGGCATCACGAGCCTCACCGTGACGGTACTGGCGGGGTGTGGCACCCAGATCTTCGAACTGGACTCGGTCACGAGTATCGGAGGCAAGTTCACGCTCGTGTATACGTACCTCAACGCGAGCACGTCGCAGCAGTACCTGTTCCCGACACCGCTCGTGACCACACCTCCGACAGGTGGCAAGGCGTGGCTCGCCGCGTCCGGTACCGATAGCGGGTGCATGGTCGTCAGCGGAGTCGGGGTCCAGAACTAACCCGCACCGATTGCCCGCTCTTGCGCCAATCAGCGAGCGCAGAGCGGCAGTTGCGCGTTGTCCACCGGTCGTTGACGGAGTCTGACCAGCAGATGCCGTAAACCAGCGAGGACTCCGTGTCGATACCGTTCGTTCGGAGGTCCGCATGTCGACAATGGCGCGGCAGTTGTGCGCTCTGGCCGTCTTCGAGGTCATCGTCGCCTGGCTCGGATACCTCGCATTCCGTGGGCGGTCGCCACGGGTGGCCGTCGCCGCTCAAATCGCGCTCGTCGTTGTCGTACTCCTGGCGGTCGCTGCCATTTGGGGCGTGTACCAGTTTCAGCGCAACTTCACGATTCCGCCCATGTGAATCTCGTCCAGCGTGGGGCTGGGGCACGCAAGTACCGATCGGCAGATATGGCCGTGTGGGGGACGCGCCCGCAGGGCTCGCGGCCGTGTCCACTGCCGGTCTGTCGCGGTAACGGTGTTAGCTGATGGTGATCGTGTGCTTGGTTGTCTTGGCGAGGCCGTTGCTGTCGGTGACGGTGAGCTTGATCGTGAAGGTACCGGCGTTCGCGTACTTGTGTGTGGGTTGAACGCCCGTGCCCTTGCTGCCGTCACCGAACTGCCACTTGTAGGTGACGATTGTGCCGTCGGGATCGCTTGACGCGGACGCGTTGAACGTGACCAAAACGCCGGTTGTCGGTGTCGTCGGCGAGAACGTGAACGACGCCTTCGGCAACTCGTCCGCGAGGTTGGTCCCGACGATCGCGTTGCCACCGTCATCGACTCCA
Organism: uncultured Actinomycetes bacterium; assembly: GCA_963829195.1. Lineage (GTDB taxonomy): Bacteria > Actinomycetota > Acidimicrobiia > IMCC26256 > PALSA-610 > PALSA-610. Next base: position 141,696 of record CAWHHS010000002.1, read on the forward strand.
ACGCACAGCGACACCGATGGGCACGACATCCCGAGCACGTTGGCGCTGCCGTTACTGACGACCGCACCGGTCCCTTCGGTCTCGGTCGCGTTGAAGGTCTCGACATGCCCGAATGATGCGCCGAGGGCGCAAAGGTTCGTTGCCGGGCACGAGAGTGTTTCGGCGCCCGCCGCCGCGAAGACCTGCCCCGTCGTCCATGTGCTGGACCCGCCTTTCGGATTGGTCGAAAACACCGTGAATCCACCGGTGTCCGCCGCGGAGCACACCGTTGTCGAAAGACACGCCACTGCGTGGATCGCGCCATGCGTGTCGGCCAAGCCGCCGCTCCACGCTCCGGCACCACCCGTCGGATTCGTCGACGTGAACACGTCCCCGCTCCCATCGGTAGCGACACACAGGGATACCGATGCACACGAGATCCCGAGCAGCGCGGCACTCGAGGTCAGGTTCGTAACCGTCCACGCCCCACTGGCCGGATTGGTCGACACATCAACGTTTCCACCGGCGTCCGCGACCACGCAAAGCGTCGTGGACGGGCACGAGATTCCTTCCGGCAGGTTCGCGATCAGGCCCGGCCGGTCACTCCACGCGCCCGCACCCGAGGTCGGATTCGATGAAGTAATCACCGCACCGCTACTCGACACGGCAACGCACGCGGTCGCAGACGAACACGAAACCCCATAGATGATGCCGCGGTCCGTGAACGCGGGAGGTGGCGGTGTCGGAAACACTCTCGACGCCTCGGCCAGCGACCACGAACCACCAACCGGGTTCGTCGTGGTTGCGAATGCGGCGACCCCGGCATTGCCGTCGTAGCCGCCCGCGACACACAAAGACCCACCTTTCACACACGACACCGAACGCCAACCGACCTGCGGCGTGCCCGCGATATTCGGCTGGACCGTCCAGCTTCCCACCGCGCCCGCTGGCACCGCGAGTGCCAGCCCGACACTGACCAGACCAGCCAGTGATGCCACGACGCCGACCGTCGACAAGAGCCCTCTCACCCTCACCGTCAACACCCCCGTCCCCGGCACTGCCGGAACGTCGTGCGATCCTCACGAAACGCGCCCCGAGGATACTGACGACCAGGACCGAGATTCCACATACTCGCGGCCACAGATCAACGGGTCGCACGAGAAGCTCCCTTCCGGCACCTCGCTCGCGACCACGACGCTGACAACGATCGCCATATCCTCCCGAACACCGACGCGAAGGTGCACTCGGCTCACCGATGGCGCTCCCAACAGCGCACAGACCTGCCGCTCGGGACCACCGGGGCGGCCGGGATCGGCAGTTCGGTGCGGGCCTGTCGGGCGTTGCTGCTGGGCCGTAACCCTCGGGGGCGGGTTGCGCGGGCCGGGACGGTTGGGTGAGACTTCTTCGGTGGCGGTCGGCGCCATCATGGACGGGACGCGGGCGGGGATGTCGACGATGTTGGGTACGCGCGGGCGGGGCGGGATTATCGGCCGGTGTTGTCGGGCTGGTCTTGCGTCGATGTGTCTGGTGTCAGGGGTGGTGCTGTGTGCACCGGCGGCCGAGGCGAGCGTGCTGCCGGTGATTGGCCGTGTATCCGTGATGGGTTCGGCGTCGGCGCCGATGGTGGTGGTGACGGGGACCGGGCTTGGGTCCGAGCCGGTGGGATCGGCCGCGAACTGTGCTGCGACGGGCAACAACTTCGCGTCGTTGTTGTATTTGCAGGATGTGACGCAGGGCTGGACGGCCGGGCGGATGACCGCGACCGAGGATGACTGCATCGGTCTGGTCGTGAGTTCGTACACCGATACCGAGATCGATTTCACGTTCGGTTCGTTTTACGGCACCGGCGGCGCATACACGTTGACCGACGGAGATCAGTACTCGATGCACGTTGCGAGCGCGCACTTCTCGGCCACAGCGCATTATCCGACCATCACCAGCGTCGCGGTGACCGGAACCGCGACGAAGCCGACGATCACGGTCACCGGCACGAACTTCGGGACCGAACCCCCCGGTACGCCCATCTGTTGCGGCTTCACCGGCGATGACTTCGGGACCGCGCTGTGGTTCAGCGACGACACTCGCTTTTGGGGAGCGGGGAACGGTGCCGACAGTAACTTGATCGGTTTGGTGGTCAGTTCGTATTCCGCGACTCGGATCGTGTTCCAGTTTGGAACCTTCTTGGACGGCTTCGACTCGCTCAAGCCCGGCGACAGCTACACGATGAGCGTGCTCGGGACGTCATATGCGGGGGTCGCGAGTTATCCCACGGTGAAAGCGACCGGGACACTCAACGGTGTCGTCACCGGAGCTTTGAAGTTCACGACCGGGTTGACCAACGTCGCGTCGGCCGCGCCGGTTACCTACAAGTTCACCGGAACGCTCAGCGGCCTGACCGGTTCCACGGCCCAAAAGACCGGCACCATTACCGGCGCGACCCTGACCGCGACCGGGATTCTGCCCGCGGGGACGACGTGCACCACGTTCTTGTCCGGCAACCTGCTCGCGGCCAAGATCACGCTCAAGTACCAAGCCGACGCGGTCTACCTCGCGACCACCGCCGTCACCTTCGCCAACTCAGCCCGGCAGAACCCGTCACCACTCACGATCGGACTCTCGGGCGCCACGCTCACCGGATCATTCACCGCACCGAACGGCAACGCCAGCACCGGCACCCTGATCGCCGATCAGACGACCGGGATTGGTACCGCCTGCGCCGCGAAAGGCTTGAAGACACTCACCTTTACCGACACCAACGGATCATCAACCCTCACCCTCGGCTGACCACCACCCACGAACGCCACTCGCCGCGCCACAAGCCACGAAGCCGACCAGAATGCCCGTTCGGGGACGCTTCTGCCAGCCGGTCGAGTGGCGACGCGCGATGTCAGAGTGACATGTCGCCGACGTCCAGGATCTAGCGTGATGGCGTGGCGAAACCGCGAGTGCCGACCGCCGCGGAACGCGCCGAGGTCGCGACCGTTGCCTTGACACGGATCGCCAGCGGCGAGCCGTTCGACGAAACCTCGCGCTGGCTGCAACCCCTTTCGGGCTGCGAGTTCCCGTTCCCCGGCGATGTGTTTGTCGAACTTGCCGCGGACGCATTGGCCGTCGCCGGTGCGACGCGAGCGAATCCCGTGTCCTTGGCCGACGCGTACGAGTGCCATCTGCCGGAGCGGCCGATCAGCGGAAATGCCGCACATCAGAAGAGCCGTGCTGCACTGCTGGCAGCTGTCGCGCTGCATGCTGGGATCGTGCCCGATTACGACGAGATCGCGGGTTGGTGGCGGGTACCGGACTTCGAAGTCTGGGCCTTCCAAGCCTGCGTGACGTTGGTCCGAGTTGCGGCCGAACGCACGAACCAACCCGTCATCGCGGTGTGCGCCGAGATCGCAGCCAGCCGCGACCTCCGGATGTGAAGCCGTCGAACCGACTCGCAGAAGCGTCCCCGAACGGGCAATCTGTCGCGATGGCTGAACATGCAGTGCTCGTCTACATCACCTCCCTCCCAGCAGACTCCGGCCTCGACTTGGTCGAGGACCCGATCATCGAGGCGATTGACGCCGCGCAGCTCGGTGAGTTCGACGGCAACGAGATTGGTGCTGACGGGGCCGTGCTCTGCATGTACGGGCCCGATGCCGACGCGTTGTTCGGAGCAATCGAATCGTCGTTGCGAAGTGCGCCTCTCGGGCCGGGTTCTTACGCCATCAAACGATATGGAGATCCCGGGGCCTCGGAGTCACGAGTCGATCTGACGTGATACCGAACTGCCGATCGGTATTCGCCTCAGCGAACGCGATCCGGCACTATTGGTAGGTGCGAGTAGGGGGGCCAGAGGATCGTGATTCGATCATCGAGCTGGTTTACGCCGAGGCGCCGTCGCGACTTGAGCGCTGGCTCTGCGCGGACACAGAGGATCCAGACGAAGCGCGTCGCACGCTCATTGCCTTCTCGGTTGACCAGATGCTGCTTCGCGGTGGGGCACTCGTCGATGACTCCACTGACTCTGCACTCGGATGGGTCAACTCCGGGCCTAGCCCACGCGGTCCCGTCGAGCCTCGATGCGGAGACCCACGAGACCCCCACCACGTCGGGAATCGGCGATTTGCAGTCGCGTCAACCTCGTTCCAGGTTCGCGCCGACAAGCTCCATCGGATGTGCAGTCCCTACATGCCCGGGCGCCCTCGTGCCCAGCTCGGCGCAGGATCGATGAGGTCGCAACCCGCGGCACAGGCGCTCATCGCAGGATGGCTTTCGGCGGCCTCGAAAGACAAGCGCACACCGATCGCACGAGTCGAAGCAGGAAGCGTTATCGAGGACCTGCTCGCGAATCTCAAGCTGACTCGACTCACCGAGCTGACCGTCGATGAAGGATTGTCCGTCGCTATTTGGTGGCTTCCTCCGTCGCCGTGACCTCCACCACACACGGCCAGGCCCGGTACATAGCTGCCGCTCTGCACTCGCAGCCGGGTGCGTGATCGGGCAATCGGTGCGCGAGCGGCTCAACCGATCGCGCTGCGGTGCCGATCCCACCTGCGATCAGCAGTCGACCAGGAGAAGCTCGTGTGGAGGTCGTCCGAGGCGTTGGTGCGCTCGCACTCATATTCGGTGCTTCCGGCCTACTCGCAAGGCTCAGAGGACCTATTCGCTTCTCGCGCCTCGGTGAATCCGCCGTGGATGGAAACCACATGGCGATGGTGCGGCCACGGCGGCCTGGCTCTGTGTGGACTCGGCGTTCTGCTGATACTGGTATCGGCGATCTAGGCACCGAACTGCCGTTCGGGACACCCGCGGAGGGCCGAATCCAGCTATAGCTCGATGCCGGCGCCGAGGTCCCTGTCGGTGCTCACGGGGACCGAGCTGCTGCTCGAGTGCGTGTTCGATCGCCTTGTGGAGGGCGAGTTCTTGTTGGTGGGAGCGGTCGAGGGTTCGGCAGATCGTCGTGTAGCCGTCTTCGAGTTCGGGCTCGTGGTGGGCTTCGGTGTCGTGTTCGGGGCGGGCGATGTGGAGATGGTTTTCGTGGCGGCCGCGGGTGAGCGCGCTGTAGCCGGCTTCTCGGTAGAGGTGTTCGTCGCCGAGGACGTACACGTAGTCACACGTTTGGCCTTGGGCTTTGTGCACGGTCATCGCGTACGCGTGATCGAGGCCACCGGCGTCGAGGTACGCGGCCGGGATCGTCTTGGTGGTGTCGTCATCGAACTCGACGGCCACGGAGCCCCGGCGCGGGTCGATATCGGTGATGGTGCCGCGTTGTCCGTTGAGGACGCCGAGCCGGTAGTCGTTGGTGAGGGTCATGACCCAGTCACCAACCGCGAAGTCGGCGGCCGTCGATGTCGAGCTCGTCCGGGTCCGATGAGCCCTTCGGTTTGGAGGGCGGCGCGGGCGTGTTGGTTGAGGGCGGTGACGTCGTCGCGGGTGGCGGCGAGCATGAACGCACTGTCACCGTCGAGGGTCTTGTCGAGCCATTGTTCGACCATCTCGGCGCGGGCGTCGGCTTTGGTGGGGTGGTCGTGGACGCGGCCGTCCGCGGCGAGGATCCCGAGCGCGCGGGCGGTGTCGCCGTTTCGGAGTTCGGCGAGCGCGCCTCGTTCGATGGGGTCGCGGTTCCGCCGATTTTCGGTGAGGTGGATCGCGTCGGGTTGTCGGGCGAGGGCGGCGAACATGCCGCCGGCTTCGATGGCGGGGAGTTGGTGGTGGTCACCGACGAGGACGACTTTCGCGTCGGCCCGATCGGCGTGGCGTAGGAGCCGGTCGAGTTTGCGGGTGCCGATCATCGCGGCTTCGTCGACCACGACGACTCGAGCGTCGGGCGAGGCCGTCGACCTCCCGACTGTTGAGTGCGCCGAGGAGCCGGTCGAGGCTGCATGACGGGATCCCGGCGCTGGCTTGGAGCTCGGCTGCGGTGCGGGCCGCGAGCGCGCAGCCGATCACCCGGTAGCCGTCGCGTTCCCACATCTCCCGTGCGACCCGTCAGCGCGTGGGTCTTGCCGGTTCCGGCGGCGCCGACCACGACCGAGACACCGGCGCCGTTCGACGTGAGCGAAGCAACCATCGCGGTCTGCTCCGCGCTCAACCCGGCAGACTCGACGACCGCATCGGCGGCCTGCGTGCAGATGCCGTAGTTGCCGTCCCGGCGGGCTGTCGATCTCGGCGAGGACGCGGCGTTCGAGTTCGAGGTGCTCGACCGTGGCGTACTGCACGCCGGTCAACGCGACCCCGACCGGCTGAACCTGGTCGCTCGCGAGGAACACGTCGGCGCGAGTCTCGATGGCGGTGATCGTCGCGCCGGGCGGGCACTGGTGGGCGACCATCCGCACGACGGCGCGCCGGTCGAAGGTGCCGTCTTCGAATTCCATGAGCCGTGCGAGCCATCGGTCGTCGATGTCCAGGGCCGTCCGTGGCGTCTCCGGTGCAGACAAGTGTGCAGACGTTGGTGCAGACATCGGTTGAGCGCACAGCGCTTCGACCCGGTCGCGGGACAGGCCGTGCAGGTCTGCACGCGCCCGCCAATCGGCGCGGAGTTGTTCGACGTCGACGTGGTAGTCCTTCGCGGTGCGGGTCCGGACCGCGAGCCGACGCCGCGACCGCACCGAATCGTTCCCCACCTCCGCCGCGGCTGCTTGGATCTCGATCCGGCGACGGCTGAACTCGCGCCGCACGTCACGGCCGACACCCGTGATCTCGCCCTGACCGTAGACCGGGTACTCCCACGACACCCCCAACGACCGCGTCAACGCGTCCCGGAGCGCGGCTTGGTACAAGAACCCGGCCGTACGGGCGTGCGCCGTACAGGAGCCGGCCATCCAACGCCCGCCACACGCCGTCCTCGCACAACGTCGCGTTCGCGACCAGCACATGGGTGTGGAGTTGCGGATCACCGGCCCGGCTCGTGCGATGCCGAAACGCCGCCCCGATCACCCCACCACCCGCAACCGACTCGATCCCGTTGTGACCGCGCCGCGACCGCACCGCCTCCCGCTCGAGATACCCGATCGTCTGATCGACCGCGTCCTCGTGCGCGGCCACGACCGCTTTCGCCGTGTCCGGGCCGCCCAGCGCCCACAACAACGACACCGACTTCGGCGCCGACAACGTCAGATCAAACGCACACAACCGGGCATTCGTCCGACGGAGACGAACACCGGCGGACGGATCCTCACCCGACAACACCGACCGGAACGCGTCGTCATCAACGACACCGGCCAGACCCAGCTGGGCCGCGCCGGTGCCGAGCCAACGGCCCGGGACCTCGCCCGCCTCCAGGTAGTAATCCTCGACACCATGCGCGACACCGGCCAGGTAGTAGCCCTCCTGCCCCGCGCTCAGCTTCCCGATCGACATCATCACTACGGATAAGCGCGCGTGCAGACCGAAACGCGACAACAAAGCATCGAGATGCAACGTGTGTGATTCTCGCTCTGCTCGCGATTTCCTTGTCGCGTTTGACCACTCGCACGCGCTTATCCGTAGTGATGGAAAAACATGACGCAGAGGTAGCGAACAACGATGCCGGACGCGCTGGCAAAGGAGATAGGCGTCAACTCGGTGACGGGCGCCCGGAAGGAGCCGAGCACGAGCGGCTCGTTGCGCGCTCCGTTGCTCAGCCCGGAGGATCTCGCGTCGTACCTCGCCGTTCCGCTGGCGACGGTCTACCGATGGCGGACGCGCCGAGAGGGACCCCGGGGCATCAGGGTCGGACGGCATGTTCGCTACCGCGTCGACGACGTCGAGCGTTGGCTCGACGAACGCCGCGAGCAGCGGTCGTAGGCTCGCGAGCGAAGGGAGGATCGAGAGTGGCGCACGTCGAGAAGCGAATCCGCAAAGGCCGAGGAGGCACTGCTCGCCGTTGTCGTGTGGCGCGCCCGGTATCGGGCGCCCGATGGCCGAGAGCTATCGCAGACGTTCTCGACCAAGGCTGCTGCGCAGCGATGGCTCTCCCTCGTCGAGACGTCGAAGGTTCGCGACGAGTGGATCGATCCATCGCTCGGGAGGATCTCGTGCGGCGACTACATCGACCAGTGGCTCGCGACCAAAGTCGGACGTCGCCGCGTCGACCAGGTTGAACATCGAGGGTCGGATCAAGAAGCACATTCGCCCATTCTTCGAGGAGATGACCATCAGACGCGGTGCGTCCAGCCCACGCACGCGCCTTCGTCGCGGCGCTCGTGACGTCGGGACTTGCGCCGGCGACGGTGAAGAGCATCACGCTGACCACGTCGCAGGTCTTCGCCCAGGCGGTCGACGACAGCCTCATCGCGCGTTCGCCGTTCGCCCGGATCGACCTCCCCAGCGACCGCAACCGCGAGGAGATGCATTTCCTGACTGCCGAGCAGGTGAACACGCTCGCGGCGGCGATCGACGATCGGTACCGGGCCGCGATCTTCCTCGGCGCCTACGGCGGCCTGCGCGCCGGCGAGCTCTGGGCGCTGCGAATCGAGCGATTGAACGTGCTCGCGGGGACGATCGACGTCGTCGCCTCGATGAGCGAGGCCGGCGGGCTCCATTCCGGGCCCACCAAGACCGGCAAGCGCCGAACGATCGTCGTGCCTCGATTCTTGGCGCAGATGCTCGGCGAGCACATCGGTCGCTATCCGTCGCCGGACGGTTGGGTGTTCACCGCAGCCGAGGGTGGCCCGGTGCATCACCACAACTTCCGCCACCGGCACTACGACCCGGGCCGCCGAGGACGCCGGGCTCCCCGGAGTCCGCTTTCACGACCTGCGCCACACCTGCGCGGCGCTCCTCATCGCCGCCGGCCGGCACCTCGAGGAGGTGAAGACCTACCTCGGCCACTCGTCGATCCGCGTCACCAGCGACCGCTACGGCCACCTGTTCCCAGAAGCGCGCGCGGCGATCGCCGACGCGCTCGATGCGACCTACCGCGAAGCTCCCGCGGCCCATTCGCGGCCCAGAGCGCGAAATCGCGCCTCGCCCCGAACGCGCATCAGCGGCCCCGAAAGGCCGCTGACCTGCGCACTTCTGCGAGAGCGGACGACGGGATTCGAACCCGCGACCCCAACCTTGGCAAGGTTGTGCTCTACCAGCTGAGCCACGTCCGCGTAGGCCGACCAGTATACAAGGCCCGGCTCGTGCGGGCCGGCGAGCCGGCCGGTAGCCTCCGGCCATGCAGATCGGCATCTTCGGCGGCGACACCGCCGGTCGCACGATCGACGACGTCGTGGCCGACGCCCGCGCCGCCGAGGCGGACGGCTTCGCGTCGTACGCGCTCCCCCAGATCTTCGGGCTCGACGCGATGGGCGTGCTCGCCGATCGTCGGCCGCGAGGTCCCCCGCATCGAGCTCGCGACCGGCGTCGTCCCCACCTACGGCCGCCACCCGCTGACGATGGCGCAGCAGGCGCTCACCGTGCAGGCCGCGAGCGGCGGCCGGTTCGTCGCTCGGCATCGGCCTCTCGCACCAGATCGTCATCGAGAACATGTTCGGGCTGTCGTTCGACAAGCCCGTCCGGCACATGCGCGAGTACCTCTCGGTGCTGATGCCGCTCCTGCACGACGGCAAGGCGTCGTTCAAGGGCGAGACGATCAGCACCGACGTCGCGATCGGCGTCGAGCCGCGGCTCGCCGTGCCCGGTGCTCGTCGCCGCGCTCGGCACGCAGATGCTGAAGCTCGCGGGCACGGTCACCGACGGCACCGTCACGTGGATGACCGGGCCGGCCACGCTCGCGTCGCACACCGTGCCCGACGATCACCGCCGCGGCCGAGCAGGCCGGGCCGGCCCGCGCCCCGCATCGCGACGTCGCTGCCGGTCTGCGTCACGAACGACATCGACGCGGCGCGCGAGCGCGCGGCCAAGGACTTCCAGATCTACGGCTTCCTGCCGTCGTACCGCGCGATGCTCGACCGCGAGGGCGCGGACGGCCCGGCCGACGTCGCGATCGTCGGCGACGAGGCGACCGTCGAGAAGCAGGTGCGCGCGCTCGCCGACGCGGGCGTCACCGAGTTCGTCGCGTCGATCTTCGGATCGCGCGAGGAGCGCGCGCAGACGCGCGGCGCTGCTGAAGTCGATGTTGTGAGCACGGACGAACCGCGCTCGCCGCTCGAGCTGCTCGAGGCGCTCGGCGTCGAAGAGGTCGAGATCACGCCCGGCCTCGCGCACCTCGAGATCTACACGATGCGCGGCCTGCTCACCATGCTGTGGCACGGCCCGCGCGACGCCCGCGACGTCGTCGTGACGTGCGGCGGCGGCATGGGCGGCCTGCTCGGCCCGGCCGACGGCCTCTACCACGCCCTCGGCGTGCGAGCTCGCCGAGACGCACGGCATCGCGACCATGCGCGTCGGCTACCGCAAGCCCAACGACCTCTCGCGCTGCGTGCACGACGTCGCCGCCGCGGCCGATCTCGCGAGCCGCTCGGGCGGCGCGCGGCTTCGTGGTCGTGGGCCACTCGTTCGGCGGCGCGGTCGCGGTCCAGGCGGGCACGGTGCTCGGCGCGCACTGCCGCGGCGTCGTGACGCTCTCGACCCAGTCGGCGGGCTGCGAGCACGCGTCGGAGCTCGGCGACACTCCGCTGCTGCTCCTGCACGGCACCGACGACGAGATCCTGCCCGCGGAGACGAGCGCGGTCGTGCAGATGCTCGCCGGTCACGGCGAGGTCGTGCTGCTCCCGGGCGCCGGGCACCTGCTCACCCAGGCCGCGGCCGAGATCCGCGAACGCCTGCTCGAGTGGATCCCCGAACGCTTCGCCGACGCGCCCGCAGCGGTGACGCGTCAGGTGCCGGCGAGCTTGGCGACGATCGGCGCGAACTCGTCGACGTTCTCGTCGCCGACGACGACGTACGAGAGACCCCACTCCTCGCGCCGCCGGTGCAGCTGCTCGGCGATCTCGTCCTCGGTGCCGACGAGCGCCGCGCCCGACTCGAGCGCCTCCTCGGGCGACACGCCGAACGCGGGCGCGAGCGCCTCCGCGAGCTTCATGCGGTCGTCGGTGACGCTCGTGACGAAGAAGCGCATCTGGATCTCGATGTCGTCGATGCGCGCGCCCGGCCGCGTCGCGGATCCACTGCACCTTGCGGTCGGTCTGCTCCCGCAACGAGTCCTTGGCCGCGTCGAGCCCGATCTCGCCCGCCCGCAGGTTCGGGTTGATGCCGACGATGTCGGCCTCGCGCGCCGCGATCGACAGCACGCGCTTGCCGCCGCCGCCGATCAGCAACGGCGGACCGGGCTGCTGCACCGGCTTCGGGTACGACGCGTAGTCGGTGATGCGGTAGTGCTCGCCGTGGTACGTGAACTGCTCGCCGGTGAAGCACTGCTTGACGACGTGCAGCGCCTCTTCGAACCGGTCGACGCGCACGGCCGGCGGGTCGTACGGCAGGCCGAGCTGGTCGTAGTCGGTGCGCATCCACCCCGCGCCGATGCCGAACTCGAGCCGGCCGTCGCACAGCAGGTCGATCGTCGCGGCTTCCTTGGCGAGGATCGCCGGGTGCTTGTAGTCGTTGTCGAACACGAGCGACCCGATCCGCAGCGTCGTGGTGTGCGCGGCCGCCATCGCGATCGCCGGCAGCGGCGCGAGCTCCTCGCCGAAGTGGTCGGGCATGAACAGCGTCGAGTACCCGAGGTCTTCGAGCTTGCGGGCCTTGTCGCGCCACTCCGACGCCGAACCCGACCTGCGAGACCTGCACGCCGAACCGGAACGGCTTCATGGCTCCTACTTTCCCGCCAGGCGGGCGACGATCGGCGCGAACGTGTCGATCGCGTCGTCGTCGATGACGTGGTACGACATCTGCCAGCGCTCGCGCCGCTCCTCGAGCGACGCGACGATCTCGTCCTCGGTGCCGACGAGGCACGGCGGCGCCAGCCGGGCCTCGTCGACGGTGACGCCGAACGCGCTCGCGATGCCTTCGAGGATCTGCGTCGCGTCGTCGGTGACGTGCACGAAGCCGACGAGCGACTGGAGCTCGAGGTCGTCGAAGCGCGCGCCGGCGGCGTCGCGCACCCACGCGACCTTCTGGTCGGTCGCTTCGGGCGTCATCGACTGCGCGGCGTCGGGCGACGTGCCGTCGCCCGACCGCAGGTTGGCGTTGATGCCGACGATCTGCGCCTCGCGCGCCGCGAGCGCCGAGGATCTTCGGCGCACCGCCGCCGACGAAGAACGGCACCGGCTGCTGCACCGGCTTGGGCATGCCGTCGAGCTCGGTGACGCGGTAGTGCTCGCCGTGGAACGTGAACGGCCCCGGCGCGAACAGGCCCTTCATGATCGTGATCGCCTCCGCGAGGCGCGCGATGCGCACGCCGGGACGGTCGAGCGGGATCCCGGCCTTCTCGTAGTCGGCGGTCATCCAGCCCGCGCCGATGCCGAGCTCGAGCCGGCCGTCGGAGAGCAGGTCGAGCGACGCCATCTCGCGCGCGAACACGACCGGATGCTTGTAGTCGTTGCCGAGCACGAACGGTGCCGACCCGCAGCGTGTCGGTGACCGCCGCCGCGTGCGCGAGCGCGACCGTCGGCGCGAGATCGTGGTCGACGAAGTGGTCGGGGACGAACAGCGTCGAGTAGCCGAGCGCCTCGGCCTTGCGGGCGAGCTCGGTGAACTCCTTGCGCGAGCGGCCCTTGCTGCAGGCGACGCCGAAGCGGAACCTGCGGTCGTGCATGGGGCGACCCTAACAAGCGGTCGTCAGCGCCGGCCCGTCGATCCCCAGCCGCCGGTGCCGCGCGCCGAGTCGTCGAGCTCGTCGACCTCTTCCCACTCGACGTCCTGCACCCGCTGGATCGACGAGCTGCGCGATGCGATCGCCGCGGCGCACCTCGAACGCGACGTGCGGGATCGAGGTTCACGAGCAGCACGCTGATCTCGTCGCGGTAGCCGGCGTCGATCAGCCCGGGCGTGTTCAGACACGTGACACCGTGCCGCAGCGCGAGGCCCGACCGCGGCTGGACGAACCCGGCGTAGCCCTCGGGGATCGCGATCGCGATGCCCGGTCGGCACGAGCGCGCGCCCGCCGCCCGGCTCGAGCCGCGCGCCGGACGCGCGCGGTGAGGTCGTAGCCCGCGTCGCCCGCGTGCGCGACGCGCCGGCAGCGGGACGTCGGGATCGAGACGGCGGACGCGGATGCTGAGCTGATGCGGGGAGGCTAGCCAGGACCGCCGGATCGCGTGCGGGTGACCGCCGAGTGCGTCTACGAGCGTCGCTGCAGGTCGGAGAGCAGCTCGGCGTGCTGTTCGGGCGTGAGCAGCACGTCCTGGTCGTACTCGGGATGGTCGACCACGACGTGCACCGGGCCGCTCGCGAACATCTCGACGTCGGCCGCGGTCGAAGCGGAACTTCAGGAAGTGGACCGCGGCGGTGATGTCGTCGCGGGTGAGGCGCGATCTCGTCCTCCTCCGACGGCGCGCCGAGCACCCGCGTGCCGTCGGGCAGCACGACCGCGATGTGGTGCTCGATGCCGACCAGGCGCGGCAGCCACTCCCGCAGCGCGGGCTCCGACGTGAGCTCGATCATCAACGTGGCCGAGAGCTCGTCCCGGCGTCGGGGATGAGCTGGTTGTACGTCTCGATCTCGTGCGCGATCTGCTCGTCGCGCAGCATCCGCTCGGCCCGCGCCATCTCCTGCACCTGCCAGCGCATGGTCGCGGTGTTCTCGAACACGATCGTCATGATCGGACCGAGCGCGATGCGCCGCACGCTTCTTCAGGTCGATGATGCGGCGCCGGAGGTCGTCGCGCTCGCGTTCGTACGCGCGCATGTCGACGATGTCGTCGACGGTCAGCTTCCTCATCGCTCGCTCCTCCGAGCCGTACGCGCGGGCGAGGACCTGGAGCGGGTGGATCGGCCGCTTGCCGCTGCCCTCGTCGATCGCGACGTTCGCGAGCTGGCAGTCGCCGGCGACGAGCTCGGCGTCGGAGTCGCGCACCTTCTCCATCAGCGGCTTCGCGACCCGCCGGGCCAGCTCGACGTTCTCGGCCCGCAGACCCCAGGTGCCGTCGATCGCGCTGCACCGCTCGACCATCTGCACCTTCGCGCCGGTGAGCTGCATCAGCTGCGAGCTCCGCGGCCCGATCTGCTGCGCCGGTAGTGACACGCGGCGTGCCACACGATCGTCTCGTACGTGCGGCCGGCGAAGTCGGTGTCGAGCTTCTCGCTCCTTGTGCGCGTCCATCAGGAACTCGGCCGCGTCGAACGTCGCCGCCGCGACCTTGCGCGCCGCGTCGGTACCGAGGAACGCGGGGTACTCGTCCTTCAGCGTGTACGCGCACGTGGGTTGCGGCACGACGATCGACCGGCCCGGCCTCGACCGCCGGGAGCAGCGCGTCGACGTTGCGCTGCGCCGCGTCGCGGAACTTTCGGCGTCGCCGGCATCGAGCCACGGCATGCCGCAGCACACCTGGCCGTCGGGCAGCTCGCACGTGAAGCCGTTGTGCTCGAACACCGCGACCAGGGCCTTGCCGATCGCCGGCTCCTGGTACTCGACGAGGCACGTCGGGAACAGGGCGACGGGACCGCGGTCGACGCCCGCGGGCGCCGGCGCCGGCCGCGCGCGCTGCGGCCGCGGAACCACTTCGAGAACCGCACGCGGTCGAAGGTCGGCAGCAGGCGGTCGCGCGCGATGCCGGTGACCTTCTCCATCGCGATGCGCGCGGGCGGCAACTTCGCGGTCGCGTTCACGAGCGGCGCGAACGCCGTCGCGACCTTGCCCTGTTGGTCGGTGCGGGCGAGCAGCCGCGCCGAATGCGAGACGTCGCCGGCCTTGCTCTGGCCGGTCAGCGAGCGCAGCATCAGCTGCGGGAAGTCGACCCGCCATTCCTGCTGCTGGTCGGGCGTGTACGGGCAGATCACGTAACAGAGCTTGCACTGGTAGCACTCGTCGACGACCCGCTCGTGCTGCGCGTCGGTGAGGTCGTCGACGTGCTCGCTCCCGCCGCGATCGTCGATCATCTCGAACAGCGAGCGGAAGCTCGGGCAGAGCTTCACGCAGACGCGGCAGTCGCTGCAGATGTGGAACGTGCGGTCGCGTTCGGCGCGCGTCGCGTCCGCGTCGAACCACGCGGGTCGAGCGGATCGTAGAGATGTTCGGCCATCGATCAGCTCCGCGATCGACGACGGGTTGGGGACCGACGAGTCGGCCCCGGGGTCGATCCCCAGGGCCGCGCTCGTTCGAACAGTGGCGTCGGTCGCGCGACGCGCAGGTGCCGCGGTCTCAGGAAACGTTCTCGAGACCGGCCTGGAAGCGGCCGGCGTGGCTCTTCTCGGCGCGGGCGAGCGTCTCGAGCCACTCCGCGATCTCCTCGAAGCCTTCGTCGCGCGCGGTACGCGCGAAGCCCGGGTACATCTCGGTGTACTCGTAGGTCTCGCCGGCGACCGCCGACGTGAGGTTGTCGGTGGTCGCGCCGACCGCGACACCCGTCACCGGGTCGCCGACCTCGGCGAGGAAGTCGAAGTGGCCGAACGCGTGGCCGGTCTCACCTTCGGCAACCGAGCGGAACAGCGCGGCGACGTCCGGGTAACCTTCGACGTCGGCCTTCTGCGCGAAGTAGAGGTAGCGGCGGTTCGCCTGGCTCTCGCCCGCGAACGCCTCCTTCAGGTTGTCGTGGGTCTTGCTTCCCTTGAGATCGGGCATCGGTATGGCTCCTTGTTGGTCAGGTTCGATCGGAACATTGGTCGCAGCGGCCGCGGAAGATCACCTGGACGTCGTCGACGGTGAAGTCGCGGCGGTAGCGCAGCGGCACCTGGAGGCCGGCGAACTCGACGGGCAGGTCGCGCACCCGGCCGCACTCCGTGCAGAGCAGATGGTGATGGTCGTCCTCGACGTTCGGGTCGACCCGCACACTGCCGGTGCCGAGGTCGAGCACGCGCACCTCGCCGAGCGCCTCGAGATCGTGCACCGTCTGGTACACGGTCTTCAGCGAGATCGTGGGCATGTCGACGCGGGCCCGGTCGAACAGCGACTCGACCGTGGGATGCGTGTCGTCGCCCTGCAGCAGCCGGAAGATCGCCTGGCGCTGCGGCGTGACGCGCAGGCCCTGCTCCCGGAACATCGTGGTGAGCGTCTCGGTGCCCTTCATGACAAGAGCACACTAACAACAACTCTTGTCGACAAGCAAGTCGGGCGACCGGCGCGCGATATTGCGGCGTGCTCCACATCGCCGAGATGCTCGAGAACGCCGCCCGCGTCGCACCCGACGCGGTCGCCGTCACCCTCGACGACGACGCGCTCACGTTCGGCGAGATCGACGAGCGCGCGAACCGGATCGCGAACGGCCTGCGCGGACTGTGGGTCGGACGCGGCGACCGGGTGCTCTGGTGGGGCGACACGTCGCTCGACGCGGTGCCGGTGTTCGCGGCGCTGGCGAAGATCGGTGCGGTGTTCGCGCCGCTGAACGCGCGGGCCTCGGTCGAGGAGATCGCGCCCGTCGCCGAGTACGCGCGGCCCCGGTTGCTGCTGTGCGGCTCGTCCCACGTCGAGGCCGGCCGCGCGAGCTCGCGGCGCGGGTCGACGTGCCCTTCTCCCCGGAGATCCCGACCGGCGACGCGGGCGCGCCCGGAACCGCCGATCTCGACGAGCGCGATCCGCACGTCATCTTCTTCACCAGCGGGAGCACCGGCCGGCCGAAGGGCGTCGTGCTCTCGCACCGCACCAACTGGCTGCGCACCTACGTCGGCGCGACCACCACCGCGGGCGGCGCCGGCACCGTCTGCATGTTCCCGCTCTTCCACATGGCGGGCTGGACGATCGCGCTCGGCGCCTGGCAGGGCCGCCGGCCCGTGCACTTCGTACGCACCCCCGACGCCGAGACCCTGCTGCGCACCACCGCCCGCCATCGCGCCGCGCGCCTGTATTGCATCCCCGCGGTGTGGGCCCGCATCCTCGAGCACGGCGTCGACCGGTTCGACCTGTCGCAGCCTCGACGAGGCCGACACCGGCACGTCGGCCACGCCCCCGGAGCTGTTGCGCGCGATCAAGGACGCGCTCCCCCACACCCGGACACGCGTCTTCTACGGATCGACCGAAGCCGGACCCGGAGTGCAGCTCGGCGACGCCGACCTCTTCCGCAAACCGGGCAGCGTCGGCGTCGCGCAACCCGGCGTCGAGGTGAGGCTCACCGACGCGGGCGAGGTCGCGATGCGCAGCCCGTTCCTCATGGACGGCTACTTCGACGATCCCGACGCGACCGCCGAGGCGCTGCGCGACGGCTGGTACCACACCGGCGATCTCGGCGCGCTCGACGACGAGGGCTACCTCGTCGATCGTCGGCCGCGCCCGCGACGTCATCCGCACCGGCGGCGAGACGGTCGCGCCGGCCGAGGTCGAGGACGTGCTGCGCACCCATCCCGCGGTCGCCGAGGTCGCGGTCGTCGGCGTTCCCGACCTGCAGTGGGGCGAGGTCGTGACCGCGGTCGTCGTCGCGCCGGCGGGCGCGGCCGCGCCCGACCTCGACGCGCTGCGGGCCTTCTGCGCGGGCCGGCTCGCCGCCGTTCAAGCACCCCCGCCGCCTCGCCGTCGTCGACGCCCTCCCCCGCACCGCCGCCACCGGCCAGATCCAGCGCACCCTCATCGTCGAACGCCTCCAGTCCGAACACTGAAGGCACTCACCCCGCCAACAGATGGCAGGCAAAGTGGCGCTGGGAGCCACTTACCCTGCCAACAGATGGCAGACAAAGTGGCGGGGATCGTGGGGGTGGAATAGTGTTCTGGGAGTGCAGAACGTTGTTCCGGTCGAGGAACGCCTGGCCGACGCAGCGCTCGCGCCGAGCGGCGCGGCCAGTACGCGGCCGAGGTCCGGCGGCTGATCGACGCCGCGCTTCGCGGTGATGCGCCGACCGGGCGACATCGACCCCCAGGTCCGCGACATCGTCAAGGCCGCGGGGCTGTCGAACCAGGCCTTCTACCGCCACTTCCCGTCGAAGGACGCGCTCCTGCTCGCGGTCCTCGCCGACGGGCAGCGCCAGCTCGTCGACTACCTCCGCGCGCGGGTCGCGTCGAGCGCCGATCCCGAGACGCAGGTGCGGCGCTGGATCGAGGGCGTGCTCGCCCAGGCCCGCAACCCGGCCGCGGCCGAGGCGACGCGCCCGTTCGCGATCAACGGCGCGCGGCTCGCCGACCGCTATCCCCGACGACCTCGCCGCGACCCGCGCCGAGCTGCTCACGACGCTCGCGCCGTCGGTGCGCGCGCTCGGCGGCACCGACGACGACGCCGCGTTCGTCTGCGAGCTCGCGCTCGCGCGCATGAACGACGCGATCGCGCATCGCCGCCGGCCGCAACCGAAGGAGGTCGAACGCCTCGTCGCGTTCTGTCTCGCGGGTATCGCCGATCCGCACTGCACGGGACAGGAGCCGCAATGGAACGTGAACTGCTCATCACCGGCATCGGCGGCCAGGGCGTGCAGCTCTGCGCGCAGGTGCTCGCCCGCGCCGCGACGCTCGAGGGCCGCGAGGTGATGTACCTCGGCCTGTACGGCGGCATGATGCGCGGCGGCAACACCGACAGCACCGTCGTCGTCGCCGACGGGCCGATCCTGGCGCCGCCGGTCGTGTCGCACGCGTGGTCGGCGATCGCGATGCACGACGAGTACTGGCCCGACGTCGAAGCCGAAGCTCCGGCCGGGCGGGCTCGTGCTCGTGAACGACACGACGTTCACGAGCGAGATCCGCGCCGACGTCGTCGTGCACCGCGTGCCCGCCACCACCGTCGCCACCGACCTCGGCAACCCGCTCGTCGGGCTCGATGGTGATGCTCGGCGCGTTCTGCACGACGACGGGCATCGTCGTCCGAGGACGCGCTGATCGCGGGCGATGCGCGCGTCGATCCCGCCGTACCGGACGCAGCACATCGAAGCCAACGAGCGGGCGCTGCGCGCCGGGGCGAAGCTCCTGCCCGCCGACGAGTTCCCGGCGTGGGAGACCGCCAATGTCTGAAACCGCGTCCGAGAACGATCAGCATCAAGAGCCGCGGGCACCGTCACGATCGACGTCGAGCACTGCAAGGGCTGCGAGCTCTGCATCCCCGCGTGCCCGCCCGGGGTGCTCGCGATGTCGACCGCGGTGAACCACATGGGCTACCGCTACCCGGAGCTGCACCCCGGCTGCACCGGTTGCGGCGCGTGCCTCTACGTGTGCCCCGACTTCGTGTTCGAGGTGTTCCGCTTCGAACAGCCCGTCGTCACCGAGATCGCCGGAGCCGCGCAATGACCGCGACGAGCACGCCGACCGCCAACGACCGCGTGTTGATGGAGGGCTCCGAGGCGCTCGCGCGCGCCGCGATCGCGGCCGGCTGCCGGTTCTTCGCCGGCTACCCGATGACGCCGTTCACCGAGGTGCTCGAGCACTTCGCCCGGCTGCTCCCCGACGCCGGCGGCGTCTGCATCAACGCCGAGTCGGAGCTCGAGGCCGTCGGCATGGCGTGGGGCGCGCTCGCCGACCGGCGCCCGCGCCGCGACCGGCTCGACCGGCCAGGGCCTCTCGCTCATGCAGGAGTCGTTCTCGGAGATCACGCTCGCCGAGCTGCCGCTCGTCATCTTCAACATGGCGCGCGGCCAGCAGGACTACTTCCAGGCGACCCGCGGCGGCGGTCACGGCGACTACCGCCACATCGTGCTCGCGCCGCAGGACGTCGCGCGAAGGCGTCGAGCACGTGCAGCTCGCGTTCCACCTCGCCGACAAGTGGCGCAACCCGGTGCTCATCTACGGCGACTACCTCCTCGCGCACACGCAGGAGGCGATCTCGATCGAGCCGATCGCGTTCCCCGAGCTGCCCGACGAAGGACTGGGCGGTCGACGGTTCGCAGACCGGGCAGCGGTCGCAGCCGCGGGCGTCACGCCGCTCGGCGTCGCCAAGGCCGGCCAGCCCGCGATGGGCCAGGAGGGCAAGGCGCAGTACATCGCGACGAAGATCCCGTTCATGGAACGCGAGGTGCGCGTCGAGACGGCTTCTGCGACGACGCCGAGACGATCATCGTCGCGTTCGGCTCGCCCGCGAAGTTCGTGAAGTACGCGATCAAGCAGCTGCGCGAGGCCGGCCACCGCATCGGCTACGTCCGGCCGATCACGCTCTGGCCGTTCCCGTACGACGACCGTCGCGGAGGCGCGGCGGGCCGAACGTGCGCCGCGTCGGGAGCTTCGAGCTGTCGCGCGGGCCAGATGGTCGACGACGTGCGCATCGGCGTCGCCGGCCGCGCGCCGGTCACGTTCATCGGCGGCGTGTCGACCGACCACTCCGGCTTCGGCGTCGGGCGCATGCTCGACGTCGAGGTGATCGCCGCGCGCATCCTCGCGCTGCACGAAGACCGCGAGCTCCCGCTCATCCCCGGCTACGAGCAGTACTCGTACCAGATCCAGGAGCACCAGAAATGACGATCATCGACACCTCGTCGGCTCCGACGGTCCCGGCCCGCAAGGTCGAGGCGCTCAAGCCCGACCTGCTGCTCACCCAGGAGCACCACATGTGCCCCGGGTGCGGCGAGCCGCTCGCCGTGCGCCAGTTCCTCGAGACGATCGAGGAGCTCGGCGTCGCGACCCGCAGTCGATCGCGGTCGCCGGCATCGGCTGCTACACGTCGTTCGCGGGCACGATGGACGTCGATCTCGTGCAGGCGCTGCACGGGCGCGCGCCGTCGGTCGCGACCGGCGTGAAGCGCATGCTCCCCGACTCGCTCGTGTTCACGCTGCAGGGCGACGGCGACATGGTCAACGAGGGCCTGCAGGAGGTGCTGCACACCGCGGCGCGCGGCGAGAAGGTCACGTGCATCCTCCTGAACAACGGCGTGTTCGGCGAGACCGGCGGCCACATGACGGCCACGAGCGTCATCGGCCAGCGCACGAAGAACTCGCTCGACGGACGCGACGCCGAGTACCACGGCTACCCGATCCTGATCGGCGACCTCATCGCCCAGCTGCAGGGCGCGTCGTACGTCGCGCGCGGCTCGGTGCACAACGCCGGCTCCGTCGCCCGCACCCGCAAGATGTTCAAGCGCGCGTTCGAGTCGCAGCTGCGGGGCGAGGGCTTCACGTTCGTCGAGGTGCTGACGATGTGCCCGACCGGCTGGTTCATCCCGACCGCCGACGGCCCGAGCTACATGCAGGAGACGCTCGGCGAGGTGCACATCATGGGCGAGCTGAAGGTCGACGGCCGGCGTCCGCACGACCGAAGAGCTGCACGCCGAGAACATCGCCCGGCAACGCGAGCTCGACGAGCAACTCGCGCGGCGGCATCGAGAAATAGGAGCGGCAGCGGAGCCGATCCGCTGGACGCCGAAGGCCGCGCTTCGGATCGGCGGAGCGCGAGCGACCGATGAGAGGGAACGACACCATGGACTTCAGCTACCCCGCCGAAGCCGAGGCGTTCCGCAACGAGTTCCGCGCCTGGCTCGACGGCCAACCTGCCGCCCGAGCTCGCGGGCGACGGCCTCGGCGGCTCGTCGATGGAGATCGGCGGCGAGCGCCTCGAGCGGCTCCGCGCCTGGAACCGCACGCTCGCCGACGCGCGGTTCGCGGCGATCGCCTGGCCCGAGGAATGGGGCGGCCGCGGCGCGGGCGTGATGGAGCAGGTCGTGTACGCCGAGGAGATGCACCGCGCGGACGCGCCCGGGCACGCTGAATCCGCTCGGCCTGTCGAACATCGCCCCCGCGATCATCGAGCACGGCACCGAGGAGCAGAAGACGCACGCTCCTCCCCCGCATGCTGCGCGGCGACGACATCTGGTGCCAGGGCTTCTCCGAGCCCAACGCGGGCTCCGACCTCGCGTCGCTGCGCACGTCGGCCGTGCGCGACGGCGACCACTGGGTCGTGAACGGGCAGAAGACGTGGAACACGCTCGGCAACCTCGCGAACTGGTGCGAGCTCCTCGTGCGCACCGACCCGAACGTGCCCAAGCACAAGGGCATCACCTGCCTCCTCGTCGACATGACCTTGCCCGGCGTCGAGGTGCGGCCGCTCGAGACGATCACCGGCGAGAAGGAGTTCAACGAGATCTTCTTCACCGACGTGCGCGTCCCCGTCGACCTCACGCTCGGGCCGGTGAACGAAGGCTGGCGCGTCGCGATGACGACCCTCGCGTACGAGCGGGGCACCGTCGCCAAGCTGCACCTCGGGACACGGTCGAAGATCCGGCGCCTCATCGACGAGGCGAAGCGCACGCCCATGGGCGACGGACGCAACGCGGCCGACGACCCGGTGATCCGCCAGGACATCGCGCGCGTCTACATGGAGGGCGAGCTGCTCAAGCTCATCTCCGAGCGTGCGATCTCGGCGCGAGCTCCACGGGCGCGCGATGGGTCCGGAGGGCAGCATCGCCAAGCTGCTGTGGAGCGAGGCCGAGCAGCACATCACCGAGGTCGCGACCGAGGTGCTCGGCCCCGACGGGCTCGACGGCCCGTGGGCGCGTGACCGCGTCTACAGCCGCGCGCTGACCATCGCCGGGGGCACGACGCAGGTGAACAAGAACATCGTCGCCCAGCGCATCCTCGGTCTCCCGCGCAGCTGACCCGCCCCGCCGACCGCAGCTACCCGGCCGCGGGCGCGAACGTGACGACGATCGTGTCGTCGTCGACCCGCGCGGTCCCGTGCGTGTCGACGTGCCGTTGCAGCGCCCGGCAGCCGACGAGCGGCAGCACGGCCTCGACCGCCTGGATGTCGAAACCGGCGATGGCCGCGGTATGACCGCACGCGGGCCGGAGCTCGCGGGCGGCCACGTCGCCGGGATACAGGTGCAGTATCCGCAACCCGCCGCCGACCCCGGCGACGGAGTATCCCTGCAGCGACGTGCGGTCGTTCACGATCCGGATCGGGCCCGGCGCGACGAGGTCGATCGGGTCGTCCTGGTACGCGATGTACGCGGGACCGTGCGCGCTCGCCTGCACGAGCGTCTCGAGCGCCGCGCGCGAATGCGTCGTCGGGTACGACGCCGCGCGATTCCAGGCGACCGCGGCGAGCGCGACCGCGGCGACGGTCACGACGACGACCCGGGCCGCCCACGGCACGCGCGCGACGCCGTCGCGCACCGGCGCGACGGCCGCGACCTCCGCGAGGGCGAGCGCCAGGAGCACGGCGACCCAGGGCATCAGCCAGGCGTCGACGCGCACGCGTACCCGAGCTTCGCCAACGGGTACCGCTGCGCGACGCTCAAGGCGACGGCGGCGAGCGGCGCGGTCAACAACCACCAGACACTGCGGTACCGGCGCATCACGAACCAGATCAGCACCGCCAGCGGGATCAGTAACAGCAGGCTCGCGCCACCGAAGAAGAACCCGTCCATGAACCCGCGCACGACCGCCCACAGCTGGCGCGGGATCTCGCGTACCGGGCGGCCGGTCCCGATGAAGCCGTCGAGCGTGCGCCAGGACTGCGCGAGCGCGGGGGCGAGTGGCGGAGGAACGCCGCCGCCGAGGCCAGCACGACGAGGCCGACCCGCGACCATGATCCCGAACCGCTGCCGCCGCGACCCGCACGGGCAGCGGATCCTCGGCGCCGCCGCACGGCTTCCCACAGACCGACGGCCAGCACGAGGAACAGGAGCGCGCCGGGGATCAGCATCGAGGCCGAGAAGAACGTCGCCGGGACGACGATCACGGTCGCGGCGACCACCCAACGGGTCGTCGACCGTCGCGCCGGCTCGCGCCGGCGACGGCGATCATCGCGGCCGACGACGCGAACTCCCACGTGTACTGCTTCACGCGGGAGCTCTGCGCGAGCAACATCGGATTCACCGCGGTCAGGCACGCCGCGGTCGCCGCCGCCCAGCGCGGACCTCCGGCCGTGCGGACCGCGAGGAAGACGAGACCCGGTGCGCACAGGAGTCCGACGAGGGCGACGAGCTGCGCCCAGGACGTCCCCGCCACGAGCCCCAGCCACCAGCGCATCAGGACCGTGAAACCCGGGGCGGTCACGCCGTTGTGCACTGCGTTCGACAGCGGGACACGGGTCGAGAGCGCGACCCACGAGTCGTCGTACCAGAGGTCGGCCGATCCGCAGCGGGCGCGCACGACGCTCACGACCCCCACGAACACGATCGCGCCGGCGAGGACACCGAGCGCCGACGCGCCGGTCGGGCTCGCCGCGCTCGATCATGTCCGCGCCGCTAGCTCGGGAATGGCGCGGCACCGTTCTTGGTCGGGAGCGTCTCCCCCGGCGCCAGCGGGAAATGGCACGCGACGAACTGGCCGGGCTCGACCTCCTGGACCTGCGGCTCCTCGTCGGCGCATTTCGCCTGCGCCTTCGGGCAACGCGTGCGGAAGCGGCACCCGGACGGTGGCGCGACCGGTGACGGGATCTCGCCCCACGACCTTCGGCCGCGCTTCGGGCCGGACGCTCGGATCCGGGATCGGGATCGCGTCGAGCAGCGCCGCGCGTGTACGGGTGCGCGGGCTGCAGGTAGATCGACGTCGGGCGAGCCGACCTCGCAGATCTTGCCGAGGTACATGACCACGACCCGGTCGCTCACGTTCTTCACGACCGCGAGGTCGTGCGCGATGAAGATCAGCGTCAGCCCGTAGCGGGTCTTCATCTCTTCGAGCAGGTTGAGGATCTGCGCCTGCACCGACACGTCGAGCGCCGAGACCGGCTCGTCGCAGATGATGAGCTTCGGGTCGGTGACGACGCACGCGCGCGATCGAGATGCGCTGGCACTGGCCGCCGGAGAACTGGTGCGGCCGGCGGCCGCGCTGCAGCACGGGGTCGAGGCCGACGGCGAGCATCATGTCGTCGACCTTCTCGCTGCGCTCCTCGGGCGTGCCGATGTTCCAGATGCGCAGGCCCTCGGCGATGATGTCCTCGATCTTGCGCCGCGGGTTGAGCGACGAGATCGGGTCCTGGAAGATCATCTTCATCGCCGTGCGCGTCCGGCGCAGCTCCGTCGCCCGAGAGCTGGGCCATGTCGCGGCCCTCGAACAGCACGCGGCCCGATTTGGGCGGCGGCAACTGCATGATCGCCTTGCCCGTCGTCGACTTGCCGCACCCCGACTCGCCGACGAGGCCGAGGGTCTCGCCCTCCTTCACGTCGAGGCTGATGTTCGGACCGCGTGCACCTTCAGCCCGCTGCGCCCGGCGGGGAACTCGACGACGAGATCCTCGACCCGCAGCAGTGCCTCTTCCGGCGCACGCAGGTGCGCGGTTCCCGTGCCGGCCATCAGGCGGTGACCCCCGTGAGGACGGCCTCGCCTTCCTTGCGCACGGGCAGACCCGTAGCGGTCTCGCCCGCGGCGAGATTGCGGGTCGAGCGCGTCACGACCCCTCTGGCTTCCCACCGGGAAGAAGCAACGGTACGAGTGCCCGGGCACGTCGGGATCGACGAGCGGCGGCTCCTCGATCGAGACACTTCGGCTGCGCGTACGGGCAGCGCGCCGCGAACTTGCAGCCCCGCGGCGGATCGACGAGATCGGGCGGCCGGCCTGCGATCGCGTCGAGCTTGGAGTGGCTCGGCTGTGCGAGCTTCGGGAATCGACTTCAGCAACGCCTCGGTGTACGGGTGGCTCGTGTGCTCGAACAGCGAGCGCGTCGGCGCCCGTTCGACGATGCGGCCCGCGTACATGACGGCGATGTCGTCGGTGCGGCCCGCGACCACGCCGAGGTCGTGGGTGACGAGCACCATCGCCATGAAGCGCTCGCGCTGCTGCTGTTGCAACAGGTCGAGGATCTGGGCCTGGACGGTCACGTCGAGCGCGGTCGTCGGTTCGTCGGCGAAGAGCAGCTTCGGACCGCAGGCGAGCGCGATCGCGATCATCACGCGCTGGCGCATGCCGCCGGAGAGCTGGTGCGGGTACTCGCGCAGGCGGCGCTCGGCCTCGGGGATTCCGACCGACGTGAGGAGCGCGAGCGCGGTCTCGTCCGCGTATTCCTTGGTCACGTCGAAGTGGAAACGCAGCGACTCCGTCAGCTGGTTCCCGATCCGCATGACGGGGTTGAGTGACGTCATCGGATCCTGGAACACCATCGACATCTGCGTGCCCCAGTACTGGCGCATCTCGTTGCCTTTGGCGTTCCCGATCTCGTCGCCCTCGAAGCGGATGCTGCCGTGCCGCACGACGTTGCTCGGGAGCAGTCCCATGATCGAGCGCGACAGCACCGACTTACCGCAACCCGACTCGCCGACGATGCCGATCGTCTTGCCGCGCTCGAGCGTGAACGACACGCCGTCGACGGCGTGGACGAGGCCGCGGGCGGTCGACGAACTGCGTCTTGACCTCGTCGACCTCGAGGAGCGAGCCGTCGAGCGGCGCGTCGGCGAAACGGTCGGTCCCGGTGCTGCGGCGCGCTTGCGTCGGATCACAGCGCGCTCTCCCGGACGTCGAACTTCGCGCGCACGACGTCGCCGAGATAGTTGAGTGACGAGCACGGTCGAGAGGATGCAGGAACGACGGCACCATCCAGACCATGCGGGCCGCGTTCGGGTTGCTGATCTGCGACTCGATCATGTTGCCCCACGACGGGCTCGGCTCCGGGATGCTGAGACCGAAGATCGCGAGCGCACCCTCGAGCACGATGACCACCGCGACGCTCAGGCAGCGCGATCGAGAGCATCGCCGGGATGACGTTCGGCAGGACCTCGCGCCACATGATCTCGACGTCGGTCGCGCCCTGGGCGCGCGCCGCCATCACGAACTCACGTTGCGACCACGCGAGCGCGTTGGCGCGCGTGATGCGACCGAGGATGGGGATCGACACGATGCCCGACCGCGAGGATGACGATGAAGACCCGGTGACCCCAGCTGGCCGCGCCGTCCTTCGATGACGGCGCGAGTACCGAGCACCAACGTCAGCGCGAGCACCAACTGCGGGAACGCGAGGAAGACGTTGAAGAACGCGCTCAGGACCGAGTCGGTCTTGCCGCCCTTGAAGCCGGCGACGATACCGAGGAACCCTCCGATCAGCGTCCCGAAGATGATCGAGCCGACGCCGATGAGCAGCGAGGCCTGCGCGCCCCAGATCGACGCGGCTGAACACGTCGTTGCCGTTGGCGTCGGTTCCGAGGAGGTGCCCGGCCGTGAACGGGCCCGAGTTGATGTGGAGGAAGTCGGCGCCGTTGATCGGGTCCTTGATCGGCAGGACCGGCGCGAGGACCGCGAGCGACACCAGCAGGCCGAGCCAGCCGACGCAGATCCAGGCCATGATGCCGATCCCGCGCTTGAACTTCGGCTCCGAACCGCTACGGGTCGATCTCGCCGTCGGCGCCGGTCTCGCCCGCGGCGAGTTGCGTCTCAGCCGATTCGAGCACCACGGATCCTCGGGTCGAGCACGCGGTAGAGGGAGTCGACCGCGAAGTTCACGAGCACGTAGACGATCGCAACGACCGCGACGAAGTCCTGCAGCGCGATGTACTGCCGGGTCGCGATCGCCTGTTGGAGTTGGTAGCCGATGCCGTTGAGGTGGAAGATCACCTCGATGATCAGGGCACCGCTGATCAGGCTGCCGACGTTGAGGCCGGCCACGGTCAGCAGCGTCAGGCTCGACGGCCGCAGCGCGTGACGCCAGAGGATCCGCCGGTCGCTGATCCCCTTGCTCTTCGCCATCAGGATGTAGTCCTCCTGCAGCGGTGGCCACCATGTCGGTGCGCAGGAGGCGGGCGTAGATCGCGAACTGCCCGATCGTGATCGCGACCACGGGCATGACGAGGTGCTTGAAGTGCTCGACCGGACTCGTGCCGAACGCGACCCAACCCTCGGATGGAAGGATCTTGTGTTCGACCGCGAGGAACAAGATCATCAGTGTCGCCGCGACGTATGCGGGGACGCTGAAGAGCCGAACGCGATCCCGTTCGCGACCGCGTCGAATCGGGTGCCCGCGCGGTACGCCGTATAGACGCCGAGCGGGATGGCGATCAGTAACGTCAGGATCTGCACGTAGATCATCAACAGCAACGAGCGCGGCAACGACGTCTTGACGATGCCGTACACCGACGGGCCCTGCACGCCGGCACCCGCGTATTCGCGGCCCATGTCGCCGGTCACGAAGTGGCCGAGCCACTGGCCGTAGCGGACCACGATGTTCTTGTCGAGACCGAGCGAGTCGCGGATCTCGGTGCGCTGCTGCGCGGTCGCGAACGGCGCAATCGTCTCGACCGGGTCACCCGGGAGGAGAGCGGAGAGGATCGACGTGAAGAAGGTGACGATCACGAGGACGACGACCAGCTGGATCAGTCGCCGGATGATCGCTTCCACGCAGTCTTCTCCCTCTCCTCCGAGTCAGTTCGTCAAGCCGTCAGCACTTGCCGTTGTCGCACCACAGTCCGGCCACCGGGTGCCCCGTGGGCAGCCCCGGGAACGGCGCCGCGCCGTCGGGCAGGTTCGGGCCGAGGATGCCGTGCACGTCGGGCTTGTAATCGACCGTCCAGAGCACGTACTGACCCCAGAGGATCCAGAGCTGCGAGGCGAATTCCTTGTTGATGGCCTCGTAGAGCTGGTCGCGCGCCGGGCCGTCGGGCGCCGAGCGGGCGGCATCCAGATCGTGGTTGATGATCGGGTCGTTGAAGCCGCCGAAGTTGACCGGGTTGTCGCAGGCCGCCGCGCCGTTCGGGTTGCTGCCGACCGCGGGCGAGTTGCCGCAGTGCCACCACACGTACTGGGTGTCGTCGTCGGCTCCGGGATTGTTACGCCAGAGCACCGCGTCGAACTTGCGGCCGATGGCGAGGTTGATCAGGGTGCTCTGGTCGGGGACCGGGTTCAACTTGACGTCGATACCGCCGTACCGCTTCAACATCTGCTGCAACAGGACCGCGTCGTTGGTGGTCGACGTGTCGGCGGTGTGCGAGATGGTGAAGGTGAGGGTCTTCCCGGTCTCCTGCTTGTACTGCGCGGCGGCGGCCTTGGCCTTCGCCGGATCGAAGGTCGGCAGGCCGGCGTCGGCGAGGTTGCCCTGCACGCCCGGCGCGAACGGACCCGATGCGTTGGTCTCGATGCCGGCGTTGCGGATCTTGTTGTAGGTGTCGCGGTCGATCGCGTAGGCGAACGCCTGGCGGGCCGAGAGGTGGTTGAACGGCTTCCTGGGTGGCGTTCAACATCGGGTAGCTGATCTCGGTGAACTTGTCCGACTCCGTTGCCGCCAACGTTCCCTTCGCGACTTCCTTGCGCATCGCGACGGTCTGCAGCGGGTCGTCGTTCTCGATGATGTTGAAGTCGCCGGCTTCGAGCGCGACACGCGCTTGGCGCTGTCTTCCTGCGGCACGAAGGTGATCTGGTCGAGGTACGGCAGCTGCACGCCCTTCGAGTCCTTCTGCCAGTAGTTCGGGTTGCGCTTGGCGACGAACTTGTCACCGCACTACCCACGAGACCTTCTCGAACGGTCCCGTGCCGATCAGGTTGGTGTTGCAGTTCTTCGGGTCCTTGACCTGCGCTTCGCCCATGATGCCCATGCGGCCGCTTCTCCAGAGGAACCACGGGAACGCCGTCCACGGGACCTTCGTGGTGACGGCGACCGTGAGCGGGTTGACGACCGTCACCGCGGAGATGTCGCTGAACACGAAGGTGAAGAGCAGCGGGTTGCGGACCGGTAGCATGCCCCGGTAGGCGTCGAGGTTGTCCTTGACGGTCTGCGCGTCGAGCGCGCTGCCGTCGCTGAACTTGATGCCCGGGCGGAGCTTGATCGTCCACACCGTGGAGTTCGCGTTGGCCGTGACCGACTTGCGCGAGGTAGGGGTGGATCTTGCCGTCGGCGCCGGGGGCGGTCAGCGTGTCGTAGATCGCACGCGCCACCTGGATGCCGCCGATCGCGAGCTGCGCCTCGGCGAGGCACCACCCACCGCTGGTGTCGGCTTCGATGCCGTAGATGAGGCTGCCGCCGCGGACGCCGGGACCGGTGTCGTTCGCGTCTTCAGGCCCAGGGTCGTCGTCGGGGCCCGTGTTCGGTGGTGCGTCCCCTTGCTGCTGCTGCCGCAGGCGGCCGCAACCACCGCGAGCGTCGCGATCGAATGCGATTGCGGTCGTCAGTACGCGACCTGCGACTCCGTACCACGGTTCCCCCCGATTCCGGCCGGGACGGGCGTCCCGGCGTGTCAGACCGACGTTGCAACGGCATCTGAAGTGTGACCCAGGTCACACCACCGACGAGTGTAACGGTGGAAGCTACGGATGGCTTCGCGCCTTGTCAATCATGCTCGGCCGGCGGCGCCCGATCGGTCATGCCCGCCCGCGGATCGTCGCCCGGTTCACCGTGCCCGGACCGAGCGGCCCGTCGACCGCGGTGCTCGACCAACGACACGGGGACCCCGACGAGCTCGGCCTCCTCGGCCCGGCGGCACTCGTCGGGGTCGTCGAGGATCGCGTAGGTGCGCGCGCCGCCGGGGAGGTCGCACACGAGCAGCGCGCGCGGCCGCGGCGCCGTCGCGATCGTGGATCACCGAGTAGGCCGCGACCACGGCGTCGCCGTCGCCCGTAGCGCACGACCGGCACCGTTGCGGGTGCCGGAATCGAGGCCGGCGCCGTGACCGGACGCCGGCGCGCCCGAGTACACGCCGAACACGTGCTTGGTCATGTGCATACCGACCCCGCTCACGAGCCCGACCCCGCCGTCGTCGGCGCGCAGGCGCTCGACCATCGCAGCGATCGAGTGCGTGAGGTACCCGCTGGCGGGACCACCGTGATACGCGAGGCCGCCGGTCACGGTGAGACCACGTGCGTCGGTGGGAGCGATCGAGAGCGCGTCGGCGGCGAAGTGCAACGAGCTCGGGAAACACGAGTAGAGATCGAGGTGCGCGACGTCGTCGATGGCGACCCCGGCTCGAGCCAGGGCTTCGGTGCTCGCGGCGCGCATCGCGGGTGAACGGCCGAGGTCCGGGTGCTCGGCGACGAGCACGGGATCGTTCGCGAAGCACCAGCCCCGCAGATAGACGCGGCGTTCGGGCGGGACGCCGAGGGCATCGGCCCGTTCGTGGGTCGCGACGACGAGCGCGGCCGCCATGTCGACGTCCATCACCGCGACCATGTACTTCGTGTAGGGGTAGCCGACCATCCGGTTCTCGGGCGCGCGCGTGACGATCTCGGCCGCGTCACGCCGCGCTCGGAACCACGCGTTCGGGTTCGCCGCCGCGACCTCGGTCATCGGCGCGAGCATCCGGCCGATGCCGGCGCGGTACTCGTCGAACGCTTCGCCGCGCGCGGCGCGGCGGGCATTGTCGAACACGGCGAACGTGAGCCACGCCTGGAAGACCTCGTGCGCGACCTCGACCGGGTGCGGCGGCGACTCCCACGGGAACGGGCGCTTCTCGTCGGGCTTGAACGAGTAGGGGTAGCGGTCGCCGCGCTTCTTGAAGGCGCGCTGCGTCGCGAGGGCTTCGGCACTGGTGATCAGCGCGAGGTCGACGTCCCCCGCCAGCATCTTCTCGGCGGTCGCGTTCACCAGTTGCTGCGTGGTCGTTCCGCCGATCCCCGAGTAGTGCCGGTGCGCCGGCTGCGCGCCGAGGCGCGCGGCGAGCCGCGCGACCGCGTCGTCGTACTGCCAGGTCTGGCAGTAGACGATCTGGATGCTCTCGAGTTGCTCGAGCAGCGCCGGGCGCGTCGAGTCCAGCGCGGCGGCACGCGCGACCTCCTCCCACATCGCAAGCGGCTCGGGCGCAGCCGGCGACCCCGACTTCTTCGGGATGCCAGGTGCGCGCCGCGACACCGATGATGCAGGGGGTGCGGGGGTCGACCGTCAACGCGACTGCCACACCGGCGGTCGCTTCTCGGCGAAGGCTTTCGGGCCCTCCTTGGCGTCTTCGGTCCGGAAGATCGCGCTCGACAGCTTCGACTCCTTCTCGAACGGCGACCGCAACTCCTTGCCGAGCCGTTCGAGGATCGCGGCCGCCGCGATCGGGATCGGCCCCGTCGGCGACGGCCACCCGCAACTCGCGCACCGCGGCGCGCAGCTGCCGCGTGAGGTCCTCGTCGAAGTACAGGCCCTGGAGTGCGCTTTGCTTCGTGGCCTGCACGGCGAGGGGGGCGTTGGCGATGATGCGGCGCGGCGTACGTCGCGTGCGGCCTCGAGCAGATCGCCCCGCGGGGACGACCGCGTTCAACAGGCCCATCTCGAGTGCACGCTGTGCCGGCACGAGGTCGGCGCACAGCAGGAACTCCATCGCCTGCGCCCACGGAATCTGCCGGGGAAGCCGCACCGTCGTGCCGCCGCCGGCGAAGAGCCCGCGCTTGGGCTCCATGACCGCGAACTTCGCCTCCGGGCACGCGACGCGGATGTCGCACCCACCCAGCATCTCCATGCCGCCGGCGGTGCAGAAGCCGTTGACCGCGGCGATGACCGGCTTGTACAGCGGCCAGTTGCGCAGCACGGCCCGGACGCCGTCGTCGATCCGGTAACCGTCGATCTCGGTGAGGCCCTGCTCGGCGATCTGCGCCTGGAACTTGGTGATCTCGGGGACGTACTTCTTCAGGTCGGCGCCCGAGAAGAAGGCCTCGCCGACGCCGGTGACGATCGCGACCCAGGCGGCGTCGTCGGCCGCGAATCGTTCCCATGCCTCGCGGAGCAGCTTGAAGTGCTCCATGTCGCACGCGTTGCGCGCCTCGGGCCGGTCGATGGTGATGACCACGACGTGGTCGACGTCGGACTCGTAGTGGATGGGCATGCGTCTCCCCCGTCGCCGCCGCGGGCGGGAGCCACGTTAGCCAGGCGGGACGCCGCCGCTCGCGGCGACGCCGATCGCGCGCGTTCCGGCAAATTCGGCTGGTATATCGTGGGGCCCCGTAGGTCTGCCGGCGGAGGACCGAGCCAGCCAATTGAGCCTTCCGATCATCATCGTCAACCAACCGAATCGGAAACCACTGCGGGTCCAGGTGGCCGAGTCGCTCGAGATCGGGCGCGAGTGCGACGGTCTCCTGATCGCGGATTCGCAGACGTCACGTCGGCACCTGCTGCTCACGATGCGCGGGCGCGACGTCATGATCGAGGACCTGAAGAGCACGAACGGCACCTTCCTCGACGGGACCCGCGTCGACATGCCGGCGTTGCTGCTGCCGGGCTCGGTCGTGCGCATCGGGGACACGACGATCGAGCTCGAGGCCGCGACCGACGGGGCGCGCTCCACCCTCGGTCCCGAGGGCGCGCGCACCACGACGGTCAGCTCGGGCGACGGCGCGGTACGCGCCGCCGGTTCGGGTCCGGCGGGCTCGCGCGAGACGTCGATCGACGCGGTCGCCCGCTCGGTCCGCAACACCAAGCAGCTGCTCGACTCCCAGGACTTCGAGGGCACGATCACGATCGTCTTCAGCGACATCGAGTCGTCGACCGAACGCGCCACCTCAATGGGCGACACCGCGTGGATGAAGGTGCTGAACAAGCACAACGAGATCATTCACCGCAACGTGAAGCGGTTCTCGGGCACGGGTCGTGAAGAACCAGGGTGACGGGTTCATGCTGACGTTCCCGGGCGCACGGCGGGCGCTGCGCTGTGTCATCGCGGTCCAACAGGAGTTGGCCGAAGCGGAAAGCCTCGACGAGGACGGCTCGGTGCGCATCCGCGTCGGTGTCCACACCGGCGAGGTGATCGCCGAAGGCGACGACATCTTCGGTCGTCACGTCATGATCGCGGCCCGGGTCGCGAGCCAGGCGATGGGACGCGAGATCCTCGTGTCGTCGCTCGTGCACGAGATCGCGTCGGCGCGCGGCGACCTCGCGTTCGGCGAACCGCGCCTCGTCGCCCACAAGGGCATCGAGGGCGACCACCTGGTCTACCCGTTGCTCTGGGAGAACTTCGTCGGCGACTGAGTGCGAAGGTCCGAGCGGTCCGACGGTCCGGCCGCGTCGGCGGACCGCGGTCACTCCACCCGGTCGTGACCGCCCGAGGTGTGCTGCTCCGGCGGCTCGAACTCGCCCGACGTGTGCTGTCGCAGCGGGGCGAACTCGCCCGACTGTTGCGAACCCTCGACGAGTGAGATCGCGCCGCTGTGCTCGCCCGACGCGTGGGACGGCACGCTGCCCGTCGTCCGCTTGAACTCGCCGCTCGCGCGTGCGACCGCCTCCGCGGCGACGAGGTCGATGTCGGCGTCCTCGTCGTCGTCCCGGGCGCTGCGGTCGATCTGGCCGGGCGACAGGTAACCGAGGACGAACCCGATGAGCGCGGCGATGAGGACCGCCGGGATCCAGGTCGAGGAACCGAACAGCGCGTCACGACTCATCGCGGCACCGACGACGATCGTGATGACGACGCTCACGGCCGTCAGCGCGAAGAAGATCGCGCGCATGAACCGGTTCCACGGGAGCCGGCGCCGCGCCAGCCCGATCACGATCTCGCCGAGGCCGACGATCGCGAACACGAACGCCTCGAGCAGTAACAAGCCGACCGAGGACGCCACCTTGCCCTGCACGTCGGCGACGAACGCCTGCGACGCGAGGATCGAACGCTGCTGGTCGACAACCTGCATCGTCGCGTTCATGTATCCGGTGGCGACGCCGTCGACGTCGAAGAAGTCTCCGGGCACGGAGATCGTCTTGGTCGCCTCGGGCGCGACGTCGACGTTCGCGCTCGCCTGGTAACGCACGAAGTGGACGTTGAGCAACGAACCGGTGAGCCGCAGGTAGCGGATCGCCACCGTGCTCGTCCCGTCGTTGCGGACCGTCATCGAGAGTTGCTGGCGCACCTTCGGATTGATGACGATCGGGTTGGAACGTGTGCCCGAGAGCAACGACCGGTCACCGATCGTCGCCGCGGTGATGTGCAGGCGCGACGACGCAACCGTGGCCGCGCCGGCCCCCGCCCCCGCTCCGAGACTCATCGTCGCCATCGCGATCGAACGCGACCGCCGCGACGAGTCCGGCCCCCACCGTCCTCGAACCTACCCGCATTGATCACGAAGCGTAGTCGATTCCCTGCGCTGTGTCCCGGGGCGCGCCCGGGGAAATTTCACGGGCTAGACGGAGGCCGGTGCGAGCGCGGCTCGGCGCACGGCGCGCCGCATGGTCCGCCGCACGCCCCGCCGGTAGGCGGCGGTCCCGAATGCTGCGCCGGCGAGCCCCGCCAGGAGCGCGACGGCGACCAGCCCGGGGACCGTGACGTCGGCGTGACCGAGCGCGGCGACCAGCACCGCGGCACCGATCGCCACGATCGCGGCGGAGATCGCAGATCCGACAAATGACCGACATTCGCCGCCGACCACCCCGCAGCAGCCGCAGGGCGCCTTCGAGGTACGCCAGGCCCGGCGAGGATCATCAGGACGGCGCCGATCCCCTCCGCGGTCTGGTACCACGGCTGCTTCGCCTGCATCTGGAACTCGCGCGAACGCGATCTGCTTCGACTTCGCGTAGAGCGCGACCCGGCCGGTGAGCGAACCCGTGCGCGATGTGACGGGGCACCTTGGTGTCGAACTCGCCGGCCCCCTTGAGCAGCGGCGTCGACAGCGTCGGTGAGCGGCAGGCCGGCCAGGCTGAGCTTCAGCGTCGCGCGGTCGGCGAGTGCGGCGTCACCGGCATTCCGCACGCGGACGGGCACGTTCGACGACAGGTCGAGGACGACCGGCTTCGTGCCGACGGCGACCGCACCCAGGCGGAGGTCGTTGGCCTTCAGCGTGCCCGACCGCTTCACCGGAGAGAAGACGAATGCGCCGGCGAGCGCCGCGGCGACGAGCAACACCAATGCGAGCGCCAGCGGGCGGGCGGCATTCGGCGGCTTGCGCGAACGACGTCGGCGACGCTTACCAGGGCACGGCGGTCGATGGCGTTGAAGTCGGCACCGCCGATGCGCGGCTCGCTGCCGGCCGCCCGCACGGCCTCGAACTGCGGCGGCGCGGCCGGCGGCGCGGGGGCCGCCGGGACCGCGTCGGCGGCGGCTTGCGTCGCGGCGGTACCCGTCACCGCGGGCGCGTCGCCGGTCGGCGCCGCGATCGTCTCGCCCGCGCCGGTGACGCGCTGATCGAGGGCCGAACCGATCGCCGTCTCCGGCGCGACCCGCGCGGCCGCGGCACCCGTCGTGCGCGTCCGCGCGGGGACCGAACCGGTCGCCGCGGGCTGGCTGCGCGTCGTACGCGCCGCGATCGAGAGCTTCTCGGACCCGATGATCGCGACGCCGGCGAGATCGAGCCAACCCGGTCCCCACGAGTCGGCGCACGCGGTCGCGATGGCGACGCCGAACTCCTCCGCGCTCGTGTAGCGGTCCTCGGGTTCGCGCTCGATCGCGCTGCATCACGACATCGGCCAGCGCCTTCGGCACCTGCGGCGCGATCGACGTCGCAGCGGGTCGCGGGTCTTCGCGGAGCCGCTTCAGCAACAGCTCGGTCGCGGTCTCGGCACCGACCCACGGCAGGTGGCCCGACAGGAGCTCGTACAGCATGACGCCGGTGCTGTAGACGTCGGAGGCGAGTGTGAGGTCGGAGCCGCGTGCCTGCTCCGGCGACATGTACGCGGGCGTGCCGAGAACCTGCCCGTCGCGCGTGCCGAGCGTCTGGTCACCGCTCAACACCTGCGAGATCCCGAAGTCGGTGACCCGGATCGCCGGAGTCGACCGCGAACATCAGGTTGTCGGGCTTCACGTCGAGGTGCAGGATGCCCTTGTCGTGCGCGTGCTGCAGCGCCGCACAGCACGCGAGCGCGACCGCGCACGCCGTCGGCGGGGTCAGACCCGTCGTCGTGAACCGGTCCCAGACCGTCCCGCCCGGGAGCTGCTCCATCACGATGAGGCACAGACCGTCGCGCTCGACGTAGTCGTAGATCGGGACGATGTGCGGGTGCGACAGCGACGCGAGCGTGCGGGCCTCGGTCGAGAAGCGCTGGCGGACCTCGGGATCGGCCGAGAAGTTCGGCGGCAGCTCCTTGATCGCGACCATCCGCCCGAGCCGAGTGATGGCGGCCGAGGAACACGACGCCCATGCCGCCGTGGCCGATCTCGCCCTCGACCGTCGTAGTCGGGAAGCGCGGCACGAATCTCGCTGTCGTCCGTCAACGCCCTCTCCCCGCTCGGAGCCCCGTTGCCCGGGGACGACGATATTGAGCGCCGAGCGCGGAGTCGACCGTCGACGGGAGCGTTGCGAGCCGGCCGGCTAGCCTCCGGCGCGATGAGAGTCCTGGTCACGGGTGGCGCGGGTTTCATCGGATCGCACCTCGTCGACGCGCTCGTCGCCCGCGGCGACGAGGTCGTCGTGCTCGACGACTCTGAGCACCGGCTTCGCCGCGAACGTGCACCCGAGCGGGCGACACTGGTCGAGGGCTCGATCGCCGACGAGGCGGCCGCGCGCCGGGCCGTCGAGGGCTGCGAGGTCGTGTTCCACCAGGCCGCGCACAAGGCCGTGCTGCGTTCGGTCGAGCAGCCGCTCACGACCGACACCGCGAACACGCACGGGACGCTCACGATCCTGAAAGCGGCGGCCGACGCCGGCGTCCGCCGCGTCGTGCACGCTTCGTCGAGCAGCGTCTACGGCGGAGCCGCCCAGGTTCCGACTCCCGAGAGCGCACCGCTCGCTGCCGCGCTCGCCCTACGCCGTCACGAAGCTCGCGGCCGAGCACTACTGCCGCGTCTTCGCCGAGCTGTACGGGCTCGAGACCGTCGCGCTGCGCTACTTCAACGTGTACGGCCCGCGGCAGCGACCCGACGCGACCTACGCCGCGGTCATCCCGCTGTTCGTCGCCGCACTGCTGCACGGCACCGCCCCCGAAGTGCACGGCGACGGCCTGCAGTCGCGCGACTTCACCTACATCACCGACGTCGTCGCCGCGAACCTCGCGGCCGCGGCCGCGCCCGCCGACGTGTGCTCCGGACGCGTCTACAACATCGCGGCCGGTTCGACGGCGTCGCTGCTCGACCTCTTGCGCATGCTCGGCGAGCTGCTCGGCGTCGACGCCCCGAGCCGCACTTCGTCGCGCCCCGGGCCGGCGACGTACGCCTGAGCCAGGCCGACGCGAGCGCGGCGGCACGCGATCTCGGCTTCGCGTGCAAGGTCGGACATCGACGAGGGCCTCGCCCTCACCGTCGACTGGCTGCGCGACCTCGGCTGAGGAGTGCGGCTGAGTGGCGCGGCCCGCGGCGGCGGGCGGTCGCCGATCGGTTCAGTCGGCGGTGACGCTCGGCGCGGCCGCCTCTTCGAGCTGGACGAGATCGATCTCGTCCTTCTCGTCCCAGAGATCGAGCGCGGGCTCGACGCCGAGGCTCATCGACATCCGGGCGCAGAGCCGCAGGAACACCTCACGCGCCTCGTGCGGACTGATCGTCGTTTGCAGGTGCCGGACGTCGTCACCCGACAGGGACGGCACCCCGACCGATCGGATCAACGGGTGCGCGCTCGCGGTCGCGAACTCGCCCTCACCGAACAGCTCTTCGTGGATCTTCTCGCCGGGCCGCAGGCCGGTGTACTCGATCGAGCAGGCGGGCTTGTGCGTCTGCGCGAGCTGCTCGGCGACCTCGGCGATCCGCACAGGTTCGCCCATCTCGAGCACGAGCGCGGTGCCGCCCTCGCCGATCGCCGCGGCCTGGACCACGAGCTGCACCGCTTCCTCGACGGTCATGAAGAAGCGCGTCACGTCGGGGTGGGTGACGGTGAGCGGTCCGCCGAGCTCGAGCTGGCGTTGGAACGACGTGAGGACCGAGCCGCGGCTGCCGAGGACGTTGCCGAACCGGACCGAGAGATACCGGCCGTCGGCGTTCTGGCTGAACCCCGACGTGAGCCCCTCGGCGACCCGCTTCGAGTAGCCGAGCACGCTGCACGGGTTCGCGGCCTTGTCGGTCGAGATGTTGACGAAACGCTCGACCCCGACCGCGGCCGACGCCTCGAGCACCGACAGCGTGCCCCACACGTTCGTCTTGAGCGCCTCGACCGGATGCCGCTCGAGCAGCGGCAGGTGCTTCAGCGCCGCGGCGTGGAACACGACCTGCGGGCGTCGCTCGCGGAACAACTCCCGCACCCGGTGACGGTCGCGGATGTCGAGGAGCACGAGGTCGGGCGACTCGAGCAGCGCGCGCCCCTCGATCGAGAGCTGCACGGCGTGCAACGCCGACTCGTCGCGGTCGAGCATGATCAGCGCCGCGGGCTGGAACTGCGCGATCTGGCGGCAGAGCTCCG
This sequence comes from uncultured Actinomycetes bacterium, assembly GCA_963829195.1. Taxonomy (GTDB): domain Bacteria; phylum Actinomycetota; class Acidimicrobiia; order IMCC26256; family PALSA-610; genus PALSA-610. The sequence goes on from CAWHHS010000002.1 coordinate 180,575, forward strand.
AGCCGATCGACCCGCCCGCGCCGGTCACGACGACCTGCTTCCCGCGCAGGTACGCGGCGACCTCGTCGAGGTTCGTCTCCACGTGATGACGGCCGAGGAGGTCGCGGTCGGTTGGTTCGCGGATGTCGACGACCCTGACCTCGCCGCCGAGGAGCTCGCTCACCGAGGGCAGCACACGCACTTCGAGACCTTCACGCTGCGCGAGCTCGGAGAGTTCACGCAGCAACGGCCCGGTCGCGCTCGGGACCGCGATGACGAGCATGCGCGCGCGGTACTTCGTCGCGACCAGCGCCATGTCGTTGCGATCGCCGACGACCTCGACACCGCGGTACCTGACCCCGTGCAGGGTCGGGTCGTCGTCGAGCAACGCGACCGGAACGTACCCACTCGATGCGTCCGACATCATCGCCCGCAGGGCCCGGCGACCGCCGCTGCCCGCGCCGAACACGACGACACGCGCACCGTCACCGATGGAGCGGCGCACGCGCCGGTCGCTCTCGATGCGCCAACCGAACCGAACGGCGGCCATGAGCAGCAGGGCCATGGATGCCCCGGCGAGCATCGCCGAGATCGGGATCGGGCGTTCCTTCCAGGCCACGGTGTCGAGCACGAGGCCGACGCTGCCCGCGATGATCACCGCGCGTGCGACCGCGGCTACCTCTTCGACGGAACCGAAGACCCAGCGGCCCCGGTAGAGGTCGAAGGTGAATCCGGCCGCGAGCTGCACCACGATGACGACCGGGATGATGATCGAGAGCCGCCAGACCGCGAGCCCACTCGATCCGAGTCGGAGCACGGTGCAGAAGATGAGCGCGACGGCCCAGGCCGCACTGTCGACGGCGGCGCGGGTGACGTGACGACCACTCACGGTGCGCGGTAGCCAACGGGTGCTGACACCCCGTCCTGCGCTCAAATCACTCCCCCCGAAGTAATCCGGGACTGCCGTCCCGATTCCCCCCGTGCCTCGTCGCGAGACGAATGCACCTGGCAGATTTTGGAAGACAACCGCCCAACCCGCAAGGGCGACGGCCGCTTTTCTTTTCTCTTCGTCTCAATGTCACTTTCCGCGACGTTCAGCGCCCCTGATTTCCCCGATTCAGGTCATTCGCGCCCTCGTGCACCCGCTCGATGATCTCGATGATCCCGTCCACGACGTCCTTGCCCAGGGTGGGGTAAGCCGGGAGGCTCACGACCGATGCCGCGACCGCGTCGGTCACGGGCAGCGGGCCCGCGGCCACGTCCCGGTACGCGGTCTGCCGGTGCGCGGGCGGGTCGAAATACGTGCGGGTGTCGACCCCCTCCTCGGAAAGGATGCCGCGCAACAGATCGCGGTCGACGCCGAACGCGTCGGCGTCGATCGCGATCGTGAGATCCTTGTACGAAGAGACGTCGCCCGCGTTGACGTGTTGCATGCGCACACCCGGGATCGGCGCGAGACCGGATCGGTAACGCTCGACCACTTCGAAACGCCGCGCCTGGTTGTCGTCGTACGACTCCAGCGACGCGAGCGCGACCGCGGCGTGCATCTCCGAGAGCCGCCCGTTCAGCCCGACGAACTGCGTGTCGTAGTTGCCCGGGTTGCCGTAGTCGCGACCCAGGCGCACGTGTTCGGCGATGTCGGCGCGGCGCGTCGCGACGAGACCGCCTTCGCCCGCGACGAGCGGCTTCGTCGGGGTCATGCTGAAGACCTCGGCGTCACCGAACCCGCCGAGCGCGACGCCGCCGGCACGCGCCCCGATCCCGTGCGCGGCGTCGAAGACGAGCGGGATCCCGAGCTCGCCCGCGAGGGTGGTGAGTCCGGCGACGTCGCAGGGCGCGCCGAAGACGTGCGTCGCGAGGATCGCGTCCGCGCCCGTAGCCCGCGCGCGGGCGTCGTCGACGTCGATCTGGAACGTATCGGTCCGGCACTCGACGAACCGCGGTTTCGCACCGTTCCACACGACGGCATGCGCCGACGCCGAGAACGTGAACGAAGGCATCACGACGTCGCCGGTGATGCCCAACGCGCGCAACGCGAGCATGAGTCCGGTGGTGCACGACGACACCGCGACGACGTGGTCGACCTCCAACACCTCGGCCGCCCGTGCTTCCAACTCGCGCACGAGCGGGCCGTTGGTGAGCATGCCCTTGTCCCACGACGGTTTCAGGATCTCGACGAAGCGTTCGAGATTCGGCACGGGCGGGCGAACGAACGGCACACCCTCGGGGAAGGCGACGTCACCGCCGAGACGGGCGAGCCCGCTCACGACGCCGCCGCCGGATTCGTGAACCCGAAGCCCACCGCGGCCGCGGCCAACACAACAACTGCACCGAACGCCAACACAACTGCCTCCCCTGCATGAAGTCGCCACGCGACGACGGCGATCGCTCCGACAACGGTCTGCACCGCGACGCAGGTCGCCGCGACCCATCCGCGCGCCCAGCCCCGGTCGACGAGCTGGTCGTACACGTGGCTCCGGTCACCACTCATCACCGGGCGGCGCGCCCGCAGCCGGCGCATGATCGCGATCGCGGTGTCGCCCGCGGGAACGGCGACGAACAGCGGCGCCGCGAACCAGTGGGCGGTACCACCGTGCAACGAGAGCGCGATCAACATGCCGAGCACCGCACCGAGGAAGTACGCGCCACCGTCGCCGAGATAGATACGCGCCGGCGGCCGGTTGTACAACAAGAACGCGATCAACGCGCCCGCGACCGGAAGCGCCAGCGCGCGCAGGCCCGGGTCGACGATCGCGAGCGCGAGTGCGGACGCGGCGGCGACACCGCTCGCGAGGCCGTCGAGGCCGTCGATGAGGTTCACTGCGTTCATCAGGCCGACAACGACGACCGCGGTCACGAGACCACCGACCCGGCCCGGCGCGGGCACCACGACCCCGGCCACCGCCCCGATCACGATCTCGACCGCGAGCCGGACGATCGGCGGGACGTCGAAGCGGTCGTCGGCGATGCCGAGCCCGCACGCGAGTGCCGGCGGGATCAGCCAGCTCGGGTGGGTGGGGAGCAGCACGACGCCGACGGCGACGAACAGCGCGGCGCCACCGAGGTACGGCACCGGTTGCGCGTGGACCTTCAACGGGCCGGGTCGATCGAGCACACCCAGCGCGAGCGCGGCCCGGATCGCGAGCGGCGTGGCGATCGCGGCGATGACGAACGCTACGACGAAGGCCAAACCAGGACCTCGGAAGGTGCGTCGCCGTGCACCGAGATCTCGGTGCGGGTCGCGAATCCGTTCCGCCGGTAGAGACGCAGCGCCGAGTCGTTCGACGCGCCGGCCACGACCTTCGCGGTCGTGCAGCCGCGGCGCTCGAGCTCGCGCGTGTCGCGCGGGTCAGCGCGATGCTGCCGTAGCCCTGCCCGAGGACCGACGCGTCGGTGGCGACCGCGAGGATCTCCGCTTTCGGGAGCTCGGTGGTGAGCGCCGGGTACCGCAACGTCTCGAGCACACGCGGGATCGAGCGCAGGACCCGGGGCGCCGAGCGCAGGCCCGCGATCACGCCGTCGCGGACGACGAACTCCTTGTAGAAGCGACTCACGTCGGCCGACGCGGCCGCGAATGCCATGACCCGTCCTTGCTCGCACACGACGATCGCGAACGCGTTCGGCGAGAGCGCGACGCGCCGGTAGAGCCGCGTCAAGAAGCGCGGGCCGAGCGAGCTCAGGAACCCTTCGCCGATGCGCTCCGCGTGGAGTTCCGCGAGCCGCGCCGCATCCGCGACGGTGGCCGACCGCACCTCGGGCGAGGCGCTCACGCGCTTCACCGCCGGCCGGGCCGAGCCGTGGAGCAACTGCTCGTAGACCGCGAGGGTGATGTCGATGCACCGCTGGTCGTCGAACTCCTTCGCCGCCTTCTCCCGGCCGGCCTCGGCCATGAGCCGGCGCCGCGCCGGATCGTCCGCGATTTCGGCGACCGCCGCGGCGAGCGCGGGCGCGTCGTGCACCGGTACGAGCAGACCGGTCCGGCCGTGGTCGACGACCTGCCGGCAGCCCCGGATGTCGGTCGCGACGATCGGGAGGCCCATCGCGGCCGCCTCCATCGCGGAACGCGGGAAGCCTTCGCGGTAGGACGCGAGCGCGTACAGGTCGAACGCCGAGTAGCACGCCTCCACGTCGTTCCGGGCACCGACGAGATGCACGTTGTCCTCCCGACCGGCGGCCTCGATCTCGGCCGCGGTCAGCGCGTCGCCCTTCTCCTCGTCCTGAGGGCCGACGACGACGAAGTGCACGTCGGGTGCGGTCGCGCGCAGGAGGCGAGCGGCGGCGAAGATCTCGCGGTAGCCCTTCTCGTGCACGAGCCGGCCGACCACACCGCAGACGACGGCGTCGGCGGGCACGCCCCACTCGCGGCGCAGCTCGGCGCGCGCGGTGTCGCTCACCGCGGCCGGGTCGAAGCGGTTCAGGTCGATCCCGTTGCCGAGCAGGTGCAGCTTCTCCCGGCGCACACCGATGCGCCGGAGCACGTCCATGTCCTCGACGTTCTGGATCAGCTCGGCATGTGAGCACCGGGCCGCGAGGTGTTCGAGCGAGTAGACGATCGCCCGCTTGCGCAGGCCGTCGTCGGGCAAGGCATAGAGGCCGTGGACGGTGTTGACGACGGCGGGGACGCCGGCCACACGGGCTGCGACCCGGCCGTAGACGCCCGGCTTCGGGTTGTGCGTGTGCACGAGATCCGGGCGCCACCGCTTGAACACCGATCGCAGCTCGCCGAACGCGGCCGCATCGTGCAACGGCGCCATCGAACGCGTCGCGTGCCGGAGCGGGACGTGCGTGATGCCGAGCTGCTCGAGCTCGTCGACATAGGGACCGGGCGCGGACACACCAATCACTTCGTACCCGGCGCGGCGGATGGCATCGAGCTGCGGACCGAGCAGCAGCACCAGGCTGATGTCGGTCGTGGTCACGTGCATGACGCGGGGACGGAGTCTCACGCGGTGGCTCCCAGGTAGCGCACGCGGTTGACCAGGCGGCGGACGTCGTCCTCGAGCCGGAGCCCGCCCGCGAGCTTGCGCTCGAAGAACTCGTCGCCGTCGGCGCACTGGATGGGCGAGCGCAGGAGGCGGTACGGGTCGGTGTGCCCGTAGCGATTCGGGCGGGTGCCCGCGACCGCGGCGGACCGGAACCGCGCCCGGATCGCGTCGACCGCGTCGGCGTTGCCCGCGACGGCCTTCGGATACGCGAAGTGCTCCGGGTCCGTGCCGGTCCGCTCGCGGATCAGCTCGATCGACCGGTCGAGCTCGGCCACGGCGGTCGCACGATCGACCCGGTCGAGCAGGGCGTGCGTATGGGTGTGCGAACCAACCGTCACGAGACCGGTGCTCAGCGCGTCGTTCACTGCGGCCCACGACAACGGGGTCCCGCCCTCGGGGAACGGCCGGTTGCCTTCGATGAAATCGGTGGCGAGGTAGATCACGGCGGGAACGCGCCTGCGAACGAGGATGGGAAGGGCCACGTCGACGAAGTCGGCCGTCCCGTCGTCGAACGACACGACGACACGGTCCCGAGCGGGCGCCACGGGCGCGGACAGCGCGGTGAGGGCGTCGTCGATCCCGACCGCGGCGTCACGCTCGGCGACGCGCGCCGATCTGCGCGTCGAAGCGGTCCTCGGGCAGGTCGATCTCGATCGCCGTGGAGCGTCGGCCGACCCGGTGGTAACAGAGCACGACGACCCCGGACACGGGCGGCCGGATGCCATCACGAACGCAAGCCGCGCGTTTGAGCGCGCGCTGCGCGCGAACACGCGAGTTCGATCGGAGCTTCGCGCCTCCCGACGCCGACACGTTCGCCTCCCCCGGGCGTCCTACTCGCACGGTCACGAGCCAGGTCCCATGCGGATGGTAGGAGAGGCTCCCAGTCCCTGCCAATACCGGTTTGACCGCTTTGGCCCGGCTCCAACCGCTTTCCGGACTCCGTCAGGACGCGAGTCGGGGGCGGCGAGTCAACTCGCCGCCCCCGCTCACGTACGTTTCGTGATCAGTTGCGGTTGAACAGATGACTCGCCCGCCGCTTCGTCCCCACCAGGAGGACGATGCCGGCGTCGAGTGCGATGGCCGCGAAGATCAACCAGACGACCACGCTCGCACCGGTACGGGGCAACGTGCCCGCGGCCCCGGCGGCAACCGTAGTGGTGGTCACAGCCTGCGATGGCGCAACGTTGTCGTGGTGGTCACCGAACCGGTCGCACCGACGACCACGAAGCTGTTCGGTCGTGACACCGGCGGAGCGCCGTGATCGTGTACCGTCTCGGCTCCGAACGGCGAGCCGAATGAGCGACGCCTTGATGATCGCTGACTTCTCGGTGAAGACCACGTTCGGCGTGGCGTTGACCGGGTGCCACGTCGTGTTCGGCAACGCGCTCGTCACGAAGCCAGCGGGTCGACGGTCTCGTCGCCGTTGTTCGGGACGGCCGTCAGGGTCGTGAATCGATGATCTTCGGGTCCGCGTGACGTGGTGAACGTGTGCGTCTTCTCGGTCGTGTTCGAGCCCGTGATCGTCAGGTCGAGCGTCGACGGGATCGGCTGACCGTCTGGTCAGGACGACCGCCTCGTAACCCTTCAGCAAGCAGGTCGGACGGAACCAAGACGGTGACGCTCGTGTGGAGAGCGTAATCGGCTGGCCGAGATGCGGCGCCGGCGACGCGTTGGCTCGTGATCGTGATCGGTCACCGGTTGGAGGTCCCGTCCGGCAGAAGCGGGCAGACGGCGGACTGCAAGTTCGCCGTGCACAGTTGTCACATTCGTGCCCGAACCGCTGGGCGACGCCCTGCGTGACGGCGTCGCCGGGACCGTGGTCGTCGGCGCGAGCCGTCGTGGTCGTGGGCCGCGACCGTCGTGGTCGTCGTAGCCGCCGACGAGCTCGATGTCGGCGGGTGGACGACGTGCTCGTGGTGACGGTCGTCGAGGTCGACGCGACCGTTGCGTGGTCGTGACCGGTCTGACGACCGGGATGTGCACGAGGATGTCGTTCGGGATGGCGCAGGTCACCGCACTCGGGAGGGTGCCCGGCCACCGATAGATTCGCCGTCGTCGTGAGCTGGAATGCGTTCATCGTCATCGACCCGACGCCGGGGCGGTCGCCTGCACCGTGATGGTCGGCGTGGTCAGCGCGCCCGGCACGAAGGGACCGGGGTTGCCTGACGAGAAGTGGTTCCCGCTGAGGCTCGCCGACTCCGCGATGCTCACCGGCGTGTGCGGCGGCGCCGTCGGGACGACCGTGGCCGTGGCCGGGGCTCGATAGACCGAACCCGGCGTTCAAGGTCGTCCCGTTGATCGCGTACGTGAGCGAGAGGTTGGCGTACGAGATGATCGGTGAAGCCGTTGGCCGCGGTGGGCAGCGTCGCGAGACCCGCCGGGGAAGGTGATCGTGAAGACCTGGCCCGGCGAGACGCTGTCAGGCGCGATGAACCCGACGCGTCACGTCCTGCGACACGGTGATGTGCGCCGAACCGATGACCGCCGTGCACTGCACCGCCGGCGAACGTGTGCGAAATCGTCTGGTCAGCACTCGCCGGGTTTGCGCCGACCACGCTCAAGAGCGCGACCGCCATCGTCCCGAGCCCGGCGTAGACACTCAGGCGTCGTCTCCAACTCAGTCTCACTCTTTTTCCTCCTGAAAGCGATCATGAACAGCCGACGCGTTGGACCGCGAGCAGAAGGAAGGCGCAAACGACGAACGACGGCACGGCCGTCCCGCCATAGCGAATCCCAACCCTCTCATGTCCCCCCTTGGCCGGCGTGCGCTTACCGCAACGTCCCGGCTCCGCACGCCGGGGCAAGCATGGCGCGGGTTGCCAGGTCTTGGCAAGTATTGCCCGGTCCCGACGCCTTCAAACCGCTCCGAAACCCCGACATTTGGGACAGGAGCGCGCATCGATTCGGATCGATGGTCTTCGGATCGATGGTCGCCGGATCAACGGTCATCGGAATCGTTGCCTCCGTCGCAATGACGTCCGAGCGCCGCTTCCGCCGCCTTCCACGCGTTCTTGTAGGCGTTGATGGCCAGCACGTTGTTGCCGGACGCCGTCAGCGAATCTCCCTGGGCCAGGTACGACTGGCTCTGGGCGATCAGGCTCGCCGTACCGTGCGCCGCGATCGACGCGTTGATCTGGGTCGTCGCCAGGATCCGGTCGGCGTTCGTGAGCGTCGCGATCCAACCCTTCAAGGTCGCGTCCGGAACCTGGGAGCCCGGGTCGGCGAGGAGCACCTCGAGCTCGAGGACCGCGAGGTCCTCGGCCTCGAAGACGATGACCCCGCGGTGGACCTGCAAGAAGTTGCCGGTCCCCCACAGCGACGGGTCGATCGACGCCGCCACCGCGTGCTCGGCCAGGAAGAGGACGAGCTTGTCGACGAAGCGGTGCGAGCTCGCTTGCGCGGACTGGATCTGGATCAGGACGTTCTGCTTCTGCGTCCGCACGGACTGGATCGTGATGGTGATGGTCGCCGTGACGGCGGCGGTGTTGCCCGCACGGTCCGTCGCGGTCCCCGACACCGTCGTCGTCCCGTCCCCGGAGACGACCTGATCGGCCGGGCAGCCGCCGGTCGCGATCCCCGAGAGCGCGTCGCTACAGGTGAAGTGGATCGTCACCGGGCCGCTGTAGACGCCACCACTGTCCGGGGCCCGGTCGGGCGCGGCGGTGATCGTCGGCGGCGTCAGGTCGACGTTGACGGGACCGGCCGTCGCGGTCGCGACGTTCCCGGCGATGTCCGTCGCCGTGCGGGTCGCGGTCTGGGCCTGGCCCTCGCCGAACGTCACCGGCGCGGGACAGGTCGCGAGACCCGAGAGCGCGTCGCCGCAGGTGAACGAAGCCGCCACCGGGGCCTTGTACCAGCCGTTCGCATTGGGTGAGGCGCTCAACGCCGTCACGATCGTCGGCGGCGTCTTGTCGATGCTCGCCGTCGCCGAGGCGAACGCGGTGTTGCCCGCGTTGTCGACCGCGGAACCCGCGACGACCTGACCCGCTCCCTCGGAGGTGAGCGTGGTCGGGGCCGTGCACGACGCCACTCCCGACAACGAGTCGCCGCACGTGAACGTCACCGTCACGTTCGAGTTGTTCCAGCCGGCCGCGTTCGGCGGCCGGCGACTGCGACGCCGAGATCGTCGGCGCCGTCTTGTCGATCCTCACCGTCACGACGTGCGGCGTCTCCACGTTGCCGGCGTTGTCGACGCTGAAGAAGGTCAGCGTGTGGACGCCGTTCGTCGTGAACGTCACCGCGTTGCCCGTCTGGTTCGGGGCACCGTCGACGGAGAACACCGTCTGCGCGACACCCGACAGGTTGTCGGTCGCCGTCAACGTGACCGCGACGTCGGTGTTCGTGTACGACGCCGGAACCGCCGAGACCGACGAGACCGGTGCCGTGAGGTCGACCTTCACGGGCAGGCTCGACGCCGTCGTCGCGTTCCCCGCGAGGTCCATGACCGTTCCCGACACCTGCTGGGCCGCGCCCTCACTGCTCACGGTCGAGTCCGCCGGGCACGTCGACGCGTCGACACCCGAACGGTCGTCGGCACACGTCCAGTGGATCGTGACCGCCGAGTCGTACCAACCGTCCGCGTTCGGCGACGTCGTTGCCGCTCCGGACAGCGTCGGCGGCGTCTTGTCGACGTTGATGCCGCTGACCGTCGCGGATCCGATGTTGCCGGCCGCGTCGGTGGCCGTCCCGGTCACCGACTGCGCAGTTCCCTCGTGCAGAGTCGTCGGACCGGAGCACGCGACCACGCCGGAGAGGCTGTCGGCACAGCTGAAGCTCACGTTCACGTCGGTGTTGTTCCACCCGTGCGCGTTCGGGGGCGGCGTCGCCGTCCCGACGATCGTCGGAGCGGTCTCGTCGATCCGGATCGTGATCGCGGCCGTCGTGCTGTTGCCGGCCTGGTCGGTGATCGTCTCCGCGAGGGTCGTGAAGCCCTCGGCCGAGACGACCTGGTCGCCCGGGCACGAGACGACGCCCGACAGGTTGTCGGCGCAGGTCCAGTGGACGGTGATCGGACCGGACGAGTACCAGCCGAGCGAGCTCGGCGGCGCCGAGGCCGACAGTGTCGGTGCGGTCTGGTCGATGTTGATCCCGCTCACCGTCGCCGAACGCAGGTTGTCCGCAGTATCAGCAGCAGTACCCGACACCGACTGCGCCGCACCATCAGACGACAACGTCGTCGAACCCGGACACGAAGCCACACCCGACAACGCATCCGCACACGACCACGACACCGTCACCGGCGCGTTGAACCAACCATTCACATTCGCAGCCGGCACCACACCACTAATCGACGGAGCCGTCTTGTCGACATTCAACGACGTCGAAGCCGACGCCGAATTCCCCGCATTGTCCACCGCGGAACCCGACACCGACAGACCCGCACCCCTCAGACGAAACCGTCTGCGGCGACGTACACGACGCAACCCCCGACAACGAATCACCACACGTGAACGTCACCGTCACATCACTGTTGTTCCAACCCGCCCCATTCGCCTGCGGCGACTGCGACACCGAAATCGACGGCGCCGTCTTGTCGATCTTCACCGTCGCCGTATGCGTCGCCTCCACATTCCCCGCATTGTCAGTGCTCCAGAACTGCACCGTGTGCACGCCCTCATCCACCAACAACACCGACGAACCCGTCTGCGTCGCACCACCATCAACCACAAACTGCGTCGACGCCACCCCCGACAAATTGTCCGTCGCCGACAGGGCGACCGTGACGCTGCTGTTCGACCAGTCCGGCGCGCTCGACGCCGTCGTGCTCGGAGCAGTGAGGTCGATGTTCACCGGGCTCGACGTTGCGGTCGTGGAGTTCCCGGCGACGTCGGACACGGCAGCCGTTGCCGTGAGACCTGAACCCTCGCTACTGATCACCGAGTCCGGCGGGCAGGCGCCGGCGATACCCGACAGGGCATCGGAGCACGCCCAGTGGATCGTGACCGGGGAGTTGTACCAACCGTTCGCGTTCGGAGCCGTCGTCGGCGTGCCTGACAGCGTCGGATCGGTCGTGTCGACGTTGATCCCGCTCATGGTCGCGGTCGAGGTGTTCCCGGCCAGGTCGACCGCCGTACCGGTCACGGACTGCGCCGCGCCGTCGGTCACGTTCACCGGCGAGGTGCAGCCCGCCGTGGCGATACCCGAGCCCGCGTCGGTGCAGTTGAAGGACACGGTGACGTCGGTGTTGTTCCAGCCCGCTCCGTTCGGATCCGGGGTCTGGGCGCCGACGATGCCGGGCGCGATCGTGTCGATCTTGACGGTGATCGAGTCGGTCGCCGCGTTGCCGGCCCGGTCGGTGACCGCACCGGACACGGTGGTCACACCCTCCGCCGAGACGACCTGGTCCGCGGGGCAGTCGCCGGCCGCGATGCCCGAGGTCGCGTCGGAGCACGTGAAGTGCACCGTGACCGCCGAGTTGTTCCAACCACCGGCGTTCGCCGCCGGAGTGATCGACGCGACGATCGTCGGTGCGGTCTGGTCGATGTTGATCCCGCTCACCGTCGCCGAACGCAGGTTGTCCGCAGTATCAGCAGCAGTACCCGACACCGACTGCGCCGCACCATCAGACGACAACGTCGTCGAACCCGGACACGAAGCCACACCCGACAACGCATCCGCACACGACCACGACACCGTCACCGGCGCGTTGAACCAACCATTCACATTCGCAGCCGGCACCACACCACTAATCGACGGAGCCGTCTTGTCGACATTCAACGACGTCGAAGCCGACGCCGAATTCCCCGCATTGTCCACCGCGGAACCCGACACCGACAGACCCGCACCCCTCAGACGAAACCGTCTGCGGCGACGTACACGACGCAACACCCGACAACGAATCACCACACGTGAACGTCACCGTCACATCAGTGTTGTTCCAACCCGCCCCATTCGCCTGCGGCGACTGCGACACCGAAATCGACGGCGCCGTCTTGTCGATCTTCACCGTCGCCGTATGCGTCGCCTCCACATTCCCCGCATTGTCAGTGCTCCAGAACTGCACCGTGTGCATGCCCTCATCCACCAACAGCACCGACGAACCCGTCTGCGTCGCACCACCATCAACCATGAACTGCGTCGAAGCCACACCCGACAAATTGTCCGTCGCCGACAGGATCAGCGTCACGTCGCCGCTGCTCCACGTCGGGAGCGTCGAAGCAGTCGTCGCCGGCGCGTGCGTGTCGATCTGCACGGGATTGCTCGCCGCGTTGGTCGAGTTGCCGGCGACGTCGGAGACGGACGCCGACGCGGTGACCGCCGTCCCTTCCGAGCTCAACGTGGCATCGGGCGGGCAGGCCGCGGCCAGGCCCGAGAGCGCGTCGGAGCACGCCCAGTGGATCGTGACCGGCGAGTTGTACCAACCGTTCGCGTTCGGAGCCGTCGTCGGCGTACCCGCGAGGTTCGGCGCGACCTGGTCGAGCTTCACCGTCGCCGAAGCTGACGCCGATCCGCCGGGACTCGTCGCCGTACACGTCAACACGGTTCCGCTCGCCGACGTGTCGGTCGAGATGGTGGTCGGGTCGCAGCCCGTGCTCGACGAGATCGGCGAGAGCGGATCGACGGTCGACCAGCTCACGCTCGTCGGCGAATTGTTCCAACCGGCCGCGTTCGGCGCCGGCGACACCGTCGCGCGGTCACCGACGGCGGCGTCGTGTCGGACAGCACCGCGCCCGTGTCGACGACCGACCCACCGTCGTCGTCGGTGATCGTCACCGTGACGTTGTAGTGGGCGTCCGGCGAGTAGGTGTGCGAACCCGTGACCGTGCCCGAGCCGTTCGTCTCGGTCACCGATCCCGCTCGACTGGCGTGGAGTCACCCCAGTCGATCGTCGCCGTGTGCGTGTCGTTCGTACCGGGGTCGGTGAACGGCACCGAGATCGCGACCGTGCTCCCCGAGGGCGCGCGTCGGCTGCTGCACCACGGTCCCGGAGGTCGGGGCGACGTTGCCGACGATGAGGGTCGCGGTGCTCTGCACCGGTGCGTTGACGCCGTCACTGACGCTGATCGTCGCGGTGACGACGGCGTTGTCGTTGCAGACGAGCGTCAGGGTGGCGGCGTGCGTCCCCGCACCGGTCGCCGCGCACGACGTTCCCGGTCCGCCGGAGGTGGTGAAGGTCCACGAGTAGGTCAGCGCGTCGTCGTCGAGGTCGCTCGCCGTCGCGCTCAGCAGCATCTGCGAACCTTCGAAACCGACGTAGGGGCCGCCCGCGTTCACCGTCGGCGGCGTGTTGATCAGGACCTGCGCGGTACGCACGTCGGTCCCGCCGTTGTCGTCGGTCAGCGTGATCGTCACGGTGTAGATGCCCGCGTGGGCGTACGCGTGCGACGAGCTCAAGGTCCCGGAACCGCGCCGATTCCGTGATGCTCGCGTTCGACGTGTTGAGGTCGCCCCAGTTGACGGTCGCGGTGTGCGTGTCGTGCGTACCGGCGTCGGAGAACGGCGCGCTGACGCTGACCGTTCCGCCGACCGGCACCGGACCGGCGGTCGCGGTCGACCGACCCGATGACCGGCGGCACGTTGTTGATCGTGATCGTCGTGCCCGCGAGCGTCGGCGGGTTGACTCCGTCGTCGGCGGCGAGCTGGGCGTTCAACACCGCGTCGTCGTCACACGTGACGCTCGGCGTGAGTGACGAGGTGCCTGTCGACGTGCAGGTCGTTCCAGGGTCCTCGCTCGTGGGTGTGATCGTCCAGTTCGTGGTCAGCGGGTCGTGCTCCGGATCCGAAGCCGTGCCCGCGAGTGCCTTCGCCGTGCCTTCCGTACCCGAGTACGGGCCACCGGCGTTCGCGGTCGGCGGACCGTTGATCGCGACGACGGCGCTCTGCGTCGACAGTCCACCGTCGTCGTCGCGCAGCGGTCACGAGGATCGTGTACTGCCCGAGCAGTGCGTACGTGTGACTCGCGGACAGGGTCCCGGCACCGTTCGACTCGGTGATGGTCGCGTTCGAGCTCGTCGTGTCGCCCCAGTCGACCGTTGCGGTGTGCGTGTCGTGGGTACCGACGTCGGTGAACGAACGCGCTGACGTTCACGGCCGAGGCCAACGGGATCTGCCCGGTCGGCGCCGTGAGCGCGCCGAGGCTCGGCGCGGCGTTGGAGAAGGTGATGTTCGCGGTCGAGGTGACCGGCGAGTGGAACGGGTCGGACGACGCTGAGCGTCGCGGTGACGAGCGCGTCGTCGTTGCAGGTGACCGTCGGGCGTGAGCGCGCAGTGTTGCCTTCGCGTGCAAACGGTGCCGGGGGAAGCCGTCGTCGCGAACGACCACGACGTGTTGACGGGGTCGCCCTCGGGGTCGGTGACGGAACCGGCGAGCGTCGCGGTCGACCCTTCGACCGCGGCGTAGGGCCCGCCCGCCGTCACGACCGGCGGCCCGTCGTGCTTGGTGATGATGCGCACCTGGTCGCGGTCGTTGCGTCGTCGACGCGCGGATGGTCACCGTGCGGAGGTTCGGGACGATGACGGCGTCACCGGTCGGGCTGAGCTCGAGACCGTTGGCCGTGCCTGCGACGGAGTAGTCGGTTCCGGGCGAGCCGAGCACGTTGCTCGAAGTGAGCTTGGAGCGCACGACGGCGATGCCGAGGATGTCGGTGGGGAAGGTGAGCGTGCTGGTGAGGGTGATGGGTGTGGTGCCGTTGCCGCTGCGCTCGGCGTTGAAGAAGTGACTGTCGACGATGGTCCCGGCCGGAATCGTCCCGACGGTGCGAGACCGCGTTCGACTCGTAGTCACCGGTCGTCGTGATGTCGACGGGAAGGTCGGACGCCAGCGTCACGCCCTGTTGCTCGTCCCACACGTAGTTCGTCGTATTCGACGCGAGCCCGCAGCCCTGGTCGACACACGTCGGCGGGAAGATCTTCGTCGTCGACCCGCTCGTGCCCGAGATCACTGCCTGCGCAGCCTGAACGGGAACCAAGATGGCCACCGCAACCACGACGGCGAACACGCGAAGCCGCATCTCATCCTCCAGCCCGAGCGGGAGGACAATGCCCCGCGGCGCAGCAAAGAATGCTGCTGCTCCCCCCGCCAACCGCGCCACCTTATTGAGTCATCGGGGTCTTGACAAGAACCGGGATATCTGCCGGGCATTCGGCAGAGACTCGTCGGCACGGCCGCGATATGGCAGGATCACGCCGGACGGCGGGGCGGGTCCGCCGTCGCGTGCCCGGGGGGGGTTCAGAGTGAGTGCTGCCAAATGGCGTGCGTCAATCATCGTGTCGGTCGTCGCGACCGCGGTCTTCGGTTTGGTCGGGATGTCGGCGGCACACGCGGACGGAATCCTCACGGTGACACCGAATTCGTCGTTGGCCGACGGCCAGATGATCTCCGTCACGCTCGACGGCTTCACACCGGGACCGTTGGTGAGCGTGCAGATCGCGGAATGCGGGAACGCGTATGCAGACGGGACGGCCCTGCCGTCGACGCTCACCGTGACGACCGGCGTGCTCGACTCCGTGAACTGTGAGGTGATCGGATTTCAGGCTCAGGGCACCATGACAACGAGCCCGGTCACCATCTCCGGACCTCAGGTCACGGCCCGCCAGACCTCCATCGGCAACGGCGACCGTTCGTGCATCGCATCCCCGCCCGCGCTCGAGCCCTGCTTCGTCTACGTCTCGACGTCGGTGAACATGCCGAGTTTCCCGACCCAGGACCTCTCGTTCACCGACCCGTCTCCGTCCGGCGGCGAACCGGCCGCGACTGCGATCACGATGACCGCCGTCGGCACACCGGTCGGCCTCGGCAAGACCGCGCACGCGTTCGTGCAGGTCACCGCGCCGTCCGACCCGTCGCTGATGCCCGAAGGGCAGGTGCAGGTGTTCGAAGGCGCGTCGCTGCTCGGCAGCGGCACCCTGGCGGCGGACGCGACCGCCAGCATCGCGATCGGGACTCCGGCGCTGGGAAGCCACGACCTGACCGCCTCCTACCTCGGCAACGGGTCCTTCCTTCCGTCCGGACCGGCGTCGGCAACGCTGGCCGTCGTCGGCGCGAACAACATCTCGATCGGAGATTCCTCGACGGTCGAAGGCAACACGAACGGGACCCGCACGATGATGTTCCCGGTCGTGCTCTCGAAACCTCCGACCACATCGGTTTCGGTGAACTATTCCGTCGTCCCCACGGGCTCGAACCCCGCGGTGATCGGGACGACCGCGACCCCCGGAACGAACGTGATCGCCCAGGCGAAGACGCTCACGTTCAAGGCCGGCCCGGGAACCATCAAGTACATCACCGTGAAGATCGTCGGTGACACCGTGAACGAAGGCAACATGACGTTCGCGGTGCAACTCACCGATAACGCGAACAACGGCGGTTACGTGTTGAGGCGGCCGATCGGCAACGGCCTGATCATCGACGACGACTCCCCCACGTCGTCGGCGCGCGTGGTGAGCCTCGGGAACTCGGCGGTGCCGGAGGGCGACGTCGGCGGCGCGCACGCGATGAAGTTCATGGTGTCGCTCTCGAGCCCGAGCTCGACCACCGTCACCGTGTACCTACAGGTGTCGAACGGCACCGCCACCCACGGCACGAAGCTCAGCGGCGACTGGGGCGGGGCGATCAATCGCAAGATCGTGTTCCGTGCGGGGGTCGTGTCGATGCCGCTCGGTGTCGCGGCGTTCCCGGATACGGTGAGCGAGCTCGACGAGACGGTCAAGGTCGCCCTCCTGAGTGTGGCGACCGCGGACCCGAACGTCGTGCTGAGCAGCACCAACAACCTCGTCTTCGGCACGATCCTCAGCGACGAATAGGCTCGCGCGACGAGTCACGACGGCTCGCGGCGCGCGATCACGCGGATCGCGCGCGGCCGGCCGTCGCGCGGTTGATCGAGCGATCGGGAGACGGAGACAGTGAGCGGGAGCGCGCCGGCGAAGCGGCTTCGGGCAGTCGGCCGCCGGCTGCGGCCGAAGCCCGCTGCTGCACCGCCCTTCGTCCATCCCGCGGGCCGCACGGTCTTCGTCGTCGGCGGCTCGTGGCCGCTCGGCGGGACCCGCATCGCGCTCAACCTCGGTGAGCTGCTCCGTGACCGGTTCGGTTTCGAGCTCGCGCTGGTTCAGGGCCGTCAAGAAGCGCAACCGGGTCTGGTCCCGGTCGCCGAGGTCCGTCGAACCGCGACCCCGGACGACATCGTCATCTGCAACCCTTCGTTCTCCGACCACCAGTACGGCCTGACAAGCCGGGCCCGCGTGCTGATGTACATACAGAGTGTGAACGCGTACCGGGGCATCGACGGCTTCTGCGATCTCTATGTCTCGTCGTCGACCTTCGTGCGCGACCACGTCCGGCTCCACTACGGGTTCTCGACGCGGATCATCTCGCCGTTCGTCGACTTCTCCGAGTTCCCGACGCACACGCGCCCGTTTCTCGAGCGGGACGCCCATCACGCGCTCGTCTACTCGAAGCTCTACGGCGAGCAACTCGTCCCGGCGCTCCGGGAGCGGCTCGCGGACCGGAACGTCCCGATCGAGCTCGTCCAGCAGAAGTGGTTGTCGCATCGCGAGTTCCTCGCGGCGATCGCCGGGAACCGCTTCGCGGTCTGCCTCGCTCCGCTCGAGGGGTTCGGGCTCGTCCCGTTGGAGGCGCTGGCGGTGGGAACCGTGCCCTTCGGTTTCCACGGTGGTGGCGCCCGCGACTACCTCGACGAGACGGTTGGTGCCGGCCTGACCCAGTATCCCGATCTCGACGGTGTCGCCGACCGCATGGCCCGGCTGTTCCACGACGAATCGGCCGCGCTGACGATCTCGGACGCCGGCCCCGCGGTCGCGGCCCCGTTCACCCGCGCCGCCTTCGACCGGAACTGGATCGAGGAGCTGACGCAGCTTCTCGGCGAGGAACCGCGAGCCTGACCGCCCGAGCCCGTCGCGCCGTTAGCGCCGGTAGCCGAGTTGCCGGCAGACGTCGGCGTCGAGGCAGTCGTGGACCCAGCGGCGATCGCGCTTCGAGAACTCCCCTTCGAAAGTGCGTTCCCGGTACGGCGTCGGGTCGAACTCCTCGTCCCGCACGTAGGCGTCGACCTCGCGGGGCCGGTCGCGGTCGTCCATGTTCCGGACGCGGCGCGACACCTGCGTGAACTCGGTCGACGTCCGGGCGACGTCGAAGTGCGCCGCGACCCGTGCGCACTGCGCGCCGGCGTCGGCGAGCACGTCTTCGTAGCGCACGATGCACCGGGCCGGTTCGGCCAGCGAGAGCAGGTTGTAGTTGAGCGCCGTCCAGTACTCGACCGGGTTCGCGAACCGGTAGCGCGGGAAACCCTCGATGCTGCCCTCGAAGATCACGAGCGGTTCGCGCAGGAACGTGTGCCACCGGGAACCGCGGATCGTGTGGCGCGTGCCGAGGCCGTTGACGTAGCGCCACATCGAGACCAGCCACGCATAGGGATCCTTCACCGTCACGAGGATCGGCAACGGGAACGGCCGGTACTGCTCGCCTTCGTAGATCGCCGGCACCGGCGCGTGTTTGAACCCGCCGTTCCCGGAGAACACCTTCACGTCGTAGTTCAGTTCCAGCAGCGACTTCAGATAGTTGCTGCCCGATCTGAACGTTCCGAACAGCTTCAGTTGGCGAGTCGTCGTCATCGCTCGGTGGGTCGCTCGGCTTGTCGCTCAGGTGTCGCGGAATCGCGTTGCGGAACGTATACTACGCGGCTCTGAACACCGGGGGATCGCAGTTGAACGCGCGCCGGCCGAACGTGTTGTTCGTCATGACCGACCAGCAACGGGCCGACAGCCTCGGCGCGGTGAACGGCTGGAGCCGCACACCGAACCTCGACGCGCTGCACGGCGACGCGGCCACGTTCTCGACCTGCATCACGACCGCGCCCGTATGCATTCCGGCCCGGTTCAGTCTCGCGACGGGAATGTACCCGCACAACCTCGGAACGCAGAAGAACGGCGCGTTCACGTTGCCGACGACGATCCCCACTTGGATGCAACGGTTCCGGACGTCCGGGTATCGGACGAGCATGTTCGGCAAGACGCACTATCACGGCCAGTGGGGCGATCTGCGCAGCCGCGGCGACCTCCTGCAGGCGTACGGATTCGACGACTTCGACGAGATCGCCGGACCACGAGCGCTCGGGAAGTGCACGTCCCGGTTGACCGACGAATGGGAACGCGCCGGAGTGCTCGACGCGTACCGGCGCGACGTCGCACAGCGACTCGAGCACGAGCCCACGGCGGTGCGGCCGTCACCGGTGCCGCTCCCCCTCTACTACGACACGTACGTCGGCGAGCGGGCGGCGAACTACCTCCGCGACTACGACCGCGCCGGAACCCTGGCTCTGTTGCGTGTGGTTCGCGGGGCCGCACGAACCGTGGGACACCCCGGCGCCCTGGGCCACGATGCACGACGCCGCCGCCGCACCGCCGCCCGCTCCCGTTCCGAGCAGCAACTACGAGCGGCCCGAGGGGTATCTCGACGACCGACTCTCCCGCCGGCCCGATCTTTCGCCCGAACACGTCGCGGCCATGCGGGCCGACTACGCGGGCAACGTCGCGCTCATCGACGACCTCGTCGGCCGCATCTTCGGAGTCGTGCGCGACCGCAAGGAGTGGGACGACACGATCGTCGTCTTCACCTCGGATCACGGCGAGATGAACGGCGACGCCGGGCTCGTCTACAAGAACGTGTTCCTCGACGGATCGTGCCGCGTCCCGTTGCTGATCCGTGATCCGGCGACGAAGGAGGCCCGTGACATCACGGCGCCGGTCGAGATGTTCGACCTCGCGCCGACGATGCTCGATCTCGCGGGCATCGACGACGCCGGCTTCGGCTTCGCGCGGTCGCTCGCTCCCGCGGTGCGCGGGCAGGCGAGCCGCCCCGTGCGAGTGCGCTCAGCGAATACGACGGAGAGGTGCTGCTCGTCACCGACGAGTGGAAGGTGGCGTGCAACCGCCGCGGGCAGATCTACCTGCTCTTCGACCGCCGGGCTGATCCCGGCGAGACGGAGAACCTCGCCGGCGCGCCGCACGCGAGCGGGATCGAGAACGACCTGCGCCGGGCGCTGCTCGAACGGCTGGTGCAATCGAGCTCACGGGTGCCGCCCGTTCCGATGAACGACGCCGGTCGGGCCGTATCGAGCAGCCGGCTGCGCGGCGCGTCGCGCCGGCTCGGCCGGGCCCTCAAGCCGTTCGCTCAGCCGCCGCGCCGGACGTGCACGTAGAACGCGAGCGGGTACTCCGACGACACGGCGTCCGCGCGTTCGGAGATGCGCCGATCGACCCGCCCGAACACCAGCGGTCGAGCGAGCACGAGCGGGCGGAGCACGCGGCGCAGACGCCACCAGTTGCGGCCGAGCGGCGCGGTGTCGACGAGCGCCCACGCGGTCGACATCGGATCCCACACCAGGGGCTCGATCACGACCTCGTCGACCGCGAACCCGCTGCGGGCGACGAGCGTCGCCCACGCCGACGCAGTTTGGCGGTGGTAGTCGTCCGGGTGGCCGTGCACGCGGTAAAGGAACGGCGTCATCAGGTGGAGCTCGCCGCCCGCGCGGAGTACCCGGAGACACTCCTCCACCGCAGTCGCGTCGTCGAACAGGTGCTCCATCGTGTTCATCGACACGACCGTTGCGAAGGTTCCCGATGCGAACGGCAGGCCGCGGGACGTGTCGGCCAGGACCGTCGGCCGCAGGTCGGCGACGATGTTCACCGAGTCCGCACGCTCGACTTTCAGCATGCCCGCGTAGTCGGATCCCCGACCTCCGCCGACGTCGAGCAACGGCGACTCGAACGAGAGCGTGCGGAACCGTTCGTACATGAGCTCGCGGATCAGCGAGCCCTTGCTCCGGCGAAGGGCGCGCCAGCGTTCCCACGACGGGGCCCAGGGCGGGATGACGGTCAAGCGTGGCGATTCTACGGACTTCCCCATCGGTGTCACCGTTCCCCGACCGCATCGTCGTAGAGCGCGCGGAGCGTCGCCCCGATGCGCGCGGGCGTGCGCTCGGCCGCGCGGCGGCCGGCGTTGTCGGCGGCGTGCCGCCAGGCCGGACGGTCGTCGATCGCGGTACGAATCGCACCGGCGAGCGCGCCGGCGTCGGAGGGAGGTACGACCCAGCCGGTGCCGTCGGCGCGCACGCTCGCGCCCAGACCCCCGACGTCGGTCGCAACGATCGGGAGGTGGTACGCGTAGGCGTCGCACATCACGGCGCTGGCCGACGGGAACTCGGTGTACGGCAGCACGACGATGTCGGCCGAGGAGTACAGCTCGTGCTTGCGGGCGGCGGTGACGTATCCCTGCTCGAACCGGATGCGCGCGTCCTTGCACGCGGCGGCGCGGATCTCCTGCTCGACGTCGGGGAACCCCCGGCCGGCGAAGACGAACGACGCGTGCTCGACGTCGGCGAGCTGCTCGATCGCGCGGAGCAACTGCGTGACGCCCTTGTTCCGGCGGAGCGTGCCGAAGAAGAGCACCGTCGGGTGCTCGCCGGGCGCGGCGCGGTCGAGTCCGGCGACCACCGGAACGTGCCACGGGACGATCGTTATCCGCCGCGCGTCGACGCCGAACCGCTCCACCAGGCCGTCACGCACCACCTCGTGACGAACGAGGAGCTTGCCCGGCGCGCCGTAGAGGAAGGACAGGAATGCCCGTTCGACGCGCTTCGGGACGCGCGACTCGTGGGGCACGACGTCGTGCACCTCGAAGACGAGGGCGGTCCGGCGCGCGATGCGCCGGAAGTCGACACCGTCGACGAAGTAGTTCGAGAAGATGACGTGGCAGATGTCGAACCGCCCGTCCCGCAACGCGCGCCTGCGTTCGGCGACGCGTTGCACGTAGGTGCCCGCGCGGCTGAGCGCCCACCGCAACGTCCGCTCCGGGCTGTCGCTCACCGGGGCCAGCGTCGCCGCCAACTCGAGCGGCAGCCCGGCCACTTCCGACGCGGCAATGCGGTCGCGGATCGTGTGCAGTACCAATTCGTCTCCGGGTCGGGGCACCGCGGCCGGGAGGACGAGCTGGTCGGCATGGACGTAGGGCCAGAACCAATAGATGCGCACCCGCGCCTACCCCGACCGTTGCGATTTCGGCGGCAGGAGGCGCGCCGGTACGCCGACCGCGGTGTAGCCGGCCGGAACGTCGGTGAGCACGACCGCGTTGGCCCCGATCCGCGCGCCGTCGCCGATCTCGACGTTGCCGAGCACCTTCGCGCCGGCGTGGACGAAGACGCCGTCGCCGATGACCGGACGATCGTCGGGACGGTCGAAGCCGATGGTGACCTGCTGGTTGATCCAGCAGTTCGCGCCCACACGGCGGGCCGCGACGATGGTCGCGAAACCGTGCTGGATGAACAAACCCGGGCCGATCTCCGACGAGGCGAGATGCAACGTCGGCTCGCCGCGGTAGATCAGCGCCACGAGTCCACCGGCGGCCGCGCCGACGAGGTTCCCGCGCCGCAGCCGGTAGTAGTAGAGCGTCCGGAACTCCGGGTAGCGGGCGAGGAACCAGAGGAGCGCGCGCCGCCGCGGACACTCGGGCGCGACGACCTGGTACCAACGGTCGACGTCCGCGTCGACGGTCGCGCGCTGGTCGCTCGCCCACGCGGCCAGCGCCGCGGGCGCGAAGACGAGCATCCGGACCTGTTGCAGCGCGCGCCGGGCCGCGACCTTGCGGTCGGTCACGAGGGCGCTACCGCGACGTCACCAACCGGAGCGGATCGTCTCCACGATCCGGGCCCGGTCGTCCTCGTTCACCCACCAGCCGACGGGGATGCAGATCATGCGCGCGACCGTCTCCTCGAGCTGCGGGAGCTCGGCGACGAACTCGCCGACGCACGAGTGCTTGTCGTTGCGTTCGTGGACGCGGCTCGTCGCGATCCCCGCGTCCTGCATCTTGCGCATGAAGTCGTCCCGACGATCCACGTACATCGTGTAGAGCCAGAAGCTCGACTCCCGATCCGGCGCCCGCTCGAGTGTCTGGACGCCGTCGACGTTCGCGAGCTCGGCGTCGTAGTACGCCGCGTTCGCGCGGTGCCGGCCGACCACGGTGTCGATGATGCCGAGGTTGGCGATGCCGATCGACGCGTTGATGTCGTTCATGTGGAACTTGAAGCCCCACTCGGGAATGTCGGCCTCGCAGCGGAAGTCGGCCCTCGGGCTCTCACGGTCGATGCCGTACCAGCGCAGGAGCTTGGCGCGTTCGTACGCGGCGTCGTCGGGGAACAGCACGGCGCCACCGTCACCGGAGGTGAGGTGCTTGATCGCCTGGAAGCTGAACACGGCGGCATTGCCGTGGTTGCCGAGCGGCAGACCCTGGTAGGTGGACCCCCACGCGTGGGCGCAGTCCTCGATGACCACCGGCCGGTGACCGAACTCGTTCTCGGCGTCGTCGAGCACCTTGCCGAGCGCCTCGAGGTCGACCGGGTAGCCACCCCAGTGCACGACCATCACGGCCCGCGTCTGCGGTGTGAGCTTGCGGGCCACGTCGGCGACGTCGATGTTGCAGGTCGCCGGGTCGACGTCGGCCCACCGCAGCCGGAGCCCGGCCGCGAGGATCGGCCAGTTCGTCGCCGTGCACGTGAGCGGGGTGGTGACGACCTCGCCCTGACCGCCGTCGTTTCCGTTCAGCATGTGCAACGCGAGCTGGAGGCCCGACGTCGCGCTGTTCACGCTGACGACGCGCGGATTGCCGAGGCGCTCGCGCGAGGAGGTCCTGGAACTCCTCGACCTTCGGCCCCTGACCGATATAACCGCTTTCGAGGACTTCGGAAACAAGGCTCGTCGCCCGGTCGGACATCGCGACCTTGAACAACGGGATCGAAGCGCTCGCCGGGCTACCCGGCGAGTCGCCGATGATGCCGCTCGGCTTCGTCTCCATGCTGCCCTCCACGGTAGCCCCCGATCCACCCCCGGCCGCGCACGCAATCGTGCAGCCGAGCTTCAGATTCTGTCAAAGTTTCGGCACGGTGTGCGCCCCTCGCTCCGGCTCGCGAAGAGGCGCGGAAATGGTGCGAAGCGTCAGGTTACGGACTCCGGGCGTGAACCGCACGACACCGTCCACGGTGTCGTCGACGCGCGAGCCGCGGCTGCACGACAGTTGCGCGACTCGACCCCGGACGGCGAGTATTTCGTCCAGCCTGGTCCCGGTCGCCTGCCGGACGGACCCGGCCGACATCGAGACGGACCGGCCGAGACGAGGTGCCCAGATCGTGTGTCCCGATACGCTGATGGAATCGGCGTGGCTTCTCGGTAGGCGACGACTTGAGTGACCGGAAGATCATCATCACGGGCACCGGCCGCGCGGGCACCACGTTTCTCGTCGCGGTGCTGAGCGACCTCGGTCTCGACACCGGCTTTCGGCCCGGGGTGACCATGGACGGCCACTCCGGAGGTCTCGAACGCGCGATCGAGAACCCCGACACACCACGGATCGTGAAGAGCCCGGGGTACTGCACGCGGCTCGGCCGGCTGCTCGACGACAAGGTCGTCGAGGTCGAGCACGTCATCATCCCGATGCGGAATCTCGACGTCGCCGCCGCGAGTCGGGTCCGAGTTGCCGGCTACGGCCGGTTCCTCGGCGTACGCGGCGGCTTGGTGGGCACGCGGTCCGCTCCTCGCCAACGCCGCGTGTTGACCTCGATGCTCGCCGAGTTGATGTGGGCCATCACCCGCCACGACGTCCCGCACACCTTCATCGAGTTTCCCCGATTCGCGTACGACTGGCAGTACACCTACGAGAAGCTCGGGTTTCTCGACTCCACGCTGACCGCCGACGACTTCAAGATCGCGCTCGAGAAGCGCTACGACCCGAGCGAGATCCGCGAGGAGCCCCTCACGCGGCGCGAGAAGCTCGAAGCTGCGACACTGGAGCCGTGGACGTTCGTTCGCAGGGTCTGGATTCGCATCGCGTGGAAGGGCACGACCCAATGACATCGTCTGCGAACGCCCCGCGTCGCGTGATCGACAAGCTGCGCCGCAACGCGAGCGCGCGGCTCGGCCCGGTTCGGAGGCTTCTCGCGACGTCGCAGACGTGGCGACTGTTCCGAGCACGGAACCTGCAGCGCCGCGCCCGGGGACCGCTCGAGGGCGAAAACGAGTGGAGCGTCATCGCCGCGCCGCGCTACGGCGACAAAGGACCGCCCGACGAGCTCGTCTCGTTCGCGGTGCGTGCGATCCAACACGCGTGGTTGGTGGACCTCGATCCCGTGCTCAAGCGGCGCGCCGGGGTTGCCACCCGTCTCGATCGGGTCTCGGGCCAGCACTATCGGATTCTCGCCGGCCTCGCCGAGGCCTGGGACGCGGAGCGCGTGGTCGAGATCGGCACCTTCCACGGCACGTCGGCGCTCGCGCTGTTGACCTCGTCCACGGTCGAGCATCTGGTCACCTTCGACCTGGTCGGCTGGGATCACTTCGAGGAAACGCTGTTGTGCCCGTCCGACTTCGACGAGCGGCTCGAGCAGCGCTTGGGCGACCTCAGCGATCCGAGCGTCTTCGCCGCGCAGCGCGACCTGCTCGCACACGCCGACATGATGTTCATCGACGCGAGCAAGGACGGTGTGTTCGAGCCGGCGTTCTTGAAGCAGCTGTTCGCGCTCGAGCCCGCCCAGCCCCAGCTGATCGTGCTCGACGACATCCGCGTGCTCACGATGGTCAAGCTGTGGAACGAGATCACGCTCCCCAAATTCGACCTCACGTCGTTCGGTCACTGGTCGGGTACCGGCATCATCGTGCGCGGTGGTTTCCCGCCCGATCCTGCGTCTTAGTCAGGCGGGCGGTCCCGACGACTCGCCCCGGAGCTCGGCGATGATGCCGAGGTCGTCGGCCCGGATCGCGTCGAGGATCCGGCGCGCCCGTGCCCGTTCCGCGGCGATCTGCTCGGGATCGTCGCCCCGGCGGCGCATCGCGTCGCGCAGAGCGAGTTGCTTGTCGATCCGGCGCAACACGGGTACCCACGAGGGAACGCGGGCATGGCGCAGGCCGAGTGTCGCCCGGCCGACGCGGCCGCGGAAGCCCGCGCCCTGGTGGTACACGACGTCGCCGTAGATCGCGAACCACAGCGGATCGATGTCGACGCGATTGGTTCGCAGGAGCGGGCGCCATTCGATACCACGGCGGCGCAGGATCCCGAGGAGATTGGCGCCGACGTCGGTCGTCTTGTAGCCGAGCCGGTTCGTCCACGGGTAGCCCGCACGCCAATCACCTTCGATGGACTGCCAGAAGCCGACCGTCGTAACCGCGAAGCACGGATGCGGTTGCATGTCGCCGAGGTTCTCGTCGCGCCGCACCGCGGCGAGTGGCATGCCCTGAAGGATCTCGGGCGTCACCGGCGCGATCGGGAACGCGTCGCCGTCGAGGAAGACGAGATGGTCGTCGGGCCGCGCTTCGCGACCGACGACCTCGGCGAGGGCGTTGAGCTTCTCCGGATGCGTTCCCGGAAGGTCGGCCGTGTACGCGAACGACGCGCCGAAGTCACCCTCGACGCCGTTCAGCGACGCGTAGACGCGCGTGTCGTCCGGGAGGTAGCGCCGGATGAAGCGCAGTTGCGGTTCGATCCAGTCGGCGCTGCGCCAGTGCACGGTGACGACGTGGAACATCAGCCTCGAAGGCGCCGGGATCGGCCGCGACGCAGCGGGAGACTCATCGCGCGAAGGATATCCGAGGGTCGACGACCACTCGATGGGTGTGTCGGGCCGCCGAGTACGCTCGCAGGTTCATGGCCGCCCCGACCGCTCGGATACACGCACTGCTCGGGATGCACCGCAGCGGTACGAGCTGGTTGGCGGGGAGTCTCCAGGTGCGCGGCCTCGCGTCCGGCGAAGTCAACGAGGCCGCGACCTACAACGCGAAGGGGACGCGCGAGAACGACGCGCTGCAGGCGATCCACGCGGGCGTGCTGCGCGACTCCGACGGGACGTGGCGCGACCCGCCCCGCCGGGTCGTCTGGTCGGACGCGCGCCGGGCCGAGCTCGCGTCGTTCATCGCCGAGATGAGCGAGCAGCACGCGCACTGGGGCTTCAAGGATCCGCGCACGCTGCTCCTGCTCGACGAGTGGCGCCGGCAGGTCCCCGGCCTCGAGTTCGTCGGGATCTACCGCCACCCCGAGGCCGTCGCCCGGTCGCTCGCGAAGCGCGACTTCAGCCCAGTGGACCGCCGCCAGTCGCTGAAGCTGTGGCGCATCTACAACGAGCGGCTCGTCGAGCTGCACCGCGAGTCGCCGTTCCCGATCATCCGCTTCGACGTGCCGAAGGCACAGCTGCTCGAAAGCCTCGACCGGGTCGCCGGCTTGCTCTCGCTGCTGACGTCCGCGGAAGCGGGCGTGTTCTTCGAGGACGCGCTCGTGCACGAGGCGGCACCGGCCGA
Organism: uncultured Actinomycetes bacterium; assembly: GCA_963829195.1. Classification (GTDB taxonomy): domain Bacteria; phylum Actinomycetota; class Acidimicrobiia; order IMCC26256; family PALSA-610; genus PALSA-610. Next base: position 207,820 of record CAWHHS010000002.1, read on the forward strand.
CACCGACGTCCCGCGGTCGTGCCGGCGCGTGTGGAGCTACCTCGTCGAGCACACGCTTTCGACCACGTAGGTCGCACGCCGGATCGAACCGTCAGGCCTCGTCGCGGCTGCGATCGCCCCCGTCGCGGCGGCGAGCCCGCCACAGGTTGGCGCGCACACGCGCGCGCTTGAGGAACTGCTTGGCGCGCACGCGCACCGGCATCGACCGGTCGTCGGACTTCTTCCACGACAGGCTTCCGTAGTGCCGGTACGAGCGCGCGAAATCAGCCGGCATCTCCGCGTAGTGGAGCCCGGCGGCCTTCAGGTCGCGGAAGAACGCGGCGGCAGTGTCGAACGCGACCTTGGTACTCCCGTCGGCCTGGAGCTCGTCGCGGTAGGCGAAGCCGGCGGTCACGACCCCACGCGTCTTCTCGACGTCGATGAGCATGAGCCACGGCTCCGGCCGTTCCGCGAGGATGCGGCGCGCGCCGGTCCCCGGATGTTGGTACGCGACGCCGCCGCGGGCCTGTATCCGCGTCGCGACCATCGCCGCGTCCTCGGCGTGCGCGCGCTCCAGCATCGCCCGGAGCCAGCCCGGCCGCAGGAATTCGATGTCGGAGTCGCAGAACACGACGTACCGGGTCGGGCACGTGGCGAACCAACCGTCGAGCCAGTCGGGATGGCGACGGCCGTTCGGCGCGACCTCGAGCTCGAGCCAGCCCCGGCGCGCGAACGCTTCGAGCATCGGAAGCGAACCGTCGGTCGAACCGCAGTCGCCGACCACGAGGTCGAAGGGATGACCGGCGAACTGCCGCATCGTCCGGACGCACAATTCGGTCACCGCGGCGGTGTTGATCGACGCAAAACAGACACGAACGTCGGCCGTCGGCACCGGATCTGTCTAAAGGACGTGCCGACTGCGCGTCAACATCCGCGCCGACGCCGTCTCCGTATGCTCGCCGATGCGCTCTCCGTATGATTGTCACGTGGTGGACGAGCCCGTGCCCCTGGTCGCGCTGATCGGCGCGCCGCGCAGCGGGACCACGTGGTTGCAGAACTTGCTCGGCGCCGACCCTCGGGCCGTGAGCCCGCAGGAGACGTCGCTGTTCTCGCGTTTCGTCGCTCCGCTCGACGAGAGCTGGCAATGGGGCATGCGCGGCACCGCCGAAGATTGGGCGCGACGGCGCTTCATCGGGCTCGGCTCCGTGCTGACCGAGGACGAGTTCACCGTTCTCGTGCACGGTTTCGTCCAGGAGGCACTGGTCAAGGTGCTCGCAATGAAGCCCGGCGCGTCCCTCGTCGTCGAGAAGACCCCTTCGCACAGTCATCACGTCGACTTGATCGCGCGTTACGCACCCCAGGTCCGCTTTCTCCACATCATCCGCGACGGCCGCGATTCGGCCGCGTCGCTCGTCGCGGCGTCGAAGGGATGGGGCGAGTCGTGGGGTGCGCCGTCGACGGTGACCCGCGCCGCGTACATGTGGGCGAACCACGTGAACGGCGCGCGGCGGGCCGGGGAGTTCGGGCCGTACCACGAGGTGCGTTACGAAGACCTCCGCTCGGACAAGGCAAGCGATCTGCTGGAGGAGATCTTCGAGTTCTGCGGGATCCCGATCGACGCGAGCGAGGCGCGCCACCGGCTCGACGAGTACTCGCTCAACCGTCAGCGGTCGGAGGGCACGTCGTCGGTCGTGTTCGCGGGCGAGGCCGCGCGGCACGAACATGCCGGCGCCGAGCCCAGCGGGTTCTTCGGCGCCGGCAACGCCAACTGGCGCGACTGCTGGACCGTACGCGACCGCGTCGACTTCGACGCGGTCGCGGGCCCGCTCCTGCTCGAGTTGGGATACGAGAAGAACGACGCGTGGCTCGGCCCGCAGACCGCGGTCGGCACGCGCGCGCCGGGCCCGCGCCAACCGCGCCCGGGTGGGACGCGTGCTGCGCGCGCTCGGGCGCCGGATCGAGCGCGCCGGACAACGTTACGACGAAGGCGTACGGCCGTGATCGTGTCGCACGAGCACAAGTTCATCTTCCTCAAGACCCGCAAGACCGCGGGCACGAGCATCGAGGTGTTCCTCGCTCCCCTGCTCCGCGTGGACGCGATCATCACACCGGTGGCGGAGGTCCCCCACCCCGCCCGCAACTTCGAGCAACCGCGACGGCGTTACCGCTCGCTCCTCGCGGGAAGCCACGTGTGGGAGATGCAGCGCGACATCGAACGCCAACGCTGGTTCTTCAACCACATCGGCGCCCGCCTGATCCGCGCCCGCCTCGGTCCGCGCGTCTGGAACTCGTACTACAAGTTCTGCTTCGAACGCGATCCCTGGGAGAAGACCGTCTCCTGGTACCACTACCGTTTCGCGGAGGAGCCCGACGCGCCGACGTTCGCCGAGTACGTGAAGCAGGGCGAGCTCCCGACCGACTTCGACCGCTACTCCCTCGACGGCGCGTCGATCGGCGTCGACTTCGTCGGGCGGTTCGAGAACCTCGTCGGCGACCTCGAGCATGCGCTCGGGCAGATCGGGTTGGACGTCCCCGTCACCCTGACGAAGGAGAAGGGGCGCTTCCGGCCCCGCGACGCGTCGGTGCAGGAGGTCTTCGACGCCGAAGCGAGCGCACGGGTCGAGCAGGTGTTCAGCCGCGAGATCGCGGCCTTCGGTTACGCCGCCCCCGCGTCGCGCTGATCACGAGGGACCGCCGCGGTCTACGCCGGACTGTCGCTCGGCTCCGTGAAGTGGCGGACGAAGTCGTCCTCGGTCTCGATCCAAGAGAAGACCTTGTCGGAGAGGGCTTCGCTCTGCGCGGCGTACGCGTCGAGGCTCTGGTCCTGGCGGCGGCTGGCGAGCCGGTAGCGCAACGACCGCTCGAGCCGTCCCAACCCGGGCACCGAGTTCGGGATCAACGCGCGTTGGGTTGCCGCCCGGATCTCCTGGCGTCCCGGCCCCGCGACCCGTTGCGAGGTCATCTTCCGGAATCCCGCGCCGTGGTGGTAGACGACGTCGCCGTAGATCCCGAACCACAACGGATCGAGATCGACCTTGTTCGACCGCAGCAGCGGGCGCCACGGGATGTTGCGCTCGAGCAGCTCCCGGAGGACGTTCCCGCCCCCGTCGGTCACCTGCTCACCGTTCGACGCGGTCCAGCTGTACCCGTTGCGCCAGTCGCCGGGGAGGTCGAACCAGAAGCCGACGGGCGTGATGGTGAAGGCGGGATGGGGCTGCGGCTCGCCGAGGTTCTCGTCGCGGCGCATCGCCACGAGCTTCATGCCGTCGAGGAGCTCCGGGCCGACCGGCGCGATCGGGAACGCGTCGCCGTCGAGGAAGAGGAAGTAGTCGTCGTCGGAGGCGTGCTCACGCGCGATCTCGGCGAGCGCATTCAGCTTTTCGCCGTGTTTGCCCGGCATGTCCTCGGCGTAGAAGAAGCGGGATCCCCAGGACTGGTCGATCCCGTTGAGCGCCGCGTACACCCGGTGCTCGGGCATGTACCGCTCGAGATACCGCAGCTGCGGTTCGATCCACTTGTCGTCGTACCAGTGCACGGTGATGACGTGAAACACCGCTGCATGATACGGGCAGCCTGCAGTCGGGGTCGAGATCCCGGACCCGTTCGACGGTCATGGACCGGCAACCCGTGCCGTATCATTCCCGGCATGTCCGCGGTGGAGCGACCGTTCTGTTCGGTCGTCATTCCTGCCTTCCAGGCGGCGGAATTCATCGGCCAGGCCATCGAGTCCGTACTCGAGCAGTCGTATCCGGAGCACGAGATCATCGTCGTGAACGACGGGTCGACGGACGACACCGAGGCGGTCGTCCGACGCTACGACGGCCGGGTGCGGTACATCGAACAGGAGAACGGCGGCCCGGCGGTCGCGCGCAACACCGGCATCGCCGCGGCCCGCGGCGAGATGCTCGCGTTCCTCGACAGCGACGACTGGTGGGCGCCGAACCGGCTGGAACGCTGTGTCGAGGAACTCCTCGCGCAACCCGAGATCGACGTCGTGAGCACCGACGCGTTCCTGGTCGACGGCGACACCGCCACGACGAAGCGTTGGTACGGCGACCTCGGCAACTACGAGTTCCCGCCCCCGGACCGCCAGCTCGCGGCGATGATCGACTGCAACTTCATGTTCACGTCGACGCTCATGGCGCGCACCCTCCTCGCGCGGGTCGGCGGATTCGACCCCGCGTACCTCGGGACCGAGGACTACGACCTCTGGATCCGCATGCTGCGCGCCGGCGCGAGATTCGCGCTGATCCGCGAGCCTCTGTCGTACTACCGGGTCCGTTCGGAGAGCCTCAGCCAGAACCGCGTGCGCCAATGGGCCCAACACCTGAGCGTGCTCGAACGGCATCTTCCGGAGCTCTGGCCCGAAGGGATCCGCGCGCCGGCCGGCCTCTACTTCCAGATCGCGCGCGCCGCGACCGCGGGCGGTCGGTACCGCACGGCGCTGCAGTTCCTCTCGATGGGCGCCCACGCTCCGGGCATCTCGACGCCCGCGCGGCGCGCGCGCTCGGGCGCGGTGTCGTCGACGTCGCCCGTGCGCCGGTGTCGCAGCGAGCCTGATTCTCGAAGCGTGGCGGCGCGGCCACGTGTTGCGAAACCCTGACTGGATACGCGATCCCTCTCCCCCGCAGCGGAGGGGGAACCGTGCAGGACACGAGCTCGGAGGTCCGGTCCGAGTCGGCTCGAGAGACCGATCGCCCGGCGCCCTCGCGCCCGAGATACCCGCGCAAGGCCATCGGCGGCTGGATCGCCGGGTTCTTGTCGGTTCTCCTGGTGCTCGAACTGGGCCTGCACGCGGCGTCGGGTCACCTCTCCGACCCCGTCGACTACGTCAACGTTCCCGCGCAGGTGTTCGCGCACGACATGGACGTCCTCCACGCGGCGCACATCCGCAGCGACCTGACGTTCGTCGGCAACTCGATGGTGCAGCGAGACATCGATGCCAAGGCCTTCGAGGGAAAGCTCCCCGGCGTGACGTGGGCGCACGACGTGGGCATCGGCGGCTTCCAGATGGTGACGACGCAGCACTGGCTGCTCGAACAGGTCGTGCCGCGGATCAACCCCCGCCGCGTCGTCATCGGGATCTCGTCCTCGGATTTCAACGCCGGCCGGCTGATCGGCTCGCAGACGTTCCCGAAGTACGAGGCAGCCCGCGCCACCAAGCCGGGCCTCGACGGCGACGCCAACCGCGTGCTCGAGAACCTGGCGCTGTCGAAGTACCGAACCCAGCTCCGCGACCCGTACCAGCTGTACCGGGACGCCGAGGGCAAGGCCGTGCACATCAAGACCAGCGGATCGCTCGACAGCCGCGCGAAGTGGAAGTTGGGCTACCCGGCGGCCACGCCGGCGCAGCTCGTGCGGGGTCAACGCACCGAGCTGGCCTACATCCGCAGCCAGGAGCTGCTCGACTTTCGGATCGGCACCGTTGAGATGCAGGCGTTCGCCGACACCCTGCAGGCACTCCGCAGCAAGGGCATCGCAGTCGCCGTCGTCCTCATGCCGGTGAGCTCCCAGTACATCGCGAGTCACCCGCACGGCACCGCGGACTTCGACGCGTGGACGAGCGCGATCGGCGACGCGGCCGGCGCGCCAGCACGTGACCGTGCTCGATCTCTCGCACTCGATGCCCGACTCCGGCTTCCGTGACTACGAGCATCTGAACGTGCGCCCCGCAGAGCAGTTCACCTCGCTCCTGCTCGGCCGGCTCCGCGCGATGGGTTGGTGAGCGGTGGTCTTCAACTCGTTCCCGTTCTTCTGCTTCTTCGCCGTCGTCCTTCCCACCTACTGGGCGCTCCGGCGTTTTCGCCGACCGCAGAATCTCTTCCTGCTCCTGGCGTCGTACGTCTTCTACGGATGGTGGGACGTTCGCTTCCTCCTGCTCCTGGTCGCGACGACGGTCATCGACTTCGTCGCCGTACGACGGTTCGAGCAGTCGGTCGATCATCGCAAGGGATGGATGATCTTCTCGGTCTCGCGTGAACCTCACCGTGCTGGCGTTCTTCAAGTACTTCGGCTTCTTCGCCGATTCGCTCGCGTCGGCCGGCCATCGTCTCGGCCTCAATATCGGTGATGCCTCGCTCCACTTCCTGCTTCCGGTCGGCATCAGCTTCTACGTGTTCCACGAGATCAGCTACGCGGTCGACGTCTACCGGCGTCGGGTCTCGGCCGAGCACGATCTCGTCACGTACGCGGTCTACATCGCCTTCTTCCCGCAGCTCGTGGCCGGCCCGATCACGCGCGCCTCGCACATGCTCCCGCAGTTCCGCAGGGAACGCGGGCGTCCCGACGCGGAGAGCGCCTACTCGGCACTGGTGCTGATCCTCTCCGGCCTGTTCAAGAAGGTGGTGCTGGCCGACGGCGTCGCGACGATCGTGCGGGATACGTTCTCGAATCCTACGGGCCGGGGCGCGCTCCCGCTCGCGATCGGCATGTTCGCCTTCTCGATCCAGATCTACGGCGACTTCGCCGGCTACACCGACATCGCACGCGGAGTGGCTCGCCTCCTCGGCATCGACATACCGCGGAACTTCGAGCAGCCGTACTTGTCGCGCAACATCACCGAGTTCTGGCGAACGTGGCACATCTCGCTCTCGAGTTGGCTTCGCGACTACCTGTACGTCCCGCTCGGCGGAAGTCAGAACGGTGAGTGGAACACCTACCGCAACCTGATGATCACCATGCTGCTCGGCGGCCTCTGGCACGGCGCGGGCTTGGACGTTCGTGGTCTGGGGCGCGCTGCACGGCCTCGCGTTGAGCTTGCACCGAGTCTTCGGGAGAAAGGGCGTGCGGGAGAAGTCGCAACGGCCGACAGGCGACGACCTCTTGCCGATCATCGGCACGTTCGTGCTCGTGTCGCTGCTCTGGGTCCTGTTCCGCGCCTCCTCGTTCTCCGTGGCGCTCCATTACTTCGGCGGCTTCACGCACGGATTGGTCGGCCCCAAGGCCGGCGCGTGGAAGCCGCAATTCCTCACCGTCACGCTGTTCGCGGTGATCATGGTCGCGATCGACCTGATCGACCGCCGCCGGCGGGAGGTCAACTGGCTGAAGGTCGTCCCCGCCTGGACGCAGGGCGCGCTCGCTGGGCTTGGCGTTCGCCGCGCTCGATCGTGTGGAGCGGTGCCCCGCCCGTCCGGTTCATCTACTTCCAGTTCTGACCGCACGAGCAGGCGGTCGGCGCGGCGTCCGCGCCCCGGGCCGTAAACTGACCGGCTTGCCGGGAGATCGCACGCGCTTGCTCACGAACGGGACGCGCGGACCGGTCGCGACGCAGAACGGACGAGCAGCGTGAGCGACGGCAAGATCGTCATCACCGGAACGGGGCGGGCGGGCACCACGCTGCTCGTCGCCATGCTCACCGACCTCGGCATGGACACCGGCTACCGCCCGGGCATCGAGGCCAAACGGTCCGGCGGACTCGAAGGAGACATCGAGCGGCCCGACGCGCCGCGCGTCGTCAAGGCGCCGACGCTGAGTCTCGGGTTGCGCGAGGTGCTCGATCGGGGAAATGTCCGGGTCGAGCACGTGATCATTCCGGTGCGTGACCTCGACATCGCCGCCGCGAGCCGGGTCCGCGTCGCGGGCTACGGCCGGAACCCCGCCACCCGCGGCGGGCTGTGGGCGACGCGCCGGCCTTCACGCCGAGCGCGAGGCGCTCGCCGTGACGCTGTACCAACTCGTCCGCACGCTCGCCGAGTACGACCTGCCCCACACCTTCCTCGACTTCCCGCGTTTCACCCACGACTGGAAGTACACCTACGACAAGCTCGGCTTCCTCGTGCCGGAGAAGACGGCCGACGATTTCCGCCAGGTGATCGAAGCTCGGTACGACCGTTCGGAGATCCGTGAGGAACCGCTGTCGAGCGCCGAGCGCGTCGGCATGTTGCTGCTCTCGCCGGTCGGGTACGCGCGCCGCATCTCGGCGCGCATCCGGCGCGCGGCCGATCGGCGGCACGCCGCCCGGCGCTGACGCCGCGCTCGGCGCGCGCTTACGAGCGCAGGAGATAACCCTCGGGGTTCCACGTGTGCATGAACTTCTCGCGGGACGCGGTCGGGCGAGAACTCCGGATGCAGCGGAAGGAAGTCGTGTACGGCCTCCCACGGTCCCGGTCCGGCGAACGGCGCGACCGGGTGGCCGTTGTGCGCGGTGTCCTCGACGATGAGGTAGCTCCCGCGGCTCACGAACCCGTGGTAGCCCTGGAGCTCGGCGAAGACGTGATCACGGCCGTGCGCCGAGTCCAACACCACCATGACCGGCCCGTCGGCGGCGGCGACGTTCGCGGCCACGGTCTCGAGCGTCTCCGGCGCGGTCGACGAACCCGACACGTACTCGATACGCGGGTGGACCGGCCGATTCGGGCGCGGGTTCAAGTCGATGGTGAGGACGCGACCCGTGCCGATCAGATCCATGATGGACGCGAAGTAGAGCGCGGAGCCACCGAGATACGTCCCGGTCTCGACGACGAGCGCGGGCTTCACTTCGAAAAGGATCTCCTGATAGATCCAAAGGTCCATCGGGTTCTTCAACAGGCTGTGCCCGAGCCAGCGCGTCTCCTGCCACGTCTGCTTGGCGTTCGTGAAGTAGTAGCGCGCGTACGCGTTGGAGGCGAAGGAGCCCCACTTCCTCCACACGGCCTTCGCCGGCGCCTTCACGGGCTCCGCGAGCCGGCTGCCGGCCTGGCGGAGTCGGTACGTCGGGTGTCCGGGTATCGGCATCGAGCGCTCTCCTGTCGACGGGCGTCAACCGGCGCGCCCGATGTCGTTTCCGAGATCGGAGCTTTGCGCGCCCGACCCGTCGGCGGCAACCGCACGCGCGGCGCCGTAGGCGAAATGTTCGCATTCGAGCCTGGGCCCGCGACGCGTTCGGCGGGTACGATTCCTGCGCAGGGCACGGGGGGATGCCGTGCAGGAGTCGGGGTGATGAGCGTTACCGGACGGGCGCGTGAGCGGGCGGTGCGAGTCTCGACGCCGCTTGTCGCGAGCGCGATCGAGGGGTTCGACCGCGTCGTGGGCAGCCGCCGCGTTCCGCCCCGGGGCGCAAAGCCCGCGCCCGAGCGTGTCGTCGCCGCGATCTCGCACTGGCGTATCGACGAGCGCTTCCCGTACCTCGTCGGCACGATCGAGGGCGTCGCCCGGCAGGCCGAGCAGACCGGATTGGTCATTTGCACGAATGAGGCGCAAACCGTGCGCGATCGACTCGCGGCGTCGCCGCTCGGCGATCGGTTCGACATCGCCGTCGTCGCCGAGCGTGAGTGTCCCCGGTTCGTCCTCGAGCACGACCGCGCCATCGCGTGCATGCAATGGGACGGGCGCGCGCATCCCTTCCGGTTGACGTGGGCGCACAAGCGCGTGCTCGCCGATCTGGTGTTCAACCACGACGTGTTCTCGAAGGCCGGGCACCTGATCTATCTCGAAGACGACCTGCAGATGGCCGAGGGTGCGCTCGCGTACTGGTCGGCCTACCGGCCGGTGCTCGCACCTTTCGGATTGATCCCGGGGTTCACGCGCGGTGAGGGCCCGGAGGACGCGCCCCGCTCCACGAGCCTCACGAGCGTCGTCCGGGTCTCGCGCCTCCCGCAGCTCGTCGTGCGCGACGCGTTGTCGTCCGAGGCGGGCGCCGAGATGCTGTTCGTGAACCTGTCGCGGCCCTACCAGGGCATGTACGTGCTCGACGAAGAGCTCGCGGTCGCCCATTTCCGCTTCTCGCTGCTGCGCTCGTGCCGGCGCAGCAAGTTCTCACCCGAGCTCGGAGGCACCTGGGGCGTGCGCGAGCGCGCCGCCGCCGGACCGCTCTTCGACGGGGTGCCCGACGGGTACGTCTCCCGCAACGTGATCCCGTTGCTGCGCAACGCGGACGGCGGTGGCGTCCCGATCCCGCAATCGATCGTCCGACACCTCCCGGCCAACTACTACGCCAACCCCGATCTGCCGCGAGGGAAGATCCGGCTCGACGAGGCATTCGTCTTCGACGGGGATCGTCCCGCATGAGCGATTCGGCGCCCCGGTGCGTATCGCGCCAATCCCCCGAAGTGAGCGGTATCGGGGCCTCGAAGTGGGCAATTTCGCCTTGCGAGGAAGCTGCAACCAAGCGGTAACCTTTGCGAGGCTCCGCCGCCGAGGGTGCACCCGAGTCGGCTTGTTGTCGCCAAACGTGGCGTACTGGGGGATTCGTAAGTAGTGGCGATCGAGGAGCAAGAGGAACCGCCGCCGGAGCTTCGCTATCGCCGCGTGCTCCACCTCCGGACCGAGATCAAAGAGCTGATCCAGGCCCGTCACGTCATCTACAGCCTGTCCGAACGCGACCTCCGGTCGTGCTACAGCCAGATGGCGCTGGGCTTCCTCTGGAACGTCCTCGGGCCGCTCGCGCTGACCTTCGTGATCGCACTGCTGTTGACGAAGGCCAAGGTGGCGGCGCCGCTCAACGTGCCGAAGCCGATCTGGATCTACACGGCGCTGATGCCGTGGACGTTCTTCTCCGGCGCGGTCGGCAGCGGCGGGACCAGCCTGGTGTCGAACAACGCGCTGCTCAACAAGGTGTACGTGCCGCGGCGAAGTGTTCCCGATGTCCCAGATCGTCGAGCAGGTCGTCGACTCGACCTGTTCGGCGACGGCGTTCATCGTGCTCCTGTTCCTCAACCACTTCAACCTGACGTGGTCGACGATCTACTGGGCCCCGCTCCTCTTCATCATCGGGCTCGTGCTGACCACCGCGGTCACGGTGCTCCTTTCCGGCCTCACCGTCTTCTTCCGCGACCTGCGCCAGGCCATCCCCGTGCTCTTGCAACTCGGGCTCTTCTTCAATCCCATCGGTTGGGACCTGTCGACGCTCTCGCCGCACCTGCGGCCCCTCTTCGTCGCGATCAACCCCCTCGCCGGTGTCATCGACGGCCTACGGCAGTGCATGCTCTACGGCCAGCGCGCCGAACTTCGGGCTGACGCTGATCGCGGCGGTCGTGTCGTGCGCGGAACTGTTCGTCGCCTATCTGATCTTCAAGCAGATGGAAGCAGGGTTCGCCGATGTTGCCTGAGGGCACGGTCGTCGTCGAGAACCTGTGGAAGCGGTTCCGCGCCGATCGAGTGCGGCAGAACCGGACGTCCGACCTCACGGAGCGGTTGGGACGCCGCATGCGCGGCGAGGTCCCGCCGAACCCGTGGACGCTGGGTGCTGAAGGACATCAACTTCCGCGCCGAGCCCGGCGAGGCGATCGGGCTCGTCGGCATCAACGGCTCCGGCAAGTCGACGATGCTCAAGATCATCAACCGCACCATGTCCCAGCACAGCGGGCGGGTGGAGACGTGCGGGCCGCCTGGGCGCGCTGATCGAGGTCGTGACCGGTATCCACCCCGACCTCTCGGGCCGCGAGAACACGTTCATCTACGGCTCGCTCCTCGGCCTGAGCCGCAAAGAGGTCGCGCGGCGCTTCGACGACATCGTCGCCTTCGCCGAGTTGGAACACGCGATCGACCGCAAGGTGAAGTACTACTCGAGCGGCATGAAGATGCGGATCGGCTTCGCGGTCGCGGCCTTCCTCGAGCCGCACATCCTCATCGTCGACGAGGTCCTCGCGGTCGGCGACTCGTCGTTCCAGCAGAAGTGCCTCGAACGCATGCGCGAGGTCATGCAGAGCGGCGCGACGCTCATCCTGGTGTCGCACGACCTCGCCTCGGTGGGCGCGATCGCGAGCCGGGGCCTGTGGTTGAGCAACGGCCGCATCGCGGCCGACGGACCCATCGAAGACGTGCTCACCGAGTACCGACGCGAGATCGAGTCGCACGCGGAAGCGCGGTCGCACACCCGCGGCAAGATCCTGTTGAGCGACGTGCGCGTCGAGGGACCCGACGGCGGGATACCGCAGGCCGGCGAACCCTGCTACGTGCATTTCACGGCGAAGACCGAACGCGAACGCGAAGGCACGATGTTCATCGGCGTCACCCAGGGCGCCGCGACCCCGATCTTCGTGGTGCGCCAGCAGATGCTGCTGCCCGGCGGGCTCGACTTCGATGACCCTCGAGCTGCCGCAACTGCCGGTCCCGTCGGGCAACTACTTCTTCTGGTTCGGTGCGTTCTCGACGAACTACAAGTTCGAGCTCTCGCCGTGGCAGCCGTTGGCGAACCTGACCGTCGCCGGTATCGGGATGGAGTCGGTTCCCCCGGCAATCGTTCGTCTTGCCCCCTTCTACGTCGAATCGCGCTGGACCCGGAACGAATGAGCACGGACCAACGCAAACCGAAGACGCGACCGCAGGTGTATCGCGCCTGGGTCGTCAATCGTGCCCGCCGTCTGGTGATCCCGCGTCTGCGGCGCCTGCGGAGCAACACGCTCGGCCGGCCGGGCGTGCGGCGGCTCCTCCACCCGGTGCGCTGGGGGAACCTCAAACGGTTGCAGCCGTACGCACCACGTCCGGGCGATCGGGGTACGTCGATCGGGCGCTGGTACCACCTGCAGTTCCTGGAGGCGCACCGCGCCGACGTGCACGGGCGCGTCCTCGAGATCGGCGATCCGCGCTACACCGAGCGCTTCGGCCACGACGTCGAGCACGTCGACATCCTCGACATCCGGACCGACAACGACCGCGCCACGCTCGTCGGTGATCTCTCCGACCCGGGCTGGATCCCCGAAGGCGCGTTCGATTGCGTCATCGCGCCCGGCACGCTGCAGTACGTCGAGGATCCCATCACCGGGCTCACGAGCCTCTGGAAGGCCGTCGCCCCGGGCGGGAACCTCCTCGTCAACCTCCCGGCGGTCCACAAGGGCGACGAGCACCGGGTCGTCCCCAGCGACCGCTGGCGGCTGCAACGGCCCGGGATCGTGACCTGGCTCGAGATGGCGAAGGTCGACGGCGACATCGAGATCGTCGGTTACGGCAACGTCCTCGCGTGCGTCGCCGCGCTGATGCAGGTCTCGGCGGAGGAGATGGACCCCGCCGATCTCGCGTATCACGACCCCAACTACGTCCTCGAGTACTGGGTACGCGTGCACCGCGCGCCCGAGGGGCCCGGTGCTGCGAAAACGTGATCGATCCTCCCGCCGGGGAGGGACGGACGCGCCGCGCATCGTGCTCCACATGGCCGGGCCCCGCTCGGTGCTGCTCGTGCGCCGGGCGTACGAGGAGGAAGGTCTCCCCTGCCCCGAGATCGACGAGAACATGGCGCCCGCGAAGCTCCTGTACCCGCGGTCGTACGTCGAGGCCGTCTCCGCGATGCCGGGCGACAAGATCTACGACTACTGCTTCGTCGGCGGCCTCTACCGCGACGACACGTTCGACAACCGCAAGTGGATCCTCGACTACCGCGCCGGCGTTTCACGGACGACTCGTACTTCGTCGTCACCGACGCGCCCGACGGTGCCCACACCCGCCTGGGATCGTTCGACCGGACGAACATCGATCGTGACGTCTTCGTGCCCAAGGCGGTGCAGGCCGCCGACCGCACCTTCTTCCACGACCATTTCTTCGCGCTGATGCGCAACAGCCGGTTCACGCTCTGCCCGGCCGGCGACCTCCCGTGGAGCATGCGCTTCTTCGAGGCGATCATGTGCCGTTCGATCCCGGTCGTCTCCGATCTCGAGCACGCGGGCCGCAACGACCTCGAACGGTCGATCGGGTACACGGTGTACCTCGCCGACGACGAGCACGTCTACGACGAGGCGATCGTCGAGGAGAACTTCCAGGCGTTCCTGCGGCACCAGACGCTCGTCGCCCGCTGAGAGGCCGCTGAGCGCGGGCCGCTGACGCCGCTCGTCAGAGGTACAGCGTCCGGTAGCGCACACACCCGCGCGCGATGCCGAGGCGCATGCCGGCGACCCACGCCAGCGACGCGCGCCCTTCGCTGTGTCGTGCCGCGCGGGAGCCAGAGCACCAGCGTCACCCACGAACGCCAACCGGCCCAGCGCGGAACGTTCGGGACGCCGGCCCGGCGGGCGCGGTGCGCGACGAGCACGCGGTAGGTGCCGTACCGCAGACCCTGGCGGAACAGCACCGAAGCCTCGTCGCGGTAGCGGTAGTGCACGACGGCTTCGGGCGCGAAGCACACGTCGACGTGTTGTTGCCAGGCGCGCAGCGAGAGATCGGTGTCCTCGTTCGCCAGGACCTGCTCGTCGAACCCGCCGAGCCGGTCCCACACCGACGTCTTCATGCCGAAGTTGCCGGCCGCCATCACCGGGAAGCAGCCGTGGAAGGTCGGAGCCTCGGTGGCCGACGGCGTGCCCCTCGTCCGGACGAGCCACGGCGGGTTGAGGGTCGCGACCTCGAGCGGTCCGGTGACGGCGTCGTGGTCGCGCAGCGCGTCGCCCATCGCCGCCACCCACCGCGGCCCGACGACGTCGTCGGCGTCGCAGAGCGCGATCGCGGCGCCGCGCGCCGACGCCACGCCCGCGTTGCGGACCGCGCCCGCGCCGTCGACGCCGGGCACGTGTTCCAGCCGGAGTCGCGGTTCACGGCGCGCGATCTCATCGACGATCGCGGGCGTTCCGTCGGTCGAACCGTTGTCGACGACGAGCACCTCCCACCCACCCGACCATTCCTGCGCCAGGACGGCGTCGAGCTGGGCGCGGATCGTCGCGGCGCCGTTGCGGACCGGGATGACGACCGTGAGGTCGACGCCCGTGGGTTCGGGGCTCATGGTGTCGGCGCGGGCTCGACGAACGCGGCGACGGCGTCGACGAAGCGCGTCACGATCTTCTCCGGATCGACGTCGGCCCGGGTCGAGTGCTCACGGGCCCGGCGCTCGAGCTCGCGGTAGCGCTCGGGTTCGAGCATCGCGTCGAGGGCCTGCGCCCACTCCTCGATCGGCGCGTCGGACGCGACGAGGACACCGCCGGCACCCACGGCTTCGCGCAGGGCCGGGATGTCGCGGGCGAGGACGGGGATGCCGTTGACCTGCGCCTCGAGCACGACGCGGGGGCGGTTGTTCTGCGGGTAGGGAACGAGCAGGACACGCGCGTCGCGGTAGAGACGGCTCGGATCGTCGACCCGTGCGCGGAGCTCGACGTTCGGGAGATCGCGCAGGCGGGCGACGAGCTCGGCCCGCTCGGTGTCGCTCAGGCGCCACGACTCCGCGAACGCGAACTGCACGTCTGGGCGCGCCCGCGCGAGGCCGAGCGCGATCTCGACGCCATACAGCTGGATCGGGTTGACGAGCAGCACGCGCTCCCGGGTCGACTCGACGAGGCAACGGCCGAGCTCGACGACCGACGGCACGGTGACGCAGTCGAAGCCGAGCGCCCGCACCTGCTCGGAATGGGCCTCGGCGTTGGCCAGGTGGAGGTCGGCGGGGGCGCCCGAGATCGTGAGGTGGCCGAGCGCGCTCTCCTCCCGCAGGTAGAGGGCGCTCGGAATGCCGGCGGCCGACAGGTCGGATCGCATCTGCCGCCAGGCCATCCGGTCGACGCTGTTCGCGACGACGATCTGGGGCCGGAACTGCCGGACGACGGCGCCCAGCGCGTTCTCGGGCAGGATCGCCTCCCACCGGGCGACGGGCGCGCCGGGGTCGAGGGGGTTCGGGCGCCGACCGATCCGGCGGCCGAGCGCGGCGACCGCCGCGGCCGGCGGGCGGGACCCGAGCTTGACCGTCAGGTTGACGAGCCGCTTGTGCACGGAGGTCTGCAGTCCCCCGCCGCGGGACTGCTGGAGGATCGCCGCGGCGTGACCGCGCCGGTGCAGCCGCGCCGCGAGCTCGCTCGTGCTCTGGAGCGACCCCGCCGCCGGACTTCCGGACACGAACAGCACCCGCATGGCCCGGGCAGCGTAATCGTGCCCGGGCCCGAGCCGTCGCGCCGCCCGACGGTCGACGACGCGCCGGCGCCGGGACGCGCGTCAGCGAACGAAATGGACAACCCGGACATATCCGGATTGTCGGGTCGATACGAGCAGTCAGCTGTGCGACGGATCAGGCCGCAGCCGAGTGCGAGCTCGACTTGCGCAGACCGCTCGTGTACCAGGCGCCCACCAGCACAACGACACCGAGCCCGATCGCCGCGATGCCCCGCTTGGTGAAGTGCCGGGGGGTGTAGCAGTCCTTCTTCCTCGTAGCGGTGCAGAGATGGAGCTTCAGCACACTCGCCGAGGGCTTGCCGGGGATGAAGCTCGGCAGGTGGTTCGCCGTCACGGTCAGGTAAATGATCCCGATGACGAAGAGGACGAGCGCCACGACCACGAGAACGATCGCAACCGGTTTGATACGCATGCTGCTGGCCATAAACTGACACGTTAACGCTCGAAACCGATCGCGTGCAGGTTTGCGCGACCGGCCTTCCGGGCGGGGCGGGACCGGTCAGCACTGGCACTCCGAACCAAGGACAGGGACGGCACCTGATGTTCGGGCGGTTCGACGAGATCGACGACAAACCGGGCTGGCGGGAGAAGTTCGCCGAATGGCGCGATTCGCCCCTGTTCGTGCTCGAGCGGCCCGACTGGATGGCCGAAGGGTTGCTCGTGTTGACCCTGTTGTTCGTCGGCATCGCGAGCCTGATGCTGGCGGTCGTCGTACGTCACGGTCTCCGCCGACACGCTGCCGAACCAGATTCCGGGGCGCTGGGTCGCGCCGGTGACGACGTCGACCACGTCGACGACCTCGACGACCACGACCGTGCCACTGGCGAAGACGTGCGAAGACATCCAGTCGATAGCGAGGTTGTCACCGGCGCAGCGGCAACAGGCGTTGCTCTACATCAAGGCTGTGTCGGCCTTCAACCGTCAACAAGCCGAGATCGACCGAATCGTCAACGCACCGCCGACTGCACCGAGTCGCCGCTGGGCGTACGCGTTCCTCGCGGGCGTCGCATCCGCCCTGACCCTCGCGGCTGTGGCTCATCTCGGATCGGCGCGCGACCGCGGACTTCATGAGATGAGGCGCACCGTCGTCGTCTTGCCCCGAAGGTGCCCACCGGGTGTGGAGCCGCCACCTTCATGACCAGCGACCTGCTCGACGGGGTCGAGGCGTCTTCGAGCGTCGACGACCCGAGGCCGACGCAGCTTTTCCACCGGAGCGCCCTTGCAGCCGTCGCCGGCTGGGCGGTTCTTGCCGCGGGGCTCGTCTCATCGATTCTGACGGTCGGTCGCGTCCGCTGGTATCCGCAACTGGACCTCGCGATGACGGAACTGCGAGTACGCGACGTCGCCAGCACACATCCGCCGATGGTCGGCCTGATCGGCCGGATCGGAACGCTTGCACAACCCGGTAGTCACCCCGGCCCCCTCAGCTTCTACTTGTTGTGGCCGTTCTACGAACTATTCGGCGGCAGCGCATGGGCACTCGAGGCGGCGAGTGCGTGCCTCCATGCTCTCGCCGTGGCGATAGCGATCTTCGTTGCGCACCGCCGAGGCGGCACCACGCTGGCGCTCGCCGTCGCTGTGCTCATGGGCGCACTGATGGTCTTCTTCGGGCCGTTCCTCCTCTTGCAGCCGTGGAATCCGTACTTGCCGCTCCTTTGGTGGGTCGCATTTCTGCTCGCGGCTTGGTCTGTCGCCTGCGGCGACCTACCGATGCTTCCCATTGCGGCGCTCACCGGCAGCCTCTGCGTGCAGACCCACATTTCCTACACGTTGCTCGTCGGCGGAGTAGCGGCATTCGTCGTCGTGCGCGTGCGCCATCTTGTTGCGTCGCCCCCAATGCGATCCGGGCAGGCGTCGAATTGAACGAACCTGGGTCGGTATCGGCGGCATCGTGGCGTTCGTGCTCTGGCTTCCTCCGCTCCTTCAACAGGCGAGAGGCTCAGACGGGAATCTCGGAATCATCCTCAGATACTTTGGCAATCCACCCGAGCCGCCGGTGGGTCTCGCGGTGGCGCCCGACTTGTGTTCCTCCATCTGAACCCATGGGCGATAGTCGTGGGAGGTCATTACGGCGCACCTACCGACACGATCGTGCCGGGCGTCGTCCTTACCGCGTGCCGTGGTTCGCAACGGCCATGGTGGCGTTCGCCCGGAAGAAGAATCCACTCCTCTTCCTGGATCTTGTCCTCGCGATAGCTCTGATCTCGTGCATCCTGTCGGCCGGACGCATCTTCGGGCCGGTCTTCTTCTACCTCGTGCTCTGGTCCTGGTGCCTTTGCGCGTTGATGACGCTCGCGACAGTGTGGGGTGCGATCGTCTTTCTACAACGGTGGCACGTTCCCCTTCCCGCGCAACGCGTTCGTGTCATCTCGAATATCGCGCTCGCAGCGCTCCTCGTTGCGATAGGAGTCCGCTTCCAACAGCAAGCGCGGAAAGTCAGCGTGTCTCCGAGCGCCGGGCAGTCGGCGGAGCTCGGACAACTTGTCACGTCTACTGAGCTCGCTCTGCGAACGACGAAACCGGGACGCGGACACCCCACGTATCTCGTCGCATTCGACGACCCGTATCAACTGGGCAGCCAGGCGTTCGGACTGCTCGACGAACTCGAACGGGCGGGGTACCGAGTCGGTGTGGCGAAGGCCTTCGGCGTCTACGCCGAACCTCATCGAGTCTTACAGCCGAGGAGCGCAACCGCCGAACTCCTGGTCGCGGTCGGCCCGAGCGTCGCGTATGTGGGAGTCTCACACGAACCTCGTGGAGGTAGCCAAGGTCGACCCGAGCACACCGCTCCAGCGGTACGTCTTCCAGCATCTCTCCGCCGAGGCAGCATCGGAGCTTCGCGCCGCGGGTCGCACCGACTTGATACCCGAGATCGGACTGAACCTTTTCAGCCTGTCCGCAGACTCGGTGTGTCCCCCCGAAAACTCGTACCCTCCTTGCAAGCATGTTGCAGCTGCATCAGCCGACGGCCGTGTTTCTCGGTCCGGTAACCGCCTTCACCCCAACGACGCGCTAGCCGATCGTTTGCAGCATGAGACACGGGAGGGCAGACCGGCGTCGACCGCCGATCGTGATACAGACCGAGGTCCTCGTCATCGGCTCCGGAGCCGGCGGCACAACGACGGCAATGCGCCTCGCGGAAGCCGGACGATCCGTCATCCTCATAGAAGAAGGCCCATGGATCGACGCGAACGCAACGGAAGCGTTCTCACTGCCGGAAATGAGTGCCAAGTACCGCAATGGCGGCCTATGCGCTGCCCTCGGCACGCCATCCATCGCGTATGCCGAAGGGAGATGTGTCGGCGGCGGGACAGAGATCAATAGCGGGCTCTTCCCTCGCCTGCCCGGGGAAACTGTTGAGGAGTGGAGGCGCGGCTTCGGCATCGACTCGTTCACTTCTCCTGATATGGCCCGGTACGCGGACATCGTGGAGGCGCAGCTGAACGTGGCGACGCTGCCATTTGCAGCGCCCCTCTCGTCTGCGCTGCTCGAGACGGGAGCGACACGTCTCGGTTGGAGCTCAGTGGAGTTCCCTCGTGTGTTCCGCTACGCAGACGGACACGCCACGAAGCAGACAATGACTCGAACGTTGCTTCCTCGCGCCACCAAGGCCGGCACGCGTGTCGTTCCCCAGTGCCGCGTCGCGCGGATACTGATCGACGGCGATCGAGCGGTCGGGGCGAGTTGTGTGCGCCGGACCAGCGAGGGCGAGGAACGGATTCGGGTACTCGTGGACCACGTCTTCGTATGTTGTGGTGCCGTGCACACACCGGCCCTCTTGCGCCGCAGCGGCATTCACCACAATGTGGGTACGGGCTTGCGCATGCACCCGATGATCAAGATCGCTGCTCGATTCCCCTTCGAGCTTGATCACGGCGATGTTCCAATGCACCGAATTACCGAGTTCGCGCCGGATATCGAGATCGGTGGGTCCGCGAGTCGTCGGGGTCACATCGCCATGGCGCTTGCCGACTCCGGTTCGAACTTCGCACGCGCCCTCGCGGATTGGAAGAACGTCGGCGTCTACTACGCGGCCATCCGAGACGGCCAGGGACGAGTCGTGAACGTCCCCGGACTGCACGACCCGATAGTCACCTATCGAATCAGCGAGGGAGACGTCAGTCGGCTCGCACGAGGCTTGATCTTCCTCGGCGAGGCACTGCTGGCAGCAGGTGCAGTCGAGCTGTATCCGTCGGTCGCCGGTGCCGGCGTCGCGCGCCGCGTCGAGGATCTCGGCACCTGGTGGGACGCAGTCACGCGGCGGAGCGCAAACCTGATGACCGTCCATCTCACCTCGACGATCAGAATGGGAGAATTGCGTAGGAGCACCGCAGCCGACAGCTTCGGACGCGTGTGGGGTTATCGCAACATCCGCGTCAACGACGCGTCACTCCTTCCCGGAGCTCCGGGGGTCAACCCACAGTCCACCATCATGTCGATCGCTTGGCGCAACTGTGATGAGTTCCTGTCGTCTGCATAGTCACCGCCGTCACCGACAGAATTTTGCCCGTGCCGCGGCCGGGTCGGGCGGTATCGAGATTCGGGAATAGCCGACACTCCTGACGAGGTTCGTGAGGAAGCCACCGATTCCGAGAGAGCCGCGATACGAGTTGTAGAGGCGCCGGAGATCACCGCACGTAAGTGCGATGCGAGCGTCTGCGACCTGAGCGTCGAAAGCGGCGCCCGCTGTTGGGGCGATCATCGGCAGAATGAACGATCGTAGTGTCAGGGCCGAGGCCGCGACGTTGCTCACCGGTGCGGTGAGACGCGCGGCGATCCACGGAGGAGGAATGAACTTCTCGTGACCTGGCAATCCGCGGTGCACGAGCTCGAAATGTGACGTCATGGGATCTGCCAGGCCGCCAAGGTCGAACACGTCGACGTTCGGACCGAATGCATAACCGAGCACGCCGATGCCCGACAGTGCCGCGGTCTGCCGTGTGACCTCCGGACCCGGCACGACGTGCAACGGCGCAAGCTCGAAGGAGAGCGGGTACGAATTGGCGTGTTCGTACGCGACGCCCAAATAGCCCTGTAACGCCTGACTCACCGTGACGACGTTGGCGCGCGTCTCGCCGAGTCCGGTGCGGTATGGGGCCGGTGGCTTCACACTTAGTCCGACGAAACTGGCCCAAGCGACTACGACAACGAACGCCGCCGCATTGAACGTCCTGCCGACGCGCATGAAGGCAACGGGTGCACACGCAGCAAACAACCCCGGCAGAAGAAGCCGCGCCGGGATGTAGTCGCCGCCCACGCGGACGACGTACACGGTGGCCAAGGCCGCGGCGCTCAGCCAGGCGACGACGACGATCCGCTCCCGGCGGCCGGCCAAACGAACGAGCGGGACAAATGCCGCTCCGAGCAAACCTAAGAGCGGCAACCACACCAGATAGTGCGTCGCGAACTCGCGGAGGTAAGCCCACCCATTCCCCCAGCGAGCCCCTCCGGCAGCCTTTGCGAAGGCCGTGTTCGGGAGAATGCTTGCGAAGTAGCCCATTCGGAAGATCTGATATCCAACAGGCAACACCAGGACCCACGAAACGCGAAGCTTCGCTCTCCGCGATCCTTCGGAGCGCCACTCGCCCGCGAGTACGGCCGCCGCGGCGGCAATCGTGAAGAGGACGAGTTCGGGTCGGATCAGCCAGCCCGCGCCGAACACAACGAGTGCGCCCGTTGGGACTCGGCGCTCCGAAGTCGCCCATCGCGCCAGTAGGTAGAGAAGACCACCCAGCCAGGCAAAGGTAAGACCCCCCTCGAGTCCGCTCGTCGCGAAATACCAAAACGGCTGAATCGCAACGATCACGAGGGCTCCGGCCGGGAGCAACTGCGCGGAATCGGCAGTGCGGCCCCACAATCGGCGAGACGCCAGCATCGCAAATGTGAGGCCAGTCGCAGTACCGCAGATGCCAAGCAGGACCGAGAGCCACTCGAGACGGATCGGCGTCAGAATGTCCGCCACGGCAAGCACTGCAACCCAGAGCGGACTCGTGAACGCCTCGACCCTCTGCCCGGTGTTGAACACCGGCCCGTGGCCTGCCTCTATCTGTTTCACGACGCGAAAGTTGATGAAGCCGTCGTCGAACGTCCACCGATGCCACCACGCGAGGACGACCATGAGACCGACGACGACGAGCACAATCGTGTTCGTTGGTCGATCGGCCTCGTAGCGAGCACGGACCTCTCGGGACATCGTCGAAACGGTGATGCTCATATCGCACCGTCTGGTTCGCTACTGCCGCGCGGCTTCGTCGGCGAGGAACCACGCGGATGCCGGTGGGTCCGATCGACGATCGGCTTCTCGATCAGGTAGTAGCTGAGGGCTGCAGTCGGTACGACGAGCGCGACGACCACGGGCAGCCAGACGAACACGCTGGAGCTCAGCCAGCCGTTGCGCGTCCAGCGCTCCACCTCCTTCACGAAGACCATGTGCCAGAGGTAGATCCCGTAGGAGATCGTTCCGAGGAACACCATCACGGGATGCTGCAAGAACCGGCGGATACCGCCACGGTCCTGCGGCCCGAATACCGCCGGGTAGATCAACAGGAACGCGACGAGTCCGTAGACGAGCGCGATACCGAACGTCTGGATACGCGTCACCGGGTCGAAGACGCTCACCGGGAGGTTGAGCTTCAGCGCGACCCAGTAGCACTCCACCGCCAGCAACCAACTCGCCCACGGGTGATCCGCGAGCAGGCGTCCGACCCACGGCAGCCGCTTCCCGCTCGCGACCCAGGCGCTGCCCACCGCCAGCAACATGCCCGCCGCGAACCAGTCGAGGTAACCGAACAACCACGAAGTGGCCTGTGACAGCGGGAACCAGTCGCCGCGCGCGTGCACGCCGGGGGTCATGAACCAGAGCGACCAGATCCGCACAGCCATTGCCGTCACGTACATGATCGCCAGCCCGGCCAGTTGGCCCGCGAGCTTGCGCTCGAGCGGCGCCTCACGCGGGCTGAGCGCGCGGATACCGGCCGCGATGAACGGCAACGCGATGTAGAAGCTGACCTCGATCACAAGTGTCCACTCCACGCCGATGCCGTAGAGCTCGTAACCGAAGCGGTAGTTCTGCAGGAGCGCGTAACCGGTGAAGAAGTTGCTGATCCCGCCGACGGAAACGAACCCGAGAATCACCGCGGCCGTGAGCACGACCCAGTACGCCGGGAAGATGCGGAAGGCACGCCGCCGCCAGAAGGTGGCGAGGTTCGGTGTCGACTCGCCCCGGAAATGCGCGACGACGAACGGCCGGTAGAGCAGGCAACCGCTGATGACGAAGAACGCCGACACGCCGAAGTTGCCGAGCCGGTTGATCCACTCCCACGTCGCGTACTCGACCGGAGTAGACGTTGTAGTGCGTCACCGTGTGGTAGACGACGACACCGAACGCGGCCATTGCGCGCAGGCCGTCGAAACAGGCGAAGCGCGCGCCGGCACGCGCGGGCGTGGTGACGTCGGCGGCCGTCGTCGTGGCGGTCGTCACGACGGTGTTCCCGGTCGGGCCGCGAACGCCGACCAACGCGTCGCTGCCGCGAATTGGCCCGGCTCGACCACGAGGCCGGCCCCTTGCTCGGTCGACAGCGCCGCGTCGGTGATCGTGCGCTGCTTGACGCCGTCGACGTAGAACGTCAACTGGTCACCGGCCATCTTCACGCTCACCGTCGTCTCGGGTGCGTTCGACACGATCCCCAAGTTGCCGAGTGCCTTCACCTTGCCGTCGACGGTGCGGAACACGTTCCACGTGCCGTAACCGAGCACCGCCTCCACCTGCCAGCAGTTGTCGAGGTCGCGGCAACGAAACGCCAGACCGGATCGATTCTGCGGCGCGAGGAACGTGGCCTGGACGATGCCGTCGGCGGCACCGAGATCGACCAGAGCCAGGCTCGGGCGACCCGAGGCCGGCGACGACGGCGCGGCCATGCCCGGCTCCACCGACCAACGTCCGGAAATGGAACGCCAGGGTTGTCCGGTAGGAGTCGTGCCGAGATCGGCGACACGAGCGCGGGAGAAGTCGTCGTAGACGGTCGCGTCGCTCCGGCTCAGGATGCCCGGCTCGTGTCGGGGCGTCATGTCGAACGCGGACCAACGCGCGATCGCCGCGCTGGACGGCTCCCGCAACGAGAGTCCGGCGCGGATCTCGAAGACGAGATCCTTGTCGTCGATCGTCTTGACGTTCTTGCCGTCGACCGAGAACGTGAGCTGCGAACCGGTCATGTCGACGGCGACGTCGGTACCGTCGGCGACCGGGACGGTGCCGAGGTTCCCGACCGTCGTCTCCTTGTTGCGCACCGATTTCACGATGTTCCACGTCCCGAGCTGCGGGACCACCTCGACCCGCCAGCAGTTCGCCGCGTTGCGGCAGCGGAACGCGAGGCCCGCGCCCGGCGCGATACGAGCGAATCTCACCTCGACCCGACCGTCGGGCACACCGACGGAAACCGTTGCGAGGCTGGGCCCGTCCGCAGGAACGAACACTCTTGCCGTTTTGGAGGCAATGCCCCAATTGCCGGCCGCGGCGTGCCACACCTGACCGCTCGGCGCACTTCCCAGCGAACGCACATCATCGGCGCGTGCGAAACGGTCGTGCGCTCCGGGCACCGGCACCGCGGCGGCGACTTGGGGCACCAGTTTCGGCGGGTGGATCGAGTCGGTGAAGGAGTCGACGAGCAGGCCGATCATCGCGATGACGATCATCACACACACGAGCAGTACGACCGCGTTCCGGCTCTCTTCACGGGTCGTCGGCGACTCCGCACGGGTGTCGCTGTCGCGTTCGGCGTCCTGCACGTCGGTCGTCATGTCACGAACGCGCGTGGGGCACGCGTAACCGCACAGGGTAGACGACACATGCTTGACACGTCACGCCGCCTGCGCCATCCTTTTCCACTTCGGGAGGCCAGGGGGGAGCGTACGCCGGTCGGCGATTCGGGCATCTGGTTGCTCGACACAACGGAGCACGCACCCAGCCCGCCCTCGACATGACCACGAGCACCGAACCGGTCGGAGACGCCACCGAGAGCTCGACCGACGACCCGCGCCACCTCCCCCTCACGCCGCGGGTCCGTACCTGGATCGGGAACGCGGCTTTCGTACTCGTTGCGTACGTTCCCCTGTTCTTCATGGACCCGGGGAAGGTCGAAGCCGACACGAAGTCGTACCTCTACCTCGACCCCGGTCGCCTCCTTGCCGGTGCGAGCTCGATGTGGGATCCGCACATCGGGATGGGGACCGTGAGTCACCAGACCCTCGGGTACCTGTTCCCGGTCGGGCCGTTCTACTGGTTGCTCGAAACCGTGATGGGCAGCCCGGCCTGGGTAGCGCAGCGACTCTGGCTCGGCACACTCCTCGTTGGCGCCGGCCTCGGCATTCGGTACCTGCTTCGCACCTTCTCGATCCGGGGGCCCGGGGTTCCCGTCGCGATGCTGGCGTACGCGTTCACGCCGTACGCGATCGAGTTCAGCTCACGTTTCAGTGTGCTCCTCGGACCGTGGGCGGCCCTGCCGTGGCTCACGGCATTCACGGTGCTCGCGCTGCGCCATCGCGGTTGGAAGTACCCGGCCCTGTTCGCGCTGACGATCCAGCTCGTCAGCTCGATCAACGCCACCGCGCTCATCTTCGCGTTGGTCGGTCCCGCGCTCTGGTATCCCGTACGCGGTCTTCGCGCTGAAAGAGCTGAAGTTCCGCGACGCATTCGACGGTCGCGTGGCGTACCACGCTCCTCACGATCCTGACGTCGCTCTGGTGGATGATCGGCCTGTCGATCCAAGGCCAGTACGGCCTCGATGTCCTCCGGTTCACCGAGTCGCTCGCAACCGTTTCGGCCACCGCGTATCCGTTCGAGATTCTCCGCGGCCTCGGCTACTGGTTCTTCTACGGCCGCGACCGCTCGGGATTCTGGATCGAAGGGATGATCGACTTCACCCAGTCGCCCGGATCCATCTTCGTCAGCTTCCTCCTGCCGACGCTCGCGCTCGCTTCCGCCGCGGTCGTGCGCTGGCGCCATCGCGCCTTCTTCGTGCTTCTCGTCGTCGTCGGGCTGACGATCGGCGTGGCGGCCGCGCCGTACAACTCCCCTTCTCCCCTGGGCGCACTCTTCAAGAGATTCGCGTTGAGCTCGACGGCCGGTTTCGCGTTGCGCAGCACCGCGCGCGCAGTGCCGCTCCTCGTGCTGGCGTTCGCGGTGCTGCTCGCGATCGGCGTCAACCTCGCCGGCGACTGGCTGAGATCGCGCGGACGGCCGCGCGGCGGGATCGTCGTCGCGCTCGTCGTCGGTGGGCTGTGCATGATCAACGCCCCCGGGATACTCGGCGGGCGCTACTACAGCAGGTACCTCGAACGAGACGAGCAGCTCCCGGCTTACTGGCCGCAGGCACTCTCGGCGCTCGACGCGCAGAGTCACGCGACGCGCGTCCTCGCGCTCCCCGGCGCCGATTTCGCCGCGTACCGGTGGGGCGACACGATCGATCCCATCGAGCCCGGTTTGATGAGCCGCGACTACGTCGCGCGCGAGCTCATCCCGTGGGGATCCGAGCCGTCGGCCAACCTCCTCCAGGCCCTGGACGAGCGGGTCCAGGAGGGCGTGTTCGAGCCCGACTCGCTCGCGCCGGTCGCCCGGCTGATGGGGGTCGGCGATGTCCTCCTGCGGTTGGACCTCAAGACCGACGCGTTCTTCACCGCCCTCGTCCCCGCACACAAGCTCTGGCAGACCTTCACGAATCCCGAACCCGCCGGACTCGGACCGATCCAGACGTACGGGACCAAGATCCCGGGCGAGCTCATAGAGCCCGAGATCGAGGACCCCGCGCGCCCGACGACCGTCGACCCGCCCCCGGTCGCAGTGCTGCCGGTCGAGCAACGCGCTCCCGATCGTGCGGGCCAAGACGAGCACGGCACCGCTCGTCATCGACGGTGACGGCGAGGGGATCATGGACGTGTCCGCCGCCGGCATCCTCGACGCGAACAGCCCGGTGCTCTATTCCGCCGCCTACGAGACCGATCCGGCGAAGCTGCGCGCACTCGCCCCCGACGGCGTCCTCATACTCACCGACTCGAACCGTCGCCGCGCGGAACGCTGGTCCGGGCTGCTCGACAACTACGGCTACACGGAAGTTGCCGGCGAAAAGCCGGTCGTGCAGGACTCGAGCGATCAGCGCCTCGACGTCTTCCCCGGTTCCGACGACAACGCGCGCACCGTTACGATTCTCGGCGGCGTGAAGTCGGTCAGCGCCACCGGATACGGTTCGGCCTCCTTCGGCTACACGCCGAGCGAGCGGCCGGCGGCGGCGTTCGACGGGGATCCGGATACGGCGTGGGTCGCGGACGACGGCATCGACGATCACGCACCAGGTGTTGAGCGTCAAGCTCGACAAGCCGATCACGACCGACCATCTCGTCATGGCCCAAGCCAACCGAGCGAACACCACCCGCAACATCTCGCAGGTCACGCTGACGTTCGACGGGTCGACGAAGATCCAACGCAAACTCGACAGTTCGTCCCGCACGACCTCCGGCGAGACCGTCACCTTCCCGACGCGCACCTTCTCGAGTCTCGACATTCGAGTCGATGCCGTGAACGAACGGCCGGGCCTCGCGCTCGTGAACAGGAATGCGGTGGGCTTCAGCGAGATCAAGCTCCGCGACAACGCGCCCGGATCGCAGGACGTTCGCGTCGACGAGACGATGCGTCTCCCCGAGGACATGCTGAGCGCGTACGGGGCGTCGTCGCTCGCGCATCCGCTGGCCATCGTGCTGTCGCGCGAATCGACGATGGATCAAGAGGCGATGAACCGGCAGTTCGATCTGCCCACCGCTCGTTCGTTCACACTCACCGGCACCGCCAAGATCGGTGACCGCGCCGGGGGCGACGCAATCGACGCGGCGCTGGGTATTCCGGGCGCGGCCCAGGGCGGCGTCACCGCCACGTCAAACGAGCGATACAACGATCCCATCGCCCGCGCGTCCTCGGCGCTCGACGGCGACCCGTCCACTGCGTGGAACACTCCCATCGGCGAGATAACGAACGCTCGCCTGACGGTCACCGTGCCGAGCGGCCGAACACTCGACCACCTCGACCTCCAGGTCGTGGCCGACGACCGCCATTCGATCCCGACCCACATCCAGATCACGAACGAGAAGGGCGAGACGCGCGTCGTCTCGCTGCCCGCGATCGCGGCCAACTCGGGCGCGAGCGGCATCGCCCACGTTCCCGTCCAGTTCGCCCCGCTGACCGGGAGCACGTTCACCTTCACGTTCCCCAAGGCTCGCCCCGTCCGGCGGAGCGACCTCGTGATGCCGATCGGGATCGCGGAGCTCGGAATCCCCGGCGTCGTCCGTGCAGCACCGCAGAGCTCACTTACGACAACGTGCCGGCAGGACTTGGTGACCGTCGACGGTCGGCCGTTCCCGGTCCGCATCTCCGGGTCCACCGCCGACGCGCTGAAGGGCCGACAGCTCGCGCTCGAGCCGTGCTCCGCATCGGAGACGCTCACACTCGGTCCGGGGACGCACCAGGTTCGTAGTCGCACGACACCGCACAACGGCAGCGCGTTCGACGTCACCCGGCTGGTGCTCACCTCGGGCGCCGGCGGAAGCGCGGTCCCGATGACGTCGCTCACCGCCACTCCTCCCCCTCCGACGCTGCCGCTGAACGTCGTTCGCCAGGACCGGACCTCGATGACGCTGCACGTGAACGCCACGGGATCGTCCCCCTTCTGGCTCGTGCTCGGCGAGAGCTTCAACAAAGGCTGGACCGCACGCGCCAACGGTCACGATCTCGGCGCGCCACAGCTGCTCGACGGCTACGCGAACGGGTGGCTCGTCAAACCGAACGCGAACGGAACACCGGTCACCGTGTCGCTCGAGTGGACACCGCAACGCCGGGTGTTCGACGCCATCGTCATCTCGGCGATAACCACCGCGGTCTGCCTGGCGATCGTCGCGGCCGCCGCGCTGCGCCGGCGCCGCCGCCGTCGTGGAGCGTTCGCGCTCGAGGAAGCGCCACCGGTCATTCGACGCCGGCCGTGGCTCGAGCGTCCCCGCCCGAGTCGGCGTACCGTCATTCTCCTCGTGCTGATCGCCGGCGCGTTCGGCGCGGTCCTCGTACAGCCGGCGGTCGGCGTGTTGCTCGGCGCGTTCGTCTTCCTCGCGCTCCGCTCGCCGAAATGGCGCACCCTCCTCGCCGCCGGGCCCGTGCTCGTGTTGCTCGCCATCACGCTGTACATCACGCTCAGGCAGGCCGTCGGGCACTACCCGCCCCGCTTCGACTGGCCGACCTTCTTCTCGATCGCCCGTTACCCCGCGTGGTTCGCGGTCCTGATGCTCGCCGCCGACGCCGTGCTCTCGAAAGACTGGCGCGCCGACTCCGGGTCCGACGGTGCAGACGACTGAGGCCGCACCGACCACGATCCGGTCGGTGGTGCTGCCGCTGGCTGCGCTCGCCGTCGTCGCCGTCGTCGCGCCGGCCCTGATCGCGCACCACTATCACGCACTCGACATCCCGCGCAGCGACGACTGGTCGTACCTGCACACCCTCTTCCTCTGGCACCGCACGGGGCACTGGGACTTCAACGACTGGGTGTCGATGACGCTCGTCGGCCAGGTCGTGATCAGCGCGCCGATCGTGGGCGTGTTCGGGGAGAGCATCACCGCGATCTCGATCACGTGGGCGATCATCGGGTTCGTCGGTCTCCTCGCCGTCGTCCGTCTCGGCCGGCTCCTCGGGCTGACCAACGGCGAGTCGATCCTCGTTGCCTTCGTCGATCGCGGCGTGCCCGCTCTGGGGCGCGCTCGCACCGACGTTCATGACCGACGTCCCCACCTTCGTGTTCGAGATGCTGGCGCTCGCGGTCGGAGGCATCGCGCTCCGCCGGGAATCGACGAGGCTGCTCGTCGGCGCCGTCGTCCTCGGATTCATCGGAATCGCGATCCGCCAGTACGCGGTGATCCCGACGGCCGCGCTCCTGCTGTGCGCCGGACGCGACGCGATCGCGCGCGGCGACAAGCGGCGCGTGCGCACGATCGCCGCATGTCGGCGCGGTGCTGGCGGTCGCAGTCGTGGTGCTCCTCGCCTGGTGGTCACACGTCCCGAACGGCAAGGTGCTCGGGCCCCGTCCGCCGAACATCGAATCGGTGCGCCTCACCTTCGAGAACGCGGCGAATCTCCTACGCCTCGTCGGCATCGTGCTGCTCCCGGTCGTCGTGCTCGCCCGACCCCGCCGGGTCCTCCGGCAGGCGTTCGCGTACGACGGCACCGTCGCCCGCTGGTTGATCGGGCTCGGGTCGGGTCTCCTCGTCCTCGGCTACCTGCTCGCGTCGGCGCACCCGTTCGTCGGGAACTACCTCGATCCGCACGGCGTCCTGGCGAACGACATCATCCCGGGCAGCCGCCCGCGCATCATGCCGGCGCCCGCGTTCGACGTCCTCGTCCTCCTCGGAACGCTTTCCGCCGTCGTACTCGTCGCGGCGGCCGTGCCGTTCACGACCGACCTCATCCGCGCCGTGCGCACGCGCACGCTCGGGCAACAGGACCCATTGGTGACAACCCTCGGGCTGAGCCTGGCCGGGTTCGCCGTCGCCTACGAGCTCGCGACCTTCCTCCGCATGGGCTTCTCCGAGCGGACCGCCGTCTTCGACCGCTACGCGCTGCCGATGTTCCCGCTCGTCGGCATCCTCTTCCTGTTCTCGGTCCGCGGCCGCCGGCCCGCGCCAGTGGACGATGAACCGCCGTCGCCCGGCGCACGCGCAGTCCTGGCCGTCGTCCTGATCGGCGTGACGCTGGTCGGCTTCGCGTACAGCGCGGAATCGGCGTCGTTCGACGGGACGCGCTGGGACCTCGCCAACGCCGTCGTCGCCCGCGGCTACTCGCCGTTGCAGGTGCACGCCGGCTACGAGTGGGAGGGCTGGTTCCGAGGAAAGGGCCCACTCACCGCGGCAACGATCGACGAACGCCAAACCCTGCGCGCCGCGTACTTCCAGGGAATGTGCGTCACCATCACGATCGGGCTCCGGAACCTCCCGAAGCGCACGATCGCGATCGCCAAATCGACCGCGCCGACGCGCAAGCCGGCCACGATCGTCGCCGCCCGCAACGCCCGTTCGTGTGCGATCCCGCCGGGACTCGGGAGCCTCGGCGAGAAACCGATCCGATCGCAACCGCTTGCGGGGCGACCGTGAAGCCGAGCTCGACCGACGTCCCGTCCGCGAGTTCCGGCACCACGCGACTCGGAACCGCGCCCGGACGCTCCTCCGACCGCACACGCCGCGAGAGTCCCGCGAGTTCAGATTGCCGCCGCGCTCGCCCTCCTGGCGGTCGTCGCTTTCGCCGCCCCGGTCGCGCTCACGCACAAGTACGGCGCCCTCGGCGTCGTCCGCGACGACGACTGGTCCTACCTGCTCACGCTGTTCAACTGGGTCGACAGCGGTCACCTCGACTTCAACAACTGGGTTTCCATGACGTTGCTCGCGCAGCTCGTGATCGCGGCACCGTTCGTCAAGCTCTGGGGCCACAACATCACGTTGGTCCAGCTGCTGACGGCGACACTCGGTCTCGGCGGACTCGTCGCGGTCTTGCAGTTCGGGTACGTCGTGACGCGCCGCTTCTGGACCGCCGTCTTCGTCGCCATACTCGTCGCCGCCGGGCCACTCTGGGGCGCGCTCGCCGTCAGCTTCATGACCGACGTCCCCACGTTCGCGGTATCGATGGCCGCGTGCGGCCTCTTCATCCGCGCGATCAGGTCACCGCGGGTCTCACTGCCCTACCTCTTCGCGAGCATGGCGGCCGGACTCGTCGGGTTCACGATCCGCCAGTACGCGGCGGTGCCACTCGTGGCGATCATGATCGTCGGGGGGATCCTGCTGTGGAAGGAGGGGGCGAAGCCGCGCGTGCGCGCCTTCATCGGCGCGTCCGTCGTCGTGTTGGCCGCCGCGGTCGTGTTCTACGCGTTCTGGCATTCGATCCCGCATCCGAAGGCGTTCAGCCCCGCCTTCCCGACCGGTCACTCGATCCACGCGACCGTGAACAAATTCGGCGGACTGGTCCGCCTGACCGGGCTGCTCGTCGCACCCACGCTCGTGTTCGCGGGCCCGGGCCGGATCATCCGGCGGAGTTGGGCCGTGGCGCGCGACACGACCTTCTTCGTCGGCGCCGCCGTGGTCGGTGGGCTCGCGCTGACCGCGTTCGCGGGCCCGAAGATCGGTTTCGCCGGCAACTACATCGTGCAGGACGGCATCCTCTCCCAAGGGGTGGCGACGGGACACCGCCCGGACCTCCTCCCTACGGGGATCTTCGACGGGTTGCTCGTCATCGGCACGGTCGCGGCGGGACTCCTCGCCGTGGCCATCGTCCCGTGGCTGCACGCGATCCCCGAGCGGCTGCGGGCCCGCGACTTCGTGCCCCGCGACCCGCTGACCGCGTTCCTCGGCGTCGTCGCGGGCGGGTACGCGGCGGCGTACTTCCTCGCGTCGCTGACCGGCATCCCGCTCTACGACCGGTACGTCCTCCCGGTCATCCCGATCGTGGCGCTCCTGCTCCTCCGCGACCCCGGCGACGCACCCGGCGCGGTCCCCGAGCGTCGCGAGCGACGCTTCGAATGGCGAACGGCAACGGCGCTCACGACGCTCGCGGCACTCGGTGTTCTCGGTCTCGTGTACACCGCCGACTCCGCATCGTTCGACGGCGTCCGCTGGCACGTCGCCCTCGACGCAACCCACGCGGGCTGGGCTCCGTACCAGGTCACCGGCGGCTTCGAATGGGCCAACTTCTACGGGTACCACGACCCGAACCGCAAGAAGGAGCAGGCCGTCCGCCGAGCCGCCTCGTGTGTGGTGGTCATCGTGAATCCGCAGTCCGTCGACCCCAGCCGCGTGATCGCGTCGGGCTTCTACCGTGCCCCGTTCCACAAGCCGGTGCGGGTGATCGCGCAACGCGATCGTCGCCCGTGCGTGCCCGCGAACCTGCGACCGGCGAAACCGTAGTGGCACTCACCGAAGAAGCCATCGCCGCTCGATTCGCGCGACGACGATCGGCCGGCACCACCCCGTTGGCTGCTCCTCGCGGCCTTGGTCGCCGGTTCGGGCGTTGCCGCGTTCGGGTTGGTCGGCCTGCTCCTCGCGATCACCAGCACCTACAACGCGGCGCTCGCGTTGCCGCTCGGAGCGGCGGTGCTCGTCGCACTCGTTGCGGCCGCCGCCCCGAAGCTGGCCGAGACCGATTCGACGAGCGACCGCGCCGGCTCGTACGCGCTCGTCGGGGTCGCCGCGATCATGGTGATCACGGTCTGGAACGGTCTCAACGTGTCACAGCACGTCCTCCAGAACCGCGACGGAGGCGTGTACACGGAGGCCGGCCGGTGGATCGCACGAGCGGGCTCACTCGACACGCACGCGGCCGTCGGCCCGTTCCGGGGGGCGCCGACGCCGATCTTCGCGTTCGCGCATCTCCTTCCCGCGCTGCTGGCTCAGGCATTCGCGATCGGCGGCGCCGACGGATTGTTCCGCCTTCCGCCCCTCCTCGGCGGCATCGCGCTGCTGGAGTTCTTCGTGCTCGCTTGGCGTGTGCTTCGGCGGCCGGGATTCGCCATCGCCGCCACACTCGCGCTCGGCCTCATCATTCCTCAGGTTTCCTTCACCCGCGACACGTATTCCGAGATCCCGACCCAGATCCTGCTCTTCTGCGCGCTCTGGCTCCTCATCGACCGCGGGAGCGATCGCGGCCGGTTGCCGCATTGGCGGATCATGCTCGTCGCCGGAGTGTGTCTGGGCGCGACCCAGGCCACGCGGATCGACGCGCTGACGGCGTTCATCGGCCTCCCCGCCCTCTTCGCGTTCGCGTGGCTCCGCGAGCCCGAACGCGGCACAACGGCGCGTGCTCGTCGCGCCGATCGCGGCGTTCCTCGCGGGCTTGGTCCCGGGCGCGGTGATCGGGATCGACGACCTGGTGAACCACAGCGGCTCCTATTGGGACGGCCTCTGGCACAACGAACGCATGGTCATCCTCGCCTGCGTCGCCGCGGGCGTCGCCGGCGTCGCCGCCGTCGTACTTCGGAGATGGCTGGTCCGGCTGGCCGGCGCGATCCCCTGGGGCGCGATCTCCTGGGTGGCAGCTGTCGTCGTGGTGCTCGCCGCGACCGGAGCCTGGTTCCTTCGACCGCACCTCCAGATCAATCACGCGTAGACACTCACGCTTGTTCGAGGATCACAGCCACCTTGCGTTGCACATCCTGCCGATGGACTACGAGCGTTCGATGATCTGGATGGCGTGGTACCTGGGCCCCGTCACGTTGGGCGCGGCGATCGTCGGCGCCGCATTGCTGGCGAGAGAGCTGATCCGCGGTCGCCTGCTCCACGTTCTTGCGCCGCTCGTCGTTCTCCTGCCCGGCAGCGTGCTCTATCTGTGGAACGCGAGCGCGCAACCGGATCACGTCTGGGTCACCCGCCGTTTCCTCGTCAGCGCGTTCCCGTTGCTGATCCTGCTCGCCCTCGGTCTCGCGGCGCAGCTCTGGTCGACCGGATCGACTCCGTCCCGCCGGTCGGCCGCACGTGCTGTCGGCGCTCGTCGATCGCGGTCGTCGCCGTCGCCTTTCCCGTCTACACGCCTGCTTCCCGTCGCATCGATGCGCGAAGAAGCCGGCTACCTCGCCGTGATCGAAGACGCGTGCCGAATCATGGGTCCACGGCCGGTCGTCGTCGTCCTGCAAGAGTTCCCGTTGATCGAGGCGGACGTCCGCGAAGATCGAGATGCAACAAGCGTTCCGCGGCTGGTGCGGCGCCGACGTGGCGTTCGACGCGCTACGGCACGCACCGGCGCATCGCATCCGGCTGCATGGCGAGCGCATGGAAGGCCCTCGGTCGCAACTTCTTCGTCATCGCGCTCGAACCCGCTCGGCGATTCACCGAGCTCGTGCCGGAGGCGCAGGTCACCGCGACCGAGCACGTCGTGAACCGCAGGTTCCTGAACAAACGGTGACCGGCCGGCCCGCACGCCTACCAGACGCAAACGTTCTTTCGTCGTCGTCGCCTCGATCCCGACCGAGGTAGCCCGGCGCATCGGCGACCGGCCGGCATCCTCGCCGCAACGTGTTCCCGACATACCGGTGATTTTGGTCAAATCGTGGGTCGGAACCTGCCAGACTTTCATCATGGAAAGCACGAGCCTCCGGGGCCTCCTGCAGCGGCTCGAGAACCGCGACGCGAAGGTCGTCATCATCGGCCAGGGCTACGTCGGGCTGCCGCTGGCCGTGCGGGCCACGGAGCTCGGATACCGCGTCGCCGGCTACGACACGTCGCGGCGAGCGCATCGACGCGTTGCGGGCGGGGCGGTCGTACGTCGAGGACATCACCGACGACGCGCTCGGCGCCGCGCTCGCCGCCGGCTACCACCCGACGCGGCGACCCCCTCGACCTTCGGGCCTTCGACGTCGCGATCATCACCGTTCCCACGCCACTGCGCGACGGCGCGCCCGATCTCTCCTTCATCGAGGCCGCGGGCCGCGACCTCGCGCCGCACCTCGGACGCGGCGCGCTCGTCGCGCTCGAGTCGACCACCTACCCCGGCACGACCGAGGAGCTGCTGCGGCCGTTGCTCGAGGCGTCCGGCCTGCAGGCCGGCACCGACTTCTTCCTCGGCTACTCCCCCGAGCGCATCGACCCCGGCAACCCGCAGTGGTCGCTCGTGAACACGCCGAAGGTCGTGTCCGGCATCGACGACGACTCGCTGCGTCGCGATGGAGACGTTCTACGGGTCGCTCGTCGACAAGGTCGTGCCGGTCGGGTCGACGGCCGAAGCCGAGCTCGTCAAGCTGCTCGAGAACACGTTCCGGCACGTGAACATCGCACTCGTCAACGAGCTCGCGATGTTCGCCCGCGACCTCGGCGTCGACATCTGGAACGCGATCGACGCGGCGGCGACGAAGCCGTTCGGGTTCATGCGGTTCACGCCCGGGCCCGGGTGTCGGCGGGCACTGCCTGCCCATCGACCCGTCGTACCTCGCGTGGCGCGTCGAGCGCCGCCTCGGTCACCGGTTCCGCTTCGTGGAGCTCGCCAACGACGTCAACCGCGGCATGCCCGAGTACGTCGTGCGCCGCGCGCAGACGCTGCTCAACGACCACGGCCAGCGCGGTCAAGGGTGCGCGTGTCCTCGTGCTCGGCCTCGCCTACAAGGCGGGCACGTCCGACTGGCGGGAATCGCCGGCGATGGTCGTCGCCCAGCGCCTCCTCGCGCTCGGCGCCGACGTCCGTGCGCACGACGCCCACGTCCCCGGCGACACCGAGCTCGGCCCGTCGATCGCGCGGGTCGAGTGCACGCCGGAGGAGGTCGAGGCCGCCGATCTCGTCGTGCTGCTCGTCGACCACCCCGAGCTGCCCTACGACATGATCTGCGAACGCGCCCGCCTCGTGCTCGACACCCGGGCCCGGCTGCGCCACAGCGCCTTCCGGGGCGAGACGCTCTAGGGAGCGGGCGGGCTCGGCGAACCGGCGCGCTCGCGCCGTTCCGCGACGAGGATCTCGAGCTTCGCGAGCACCAGTTCGGCGACCGTCCCGACCGCGAGGTCGTGGACCTCGGCGACGACCGTCCGCAGCTCGCGTATCTCGGCTGCGGCCCGCTCGACGTCGGCGAGCACCGCGCCCAGACGCTTCGAGACGTCGGCGACGGCCGCGGCGGAAACTTCCGGCGTCGCGTCCGAAGGAACCAGCGCGCCCGGACCGAGCTTCGTGCGCAGGACCTCGATCTCCGCCAGCGCGGCGCCCAGCGCGCGCTCGATCTCGCGGGTGCGCGCCGCGTCGCGTTCGGAAGTCGACGGCTCGACCACCTCGACCGCGGGGCGGCCCGACTTGCGCCCGACGACGGTCAACAACTCGCCGTAGGAAGCGAAGCCGAGGACACGCAGCAGGTCCGACTCGGCGTTCTTCGCGGCGCGCAGACGGCGACGTGCGGCCGGCCCACTCCACATCGTCGCGGCGCACGCGCAGGCTTCGACGTCCGCGTGCAGCTGTTCGGCCTCCGCGATCAACCGGTCCGAGATCGGCGGGCGATCGTCGTGGAGATCCGCGTTGTCGGTGCCGCTCTGCGGCGGCGGCGACATCGTCACACCCGCACGGTAGCGATCAATCGCCGAGAACGGCGGAGAACCCGTCGACCGAATCGGCGTGCCGATCGATCGCCTCCGCGCCGGTCGAGATCGAGCGCCGGCACGAGCTCCAGCGCCATCGCCAGGCAGAGCTGCACGAGCGTGCCGGCCGCGTCGTCCGGATCGATCGCGGGGTCGAGGAAGCGGACACTGTCGCCGCAGAGGCCGGGCACGGCGACCGAGCGGATCAACGGGTGCGAGCTCGGGCGCGGCACCTCGCCGTCGCCGAACAGCTCCTCGTGCAGCTTCTCGCCCGGACGCAGCCCGACGAACGAGATCGGGCACGGCGGGTCGACCGTGCGCGCCAGCTGCTCGGCCACGTCGGCGATCCGCACGGGCTCGCCCATGTCGAGCACGAGCACCTCGCCGCCGGTGCCGATGCCGGCCGCCTGCACGACGAGCTGCACCGCCTCCTCGACGGTCATGAAGAAGCGGGTCACGTCGGGATCGGTGACGGTCAGCGGGCCGCCCGCCTCGAGCTGGCTGTGGAAGGTGGTGAGGACCGAGCCCCGGCTCCCGAGGACGTTGCCGAACCGCACCGAGAGGTAACGACCCGACGCCTGCTTGTCGACGGCCGCGGTGAGCCCTTCGGCGACGCGCTTGGAGTAGCCGAGCGTGCTGCACGGGTTCGCGGCCTTGTCGGTCGAGACGTTGACGAAACGCTCGACCCCGGCGGCCTGCGCCGCCTCGAACACCGCGAGCGTTCCCCACACGTTCGTCTTCAGCGCCTCGACGGGATACGCCTCGAGCAGCGGGAGGTGCTTGAGCGCGGCGGCGTGGAACACGATCTCCGGCCGACGCTCGAGGAAGAGGCGCTTCACCCGCCCGCGGTCGCGGATGTCGAGCAGCACGGTGCGCGGCGTGTCGAGCAGCGCCTGACCCTCGATCGAGAGTTGCACCGCGTGCAGTGCGGACTCGTCGCGGTCGATCATGATCAGCTCGGAGGGCCCGAACGCGACGAGCTGGCGACAGAGCTCCGAGCCGATCGACCCGCCCGCGCCGGTGACCGCGACGCGACGGCCGCGCAGGTACTCCGCGACGCATCTCGAGGTCGGTTTCGATGTGATGACGACCGAGCAGGTCGCGCGCGTTCGGCTTGCGGATGTCGCCGACCGCGACCTCGCCGTCGATGAGCTCCTGCACCGAAGGCAGCACGCGCACTGCGAGCTCGGCCCGCTGCGCGAGCTCCGTGAGCTCGCGGATCTCGGCGCCGCTCGCGGCCGGGAGCGCGAGAAGAATCGTCGGGGCCTCGTAGCGCCGCGCGGCGTCGGCCATCGCGGACCGATCACCGACGACGGGAACTCCCATGTAGCGCACTCCCCGACGCTTCGGGTTGTCGTCGAGCGCGACGACCGGCACGTACGGCGCTGTTCGGGATCGCGCAACATCGCCCGCACGACGCGTTGGCCGGCCTCGCCGAGCCCGAACACGATGACCCGGCTGCGACCGGCGAGCGTCGGGCGCAGGCTGCGGTCGTAGACCATCCGCCACCAGTACCGCGCCGCGCCCATGATCAGGAACGCGATCACCGCGCCGACGATCACCGACGACAGCGGGATCGGGCGCTGACGGGTGATCGCGGCATCGAGGACGAAGAGCGCCGATCCGGTCACCAGGACGACGCGGCCGAGGGTCGCCACCTCTTCGAAGGACCCGAAGATCGAACGGCCGCGGTAGAGGCCGAACGTGTAGCCCGCGGCGAGCTGGGCGACGAGCAACGCCGGGAAGATGGCGACGATGCGCGCGAGGTGGATGTCGGCGGGCCCGAGCCGCAGGACCGCGCAGGCGCCGAGCGCGGCCGCCCAGGCGGCCGCGTCGATGACGAACTGCAACCCGCGCCGGCCGTGCGCGGTGCGGGGCCTGAATCGAGCACCCGCGTCGTCGACTGCCATACCTCGTTCCCCCGAATCGACCTCGTCGCAGCCCGCGCCCCGCGGCTCGTGCGATCGGCCTCATCGCCGGGTATGCCCGCCGAATCTGTTCAAAGTCTGGAAGAATCGGCGTCACTTCCGCAAGGGCCACTTCGCGCATTTCGGGCGGAAGCGTCCCGTCCGGCGGCGGAATCGCGGCGGCACCCAACCTTCGCATGGAGAACCTTTGGGACCAGTCCGCTTCATCTTGGATGCCCACCAGTTCCGCGTCGGCGTCGTCGTGGGGCTGCTCGCGGCGGCGGCGGTGGTCGCGGGCGCGACCCTCGCGCGCAGGCGTTCACTCGCGGTGGCCGGGTCCGCCTTCGCCCTCGCCGCTTTCGTGGCCCTCTCCCGGTCGGGCACCGTGGCCGGCCTCCGGCGGGTGCCGCTCGCGCTGCTGGCCGGTGTCGCGCTCGCGTACGTGCTGGCCGACCTCGCGGGCCGGATCCGGCCGACCTCGTGGTTCACCGGCGCGGCCGCGCTCCCCGGGGCGATCGTGACCGCGGGGGCACTGGTCGGTGTGCCGGGATGGATCCGCGTCGTCGTCGCCGGGTTCGGCGCGATCGGCGCCGCGGCCCTGGGCGAGTTCGACCGCAGTCACGTGCGCGGCGGTGTCGCGCCCGTCATGTGGTTGATCACCGTCGGCGCCGTCTACTCGACCGTGCCCGACACCGAAGCCGCACGCGCGTTGCTCGGCGTCGCGATCCCGATCGCGCTGCTCGGTTGGCCGGGTCTGTACGCGCGTTTCGGCGCCGGAGGTGCGGCGGCGAGCGCGTGCATGTTGGGCTGGGTGATCGGGCAGGGCGGGGTCGGGCGGTCGGGATCGGTCGTCGGCGCGGCCGGCACCCTCGCACTCTTCGCGTTGCAACCGCTCGTCCGGTGGCTCCGGACGACCGGGCGCGACGTCGGTGCGCGATCGCCCGATCCGCGCTCGGCCCCGCAACTCGTGCCGCTCGTCGGCGTGCACCTCGTCGTCGCGCTCGCGGCCGCGCGGTGGGCCGGCCTCGCGCACAGCGCCGGGACCGCGACCGTGCGCCTGCTCGTCGTCGTCCCGTTCGCGCTCCTGCTCACGCGACTGGTCGACGGCGATCCCGCCGCAGCAGCACCACGAATGCCGCCAGCGCCGCCGCACCGAGCACACCACCCACGATGAGCCAGCGGCTGTCGGTCGAGTCTTTCCGGCGGGTCGTCCCGCTCGCGGTTCCGGACCACGCGGTCGGCGCCGAGGACTTTCCGGGTGTCTTGCCCGCCGCCGACGACCTGGGCACGGGCGCGGACACCTGCCCGCACGGTGCCGTCACGACCTGCTCGCGACTCGTCCCGGGAAACTCGTTCGAGTTCATGACGAGATTGCAGACGCCGTCGAGTGTCACCGCGGGTGCGTGACCGTCGATGTGCTGCTGGTTCCCGGTGATCTCGACCCCGTCGATGCGGGCGAGCTGGATGACACCGTCGCGACCGGAGCCGGACACGACCTTCCCCGGGACGTCGCTCTTGTTCCCGATGATGTGCAAGCCGTGCCGGGCCCAGTGGGTCATGCCCACGAACACAGCGATCCCGTTCCCGCCCGTGATGTGATTGTCCTGGAACCACAGGTCGTTCACGTTCGCGCCGGCACCACCGGCGGCGAGCGCGAAGAGGTTGAAGCTGCCGATCTCGTTCTTCTGCACGTGCACAGCCGTTACGGAGGAACTCGGAAAACCGGGTTCGACGTCGACGACCGAGCGGGCGACGTGCTGAAAGTGGTCGAGCTCCACGAGAACGTTCGAACCGCTCACGATCGCGACGCCTTGCCGGCCGACCTTGTCGAAGTTGCTCGAGCGCACCACCACGTCGTTCGACTTCCCGGTCACGTAGACACCGTCGCCAAAGGTGTTCGAGACCGAGACGTTGTCGAGTACGACATGGGTGCTCGCGATCACGGTGAAACCCGACTGGCCTTCGAGCGCGGCGACGAAGCTGCCGTCGGAGTTCGGTCCGTGCACGGAGAGATTCCTCACGACCAGCGTGTCGGCGCCGTCGATCTCGACGTGGCGGCGCAGACGCGGCCAGTGCGCGCGAAACCTCGGTGCGGGCGGTACCTCGCCCTTGCCGTCGTCCGGCGCGACCAATTGCGAGTCGTTGCCCTCGATCGTCACGTGCTGCAGGTTCTGCAGCGTCAACACCCCGTCGACGAGGTACTTGGCCCGATCCGGGAATTCGACGGTCGCGCCCGCGGGAACGGACGCGAAGAACTGCACGAGCGCGGCGGTGACGTCGGATCCGCCGGTCGCGTCGATCGAGCTCGGCACCGAAACCGTCGACGCGGCTTGCGCCGGGACGCGCGCGTGCACCTGGATCCCGACGGTTGCGACGAGCGCGAGGAACGCGGACACGGTCACGCGGCGCGTAGACATCCGGGGCGACACTACGCGCTTCGTGACCGGCGTCGTCATCGGGTCGGGTGCGTCGGCGGAGGGCACGGGCGGGCGCGGGGTTGCCTAGAAGAGCTCGACGTCGCCGAGCCCGAGGTCGAACTCGGCGATGGACTGCGGCGCGGGTGAGCTCACGGGCCGGGTCGTGACGACCGGGCCGAGCGACGGCAACGGGACGAAGCCGGGCGGTCGCCCGATCGCCAGGAGGTAGTCGGCGTCCGCCCGCACCGCGCGTACGACCCGCCGGATCAGGCGCCGCTCGGAACCGCGGTCGCGACCCGGCAGGAGCAGTTGCGCGACGACGCATTCGCGCGCGTCGCCGCGCTTGCGCACCCGCACGAACGCGACGCCGTCGGTGACCCGGTCGCCCGCGAGAACCGCGCGGTAACCGAGCAACGGCGTGCCGAAACGCCACACGACGAATTCGGGCGTGACCCGCGTCCGCAGCCGGCCGCCGTCGGGCGCGGGCCGCGTGCGGAGCAGATCTTCGAGTCCGGTGCGATCACGCAACACGTCGTCGACGGAGACGCCGCCGAGGATCGGCTCCGACCAGTGCGCCGCGGCGGTGCGGGCCCCGCGCAGTGCGACGAGCCGGACGAGCCGGGTCGCGTGCACCGCCGCGGCCGCCCGGCCGACCTCGGACCATCCCATCTTCAGGTAGCCCGGCCGGCTCTTGTCGTTCGGCGTGTTGAAGACGAAGTCGACACCCTCGGCCCGCAGCTCCTCGACGCCGCGCATCGTCAGGTCGCGAAAGATCCCCCGCCCCTGGAAGTCGGGATCCGTGGCCGTGTCGACGGCCCGCACGGCTCTCAGCACGCGACCCGCGCGGTCGAACTCCCAGCGCATGAACACACGCAGGCCGACGATGCGTCCGGCGCTGCACGCGACCCACATCGGCGAGGGCCCGAACGCGTTCTCGAGGTGCTTCCATCGGAACAGCGTGTCGAACCGCTCGTCGGCCGCGCGCCCCATCGATCTCTGCAACAGGCCGAGGATCTCTGCGAGATCCGCGGCCGTCGCCCGCCGGACGGAGAGGTCGCTCATCGGCGCCCCTCGACGTAGATCTCCTCGAGCCGTCGCACCGCGCGCACGACGTCGAAGTCGGCGGCACGCGCGGCGGCCGCGGCCGCGAGCCGGGCCCGCAACTCGGGGTCGCACGCGACCGACTCCAGAGCGTCGGCGAGAGCTACCGGATCGCCGGAAGGTACGAGCCGCGCGTCGACACCGTCGGTGAACGACTCCCGCACGCCCCCGACCGCGGTGGCGACGATGGGCAGACCGAGCGCGCAGGCCTCCATCACCGCGACCGGGAGACCCTCCCAGCGCGACGCGAGCACGAAGATGTCGCAGCCCGCCATCAGCCGCACCGCGTCGGGCCGGTACCCGGTGAGGATCACGGTCTCGCCCAGGCCGAGCTCGGTGTGCAGCGCGTGCACCTCCGCCTCGAGCGGACCCTGCCCGACCGCGCAGAAACGGATCGGCAGCCGCCGCTCGGCGAGGAGCGCGGCGGCGTGGAGGAGGTTGGGCCAGTCCTTCTTGGGGTGATAGTTGGCAACCGTCCCGACGAGGATCGTGCGATCGTCGACGCCGAGCTCGCGCCGGACCTCATCGCGCGCGGCCAGCTGCGCGCGCGTCGACGCGGTCGCGATCCCGTGCGCGAGCGTCTCCGCGCGCGCCTTCACACGTGGGCGCATCGAGTCGAGCGTCTCCGTCGACACCGCGACGGTCGCGTCGTCGAGTCCCGCGGTGAACGAGTTCACCATCCGGGTCGGGCGTTTGAACGTCGTCCAGGGATTGTGCTCTGTGGTCACGAACCGGGGCCGGCGCGCGCGGGGAGCGAGCGCACGGCGAGCCGGCCGAAGCCCGCGGCGTAGGGCGAGTGCGCGTGAACGACGTCGACCGGCGCGTCGCGCAGGCGCCGCCGCAGGCGGACGACCCAGCGCAGGTCGCGTTCGTCGCCGACCCCGAGGCACGTGCACTCGACGCCGAGCGCCTCGAGCTCGGCGACCAGGTGGTGCTTCCACGGCAACAGGTAGGCGACCTCGATCCGGAAGCGCTCGGGGTCGTGCGCGGCGGCCGCGGCCACGAGCAACCGCTCCGCGCCGCCCGGTCCGAGTCCTTTGATAAGCCACAACACTCGACGCGGCTCGGACACGTTCACTCCCGGTCTCGACGGAGCCGAGATCGTACTCAGCCGTGAGTGGTCACCGTGCCCGCGTGCGCCGGACGTCGGCTCACAGCGGGTTCCGTATCCCGGAAGAACCAATTGTCCGGAGCCGCGAGACGGCCGCACCGAGGCGGTCGGAGGCAGGACGCTTCGCGCAGGGTTGGTCTAATATGCGCAGGAATCTGGGAGGAGGGCCTCGAATGGTCGGGGGCAGGCTCGAGGGAGCGAGCGAGCGCGACGAGCCGGCGCCCCGCCAGCTCTCGCGACGCGATTTCGCGCGCTTCGGCGCGGTCGCGGGCGGCGTCGTCTGGGCCGCACCCAAGATCACATCGATCAACTTCGCGAACAAGCTCGTCGGCAGTCACACTCCCCCGTCGACGACGACCACCGAGCCGACCGAGACGACGACGACAACAACGACGACGACAACCTCCACGACGACGAGCACGACCTCCACCACCGTGCCCTCCACGACGAGCACCACCATCGAAGGTGGAACCACGACGAGCACTATCGGGCAGTTGGGTTCGACCACGACCTCGCAGCCGCGGACAACGACCACGCGGCGCAGAACCCCGGGCTCGACGGTCGGCGGACTCGGGTCCACCGTCCCGAGCACTCCGACGACGCGGCCGACGTCCCCCACCACCATCGGCTCCGGAAACGGCAGCAAGGGTGGCGGCGGCGGGCTCGGCGCCTTGTCGTTCACCGGTGCCGACACCGTCGACCTCGCGGTGCTCGGCGCGACCGCGGTCGTGGCCGGCCGACGCGTTGTACGCCTTCGGCCGGCGCCGGAGCGAGGCCGACGAAGAATCCGGCGACGACACTCCCGTCGCCGGCTAACCCGACTCTCTGCGCTCGACGAGCCCGGCGCGGTCGAGACTGTCGAGACACGCGTCCACGTCGTCCCGCACGCGCGCGCTTTGCCGCGCCGACCGCGAGGGCGACCGCGTCGGCGATTGCGTCCGGGCTGCACCAGCGCGCGAGCTCGCGCCACACGCGCGCGGCCGAAGCATTGAGGCGGTGCAGCCGCACTCCCTCGGCGTCCCAGATCAGGACCTCGTCGTCGAGCACGACCGCGTGCGCGGACGGGCGGGCCCGATACTGCCGGTCCCCCGAGCCCGCGCCCGACGCCCGTCACGACAAAGCCTCGTCGAGCGCATCGAGCGCGCGCGCTCGAGGTCACCGAACTCGAGGCGCAACCCCGGCGCGGTCCGCGCCAGCGCCGCCACCGTGTCGAGACCGCGCGCACCCCAACGCGCAAAGTTGTAGCACTGGTCGGCGAGGGTCTCGGCAACATCCGCGCGCGACATCGGCGCGACGCGCGCGCGCTCCCCGCGCGAAACTCGATCCGCACGACCGCGACCGGTGCGCCGACCGGTCCCGGGGCGACGACGGGGCCGAGGTCGTGCGGTGCGAGCAGCACCTCGGCGTCGACGTCGACTGCAGCAGGATCGTTCGACCGCCTTCCCGCGTCGAGCGCGACGCGCGAACGACGATCGAGCTTGAGCGGCTTCGGGTTGGCGA
Source organism: uncultured Actinomycetes bacterium (assembly GCA_963829195.1). GTDB lineage: Bacteria > Actinomycetota > Acidimicrobiia > IMCC26256 > PALSA-610 > PALSA-610. The sequence goes on from CAWHHS010000002.1 coordinate 252,705, forward strand.
ACAGGCACGCGCCCGCCGCGTCGAGTCCGAGCGCCTCGTCGCCGACGTACTCGGAGCCGCGCAGCGTCAGCGCGGCGGCCAGGGTCGACTTGCCCGCGCCCGACGGCCCGACGAGGAGCACCGGCCCCGACGCGGTCATCACCGACGACGCGTGGATGACGAGCAGGTCGTCGCGCGCTCGCGTCGACCGCCGCGCCGTCCACCAGGGCCGCGGCCGCGAGCAAGAGGTCACGTCGATCGGCCGCGGTCGTGGTCGCGCCGCCGTCGATACGGGCCGACCAACCGCCGTCGCCGCGCCGAGCTCGAGCACCGCCGGTTCGAGCTCAGCCGCGGCATCCACCCGGCAGGACCGGTAGAGCCGATCGATCGCGGCCGCGATCTCGGGATCGTCGGCCTGGACGCGGAAGCGGAACCGCAACGACGCGTACGTGACGCGCGGTGTCGTCGCCGCGGCCGCGCGAGTCGCCGGCACGGCTACGCCGGGCGCGGCTTCGGGTGCGGGTCGCCGGCGCGCACGTGGGTCTTCACGACCTCGGTCGGCTCCACGCGCGGCAAGCAGATGAAGACGAGCATGAGCGCGGTGACCTGGGTTCTCTCCCGGGCGATGATGGCGAAATTGGAGAACGTGGAGTACTCCACGACGAAACCGATGAGGAAGCCGAGGCAATACAGCGCGTATGGCTGTTTCCGGGCGCGCCGGATCACCGCCCAGATCCTCGGCGCCGATGCGACGATGACACCGACGAGCGCGAGGTTCTCGAGCGCGCTCACGAACTCCTGGAGCGATCTCGCCTCGTACGGCATCGGTCGGAACAACACGGTGAACGCGCCCTGGGGGAACTCGAGCGGGTTGTTGACCGGCGTCGGCGAGAACTGTGAACCGCCTTGACTCGTCTGGTTGCCCACCGAGCTCAGCTCTTGATTCACGGTCGCCTTGTTGAAGCTGGATATGCCGAGGAACGCCGCGGTCGTCGAAAGGATGATGCTGCCGAACACGATCATGAGGATCGCGCTCGCGCCCGCTCGTGCCGCGCCCTGCGATCCGCGGGCGCGCAGGATCTCGGCCAGGAAGAGGCCGATGAACATGGCCAGGCCGACCTGTGGCCGTACCGCGAGCACCATGTACGTGCCCAGGAAGAACGCCGCCCAGCCGGCGAAGGTCGCGTTGGTGAGGATGCACGCGACGCCGTAGGAGGCGATCGCGACCCCGAGCATCATCCACGCGTCCTTTCCGATCGCCGACGGCCAGAACGCCAGCGACGGGAGGATCATGAGCACGGTCAGGTAGCGCAGGTCGTCGCACGCCGGGAACGCCTTCTTGAACGCGCGCCAGAAGAAGACCGAGCCGACATAGGCCATGAAGCCGAACACGAAGTAGCCCGACATGAACGACGCGGGGGTGATCGCGAAGACAAACCCGGTGACGATCCGGATGAAGTTCGTTCCCTCGAGCCGACCGGTGCTGATCAGATGGAAATGCCGCAGGCCCGGCGCGATCACCCGTCCGTATTGGGCGTACTGGGTCGCGTCCGAGGTCCCGTAGTACTTCAGGTCGATCCAGTAGCGCGCCTGCACGCCGAGGCACTTGATCGCGAGCCCGCCCATCATGATCGGGACGATCGCGGGCTGGCCGTCGGCGAGGGCCAGGCGCTGTGCGATCGTGTACGCGATCCACGCAAGGATCGGCAGGATGACGAGCGCCTTGGCGACGTTCACGTCACCGAGGATCGCGACGAAACCCAGCACGAGGAGGGCGATCGCCGCCGCGCCCATGGCCGGGCCCGGCCACCGCGGCATCGCCATGACCTTCCCGCGCGACTTCGCCGGTCCGAGCGGCGTCTCGGCGACGGCCTCGTTCGCCACCGCGCCCTCGACATCGAGCCACCGCCCGCGTGGCTTCCCGTCGGGGGGTTCGACGACGGGCGGCGGCATCATGGGCGTGATCGCGGGGAACTCGGCCGCGGCGGCGTCGCCGTCGTCGTCGTCGAACCAACGCCCGCGGAAACGGGTCATCGAGGTCTCCACCGCAGGAGCAGCGCCGCGCCGCGCCCGATTCGCCGGGTGTACGAACGGTCGTGATCCCGCAGGTAGTCGCGACCGGGGAACGCGAGCGCCGACGCGTACGCCACCCGCTCGCGCAGCGACGGCAGGACCCAGAACGTCGCCGCCGCCTGCGCCGCGTAGCGGGGCTCCCTGCCCGAGTACGACGACAGGCGCGACCGGTCCGCTCTCGACCCGGCGTATTCGCGCCACTCGGCGAAGTCGTCGGGCAGGCTGATGCCGAGCACCCGCTCGACGAGCTCGACGGCGCGGTGCGCGACGATCTCGGCGCGGAAGCGCCGGAACACCTCGACCGCGCGCCGCGTGTCGAGATACCCGTATGCGAGCTGCGCGATGTCACGCAACGACACGAGCCGCGGTTCGGGGTCGCCGAGGACGGCATGGGCGCAGGCCTGGGCGAAGGCGAGCTCGGTCCCCAGACACCGCAAGCTGCGGCCGCCGACCTCGACGTGGTCGGGCGGCGTCCGGAAGATCTCGTCGGCGTCGAACAGCACGCCATAGGGCCCGGGCGTGAGCGCGCGGTGCACGTCGAGCTCGAGATCGTCGTCGGCGACGAGCGCGACGGCCTTGACGAACCGGCGATCGAAGAAACGCCGCGGTGCGTCGAAGCGGCGTCGGAAACCGGCGCGCGTCAGCGTCTCGATCGTGGCGTCGAACTGCTCGCCGCGCACGAGGATGTCACCGTCGCCGAACGACCGCAGGCCCGGGTCGTCGTAGAAGCGGTGCGCGATCGCGGGGCCCTTCAGCACGCGCGTCTCGACACCGGCTCCCTGCAACGCGGTGTCGCATTCGACCAGCATCCGTTCGAGCCGCACGTCGATCGCGAGCTGTTCCTCGTGCCGTTCCAACAGCTCGTCGAACTGCGACGGACGGAGGTCGAGCGCACCCGCACCCGTCGCCCGCACCGCGTGGCCGCCGAGGCGCTGGTGCGCGATCCCGCCGATGACCGCGGGCCAGCGATCCGGTCCGACCGGACCGATGTCGTCGGCCACGCCCGGCAGCCCGAACCGCGCGATCGCGCGCAGGATCGGATCGTCGGCGACGATCACGGTTCGCACACCGCGGCGCCGGCTTCGATCAGGACGGCGAGCGCTTCGGCGAGATCGGCCGCGATCGCGTCCGGAGTCAGGCCGAGGTGCGCCGCGAGCGCCGAGCGCAGGAGGTCGAGGGTCCGGGGCGTCGCGAGCATCTCCCATACATCGACCGCCGAACCCGAGACCCGGACCGGTTGTCGGGACCGGACCGAGAGGATCACGAGCGACCGGGGTGTGCGCCGGACGAACGCGTCGGGGGCGCGCCGATATGAGGCGGTTGCGGACAGGCGTGCGATGACCGGCTCAGAGGTCGGTGTTGCGTTCGCTGGACCTCTCATCCGCGCTCTTCTCGAACGACTCGACGCGTGTCAGGTCGAGCTCGCGCCCCTTCATCTGTGAGCTGTCACCGTATCCGTAGCCGTAGCCGTACCCATAGCCGTAGCCGTAGCCGTAGCCACGCCGGCTGCTGACCGCACCGACGATGGTGAGACCGACGACCGGGGCGTCGAGACGGCGCAGGAGCTGACTCGCCCGCTCGGCCGCCGCACGCTTGGTGTGTGCGTCCTTCGCGAGCAGCAGCACCGCATCGGCGTAATCCATCAAATCGAACGCGGAGTTCGTGAGGAGGAGCGGCGGCGTGTCGAGGATGATCACGTCGGCGCGCTCGCGGGCCGCGTCGATCGCGGCGCGGGTCGCGAGCAGCGCGTCGCCCGGACGCGTGTCGGAGGCGGGCGAGCTGACGAACAACACACCCGGAACCGCCGTCTCCTGCAACACCGCGTCGAGATCGATCCGAGGTTGGTTGATGGTGCCGATGTTCTCGAGGTGCGGCTGCTGCTGCGCGCCGAGGAAACGGTGCAGCTTCTGGCGGCGGGAGTCGAGGTCGATGACGATCACCCGGTCGCCGAGCTCGGCGTAACACGCGGCGAGGTTCGCGGTTGTGGTCGACTTGCCTTCGCCGGGACCCGGCGACACGACCATCACGACCTTCGGCGCGTGCGCCGTCATGTCGATGCTCTCGCTGTCCTGCTGCGAGTTCGCGAACCAGATCAACGCGATCGAGCTCCGTAGCGCGCGGTACGACTCTGCGACACGCGAGGCGGGAGCGATGTGCGCGAGCACCTGGTACCGCTTCGCCCTCGGCAGCTTGACGAACGGGATCTCGCTGATCACCGGGAGCTTCGTCGCCGCTTCGGCCGAAGGGATGCCGTAGATCGCCGAGGTGTTGTGGTCGAGGAAGAGCGCGAGCAGGACCGAGATCACGAATGCGACCGCCGCGAACAGCGCGACGCGGAGCTTGCGGCTCGTCGGCGCACCGAGGCTGCTCGACTGCACCTGCTTGACCGCGACCGCGGGCGCGATCGACACGAGCGGCGAAGCCGCCGGGCCGTTGGCCACAAGGTTTTGGATAGCCGTCGTGAGATCGCCGAGCTGGTGCGAGAGGTCCTCTTGTTGGATGAGGAGCTGGTCGTACCCGGGCGGGTGCGCCTTACCGGGTGTGACGAGTGCCGAGAGCGGCGCGATCTGCCTCGCGATCTGGTCCAGGTTGTCGTTCCACGTCTTGCGCCGCTTGTCGAGCTTGCTGTACTGCGTGTTGTACGTCGCGGCAGCGGCGTCCGCCTGGTTCTTCATGAGCGCCGTCGCCAGCGCGTCGGCAACGCGCACCGAGCGCCTCGGGAGTCCGTCGGTCGCGGTGATGCGGATCGCACCCGAAGACGGATCGGCCTCGATCGACACGCCGGTGTTGCCGATGCGGACCGAACCGGAGTAAGCGCCGGTGCTGGTCGAACCCTTGGTCGCGCTACTCGACCCACCGCCGGCGCGGCCGACGATCGGGTTCGTGGGATTGTCCCCGATGGCCTTGGCGGCGGCCGTGGGAACCGCGCCGGTGGTCGCGATGAAGATCAGCTGCGGCAACGATCCCTTGGCCTTGGCCGTGTACTGCAGCGTGTGCGTCGCGACGTACTTCACGCTCGAGTGCTGCTTGCGGAGCACGTCCGCCTGACTCGGTGCGGTGACCAGGCCGAGCACCATGCCGAACGCGACGACCAGAACGATCAGCCGCCAGCGTCGGTTGCACGCCCAGAGGATCTGTCTCACACCCATGAGTCGTTACCTCGCGGCCGGAAGCCGCGTCCCCCCTCGAAATGATCGTCCATGCATCCGCCGCCGGGCACTTTCAGCTTACCGGGGGCTGGAAGAGTCTGCCAGGGGGTCACATGTCACAACCGGTCGGTCCGACGAGCGATGGAGACGGCTATCGGTGGCCGGACGACCGGTGTGTTCGTGATCCCGACATCGAGCGGGAGCGACGGGACTGGTGCGGTTCGTGGCGGGACTTGCGCGCCGCGGCCAGATTGGGCAGCACGTACGGCGCGGCGGCGCCGAGGAGCACCAGGCCCGGGCGCGACCATGACCACCGCGAGCACCGTGTCGGTCGTGCGGCCGACGATCTTCGCCGCAAAAGCCGCGAACGCCAGATCTACGACCGCGGCGGTGCCGATCACGAGGAGCCAGTTGTCGGACTGGCGGCTGCGCTGCCGGCGCTTCTTTCCCAGCGCGACCGTCGACCTCGGCACCCGGCGGGCCAGCGGCTCGACGAGCAGCAGTCCCAACGCGGCGACCGTAGCGAGGACGGACGCCGCCCGGCCCCGCCCGCCCACCGCCGCGACCCAGACGAACGCTCCGACCGCGGCCGCGCTCCCCGCCGGGCCGAGCTTGCGCAGCGGCTGCGGGACGCTCAACAACGCCAGCGGGAGCGCGACGCCGAGCAGCACGAGCGGGAGCTCGGTGTCGGGAACCGTGTAATAGCCGCCGATCGCCGCCAGCGCGAGCAGCATGAACGGCGCGCCCTTCGCGCCTTGGGCGGCGTCGAAATCGTGTACGAGCGGACCGGCGACCACCACGCCGATGCCCACCGCGAGCCGTACCCACACCGGGTCGTGCACCGGGAACGCGGCGGCGAGCACGACGGCGCCGGGCACGAGTGTCGAGGCCGTCCGGAAGAAGCCGACGTACCAGGCCGAGGCCACGCGCGGTCGCGCGCGGCGCGGCGACGGCGCCGCCGATCGCGAGCAGCGCCAGGCCACCGAGAAGGCCGACGGGCGCGGCCCGATCGCCGTAGACGGCCCGCACCGCGAGGAATACCGCGGCCGCGAACGCGACGCCCTCGCCGTCGGACGCATGCCGCCGGAACACCGCGACCAGCGCGCCCGCGAAGTACGCCAGGGCGCCGAACAGCAGCCCGACGGCGAACGCCCGGCTGGCCACGACGTGGCCGAAGAGGTCGACGGATTCCGAGGCGAGCACGGGCGCAAGCGCAGCCATCGGTGCCGGGTCCTCCCTGATCCGTGACCAATCCCCGGAGGGCTTATGCCGAAATTATCAGTGCTCGTCTCCAGGTGTGGCGGCGCGAACGTGTCGGAATTGGGCATTTCGACGGGGTCCGGACCCAACCCGTGCACCGGTGTCCTTGACAGATTCTGCCAGCCGGAGAACACTCGGCCCCGACCGCTCTCGGGGGGCACGGGCAGGACTGCGGTCCTTTCCCGCTTCCTTCGGGAAGACACTGGGGGGAAGCGATACGCCGCACCGGACGTCATCATGACGTCCCCATGGCGCCTCGCGACTTTCTCGAGTCATTCAAAGGGTCTGCGGTCGGCCCGCTTGGTACCAAGCCAAATGACAAGAGGAGAACATCTGTGAGACTCAGCAAGCGGACTCTCGCGGTCGCCAGTTCACTGGCGCTCGTGGGCAGTGTCGCAATTGGTGCGTTCGCTTCGTCGGCCGGGGCCGTTCTGGCCGAAGCACAACGCGGCGAACGACGCGGTGACCTGCAACGACGCGGTCGGCACGATCAAGTTCGCGACGGCGCTCCACCTCGGTGGCACCTCCCCGAACACGATCACGCTCTCGGTCAAGTCCGGCGACTGCACGGACACGACGGCCGGCATCTACAACCCGACGACCAACCCGACCGGCGTGTCCATCAAGGGCGTTGCCGAGACCGGCAAGTTGTTCTCGTCGAACAACGACTGCCTCGGGCTCCAGGGCCTGAGCACGTCGACGTCGGGCAGCGTCATCGGCGCATGGTCGACGAACGCCGGCACCCCGGCGCTGTTGAACACGAAGAGCACGCTCAACATCACCCAGACGTGGGGCGGCACCTTCAACGACGGTGGCGTCGACGTCGCCTTCGAGCGACTCCGACAGCTGGGGCGGCCAGTACGGCTTCTTCTCCATCGGAGCAGCCGGTTCGGGCAACACGATCGGTTCGAGCCAGTTGAACACGACGGCGCCGAGCGTCTCCGGTTCGTTCACCGGCGGCGACAGTGGTCACAAGACCACCTTCGACGCCAACACGAACCAGAGCTCGGGTGAGCTCGCGACGCTGTGCTTCAGCCTCACGGGCATCAAGGCCATCACCTTCGGTATCGGTGGCTTCACCTTGCAGTAAGGCGAATCGGGCGGCGACGCCCGTTTCACGCAATGCCGTGGTGCCGGGCACTCAGTGCCCGGCACCACTCGCGTCCGGGGCCGGACGCGAGTGGTGCTCGATCGGTCAGGGGACGATCGAGAACAGGGCCAGACGCTTCGTCAGGGTTGCCGTCTGGTTCCGCGTGAAGGCCATCGGTCCGGGTGCGAGCTGAGGCTTGAACTGACTGCACGCCTGGAGCAAGAGGTTCTTCGTGCGGATGTCGCGATCGAACTGGTACGCCAACGCCCGGTCGGGCACCTTCGCCGCGAGCGCAATGAAGTCGCTCGGTCTCCCGATCTTCGGGAGCACGACCCGCTCCAGGTTGTCGCACGTGAACTGGGTCGGGAGTTTCGGCGTGACGAGCGGCTTCGTGAGCGTCTCGAACGTCACGAGCGGGGCACCTGCACCGAGGAGAAAGGCACGGGTCTTGGCGATCTCGGCCGCGGTCGGCGGCTTCGGCGGCAGGGTCGTCGTGGTTGTCGGCGCGGGGACGATGATGGTCTCGGTCGTCTGCGGGAGGGTCGTCGTCGATCCCGCGCCCTTCGACCCGCTCGAGCACGCCACCAGCGTCGCCGCCATGGCGGCGGCGGCGAGGTAGCGGGCGAACACGATGCGCGGCGCTTTCCCGGTTCGTGCCATCTCGGAGCTACATCCTCTCGTCGGAATCCCGGTCAAGGGCTGTGATACGTCCCGGGAACGGTAGCAAGGTCGTCCGGGTCCGAAGCCGCGTCCGCGCTCGCCGCAAATGCCCGATTCAGCCGGGATCGACCCGCTCGACCGCGAGCGAGAATCGCTCCACCACGTACCGGTCGGGGCGATGCGTCAACGACTGTTCCAGCAGGTGGCCGTTCACGACCTCCCGCGTCCGGTGCAGGCTCGACGCCACGCCCGCGCCGCCGACGGCGTTCGGTGAGCCGACCACGTAGAGGGTGCGGCCCAGGGCACGGGCGCGGGTCGCGAGGTCGTGCAGCGTCCCGGTGTCGGGCGCGCCGAGCATCACCGCGACGTCCGCACCGCACCACGAGCGCAGCGGCTGCGCGATCCATTCCGGCGTGAGGTCCTGGCTGCCCCGGCCCACGGCGACGACGGCCGCGTGCTCGCCGACGAGGCGGCACGTGTCGTCCATGACCGCGAGATAGCCGTGTTGCGAGGACATGTCACGCACCCCGGCGGTCGCGTACACGGCCGCGCCGACGCCGATGAGGGCGATCCCCGCCGCAACCGCACGGGCCGGTCGATCGAACGGGGGTCGCGGCCTCGCGTCCCAGAGCCACGCGGCGACGCCGAAGCCGAGGAGCAGGAGCGCGGGTATCGCCGAGCAGAGGTAGCGGCGATCGACCCAGACCTGGTCGGGGAACGCGTTCGCCTTCCAGAGGTACAGCGCGCTCATCGGGCCGAACACGACGACGGCCGCGAGCGCGTGGAGGTGCCCGCCCCGCAGGAGCGCACGCGTCAACAGCGCGACGCCGACGATCGCCGCCGCCAGCGTGATCGGACCGAGGTACCAGCTCATCCACGTGAGCGAGAACTCGAAGTAGGTCCGGGTGAGGTCGACGACCTGGTGCTCGGCGGTCTGCAGATCCGCGATCGGGAGGTCTTGGCCGCGCATCGTGAAGAAGTGCGGTCGGAGCGCCCAGGCCGCGAACCCGGCGGCCAACACCACGGCGCCCGCGCCGTTCGCGAAGAGCGCGACCGCGCGCTTCGAGCGATCGGACGCGCGGCGCGGCCACAACAAGACGACGATGGTGCCGAACACCGCCGCGACCACCAAACCCTTCTCGAGGGAATGCACGTTTCCCGACAGCAGCGAGTAATACGACTGGCTCCGCCGCGTCAGGTCGAGGTAGCCGAGGACGAAGCCCGCCAGTCCCCCGCCGACCAGGGCGAGAGCGCTGCGCACGAGCCGGAGCCGCTCCTGCGGACCGACCCGCTCGGCCCGCAGCCAGCCGACCGCGAGCAGCAGCGGGACGCCCAACACGAAACCGAGCGCGTCGATGCGCACGGCCTGCATCGTGCCGAGGAACAGACCCGCGACGAGGGTCACGCGCCACGGCGGCGCGGCTCGGCGCGTCGTGAGGAGCCAGACTGCGGTGAACACCAGGATCTCCGACGGGATCTCCGAGTACGTATCTCGCGCGAAGTTGACCTGGGGCAGGACGAAGGCGAACGCGGCTGTGGCCGCGACCGCGAACCAGGGTCTTCGCAACAGCCGCCACGCGAGCACGAAGAACGCAAGGAGCGCGAGACCGGCGAGGATGTCGGGCATCCAGAACAGCAGGTGGTTGCCGCCGATCGCATAGCCCTCGGCGAGCAGCACCGGCAGCAGGTGCGCGAATCCGACGCGCGAGACGCCCGTTCGCCAGACGCACCGTCCCGAAGGAGTTGAACACCAGGGAAGGGTCGTTCGCGAACGGCCCGACCGCGGGCTGGACGTCGAGGCGGCCCGAGCGCGCGATCCAACGACCCTCGGCCGCGTACGCGCCCGGGTCGCGGTCGACGAGCACGTGTTGCGAGGTGTGCGAGACGTTCCAGACGGTGACGGCGAGGATCACCGCGACCCCGATCGCGGCGGCGACGTGCGCGCCGCGCGGATCCGATCCCGCGGCCGGGCGCGACCGCCACGCCGGCTTCGCCGCGAAGATCAGCGCCCCGGTCGCGAGCAGGCCCAGCGGGAACGCGACGCCCGCCCGGTACCAACCGGGGATCGCCAGCCCGAGCCCGACCGCACCGAAGCCGAGCGTCGCCGCGGCCGACCCGAGCGCGAGCAGACGCAACCATCCGGGCGCGTCGACCTCCGGATCCGAGTCGGAGTCGGACACGTCGGCGGGCGCTCGCGGACCCACCTCGGACTCTTGCACCATTCCCCCCGCACGACGACGGCGCCGGCTGCCGGGTGCTGCGACCGGCTCGACACCTTACGGGAAACCTCCGATATCGGGCATCTGTTCGGGCGTGCGAAGTTCGCGGCGCGCGGCCGATCGGCGACCGCTCCGCGCCTGTTCGACGGCAGGCGGCGGTCGGTAAAGTGCATACCGATGTACAGCTCGGAGGCAACGCCATCGCCGCCCGAGGACGCGGACCTCGCAGTCGACGACGCGACGGACACCACGTCCGGGCCGGGGCCCGAGCTCACGATCTCCGAGGCCACCGTCGCGTTCCGCGCCGGTCGACGCCTCATCCGAACGAAGTTGTACGCGGGCGACTTCCCGAACGCGGCGAAGGACGCCGACGGCTGCTGGCACATCCCCGAGGCCGACCTCCTCGCCGCCGGCCTGCGGCGCGGGGCGAGGACACGGCCGCGCCCGCCGATCCGCCCGAGGTGGTCGAGACACCGGAAATGGTCGACACGACCGCCGCCGAAGAAGCCCTGAAGTTGTTGCGCCTCGAGGTCCTCGACCTGCAGCACCGCCTCGAGCGATCGGAGGCGCTGCTCGAGGCCGAACGGCGCCTGTCCGAGGAACGCGGGCGCGCGCTCGACGCCGAGCGCGCGACGGTCGAAGCGCTCTACCGCCAGAGCGGCATCGCCCGGCCGGCACCCAAGGCACCCGAGCCGCCCCGAGTCGACTGGCAGGCGAGCATGCGCGCGGCGCGAGAACGCGACCAGCAGCAGCGGGCGGCCCGTGACCACGAGACGCGCCGCCGCGAGATGCGCGCCGAAGCCCGTGCCGCGGCTCCTTCGCCGAACGAACGCGCCACCGAAGGTGTGACCGCGGCCGCGGCCGCGACGGCGGAGAACCCCAATGGTTCGGAGGCGGTCGACGCGTCGACCGCGCGGCGCGAGCCCGAACGTCGCCACCGCTGGCTCCGACGCTGAACCCCGGCGCCGAGCGCCTCGGCCGAATCGTCTAATCCCGGCGAACCGGACGTTTCCGGCGCTTGCGCCGATACCCGTGCAGGCGCTTGATTTCCTGGCGGCGTTGCATCCGCAACGTCACCACCAACGCCGCGAACGACGCGATGACGACCCACGTCTTGCCGATGATCACGCCCGCGCCGAGGATGCCCACGATCGGCGCGACGAAGAACTTCAGCACAACCGCCGAGTGCACCCGCCCCACCGGCGAATCGTACCAGCGGCCACCGGCGCTCCCTACCGGCGCAGTCGCCAGTCCCGGCGGGTGACCAGCAGGACCACGCGGAAGTCGTCCGCGGGGTTGAGCCAGTCCACGTCGGAGAGGCGTACCTCGGCGATGTACCGGCGGCGGCGCAGGCCGCGGCGGCGCTGCACGTAGACAAGCGCGTCGTCGCGCAGGCCGACGGCACGCGCCCGGTCGACCGCCTCCGAGAGGTCGCCGACCGTGAACGTGCGAACGGGATCCTCCCGGACCTTCTTCCGCAGTGGCACGCGCCAACGGTAGGCGCCAACCGTCGAAGCGCGCACAGTGGTGCCGCCGCACCGAACCTGACGTCGGTGTCACCTACGCGCGAGGATGAGCGTCCCGCCCGTCAGAAGGAGCGCACGTGGCGGACCGACCCCGAGCCCTCGTCACCGCGCCCTTTCGCGGTGAGGGGATGGACACCCTGCAGTCGCTGGCCGACGTGGTGTACGACCCGTGGATCGAGCAGGTCCCGCTGCGGTTGTACAACGGCGAGAAGCTCGCGGCGCGCATCGAGGCCGAAGGGCGCGAACCTCCTGATCGTCGAGTCCGACTCGGTCAAAGGGCCCGTCTTCGACCTTCCGCTGGTGTGCATCGGATCGTGCCGCGGCGATCCCAACAACGTCGACGTCGCGGCGGCGACCGAAGCCGGGATCCCCGTCCTGCGCGCGCCCGGCCGCAACGCGAACGCCGTCGCCGAGATCTCGATCGCGCCTGATGTTCGCGGTGAACCGGTTCCTCGTGCCCGCCGACCACGACGTCCGCAGCGGGCGAGGTCTACGCGGAGGGCAAGATCCCCTACCAGCGCTACCGGGCGTGGGAGCTGAGCGGCCGGACCGTCGGCATCGTCGGCCTCGGCGCGGTCGGCGCGCGGCGAAGTGGCGGTTCGAAGGGGTGGGCATGCGCGTCCTCTCGTTCGATCCGTACAACCCGGAAGCGACGCACGACGACAATCTCGACGAGATGCTCGCCGAGTGCGACGTCGTCTCGGTCCACGCGGTCGTCACGCCCGAGACCGAAGGCATCATCGGCGCGGCGCAGTTCGCGGCGATGAAGCCCGGGGCGATCTACATCAACTCCGCGCGCGCGATGCTGCACGACACCGACGCGCTCGTCGCCGCGTTGCAGTCGGGCCACCTCGGCGGCGCCGGACTCGACCATTTCAAGGGCGAGAACCTTCCCACGGACCACCCACTGTGTGCGATGAACAACGTCGTGTTGACTCCGCACATCGGTGGCGCGACCTACGACACCGAAGCGAACCACTCGAAGCTCATCGCCGACGACGTCGCCCGCCTTCTCGCGGGAGAGGCGCCGGTCAACTGTGTGAATCCGGAGGTGCTCTCGTAATGGCTGGAGTCAAGGGAACGGCCGAGGAGATCAAGGCCGAGCTCCTGTGGGTCGCGCAGGAGAGTCTGCGCACGAACCTCGTGCACGGGACCGCCGGCAACTTCTCGGCGCGGCTCCCCGACGGCAACGTCGTGCTCACGCCGTCGTCGCTCGCCTACGAGACGATGACGCTCGACGATCTCGTCGTCTGCGACCTCGACGCCAACGTGCTCGAAGGGGAACGTCAGCCCACGACCGAGAAGATGCTGCACCTCGCGTGCCTCAAGGCGTACGACGACATCCATTCGGTGATCCACTGCCACGCGAAGTACTGCACGATGTTCGCCGTGACACACCAACCCATCCTGTGCGCGATCGAAGAGGTCGAGGTCTTCGTCGGCGGCGACGTACCCGGTCGCGAACTACGAGTTCACCGGCTCGGAGGACCTCGCCGACGAGGTGTCGAAGTGGGTCGGCGACCGCGCCGCCGTCCTCATGGCGAACCACGGCCTGCTGACGGTCGGAAAGTCGCCCAAGGACGCGTTGAAGATCGCGAATTTGGTCGAGCTGACGGCGGAGATCATGTGGGGCGCGCGCCAGTTCGGCGAGGTCGTGCCGCTCCCCGACTCGACGCGCCGGAAGATGGCGCCAATCTACAAGATGTTGCGAGGCATGTGACCGCCGCGCACGTCGGTCACAGAACGCCGATCTCCGCGCCACAGCCGTCGACGATCGCGGGTTCGTCGAGCTCGACGATCTCGGCGCCTTCGGGACCGAACCGGATGGCGTTCACACACTCCCGGCACACGTGCTTCGCGTGCACGTCGACGAGAGCATCGTCGCGACCGCAGATCGCGCACTCGGGTGCGATCTTGCGCATCACGAGCTGACCGTCCGCAACCCCGATCTCGAGGACGTCGCCCTCCTGGATCGCGAGGAGCCGGCGCAACGCCACCGGGATGACCACGCGGCCCAATTGGTCGATGCGTCGCGTCGCCGCCGATTGTCATCACTCTGCCGCTCCCAGGGGGAAGCCGACGCCCGCCATCCACGTGCCCGCCGGATACTTGTCCGCTGCGATTTTAGAGCCAGACCACACGAAAACGCGGCATATTCGATGCGAAACTGTAAAGAAAGCACAGCCGGATTCGCGCGGATTGAGAACTCGGTGCGACAACCCGTGGACAAACGGCTACCGCTTGCGGGCAATCGTCAGACCGTCGGCGATCGGCAGCATGACCGTGTCGACCCGCTCGTCGGACGCGATCAAGTCGTTGAACGCTCGGATCGCGCGCGTGTTCTCGTCCGTCCGCGTCGGCGTTCAGCACGTTGCCGTCCCAGAGAACATTGTCGACGAGGATCGCTCCGTTCGGCGCGGATCCGCGGCAACAACGCCTCGTAGTAGTTCGCGTAGTTCGGCTTGTCCGCGTCGATGAACGCGAGGTCGAATGTCTCGTCGTCGGCGAGCGCCGCCAGCGTGTCGATCGCCGGGGCGATCCGCAGGTCGACGCGGTCCGGCGACGCCGGCGCGACTCCCACGCGCGCCGGCCGATCGCGGTCCACTCCTCGGAGACGTCGCAGCAGACGAGGCGGCCGTCGTCGGGCAGTCCACGCGCGATGCACAGCGCGGAGTATCCGGTGAACGTCCCGATCTCGATCGCGCGTCGCACGCCCAGCAGGCGGGTGAGCACGGTGAGGAACGCGCCCTGCTCCGGTGCGATCTGCATGCCGGAGACGGCGCCGAGCGCCGCGGTCTCCTCGATCAACGCGACCTGCACCGCGTCGGGCGGCGTGCCGTGGTCGACGAGATATCCGGCGAGCTCGGAGGAGAGCAGGAACGACTTGGGCGGACGGGCTGTAGTCACGCCGGCAGACGCTACCGCCCGGCGCGAACGCGTGCGTCGCGCCTGACACGGGCGTCAGTTGGCGCGTACGATCCGGGCACCCACCGGTGCCGGCGGGAAACGGGGAGAAGGTGTGACCGAACTGCAGTCAGCGGGCGAGGCCGAGGGCAGCGCGGCCTCCCTCGCGGCGGCCGTGCTCGACGAGGAGGCAGCCCGGCAGGCGGCTCAGGCCCGCGCCAAGGAACAGGTCATCTTCCCCGACGACCTGCTGCCGGGGGTGAACTCGGATCCGGTCGACTTCCGGGACGCGTTCGCCAAGGGCGGCGTCCTCATGTTCGTCGTCCTCGGCCTGCTGATCTCCCTCGACCAGCTGACGTTGAACGCGGTGCAGACACTCGAGCCCGAGCTGCGCACCGCCTTCCACATCAGCAACGGGACCGTCGTGTTCATCACGTCGGCGTCGAGCCTCTTCTACGCGCTCGGCGCCATCCCGATGGGCTGGCTCGCCGACCGGATGAAGCGGGTGCCGATCGTCGGCGTCGCGAGCCTCGTCGCGGCGCTGTTCACCGATCCTCTCCGGCCTCGCGGGCAGCGCCTTCGTCTTCTTCTGGCTCATCTGCGTCACCGGCGTCGCGAAGGCGAACGGCATCGCGGTGCACCAGCCGCTGCTCGCCGACAACTACCCAATCGGCATCCGCGCCCGGATGTCGGCCGCGTTGAACATCGGCCAGCAGGTGCTCGGCAACCTGAGTCCCGGTGCTGGTCGGCGCGATCGCGGGCTGGGTCGGCGGCCAGCGAAGGTTGGCGCTGGGCCTTCTTCGTCCTCGGCATCCCCGGCGGGGTGGTGGCGATCGCCGCGTTCTTCATGCGGGAGCCGCCGCGCGGCCAGTACGAGAAGGACGACGTCCTCGGCGAGGTCATCGAGGACGAGCACCCGATGCAACCGTCGATGGAGGCCGCGTTTCGCGCGGCTCAAGAAGATCTCGACGGTGCGCACGTCGATCGCCGCGTTCGCCGCGCTCGGCTTCGGCATCTTCGCCCTGGGCAGCCTGCAGGTGCTCTACCTGAACGACACCCTGCACGTCACCAACACCCTGCACCGGGGCTTCATCCTCAGCCTCGCGGGCTGGACCGCGGTGCCGTTCCTCTATCCGGTCGGCCGCTACTTCGACCGCACGTACCGCAAGAACCCACCGAAGGCGCTCACGCTCGTCGGGCTGCTCATCCTGCCGTCCGCGCATCTTCACGCCGCTCCAGGTGTCGACCCACAGCACCACGATGTTCGTGATCTGGGGGATCCCGCAGGCGGTCCTCACGGCCTGCGCGTTCGCGATGGTCACGCCGGTGCTGCAGGCGGTGTGCCCGTATCGCATCCGCGGGCTCGGGGTCGCGATGGGCGTGATGTACATCGTGTTCATCGGCGGCTTCGGCGGCGCGATCCTCGCCGACTTCTTCACCAACTCGTTCGGTGTGCGCACCACCGTCTTCATCCTCCTCGTGCCGACGAGCATCATCGGCAGCCTCCTCCTCATGAACGGCGCCCGCTTCATCCGCCACGACCTCTCGCTCGTCGTCGAAGAGCTGCTCGAGGAGCAGGAGGAGCAACGCAAGCGCTCGGTCGAAGGCGCCAGCACCCCCGTGTTGCAGATCGTGAACACCGACTTCTCCTACGGCCCGGTGCAGGTCCTGTTCGACGTCAACTTCGAGATCCACCGGGGCGAATGCGTCGCGCTCCTCGGCACCAACGGCGCCGGCAAGTCCACGATCCTGCGCTGCATCAGCGGCCTCGAGGTACCCGAGCGCGGTGTGCTGCGGCTCAACGGGCGCAACATCACCTTCGTCGCGCCCGAGCAGCGGGTGAAGCACGGCATCGTGCAGCTGCCGGGCGGCAAGGGTGTCTTCCCGAGCCTCACCGTCATGCAGAATCTCGCCGTCGCGGCCCGGCTGCGGGGCGGCTCGGCCGCCGACATCGACGGCCGCATCGCCGACGTGCTCGAACTGTTCCCGGAGCTCGGCGAGCGCCTGAGACAACCGGCCCGCAGCCTGTCCGGCGGCCAGCAGCAGATGCTCGCGCTCGCCCGCGTGCTGATGCAGGAGCCCGAGATCCTGTTGATCGACGAGCTGTCGCTCGGCCTCGCGCCCGTCGTCGTCGCGCGGCTCCTCGAGCTCGTCGACCGGCTCCGGGCGCGGGGCCAGACGATGATCATCGTCGAGCAGTCGCTCAACGTCGCGCTCGCGATCTCCGACCGCGCCATCTTCCTCGAGAAGGGCGAGGTCAAGTTCGAGGGTGACGCGCAAGAGCTGATCGGAGCGCGACGACCTCGCTCGCGCCGTCTTCTTCGGCACCGAGGGCGGCTGAGGATCCGATGCTCGCGTCGTTGTTCCAACCGCAGATCGCCACCGCGAACCTCCTCGTCAAGGGCATCGTCCTCGGCCTGATCGTGTCGGTGCTCGCAATGGGCATCGTGTTGATCTACCGATCGACGCGCATCATCAACTTCGCCGTCGCCGACATGGGCCTGCCTGCGGCTGCGCTCCTCGCGGTGATGGTCGTCCGCTCGCACTTCCCGTATTGGCTCGCGCTCGCACTCGCGCTGCTGACCACGACGGCCGGCGGCGCACTGATCGAGATGGTGGTCATCCGCCGCCTCGCGAAGGCGCCGCGCGTCATCGTGCTGGTCGCCACCATCGGCGTCGCCGAGTTGGTGCAGGCGATCGTTCGAACGCTGCCCGAGTACCAGACCGGCAAGTTCCAGACGGTCTTCCCGACCCCGATGAGCTCGCGATGGAAGATCACGCGATCTTCCGGCTGAGCCTCGGCGGCTTCCATCTCCAGATGACGAACGTCGTGATCACCGGTCCGCAGGTGCTCGCGCTGATCATCGTGCCGATCGTGACGATCGGTCTGTGGTGGCTGCTCGGTCACACGGTGTTCGGAGAAGCAGTGCGCGCGTCCGCCACGAACCCCGACCTCGCGCGCATGACCGGCATCAGCCCCAAGCTCATGTCGACCGCGATCTGGACGATCGGTGGCCTGCTGTCGGGGATCACGCTCGTGCTGTACGCGACGCAGAGCGGCACGACCGACCTGGTGCAGGTCGGTCCCGAGACACTGCTGCTGGCGTTGACCGCCGCGCTCATCGGCGGCATGACGTCGTTCCCGCGCACCGTGGCCGGGGCGATCGGTGTCGGCGTGCTCTATCAGGTCCTGATCTACAACTTCCCGAACACACCCGGCCTGGTCGAGTTCGTGCTGTTCCTCCTGGTGCTGCTCCTCGTCGCCCGGATCAGCCGCGCCGACGCCTCCAACACCGACAGCTTCTCCTTCGCGCCGCGCGTCCCGCCCGTGCCGGAACGCCTCCGCGAGCTGTGGTGGGTGCGGCGCATGCCGAACCTGTTCGCGTGGATCGCGCTCGCAGGCGCGATCGTCCTGCCGCTCGTCGTCACCCAGTCGTCGCACCATCAGGCGTACACGCTGATCGTGTCGACCGCGGTCATCGTGGTCTCGGTCACCGTGCTGACCGGCTGGGCCGGCCAGCTCTCGCTCGGCCAGGCCGCGTTCGCCGGGATCGGCGCGCTCAGCGCCGCCGCGCTCGTCCGGGGCGTCACGCTCAACATCGGTTGGCGGTCGCACCGGCTCGCGGCCGGAGCGGTGCGGCCCTACCCCATGGCCGCGGGACTGGTGCTCCTCGCCCTCGCCGCGGTCGCGATCAGTGTCACGCTCTCCCGCCGCCGGAGCACGAGACTGCGCATCGTCGCGGGCGCCGGGGCCGCGCTCTGCATCCTCGCGGGCGCAGCAGTGTTCCCCATCGCGATCGACCGGAGCGGCACCGTGCACCGGGTGCCGTTCGTGCTCGCCCTCGTCCTCGGCGCCAGCATCGGCAGCGTCGTCGCCGCGGCCGTCGGCGTGGGCGCGCTCCGCGTCCGGGGTCTGCTGCTCGCGATCAGCACGATGGCGTTCGCGATCGCCGCGCGAGGTGTACATCTTCCCCCGCCCGATCCTCGTCGGCCTCGAGGGCTCGACGAGCGGCGAGCTCGACCGGGGCAAGCTCGGCCCGATCGACCTGACGTCGCAAAACCGCGCGTACTACTACTTCGTGCTCGGGGTCCTCGTCGTCGTGCTCCTCCTCGTCGGCCACTTGCGCCGCACGGGCATCGGCCGTGCGATCGTCGGAGTGCGCGAGAACGAAGCGGGCGCCGCGGCGTTCACCGTCTCACCGACGCGCGCGAAGCTCACCGCGTTCGCCCTCGGCGGGTTCCTCGCGGGGCTGGGCGGCGCCGTCCTCGCGGGCACGGTGCAGACATTCGACTACACCAACTCCTTCTTCCGCGTACAGGACTCGCTCTCGATCGTCGCGATGGCTGTGATCGGCGGGCTCGGCAGCCTCGCGGGTGCCGTGACCGGAGCATTGTGGGTCGTCGGACTGCCGTTGTTCTGGCCGAAGAACGAGACCGTCTCGCTGCTCACTTCGAGTATCGGGCTCCTCATCGTGTTGCTCTACATCCCCGGAGGCTTCACCCAGCTCGGCTATGCACTGCGCGGCCAGATCCTGCGCTGGGTCGAAAAGCGCGTGCCGGAACGGCCGGCCAAGACCGTCACTGCGCCCCCGGTATCGCTGTCGATCCGTGCGGAAGCGGCCCCGCCCACGAACGACGACGGCAGCACGCTGCGCACGATCGGCCTGTCCGTCGACTTCGGCGGTCTCGTCGCGGTCGACAGCGTCGACTTCCACGCCATGCCCGGCGAGGTGATCGGCCTCATCGGCACCAACGGCGCCGGCAAGTCCACGCTGCTGAACGCGATCGGCGGCTACGTGCCGAGTCGTGGACAGGTCGAGCTCCTCGGCGGCGACGTCTCGCGCCTCCCGCCGTACCTCAGGGCGCGGTCCGGTCTCGGCCGCACGTTCCAAGCCGCCACCTTGTTCCCCGAGCTCACCGTCCGCGAGACCGTGCAGCTCGCGCTCGAAGCGCGCGGCCGGACCTCGTTCTGGGGGTCGTTGCTGTTCTATCCGGGCTCGATCGCCAAGGAGCGCACGCGGCGCGCCGAGGCCGCGGAGCTCATCGACTTCCTCGGACTCGGCCGCTACGCCGACCGGTTCATCGCCGAGCTCTCCACCGGCACCCGGCGCATCGTCGAGCTCACGTCGATGTTGGCGGTGCGTCCACGCGTGATCTGTCTCGACGAGCCGACCGCCGGCGTCGCGCGAGCGCGAGGCCGAGGCGTTCGGCCCGCTGATCAAGCGGATCCAGCGCGAGCTCGGCGCGACCCTCGTCGTCGTCGAGCACGACATGCCGCTCATCATGTCGATCAGCGACCGGATCTACTGTCTCGAGGCGGGCGCGGTGATCGCGCACGGCACGCCGGACACCGTTCGCTCCGACCCGCTCGTCGTCGCGTCCTACCTGGGTGTCGACGACCGTGCGATCCGGCGTTCGAACGCCGACGCGAACCCCGCGACCGTGTAGGCCCCCGGTCCACGTCTGCTGGGAAATGGGCTCCACACGCCCATTTTCCAGCGAACTGTTGGCAGGGTTCTGGGGGTCAGGCGCCGGAGACGTTCTGCACGGCGGTGACGTGCGTCCAGTCGCCGTCGGCGCCGATCGAGGGATCGTAGGCAACCAGGCCGTACGTGTCGTCGGCGTCGTACTTGCCCTTGTGGATCGACGCGTAGATCGTCGAGGTGTCGTCGATGCGGCCGAAGTTGTCGACCGTGTTCACCCAGTTCGTGTCGTTCAGGTACGGACCGACGCGCTTGGCGATCGTCGCGAAGAACGTCGTGGCCGCGCACGCATCCTCGACCTCGCTGTAGATGTCGTTCTGCTTGCCGTTCGGCAGTTTGACCACGACGTTCGGCGACGGCACCTTCTCCGCCGGTCGCCTTCTCCCAGATGTCGCGGCAGTAGGTGAAGTGCGGGGTCCTCGTGTGCTCGAGCCCGGTCTGGCCCTCGGCGGTGATGATGCCGTCGTACGGGTTCGGTGCGACGTGCGCCTTCTGCTCGTCGCGGGCACCGTTGAGCACCGACGTCGTGTCCGAGATCAGCTTCATCGACGGGATCGCGGTCTTGATCTTCTCGACGAACTGCTTCGACGACACCTCTTCGCCGACGAGGACCAACGCGTTCGTGCCGTCGCTCTTCCAGTGCTCGACGAAGCTGTCGAGCTGCGCGAGCGCGGCGGTCGTGTCGGCACCGCTGATGGTCAGGGTCGCATCGGTTCCCCGCTGCACGCCGAGATCGCGCAACGCGGGCGTGACGACCGACTTCACGCGGGCGTGGTCGGCGGCGACGTCGACGACCGCGACCTTCTTGCCCGCGAGCGTTCCTTCCTTCTTCAGCAGCGCCATGATCACGCGCAGCCGGCGCTCCGGCGTGATGTCGGTCGTGAGCATGAATCCCGGCGGTCCGCGGTCGATGAGCGCCTGCGTGAGCGGGCTGCCGATGATGATCGTCCGGTGCTCCTTCGCGAAGCACAGCTGCGCGTTGCCATTCGGGTCGTAGAAGGTGCCGAGCGTTGCGAACACCTGGCTGTCGTCGGTGAGCGACGTGCACGCGGTCAGCTCGGTCGCGAGGTTGAGCGGGCAGTAGGTCTTGAACACCGGCACGACCTTGCGGCCGTTGATCCCGCCCTTGGCATTGATGTCGTCGAAATAGACCTGGTAGGCGCGCTGCTGTTCCGGCTCGATCGCGTCGACGAACTGCTCGATGCACGAGAAGTCGATCATCATCACCCCGACCTTGACCTGGGTCGCGGTGACACCTCGGCCGAGCGATGTGTCCTGCGGGACGCTCGACGTCGTCGCGCCGGCGGCCGGTCCCGTCCGTGCCGGCGCGCCCTGCTTCGCACTGCCGCTGCACGCGGCCGCGACGAGGACCATCCCGACCAGCGCCACCCGCCCGGTCCGGCGGGTGGCGAGCGCGACGTTGCTCAGCGGGAACCTCCGATTGCTAGCTCGAGATGTTCTGGTATCCGCCGAGGCCCTTCCAGTTGCCGTTCGGAGGCAATGACGAGTCGAACTGCTGGAGCTGGAAGGTGTCGTCGTCGTCGTACTTGCCCTGCCGGAGCGACGCGTACGGACCACCACCCCGGTTGATGATCGTGCCGAACGAGTTCACGGTGGCGACCCAGTTCGGCGCGTTCACGTACTGGCCCATCTTCTGGACGATCTGGGTGAACGTCGAGACCATCTGGCAGGCGTCGTTGATGAGGTTGTAGGTCTCGTCGATGTACTGCTTGCCGCTGACGGTCGTGTAGCGCACCTCGGTCGGCTGCGGCGCGACCTTGCCCGTCTCGGCCTGGTAGATCCCCTCGCAGTACTTCCAGTTCGCGCTCTTCTGGTAGTCGGCCGCGGCGAAGCCGCCGGCGATGTACATGCCTTGGTAGGGGTTCGGGTTCAGGCCGGCCTTGGTCTCGTCCTGACCCTGTGCCGAGCGCGTCACCGATGTCGGTGAGCAGCATGATGCCGGGCATCTGCTTCGTGACCTTCTCGACGAACTGCTTCGTGACGGTGTCCTCGCCCGTCACGAACAGCGCGTTCACGCCTTCGGACTTCCAGCGCTCGATGAAGCTGTCGAGCTGGGACTGCGCCGCGGTCGTGTCGGTGCCGTTGATCGTGAGGTAGGCGGTCGTTCCCGTGGCGACCCCGGTCTTCTTGATCGCGGGGAGCACGACGGACTTGACCGACACCTGCGACGTCTGCGACGCGAGCACCGCGAGCTTCTTGCCCTGGAGCAGATTCTCCTTCTGCAGCAGCTCGAACAGCACGGCCGACGAACGCTCGGGCGTGGTGCCCGGGAAGATCATCATGCCCGGCGGCGCCTGGTCGATCATCGCGTTCGTCAGGTCGAAGGTGACCACGGGCGTCTTGTGCTTCTTGGCGATGCACGTGTGGATCGCCGCGTCCTGGGCCGCGTCGCTCAGGTTTCCCATCACGGCGAAGACCTTGTCGTCGTCGGTGAAGTGGGTGCACACCTGAAGGAGCAGGTCGCTCGTCGACGTGGTTGGGCACTCCGTGTTGAAGTCGGCGACGAGCTTGCGGCCGTTGATACCGCCCTTCTTGTTCACGTCGTCGATGAACGCCTGGTAGACCGCCTGCTGGTCCGGTCGCGTGAAGTTGATGTAGTTCTGGATGCACTTCAGGTCGATCAGCGAGATGCCCAGCTTGATCGAATTGGCGGTGACGCCCGGCCCGAGCGTCTTCGACACGACGGCGGGCGCCGTGCTGCCCGTCGTTCCGCCCGGCGTCGTCGTGGTGCTCTTTCCGCCCGTGCTCGCCTTGCTACTGCTCCCGCACGCGGCGCCGACGAGTGCCAGCAACACGACGAATGCGACCAGGTACCGCCGACCGTTCATGCGACCTCCCCCGAAGTGACGGGCAGGATCATACGCACGGACTGACACGCGTGTCAGGTATACCGCGCGTCGAGGCTCAGGCGAGCTCGACGAGGTCGAGGAGATCGTCGGACCAGTAGTCGACGACACCCTCGGGCATCAACAGCACGCGGTTCGGCGCGAGCTCGGTGACGAAGCCGGGATCGTGGCTGACCAGCACCATCGCTCCCTTCCAGTCGCGGAGCGCGTTCCCGATCGCCGTGCGAGACGGCGGATCGAGGTTGTTCGTCGGCTCGTCGAGCAGGAGCAGGTTGTGGCGACCGGCGACGAGCATCGCGAGCGCGAGCTTCGTCTTCTCTCCGCCCGACAGCGTGCCGGCGTCCTGGAACGCGAGCTCGCCTCGCAGCCCGAACATGCCGAGCAGGCCGCGCAGGAACTGCTCGCCCTCCCCCGAGGCTTCACGGATGTGCTCGAGCACCGACCGGCCGGGCGTCAGGCCCTCGTGCTCCTGGGCGTAGTAGCCCATCGACACCTGGTAGCCGAGCTCCACCTCGCCGAGGTCGGGCTCGAGCTCGCCGACGACCGAGCGCAGCAACGTGGTCTTGCCCGCGCCGTTGAGGCCGAGCACCAGCACGCGCTCGCCCCGCCCGACCTCGAACGAGACGTCCTCGAACACGACCTTCGGGCCGAACGCCTTGGCCAGGTCGACGACCTCGAGCGCGACCCGGCCCGCGTGGGGCGGATCGGGCAGCTTCACGCGCAGCGTCTGATCGGTCTTGCCGAGCTCGATGCGACCCGCGTCGAGCTTGTCGACGCGCCGGTCGAGGGTCTTCGCGATGCGCGCACGTTTCGCGGTCTGGTGGCGCATGGAGTCGGCGAGCGTCTTCAACCGGCGGATCTCCGACTCCTGGCGCGTCGCGATCTTCGCCCGGCGTTCCTCGTCGGCCTTGCGCGAGATCAGGTACTGCGAATAGGTGCCGCGGTACTCGATGAGCTCACCCTCGTCGAGGTGCAGGACGCGGGTGATCGACTGGTCGAGCAGGTCGAGGTCGTGCGAGATGACGAGCAGCGCGCCCCGGTACGTGCGCAGGAACGACGTGAGCCAGGCTTTGGCGTCGACGTCGAGGTGGTTCGTCGGCTCGTCGAGCAGCATGAGGTCGCCGCCCGCGAACAGGATCCGTGCGAGCTCGGCGCGGCGCCGCTCGCCACCCGAGCAGCGCGCCGATCGGCAGGTCGAGGCGGTCGGGCGGGAGACCGAGCCCGGCGACGATACGTCGCACCTCCGACTCGGCCGCGTAGCCGCCCGACGCCGAGAACGCCTCCTCGGCGTTGCCGTACGCCTTCACGTTGCGCGGCGACGGATCGGCGTCGACCTTGGCCCGCAGCTCTTCGAGGCGCCGGACCGCGGTGTCGATCCCGCGTCCCGAGAGCACGTGCGAGAGCGCGCTGCCGTCGACCCCGGCGCCCCGGGCGGGCGGGTCCTGGGGCAGGAAACCGACCGACTCCGGCCGTAGGACCACGCCGTGCGCGGCCGGAGCCACCCCGGCCAGGACCTTCAGCAGCGAGGTCTTGCCTGCGCCGTTGCGGCCGACGAGGCCGACCTTGTCGCCGGGGTGCAGCGAGAACGACGCGTCGGTGAGCGTGAACCGCCCACCCACCTCGACTGCGAGTTCGCGCACCTGGAGCACGGACAATTCTGACGCGCCGCGATCCGGCTCCGGTCCCATTTCCCCTCGTGGGCCCCGGTCCGGGCCCGGGTGCGGATCGCCGGAGGCCCGCGAGCGCAGGATCTCGACGATCCCGTCGGCACTCAACAGCATCACCGCGATCCACGCGAGGGTGCGGCGCGCGGGGAAGACGGTGGGCCATTCGAACACCGACGGGTACCGGTAGCGGGCCTGCTCGGCGACGATGTAGAGGGCGCAGAGGCCGAGGAGCGCCACGGGCGCGAGCATGGCGATCGGCCGGAGGTTGCGGCCGCGCGAGCACCGCGAGGACGACCGCGGCGACGAGGACGCCGACCCACGGCGTCACGACGAGCGCGCCGAGCAGCCCCGCGACCAGTGGCGCGAGCCACCGGATGCGGCGGCCGGTCCGCGGGTCGAGCGGGACGTTCGGCGCGCACGCCGACCAGCCCAGTTCCACGTCCGCGTCGCCGGCGCGGGGCGTGTCGGCGGTCGCGACCACCGCGCGCCGGCGCACCCACGTGAACACGATGATCCCGATGCAGAGGATCGCGCCGAGCAGCGAGAGCCAGATCGCGATCCGCACCTGGCGTTGCGGCGTCCACTCGAACACGACGTCGAATCCACCCGACGCGGGCGCGGTGATCAACCAACCGTTCGCGTAGCCGTCGACGAGCTGCGAGGGCCCGAGGTCGTGACCGCCCACGACGCGCGCGTGCCAACCGGGACTCTGCGACTCGCCGAGCACCAGCCAGAACGGCTTCGCGCTCGCGTCGACGTGGACGCGCACCGTCGTGTCCCCGTTGCGCAGCACCGTGACGGGCGGGGCGGTGGGCGCGGGGGCGGCGACGTGCACGCGCCCGTCGGCCACGTTCACGGGTGCGCCCCGCGTGCCGGACACGAGCGCGATCCGATCGATCGACACGCCCGCGCGCTTGCCCGCCGCGGTGGTGAGCACGTGGGCCCCCGCGTCGAGCGAGAGCGGTCCGCCGCACGCGGTGACGTCGAGACCGAGCGCGGACCCCGCGGCACCGGCCTTGCCCGTGACGCGCACCGGGACCGGCCGGCCGTCGATCCGGACGAGGTCGGACCGGCACCCGGTGTCGACCGAGCCGCGCCCGACCGGTGCGACCGCCACACCCGGAACGCCGATCTCCGCGATCGCGACCGGCTCGACCCGGGTCCGTGCGGTTCCGAAGAGGCGCGTCTGTTCCGGCCGCACCGCATCGATCGTCAGCCGGATCGTGCGTCCCCGCGTCGCCGGGAACGAGAGGCGGACCGTCGTGGTCGCGTTCGGGGCCGGCCCGTCGGTGATACCGGGAACGGTGAGCTCCCGGCTGTGGCCGTCGACGTCGAGCCGTACGCGGGTCGGCACCGAATGGCGACCGTCGGCGACGACGGTGAGATCGAGGTGGTCGAGGGTGACGGGACCCGGCGAGACGGCCTGGACCCACTGCCCCGAGACCGTGTCGAACGGGGTCTGCCACGCCGTCGACGGGTCGCCGTCGAACGCGGCATCGCCGCGGCACGCGAGACAGCCGGGCAGGAACGCGCTCGCCGTGATGCGCGGGCCGGCGGCCGCCCCGGCCGGTTGCAGCGCGCGCTCGATCGCGGCGTCGGGCGCGTCGGGACTCACGCTCGCGTTCCCGGTGACGAGGAACGTGCGCGCAGTCGGGAGCGTGAACGAGCGCGAGATCGACAACTCCGGCTGGGTGCGCGGCGGCACCGGGCGGATCGCGTCGCGGGCCATGACGAGAACCAGCGGGTGGTCGACCGACGACGCGCCGAGCGCGCCCAGCAGGTCGGTCGGCATCTGCACGACCTCGTCGACCCGGACGTCCCGGTCGGCGTGCACATCGCGGAGGCGGATTTCGGCGAACCCGACGGGATCGTCCTGCCCGAAGAGGTTGGGCCGGTGGTCGTTGGTCTGCACGACGCGGATCGAGAGCGTGTGGAACGTGCGGCTCGGGAAGGTGACCGTCTGCCCGGCGGCGGTGCGGGACCGGCCGTCGAGCGCGACGTCGACGGGCCGGCCGCCGTCGAAGGTCAGCTGCGCGTTCGTGATGTACCGGTTCGGTGCACCCGTCAACGGCTGGACGAGGTTCACGTGATCCGTCGTGATGCTCTTGTCGAGGTCGATCTCGATGCGCTGGCCGCGGGCGTCGCCGAATCCCTGGGTCAGCCACGCCGTCGACGGATCACCGTCGAGCGCGGCCGCGGGCCGATCCTCCGGCCAGTAGGTGTTCGTGTTGCCGTACACGGTCGCGACGACTCGCTGCACGCCGACCTGGTCGGTCGTCGTGAGCGCGGACGGCTGCTCGCCGGGGAAGACGTCGAGCCGGGCGTCGCCCGGATCCGTGGTGAGCGGTTGGTCGGCTGCACCGGCCTGCTCGGTGAAGCCGACCGTCTGCGTGACCGTGGTCCACTTCCGCGCCCGCAGCCGGTTGCCGTCGGTGACGACGAGCACGTCACCCGCGCCGGTCGCGCTCCGCAACGACGCCGGCGTTCGTGTACGACGCCGAGTAGCGCACGACGCCGGCGCCGTCGAGGAGACCCGCGCCCGCGGCGTCCACCAGACCTTCACCGTCGCCGCTGACCATCAGCGCGTGGGCGGTCGATTCGGCGCGCACGATCGGGGTGGGATCGACGACGGGATACACCTCGACCGGAGCGACCGCGGGCGCGCTCGCCGGCGTCGCGAGGCTGATCTCGTCGTTGTAACCCGAGGGCAGGGCGAAGCTCGACGGCGGTCCGTAGCCCGTCGGGGCCGCGAGACCGGGCGTGGCCGCGAGCACGGCGGCGAGGTCCTGCGGCCGGACGAGGTCGTAGCGCTCGTAGTCGATGTCGTTGCGCGCCACGACAACGCCGACACCCATCCGCCGCCATAGCGCGACGAGCGCACCGGGATCCGCGGCGCCGACCTGCAGCCGCCGGTCGATGGCGTCGAGGAGATCGGCACTGGCGGGGGTTCCGTACGGGATGAGCTCGCGCGCGACGTACGGCCGGTCGGTGAGTCCCGGCGTGATCGGGTCGACGGTGTTCCCCCACGTGTACGACGCGAAGTCGGCGCCCGGTTCCTCGAGAATACGCGTCTCGTTGCCGCCGCCGTTCAGCGCCGCGATCGCCTGCGTCCAATACGAAGGCAGGTGCTCCGGTCGTTGCAGGTTCTTGCCGTAGAAGGTGCCGTCGACGAGCGCGGGGAAGTTGACGAACACGAGCACGCCGACGAGCACCGGCACGGCGAAGGCGGCGGCGGTGCGACCGCGCGCCCGGAGCCGGTTGTAGGCGGCGTTCGTCGCGACCCCGAGGAACACCGCGAGCGCCAGCACGACCAACGGCGCGGCGCGGCCGGTGCTGCGCAGCGCGAGACCCGCGGTCGACGAGGTGGCGAACGCCTTGAACAACGCGCCGAGCGGCGTCGGGCTCGCGTACGGGTGGGCGCCGACTGCGATGACGACGCCGACGAGGAGCAACAGGATGAA
This sequence comes from uncultured Actinomycetes bacterium, assembly GCA_963829195.1. Classification (GTDB taxonomy): domain Bacteria; phylum Actinomycetota; class Acidimicrobiia; order IMCC26256; family PALSA-610; genus PALSA-610. Next base: position 281,043 of record CAWHHS010000002.1, read on the forward strand.
GAACACGCGGTGCTTCCAGCGGGTGAACGCGGCGGCGAGCAGGGAAAGGACCACCAGCCCGTAGCCCGCGAGGATCACGTACGAATGCTGCGTGTAGTCGCGCGCGGCCTCGATCCAAGGCCCGAGCCGGTCCTGACCGTAGAAGAACCAGTAACCGAGCCCGCGCAGGACCTCGTTCGGTGTCGACGTGAGCGCCACGGTCTGCACCGTCTCGCTGTACTTCAGGACGTCGAGGCCGTAGGTGCCCTGCATGCGCAGGCCCGAGATCCACCACAGCGACGTGAGCAGCGTCAGGAACCCCGTCCGCAGCACGACACCGACCGCGCGTCGCGCGTCGACCTCGCCGGCGACGAGCCAGCTGTAGAGGATCCACAGCACGGGCCCGAATCCCGCGTAGATCAGGGCCGTCGCGTTCACCCCGCCGACGACCTGCACGATGAGCGCGAAGATCGCCGGGTAGCGCCAGCCGCCGTCGCGCAGGGCCTTGCGCACCACGGCGATCATCCACGGCAACGCGGCCCACGGCATCAGCAGGACCGAGATCCGGGCCGCGTAGTCGAGCACGTACGGCGTGCACATGAACGCGAGCGCGGCCACCACGACGCCCGGCCCGCGCAGCCCGAACGTCCGCAGGAGGTAGAGCGCGCCGAGCGCGGCCGCGAAGAGCAGCGAACCCAGCCACAGGCGTTGCGAGATCCAGGCCGGCGACCCGAGCTTGTCGAGGACCCAGTAGTAGGGCCCCATCGGGAACGCGTAGCCGATCGTCTGGTGCGTGACCGTGCCCATGCCGACGTGCGGGTCCCACATCGACGTCGCGCGCGACGAGCAGCCGGCCCGGGTCGAGATAGAGGTACTGCTTCGTGTCCGCGCCGACCTTGCCCGGCGCGGTCAACAGCGGCGGCAGGTACGCGAGCAGCGCGAGCAGCGAATAGCCGAGCGCCGATCTCCGCCGGCGCGTACCGAAAACCGGAGTCACGCTCTTCGGTGCCGCAGGGCCTCGGCCGCGAGGACCTCGAGGGTCCCGCGCGCGGTCGCCGCCCACGTGAACCGCGCCGCGTGCTCGAGCGCGCCGGCCGAGAGCCGCGCGCGATACTCGTCGTCACCGAGCACGCGTACGAGCGCGGCCGTGAGCTGCGCCTGGTCGTCGACGAGCAGCCCCGTCCGCTCGTCGACCACCGCATCGGAATGGCCGGCGATGCGCGTCGCGACCGCCGGCGTCCCGCACGCGGCCGCCTCGGTGATCGTCATCCCCCACCCCTCGTGCTGCGACGCGCTCGCGAGCACCCAGGCCCGGCGATAGAGGTCGAGCAGTTTCTCGTCGTTGACGTGACCCGGGAGCGAAATCCAATCGGTCGCGCCGAGCTCGGCGATCTGACGCTCGAGGTTGTCGCGCTCGGCGCCCTCGCCGACGATCACGGCCCGCAACTTCGGTTGCTGCGACTTCGCCGCGGCCAACGCGTCGATCAGGCGGTCGAAACGCTTGACCGGAACCAGACGTCCGACCGCGACGACCAGGGGCGTCGCCTCCTCGAGGCCGCTCGGGGTGAACGAGGCGTCGATCCCCGGCGGCACGACCGTGATCCGCGACTCGGGCAGCCGGAGCTTCGAGCGGATCTCCTGCTTCGACGAATCCGACAACGTCACGATCTGCGAGCGGCGATAGATCGGCGGCGCAATCCTGAACTCCATCGTGCGCCCGAGGCGCGCGAGGCGCGGCGGCAGCATCATCTCCCACATCGTGTCGTGCACGTGGTGCAACCAGACCGCACGCGGACGGGTCGCAGCCCAGATCGGCGAGAAGAACGGCATGCCGTTCCAGATCTCGACGAGCGCGTCGCTGGCGCCGTGCCAGCCCATCATCTCGCTGAACGCCGCGCGGGAACACGAGGTACCGGCCCGCCTTGCGGATCACCCGGTAGCCGTCCCGCCAGCTGACCTGCGCCGTGCCCGGTGCGTACGAAGTACGCATCGTGACCTCTATGCCCGCTTCGCTCCAGCGCGCGGCGATCCGCGACGCGTGCAGCTCGGACCCCCCGGCCTCGGGATCGTCGAGGTCTCGCCATGCCAGGATCGCAATGCGCCGCAGTCCGGCCGCGGCCGCCAGGTCGGCAAGCTCGGCGACATCGTCGGCGCCGTCGCCGGCAAGGGCCGGATCGGTCATTGGACGGGGCCTCCCGGGCGCCGACGAGGAACAACGAGGACGCCGGAGTCTAGAACCGGGCCCACCCCCGATCGCGCGGCGGGCCTGCTCGGCGCATACCGGCGGTTGTACGCTCGATTGCTTCTGGTCGGGGCGGTCGGGGACGAGGAAGAGATCATGAAACTCACGGGCGAGCGTCCGATGCAGGGGGCGACACCCGATTCGCTGCTCGCGTTCCACGACGCGGGCTACCGCGAGGTGGTCGCGCGCCTCGGCCCCGGCGTCGTCGTCGACGTCGGCTGTGGCGTGGGCGACGAGACACTCCGCCTCGTCGGCCCGGACCGGCTCGTCGTCGGAGCCGACTACAGCGCCGAGACGATGCAATCGGCGGGGGTCGAGCACGCGGGCGCGGACGGCCTCCGGTTCATGGCCTGCGACGGGTCGAGCATCGCACTCGCCGACGACTCCGTTTCCTACGCGGTGTCGTCGCACATCATCGAGCACTTCACCAATCCCGCGCTCCACGTCGCCGAGCTCGCCGCGTGTCCTGAGCTCCGACGGCACAGCCTTCGTCATCACCCCGAATGCGCCTGCGGACTTCGAGAACCCCTTCCACGTGTACCCGTTCCGCAAGGAGCAGCTGATCTCGTTGCTCTCGCTCTTCTTCGAGGACGTCGTCTGCCTCGGACTGGAAGGCGACGACGCGTTGCGGGCCGACTTCGCCGCCCGCCGCAAGAGCGGTGAGAGTCTCCTCAAGCTCGACTTCCTCCAACTCCGAAAACGGCTCCCCCGCGCCGCGTACGTGTGGACGTACGAGCACGTGCTGCCGGTCGTCTACAAGGCGCTCGGACCGGGCCGGACCGGGGTGGGTTCGGGTCTCTCCGAGAACAACTTCTTCTCGAGCGACGACGTCACGGAACGCACACCCGGGTTGTTCGCGATCGCACGCCGTCCGCGCCGATCGGTCCGGCCGTGAGTGGTCCCGACGGCACGCGCGTGTGGGTCACCGTCCCGACGTACGAGGAAGTCGAGAACATCGAACCACTGGTGCGCCGGGTCCGGAGCGCCGTGCCGGACGCGCACATCCTCATCGTCGACGACAACAGCCCGGACGGGACCGCCGAGAAGGCCGAAGCGCTCGGCGCCGAGCTCGGCGGGATCGAAGTGCTGCGCCGGCCGAGCAAGATGGGACTCGGGAGCGCGTACCGCGCCGGGCACACGGTCGGCATCGCCCGCGGCTTCGACGTCATGATCCAGATCGACGCCGACCTCTCGCACGATCCGGGCGATCTCCCGCGCCTCCTGGCCGCGGTGGAGCGCGGCGCCGACCTCGCCATCGGGTCGCGGTACACGCCGGGTGGCAGCGTCCCGAACTGGCCGCGGCACCGGCTCGCACTGTCGGTGTTCGGCAACCGTTACGCCGCGTTCTGCCTCGGCATCGGCGTGCGCGACACCACGGCGGGCTACCGCGCCTACCGCGCGTCGATCCTCGCGCGCGATCGACTTCGACTCGACCGACTCGACCGGCTACGGGTTCCAGATCGAGATGACGTACCGCGTCGTGAACACCGGCGGGAAGATCGAGGAGATCCCGATCGCGTTCACCGACCGGGTGCGGGGCAACTCGAAGATGTCGTGGCGCATCGTCGCCGAGGCGATGATGCTCGTCACCTGGTGGGGTGTGCGCGACCGCGTACTCCGCCGCCGCAAGCACCGCGCGGCGTTAGCGGTCAGCTCTTCCTCGGCAGGAACGGCGCGTCGCGCCCCGTGCCGCCGGCGGCCCGCTCCGGCGCGTGCTCCCCGGTCTGCTCTTCGTGGTACTCGGCCTCGACGTTCACCGACCACACGTCGTGCTCCGTCCCGGACACGATGTTCTCGACCGAGAACATCGCGGTCAACATCGAATGGTCCTGGTTGTTGTAACGGTGCATGCCATTGCGACCGCACGGATACACATTGGTGGCATTCGCGCCGAGCCACTTGCGCATCATGTCGACGTTGCCCTGGTACGCGTCGTCGTAGACCGGATACGCCTTCGGCATCCGGACGACGTACCCGGCCTCGACCTTGGCGGGATCGGAGATCAGACCGAGACGGTGGAGCTCCCGCGTGCCCTGCGCGATCGAGGTCTTCGTCGGGCCTGACCCACATCGACTCGCCCTCGTTCAGGAAGTATTCGAGCCCGAGGCACGTACGGCCGTCCTTGACCATGTACGGCGACCAGGAGCCGTAGTTCTGGACCCGCCCGACCTCGACGTCGGGGTCGTGGATGTAGATCCAGTTGTCGGTGAACGAGAACTCCTGCGGGACCACGAGCGCGACCGTGAGGTGCGCGCGGTAGCGCAGGTCGACCGCGGCCGCCCGCGTGGGCTCGTCGACCGGCGGATCCATCGCTTTGCACAGCGCGCCGATCGGCATCGACGAGATCACGTGGGTGCACGGGTAGACGTGCTCGACGCCGTCGGCGTCGACGGCGACGACCGCGGTCGCGGCCCGTCGGCGATGGCGGATCGACGGTGACGCGGCGGTCGAAGTCGAGCGTGCGCCGGCGGCGGTGACCTTCTCGGTCGCGATCTCCCACATCATGCCCGGACCGAGCTTCGGGTAGTTGAACTCGTCGATGAGGCTCGTGACCACCTTCGACTTGTCGCGGCCTGGCGCGAGCCGCTTCGGCGTGAGCGCGTCCTCGATCGCCTGGAACAGCGAGAGATCCTTGATGCGCTGCGCGCCCCAGTCGGACGGAGAGCTCCGACGCGGGGACGCCCCACACCTTCTCGTTGTACGCCTTGAAGAAGTGCTGGTAGAGCCGCCAACCGAACCGCGCCGCGATGAACCCTTCGAGGGTGTCTGGTTCTTCGGCTGGTGGACGCGCACCCAGAGGTACGACGCGACGCAGCGCACCGCCTCGACCGGGCCGAGATTGCGCAGCACGTTCATCGGCGACGAGCGGGTAGTCGTAGAGCTTGCCCTGGTAGAAGATGCGGCTCTGCCGCGGCCGGCGGAGGAAGTTCTCCTCGCCGAGGATCTCCCACCAGAGGTCGTCGACCGCGCGGACCTTGGTGAAGAAGCGGTGGCCGCCGATGTCGAAGCGCCAGCCGTCGCGCTGGACGGTGCGACTGATCCCGCCGACCACGTCGTCGGCTTCGAGGACGGTGACGGCCTGCGCCGCGACCCGCCTTCATCATCTCGTAGGCCGCGGTCAGACCCGCCGGGCCCGCGCCGATGACGACGACCGAGAGGTCCGGCTGCGGGGCGTCGGCGGTCGGCATGACCGGCCGAGTGTAGTGACCGCACTCCGGAGGCGGCCCTACCGCGTCGTCAGGGCACGAGGACGCCCGTGAACGCGAGCGCCGACGCCGCAACCAGGCCGGCCGCGGCGAGGCAGAGGACGACGCGCTCGCGGCCCGGATCGGCGATCAGGTCGGCGCCGGCCAGCACGAACGGCAACGTCGCCAACCCGTACCGCTCGAGCGAATCGAGGTTGCGGCTGCTCAACGCGATGACCAGCGCGACGCCCGCGTACAGCGCGAACGACAGCGGCCAGCGCCGCGCGATCACGACCAGCAACGCGACGAACACGAGCGCGCTGCCCGCGTGGATGCCGGCGCTGACATGGTCACCCGCGAAGAGCTCGTGCACGTTGTGCGCGACGGCGCGCACCGGGTCGACCCAGTGCCCGCGCCGCGTCGGATCCTCCTGCGAGCGCAACGGGAACAAGAAGTCGTGGGTGCGGCGCGCCGCCCACACCAGATAGGCGAGGAGACCGAGCACCGGGGTCACCGCGGGAACGACCGCCTTCGGATCTCGGCGCTGCCAGCCTTCGACCGCGGCCGGAACCGCGAGCAACACGCCGACCGGGCGCGTCAGGCCGGCGAGGAAACCGAAGACGGCCGCGAGCCACCACCGCCGCGACCTGAGACCCAGGAGCACGATCGCCGCGCCGGTCATGAACGTCGCCTCCGCGTACCCCATCACGAGCACGAACGCCGGCGGCGCGAGGTAGACGAGCCAGACCGCACGGCGCGCGAGCTCGGGATCGTCGCGTTCCTGCAGGACGAGCTGGTAGAGCACGACGCCGAGCGCGAGCGCGGAGAGCGTTCGCGACGAGCAACACGCCGAGACCGGCCGAAACGCCGGGCAGCCCACGCGACGACGCGGCCGAGCATCGGGAAGAGCGGGAAGAACCGCAGCCCCTCCGTCGCGACGTGGCCGTATCCCGACCGGGCGATGTCGCGATACCACGCCGCGTCCCACGCGAGGAGACCGGTATGCGTCTCGATCGGCACGGGGAATTTCTTCGTCGCGACGATGTGACGAACGGTCTCCAGCGTGCCCAGCACGACGAGGCGCGAGACGACGTAGGGGACGAGCACCGACCGCGCGGCGCGAGCGGGAGCGCGCATTCAGCTCTTCGCGGGCGGGAACATCTGGAGCGCGGGCTTCTCGAAGATCGTCTCGTCGGACACCGTCCGCTGGATGCGGGGGCGCGCGGCGGCAAGCGCATTCGACAGGCCCTCGCACGTCCCGACATGCGTGACGTATCCCGGCGCGCTGACGTACCACAACGTGTGCGTTTCCGGCGCGGGCGAGCGCCGCACGCGCGAACGTGACCGGGTCGGCCGCCGCGAGGCGCTTCTTGTAGTCGACCCAGTCGACCCGTTCGGGGCCGGCGAAGCTCGGGTACACGACCTCGTCGAGGCCGGCCTGCACCAGCCGGTGCACCGACGGCCCGATCTGGTCGGGGCAGTAGACGACGAGATCACCGGGCTTCGCTTCGCGCCGGAGCACCGCCGCGACCTCCGGGGCCTGCGTGCGCTGCGTCATCATGTTGCGCACGCCGCCGGCGAACCCGAACAGCACGGCGACGGCGAGCACACCACCGAGGATGCGCGGATCGCGCAAAGTCGTGAAGCCCCGGGCGACGAGGAGTACGAAGAACGGGAAGACGATGGCGCTGTACCGCGACTGGAACGCGCCACCCGCGAGGTAGTTCAGCGAGAGCGCCACGACGAGCCCGACGCCCCCCATGAAGGCGATCGCACGCGTCTCCCGGGGAACGTGCAGGTCGATCTCGATCCGGCGCTCGTCGATCGCGTGCGCGAACACGCCGAGGATGAGCATGGGGAGCAGGATGAAGAACAGCAGCCAGCCCTCTTGGCGGTCGGCCGCGGTCCCGCTCGCGCCGCCCGCGAAGTCGCGCAGCGTGTAGCCGATCGGGATGCCCGGGAGAACGGGCGTGCCCCACGGCGTCCCCGTGTGCGCGCGCTGGTAGAGGAACGTCGGCACCCACGGGACGAACGCGAGCCCGCCGACGGCCACCGCGACGAGGACGCGCCGGGCCGCGTCCCGCTGCGATCCCCGCCACGCGATCCAGGCGAGCAGCGCCACCACCACGACGAGCAGGTAGAAGCTCCAGTACTGCGTGTAGACGAGCAGCGCGACGAGCACGGCCACCGGGGTGAGGCGTACGATCGTCGGATCCTCGAGTGCCCGAGCGACCGCGACCGTCCCGCACGAGACCAACAGGATCACCAGGGAGTACATCCGCGCTTCGGTGGCGTAGCGGATCGCGTACGGGTTCGCCATCATCACCACCACCGCGATCCATGCGGCGGCGTTGCCGGCGAACCGACGCGCCGCGAACCACAGCGCCACGACCGCACCCAGCATGAATGCGCCCGACAACGACCGCGCCGCGACGTTGCCCGAGCCGAACACCCCGGTCCAGAAGTGCAAGAGCAGGTAGTACAGCGGCGGCGCGCCGTCCTGCTTCGAGCGCGGCATGGAGCTGTGACAGCGGAAGCCGGGCGATGTTGACGGTCAGGGCCTCGTCGAGCCAGAGCGCGGAGCGCGGAATAGGAGAAGAACGCGAGGCCGGCTACGGCGACCGCTGCGAAACCGGCCGCCGGGAGCGTGACGCGGCGGGAGCCGACCGGCGCCGGCGGCCCGGGCTCGCGCAAGGGCGCGTCGGAGATGGCCGTCACGAATACGAACCTAGCGCCGCGACCGCCTCAAACCCGGACGTGCGGCACCACGTCGCGCGCGACGGCCTCGAGGCTGTCGGACGACGGGAAGTCGCGGAACCACAGCACGAACTCGCGGCAACCCGCGTCGACGAACGCCTGCGCCTTCTCCGCGACCTGTTCGGCGGTGCCGACGAGGTTGTCGCGGACGTATTCGTCCGGATCACCGCCACCCCAGAGCGATCCACCGCCGGGCGATTCCATCCACCGCTCGAGGTCGGCCTCGGTGTCGAACACGCGGCAGTCGGGACCGTGCGTGCGGACGATCGAGTCGAAGTCACGCCCGATCTCGTCGCAATACCCGCGCAGGAGGTTCGACTTCCGCACGAACGCGTCGAGTCCGGTCTGCCAGTTCGTCTTGTCGGCGTGGCGCGCCTCGATGCGCAGCGTGACCTTCTCTCCCCCGCCGCCGATCCAGAGCTCCGGCAGCTCCTGCAGCGGCTTCGGATCGCAGTACGCGCCGTCGAAGGCGAGGTGCTTGCCCTGGTAGGTCACGGTCTCTTCCGTCCAGAGGCGCTTGATCACCTCGACGGTCTCCTCGAGGATCTGCAAGCGCGTCCCCGCGGTCGGGAACGGGTAGCCGTAGGCCTGGTACTCGCGCTCGAACCAGCCGGCGCCGATGCCGAGGATCAGCCGGCCGCCGGAGAACACGTCGACGCACGCGGCTTCCTTGGCGAGGAGTCCGGCGTTGCGGTACGCGGCGCAGGTCACCATCTGCCCGAGCTTGATCGTCTCGGTGTGCTGCGCGAGCGCGGCCAGTGTCGTGAACGCCTCGAAGACGTGCGTCGGCTCGCGCCGCGGGACCGTCTCGACGTGGTCGTAGACCCAGAGGTGGTGATAGCCGAGTTGCTCGGTCAGCTGCGCGAGCTCCTTCGTGCGGTCCCAGGCGTCGGACGCCGACCAGCCGCTGTACTCGAGCTTCCAACCCTGCGGCGCGAACGCGCCCCATTGCAACGGCGCGGTCATCTCGACTCCGTTCCGGTCGTTGCCGACCCTGCTCCGGCCGGGGGCTCGTGGTAGTCCCACCACTGGATCTCGCACATCATCGGCAGCAGGTAACGCACGTAGATGCTGGTGATCGCGAGCATGCCGTGGTCGTCGACGTGCTTGTCGATGATGTCGACGCGGTCGTCGCGCGCCTGCCACGCCTTCGCCCGCGCCAGGATGTCGTCGAGCTCCGATTCGGCGCCGACGGAGAGGCCGAAGTGGTCGAGGCGCGGGCACGTCATCGCGGAGCCGTCGTCCTCGGCGATGAGGAAGACGAACTGCTCGATGTTGTGCACCTGGAAGACCTGGCGTTTGCGATCGATCGTCATCATCGGGATGTCGACGAAGCCGAACACGTCGCCGAAGAAGTCGGCCCGCAACTTGCGGTGCTCCTCGTCGAGCATCTCGGGCGTGAGACTCATCGCGACGTGGTTGAACCGCGGCTTGCGCGAGGCGAACGCGGGACCGGGTGTCGGCATCGTCTGGGCTCCTTACGAGACTCGGGGGACGATCATGGCCTTGGCCGCGAGGTCGCCCTCGTGGAGGCCGATCGCCGCGTCGAGCAGCCGGTTCAGCGGGTAGTCCTCCTGCTCGACGAGCAGGTCGTTCGGCAGACGGCCCGACGCGAGCAGCTCGAGCACGCGGGGGAAGCCGTCGTAGTCGTAGACGAACGCGCCCGTGATGACGAGCTCGTTCAAGAGAATGCGGTTCGGGTCGAACTTCGGTCGCGCCATGCCCGCGCCGACGAGCACCAGCGTGCCCGCGCGCTTCAACTGCGCCAGCGCCGACTCCTGGGCGCGACCGTTGCCCGAGCACTCGAGCGCGACGTCGAACGGCTCCGCGACGACTTCGTACGGCATCGGCGGGGCGGTCAGCTCCGACGGGTCGACGGTGCGGGCGCCGAGCTTCTCGCACAGCGCGCGCCGGCTCGCCTTCGGCTCGCTCACGACGACGTCCTCGACACCGAAGGCCTTCAGTGCCGCGACCGACAGGAACCCGATCGGGCCACCCCCGGTGACGAGCCAGCGCGTCCCGGGCCGGACGCCACCCGCCTGGGTGATGCCGTGCAACGCGACCGCGAGCGGTTCGGTGAGCGCGGCATGCTTCAACGAGAGGGTCTCGGGGACGCGCAGCGCCTCCGCGGCGCCGACCGTCTTGTAGCGGGCGAAGGCCCCCTGCCACGTGCCTTCGTCGCCGGCGACGGAGTTCCGTTCGACACACAGTGACGGCCGGTGCCGCGACGCAGTACTCGCAGCGACCGCACCGCGGCGACGGCCCGCCGATGGCCCGGTCGCCGACCGACCAGCCGGTGACCTCGGCGCCCACGGCCGCGACGGTCCCCGAGAACTCGTGGCCCTCGATGACGCCCGAACGGCCGCCCCACTCGAGCAGGAAATGCAGGTCGGAGCCGCAAATTCCGCAGTGGCTGACCTCCAGCAGCAGCTCGCCGGTCCCGGGCTCCGGAGTGGGCCGATCCTCGACCGACACGTCGCGGAGCCCCATGAAGACGGCCGCGGGCATCCGCGCGGGAAGTTGGGTCATGGCAGAAGCGTCTCCCGAACCTGACACGCGCGTCAACTACGCGACCGCCCCCCTTTCCCTGCCAACTGTTGGCAGGGTTAGTGGTCTCTCAAGCCACTTACGCTGCCAACTGTTGGCAGGGTTTTGGGTGCGCGAGACTCCTGCCGAGCGCCCGACTGACGTGGGCGTCAGTCTTCGAGGAGCGCCATGACGCCAGACGTTGTGATCCGGGGCGGAACGGTCGTCGACGGGACGGGCGCGCCGGGACGCCCGGCCGACGTCGCCATCACCGACGGCGTGATCTCCGAGATCGGCGCGGGCCTCACCGGGCGCCACGAGCTCGACGCGTCGGGGCAGATCGTGACCCCCGGCTTCGTCGACATCCACACCCATTACGACGCCCAGGTGTTCTGGGACCCGGCGCTGTCGCCGAGCTGCTGGCACGGGGTGACGTCGGTGGTCGCGGGCAACTGCGGGTTCTCGATCGCCCCCGTCCGGCCCCGAGACCGCGAGCTGCTCGTCCGCACGCTCCAGCACGTCGAGGACATGTCACCCGACACGCTGTTCGCCGGCGTTCCGTGGGACGAGTTCGAGACGTTCCCGCAGTACCTCGACGCGATCGAGGCACGCGGGACGCTCATCAACTACGCGTGCTACGTCGGTCACACCGCCGTGCGCATCTTCGTCATGGGCGAGGCCGGTTACGAACGCGCGGCGACCGACGACGAGATCCGGCAGATGCAACAGGTCATCGCCGATGCGATGGCCGCGGGTGCCGCCGGCTTCGCTACGTCGTCGTCACCCACACACAGCGGCGACCGCGGCCGGCCCGTTCCGTCGCGCGTCGCCGACCTCGACGAGCTGCGTTCACTGCTCGAGCCGTTGCGCGACGCGGACAAGGGCGTCGCCGCGCTCCTCCCGGGCGAGAAGGTCACCCACGCCGACGTGTACGAGCTCCAGCGGGCGACCGGCCGCCCGCTCACCTGGACGGCGCTGCTCACCGTCAAGGGCTACCCGTGGCACGAGAAGATCATGGAGGCGAACACGAAAGCCCGCGCGGAGGGCATCGAAGTCTGGCCGCAGGTGTCGTGCCGCCCGCTCACGTTCCAGATGAACCTGCGCGAGCCGTTCACCTTCAACATGCGTTCGACCTTCCAGGAGCTGATGGACCGGCCGGACGAGGCGCGGCTCGAGGCCTACCGCGACCCGTCGTGGCGCGCCCGCGCGTGGGAAGAGATGCAGGGCCGCAAGGGCGCGCTCCCGGTCAACTTCGACGCCCTCGCGGTGGCGGAGTCGTCCACGCATCCCGAGTTGATCAACCGCAAGGTCGCCGACATCGCGGCCGAGCGCGGCGTCACCCCGCTCGACGCGATGCTCGACCTGTCGATCGACGAGAACCTGGAGACGCGCTTCACGAGCGTGCTCGCCAACAACGACCCCGAGGCCATCGCGTGGCTGCTGCCGCAGGACACCGTCCTCCTCGGGCTCGCCGACTCGGGCGCCCACGTCACCCAACTGTGCGACGCGTGCTTCGCGACCGATCTCCTCGGCAACTGGGTGCGCGACAAGGAGGTCATGCCGCTCGAGCACGCGATCCACAAGCTGACCGGCGAGCCGGCCGCGGTGTTCGGGTTGCACGAGCGCGGCACGCTCGAGGAGGGCAAGGCGGCCGACGTCGTCGTCCTCGACTTCGACAAGGTCGGGCCCGGTCCCCTGCGGCGCATCCACGACTTCCCCGCCGACGGCGAGCGCCTCGTCGCCGACCGGCCCGAGGGCATCAGCCACGTGGTGGTGAACGGCACCGTCATCCGAGAGGACGGAACCCCCGTCGATTCGGCGCTCGCCGCGCGTCCGGGCAAGTTGCTGCGTTCCTGACGATCCCGTGGCCGATGATCACGGCATGCTCCATTTGAAGCCGCACCGGGCCCAACTCACGAGCGCGCGCGGCGGTCGGAGCGCGGCGGTCACCGCGGTCTGCACGGGCAGGCCGTGGTAGCCGGTCAACGCCGGCAGGTCGGCAGTCTCGACCCGGCTCGTACTCGGCATCCCGAGTGCCGAGAGCGCGGCCTCGGCCATCGCCCGGTGCCCGACGCTGTTCGGGTGGATACCGTCGCCGATCACCGACTTCGGTACGCGCAGGTCCGGGGCGTCGATCACCACCGCGCCGAACTCGGCCCCCACCTTCCGGACGATGTCGTTCGCGTAGTCGACCCGGTACCGGAGTCGTGGGCCGTAGGGCAGCACTGACCAGGTCCGGCCGAGCGTGGACGGGTACGTCATGATCGCCAGCCGGGCGGCGTGGGGCGCAACCCACGACAGGATCGCGCGCAGATCGTCGGCGAGGTCGAACGCGAGGAGGTTCTTCCACGACGTCACGTTGTTCACACCGACGTAGATCAACGCGAGCGAATAGTCGTCGAGCGGACGGCCGACGAATTTCGACCTGATCGCGTGGCTCGTGCCGCCCGGGAGTGCGTACGTCGTGAGCTCTTCCCGCGCCACCGATGCGACCCAACTCGCCCACGATTGCGACGGCACACCGCGCGTTTCGACCCGCGAGAAGCCTCCAGTGATCGAATCGCCGACCGCCAACATCGCCATTGCGCAAACGGTATCCGCGACGACATCGCGCCTGCCGAGACCCAGCCGATGGCGGCTTCGACGATGGCGAGGACCGTGACGTCGTCGGTAGGGTCCCATCGTGTCCGCGCCGCCTCCGCACCGCGTGTCGAAGCGGAGGGCGACGAACGTCGTTCTCGTGGGCGTGTTCCTCGACCTGGTGGTCGCTGCCGGAATCGGCATCATCCGCACTGCCGGTTCGTCGACGGGCATGTCGCGGGCCGAGGGCCCGCTCCCCACGATCGCGCTCGTCTTCGCGGTCGCGGCCCCCGGCATCGTCGCGCTCGTCGGCCTTGCGACCGGTCGCCCGGTCCTCTACGGCGCGGCGGGCATCGCGTGCGGCCCGCTCGTGCTGGTGTCGATCGCGGCGGTGCCCGTGTGGATCCCGGGTGTGCTGTTCCTGATCGCGTTCGTCGGTGCGCAGACGGCCGAGCCCACGTTCCCGCTCTGGACCGGGCTCATCCTCGGCGGGTTCCCGATCCCGTTGCTCGCGGGTGTCTGGATCCTCGTCACCGAGACCGCGCAGTACAGCTACTCGTACCAGGGTGGCTCCGAGAGCGGCGACTACTTCACCGCCGGGCACGCCGTCACGTGCATCACGATCGTCGCGGCCGACATCGCGCTGGTCTCGCTGCTCGCGCGCGCGACGCCCGCGCGTCGTCGCGCGGCTCGAGCAGTAGCGATCAGCGCGCCGACTTCGCGGTCTGCTTGCGGCTCTTGATGAGGAAGTACGAGAGTCCCGCGATTGCGATGAGACCGACGATCATGAGCATGGGCGTCCCTCCGGGGAGCAGGTGCGGCCCGAGTGGCCGGCAGCCCCGGGGATCGGCGGTGCGCCGCGACGGCTTTACGAACTGCGACTTGCGTCACTTCCCGGGCGCGCGTGCCGCCGAGGCCCAGCCCCCGCCATCGGCGCCGACGGCGGGGGTCGCGCCGGGTGGTCGGGGCGGATGGTGCTCCAGGCGGGCGGGGAAGCCGAGCCGCGCGGTGCCGTCGCCCGCGTCGAACACGACCGCGCGGGAGCGAAACTGTTCGTCCGCGGTCATCTCGCCCGGGTCGAGGACCGGCGCGACGGGCGCGCCGGCCCGCGTGAGCCGGTCGAGCGCGTCGGCGCACGTCAGGCGCGCGGCACGCGGCCGCGACCGCGGCCTGGCATTCGTCGAAGCGGTCGAGCCGGGCGAGATGGCCGAGACCGCGCAGCTCCGCACCCAGATCGAGCGCGTCGCACACCGCGTGCCAGAAGTGGTCCTCCGAGATGACGGCGAGCGTGATGAAGCCACCGTCGGCACACACGAAGATGCCGTAACCGGCCGAACCGCGCGCCGGTTCCGAGCGGCCCCGCAGCAGATTCCCCGAGCTCGTTCCCGACCAGGACGCAACCACGTCGGCCATGGCGACGTCGATCCGTTCGCCCTCGCCGGTCTGTATGCGCCGCGCCCACGCCGCGCAGATACAGAGCGCGGCGACCGTGCCCGCGGCGAGGTCGGCGATCGGGACACGCGGGATCGCGGGCTGTTCGCCCGGGCGCGGCGCGAGCGCGCCCGCGAGCGCCTGGTAGTTCACGTCGTGCCCGGGCCGGGCGACGTTCGGACCGGTCTGGCCGTAGCCCGAGACGGAGCAGTAGATGATCGACGGGTTGACCGCGCGCACGGCCTCGTAGTCCACGCCGAGGCGCGCCGCGACGCCCGGACGCCAGCCTTCGCAGAAGACGTCGGCGCCGGCCGCGAGCCCGAGCGCTTTCGCCCGGCCTTCCTCGCTGCGCAGGTTCAACTCGATGCTGCGCTTGTGGCCGGCGACGTCGCGGAACAGGTGCGGGAACGTGCGCATCGGGTCGCCACCGGGCGGTTCGATCTTCAACACCTCGGCACCGAGATCGGCGAGCATCTGCGTCGCGTGCGGGACGGGACGCCAGATGCCCGCGTCCAGGACGCGCATCCCGTCGAGCAGGCCGCTCACGTCAGGAGCCGGCGAGGCTGTCACGCAGCTGTTGGCGGAGCACGAACTTCTGGACCTTCCCGCTCGGCGTGCGCGGGAACTCCTCGATCGACCGCAGGTGCTCGGGCCACTTCTGGCGCGCGATCCCCGTATCGCGCGAGATACGTTCGCACCGCGTCGAGATCGGGGGCCGCGTGACCCGGGTTGCATGCGGAAGAAGGCGCACGCGACCTCGCCGAGCCGCGCGTCGGGCGCGGCGACGACCGCGACCTCGGCAACGTCGGGCATGCGCACGAGCAGCTCCTCGACCTCCTGCGCACTGACGTTCTCGCCGCCGCGGATGATGATGTCCTTCTTGCGGTCGGTGATCGCGAGGTAGCCGTCGTCGTCGAGCACGCCGATGTCGCCGGTCATGAACCAGCCGTCCGGGCTGAACGCGGCGGTGGTCGCGGCGGCGTCGGTGTAGCCGGTGAACATCTCCGGTCCCCGACTCCAGATCTCGCCGGGCATCCCGACCTCGACGTCCTGGCCGTCGTCGTCGACGAGGCGGATCTCGACCCCGGGCAACGGGCGGCCGTCGGTGTTCACCCGCTTCTCGTGCGGCGCCTCCGGGGTGCAACCGGTGATCGAGGGATGCTCGGTCGATCCGAAGCTGCGCGCGATCTCGATGCCCATCGCCGCGCAACGCTCGCCGACCGCGGCCGGAACCGCCGATCCACCGAGCCCGATGAACGGCATCAGCGGGCACGTGCCGTTGGACGTCGTAGTCGGGATGGTCGAGCAGGCTCGTGAGGAAGTACGTGGAGCCCTGACCGGCCGACAGGCTCTCCTCGAGCATCGCCGGCAGGACGCGGCCCGGATCCCAGACGTCGATCAGGTGGATCTCGCTGCGCCGGTACACCGGGATGAGCAACGCGGCGAGCATGCCGATGCCGTGGCCGACGGGCGCGCCGGTGATCATGGCGGGGCCGTCACGATTGTCCTGCATCGCCGACGAGTTGGTGGATCTCGGCGTTGATCGTGCGGTGCGAGTGCACGACGCCCTTCGGATCGGAAGTCGTGCCCGACGTGTACGCGACCAACGCCGGTGCGCGGGGGTCGACGGCCGGGATCGCGTCGATCGGCTCGTCCGCGACGAGATCGTCGAACCCGATGTCACGCGGATCGGCGGCGCGGCGCTCGCCCACGATCGCGACCCACTCGAGGTCGGTGAGCGTGGCGCGCATGCCGGCGAGGTTCGCGAGGAAGTCCTGATGCCCGAAACGGTCGGCGGTGATCAGCGCCTTCACTCTCGTCTTGCGCAGGATGTAGCCGACTTCCTTGGGCCCGTAGAAGTGCACGATCGGGACGACGACCGCGCCGAGGTACGCGACCGCGTAGAACGTCGCCGCCGCCTCGAGCCAGTTCGGCAGTTGGAACGCGACCGCGTCGCCGGGCCCGATGCCGCGTCGCGCGCAGACCCGCCGCGACGCGGCGGGCCAGCTGGTCGACGTCGCCGAGCGTTCCGCGGTACGGCTTGCGGTCGGAGCGAACGGTGAACGGGTGCGACGCCGCCTCGTGGAGCCCGGCGCGCAGCAGCGCACCGAGGCTGTCCTCACCCCAGAATCCCTCGCGCACGTACCGGCGTTCGAGTTCGGCGTCGACCACGCGGGGCGTGAAGTCCATCGCCGGTAACGCTACTGACAACCGGTCGTCACGCGCGGGGAAGCCCGAGCACCCGCTCGGCGATGATGTTGCGCTGGATCTCGCTCGTGCCGCCCGGGGATCGTCGCCGCGAAGCTGCGCAGGTACTGGATCGCCCACGATCCTTCGCGCCACATCTGCGGCCCCAACCACTCGAGGTCGAGCTCGTCGATGCCGAGCGCCTCCGTGCCGAAGAGCAGCGCCTGCTGCAGCGCCTCGCTCCCGTAGAGCTTCAGCAACGAGTGCTCGGGCGCCGACTTGCCCTTCAGGAACTTCGAGAAGCCGCGGTACCCCATCGTGAGGAGCGCCTGCGCGTCGACGTAGAAGCCGGCGACCGCGTCGCGGAAGCGCGCGTCCGTCGCCGAGGGGCTTCGCCGTTCGGGCCTTCGACCTTGCCCAGCTCGACCAGCGCCCGCACCGCGCGTTGGACGTCGTACGCGTAGTTGATCCACAGCATCGCCCGCTCGTGCGCGAGCGACCCCTGCGTGATCGGCCAACCGCCGTTGAGCGGGCCGATGAGGTTCTCCTTCGGGACGCGCACGTCGGTGAAGAACACCTCGTTGAAGTCGCAGAACTCGTTGTCGGAGAGCTCGGGGAACGGCCGGCGCTCGACCCCCGGCGACGTCGTGTCGATGATCAGCGCGCTGATGCCCTTGTGCTTCGGCGCGTTCGGGTCGGTGCGCACGAAACACAGGCACCAGTCGGCGTGGTGCGCGCCCGACGTCCACACCTTCTGACCGTTCACGACGAACTCGTCGCCGACGAGCTCGGCGCGCGTCTTCAGGCTCGCGAGGTCGCTGCCCGCGCCGGGTTCGCTCATGCCGAGGCACCACGAGATCTCGGCGCGCAACGTCGGGAGGAGGAAGCGCTCCTTCTGTTCGGGCGTGCCGTAGTCGTTGATCGACGGCGCGATGATGCCGAGCCCCTGCGGGTTCGCGCTGCGCAGGATCTCCCGGGCGCTCATCTCCTCGAAATAGATCATCTGCTGCGTCGGCGACGCGTTGCGGCCGCCGAGCTCGGGCGGCCAGCCCGGGCACGAGCCAGCCCGCGTCGAAGAGCGCGCGCTGCCACTCCCGCGCCCACTGGGGCATGTGCGCGCTCGAGAGCTTCGGCTCGCGGATCCGTTCGTCGGACGGCTGGTGCGCGTCGAGCCACGCGTCGAGCTCGGCGCGGAAGGCTTCGTCTTCGGGTGCGTAGCGCAGGCGCATCGGTGCGCAGGGTAGTTTCCTGACGTCAGTGTCAGACAATTCCCGACAGAGGCGTCCGTGGACTTCGAATTCTCGCCCGAACAGGAGATGCTCCGCGACTCGGTCCGCGGGTTCCTCGCGACCCGGGCGCCGCTCGCGTCCGTGCGCGCCGACTACGACCGGCCCGCACCCGATCCCGCGGTCTGGGACGGCCTGGTCGAACTCGGCGTGATCGGGCTGCTCGTCGACGAAAGCCACGGCGGGGCGGGCATGGGCATGGTCGACGCCGCGGTCGTGCTCGAAGAGCTCGGCCGGGCGGTCTGCCCGGCGCCCTACGCGTCGTCCGCAATCGGCGCGGTGGCGCTGGCCGACGCGGAGCTCCGTGCCGCAGCTCGCCGACGGTTCGGTGATCGGCACGCTCGCGATCTTCGAAGCCGGAGCTCGCTACGGATGGCGCACCCCGCAGACGCGGGCAACCCCCGACGGCCGCGGCGGCTGGGACCTCGACGGCGTGAAGGTGCACGTCGCCGACGCGAACGCGGCCGGAACCGTGCTCGTGACCGCGCTCGACGACGACGGCCGGCTCGGCGTGTTCGCGACCGATCGACTTCACTGCCGACCCGCACGCCGACCGTCGACGGGTCGCGCAAGCAGGGCCGCGTCACGCTCGCGGGCGCGCCGGCGCGCCGGATCGCGCTCGACGACGCGCCGACCGCGGTCGGCAGTGCCGCTCGACCGCTTGGGCGTCGCGGCGGTCGTCGACGGCGTCGGCGCCGCGCAGCGCGCGCTCGAGCTCGCCGTCGAGTACGCGAAGGAGCGCGAGCAGTTCGACAAGCCGATCGGCGCGTTCCAGGCGGTGCAACACCTCTGCGCCGACATGCTGCGCACGGTCGAGCTCGGCCGCGCCGCGGGCTACTACGCGTGCTGGGCGCTCGACGACGCGTCACCCGAGGAGGCGCACCGCGCCGTCGACCCTCGCGCACGCGTTCGCGGCCGACGCGTTCCCGCAACTCGGCGGGACCGCGATCCAGGTGTTCGGCGGCATCGGCTTCACGTGGGAGCACGACATCCACCTGTACTACAAGCGCCTGCTGACGGTCGCGCACGAGCTCGGCACCGCGGGCGACCACCTCGAGGAGCTCGCCACGCTCGCGATCGACTGACCCGTCGAAGCGCTGTTCGTCCGCGTGCACGACGTGGACCGCCCCGGATCGCGGCGACTCCCTACTCGCGGACGAGGAGCAGGCAGCCGCAGGTGTTGCCGCCGCCGGCGCCGATGACGCCGACCTCGGGCGGGCTCGCGATCTGGCGGTCGCCCGCCTGCCCCCACATCTGGGTCGCGCCCTCGTGCAGGAAGCCGTAGCCGTGCAACCGGCCCGCCGACAGCTGGCCGCCGTGCGTGTTCAGCGGCAGCTGGCCGTCGCGGGCGATGCGCGTGCCGCCGTCGATGAACGGTCCGCTCTCGCCGACGCCGCAGAGCCCGAGCGCCTCGAGCCACGACATCGTGAGGAACGAGAAGCCGTCGTAGAGCTGCGCCATCTGCACGTCGGCGGGCTTGTACTCGGTGCGCTCCCACAACTGCTTGCCCGCGCCGCGGTTCGCCATCGTCGACAGGTCGTCGAACTGGTCCCACGACGGCCGCCCGTCGATGCGCGTGCCGACCGCTTCGACCCGCAACGGCGGGTTGCGGAGGTCCTTGGCCATGTCGCGCCGCGACACGATCACCGCGGTCGCGCCGTCGCACGGAACGTCGCAGTCGTAGAGGCAGAACGGCGACGAGATCATGCGCGCGGCCATGTAGTCGTCGAACGACATCGGGTCGCGGTAGATCGCCTTCGGGTTGAGCTCCGCGTTCCGGCGCGCGTTCGAGCGCGATCCACGCGAGCTGCTCGCGCGTCGTGCCGTACTGGTGGAAGTGGCGCTGCGCGAACATCGCGATCCAGATCGCGGCCGACGGCGCCGAGAACGGCAGGTTCCACTCCATGAAACCCGACGCCTTGAACGACACCGCCGACCTCGCCCCCGCCGCCGGGCATGACCGCGGCGCGACCCTTCGTCGCCCTGCGCGGATCCCTCGTAGACCGAGCGGAAGCAGAGCACGTGGTTGGCGAGACCGGACGCGACCGCGAGGCACGCGTTGACGACCGAGCCGAGCTGCCCCGACGTCTCGAGCCCGCTGCTGTACCAGCCGCACTTCAGGCGCAGCGCGTCCATCACGTCGTACGCGCCCGCGCCGGAGAAGCCGGCCGGCGTGCCCATCGGCCCGGGGTACGTCGAGATGCCGTCGATGTCGGCGGTCGTGAGGCCCGCGTGCTCGATCGCGGCGAGGCAGCCGTCGAGCGTCAGCTCGAGCGGATCGCGGAACAGCCGGCGGCCGATGTCGGACTGCCCGACGCCGGAGATGCACGTCGCGCCGTTCGATGATCTCGTTCTCGTCCACGATGGCTCACGGCCCCCGGCTCGAAGAGCGGAATGTAGACGTCGCCGTCGGGATCGGGATGATGCTCGAACGTCACCCGCACCGGCATGCCGATGCGCGCGTCGTCGGGCGCGCAGTTCACGAGGTTGGTCGTGAGCCGCACCGACGGCTGCTCGACGATCTCGACGATCGCGACGATGTACGGCAGCTCCGGGCCCGGCATCCACGGCTGGTGGTTCACCGAGAACGTCGCGAGCGTCGCCGGCCCGAGACCGCCTCCGTCTTGCATGTTCTTCGAGTGGCACGACGGGCAGATCGGCTGCGGCGGGTGGATGTAGAACCGCAGTCCTGGCAGCGCCAGAAGCGCAGCTCGCCCGCGCGCCCGCCGTCCAGAAGTCGCGGTTCCGGTCGGTGAGCTTGGGCAGGATGCGAAACGGCGGAGCCGCGGCTTCCACGTCGGGCACGGTCACTCCTCTTCGGCTTCGCGCGCTTCTTCGTAGCCGCGGCGCGCGTGCGGGATCGCGGCGACCGCGGGCAACAGCCCGTGGCCGGGAACGGTCAACATGATCGAACCGAGGATCTCCTCCCACGACGCGCCGACCTCGCGCGCGAGGCGCGCGTGACGGCGCACGCCCTCGGGATTGCGGATCCCGACCGTCACGACGAGGCGGATGAGCTCGTGCGTCTTGCGGTCGGGCGCCGACAGCGAATCGAGCTGCGACATCCACGCGTTCTGCGCGGCGTGCAGCTGCGGGAACACCTCGTGCAGCGGTTCCTCGAAGGGAAAGTTCCAGTCCTGCTCGTCCTCGTTCACGGGGCGCGACGCTACCGGTCAGCCCGCGGGGCGGAAGACCGGGATCGTGACGTCGTCGGAGATCGCCTTGTAGTCGACGACGACCGGCATGTCGGCGCGCAGCTCGTCGAACGGGCACGCCCTCGATGTTGGTCATCACCCGCGGGCCTTCTTCGAGCTCGACGATCGCGGCGACGTACGGCACACGCTCGTTGAACGGCGGCAGGTCGTTCACGTGCACGACCGAGTACGTGTAGAGCGTGCCGCGGCCCGACGCCTCCTTCCACGACGACGTCGTCGCTCCAGCACGTCGGGCAGAACGGCCGCGGGTAGTAGTGGTCGCGGCCGCAGGCGTTGCAGTGCCGGAGGAGGAACTTGCCTTCCTTCAGCCCGTCCCAGAACGGCTGGGTCTCGAGGTCGGTCGTCGGGAGGTCGAAGCGGGCGTCGTCGGTCACGCGCAGCACCGCCACGGCTTCGCCTTGGATCTTCGTCTCGCCGTTCTCGTTCACGACCGAGCAGTCGAGCACGACCTCGTTGCCGGGGCGCTTCTCGCGCACGGTGACGCTCGTGGTCAGCACCTCGCCCGGCCAGGTCTGCTTCGTGAAGCGGACCCGGTACGACTTCAGGTTGCCGATCCCGACGTAGTTCGTGACCGCGGTCGCGAGCAGACCGGCGGTGAACATGCCGTGCCCGAACACCGACGGGAGCCCGGCCTGTTGCGCGGCGATCTCGTCGTGGTGCATCGGGTTGAAGTCGCCGCTCGCGCCCGCGTACATGACGAGGTCGGTACGCGTGAGCGGGTGGCTGATCGCCGGTCCGGCATCGCCGGCCGTCACGTCGGCGTAGTCGAGCACGCGCTCACCCATGGAGCGCTACGACTATCGGTTCCCTGACGCCGGCGTCAACTTGTGCGGCGTCCAAGCGTGTCAACCCGACGCGTGCAGCAGCTCGCTGAGGAGACGCTCCTGCTCGCGCAGCTGCGAACGCGCGGACTCGAGGTAGTCGAGCCGCGCTTCGAGGCGGCGCAGGTCGTCCTGCACCCACTCGAGCCACGTGTAGAGCTGCTCGGCGGGCAGGCCGGTCGGCGGCGCGGCCGTCGCGGCCGGGTCGTTGGCAGTACCCCTCGGGAGCTGCGTCGTCATTGCCATCGGTTCGTTCCCTTCTCATCCCGCTGTCCACGGCCGCCTCCTCGCGGAGCAGACTTTCCTTCACCAGGTCCAGGTCGATTGCTTCCCGTTTCACACGGGATCGCCCGTGGACCCGGGTGGGACGGAACCGGGCTACTGCGACTGCGGCGACGGCAGTTGCGCCGCCCCAGTTCAGGAGCCCAGTTGCCTCCACCGGTCCTTTTCGGCCGATTGCCACGGATCCGGAGGCAAACTCCGGATCCCGGTTCGCGGATCCCGGCTCAGGGATCCCGGGGCAGGCCGAGCAGACGTTCGGCGATCACGTTGCGCTGGACGTCGCTCGTGCCGCCCGCGATCGTGAGGCACCGGTTGAACAGGAACGACGCCGACCAGGCCGCGGCGTCACCCTCGGCGGCGGCCGCTTCGATGCCCGCGACGAGCATGCCGACCTCCTGGACGTGCTGGTCGTGCTGCACG
Source organism: uncultured Actinomycetes bacterium (assembly GCA_963829195.1). Taxonomy (GTDB): domain Bacteria; phylum Actinomycetota; class Acidimicrobiia; order IMCC26256; family PALSA-610; genus PALSA-610. The sequence continues at coordinate 303,954 of CAWHHS010000002.1, forward strand.
CCGAGCAGCTTGCGGACGGCCGCCTCGGAACCCGACGGGTCGGCGCCGGCCAGCGCGGCCAGCGTCAGGCGGAACCCGAGCGCGGACAGCGCGTGGCCGGTGGCGACGAGGCCGCCCGCCTCGGCGAGCGCGAGCCGGTCGTCGGCGCCGACCCGTGCGCCTCGATCGCCTTCAGCACCCCGACGACACCGCCGCCGATCGTGTTGCCCGAACCCATGTAGACCCGCTCGTTGGCGAGCGTCGTGCGGGCCGCACCGCCAGCCGTCGTGCTCCCGGCCGACCAGGCAGTCCTCGGGGACGAAGACGTCGTCGAAGAACACCTCGTTGAACATCGCCTGGCCGGTGAGCTCGCGCAGCGGCCGGATGTCGATGCCCGGGCGTCTTCATGTCGACCATGAAGCACGAGATGCCGTCGTGCTTGGCCGCGTCGGGGTTGGTGCGGGCGAGGCAGATGCCCCAGTCGGCCTCCTTGGCCATCGACGTCCACACCTTCTGGCCGTTCAACAGCCAGCCGCCCTCGACCGCGGTCGCCCGGGTCGACAGCGACGCGAGGTCGGAGCCGGCGCCGGGTTCGCTGAACAGCTGGCACCAGCCGATCTCGCCGCGCAGCGTCGGCATGATCCAGCGCTCGCTGCTGTTCGCTTCGGTGCCGTGCACGATCAGGTTCGGCAGCGCCCACGCGCCGACGCCGATGTTCGGCTCGCGTCACCTTCGCGGCGCGGAACTCCTCTTCGATCACGAGGAGCTCGAGCGCCTTGGCGTCGCGGCCCCACGGCGCGGGCCAGCCCGGCGTGACGTAGCCCGCCGTCGGCGAGCCGATTGCGTTGCTCCGTCGGCGGAAGGTCGCGCGATCTCGGCGAGCAGCGCCCGCAGCTCGGCGCGGAACTGCTTCGGCCTGATCGTCGGCGCCGAGGTCGACCGCGAGCCGCCGGCGCGCGCCGCGCATCGCCGCCTGCGCGGCCCGCACCCGCCAGTCGTCGGGCGTGCCGGTCAGCTGGTGCAGCGTCATCGCGCGGCGGAGGTAGATGTGCGCGTCGTGCTCCCACGTGAACCCGATGCCGCCGAGGGTCTGCACGCAGTCCTTGGCGTTCAGCGAACGCGGCGTCGAACGCGAGCGCGGCCGCGGCGGCGATCGCGAGCGCGCGCCGCCGGATCGGCGAGGTCGTCGGCCGCGCGCGGCCGCGTCCCAGGCCGCGGCGCGGGCGAGCTCGACGCGGGCGAGCATCTCCGCGCAGCGGTGCTTCACGCCCTGGAACTGGCCGATCGGCCGGCCGAACTGCACGCGCACCTTCGCGTACTCGGCCGCGGTGTCGACGCACCACTGCGCGACGCCGACCGCCTCCGCCGCGAACAGCGTCGCCGCGAGCGAGCCGGACCTGCGTCGTCGGTGAGGTTCGCGAGCCTGCGTTCGGCCGGCCGTCGTCGCGGCCGCGGCGCGCGCCGGATCGATGCGCGCGAGGCGGCGGGTCGAGGTCGACGCTCTTGACCTCGTGCGCGCCGACGTCGGCCGCGTCGAGCGCGTACCAGACGCCGTCGACCGCGCAGACGACGATGTCGGCCGCCGGCACCGCCGGCGACGAGCGTCGCGCCGTCGAGCGCGACCGCGCCGGTGAGCTCGCCCGGACGCGAGGCGCGGGCAGGAGCCGCTCGGCCGCGGGGCCGCCGTCGGCCTGCAGCAGCGCGGCGACGATCGCGGTCGGGACGTACGGTCCGGGCGCGCACGCCCGCCCGAGCTCCTCGACCACCACGGCCTGCTCGACGAGGCCGGCGCCGCTGCCGCCGTGGTCCTCACCGACGTGGAGCCCGATCCAGCCCGGCTCGGCCAGCGCGGCCCAGAACGCGGGGCGGGACCTGCGCCGGTGCCTCCAACGCCTCGCGCACGACGCGCGGGCGCGATGCGGTCGTCGACGAACCGGCGGACGGCGGTGCGCAGGTGCTCGTGGTCTTCGGTGATCCCGATCGGCATGCGTCGATAGTCGCACGCGCCTGACGCTCGACGTCAGCTCGAAGCCCCCCACAACCCTGCCAACAGTTCGCTGGGAAAGGGCTCACGCGCCACTTTCCCTGCCAACTGTTGTCAGGGTAAGTGGCGCGTCACACCACTTTCGCTGCCAACTGTTGGCAGGGATTCGGGGTCAGACGAGCTTCTCGCCGTCGCGGACGACGGCGATCGCCTGGGTCGGGCAACCCTGCGCGGCGAGGACCACCTTGTCCTCGGGCTGCGCGGCCGGGATCGACGACGATCGCGATGCCGTCGTCGTCGAGATCGAAGACGCCCGGCGCCCAGAACGAGCAGTTGCCCGAGCCCATGCACGCGTCGCGGTTGATCGTGATGTCGAGGGCCATGCCGGTGACGCTACGAGGCCGCCGGCCGACGCACCGTCAACCCGCGACCACGCAGAACCGCGCGTAGCGGTCGGCGACCGCGCGCGGCCCATGTCGGGTCGGGGTCGACGACGTGCGACGTGCGCGCCCAGCGCGCCGCGTCGTGCATCGACGGTCTCGAGCCCCGCCGCCATGCGCGCGAGGAACGCGGCGCCCAGCGCGCCGCCCTCGGGAACCGCGCACACGTGCACGGGCAGCGCCGGTGCAGTCCGCGAGCGCCTGCATCCACGCTTCGACACGCGTCCCGCCGCCGGTCGCGACGATGCGCTGCGCGGGGATCGGGCGACGCGTCGATCATGCGCCGGGTCACGAAACCCGCGGCCTCGAACGCGGCGCGGCGCACCGACGGCCGCGTCGTGGGTGAGGTCGAGGTCGACGAGCTGGGCCGCGCCGCGTGGAGTCCTGGAACGGCACCCGCTCGCCGCGCGGATACGGCGCCCAGACCGGCACCCGGCCGGGATCGCCGACCGAGGCCGGCGTGCCGTCGCCGGCGCCGGCAGGTCGCGCACATGCGGTCGACCCAGTTGAGGAACAGACCGCCCGCGTTGCTCGGCCCGCCGACGAGGAACTTGCCCGGCGCGGTGTGCGGGATCGCGTAGTGGCCGGCGACCTCGACCGGCTCGGGCGTCACCGCCCAGACGATCAGCGTCGTGCCGCAGATCACGAGCACGTCGCCGACGTCGTCGCAACCGGCGACGAGTTGCTCGCCCATCGCGTCGATCGTCCCGCCTTCGAGCACGCAGCCCGGCCGGCCCGCGACCTCGGCGAGCGCGTTGGCCGGTCGGGCCGATGCGCGGCATCTGATCGACGCGCGCGCCGCACTCGCCGCGAGCTTCTCCTCGTCCCACTGCTTCCAGTCGAAGAGCGGGAACGCGGTTGCCGCGACCGTCGACGAGATCGACCGGCTCGCCCGACGAGCGCGTGGTTCGCGACCGCCTGCGCCATCCAGTAGCCGCGCGCGTCGGGGTGCTCGTGCGACTGCCAGTGCATGAACTGCGCGAGCTCGCCGGCCTCGGCGATCGCGCCGGGACGATCGGCGTGACCGCGCTCGTCGCCGTAGAGCAGCCCGGGCGCGCACGGCACGCCGTCGTCGTCGACCGCCGTCAGCGACGGCACCATCGCGGCGACCGAGACCGCGCGCGGCTCGACGTCGCCGAGCGCTTCGAGCGCGCGCCGCGGACCCGTCGTGCCACGCGACGCGTCGGCGTCGTGCTCGAAGCGCAGCGGCGACGGGACGAAGAACTCGTGCGGGATGCGCGACCGGGCGACGATGTTGCCGTCGGCGTCGGCCGCGACCGCCTTCACCGACGACGTTCCGATGTCGATCCCGACCGTGAGCTCCGACACGGCGGGCGAGACTAGGCGAGCGACGCGATCACCGCGTCGTGCAGCAGGCCGTTGGTGCAGACGAAGCTGCCGGCGTCGACGTCGGCGCGGCCGTCGAGCGTGCTCCACCGCCCGCCGGCCTCCTCGATGATCGGCACGAGCGCGGCGATGTCCCAGAGCGACACGATCGGGTCGATCGCGACGTCGAACGCGCCTTCGGCGACGAGCAGGTGCTGCCAGAAGTCGCCGATGCCACGCGTCCGCCAGCACTGGTGCGAGAGGTCGACGAGCTTCGTCGCCGATGCCGTCGGCGTGGAAGCGCTCCGACGTGTCCCACGCGAAGGAGAGCTGCGCGTCGTCGAGCGCGGCGACCGACGACACGGTGATGCGCTCGCCGTCGCGGAACGCGCCGAGCCCGCGCGCCGGCCCACCAGCGCATGCCCGAGCGCGGGCGCCGACGCGACGCCGACGATCAGCTCGCCCGCCGCGTTCGAGCCCGATCAGCGTCGCCCAGATCGGGACGCCGCGCACGTAGCTCTTGGTGCCGTCGATCGGGTCGATGATCCAGCGGTACTCGGCGTCGTCGTCGATCGCGGCCGCGGCTCGTGCCGAACTCCTCGCCGAGCACCGCGTGGCCGGTCGCGGCCGCGAGCGCTTCGCGGATCGCCCGCTCGACCGCCTCGTCGGCCTCGCTCACCGGCGTGAGGTCGGGCTTGGTCGTGACCTTCAGATCGTTGGCCCGGAACCGCTTCATCGTGATGCGGTCGGCCAGGTCGGCCAGCTCCAGAGCGCGAGCTCCAGGGCCTCGGCGGTGTCCACGCGCCGAGCATACGGGAGCGTCGAAACGTGCCGATGGGGACGCTATGGACGGTATGGTCGGACGTCGTGGCCCGTCGCGACGACGTGATGGCGCAGATCTGCGAACTCGTCAGCCCGTCGGACGCCGCCGGCGCCGACGCGTTCGTCCGCGCCTACTACGGTCAACTCGGCGACGACGACCTCGCGACGTGGACCGCCGACGAGCTCGCCCGCGCCGCGCTCGAGCACTGGCGAGCTCGGCGCGCGACGCGCCGACCGAGGAAGTGCTCGTCCGCGTGTACACACCGCCGCACGGCCACACCGCCGTCGACGTCGTCCTCGACGACATGCCGTTCGTCGTCGACTCGCTGACGATGGCGCTCGACCGCCGCAACCTCGGCGTCCACCTCGTCGTGCACCCGATCCTGCGCGTGCGGCGGTCGAACGACGGCAAGCTGCTGCGGCATCGCGGCCGACGACGCGACCCGGCGCGCCGACCGGGCGAGCAGATCCTGCTCGAGTCGTGGACGCACATCGAGATCGACCGCGAGACGAGCACCGAGATTCTCGACTCCGTGCGCACCGAGCTGCTCGCGGTCCTGGCACGACGTGCGGGCCGCGACCCGCGACTGGCAGCCGATGCTCGAGGCCGTGCACCGGGTCGACGGCCGAGCTCGAGCGAGATGCCGCCGCCGTGCGCCGACGACGAGCTCGCCGAGGGCAAGGCGCTGCTGCAGTGGCTCGCCGACCAGCACTTCACGTTCCTCGGCTACCGCGAGTACGGCCTCGCCGTCCGACGAGCAGCTCGCTGCCCGGTGCCGGGCAGCGGCCTCGGCCTGCTGCGCGACGCGCCCGAGGAGCCGTCGGCGAGCTTCGCCGCGCTGCCCGCCGGCCGTCCGCGCGAAGGCGCGCGAGAAGACCCTGCTCGTGCTGACGAAGGCGAACGCGCGCTCGACCGTGCACCGCCAGACGCACCTCGACTACGTGGGGATCAAGCGTTACGACGCGGCACGGCAAGGTGGTCGGCGAGCACCGCTTCATCGGCCTGTACGCGTCGGGCGCGTACACGACGAGCCCGTTCGACGTGCCCGGTGCTGCGCCGCAAGGTCGCGGCGGTCATCGAGCGGGCCGGCTTCCTGCCCGCGAGCCACGACCAGAAGGATCTCATCCGGATCCTCGAGACGTACCCGCGCGACGACCTCTTCCAGATCGACGTCGACCACCTGTTCGAGAACGCGATGGGCATCCTGCGCCTGCAGGAGCGGCGCCGCGTCCGCCTCTTCGTGCACCGCGAGCCGTACGGCCGGTTCGTGTCGTGCCTCGTCTTCATCCCGCGCGACCGGTACACGACCCAGGTCCGCGAGCAGATCGCGCACCTCCTCGTCGACGCGTACGGCTCGAAGGGTTACGAGTGGAACACGCGGCTCTCGGAGTCGGTGCTCGCCCGGCTGCACTACGTGCTGCACCTCGACGACCGCGCGACGACATCGCGGTCGACGTCGCCGAGCTGGAGCAACTGGTCGCGGCGACGGCCCGCGCGTGGGTCGACGACCTGCGCGACGCGCTCGATCGCGTCGCGCGGCGAGGAGACCGGTCTCGACGCGCTGCGCGTGTGGTCCGACGCGTTCCCGGGCGCGTACCAGGACGACTTCGGCGCCGGCGAGGCGCTCGCCGACCTCGCCGCAGCTCGAACCGCTCGGCGCGACCACCCCGCTCGCGGCGCGGCTCACGATCGCGGGCGACCACCTCGACCTCAAGCTCTACGGCATCGGCGCGCAGCCGTCGCTCTCGGAGGTGCTGCCGCGCCTGTCGCACATGGGCGTGATCGTCGACGACGAGCACCCGTACGAGTTGACGCCGCGGGGCATCGACACCCGCTGGATGAAGTGGTTCCGCCTGCGCGCGCCGGCGGGCACGATCATCGACCCGGCGGCGCTGCGCGCTCTTCGAGGAGGCGTTCATCGCGGTGATCGACGGCCGAGCCGAGGACGACCGCTTCAACCGGCTCGTCCTCACCGCGGGGCTCGCGTGGCGGGAGGTCGCGCTCCTGCGCGCCTACTGCCGCTACCTGCGCCAGACCGGCACCCGTTTCAGCCTCTCCTACATCGAGGACGCGCTGAGCGTCCACACCGAGATCGCGCGCCGGCTCGTCGAGCTGTTCGTCGCGCGCCTCGACCCGTGGGCGGCGATGACCGGTCCGTCGGCGCGGGCGCGGCGGCTTCGCCGAGCGACGAAGAGGCCGTGGACGACGCCGATGCAATCGATCGCCTCGCCGACGAGATCCGGGCCGAGCTCGACGCGGTCACCTCGCTCGACGAGGACCGCATCCTGCGCGCGCTGCTGCACCTCGTGCTCGCGACGCTGCGCACGAACTGGTTCCAGGACGGCGACGCCGCGGGCAACCCGCCGCCGTGCGTCGCGCTTGAAGCTCGACCCGACCGCGATCCCCGACCTGCCGCTCCCGCGGCCGATGTTCGAGATCTTCGTGTACTCGCCCCGCGTCGAAGGCGTGCACCTGCGCGCGGGCAAGGTCGCGCGCGGCGGCATCCGTTGGTCGGACCGCCGCGAGGACTTCCGCACCGAGGTGCTCGGGCCTCATGAAGGCGCAGCGCGTGAAGAACGCGGTGATCGTGCCCGCGGGCGCGAAGGGCGGCTTCGTCGTCAAGCGGCCGCCGGCCGATCCCGCGCAGCTGCGCGCCGAGGTCGAGGCGTGCTACCGGCTCTTCATCGGCGCGCTGCTCGACGTGACCGACAACCTCGTCGACGGCAAGGTCGTCCCGCCCGATCAAGTGGTGCGCTACGACGACGACGATCCGTACCTCGTCGTCGCGGCCGACAAGGGCACCGCCGCGTTCTCCGACGTCGCCAACGAGATCGCGTGCGGGCGCGGGCTTCTGGCTCGGCGACGCGTTCGCCTCGGGCGGCGCGCACGGCTACGACCACAAGGCGATGGGCATCACCGCCCGCGGCGCGTGGGAGTCGGTGCGCCGCCACTTCCGCCACCTGAACCTCGATCCCGACCGCGACGACTTCACCGTCGCCGGCATCGGCGACATGTCGGGCGACGTGTTCGGCAACGCGATGCTGCTCTCGCAGCCACATCCGGCTCGTCGCCGCGTTCGACCACCGGCACGTCTTCCTCGATCCCGAGCCCGATGCCGCGCGCTCGTTCGTGGAGCGCGCAGCGCCTGTTCGCGCTCCCCCGTTCGTCGTGGGCCGACTACGACACCGCGCTCATCTCTCCCGGCGGCGGCGTGTTCGCCCGCACGCTGAAGGCGATCCCGATCACCCCCGAGGTCCGGGCCCGGCTCGGGATCGACGACGGCGTCGACGACGCTCACGCCCGCCGAGATGATCCGCGCGATCCTGCGGGCGCCGGTCGACCTGCTCTACAACGGCGGCATCGGCACCTACGTCAAAGCCGCGTCGGAGACGCACGCGGTCGTGGGCGACAAGACGAACGACGCGGTGCGGGTCGACGGTCGCGAGCTGCGGTGCCGCAGCGTCGGCGAGGGCGGCAACCTCGGCTTCACCCAGGACGGCCGCGTCGAGTACGCGCTCACGGGCGGCCGCATCAACACCGACGCGATCGACAACAGCGCGGGCGTCGACACCTCCGACCACGAGGTCAACATCAAGATCGTGCTCGACGGCGCGGTGCACGACGGCGAGCTGGGCGAGACCGACCGCAACGACCTGCTCGTCGCCATGACCGACGAGGTCGCGGCGCTCGTGCTGCGCGACAACTACCGCCAGAACCGCGCGCTCGACAACGGCCGCGCGCAGGCGGCCGCGATGGAAGGCGTGCACGCGCGGTTCATGCACGCGCTCGAGAACGCGGGCCACCTCGACCGCGACGTCGAACGGCTGCCGAGCGACGAGCAGCTCGCCGACCGGCACAACGCCGGGCTCGGGCTCACCGCGCCCGAGCTGGCCGTGATGCTCGCGTACGCCAAGATCGCGCTCGAGGAGGAACTGCTCGCCTCGGAGTTGCCCGACGACCCCGACTTCATGCCCGAGCTCGTGCGCGCGTTCCCGTCCGCGGTGCGGTCCCGGTTCCTCGAACGCATCCGGGCCCACACGTTGCGGCGTGAGATCACGGCGACCGCGCTCGTGAACGGTCTCGTCAACCGGGCCGGCGCGACGTTCGCGTTCCGGCTCGGCGAGGAGACCGGCGCGCACGGGCCCGACGTCGTGCGCGCCCACGAAGCGGCACGGGCGATCTTCGACCAGGACGCGCTCTGGCGCGACATCGAGGCGCTCGACGGAGCGGTCGGGGTCGACGTGCAGACCCGCATGTACCTGGCGAGCCGGCGGCTGGTCGAGCGCGGGGCGCGGTGGCTGTTGCGCAACCGCCCGCAGCCGCTTCCGGTCGCGTCGACGGTGGCGTTCTTCGCGGTTCCGGTCGCCCGCCTCGCGGCGATGGCGACGGCATCCGACCGCCTCGAAGCGGCGACCGCCGAGTTCGCGGCGCAGGGCGTCCCGCGCGACATCGCGCAACGGATCGCCAGCGTTCGCCCACCTCCCCCGCGCCCTCGACATCGCCGAGCTCGCGGAGACGCACGGCGTCGAGGTCGAGGTCGTGGCCGCGATGTACAACACGGTCGGCGACGCGCTCCGATTCGAGTGGCTCGGTGACCGCATCGTCGAACTGCCGAGGTCCGACCGCTGGGACGCGCTCGCCCGCAACGCGCTGCGCGAGGACGCGGCCGCGCAGTACCGCCGCGTCGTCGACGATGCGTTGACGCGCCGGCTCCTACGAGGCGTGGGCCGGCACCGCGTGCGACCGTCATCGTCCGCATGCTCACGCTGCTCGACGAGATCCGCGCCCATGCGGTGTTCGACGTCGCGACGCTCTCGGTCGCGCTGCGCGAACTGCGCGGGCTCACGTAGTGGCGACGTCGGGCCGCTCGCCGTTCACGCGCGTGCGCTCGGGTCTCGACTGGATGTTCCGCGACCGCAGCACGGGCCGGATCACGATCGCCCAGTTCCCGAACGTCCCGCTGTGGATCTTCTTCGGCACCGTGGCGCTCCGCCTGTTCGTGCACCGGGGTGCGGCGCGGACGGTGGTCGACTGGATCGCGGTGATCAGCCTCGGCGCGTGGGCGGTCGACGAGGTGGCGCGGGGCGTGAACCCGTGGCGGCGGATCCTCGGCGCGGGTGGCTGCGCTTTCGCAGTGAGTGGACTCGTCTCGTTGCTGCGTTAGCGGCCCCGAAACGCGCTTGCATTCTCTTCGGTCGACCGGCCCAGAATGCCGCCGTGACAACGCGGGGATGGGCGATTCCGGTTCTGGGCCTGGTGCTGGTCGCGGCCTGCAGCAGCGGCAAGTCGTCGGCGAGCCCGGCCCCGGGTCCGGGCACGAGCTCGTCGGCCGCGGCCACGACGACCACCACGGTCTCGCCCGCCGACGGCCTGAAGCAGCACATCGATCACATCGTCGTACTGATGCAGGAGAACCGTTCGTTCGACAGCTACTTCGGCAAGCTCGAACCGGCCGAGGTGCCGACGACCGGCAACCCGAACCCGGTCGACAAGCGCTCGCCCGCGATCCTGCCCTTCGAGAACCCGCGGATGTGCGAGACCGCCGACGTCGAGCACGGCTGGGACGGCGTCCACAGGAGATCGACGGCGGGAAGATGGACGGCTTCACCGCCGCGAACGTCGACGCGACCGACCCGACGGGGGCGCGGGCGATGGCGCACTACGGACCGAACGTTCTCCCCTTCTATTACGGGGTCGCCCGCACCTTCGGCATCGGTGACCGCTACTTCGCGTCGGTGCCGGGACCGACGTACCCGAACCGCTACTACCTGGTCGCGGGAACGTCGTTCGGGCACGTCGACAACACGCTGCCGCCCGCGGGGGGATGGACGCAGAAGACGATCTTCAACGAGCTCGACGCCGCGCACATCACCTGGAAGATCTACAAGTCGCAGCTGTCGGTGTCGGCGCTGCTGTTCAAGTACGTGCAGGACCATGCCGCCGGGCATGTCGTCGACATCTCGCAGTACTACGCCGACACCGCCGCGGGCCGGCTGCCGCAGGTGGCGTTCATCGACCCGACGTTCATCGGGAAGGTGACACAGGAGGACGACGAGCACCCGCCCGCGAACCCGCAGCTCGGTCAGCAGTTCAGCGCGAAGGTCGTGCACGCGCTGATGGCCGGTCCCGACTGGCCGACGTCGATGTTCATCCAGACGTGGGACGAGCACGGCGGCTACTACGACCAGTCGCCCCGCCCAAGGCGACACCGCCCGACAACATCGCGCCGATCGGCGCCAAGGGCGCGTTCGACGAGTACGGCATCCGGGTGCCGGTGCTCGTCGTCTCGGCGTGGTCGCGGCCGGGCTTCGTCTCGCACGTCGTCCACGACCACACGAGCATCCTCGCGACGATCGAGCTGCGCTTCGGCCTGAGGCCGCTCACCAAGCGCGACGCGGCCGCCCGGCCGTTGACGGAGTTCCTCGACTTCTCGCACCCGACGTTCGCGACCGCGCCGACGCTCCCGGCCGCGACCGTGTCGGAAAAGGGCGCGGCGCAGTGCCGCGGCGCTCTACAAAGACCAGATGCTCGGCCTCTGAGACGGCTCCGCGCGGAACCGCCGTCGACGACGTCAGCCGGGGTAGACCTCGAACACCGTCGCGGAACCCATGCCGCCGCCCGCGCACATGCTCGCGAGCCCCATGCCGCCCCCGCGGCGCCGGAGCTCGTACATCGTGGTGATGATCATGCGGGCGCCGGTGGCGGCGACCGGGTGACCGAGCGAGCAGCCGGAGCCGTTCGGGTTCGTGATGTCTTCGGAGAGGCCGAGCTTGCGGCACGCCGCGACCGGCACCGACGCGAACGCCTCGTTGATCTCGGCGAGGTCGATGTCGCCGACGGCGAGGCCGGCGCGCTCGAGCGCCTTCGGGATCGCGGAGATCGGGCCGAGGCCGGTGTCGCGGGGCTGCACGCCCGCCGACGCCCACGAGACGATCTTGCCGAGCGGCTTCAGGCCGTTCGCCTGGGCGTAGTCGCTGCTGACGATCATCATCGCCGCGGCCGCGTCGTTGAGGCCCGACGAGTTGCCCGCCGTGATCGGGAAGTTCTCGATCTCGGGGTGCAGCGGCTTCAGCGACGCCATCTTCTCCATCGTGCTGCCGCGGCGCGGGTGCTCGTCGGTGTCGAAGATCTTGGTGGTGCCGTCGCGCATCGTGACCTCGATCGCGATGATCTCCTCCTGGAGGCGGCCTTCGTCGATCGCGGCGATCGCCCGCTCGTGCGAACGCAACGCCCACGCGTCGCAGTCTTCGCGGGTGATGCCGACGGCCTTCGCGGTGTTGTAACCGACGGTGATCGACATGTCGAAGGCCGGCGCGTCGTCGGTGGCGGGGTGCGACGGCGACATCCACTGCTCGTAGTCGTCGGTGCCGAGCTTGCGCTTCATCGACATCGGCGAGGTCGACAGCGACTCCGAGCCGCCGGCGATGACGACCTTGTCCATGCCGGCCATGATGCTGGCGGCCGCGCCCTGCACCGACGCCATGCCCGACGCGCAGTGCCGGTTGAGCGCGAGGCCCGGGATCTCGGTGAGGCCGAGCTCGACGGCGGCGTAGCGGGCGACGTCGCCGCCACCCTGGAGCGACTCGCCCAACGCGAGGTCGTCGACGTCGCCTGCGGGGATGCCGGAGCGCTTGAGCGTCTCGGCGACCGCGTACTTGGCGAGGTCGAAGGTGCTCACGTCGAGGAGCGTGCCCTTGCGGGCGGTCCCGATGGGCGTGCGGGCCGCGGCGACGATGACTGCGTCAGGCATTGATGCTCCCTGTGCGTGCGGAAAGGCGCGATTGCGGAGCGGAGCGTACCTGACGTTCCTGTCAGCCTGCCCCTCGACGGCCGGCCCGGGAGCCCAGAGGCACGACGTGTCGACTACGGGCGTTCTTCGGGTTCGGCGGATGCGTGGACCTGGATGTCGAACTGCTGGCCGCCCATGAAGATGCCGAGCAGCGAGAAGCGGACGTGGTCGCGCAACGTCACCGTCACCCGGTTGCCGTCGAACTCGACGTCGACCCCGTCGAGGCTCGCGCGGTGAGGATCTTCGTCGAGGGACGCCAACGCGAGCGCCCGCGCCCGAACGGGATCGAGACGCACGGTTCCCGCCCGCAACGCGTCGACGTCGAGGCCGTTCGCGGCCGCGGTCGCGGCGGAATCGGCCATCGACGAGAGCTGGCGCCGATCGGCGACCGCGCGCCAGAGGTCGAGGCTCAGACCACCGAGGAACATCAGCGAGATGCACAGTCCGAGCACCCACAACGTGATCGTCCCGTGCTCGTCCTCGCGGTCGACGCGGCACTACCGGCTCCGGAAGTCGTCGATCCGCCGGGTCGCACGCGCGGTGTAGTGCCACGAGCCGACCGACATCGCGCCGATGCCGATCGCCGGCATCGAGACCTCGACGTCGACTACCACCTCGTCGCCGCGATCCCGCCCGGCCGAGGGCACCGAGACGTCGACGTCGGCGGCGTCGATGCCGTGGTCGGCCGCGACGGCCCGGGCGACCAGCACCGCGGCGGCCGGGTCGCCGTTCGGCCAGTTGTCGACCAGATCGCGGGCCGCCTCCCGTGCCGCGACCGTCGCGCCGTTCCGCCGCTCGGCCCAACCCGGCAGGGTCGCGACCAACACGATCATCGGGAACAGGAGCAACGCGACCGCGGCCACCCATTCGATCGCGACGAAGCCCGCCGTCCCGCCCGGTGCCGCGGCGCCGGAACCACCTCAGCGCTCCCGCAGCGCGGCGGCCTGCAGCGTCAGGCGCCAGTCGGGCAGCAGCATCGGGAACCACGATCGCAGGGTCACCCGAGCCGTCGCGACGACGCGTTCGCCGTCGAAGGAACAGTTGATGTCGTCGACGTGCAACGACGAGCCGCTCGCGATCGAGTGCACGACCTCGTTCGCTCGCGCGATGCACGCCTCCGGACCGGTCGCGACCGGAACGCCGGCCCGCACCCCTTCGTCGAGCGCGTCGCGCACCGCGCCCCGCTCGTAGAGGTCGACGAGCAGGTTCGCGACCATCACGAACAGCAGCAGCGAGAACCCGGTCGCGACGACGTACTGAATCGTCGTGAAGCCCGCGTTCCGTTCGTCGCCGCACGTCTAGTGGATCAGCGCGTCGCGCAGCGACTTCACGATGTCGACGCCGAGGGTCTGGAGCAGGCCCCAGATCACCACGAGCGCGAGCACTCCGAGCGCGGCGTTGCCCAGCAGCTCGGCCGTGGTCATTCCGGATTCGTCACGATTGCGAAGGTTCACAGGTCTCCTCATGGTCAGTGGTGTCCGAGAACGATGGAAGGAAGCGGCGCGGCGATGAAGAGCAACATGATCGGGGCGAGGATCGCGATCGTCGGAACGAGCATCGCGGCGCGCCGGCGCACGGCGTCCTTGTGCATCTGCTCGCGCCGCACGTCGCGGATGTCGCCGCTCAAGCGCGAGCAGCCCGCCGCCGAGGTCGACGCCTCGCTCGACGCCCGCCGCGAGAAGCTGATACGTCCGCGCCGCGCTCGGCTCCGGCGTGAGCTCGGCGGCGCGCCGGAACGCCTCGGCCTCGCCGAGGCCGCTGCGCGTCCACGTGAGCACGTCGTTCAGCTCTTCGACGACGGCGCCGCGGCCGCGGTCGACGACGCGTTGCACCGCCTGCATCGCGCCGGAACCGGTGCGCACCTGCATGGCCAGCAGGTGGTTGACCGTGTACAGCTCGAGCCGGATGCGCGCCGGCCGCGCTCGCGATCGCGGCGTTCGAGGCGGGCGCGCGACCGGCTCGCGCCGAACACGAAGCCGGCGACGACCCGCGACCAGCACGACCAGCGGCGTCTGCAAGCGTCAACGCGACCACGATCGCGGCGCCGACCGCGAACACCGCCGCTCGTCCGAGTTGCTGCACCCGATAGCGCTCGGGGGTCACGTCGTCCATCGCCGGCCTGGCGCAGCATGCGCGCGAGATGCTCGTCGCCGCGCGACTCGATGGCGTTGCTGACGCCGCGACAGCGCGGCGCGCACGGCCGGCCCGAACAGCCGCGGCAGCGTGGCATCGGCCGTGCCGGACACGGGCTCGGTCGTCGGACGGATCGGGGAGATGCCCGAGCGCCGGACGCGCGCGCCGACCGCGTACGGACGAACCCGCGGCGCGAGCCGCCGCGTCGGCGGGCGCAACAGATCCGGCGAGTCCCGCGGTACCCGGCACCGACCGCGCCTGCCGCGAGCAGGGGCACGACCGCTCATCCCGTCACCGCCGGTGCGCCGAAGACCCGCTCCTCGTCTCTCGTCGCGTCCGAGGCGGCCGAGGAGGAACATGCCGAACGCCGTGAGGCAAGCCGCGACGACCAGCGTCACGAAGCCGCCGCTCGACCGGTAGAAGTCGCGGAACGGGCCGGGACGCGCGGTCAGGGCGACGAGCACGAACCACGGCAGCACGACGACGGCCCGCGCGTTGATGCGCATCTCGAGGCCCTCGGTCTCGAGCGCGTCGAGCAGCTTGAGGTCGCGGGTCGTCGCGTCGACGAGATCTTCGAGAATGTCACGCACGATCGGGCCGCCGCGCTCGTGCGCGAGCAGGAGCACCTCGAGCACCCGGTCGCTCGTCGGATCTGCGAGCTCCTCCTTCACGAGCTCCAGCGCCGGGCCCGTGCCGAGCACGCGGGCAAGCTCGGGAAAGCGCACGAACGCTTCGCGGAGCGCGACCGGTCCCGTCGCCGCGAGCGACGTCACCGCCTGGGTCAACGATCGCCCGGCGGCGATGGACGCGACGACGTCACGGAGACCGTCGGGCCACGCCGTCTGCACCTCCCGCATACGCAGCCGGCGCCGGCGGGCGAAGTACGCCCGGGGAAAGAGCGCGACCGCGACCGACGGAACCAGCGCGACGAAGACCGAGCCGGTCAGCGCCACGAGCACCAGCAGCGCGAACGATCCGGCGGCGACGCTTCCGATCCAGAACCGAGCCGGCGTGAGTCCGGCACCGGCCTGCTGGAGCCACAACCGGTTGCTCGCACGCCGCGGCGCGAACATCTGCGCCGGCATGCGGAGGTTCGGCAGCGTGCCCATGATCGCGCCGGCGAGGAGCGCGAAGAACGCACCGACCGCGCCGGCCGCGAGGATGCTCATCTCGACACCCGACCGTGCTCGAGGAGGTGGCGCAGACCTCGGCCGGCCGGCAACACGCGGTCGACCCGCCGCTCGAATGCCGGCGGCAGGACGCCGGTCCATTCCAACTTGCCGCCCAGACCCTCGCGCACGAAGAGCGGTTCGTACGTCTCGCCGTCGCCGAGGCTCGGCACGACGGCCGCGATCTCGGTGACCTGGCGCCGGACGTGACCGTCGGCGCGCGCGAGGTCGTCGCGGTCGAGGTGGATGACGAGATCGAGTGCTTCCACGAAGATCCGGCGCACGATGTGCTCGGTCACGTTCTCACCGGCCATCAGCGCGGCGTTCACCAGCGCGTTGACGGCGTCGCGCGCACTGTTCGCGTGAAGCGTGCAGAGGAACCCGCAGCCCGCATTGATCGCTCGGGTCAACTCGAACGCCTCGGCGCCGCGCACCTCGCCGACGACGATCCGGTCGGGTCTCATCGCCAGCATGAACTTGACGAGGTCGCGCAGGCTGATCTCGCCGGTGCCGTCGAGCCCGGCCGGGCGAACCTCGTAGTACCCGCCGTGGAGAACCGGGACGGCGAGCTCGCGGATCTCTTCGCAACTGCGCACGCAGTGCGACGTCGGAACCGCCGACAGCAACGCCGCCGCGAGCGTCGTCTTCCCCGCTCCCGGTTCGCCGGAAACGGCGATCCGGCTCCGCAACTGCATCGTCGCCCAGAGGAAATCAGCGGCCTGCGTGGTCAACGCGTCACGAGCGACGAGCGCGTCGAGGGTCACGTCGCGCACCGTGTAGCGGCGGACGGTCGCCGAGAGGTGGTCGGCAACGGGCTCGATCGCCGCGGTCAACCGCGCCGTTCCCTCGAGCACGCGGGCCTGGACGAGAGGGTGCTTCGCGTTGAGCTGACGCTCGGTCACCGCGAGCAGGCGGTCGACGATCTGGCGGTTCTCGACCTCGGTCGTCGGTTCGGTGAGACCGTGCAGCCGGCCGTCCGAATCGAGGTACGTGACCCGGGCACCTTCGACGAAGACCTCCTCGACGTCGCGCCGCGCGAGCAGCTCGCTCAGCGGTCCGAGCTCGGTGATCGACCGCATGACGCGGTGCACCATCTCCGGCGGGTCGCCCAGCGGCACCGTGTCACCGAGCCGGGCGCGGCGCTGGTACTCGTCGACGGCCCGCTCGATCTCGAGCCGAACCTCCGCGATCTGTGCCGCGGGCTGGAGGCGCCGGCGCTCGATGCCACCGAGCGCGTCGCGGCGAATGACGTCGTACGCGTCCGTCCGCACGGTCACGACGCGACCCTCGACGTCGATGCGTCCGGGTCGCGCGGTCGGAGCGCGAGCACCTGCGCGGCGATCTCGTCGACGGCGCGGACGAACGGACCGCGCCGGACCACCGAGCCGTTCCACGCCGCGTCGGGGACCCGACCGTCATCGGGCAGGAATACAACCGCCACTGCGGGCACGCTCGACATGATCTCGGCGTAGAGCTCGGCCCGCCGGAATCGCTCGCGCGGCGCACGGTTCGCGACGACGATCATCGGGGTCTCCGGCGCGAGAAGGCGCGCGTCGACGAACCATCCGAGGAATCGTCCGAAGCCGTGGGGAGACGAGTCGCACACCGCGACCACGGCGTCCGCGTCGGCGACGATCGAACGCGCCGTCGAGAATCGCCCGCGCGTGCCGCCGGACCCCGTGCCGACGTCATCGAGCATGCCGGCGCCGTCGACGACGACGAGGTCGCTCTCGTCGGCGAGTCGTTCCACGACCCGGATGACCTCGCCCGGTCGCACCTGCACCCAGGCGCTCGCATTCGGAAGCCCGCACACGACGGCCACGCTCGAGACGGGTTCCGTGCACACGCACCGCCGGAGGTCACCGCGCCCGTGTTCGACCGCGTCGATCGCAGTACGGAGGTTCGGCTCGATCGGGAGCTGGAGGCGGGGCGCGATCGCGGGTGCGACGTCGTCGGTGTCGACCAGGACCACGTTCGTGCGACGACCGAGCGCGACCGCGAGCTGTATCGCGATCTCCGTCCGGCCCACACCCGGCGGCCCGCCGACCGCGATGACCCGTCCCAGCCGCGCCTCCTCGACCGGCCGGATCGGCGCACGGTCCTCGCGGCGTCCGGCAACACCGGTGATCGCCCGGACGAACGCCTCGGGCGCGGCGTCCGACTCGACCAGCGTGTCGACTCCGAGGGCCACCAGGTGGTCGCGGCTCGCCGGCTCTTCGCGGTCGTACACACCGACGATCGCCCGGCCGTGCGCGTGCAGGTCGGCGACGAGAGCGCGGGTCAGGGCCGGCCACCGGTGACCCGCGACCAAGACGTCGTACACCTCGGCGAGCGCGCTCTCCGGCTCGACGAGCAGGGTTCGGACGCGGGCGCCACCGTGGTCGGTGAGATGCCGGTGCAGCTCTTCGACCCAGAGGTCGGCGGTGAATGCGAGGGCGACCTCCGGTTCGCTCACTTCGAGCTCCGAGGAACGAACAGCGGCTGCCCGTGGAGCGCCGCCGCGCCCGTCGCCCGAACGAGCATCACCGTGCCCGCATCGATCGCCGACGCGAGCTCGGGCGCCGTCGCGGGATCGACGACGAGCGTGATCGTGACGTCGTCCGACGCGCCCGAGAGCGCGCCACCGCTGCGACCTTCGACTCCGACGACCTCGGCGCCGCTCAGGACATAGCCCGCGCGGCCGGAGTCGTGGTCGACCGCGAGCACGTCGACCCGATCGCCCGCCGTCAGCTTGCCGTCGACGGCGCGGGCGCCGCGCGATCGGGAAGCTCATGACGCGCGCCGAAGCGTTCGCGCCGAGCGCGCTGACCGCACCGCGGACCACCAGCTCGCCTCCGTGGACCATCGTCGTCACGACGCGCCCGCGCAACGCGCCGAGCTGTTCCGCACCGAACAGCGTCGCGAGCACGGTGGCGTCGACGTGGACCCGGGCGACGTGCACGCTCGCGTCGGTGAGCACCGTGCCGGGCGGGAGATCGTGCGCGGCGACGAGCACGGGCCGGGTGTCGCCCGCCGAGCGCAACACCGTCAGGGTGAGCATCACGCCGAGCGCGCCCGCGAGCAGCATCACGACGTGCCCGGTCGAGATCCGCGCGCTCAACCCGCGACGGGTACGACCAATAACCCTGCCCTGTGCGGTCCCCACCGTTCCCCACCCCATGTTCGCCATCCGTAGCTGGGACACATGGAAGCAGATCTCGCGAAGAATGCCCGAATTGCGTGTGACGAAGCGGACACGCACCGTGAAAGACCACCTCCCCGCTCGGAGCGCGGCCCTCGTTGTCGCAGATCACCCGAGGTTGTCGCAGGTGGCGAGTAGCGTTGTGCGCATGTCCCCCACCGAGCAGGAACCCGCCGGCGAGGCGAGCGGCTACCCCGCCATCCTCACCACCGCCATGGCCGCGGAGCTCCTCCACGTACACGTCGAGTACCTGCGGCGCATGGTGCGAGAAGACCGCATCCCCGCGCACCGCTTCCCGGGCGGCCGGGAGATCCGGTTCCTGCGGGACGAACTGATCGACTGGGTCCGGGCCCAGCCCGGCGAAGACCGTTCGCCGAGCGCGGCCGAGAAGGAGCACTCGTGAGCGACGGGCCGCTGTCGGGGAAGGTCGCGATCGTCACCGGCGGCAACAGCGGCATCGGCAAGGAAGCCGCAGTCGGCATCGCCCGTGAAGGCGCGCACGTGATCGTCGCGGCCCGCAACGCGAAGAAGGCCGCGGCCGCCGTCGCGGAGATCGAGACGCGCGCCGACGCGCGCGGGCGCGTCGAGACGATGCCGATCGACCTCGCGTCGTTCGCGTCGGTGCGCGCGTTCGCCGACGCGTTCACCGCGCAGCACGACCGGCTCGACATCCTGCTCAACAACGCCGGCCTCGTGTTGCGCAAGCGCACGGTCACCGTCGACGGTCACGAGACGCAGTTCCAGGTCAACCACCTCGGCCACTTCCTGCTCACGCAGCTGCTGCACGACCAGCTCGTCGCGGCCGCGCCCGCGCGCGTCGTCAACGTCTCGTCGTACGCGCACACGACCGCGAAGAAGGGTCTCGACTTCGACGACCTCGACTGGGAGCACCGCAAGTACCGCGGGTTCGCGGTCTACTCCGCGACCAAGCTCATGAACGTGTTCTTCACCCGTGAGCTCGCCCGCCGCAACGACTCCGATGTGCTCACTGCCAACGCGCTGCACCCCGGTTTCGTCGGCAGCAACTTCGCCCGCGAAGGCGACCTCGGCCTGCTCGGCACGATCGGCATGCCCCTCGCCCGCCCGTTCGCGATCTCGGCGGAGAAGGGCGCGCTCACGTCGATCTACCTCGCGACCTCGCCCGACCTCGCGGGCATCACCGGCCAGTACTTCATCAAGGGCAAAGCCGTCTCCCCCGCGAAGCACGCGCTCGACGACGCGGCCGCGGCGCGCCTCTGGGAGATCAGCGAGAAGCTGACCGCGGGCTGAATCTCTACGGCGCTCCGGGTCGATTCAGGTTCGGGTGAAGGTGGTCGTCAACTTCACGAGCGAGACGCCGCCTCGGGCGGTGACGACATGTGCACCGGCGCTTCCGGCTGCGGCCGGGATCGAGGCGGCGCAACCGATCGAACCGTCGGCGACCGCGGTCGGGGTGCACAGCGTCGCCACGTTCCCGGCGGCAACGGTGTAGGTGACCGTGACCGACTCGCCGGGCAGGAAGCCGGTGCCGGTCACCGATACCGACGTGCCGGCCGGGCCCGAGGTGGGGTTGATGGTGAGCAGGGGCACGTTGGCGTCGACGTAGGCGGTCGACCCGGCCGGTGCGGCCGAATCGTTGGTGACCGTCCCGGTCGTTCCGAATGTGCCGTCGACGGCCGCGACCCCGGGCAGCCCGTTCGGACCCCCGCTGCCGCCGGTGCCTGCGGTTCCGGCGAAGCCACCCTGCGAACCACTTCCGCCCGTGTACGCGATCGCCGACTCGCCCGGACCACCCACCACCTGGTCGGCCGAGTAGGAGACTGCGGTGTTGAGTGCGAGCGGCACCAAGCTGAACAGCCCGCCGCCGTAGGCGCCGCCCCCACCGGAGACGACGCCGGTCGACCCGCCGTTCCCACCGTTGCCCCCCTTGCCCGCGTTGCCGCCGTTCGATCCCGGCACGTTGTTGACGGCATCGCCGGTCGCGCCGTTGCCGCCGTTGCCGCCCCGGGCACCCGGGCCGACCGAGATCATCGACTGGCCGTTGTTGGCGAAGTTCCCGGAGCCGCCGAGGGCTTGGTCCGACTGGAACGACATCGTCGACAGACTGAGCGACGCGGTGTTGAAGATGCCACCGCCGCGTGCGGATCCACCGAGCGCAGACGAGCGCGACGCGCCGGCGTTGCCGGTGGCCCCGCCGTTGCCGCCATTTCCTCCGTTCCCGCCCAGGCCCAACAACCCGGGAGTGCCACCCTCGCAGGCCCCGCCGAGGGTCCCGCCGGTTACCCCGAGCGCGCCGTTGCCGCCGAACCCGCCGAGGCCGCCGTGACCACCGGGGGCCGTCGACCCACCGAGCCCGCCCTGCGCGGCGTTGTTGATGACAGAAGCACCGAGCTTGAGCACTGCCTTGCCCGCGTTGTAGAGCCCGCCGCCGTTGGCGACGCCGCCGAGACCGCCCTGCGCGCCGGGGCCGCCGGCCCCGCCCGCGCCCCCGTTGCCCGCGGCGCCGGAATCACCCGAGTCGCCGCCGGCACCACCATCGGCCGGCTTGATGGGCGGCGGGGTCGGGCACACGCCGCTTCCCCCCGCACCACCCTTGCCGCCGCTCGCGCCCGTGCCGCCGACACCTCCGGCCGCGCCGGGACCACCGGCCACGTTCCCGCCTCCCGGACCTCCGGTGGCGACGTTCAGGATGAGTTGCGTGCCGTTGAAGGTCGCGACGCCGCCGGCCGCGTTGAAGACGCCGCCGCCCTCGGCCGCCGCGCCCGCCGCCACCGCCGGCGCCGCCGGACCGCTCCGCCCGCGCCACCGACTCCGGCACTCCCGGCGTTTCCGGCCTGCACGCCGCCAACGCCCGCGCCTCCCGACGGCGGGCCGTCGGGCCCGGGACCCCCGTCGCCACCGGCACCGCCCGAACCACCTTGGCCGCCCACGCTCGGGGAGCCGGCCAAGCCCGGGGTCCCCGGCGTTCCGCCGTTGGCCTGATTGCCGCCGACCTGGGTGCGCGCGTCGGCCGTGAGCTTGCCCGTGTTGTAGATGCCGCCGCCGTTGGCGATGCCGCCCGCACCCCCGGAACCGCCCGGCGCGATCGTGGCACCGGCTGCCCCCTTGCCGCCGCCCGCGCCGTTGCCGCCCGCGCCGCCCTGGTGCGGGACGCTGGCCACGACCTGGCCGGCCGCACCCGCGCCGCCCGGACCGCCGGCCCCGCCGGCTGCAGCCGCAAAGGTCGCCGCGGAACCCGCGCCACCGCCGCCACCCCGCCCACCATTGGCGAAGCACTGTCCGAGCGTGCTCGAGGCGATCGAGATCGATCCGCTGCTGTAGATGCAACCTCCCAGCGCGGAACCACCCAATCCGCCGTTGCCGCCGAGCGCGCCCGTGCCCCCGACGCCACCGTTCCCACCGGTGCCACCGTTCCCACCGTTGGTGCCGTGCTGGGTCTGGTTGAACGTGTTCTGCGGGGCGCCGGGACCGCCCGCCCCACCGTCACCGCCGTTGCCGCCGCGGGTCGCGCCGCCGGCCGCGGCGCCGGCACCACCGGTGCCGGCGTTGGCCCGAGCGCTGATCGAAACCCCGATGAGCTTCAACGTTCCGGCGTTGTAGATCGCGCCACCGAGCGCGCTGCCCGCGGCGCCACCCGCGCCACCCGCGCCACTCGCGCCTCCGGCGCCACCCGCGCCACCGGCGCCGCCGGGAGAACCGTCCGTCTCCCCCGTGACCAGCGTCGCCTGCTGGCCGGGATCGCCGGGCGCGCCCGCGCCACCGTCGCCGCCGACCCCGCCGGTGCCCCCGCTTCCGCCCCCGCCACCGTTGCCACCCTGCGCGACCGCGTTGTTGATGCGCACATTGCGAAGCGTCACCGTTCCGGACGTGACGAGGATCGAGCCGCCTTGGGCATCGCCCCCCGTCCCGCCGACTCCGCCCGGCCCGCCCGCCGATCCCGCGGTTCCCTTCTGGCCGACGTTGCCGGTGGATCCGGCCTTGCCCGTGGTTCCGAAGGAGCCGAGTGAACCGGTCGCGCCGCCGGCGAACCCGTTCACCAACGAAATCGCTCCCACCGTGAGCGCTCCGCCGGTCACCTCGAAGTGGCGGCTGTGCTGCCCGGCGTCGAGGACCACCGTGTGGGTGCCGCCCTCGATGTCGACGGTCAGGCCGGCCGGGACGGGAAGCGCGCCGGTCAGTGCGATGGTGCAATCGGCGCCGAACGTCACCTTGCCTCCGGCGGCCACCGCCAAACGCAACGAGGCATCGCTGCACGCGACGACCGCCGCTCCCGACACCGGTGCCGCGGTGCCGGCCGACACCGGCGCAACATTCAGCGCGTTGAAGGCAACGAGAGTGACAACGCCGAGGAAACCGCCGAGGCCGACGAATCGCGATCCATGCATCACAATTTCCCCTGTTGAAGGCACTGCCCGATAGTGCTCAACCTCACTCTGTCCCACTCCGAGCGTCAAATCCCTGCAGAGCGTCGCCGCGAGGCGAACCGATGCCTGATCGCCACCTTTCGAGCCGCGAGGAGCACGAGAACCAGGCCTGACAGCCTGCGTCTTCGACGCCCGGCGTCAGTCTGGTGCGGCCGCGACCCACGCGACCTGGGACAAGGGCACGATCGTCTCGGCGCCATCGGCGCCGAGCACGGCCACGAAGTCGCGGCTCAACCGCAGCGTTCCCGCGATCCCTTCCGGCTGCTGCAGCGTGCCGACGATCACGTCGACCTGTTCGTCGCGCGCGAGCAACGCGTCGCGGAGCTCCCGGCTCCGCACC
Source organism: uncultured Actinomycetes bacterium (assembly GCA_963829195.1). Taxonomy (GTDB): domain Bacteria; phylum Actinomycetota; class Acidimicrobiia; order IMCC26256; family PALSA-610; genus PALSA-610. Next base: position 327,521 of record CAWHHS010000002.1, read on the forward strand.
GCGCGCATGCCGCCTTCGGTCGCGTGCTCGACCACCGCGATCTCGATCGGGATGCCGCCACTCACGTGGATCTCGACGCGACCCGACGCGCCGCGCAACGCGAGCAGATCGGGACCGACCTCTTCGACCAGACCCGTGAACGACGCGCGTCGCAACGGTCACCGCGAGCCGGTCGCCGGCGTGCATCCGGTCGCGCAACCAATCCGCGAGCGAACGCCCGTGCCGCCACTGCGCGGCCGCGTCGAGTGCAGCCGCCGCCTGTTCCGCCCGCCACTCCGCGCGCATCTCGCCCGCGAGGTGACCGAGGTCGGGATGATCTCCTATCGGGTTCCCGTCCGTGGGACCCGGCATCAGCGCGCCGCGGCGGCGGTTCGGTACTTGGAGGTGGAGTGCTCCGGGTCCTTGTCGAAACGCGGGATGACCTCGTCGCCGAACAGCGTGACGGTCTTCGCCAGCAGCTCGTGCGGGTAGGTGCTGCCCGACGGCCCCATGATCAGCTGGTCGACACCGATGTCGACCCACTTCTGGATGCCCTGCGCGCAGTCGTCGGGATCGCCGACGATCGCGGCGCCGCTCTGGAAGCCCTTCTCGATCTGGTCGAGCGTGGGGTCGGGAAGCTCGGTCGGCCATTCGGGCACGAACGGCGGCTTCGGGAACGTGTCGAGGTAGTGGAACACGAGCGTCTGCTGACGACCGTTGCCCGAGTGCGCCATGTAGTTGCGGGCCGCGTCACGGTCTTCCATGCACATGAAGCTCGTGGTGATCGCGATGTTGTCGTTGACGTACTCGCCCACCGGTTCCGCGTTCACGATGTGCTTCTTGTAGTTCTCGACGAGCGGCGCCATCTTCTCCGGGGTGCCGCCGGTGAAACAGATCACGCCGAGGCCCGCCTTCGCGGCCTTCTCGAACGTCTCGGGATTCCCCGCCGCGACCCATAGCGGGGGGTGCGGCTTCACGTACGGCTTCGGCAGGACGTGCCGCTCCGGCATCGAGAAGAACTTGCCGTCGTACGAGTAGGGCTCGTCGCGCCACATGCGCACGATCTCGCGCAGCGCCTCGTCGTACATGTCGCGCGTGATCTCGGGATCGGTGATGCCGAACCCGCCCATCTCGGTGGTGGAGCTGCCGCGCCCGGTCCCGAACTCGAAGCGACCGTTGGAGACGAGGTCCATCATCGCGACGCGCTCGGCGACACGCGCCGGGTGGTTGACCGGCGGCGTGATGTTGATGATCCCCGACGCCACGTGGATGTTCTGCGTGCGCGCCAGCACCCACGCCATCAGCGTCTCGCTCGCGGAGATGTGCGAGTACTCCTGCAAGAAGTGGTGCTCGGTGAACCAGGCGTACTTCCAGTTGTGCTTGTCGCCGACCTCGCAAAGATCGACCTCGCTCATGAGCCGGTCGTGCTCGGCATTCGGGTTCTTGGCCGCCAGGTCCTTGTGTACGAAGCCGCCTTGGAACAGGCCGAATTCCATGTCTTGCAGATCCTCCGCGTCGCCGAGCTCGAACCGTTTTTAGAACGTGTTCTAAATCCTAGAGGACGGCCCCGGGCGTGTCCAGCAAGCCCGGTTCGCGGCCGGCCGGAGGGCGCCGCGCGGGGCGCACGCATACCCGCGTTCTTGTCTCACCCCGGCGGTACGGTCGGTGAATGCCGGCGCACCCGATCGACGCACCCGAACCCGTCGGGCGCGTCCTCGGCACCGAAGACGCGACCCCCCTGTCGTTCTGGGTCGCGATCGCGCCCGAGCAGTACCTCCAACTCGACGACGTCGTCGTCTGTGAACGTGAGGTCCCGGGCCGCGACGAGCCCGTCACGCTCTCGGGCGTGGTCACCCAGGTGCGCGCCCGCCAGGAGGGGGCGCGGTTCGACTCCGACGTGTTCCTCATCTCCGACGGGGTGCTCCCGGGCGAGACGGTCGAGGCCGCCGAGGTGTTGACCACCCGCTTCGATCCCGAGGTGTTCGTCCCGCCGCGACCCGGCTCCGAGGTGCGGCGCGCGTCGGGCACCGAGCGCGACGTCGCCCTCTTCTTCGACCAGATGAAGTCGCGCCTGCCGATCGGCCTCGGCCGCGACGGCTTGCCGATGTACCTGAACCTCGACTTCCTCGACGGCACGCGCGGCGCGCACGTCAACATCTCCGGAATCTCGGGCGTCGCGACGAAGACCACGTACGCCACGTTCCTGCTGTACGGCCTCTTCCACTCCGGCGTGCTCGGCACCGACGCGACCAACTCGAAGGCCCTCATCTTCAACGTGAAGGGCGAAGACCTCCTCTTCCTCGACCACGAGAACGTGCGGCTCTCGCCCGAGCAGTCGCAGAAGTACCGCGACCTCGGGATGATGCCCGGCGCGTTCGCCGACGTCGCCGTCTACGCGCCGCCCCGGCGCGACGACCCGAACGCCACCCCCGACGTGCAGAACCGCCAGCTCGGCGTGTACCCGTTCTTCTGGACGATCGAGGAGTTCGCGACCGAGGAGCTCCTGCCGTTCGTGTTCGCCGACGCGGAGGACGAGCGCCAGCAGTACACGATGGTCGTGCACAACGTCGCCGCGACGCTGAAGAAGGAAGGCCAGCCCGCGGGCGACGGCGGGTGGCGCATCGACGGCGAGACGCTGCGCACCTACCGCGATCTCGTCGACTTCATCGTGGGCCGGGTCTCCAACGACGACCCGATGGTGCGGGGCCCGTGGGCGGGACCGGTCACCGGGACGGGCACCATCAACGCGTTCGTGCGCCGGCTGCTCTCGTCGCAACGCTCGCTCGCGCGTTTGGTGCGCGCCGACGTCGCGGCCGACGCGCTGTTGCGCCACCGGGTCGACACCGCCGCGCAGATCACGGTCGTCGACCTGCACAACCTCGACGACCGGTCGAAGCGTTTCGTCGTCGGCGTCACCCTGCGCCGCGCGTTCGACGACAAGGAACGCGCCGGCCGGCACAAGCCCCTGCTGTTCGTCGTGCTCGACGAGCTCAACAAGTACGCCCCGCGCGACGGCGAATCGCCGATCAAGGAGATCCTGCTCGACGTGGCCGAGCGGGGCCGTTCGCTCGGCATCATCCTGATCGGCGCGCAACAGACCGCGAGCGAGGTCGAGCGGCGCATCATCTCCAACTCGTCGATCCGGGTCGCGGGCCGGCTCGACGCGGCCGAAGCGGCCCGGCCCGAGTACGGGTTCCTGCCGAAGGTGCACCAGCAGCGCGCGGTGATCGCCAAACCCGGCACGATGTTCGTGCACCAGCCCGAGATCCCCGTCCCGCTCGTCGTCGAGTTCCCCTTCCCGGCGTGGGCGACGCGGCCCGACGAGCGCGGCGAGAACCCGGCCGAGACCGGCGAGCTGCGCATCCCCGACGACCTCCTCGAAGGCGTGCCGCCCGGACCCCGGGCCTAGGGGCGCACCGTGCGCGTCGTCCACACCTCCGACTGGCACGTCGGCAAGCTGCTGCGCGGCGCCTCGCGCATCGAGGAGCACCGCGCCGTGCTCGGCGAGATCGCCGAGATCACCGACCGCGAGAAGGCCGATCTCGTGCTCGTCGTCGGCGACCTCTACGAGACCGCGGCGCCACCGCCCGAGGCCACCGCCGTCGTCTACGACGCATTGCTCGCGTTGCGCGAGACGGGTGCGCACGTCGTCGTCGTCGGCGGCAACCACGACCAGCAGTCCCAGCTCGAGTCGGTCGCGCCGGTGTTCGCGCGGCTCGGGATCACCGTGCTCGGCCTCCCGGCCGGTCCCGACCGGGCCGTCGTCGACGTCGCGGGCGCGCGCGTCGTGATGATGCCGTGGGTCTCGCAGCGCTGGGCGATCAAGACCGAACAGTTGATGAGCGCGACCGCGGCCGCCACCACGCAGTTCTACGCGGCACGGGTCGCGCGGCTGCTCGCCTGGCTGAGCGAGGGTTTCTCCGCCGACACGATCAACATCGTCGCCGCGCACTGCATGGTGCAGGGCGGAACTCTCGGCGGCGGCGAACGCGACGCGCAGCTCATCGACGAGTATGCGGTGCCGACCGCGGCGTTTCCCGCGGCCGCGAACTACGTCGCGCTCGGGCACCTGCACCGCGCGCAGCAGATGCCCGGCGCGGCGCCGATCTGGTATTCGGGTTCGCCGATCCAGGTCGACTTCGGCGAGGAGCGCGACACCAAGCAGGTGCTCGTCGTCGACATCCCCGACCGCGGTGCAGCCAAGGTGGCGCCGGTCGCGCTGACCCGCGGCGCGGTGTTGCGAACGCTGCGCGGCACCCTCGCCGAGCTCGAAGCCGCCGTGCCCGGCACCGGCGACGCCCTCTTGCGCGTGTTCGTGCGCGAGCAGCCCCGGAGCGGGCTCGCCGACGACGTCCGCGCCCTCTTGCCGAACGCGGTCGACGTTCGGGTCGCCCCGGATGTGGCCACCGACGCCGACGCCGCCACGCCCGGGGTCGCCCGGGCGACGACCCCGCACGATCTCTTCCGCCAGTATCTCGACGAAACGGGCCACGCCACCGACGACCGCTTGGTCGCGCTGTTCGACGAGCTGCTCGACGCGGAGAACGTCTGATGCGGCCGCTCGCGCTCGAGCTCGAGGGCTTCGCCGCGTTCCGCGAGCGCACGACGGTCGACTTCCGCGACGCCGACCTGTTCGCGATCGTCGGCGCGACCGGCCACGGGAAGTCGTCGTTGATCGACGCGATCTCGTTCGCGCTCTACGGCAAGGTGCCGCGCCACGGCGAGCGCGACATCGCGCCCGTGATGACGCTGGGATGCAACGAGACGCGCGTCTCGTTCACGTTCGAACTCGCGGGTGCGTCCTACATCGCGACCCGCATCCTCCGGCGCAAGGCATCGGGCGACGGGGCGACCACCCGCGCGCTTCGCCTCGAGCAGGTTCGGCCCGACGGCGGAACCGACGTGCTGGCCGGTTCGGCGCGCGAGTTCCAGCCCGCGATCCAGAAGCTCGTCGGCCTCGACTTCGAGCAGTTCACCAAGTGCGTCGTGCTCCCCCAGGGCCAGTTCGCTTCCTTCCTGCACGCCCGCGCCGGCGACCGCGTCGCGATCCTGAGCGCGCTCCTCGACCTCGGCCGCTACGACCGGATGGCCACCGTCGCCCGGGAACGGGCCAAGCGTGCCGCGGGGGCGCGCGAAGTGCTGGTCACCGAACGGACGCGCCTGGGTGAGGCCACGCCCGAGGCCGTCGACCGGGGCGGGCCGCGGTCGACGCGCTCACGCTCCTGCGCGCCGACATCGACACGGCCGGTCCGTACGATGCCGCGCTCGCGGCCGAGGTCGAGACGGCGAGGGCCGAAGCCGTCGACCAACCGGCGGGCCGCGCAGGCGCTCACCGCGGTGCGGGTCCCCGACGAGCTCCGCGCCGTCGTCGAACAGATCGACGACGCGCGGGCGGCGGTCGAGCGAGCCGCAGTCGCGGCCGATGCCGCCGAAGGCCGGGCGATCACCGCGGCAGGCCGCGTGCGACGAACAACCCCCCGTCGACGAGTTGCGTGCGGCTGCGGCCGCGCATGCCGAGCGGGCCGCGGTGGCTGCGCGCGTCGACAAGGGCGCCGAGATCCACACGGAACGCACCGTTGCAGCCCGCACCGCGGTCGATGCCCTCGTCGCGGCACGCGGGAGCGGGTCGAGCAGGCGCAGGCCGAGCTCGAACGGGTCCAGCACCGGCACGCGCACGCCGCCCTGCGCGCGTCGCTGCACGTCGGCGAGCCGTGCCCGATCTGCGACCACGACGTCGCGGAGCTTCCGCCGAAACTGCCGGCGGCCGAGCTCGACCGGGCTCGCAAACACGCGACCGCGGCGAAGAAGGAGCTCGAGGCGGTCGAGCGCACCGCGCGGGAGGCCCACACCGCGCTCACCCAGGCCGACACGCTCCTCGAAGGCCTGCGCGAGCGCATCACGGAATACGACGCGCGCGTGGCCGCCTATCCCGACGCCGCGGCGCTCACCACCCTGATCGATGCGGTCGAAGCGCACCACGCGCGCGCGGCCGAGGCCCGCGCGGTCGCGGCCGCCGCCCGCCGGGAAGCCACCGAGACGACGAAGCGGCTGGCCGGCTTCGACTCGGCGCTGGCGCGGGCCGAGGCCACGCTCCAAGAACAGCGCGACGCGCTCGTGAAGGCCGGGCTCGAGCCACCGCGCCGCGGCCCGCGGCGCGCTCGCCGCGCAGTGGGATGCGCTGGCCGCCTGGGCCGACGACCTGCGCCCCGAGCACGAGAAGGGCGCGGCCGAGCTCGACGACCTCGCCCAGGCGAAGGGCGCGGAGCGCGAGGCCGCATTCGGCAACCTGCTCCGGCGCGCCCGCGATCTCGGCGTCGGCCCACCCTCCGACCGCGTGCTCGTCGACCCTGACCCTCGCCGTCAACGACGCCCAGCACGACGCGGCCGAGACATTGCGCGCCCTCGAACAGCGGCTCGCGCGCGCGGCCGAGCTCGACGCCGAGATCGCGAGCGCGCGCGAGCACGAACTGCTCGCGGCCGAGCTCGGCCGGCTCCTCGACAAGGGGCACTTCGGGCAATGGCTCGTCGACGAGGCCCTGCGGGGGCTCGTCGCCGGCGCGTCGGCGCTCCTCGATCGCCTCTCGGGCGGCCAGTACGCCCTCACGACCAACGCCGAGAGCGAGCTCCTCGTCGTCGACCGCGTGAACGCCGACGAGACCCGCTCGGTGCGCAGCCTGTCGGGCGGCGAGACCTTCCAGGCGTCGCTCGCGCTCGCGCTCGCCCTCGCCGACCGCGTCGCCGACCTCGCCGCGGACGGCGCCGCGACCCTGGAGTCGATCTTCCTCGACGAGGGCTTCGGCACACTCGATCCCGAGACGCTCGACGTCGTGGCCGGGACGATCGAATCGCTCGGGAGCGGCGAACGCGTCGTCGGGATCGTCACCCACGTGCCGGCGCTGGCGGAACGCATGCCCGTGCGCTTCCGCGTCCGCAAGGTCGGCCGCACGTCCACCGTGACGCGAGAGGACGCGTGAGGTGAGATTCACCGTCGATCCCTGGGACCCGGGCTACGGCGCGTCGGTGCAGAGCGAGCTGACCGAGAGCACCTCGGTGCCGACCACCGACATCGAATGCGCCGAGGACGACTGGCGACCGCTCTCCCCCGCCGGCCGGGCCCTTCCCGTCGACGCCACGCTCTTCGTCGACGGTGTGCGCCGCGTCGAAGCGCGGGCGTGGATCGAGGGCGGTATCGAACCCGTTCCGGGACTCTTCGCGTCATGGGCGGCGGGCGTCGTCCGCTGCGACGGTGCCGTGGCGCGCCTCGACGCGGTCGAGATCGCCCGCGGCGTCTTCGCGCCGTCCGCCGCGCTGGACGACATCCCGACGTCATGCGGCCGCTTCGTCGCGCACTCGACCACCAACGCGCGGCCGGAGACGTTCAACACCAAGATCAACACGTGCATGACCGAGGTCGAGGCCCGCGTCGCGGAGCGCACGCGCCGCTCGGGTTCGGAGCTCATCGTGCTCGACGGTCCGCTGCGCGAATCGACGCGGGAGCTCCGCGATTCGGTCGGCGTCATCAAGTCGCACGACGTCAAGTACCTGCCCACCGCGCTCGACCGCGTCGTCGGCGACCTCGCCGCCGGTGAGCGCACCCCGGTGTTCGCGCTCGACGCGCGCTTCCGCAAGTTCTCGTGGTATCTCCGCCTCCCCGGACCCGAGGGCGGGCCGTGGGCCGGCATCGTCCGCTGCGAGGCGAGTGCCGCGCTGCGGGCGGAGCACGTGATCGCGCTGGCCGACCGGGTCGCGGCGACGCTCCCGCGCTTCGCGTCCGCCCCGCACAAGGACTCCCGGGCCCCGCAGAACCTGTACCCGATCGGCGGCCTGGAACGGCTGCTGCGGCACCGCCTGGGTGACGCCGCCGTCGTCTACCGGGCCCTCCGCCGGGCGAGTACCGTCACCGCCCTGGCCGTGTGAGCCGAGCCGCGACGGCCGGGAAAAGGCGGCTTCAACCAGGGCGCCCGGTTGTCGACAATGTCCCGGGACGCCGTCGACGCACGAGAGTGAGGCACGCCCGGTGAGGTCGAAGCTGACGGCGCTGGTCGCGCTGTCGATGATGGCGACGATCTTGCCCGCGCCCGCCGTCGCGTCGGGCGCGACCGACACGCTCGGTCCGCCCGGCTGCGCTCGCGCCCGCACATCCCGTCCGGGTCGACCGCGCTCGGCGCCGCCTCGGGCGACCAACCGATCGCGCTCGAGCTCGTCCTCTCGCCGTCGCACCCGCAGGCACTCCAGGCCCTCTTGCGCGCCCAACGCGATCCCGGCGTCGCGGGAGTTCGGGCAGTACCTCGCACCCGGCGAGTTCGTCCGGAGGTTCGGTCCGAGCGCGCACGAGATCGCGCAGGTGACGGGCTGGCTGCACCGCGCGGGCATCACCGACACGACGGTCGACGGGCTCACCCTCCGGGCATCCACGAGCGCGGGAGCCGTGGCCCATGCCCTCGGCGTCACGATCGAGCGGTACCGCACGCCCGACCGGCGCCAGAGCTACTCCGCGCTCGAAGCGCCGCTCGTCCCCGCCGCGCTCGCCGGCGGCATCGCCTCGATCGTCGGACTCTCCGACGAAGCCGCCGCACGACCCCACCTCGACCTCACGCCCGCACCGCGGCCCGCGACCGCGGCTACGCCCGGCGCGGCTCGCGATCCCTTCGCCGACGGTCTCACCCCGTGCTCGGCCGCGACCACACGGCGGGCGGCAGCTTACTACACCGCCGACCAGGTCGGTTCGCTCTACGGCGTCGGCGGACTGATCACCCACGGCGAGACGGGAACCGGCCGCAAGATCGCGCTGGTCGAGCTCGCCCCCCATTCGGCCGAGTGACTGGAACACCTACAAGGCGTGCTTCGGTCTGCACAACACCGTCACGACGACGGTCGTCGACACCGGTGGGAGCACCGACGCCAACGGCACCCTCGAAGCGAACATCGACATCGAGGAGGCCGCGACCCAAGCGCCGGGCGCGGCCGTGGTCTCGTACGAAGGCCCGAACACCGGCAGCGGCGAGTACGACGTGTACCACAAGATCGTCACCGACGACACGGCCCAGACCGTCTCGACGAGCTGGGGCATGTGCGAACCGAGCTCGTCGCCGTCGCTGCAGCAGCGCGCTCGACACGTTGTTGGTCCAGGCCGCGGCGCAGGGCCAGACCGTGGTGGCGGCGTCGGGCGACAACGGCTCGGAGGACTGCTTCGCGCAGGGCGGCGGCTCGTCGAACCTCGCGGTCGACTCACCCGCCGACGATCCGAACATCACCGGCGTCGGCGGCACCGCGCTCCTCGGCGCCGGGCAACGAGCCACGTGTGGAACGACTGCGAAGGCAAGGCGAGCTACGCGCAGTGCACGACCGATCTCGGCCAACCGGGTGGCGGCGCGGGCGGCGGGCTGTCCGCCGACTACGCCGAGCCCGCGTGGCAACCCGTCGCCGGCGCGAGCACCTGCCCGCACATGCCGGCAGGTTCCCGACGTATCCGCGAACGCGGGCGTCGGCGAGGTCTTCTTCTCGTCCGCGGCGGGTCTTTCGAGCCAGTGGCTCCCGGTCGGCGGGACGAGCATCGCCGCGCCGAAGATCGCCGCGATCGTCGCCGACGTCGAACACCGCGTGCACCGCCCGCGTCGGCGATCTCGCGCCGAAGCTCATGACGCTCGCGCAGGGCAACGGCTACGGGACCTCGCTCACCGACGTGACCGTCGGCGACAACGATCTCTCGCGCACCCACAGCGGCACGTTCCCGGCCGCGGCCGGTGACGATCTCGCGACGGGTCTCGGCACGCCGATGGCGGGCGGTTGGTCGTGCCCCGAGATCACGTCGATGAGCTCGACCCAGACCGCGGCCGGCGACAGCGTGACCATCACCGGCTTCTCGCTCGCCGACGCGACGATCGACTTCGGCAACGTCCCCGCGACCATCACCGCGCAGAGTGCGACATCGGTAACGGTCACCGTGCCGGCGGGCGCGGGCACGGTCGCCGTCCACGGCACGAACGCGATCGGGACCGGCACGCACACCGTGAACTTCAGCTATCCCGGCGTGGTGACCACCACCACGGCCAGCACGACCACCACCACGATCAAGCCGACGATCAAACCACCGCCGCCGAAGCCGGCCGTCAACACTGTCAACACCCATGCGTACCGGCTGGTCGCGGCCGACGGCGGCATCTTCAGCTTCGGCGGCGCGCCGTTCTTCGGCTCGACCGGCGCCGTGCACCTGAACCAGCCGATCGTCGGGATGACGAGCGACACCGCGACGGGCGGCTACTGGTTCGTCGCCCGCGACGGCGGGATCTTCGCGTTCCACGCGCCGTTCTTCGGTTCGACGGGCGGCGCCGCACTCGCTTCGCCGATCGTCGGCATGGCCGCGACGCCCGACGGCAAGGGCTACTGGCTCGTCGCCGGCAACGGCCGCGTCTTCGCGTTCGGCGACGCGCCCGACGACGGGTCGGTCGCGGCCAACGGCGTTCCCGCCGATCGTCGGCATCGCGTCCGCACCGCGACGGCGGGGGCTACTGGGTCGTCGGATCCGACGGCAGCGTGTTCGCGTTCGGCTCGGCGCGCTTCTTCGGTTCGACGGCCGGGACACCGCTCACGCGTCCGATCGTCGGCATCGCGGTCGACCCCGCGACCGGCGGCTACTGGCTGGTCGCGACCGACGGCGGCATCTTCGGGTTCAACGCGCCGTTCTTCGGCTCGACCGGCGCCATCCGGCTCAACCAGCCCATCGTCGGCATCGCGTCGACCGGGAACGGTCGAGGGTTACTGGATGGTCGCGCGCGACGGCGGGATCTTCGGGTTCGGCAACGCCGGGTTCTCGGGATCGATGGGCGCGGTCAGGTTCAATCAGCCGGTCGTCGGCATGGCCGCGCCGCGATAGCTCCCGCCGCGTCGATCCCGGCACGTCCATGCGGCGCGGCGTCCGCAATCGGTGACGGGTCGGTGACGCCGCCGGTGGACGCTGGCCGAGTCGTCCAGACCGCGTCGATCGGCGTGATCGTCGGCGGCACCGGAGTGGAGCGAGATGAAGGATCCGACGAATCGCCCGGCCCGGAGCACGCGTCTGGTGTCCCGGCGCCGGATCTGGCTGTTCCTCATCGTGGGGTTGGTCACGATCGCGTTCTCCGCGTTCATCAGCTTGTTCCCGTTACTTTCGGGTCACCGGGAGGTCACGCAGGTCACCGCCGACGACCAGTCGTTGTTGCACGTCGCGCGACTCGCCTCCGCGCTGTCGCAGGTCCAGGTCTTCGTCGAACCCCGCATGGCCAACCTCACGCCGGCGTCGCCCGTCGACCTCGGGCAGGCCGCGCTGCTCACCGAGGCGATCCCTCCCCTCTCTCGGGCGGTCGTGACCGACCTGACCACGATGCGGTTCGCGCCCGCGGCACGCGAGCTGACGACTGCGGACGCGGCCCTCGCGAAGGCGTTGACCGGCCTGGGTGTCATCGCGGCCGGGCAAAAGACCGCGGCGACGACCGCGGCGATCTCGTCCGAACGGGTCGCGTTCGCACGGATTTGGTCGCTGACCGCCGACGCCGACACCCAACTGCGCGCGGTCAGAGATCGCGACCTGCGCCAGGGTATGGCGCACCTCGACGACGGACGCGCGACCGTTCTCGTCGTCGACGGCATCGCCGCGATCATCGGCCTCGTGGCGGCGTTCGTCGTCGGCCAACGCGCGCATCGTCGGGAGCGCAACGATCGGGAGGCCGCTCGCCGCCAGGAGTACGAGACCTCGTTGCAGTCGGCGCTCGAGATGTGCCCGACCGAAGCCCGCGGTCTACGACCTCGTCGGCCGCGCACTGCACGACTCGGTCGATCGGCTCGAGGTGGAGATGCTCGTCGCCGACTCGAGCCGCGCGCACTTCCACCGCGCGTTCACGACCGATCCCGACCCCGAAGCTCCCGGCGGTTGCGCGGTCAGTTCGCCACTCGACTGCCCTGCGACGATCCGGCGGCCACACGGTCGAGTTCGCCAGCAGCCGCGCCCTCGACGCGTGCCCGTACCTCCGGGGTCGGCCGTCGGGCGAATGCTCCGCCGCGTGCATCGCCGGTCAGCATCGGCGGCAAGACCGTCGGCGTCATGCACGCGACCGGGCCCGACAACGGGCCGCCGACCGACGCCGACGTCGGCTACCTCGAGCTGACCGCGCGCCGCGCCTCCGAACGGATCGGGATGATCCGCGCGTTCGAGAAGTCGGAAACCCAGGCGAAGACCGATCCTCTGACCGGCCTCTGGAACCGCCGGAGCCTGGAGAACCGCGTGCACGAGCTCCGGCGGGAGGGGATGCCGTTCGCGGTCGCGTTCGGCGACCTCGACCGATTCAAGCAGGTCAACGACACCCATGGCCACGAAGCCGGCGATCACGCGTTGCGGCTGTTCGCGCGGGTGCTGCGCGACACGATCCGGCCCGACGACATCGCGGCCCGGTACGGAGGCGAGGAGTTCGTCATCGTGTTGCCCGGCTGTGACACCCGACGGCGGAACGCATCGTCGAACGGGTGCGCGAACAGCTCGCGCTCGCGCAGACGCGGGAACCGTCCGCCGTTCACCGTCAGCTTCGGGCTGGCGTCGTCGATCGACTCGGACACCTTCGCCGGGGTCGTCGCGCTCGCCGACACCGCGCTGCTCGAAGCGAAAGCCGCGGGCCGGAACCGGGTCGTGGTCGCGGCCCGCGCGCCCGACGCCGGACGACACCACTATGGAGGCGGCGGTGGGAATCGAACCCACGTAAAAGGTTTTGCAGACCTCTGCCTGTGCCACTCGGCTACGCCGCCGGAACGGGTAATGGTATCGGAGGGGTTGCTTACGCCATTCGTGAACACCGCATCGGCCGCACGACCGCCCGTTGCAGCGCCCGGCTGCGAGCCGCGCCGCACCTCGCAGCTTCCACGGGGTGACCGCTACAGTCGCCGTTTCGACCGCATGTCTCCGGGAGCGAAGCCTTGACCGTTCGCGTGTTGGGTGTCGGCGCCGCCGCGCCCGAGTTGCGCCTGAGCGCCGCCGACGTCGGAGCCGCGTGGGGCCGCGGGGCCGCGGCACAGTCGCCGTCTGCGCACCCGACGAGGACACCCTCACCCTGGCGTGGCTCGCCGCCGATCGCGCGCTCGCCGCGGCCGGGATCGAGTCCGGCGCGCGTCGACGCACTGTTCTGGGGAACGAGTCGTCCGCCGTTCGCCGAGGGCCCGAGCCACGCGTTCCTCGCCGCCGTCGCTCAGCCTCGCGCCCGACGATCGGCGGCGTCGCTCTGCGCCGGATCGGCGCACGCCGGCATGGAGGCGCTCGCCGCCGGGCACCGACGCGGTCGCCGCCGGATCCGCGCGCATCGCGCTCGTCATCGCCTCCGACGCGCTGCGGCCCGGGCCGGGAACCGGCTTCGAAGCGCGCTGTGGCGCGGGCGCGGCCGCCGTCGTGTCTGGGCGCCGACGGCGGCGGGACGCGGCGCGACGATCGGCACCCGCGTCACGCGCACCCGCCCCTTCCTCGACCGCTACCGCGGCGACGGCGAGATCGACAACCGCGACCTGTACGACGCCCGCCTGTTCCGCGAGGAGATCTTCCTGCCGGTCGTGCGCGACGTCACCGAGCGCTCGCCGCGTTCGACGTGCGAGCCTGGTCGCTGCCCGACCCCGACGGCCGCCTCGGCGCGGTCCTCGCCAAGCGGCGTGAAGGCGACCGCGACGTCCGTCGGCCGACGTCTACGAAGCGGTCGGCGACACCGGCGCGGCGGCCGCGCTCCTCGGCGGCATCGCCGCGCTCGACGCCGCGGGACTCGTCGCGATCGTCGGGACCGGCGGGGGCCGCACGACCGGCGTGCTCGTCAACGTCGAGGCCCGGTTCCGGGCGCCGCGACCATCGCCGACGCGCTCGGCGGCGGCCGGCCCGCGAGCTACGCGGAGGCGTTGCGCGCCCGCGGTCAGCTGCAACCCGTCGGCGAGACGATCCCGATGGGCGTGCCGCCCGAGAGCGCGATGTTCGTGCGCGGCGCCGACGAGATGCTCGGCCTGCTCGGCGGCCGCTGCGTCGACTGCGGGACGATCAGCACGCCGCCGTCGATCCACCCGCACTGCATCAACTGCGGCGGGCCGAAGCTCGAGCCGGTCGCGCTCGCCCGCAGCGGGCACGGTGCACACGTTCGTCGTGAACCAGACGATGCCGGCACCGTTCGTCGCACCGCTGCCGATCGCGGTGCTCGACATGGACGACGGCGCCCGCCTCATGCTGCAGGCGATCGGCGACGGCAGCGACATCGAGATCGGGCGCAAGGTCGAGCTGGTCCTGCGCAAGTACGCGCACGAGCGCGGCGTTCCGGTCTACGGCTTCAAGGCCCGAGCGCGAAGACCAGGAAGGAGACGCGTCATGAGCTGGAACAGGGTCGCCGTCGTCGGCGCGGGCCTCATCAAGATGGGCGAGCTGTTCGAGCAGAGCTACGAGCAGATGGCGGCGGGCGCGTTCGAGGCCGCGGTCGCGAGCGTCGACAAGGGCTTCGAGCCCAACCAGGTCGAGGCCGCGTTCGTCGCGACCCAACGCGGCACGTTGTGGGGCCAAGAGGGCATCGGCGGCAACACGATCCCGACCGCGATCGGCCTCGCCGGCATCCCGTGCACGCGCATCGAGAACGCGTGCCCGTCGGGCTCCGACGCGTTCCGCGTCGGCGCGATGGCGGTCGCGAGCGGCGTGCACGACGTCGTGCTCGTCATCGGCGTCGAGAAGATGCGCGACAAGTCGTCGGAGGAAGGGCTGTTGTCGCGCGCCGCGGCCGGGCACCCGATCTTCACCCGGGGCGAGACCGCGCCGGTGTTGTTCGCGCCGTTCGCGACCCGGCACATGCACGAGTTCGGCACGACCCGCGAGATGCTCGCGTCGGTCGCGGTGAAGAACCACTACAACGGCGCCCGCGATCCGTACGCGCACTTCCAGAACGAGATCACCGTCGACGACGTGTTGAAGTCGGCGCCGGTGTGCCATCCGTTGCACCTGCTCGACTGCTGCCCGCAGACCGACGGCGCGGCCGCGGTCCTCCTCGTCAGCGCGGAGCGGGCCCGCGAGTTCACCGACAAGCCGGTGTACGTCGCCGGCTTCGGCGTCGCGACCGATCACCCGTACCTGCACGAGAAGGACAGCTTCACCGAGATCAAGGTCGACCGCGGATGGCGTCGCAGCGCGCGTACGCGATGGCGGGCATCGGGCCCGAGCGACATCGACTGCGCCGAGGTCCACGACTGCTTCACGATCACCGAGATCCTCGACATCGAAGACCTCGGCTTCTTCGAGAAGGGCGACGGCGGCCGCGCCAGCCTCGAGGGCGAGACCGCGCTCGACGGCCGCATCCCGGTCAACACGAGCGGCGGCCTGCTCGCCAAGGGCCATCCGATCGGCGCGACCGGCGTCGCGCAGATCACCGAGTGCTGGTGGCAGCTGCGGGGCGAGGCCGGCGAACGGCAGATCGAGACGCGCAACGGCTACGCGCTGCAGCACAACGCGGGCGGCCGCGGCTCGGGCGTCGCGGTCGTCAACATCCTCACGAACCGGGAACGGGTCATGACCCAGACCGACCTGCGCGTCGAGCGCGACGACGACGGCGTCGGGCGCATCGTGCTCGACCGGCCCGAGGCGAAGAACGCGCTGACGATCGGCATGCGCGACGGCATCATCGACGCGGTCCGCGAGTTCCGCGCCGACCCGCGGTGCGGGCGGTCCTCATCACCGGCGAGGGCGACGCGTTCTGCGCGGGCATGGACCTCTCCGCGTCGACCGTCTCGCAGGCGGGCAAGCCCGGCTTCAACCCCCGCACCACGTCGGAGGCGCTGCGCGCGGGCGTGCAGACGTTCATCCGCGAGTTGTGGGAGCTCGACAAGCCGACGATCGCGGCGGTGAACGGCGCCGCGGTCGGTCCGGGCGCGCACCTCGCGCTCGCGTGCGACTTCGTGCTCGTGCACCCGCGCACGCGCTTCATGTGGACGTTCGCGAAGTGGGGCCTCGTCGCCGACGCGGGCGGCGCGTACCTGCTCCCGCGTCTCGTCGGTCTGCCCCGCGCCAAGGCGATGTTCATGCTCGGCGAGGGCGCGACCGGCGCCGAGGCCGTCGACCTCGGGCTCGCGTACCGCTGCGTCGACGACCCCGAGCGCGCTGATGCCCGAGGCGCTCGCGGTCGCCCGCAGGCTCGCGGCCGGACCGACCCGCTCGCTCGGCCTCTCGAAGCGGCTGCTGAACACGTCGTTCGAGTCCGATCTCCCGCAGCTCGCTCGAGCTCGAAGGCGCACTTCCAGGCGATCGCGACCTCGTCGCCCGATCTCGTCGAAGGCATGGCCGCGTTCCGCGAGAAGCGCGACGCGAAGTTCACCGGCGAGTGAGCGAACCGCGCCGCAGCCGCCGGAGACGCGTCCAGCGCGTCGCCGCGTACAACGTGTGCGTCGATGCCGACGAGTCGCCTGTTGCTGTGCCGGCTCTCGGCGATCACCGAGGCGCCCGGGCTCGTGGACGCTCCCGGGCGGCGGCATCGATTTCGGCGAGCATCCCGAAGCCGGCGCGATCCGCGAGCTCTACGAGGAGACCGGTCTCGTCGGGCGGATCGTCGAACTGCTCGCGGTCGACTCCATCCACCGGCCCGGCCCGACGCCGGCGAGACACGGCGCCGAATACCACAGCATCCGCATCATCTACCGCACCGCGATCGAAGGCGGGTCGCTCGCCCACGAGACCGACGAGTCGACCGACCGGGCCGCGTGGTGCACGCGGCAGGAGCTCGCGACGATGCCGATCGTCGGCACGGCCGAGCTCGGCGTGCGCTTGGCCTACGGTGACCGGCTCGATGAAGACCCGCATCCCGATCCGGTACTCCGAAGGCGTGGTCGTGGCTGCTCACGATCATGCTGCTGCCCCGCAACCTCGGCGTACATCGAGATCGACGGCGACACGATCCGCGTCCGCATGTCGTGCGCGTTCCGGGCCCGGTTCACCCGCGGCGACATCAGCGACGGTCGGCCCGCGCCGGCCCGTGCGTGAGCATCGGCGTGCACGGGTGGCGCGGCCGCTGGCTCGTGAACGGCGCCCACCGGCCGATCGCCCGCGATCACGTTCGCGCTCCCGGTGTCGGCCCGCGTGCTCGGCTTCCCGGTGCGGCTCCGCGAGCTGCTGGTCAGCGTCGACGACGTTGCCGAGCTGCGACGCGCCCTCCTAACCTGACGCACGCGTCACTCCACGTCAGATCGAAGTCCGTCATCCCGAGGAGTCACCGTGGGTCTGTTCGACGGCAAGGTCGCGATCGTCACCGGCGCCGGGCGCGGCATCGGCCGCAGCCACGCGCTGCTCCTCGCGTCGGAGGGCGCGGCGGTCGTGGTGAACGACCTCGGCGGCTCGAGCGCCGGCGAAGGCGCCGACGCCACCCCCGCGCAGCAGGTCGTCGACGAGATCGCGGCCAAGGGCGGCCGCGCGATCGCCAACTACGACAGCGTGTCGTCGTGGACCGGCGCGGAGGCGATGGTCGCAGCAGGCGGTCGACGAGTTCGGCGGCCTCGACGTGCTCGTCAACAACGCCGGCATCCTGCGCGACAAGATGAGCTTCAACATGGACGAGGCCGAGTGGGACCAGGTCATCGACGTCCACCTGAAGGGCCACTTCGCGACCTCCCGCTTCGCCGCCTCGTACTGGCGGGCGAAGTCGAAGGAGACGGGCGAGCCGGTGAACGGCAAGATCGTGAACACCGCGTCGGAGTCGGGCCTCTACGGCAACGCGGGCCAGGCGAACTACGCCGCCGCGAAGGCCGGCATCGCGTCGATGACGATCGTGATGGCCCGCGAGCTCGAGCGCATCGGCGTGCGGGTGAACGCGATCTGCCCGGTGGCGCGCACCCGCCTCACCGAGACGGTCGGCCGGCGACTTCATGAACGCCGAAGGAAGGCGAGTTCGACCGCTTCGCGCCGGAGAACATCTCCGCCGTCGTGTGCTGGCTCGCGTCCGACCTCTCCGCCGGCGTGACCGGTCAGGTCGTGAAGGTCATGGGCGGCCAGGTGCAGCTCGTGCGGGGCTGGCGGCCGATCACCGAGGCGACCGACGACAAGCCGTGGACGATCGCGTCGATCGACGCCGCCGCGTCGACACTGTTCGCCCAGTCCGACAAGGGCCTGCCGCCGTTCATGCCCAACGTCGGAGACAACTAGCACCGATAAGCTATTACTTATCGCTCGCCGCCTATCGAATAAGTTATAGCTTGTATCTTTGCCGCATTCTGATAATGTATGCCTTATGGCCAAGGCAGACACGGCGGCTGTAGCTCGCAAGAGCCTCGACGCGAAGTTCCTCGACGGCTCCCTCGGGGCGCTGGCCGCCCGGCCCGCCCGGGGATGGATCCGCGCCATTCGAGACGCGCTCGGAATGAGCAGTCGACAGCTCGCGACCAGGATGGGACAGAGTCAGCCGGCCGTCAGCCAGCTAGAGCATTCCGAGGTCGACGACCGCATCACCCTGGCTACCCTCCGCCGCGCCGCCGACGCGCTCGAGTGCGACCTCGTGTACGCGTTGGTGCCGCGCACCACTTTGGACGACACCGTCCGGCGTCGAGCCCGTTCGCTGGCGCGCCGCGATGTCGCCGTCCGTCGACCAGACGATGAGGCTCGAAGCACAGTCGCTCGACCCGCAGCTGCTCGACGATCGCATCGAGGACTATGCGTCTCGGCTCCTCGATGGTCGGCGACTGTGGGACGACGGCGTCGAGTGACACCGCGCATCGCGAGGCCAGGATCCGGCCGGCGCGACTCCCCTGAACGACGAGGACCTCGACGGTCTGATCCCGACCCACGTGGCCACACGGCACGACTTGAACGCCGTGGAACAAGCCAACATCGAAGCCGCGACACGTTCGGGCCTTTCACGGACGGCTCGAGACGAAGCCCGACGACCTGCTCACCGTGACGTTCATCGCCGAGATCCATCGCCGGATGTTCGGTGACGTATGGCGCTGGGCCGGGAAGCCCCGCGTCCGCGAGGCCAACATCGGAATCGACCCGCACCGAATCGCAACCGAAACGAAGGTGGTGCTCGATGACGCTCGGTATTGGCACGCACACGACACTTACGACGCAACCGAGCGGGCGGTGCGACTTCACCACCGCCTCGTCAGCGTGCACCCGTTCCGGAACGGGAACGGGCGACACGCCCGGTTCGTAGCCGACATGTACCTCCACTCGATCGGAAGGCCGCGGTTGAGCTGGGGCGGGAATCTCCTTGCCGCCGACACGGATGTTCGGCACGCGTATCTGGACGCGCTGCGAACCGCCGATGGCGGTGAGATCGACGCGCTCGTCGAGTTCGCTCGCTCGTAGAGACCGGCCGCGACCGCCATTCAGGCTCGGCGCGGTGAGCATCGACCTTCCGCACACCGACCTCGCCCTCGACGACATCCGGCTCGGAGACATCGAGCAGTGGATGCGGCCCGACCGCGAAGGCATCTTCGCCAAGCTGCGCGCCGAACGGCCGATCTCGTTCCACGACCGAGCCGGTCCCGCCGCCCGAGATGAACATCCCGCAGGGCCCGGGCTTCTGGGCGCTGACCCGTTACGCCGACGTGATGCAGGTCTCGCGCGACCCCGAGACGTTCCACTCCGCGCCGACGTCGACGGTCGGCGACATGCCCGCAGAGATCGCGGAATGGCTCGGCTCGATGATCAACATGGACGCGCCGAAGCACACGAAGCTGCGCCTGATCGTGAACCGCGGCTTCACGCCCCGCCAGGTCGCCCGCATCGACGACTCCGTCCGGGCCCAGGCGAAGGAGATCGTCGACCGCGTCGCGCCGCTCGGCGAATGCGACTTCGTGACCGAGATCGCGGCGGCGCTGCCGTTGCAGATCATCTGCGACATGATGGGCATCCCGCGCGAGGACACGAAGCAGATCTTCGAGCTCACCAACACGATCCTCGGCGTCGGCGACCCCGAGTACGTGCAGACGTTGGAACAGCTGATGGCCGCGGGCATGGGCCTGTTCCAGTACGGCATCGCGCTCGCGCAGGACCGGCTCGACAATCCGCGCGACGACATCACCACCCAGCTCATGCAGGCCGAAGTCGAGGACGAGAACGGCAAGCACCGGCTCACCACCGGCGAGCTCGGATCGTTCTTCCTGCTGCTCGTCGTCGCGGGGAACGAGACCACCCGCAACGCGATCAGTCACGGCATGCGGGCGCTCACCGACCACCCCGACCAGCGCAAGGTGTGGACCTCCGACTTCGACGCGCGTCTCCCCCACCGCGGTCGAGGAGATCGTGCGCTGGGCGACGCCGGTCATCAACTTCCGCCGCACCGCGACGCGCGACATCGTCGTCGGCGGGCAGGAGGTGAAGGAGGGCCAGAAGGTCGTGATGTTCTACAACTCGGCGAACCGCGACGAGCGCGCCTTCGCCGACCCGTTCCGCTTCGACGTCCTGCGTACGCCCAACGAGCACTTCGGTTTCGGCGCGGGCGGACCGCACTTCTGCCTCGGCGCGAACCTCGCCCGCCGCGAGATCCGGGTGATGTTCGAGGAGCTGCTGCGCCGGTTCCCCGACATCGAGATCACCGGCGAGCCCGACATGCTCCAGAGCAACTTCATCCACGGCATCAAGCGCATGCCGTGTGCCTGGCACACCGTCAACGACTGATCGTCCGAGCCTGCGTCGACGACACGGGAAGGCGGACCGCCTCGGGCGCGGGCGAACCGTGCTGTCAGCCGGGAAGTGCTCCGAGTCCAGCGACGAACTCGAGACGTTCGCCTTCGTCGATCGCGGCGAATGCTGCCGCCGCTCGCCGGTTGGTCTCCGTCTCGAGGGCGTCGCGTTGCGGTCCCGGCCCGAGCCGTTGCACCTGATCGACAGTCAATCCCGCGGCCTCCCACGCGGCGACATGCGCGTCGAATCGATGGAAACGCAACGGCGTCAGGCGCTCGGCGAGCAGGCGGGTCGCCGCCGCGCCCGAGGGCTCGTACGGCGGGAACACGACCGCAAAGGCAGGGCCGCCGGTGGGTGCGGCGGCATCGAGGCAGCGGTTCGCGATCGGGGCGAGCTCCGACACTCGATCCTCGTGACCGGCCCAGAGCTCCGCAACGGCCGCGGCCGAACGGTCGAGCATCTGTTCGACGAGGTCCCGGCCCCGCCCTGTGAGTTGCAACCCGTCCGGGGACAGGCGACACACGTACTCCCGTTCGAGCAGGTTGGCGATCCCGCTATCGACCGCCGTCTGCGGCAGATATCGGAAGACCGCGCCCAGGTCCTCCGACCGGACGATGCGATCGGGCCAGGTATTGCGCAACATCGCAATGGTGCGCATCCCGTCCTCGTTCAACTCGGACGCGCTGGACGAGGTCACCCACGCGGGCCATCGTCTGCTGCAGCACGGCCATCCGCAGGCGATCGACGATCGGTGCGACGACGGCCGCGACGCGCTCGGGTGCGAGCTCGGACGAAGGAACCATCGGTGGCGAATTTACTGGCCCTGTTTGCGGCCGGTCTCGTCTGGAAGAATTGGCGGCATGCCGGACTTCGAGGACGCAGACCTGACCGGCGCGCAGTTCCGCGAGGTCAACCTGACCGACGCGTGGTTCGAGGGCGCCAATCTGACCAACGTGAAGATGTCGCAGGTCTGGATGGTGAACGTCGACATCGACGGGATGTACGCCGGCCTCCGGATCAACGGCGTCGACGTCACGCAGTACGTCAGTGCCGAGCTCGCGCGTATCGACCCGCAACGCGCGCTCATGGAACCGACCGATCCCGAAGGGATGCGCGCCGCGTGGGCCGCGGTCTGTTCGCACTGGGACGCGACGATCGAACGGGCACAGCAGCTCCCCGAGGAGACACTGCAGGCCTCGGTCGACGGCGAGTTCTCGTTCGTGCAGACGCTGCGCCACCTCGTCTTCGCGACCGACAAGTGGTTCACCGTGCCGATTCTCGGCGGCGCGTTCGACCCGATCGGGCTGCCGAACACCGGGAGCCTCGACTTCCCGTGGCCCGGGCTCGACCGCGACGCCCGCCCGTCGTTCGCCGACGCACTCGCCGTGCGTCGCGACCGCGGTGCGCGCTTCGCCGCGTACCTCGCCGATCTCGACCCCGCGGTCTTCACGAGCACGGTCGAGGTACTGGAGAACGGCCGCGCGCCGATCCAGGCGTGCCTGCACACCGTCTTCGAAGAGGAAATGGCGCACCACGGCTACGCGACCCGCGACCTCGACACCCTCGAGCGCTCGTAACTCACAACCCTGCAAACAGTTCGCCGGAAAATGGGCGCGTGGGCGCCCAATTTCCGGCAAACCCGAACCGCGAGTCGATGCTCAATCGCCGGTCCAGGGCATCCGATACCACCGATATGCCGCGTTCGATCGGCTCCGAGGCGACCTGCCCGCACGGCTACCGGCGTGAGGTCGCGTCCGCCGACTGCCCGCGGTGCGTCGAACGACCGCCGACCGAGCCGCCCGCCAGCCGTTTCGACATGACGCGCTGGGAGGCGACGGACACGACGCTCGGACCGGCGGCCAAGCTCGCGATCACGGCCCTGATCGTCCTGCCGATGCTGACGATGGCCGCGAACCTGCGTCACGCCGCCGCGCAGCCGGAGTTCGCGTTCGTCGTCGTCCCGCTCGCCGCGCTCGTCATCTTCGCGGTGCGGTTCCTGCCCGATCTCTGGGAGCCGGGCGGACGCCGTCCACGCGACGGGGGACGCGCCGACGACTAGGCGAACAGCGCGGCGGACGCGCTACGTTGCCTGACGCCGGCGTCAGGTCGGGCGCCGCCGTTCGGAGGAGTGCAGGGTGCAGCTCGCGTGGAGCCCGGAGGACGAGGCATTTCGCGCGGAACTGATCGCCTTTCTCGACGAGTACACCCCGCAGCAGATGCGCGAGGGGTACGACTTCCAGGACGTCTCCGACGAACACGAGCTCGTCCCGCAGTGGATGCGCGACTGGCAGGCGACGCTCTTCGACCACGGCTGGATGATCCCCGGCTACCCACCCGAACTCGGGGGCCGGAACTGCACGCCGGTCCAGACGCTCATCTACCTCGAGACGTTGTCGAGCCGGCGCCTGCTGCGCAGCGGGCACTTCCCCGGGTACGCGATCGTCGCCCCGAGCCTGCTCGAATACGGCAACGACGAGCAGAAACAGCTCGCGCCCGCCGCCATCCGCGGCGACATGATCTGGTGTATCGGCATGAGCGAGCCGAACGCGGGCTCCGATCTCGCCGGTTTGCAGACCCGCGCCGAGCTGCACGACGACCACTTCGTCGTGAACGGGCAGAAGGTCTGGACGAGCTACGCGATGATCGCCCAGAAGTGCTTCTGCTACGTGCGGACCGATCCCACGTTGCCGAAGCACAAGGGCATCTCGCTACTCATCATCGACGTCGACTCCCCCGGCATCGACATCCGCCCGCTCCGCCACATCAACGGCACCGCGGGGTTCGCGGAGGTGTTCTTCACCGACGTGATCGTGCCGCGCGAGAACCTCGTCGGCCACCTGAACGGCGGTTGGGCGATCACGCAGGGGTCGCTCGCGCACGAACGGGCCGGGCTGTGGGTCGAAGGCATTGCTCGGTTCGAGCAGACGATCGAAGGTCTCGTCACGCTCGCGCGCGAACAGGGCCGCGCCGCCGATCCGATCATCCGCCGCAAGATCGCGTCCGCGTACGAGCTCGCTTCGTCGTTGCGGGCACTCGGCTACAAGGGCTTCGCGTCGTTCGCGCAGGGTTCGAGCGCACCCGAGCACAGCTACATGAAGATGGCGATGTCGGAAGCGAGCAAGGCGGCGTTCGAGCTCGGGATGGAGATCGCGGGCCCGCTCGCGCCGGTGAGCGATCCCGTCCTCGGCGCGGCGACGAGCCGCTACGTATACGGGTTCTTCATGTCGTTCGCGAACACGATCGCGGGCGGCAGCTCCGAGATCCAACGCAACATCATCGCCCAGCGCGTGCTGGGCCTCCCGAGGCACTGAGGCCCGCGTGGACTTCTCGCTGACCGCCGATCAGGAACTCTTGCGCGAGACGGGCGGCAAGCTGCTGGAGCGCGAATGCCCGCCGGCACTCGTGCGCGCGCACATCGACGACCCGGCGGCGTACGCGCCATTGTGGCGCCACCTGTCGGAGTACACCGCGCTCGGCGCCGGACCTGCCGCCGACCTGTGCCTGTTCCTCGAGCAGACCGGCTACGCGGCCGCGCCCGGCCCGTTCCTCGCCACGACGTTGTTCGTCGCGCTCGACCGGCGACGACGGTTCGACCACCGGCACGGTCGCGGTCGTCGACGACCCGACCCAGCCGTTCGTGCTCGAGGTCGACCGCGTCGACCGCGTCGCCGTCGTGTTGCCCGGCCCGCAACTCGCGGTGATCGACGCCGCCGACGTGCCCGCCCAGTTCGTCGCGACCGTCGACTTCTCCCGCCGGCTCTTCACGCTCGACCTCCCTGCGCTCGACGCCGCGGCCGCTCGCGCCGCAGATCTACGCCGCATGGCTCGACCGCGCGTACGCGTCGATCGCGGCGGAGATGGTCGGTACCGCGCGCCGGATCTTCGACATGGCGCTCGCCTACGCGAAGGAACGCAAGCAGTTCGACGTGCCGATCGGCTCGTTCCAGGCGATCCAGCACAAGCTCGCCGACATGTCGCTCGCGCTCGAGCGCGCGACCGCGGCCGTGCACTACGCGGCGATGACGATCGACGGCGACGACCCCGACCGCTCCCGCGCCTGCCACGTCGCCAAGGCCGCGGCCGGGGAAGCGGCCCGCCGGATCCTGAAGGACGGCATCCAGATCCACGGCGGCATCGGCTACACGTGGGAGCACGACCTCCACCTCTACCTGCGCCGGGCGACCGGTGACGAGTACCTCTTCGGGACGCAGGGCTGGCATCTCGACCGCCTGGCCGAGCTGCTGATCGACTCCTGACCCGCCCGGCCGCTCGGACGCGGGCGCTTCGGGCGGCTGGCCGGCCGGCCGAAGCTCAACCCCGGCGCCGATCGCGCCGTTCCATCTGGTCATGAAGCGGTTCGTGGGCCTCCTCGCGGTCGCGGGGCTCCTCGCCGCGTGCGGCGGCACCGATTGGAACTCGGCGCAGGGCGCCTCGCAGCGGTCCGCGCTCACGAACGGCGCGGCCCACACCGCGTCGCCCAAGGCCGGCACGAAGACCGGCGCACAGGCGGCGGCCCAGGCGGCCGCGAGCCAGGCCGCGGCCGAGCGGCCGTACGTCGACGCCATGGTCGTCGGCCTCGCGGCGCAACAGGACGGCACAACCACGAATCTGCTCACGACCGCGCAGATGCGCTGCGCGGCGTCGGCGGTCATCCACGGCTACGGCGCTTCGACCTTCGCCGACGCCGCCATCACCCCGGCCGACCTGCGCGACCCGGACGTGAGCTTCGACGCCCTGCCGGAACCCTCGTACGCCCAGGTGACCACCGGGGGCGGCGCGATCCAGCGTTGCCGGCTCGGCTCCTTCGAAGGCAACTCGCTCAGCCGGGGACTGGACATCACGAACGCCGCGACCACGACCTGCTTCGCGACGCACCTCGATGCCGACCCGACCGCGCGCCGCTTCGTGCTGTTCGTCTGGGTGCAGCGCCACCCGGACCTGCTCGCCGCGCAGGGACTCGCAGGCATGATCGGCGATTGTGTCGACCTGCCGAACTACATCCTGACCGAGGCGAATGTGCAACTCGATCCGGTCACCGAGGCGTGCGTGGTCGACGCGTTGAAGCAGTCGAAGGCGCAACTCGTCGCGATGTTCGCGGCCCACGTCGCCGGCGACAACGACGCCGAGACCCAGTACCAGGAGTCGCTCGGCGTGACGATCAACCGCTGCCGGCCCTCCGCCCGCACCGGCTTCACGGTTCCCTCGGGCTGAGCCCGCGGACCGCCGTCGGTTCCCCGGCCGGCCGGCCGGACGGACGTTGGTCGGGAGCGAGGACGGCGTCTACACTTCCCTGACGTCTGCGTCAGTTTCGCGAGGGGGAGCCCATGACGAACGTCGACCTCGTGCGCCTCGCCGGGAGCCGCGGCCGCATCTCGGCCGCGCCCACCGTCGACCTCGTCACCGCGGAGGTCATCCGGGGCGGGATGGAGACGGTCTGTTTCGAGATGGCCGAGTACGTCTCGCGGACCGCGACCACCCCGATCCTCAACCAGTCCAACGAGCGCAATGCCACCGTCCTCGACGCGCGCGGCCGGCTCGCGGCGCTGTCGGTCGGCATCCCGCAGTTCATGCTCACCTCGACCCTGCCGGTGCGCTTCGCGCTCGAGTTCCTCGGCGTCGACGAGTTCCGCGAAGGTGACGTGTTCGTCGCCAACGACCCGTACCACGGCGGCGGCCACCTCCCCGACTACAACGTGTTCGCACCGGTGTTCGCGGCCGACCCGGCCGCGCCCGGAGGCCGCCGCATGGTGCTCATCGCGAGCATCCAGTGCCACCACGGCGACACGGGCGGCGGCGTGCCCGGCGGTTACAACATCACGGCCAACGACATCTGGGGTGAAGGCGTCCGCTGGCCGGTCATCAAGGTGCTCGACCGCGGCATCGAACGCCGCGACGTGCTGTACGCGCTGCAGGCCAACAACCGCATCCCGAGCTACATCGGCGATCTCCACGCGCAGATCGGTTCCGCGCAGCTCGGCGCGCAGCGGCTCGGCGAACTGATCGACCGTTACGGCGTCGACGCGATCGAGGAATCGGTCGACTACATGATCGACTACGCCGCGAAGCGGTTCCGCGAGGAAGTCGCGCAGTGGCCCGACGGCGAGTACGAGGCCGACGCGTACGTCGACCACGACCCGCTCGGCAATCCCGACATCCACCTGCACGTGAAGGTGTCGGTCGCGGGCGACGAGCTGACGATCGACTTCACGGGCACCGACACGCGGCCCGAGCTGCAGTCGTGGTCGACGTTCGGCAACACGCGCGGCTACACCGTCGGCCAGATCGCGGCGATGATGGACCCGGAGATACCCAAGAACGAAGGCTTCTTCGAGCAGATCAACCTCGTCGTGCCGAAGGGTTGTCTCCTCAATCCCGAGCCCGGCAAGCCGGTGTCCGCCGGGACGCACCACCCCGGCGCCGACGTCGGCGAGGTCATCGCCAAGGCGATGCAGTACGTGCTCCCCGACCGCGCCGTCCCGCAGACCTACAAGACGGGCATCCCGACGATCATCGTCGGCGTCGATCCGCGCTCGGGCGCGTCGTTCACCGACCACTCGGCCGAGGTGTACTCGGGCTGGTGCAACGCGTCGAAGGGGATGGACGCGTGGGGTGCGCTCAACGCCAGCTTCGGCAACCTCTGGAAGGCGACCGCGGAGATCAACGAGTCGCTCTACCCGCACGTGCAGTGGAGCCGCGACTACCGCACCGACGGCGGCGGTCCCGGCGAATGGCGCGGGATCTGCGGCTCGCACTACGAGAAGGAAGTCTGCGTCGACGCGAAGGTGTACACGTACGTCGTCGGGATGAAGTACCCGATGCCGGGGATCTGCGGCGGCCGGGACGGCTCGCCGAACGAGATGATCATCCGTTACGGCAGCGACGACGAGTTCAAGGTGAAGCACACCGCGGAATGGATCCCGATCCACGCGGGCGAGCGCATCATGTTCGACTACGGCGGCGGCGGCGGTTGGGGTGATCCTCTCGCCCGTGACCCACAGGCCGTGCTCGACGACGTGATCGACGAGTACGTGTCGGTCGCCGGCGCGAGCCGCGACTACGGCGTCGTCCTCGAG
The DNA here is from genome assembly GCA_963829195.1 of uncultured Actinomycetes bacterium. GTDB lineage: Bacteria > Actinomycetota > Acidimicrobiia > IMCC26256 > PALSA-610 > PALSA-610. The sequence goes on from CAWHHS010000002.1 coordinate 355,208, forward strand.
GGCTCCCTCGAAGAGCTGACGCTCGAGGTCGACGAAGTCGGGACCCACGCGCTCCGCGAGCGGATGCGAGCCGAACGGGCCTGACATGGGATTCCGAGTCGGTGTCGATGTCGGGGGCACGTTCACCGACCTGATCTGTGTCACTCCCACGGGCGAAGTCGTACTCGACAAGACCCCGACGACCCTCGACGACCAGTCGACGGGCGTCATGAACGGCCTGGAACAGCTCGCCGAGCGCTTCGGTGTCGACCTCGACGGCTTCTGCCGCGATCTCGACATCCTCGTCCACGGCACCACGACCGCCGACAACACGATGATCGAGATGAACGGCGCGCCGACGGGTCTGCTCGTGACCGAGGGCCACCGCGACGAGATCGAGCTGCGCCGGTGCCACAAAGAGGAGATCTGGGACCCGAACTATCCGGGCCCGATCCCGATCGCGCGCCGGCGCGCACGCATCCCGATTCCGGAGCGCATGGACTTCGAGGGCGACGTGCTGCTCGCGCTCGACGAGGACGCGGTGCGCCGCGGCGTGCAGCGCCTGAAGAAGCTCGGTGTCCGGTCGATCGCCGTGATGTACCTGTTCTCGTTCGTGAACCCCGCGCACGAACGCCGCACGCGCGAGATCGTCCTCGAGGAGTTCCCCGACGTCGAGCACATCTCGCTCTCGCACGAGGTGATGCCGCGCGGACCCGAGTTCGAGCGGGTCTCGACCACCCTCGTCAACGCCTACGTCGCGCCGCGGATCGCGACCTACACCCAGAACCTGCAGGACAAGCTGCGGCGCGCCGGCTATTCGGGCCCGTTGCTCATCATGCAGTCGACGGGCGGCGTGATGCCCCCCGACTACGTCTCGCGCCGCGCGGTCACGCTCCTCGCCAGCGGGCCGACGGGCGGCGTGATGGGCGCGACCGTCGCGGCGCGCACGGCGGGGATCGGTGACTTCGTCGCGGTCGACATGGGCGGGACGAGCTTCGACATCTGTCTCGTGCGCCACGGACGGCCCGAGATCAAGACCGACTGGAACTGGCGTTACCGCTACTACATCGGGCTGCCGATGGTCGACGTCCAGAGCGTGGGCGCGGGCGGCGGTTCGATCGCGCGGGTCCGCCAGGGCGCGCTGCTCGTCGGCCCGGAATCGGCGGGCTCGACCCCCGGACCCGCGTGCTACGGCCGGGGCGGGACGCGGCCGAGCGTCACCGATGCCGACGCGGTGCTCGGCTATCTGCCCGTCGACGGTTTCGCGGGCGGGCGCATGCACCTCGACGTCGCCGCCGCACGCACCGCGATCACCGAACACGTCGCCGCGCCGCTCGGCATCGACGTGACCGAGGCCGCGTGGGGCATCGAGCGCATCGTGAACTCGAACATGGCGAACGCGACCCGCAAGGTCCTCGCGGGCCACGGCGCCGACCCACGCGACCTGTCGCTGATCGCGTTCGGCGGCAACGGCGCGGTGCACGCGGCCGCGATCGCCCGCGAGCTCGGAATCGCCCGCATCCTCGTGCCGAAGGCGGCGCCCGCGTTCAGCGCGTTGGGTGTGCTCGTCGCCGACTACGTGGTCGACCTCGTCCGCTCGTACGTGACTCCCCTCTCCCAGGTCGACCTCGGGCACGTGCGCGATCTGTTGACCGACCTCCTGCAGGAGGTCGACAAGGAGTTGCAACCGACCGGCGTCGCCGCCGCCGACGTGGAACGCGACCTGTTCGCGCAGATGTGCTACCCGGGCCAGAACTTCGACATGAGCGTGCCGGTCCCCGAAGGGGTCGCGCTCGACGAACCCGGCCTCCTCGACCTCGCCGAACGCTTCCACGACCAGCATCAGACCGAGCGCGGGTTCTGCTTCCGTTCGCAACAGCCGTTGCTGCGCGGCGTGCGCGTCATCGCTCGCGGCACGACGCCGAAGCCCGATCACCTCGCCGAGACGGGTGCGCTCGCCGACGCGGGGCAGGCCCGGCGCGGCGTACGTTCCGCGTACTGGGGTGACGGTTTCGTCGATACGCCCGTCTACGACGGGACGCGTCTGGGCGAGGGTGCGACGGTCGACGGGCCCGCGCTGATCGAAGAGCCGTTCACGGTGGTCGTGTTGCCCCCCGGTGCGACCGCGACGCTGGACGGTCTCGGCAACTACGTCGTCACGGTTTGATACCCGAGATCCTCCTCGTCTCCCACTTCCACTGGGACCGGGAGTGGTACCGCTCGTTCGAGGTGTTCCGCGGCCGGCTCGTCGACGCGGTCGATGCCGTGCTCGACCTGCTCGCCGCCGACCCGGGCTTTCGCTTCGTGCTCGACGGCCAGGCCGTGGTGCTCGAGGACTACCTCGAGGTCCGGCCCGACCGGCGCCACGAGATCGTCGCGGGGTTGGAGGCCGGGCGCCTCGCGGCGGGGCCCTGGTACGTGCAACCCGACTCACTGCTTCCGGCCGGCGAGACCCACGTGCGCAACCTCCTGCAGGGCCGCCTCGTCGCCGGAACCCTCGGGCCGGTGTCGCACGTCGCGTACGTCCCCGATTCGTTCGGCCATCCGGCCCAGTTCCCGCAGCTCTTCGCGGGCTTCGGCCTCGACCCGTTCGTGTACTGGAGGGGAAACGGCAGCGAGCTCGACACGCTCGGCCCCCTCTACGCGTGGCGCGCACCCGACGGAACGGTCGTGCACACGTGGCAGCTGCCCGAGGGCTATTTCTCGGCCGGTGGTCTCGACGCCGACGGCGACCTCGCGACGACGGTCGCCCGCGCCCGCACGGTGATCGACCGGATCGTCGCGGCCGGTGGAAACCCGGTGCTGCTGATGAACGGCTTCGACCATCTCCCGCCCGACGTGTCGACCGGTCACGTCGCCGCGCTGCTCGGCGCGCAACGGGTACTGCTCGACGACGCGGCGCGGCGCCTCCCCGACGTGTCGACGCTCACGGTGTGGTCGGGCGCGCTCGTCGGGGCGCGCACGTCGAACCTACTGCCGGGCGTGTGGTCGGCCCGCATGCCGTTGAAGCTGCGGAACCGTGCGGTCGAGACGCTCCTCACGGCCTGGGCCGAACCGTGGTCGGCGTTCGCGCGGTCGCTCGGCCTGGCCGACGAACGGCCGGCACTCGACCACGCCTGGCGCACGCTGCTGTGCAACCAGGCGCACGACTCGATCGGCGGGTGCTCGATCGACCCGGTACACGAGCGCATGGTCGCCCGCTACGACGACGCCGAAGGGCTCGCGCGCGCCACCGTGCAACGCGTGCTCGAACGGCTGGCGGGCCGCAACGCCGTGCGCGACACGCCCCGCACCGAAGCGCAGACCGCGGTCGTGTTCAACGCGTCCGCGGCGCCCCGCACCGACGTCGTGCGCGTGCCGTTCGAAGGCTTTCCGCCGTGGTCGGCGAGCCTCACGCGCTTCGACATGCACCCACTCTCGATGCCGTCGTTCCAAGGCGTCACCGTCGACGGCCGGCCCGCGCGGCTCGTGCCGAGTGACGACCCGACCCGCGTGCGTTTCCTTCCGGGGCTGGGCGGGCTCGACGTCGAGTTCGTGGCTACCGAAATCCCGGGGTTCGGCTGCCGCCGCTACGCGGTCGAGCCCGCCGACGCGGTGCCGGACGAGGTCGACGACGGGCGCGAGATCGCCGCGGGTGACCTGCACGTTCGGGCGAACGACGACGGCACGCTCTGGATCGCGCTCGGCGGCGACACCTACGACGGCCTGTTCGGCATCGAGGACACGATCGACCGCGGCGATTCCTACGACTGCGATCCCGACCCCGTTCGCGATCTCACGATCACCGCGGTCACGGTGCAGCGCACACGCCATCCGTCGGGGATCGCCCGGCTGCGCGTGACACGCGAGGTCGCCGAAGTCGGAACCCTGACCGTCGAGGCCTGCGTCGCGCCCGGCGTGCTGTTCGTGCGCCACACCGTCACGCTCGACAACCGTGCTCCCGACCACCGGCTCCGCCTCCGCTTCCCGACCGGCGCCGCGGTCGACAACTTCGCGGCCGCGACGACGTTCGACACCGCGACGCGATCGACGTTTCCCGTCGATGACCGCGCGTGGCTGCACCCGGCGCCGCGCACGTTCCCGCACCAGGGCTGGATCGCCGCGCACGGGTTGGTCGTCGGTGCGCCGGGACTCCCCGAGGCCGAGGTCACGGTCGCCGGAGACATTCTGGTCACGCTCGTCCGCAGTGTCGGCGCGCTCGCGCGCATCGAGCTGCGGACGCGACCCGATGCCCGCGGGCCCCGAGATGATGGCGCCCGGCGCGCAGTGCCAGGGTGTGCTCTCGGCGACGGTGACGATCGCGCGCACGCCCGCCGACGCGCGCGCCGCCGAGATCGGCCTCGTCGGCGTGTTCGGCGGCGACGCGCCGCTGCTCGCGCCGGGCGAACCGCTGCTCGAAGTCGACGCCAAGCGTTGCGTGCTCAGCGCGTGCAAGCCTGCGCAGGACGGTGAACGGACCGTCGTGCGCGTCCTCAACCCGAGCGACGAAGAGGAAGAGGTACACCTCCGTTTCGGGCTCGACGTGCAGCGCGCGCGTCCGATCGGTCTCGACGAACAACCCGTCGAAGAGCTCGTCACCCACCGCGGCCGCGTCATCGGCATGTACGTCCCGCCGCACGCGTTGCGCAGCGTGCGCATCACGTTCGCCTGACGCCCGCGCCACCCGCCGGCGCGTCAGCCGTTGCAGCTGCTCGGCGTGAGGCGGTAGAAGGCCGTCCCGCCGACGCTGATCGCGATCGGCGGCGCACCCTTGATCCCGACGATCCGCGCACGCGTGTTGTCGAGCAGGAACGCGAGGTCGCCGGTCGGTTCCTGCACCACGTACCCCGCATGCGGCGAGATGCCGCCGGTCGGCGCGGGCCGGTAGAGCAACCGGCTGCCGTAGATGGCCTGCAGCTGTTCGACGGTCCCGCCCAGGCGGAATCCTTCGGGCGTCTCCACGGTCTGCGGGTTGGTTCCCCCGGGGTCGATCTCCGCGCCCACACAGATGATCTTGCCGTCGACTCCCGGGCTCAGGTGGACGAAGAGATGCGGGAATCCGGATGGCAGCTTCGTGGGATAGAAGGCACCGTCGGCCTGCCCGTCGAACGCGATACCGGCGGCGAACTGCGCCTGCGCGAGCGTCGTGCCGGCCTGCACCGAGCCGAGCGCCGTGGGCGTGATCGTGAGGTGCGTCGCCCTCCACACGCCCGCGTCGGATCCCGGCACGGTGAGCGGCGTGGAACTCGGGACCGTCGTCGTCGGGGTCACGATCGTCGAACTCGTCGACGTGGTCGATCGCGTCGGGATTCGGCGCGACCGTCGTCGTCGTTCCCGCGACCTTGACCCGGTCCGGACGCGATGCGAGTGCGTGCGCGGAGACGGCCGCCGCCGCGACCACGACGAGCGTTGCGACGGCGGTCGCGCTCCGGGTCACGACTCGCCGGCGCCGGGCGCGCGCCAGCACCCGTCCGAGCGCATCACCCTCCGGTGGTCCGAGCGGGTCCTTGAGGTCGTCGAACAGACTCACGATGCGTCTCCCTCGTCGGCCAGGTCGACGGACGCGCGCAGGGCCCGCAGGCCACGGGCCGCATGCGTCTTCACGGTCCCGCGCGAACAGCCGAGTGCGGCCGCGGTCTCCGCTTCGCTCAGATCGGCGAGGTAGCGCAGGGCGACGACGTCACGCTGACGTTTCGGCAACCGCGCGAGCGCACGCCTCAGGTCGAGATGGCGCTCGTCGGCGGGAGCCGCCGGCGCGGGCCGTGTGGCGGTGTGCTTGGCCGCGGTGCGCAGCCTGCGGAAGCGATCGAAGACCAGGTTGGTGGTGACCCGCAGGACCCAGGCCCTCGGATTGTCGATCCGGCGCCAGCGCAGGCACGCCCGCGCGCACGCCTCCTGCGCGATGTCCTCCGCCTCCTGCCGATCACCGAGCAGCTGGTAGGCGTGTTGATAGGCGGCGCGGTAGAGCAGGTCGAACGCGTCGACGAACCCCGCGCTGCGGTCTTTGTCGGCAAGTGCGTCCGATAACGACGGCTCGGCCCCGCTCAGATCCGTCTCCACACCCCCTCGACGCACGACACCGTCGCCCGGTGCACCCGTCCGGAAAAATACCGGGCGACGGGTCCGCCCGAAACGGCCGTAGACGCGACTCGGCGCCCCGCCGTCGACCGCTCCGGGGAGCGACGACGGACGGGGCGCCGAGTTCAGGACTTCAGTACCTCAGTACCGCGGCCTCAGTGCCGGTGCGGGCAGGGCGGCTGCGGGTCGTGGTGCGGGCACGGCGGGGGCGGCGGCGGCGGGTTGTGGTGGCCGCACGGCGGCGCACAGTCCGAGACGCTCTCGGTGAGCGTTGCCGTCTTGGTCTTGCCCCGCTGGGTCCATGTCGCGGTCCCGGTGATGGAGTACGTGTCCGAGCCGAGGCGCAGCGAGATCGTGTCCGATCCGGTCGCACCGGTGAAGCTGAACGACTTCGTAACGACCGTGTGCCCGTCGATCGTGACGACCTCGGAGCTGATGACGTTGGTCGCGTTGGCCGGGAACTTGCTGTAGTTGAACGTCACGGCCGTGCAACTGATCGAGACGTCGGCGACGTGTGCACTGGCAGCCGGCGCCATGATCGCCATGGCCATCGCCCCGCCGAGCAGTGTCAAAAAGAACGGAATCAACCTTGCGCGCACTTACTTCCCCTCCATGTTTGCCCACCCAGAGCGTTCATGATCGCACACTCTGAGCGGCCATGTCGAGGTGGCCCGAAGACCACGCGAGTCGACCCTCGCCGCGCCGGTCTCACATTTGGAGGACGATCTTGTCAGCGCCCTTGCCGCCCTGCTGCAGGAAGCGGAGCACACCCGGAGCGCTCGGATCGTCCGGATAGATCGCAATTCCCCGCTCGAGCTCACGCACCGCTCCGGCGGTGTCATGGGCGAGGACGTAGACCTTGGCCAGCTCGATGTGGGCGCGCTCGTGGAAGAAGAGCACGGGATCGTTCGGGAAGCGCAGGTTCGCATGGCCGTCTATGCCGTCGGCCCGGTCGATCGCCTGGAGATCCGCCGACGCGCCGGCGAGATCCGACACCGGTTGTGGGCCCTTCCCCGAAACGAGCGCGGCAACGAGCCCGTCGACCCGGTATCCGAGCCGCTCCTGCACGAGCTGCATTGTGCTGGTGTCGAGATACACCGGTCGGCCTCGCCGCACCGCCTGGATGAACGTGACGGCCGCGTCGAGTATTGCCCCGGAGGACGGCGGCGTGACCTTCAACGCACGCGTGAGTTGGTCCCGGTACCAGTCGAGTCCGAGGCTGTCGAGATTGACGACCGTGACGTCACGGCGCTGACGGTCGACGACCTGGCGGTAGATCGGCGGAAACGCCCAATCGGCGTCTTCGATGAACAGAACACTGTTCGGCGGCAGCCCCGCGAGCACGCGAGACCCGTCGCGATCGGCCAGCGGCGGCATGCGATGGTTCGCCGGTTGAAGGTGGAACACGAGCGACGGTACGAGCACGAGCACCGCGACTGCGACGGCTACTGCGGGATACCTCGCATCCGCCTTGGCTGCGACCTGCGACCGGAATCGCGTCGGCGTCGTCGAATCAGCCAGGAGACGGCTCGCCAGGCGCGTCAGAGGCGTGAACGCGATGGAGACCAGCACGGCGACGACGATCATGAGGTCGAGGAGGTATCCGCCTGCGATCACGCTGGTACGGAAGCCCATGATCCGATCGATGAACCCGATCGCCGTCGTAACCGACAGCAGGTTGAGCACCGCGAGTCCGGCGAGAAAGAGCTTGCGCCCGCGATCGAGCCGATTCCACGCGACGAAGGCGCCCGCGACGGCGAGCACCGCCGCGCCGAGCCCGAGATCGCGGCCGACGATGCCGACGTATTGAACGAGGCGCGCCGGAACCCGGAGGAACAGGTTCGTATGGGACAGCGCCGACCCCCGCGGACCTGAAGTCGCGGTCGGTGAGGAGCGCGAACAGACGCGAGGTGTTCGTTGCCTCCCCCCAGTTCACCGGCGGATGCTGGCCGGCCCGTATGAACAAGAACACGTACGCGCCCGCTCCGATGACCACCATCGTCAGAACGCTCACGAGCAGCGGGACGAGACGCGGCCGCCGCGATCCGGCGAGCAGCATCAGGGCGCTACTCGCGGCCATGATGAGCGCGACCTCCCAACCGGAGCCGAGACATACGCCCAAGAGGATCGCGGCCGCGATCAGGTACCACGTCCGACCGCGCGCCACCCACAGCGTCACGAGCGCCCCGCTCGCCGCGACCAACATCCCGGTGAACGCGTAGTGCTTCGCGAATCCGGCGTTGAACCACACCGACGCCGATACCGCGACGGCGAGCGAGCCGATCGCCGCGCCGACGCGACTCGCGCCGAAACAACGCGAGAGCACGAAGATCGACGCGACCATCAAGGACGAGCAGACCAGGCTGAAGAGGTTGACGCGGAACGCCCACGACCCGATCGGAACCATGACGCCGAACGCGTGGGCTGCGAGCACGTACGTCGGGTATCCGGGCGAGTGAAGGATGCCGAGCGACTTGACGCCCGCCACGGTCTCGGGAGCGTCACCGAGCGCAACGTGTCCCGAGAACGCCACGACGAACGTGCACGCCGCGAGTCCACCGACCGCGAGAGCGAGCCAGAGGTCGCGTCGCGCGACTTCCTGTTCCTCCGCTTCCTGCACGGTGACATGCGTTCCCGCCGACGCACTCACGCGCGGGGTCACGGTCGGCGCCGGCGCCCGGGCCCGCGATCCGGCGCGCGGGTGCTCGTCCGGCGTTGCTTCTTTCCCCCTGCCACTCGGGGAGACGCTACCCGCCCGCAGCCGGGGCGCGTCGCCGCTCAGACCTTGCGGCGGTACATCTGGACGGCCAGGGGCGCCGCCACGACGATGATTGCGAGGCTCCACGCGATTGCGCCGAGCACCTTGCCCGTCGACGGCGAACTGACCGCCGTACGTGAGGGCGCGCACCGCGTCGATCACGATCGAAACGGGTTGGTGGTTCGCGAACCAGCGCAGCGGCGCGGGCATCGAGGCGGCCGACACGAATGCGGTCGAGGCGAACACGAGCGGTGCGAGGATCGGGAACGAAGCCGCCTGCGCCGCCTCCGCGTTGGCGGCCTTGAGGCCGACGAGCGCGAACACCCACGAGAGCGAGTGCGCGAACAGCAGCATCATCGCGACGCCGGCCACGAGGCCGAACACGCTCGTGTGGATGCGCCAGCCGACGATGAAACCGACGACGACCATCAGCGAGACGACGAACACGTTGCGGACGAGGTCGGCGAGAGTACGCCCGGCGAGGACGGCCGATCGCGACATGGGAAGCGACTGGAAGCGCTCGATGAGGCCCTTGTGCAGATCCTCGGCGAGACCGACGCCCGTCTGAATGGACCCGAACACGACCGTCTGTGCGAAGACGCCGGGCATCAGATAGTCGACGTAGTGCGTGACGCCGGGGATACGGATCGCGCCGCCGAACACGTACCGGAACATGAGCACGAAGATGATCGGCTGGATCGTCGAGAACACCAGCACCTGGGGCGTGCGCTTCATCGCGACGAGGTTGCGCCAGGTGACGGTCATCGCATCTTGAACGGCCCAGCCGAACGCGCTGTGCTTCGGGCGTTCGATCGTCGTGGGGATCGCGATCGCGGTCATGCAGCACCTCTCGTCCGCCGGCGGCCGACTGCTTCCGGCGCGTCCTCGGCATCGGGCTCATCGGCCTTGTGTCCGGTGAGCGACAGGAACACGTCGTCGAGCGTGGGTTCGCGCACCGTGAGCGTGGCCGGTTCGAGCCGCGCGTGGTCGAGCGCGCGCGACGACCTCGAGCACGACGCGGGCACCGTCGTCGACCTTGAGCTCGACGATCGACGACGAGGCGCCGACGTCGCACAGGCCGATGCGAGCCAGTTCGCCCTGCGCGCGGGCGGCGGAGGCGGGATCGTCGAACCCGACTTCGACGATCGTCGAACCGAGCTTCGCCTTCAGCTGCGACGACGTCCCCTCGGCGATGACCTGACCGTGGTCGATCACGACGATGTTGTCGGCGAGGCGGTCGGCTTCCTCGAGGTACTGCGTCGTCAGCAACAGCGTGGTGCCTTCGCGCACGAGCCCCTCGATGACGCCCCAGAGATCCTGGCGACCGCTCGGGTCGAGACCCGTCGTCGGTTCGTCGAGGAACAAGACGGGCGGCCGGTGCACGAGCGCGGCCGCGAGGTCGAGCCGCCGGCGCATCCCGCCCGAGTACGTGCGCACGGGTCGGTCGGCCGCGTCGGACAGCGCGAAGCGTTCGAGCAACTCCCCCGCCCGCGTCATGACCACCGACTTGGACAGGTGCGAGAGCCGCCCGACCATGCGCAGGTTCTCGTGGCCGGTGAGATTCTCGTCCACGGCCGCGTACTGACCGGCGAGACCGATGCGCTCGCGCACGGCCTGCGGGTCGCGAGTCACGTCGATGCCGAGCACCTCGGCCCGGCCGCCGTCGGGGCGCAGGATCGTGGTGAGCACGCGCACGGATGTGGTCTTGCCCGCTCCGTTCGGACCGAGCAGGCCGAGGACCGTGCCCGTCGGGACGGCGAAGTCGACGCCGCTGAGCGCGACGACCGAACCGAACCGTTTCTGTAGACCCTCGACGATGATGGCTTCCGTCATACGTGCATGCTCCCATATTTGCTTGAATAATGTCAAGTATTTATGAGATCAACCTTCGATGTACTTGAAAGATTGTCGGAATCCCCGTACGATTCCGGAATGACGCCCGATCCGGTCCCGGTCTACGACCCCGCCGACGAGGCGTGGCGTCTCCTCACCGCGGTCCTGATGGTGCGCAAGGAAGAGTTCCCCGCGATGGCCGCTTCGTTCGGCCTGAATCCCGGGGCCATGCACGCGCTCCTCCAGCTCGACCCCGATTCGCCCCAGTCCATGAGCTCGCTCGCCGGGGCCTGGAAATGCGACGCGTCGAACGTCACCTGGCTCGTCGACCGCCTCGAGGAGCACGGCCTGGCCGAACGCCGGCCCCACCCCGGCGATCGCCGGATCCGGACCGTGGCCCTCACCCGCAAGGGGGCGAAAGTTCGCAGCCAGGTCCAGGCCCGCATGTACGAGGCGCCGGAGAATCTCCGGGCACTCGGTCCACGCGACCTCGAAACGCTCGCAAAGATCCTCCGCAAGATCGCACCGGCAGACCACTCGCAGCACTAGTGCCCCGCTTCCTCACGGATCACGAGTACGCGGTGGTTGCGGCCGCCGCCGATCGCCTCGTGCCCCCGCTCGAAGAACACCCCGGTGGCGCGGCGCTCGGCGTGGCCGATTACGTCGACAACCTCCTCGCCGCGTTCACCTTCGACCCGCCGTTGATCTTCGCGGGCGGCCCGTTCAGCGGCCGGTTCGGCGGCGAGGCGTCGTTCTCCGAGTTCCTGGCGTTGTCGCCGCACGAGGAGATCGCGTGGCGTACGCGCATCGAGGGTTCGCGTGGGTTGGCCGAACGGGAGTTCAACGGTCCGTGGCGCGGTTGGCAGCAGATCTACCGCGACGGGATCGAAGCGCTCGGCGGCGACTTCGGCAACGTCGACGGCGCCGAACAGGATCGCCGTCTCGCCGCGCAACGCGAGCTGCGCGACACGCTGTACGCGCACGCGTGCGAGGGCGCGTACGGGCCCCCGGAGTACGGCGGCAACCCCGACCTCGAGGGCTGGCGGGTCATCGGATTCGAAGGCGACGTGCAGCCACGCGGCTACACCGACGACGAGGTGACCGGTCGTGCCTGAGCCCTCCGACTGCGACGCGGTCATCGTCGGCACGGGCCCGGCGGGCGCGACCGCGGCCGACGTGCTCACCGAGCGCGGGCTGGTCGGTCGTCATGCTGGAGAAGGGCCGCAACCATCTCCTTGCTCTCGACGCGCCGTTCGCCGCGCTCGGACACGTCTCGAACGACGAGATCAAGTCGCAACGCCGGTACTTCCTCGGCCCCGACCCGTTCCTCGAACCGCGCAGCTACCGGCGCGACGAACGCGACGGCGAGCGTCTCTTCGCGGGCGAGGTCAACAACCTGCCGTCGACGGTCGGCGGTGGCGGCTTCCACGCCGACGGAAAGTTGCCGCGCTTTCGTGCCGTCGACTTCAAGGCGCGCTCCGAGCTCGGCCCGATCGACGGCGCCGACATCGTCGACTGGCCCGTCGACTACGACGAGATGGAGCCGTACTACGCCGAGGCCGAGCGCCTCATCGGGGTCGCGGGCGAGGCCGGCGCGAACCCGTTCGCGGAATGGCGCAGCGGGCCGTATCCGATGCCCGCGGGCGCCGACATGTTCGGCGCGGTGCTGACCACCGAGGCCGCGGCCCGGCCTCGGTTACCACCCGTACCGCGCGCCGACAGGCGTGAACTCGGTGCCCTACGACGGCCGGCCCGCGTGCAACAACTGTGGCTTCTGCGCGTACTACGGCTGCCCGATCGAGGCGAAGGGCGACCCGGTCGCACCGCTGCGCAACGCGCTGCGCAGCGGACGGTGCGACATCCGCGTCGACTCCTACGTCGAACGCGTGCTCCTCGACGCGACGGGCAGGCAGGCGCGGGGCGTCCGCTATCGCGACGCGGCCGGGACGACGCACGAGGTGAGCGCGCGCGTCGTCGTGGTCGCGGGCGGCGCGTGGGAGACGCCGAGGCTGCTGCTGCGCTCCGAGATCGCGAACTCGTCCGATCTCGTCGGGCGCTACCTGATGTACCACTTCCAGACGTTCGTGATCGGACGGTTCCCGTTCCGGCTCCACGGTCACCGCGGCCGCTCCGTCACGCACCTGCACGACGACCACATGATCGTGGACGACGACGTGCGCGCGTTCGCCCGGCAACACGGTCTCCCCTACTTCCGGGGTGGCCTCACCGAACACGGTGGCGGCGGCAGCCCGATCATGGAGGGGATCTACACCGCGCCCGGCATCACGCACACCCGGGAGATGCTCGACTCCGCGATGCGCGACCGCCTCTGGGCGTTCACGGTTCAAGGCGAAGATCTTCCGCAGGCGACGAACCGGATCGATCTCGACCCGAGCGTGCGCGACGTGTACGGATTCGCGGCCGGGCGCGCGACCTACGACGTACACCCGCACGAGGTCGTCGCGTCCCGCTACTACGCGCCGCAGCTGCAGGCCGTCATGCGCGAGGCCGGTGCCGAATCGACGTTCGCGGCCACGTCACCACCGCTCGAGGGCGACCGGGCCGGCACGCGCAGCGCGTCGATGTCGCGTCACATCATGGGGACGTGCCGCATGGGCGACGACCCCGCGACGAGCGTCGTCGACCGGTGGCAACGGTTCCACGACGTCGAGAACATGGTGTGCACCGACTCCTCCGTGTTCCCGACGTCGACCGGTTACGGGCCCACGCTCACGATCGTCGCACTCGCGATCCGCGCGTGCCGCGACCTCGCCGGGCTCCCGAAACTGCAGAGTCAACGGCCCGGTCCGCCCGGCGAGGCATCGGCTCCGGCGCCGAATCCGGGTCGGTGACACCGGCCGCGCGCGATACCCTCGTAGGCGACGGAAGGTCCGATGTCGCTTGATAGCCGATTGTCTCGTCGTTCTTGATGGTCTCGATGTCTCGGCTCGGCGCGAATTCATCGCGACGACGATCGAGGCGATAAACCGGGCGGCCGGCGTTCGCGCCCGCTCCGTCCCCTTGGATTGTTCGCAGGTCGAGTCCCTCGATGACGGGACGCTCGGGATGTTGGTGCGCATCGCGCGCGAAGGACAGCAGCGCGGAGCACGGGTCACGCTCGTGCACGCGTCGGACCGGCTGCGGGCGCAGATGGAAGCAGCCGAAGTCAGTCACTTCTTCAACTGGAAGTAGCGCGACCGGGCCCGGTTGTCGGCCGGTCGTGCTCGCCGCTCGGGCGATTCCCCGGCGGCCCTAGTGGCCGCGCGCCTTTTCGATGGCCAGAATCTTCCCGCTGGGAAGCAGGATCTGCATCCACTCTCCGAGCGCATCGTGGACGTTCACGATGCATCCGGATGCGTTCAGGACTTCCTGCAGCTCGGCCAATCCGGGGTCGGAAGGCTTCTCGTCGGTGGTCATTTCACTCCCTTGCCGGCAGTGGTCTCAGTGAGATCCGAGCGGTATCGGTGATGGTCAGGCGGACTTTGCCGCAACACCGATGGGCCTTGCGATCAGTTCGTCCGGGTTCGGGGCCTGATCCGTCATTCCGCCCGCATGTTCGACCGCGCGCTGGAGCGCGGCATCGAGTGCGTCGAGACAACCGCCCGCACGTCGCCTCGATCCCGATCCTTCCGGCTCGTCACGAAACCGCGCGAACGCGTACCGTGTCTCGACTCGTCGGGGTCGCGTTCGGGGGCGCGGGGATGACCGCGAGCGTCGGGTGGGTAGGCGTCAGCGTGCGCCGCCGCTGCGTGCGGGAGCCGACGCGCCGGGCCGGAGCCCCGCGTCCCGGGTGCGAGATCCCCACGGGTCGTTCGCTCAGGATCCGCACGTGGCCGCTCACGACCGGCAACCGCTGCTCCATCTCGGTCAGCTGCACGCGCGGTGTTTCCGCCATGCGCCGCATGGTCGCGAACGCCGTCTCACGTTCGCGCATCGGATCGTCACGGTGCCGCCGCCGCCGGACCAGGGCGAGCGCGAGCCCGAGCGGCGTCGCCCAGATCACCATCAGGATCAGCATGGCTTGTCTCTCTGCGCGCGACGTCGACCGCGGCATCTCTTCGCGTGCGTCGGAAAGGGTCGCGTGGGAACGCAACGACGCTCGACAAGGAAATACTAGCAATCGATTGCCGGAAACTGATTGCGGGACAGGGTGCGGACGTCGTCGCACACCTCCTCGCGGCGAGCGAGTGAGAACAGCGCGAATCCCACGGAAGAACTCCGTTATTCTCCGCGCATGGACCTCGCCGCGCTCTCCGACACGTCCCTCTCCGACGCCACCGGCACGAAGCACCGGCTCGGCGATCTTTGGAGCGACCAGCCCGTCGTGTTGGTATTCCTACGGCACTTCGGTTGCCTGCATTGCCGCGAGCACGCCGTGCAGCTCCGCGACCGTTACGACGACATCAAGGCGGCCGGCGGCGACATCGTCGCCGTGGGGACCGGCGACCAGCGGTACGCGGAGGCGTTCGCGCGTGACGAGCAGATCCCGTTCCTCGTGCTGGTCGACGACGACGCGACCGCCGCGCACGCCGCGTCGATCGAGACGCTCAACTGGTTCCAGCTCCTGCACCCGCGCACGTGGAAGGCGACGTGGCAGACCTCGCGGCGTGGGCACCGCGTGCACAAGCCCGGGAAGCGTGTGAAGCAGATCGGCGCGACGTTCGTCATCGGCGCGGGCGACAAGGTTCGCTACGAGCACATGGACTCCGACAGCACCGACCACGCAAACATCGAGCAGCTGGTCGCAATGCTCCGCACCGCCTGACACGATCGTGCGCGGATCACCGTGGTCAGGGCCGTCATCTTCGACTTCTACAACACACTCGCGGAGACCACTCGATTCGGGCCGTCGTGGGACGAGCTCGTTGCGGAGCTCGGCTACGACATCCCCGACGACGTCCGCGAACGCTGGTGGAACGACGGCATCGACGGGACCGAGCACGACGAGCACTCCGTCTCCCGTGACCACTACGTCGCGTGGCAGCAGGCGCGTGTGCGATCGATCCTCGCCGCGTGCGCCATGCCGGTCGACGCGCAGGACGTGTTCATCGAACGTGTCCGGGAGATCGGCGCGCACAACCGGATCGACCGCTACGAGGAGGTCGACGACGTGCTGAACAGCCTGCGGGCACGAGGCATCGCGCTCGCCGTCTGCTCGAACTGGGACTGGGACCTGCACGAGGCGATCGAGTCGGCCGGCCTCACCGGTTCGTTCGACGTCGTGGTGTCGTCGGCCTGGGTCGGCGTGCGCAAGCCGCACCCGCGGATCTACACGCACACCCTGGATCAGCTCGGCATCGCGGCCGACGACGCGCTCTTCGTCGGCGACACCTGGACCTGCGACGTCGACGGGCCGCGCGCCGCGGGGATGCGGGCCGTGTACCTGCGCCGGTCGCATCTCGGGGTCGACCACACCGCGCCCGAACCGCACGAGCTTCCCGGCGACGTGCACCACGCCCGCGATCTCCGCGTGCTCGACGAGCTCGAAGCGCTCCCCGCGTCACCCGGGCCGGCGGGTTCGGGCGGCGCGCGTCAGCTGTAGAGACGGTCGACCGCGGCCTCGATATCCGCCCGGCTCGCGAGCAGCAGCCGCAACGGCGCGCCCAGCAGCCGCGTCAGCTCGCCGAGCGCGGCGTCGTCGGTCGGGTCCGCGACCGCCACTTCGATCTGGCCGTCGACCCGGCGCCGCGGCACCGCCGCGAGCCGCCGGGCGGCGTCCGCACCGAGCAACGAGAGCAGGGCGCGGTCGGGCGTCGCCCGCCGCAGGTCGGTGACCTGCATTCGCATCTGCTCGGCGAGCAACTCGACCAGGTCCCGGTCGGTGATGAGACGCAGATCGACGAGGATCTGACCGAGCGGTGTCCCGGTTTCGGCCTGGCGCGCCAGCGCGTACGTCAGCTCGCTCTCGACGAGGAACCCGCGGGTGAGCAGGAGGTTCCCGAGCAGGCGCCCCGAATGCCGGGCGCCGGCGACGGGAGCGGCGGCCGGCACGGGTGCGGCCCCGGCCGCCGAGGCCGCACGGCGGCTCTCGACGAGCGCGGCCAAACGCTCCGCGATCTGGATCGCCTCCTCCTCCCGGGAAGGTCCCGCCGGCAGCTGTTCGCGCTCGCGCGCGGCCGCCTGCATGTCCTCGTCGCCGGTTGTGCCCCCCAGAGCTCGAATTCGCCGCACGCTGATCCCTTGGTGATCCTCGTCTCGGTATCGGCATGCGCACCGGGGGAACTGGACGGCGCGGTTGTCAAAAACGCGCCGAATCAGTCAATTGACCGAGCGGTCGCGCCCGGCCCAGTACGGTTCCGCGCAATTCACGCTTCAGCACCTTCATGGCGCCGGACAGCGGCAGGGGCTCGACCCGGATCTCGATCGTCTTGGGCACCTTGTAACCGGCGATCCACTCCCGGGCGTGCTCGATCAGCTCCGCCTCCGTGACCGTCTCACCCTCCCGCACCACCACGATCGCGTGGACCGCCTCACCCCACGTCTCGGACGGGATGCCGATCACCGCCACCTGCTGGACGGCCGAATGCGAGGCGAGCGCATTCTCGACCTCGACGGAGTAGACGTTCTCGCCGCCGGTCACGATCATGTCCTTCACCCGGTCGACGAGGAACAGGTACCCATCGGCGTCGAGGTATCCGGCATCGCCGGAGTGGTACCAACCGCCCTCGAACGCGGCCGCGGTCGCGTCCGGCTGGTTCCAGTACTCGACCATGAAGTTGCCGCCCCGGGCACACACCTCGCCCGTCTCTCCCTGCGGGAGCACCTCGCCGCCGGGTCCCTGGATCGAGACCACGACACCCGGGAGCGGGCGTCCGGCCGAACGCAACCGCGGCCCGCGGCGCGGTGCTCGTCCGGGCCGAGCGCGGTGAGCACCGCCGACGATTCGGTCATGCCGTAGCCCTGGAACACGTCGAGATCCGGAAATGCCGCCAGCAGTTGGTCGAGCAACGCGCCCGGCATCGGCGACGCTCCGTAGGTGAGCGCACGCAACGACGCAAGACGCTCGGGCCGGAAGTCGGGATGGCCGAGCAGCATGCCGATCATCGTCGGCACCATCACGGTCTGCGTCACCGCGTGCTGTTCGCACAGCTCGATCGTCCGCGCCGGATCGAAGAGCGAGAGGAAGACCGACGCACCGCCCTGCGCGGGGACGCCGAGCATGCCGCCCATCGAGGCCGCGTGGAACATCGGCGTCTGGTGCAAGAAGACGTCGTCGCCGCCGAATCGCCACACCTGCAGCACGTGGTACAGGTTCAGCATCTCGGCCCGGTGATCGAGGAGCACACCCTTCGGCAGGCCGGTCGTGCCGCCGGTGTACATGAGAACGGCGGCGTCGTCCTCGTCCGGCTCGTCCGGAATCGTCGGACTCGCGCTTGCGAGCAGGTCCTCGTACCCGACGTCGTGGGGCGCGTCACCGTCGCCGATCATCACCACGTGCTCGAGGCCGAGCGCGCTCCGGACCCGGTCCATGACCGGCGCGAAGAACTGGTCGGTGAAACAGACCTTGGTGCCCGAGTCGCCGAGGATGTACTCGAGCTCCTTCGGCGCGAGACGCAGGTTGAGCGGGTTGATGACGCCCGCACCGAGGAACGCGGCGTGGTAGCACTCGAGGAACTCGTGACCGTTGAGCGCCATGACCGCGAAGCGATCGCCGCGCTCGACACCGAGGCCGCGTAGGCCGTCGGCGAGGCGTGCGACCCGGTCGAGATGACGACCGAACGTGGCGCGGTATTCGCCGTCGAAGAAACCGACGCGATCGGCGTTGCGTTCCACCGCGGGAAGCAACAGCCGGTGATACACGAGCTCTTTCATGGGTGTCCCCCTCGCATCGCAACGCTAGTCCGCTCCGACGGAGCAGAATGGCGCCCCATGAGCGAGACACCCGGGCTCGAGACGGGCTGCGGGCCGACCACTCCGGTCGGCGACAACCTGCTCTACGACTTCGTGCAGGAGAGCGTGGCGGCGTACGCGGGCTTCGCCACGGCCCGGGGCGACCGGGTCGAGCGGCTACCGAACCTCGTGACGATGATCGACGCGTCGCCGTCGTTGCCGTTCACGAACCGGGCCGTGCTCGAACGCCCGATCGACGACGACCGGGCCGTGCTCGAACGCATACGGGAGTTCTACGCGGCGGGGCCGGCGACCCCCTACCTGATCGACAGCGCCTGGCCGACGCCCGACCTGGAACCGCTCGGGTACACCCGGGTCGGTCATCCGCCGCTGATGCTGCGTCCGGCCGACCTCGAGTTCCCTCCGCCTCCGCCCGAGCTGCGCATCGTCGCAGTCGACGACGAGCACACGGCCTTCGACTTCGAGCGCGCGCTGGTCGACGGCTATCCGGTCCCCCAGCTCCAGCCGATGAAAGACGTCGCGGTCGTCACCCCCGCCGCGCTCACCGCACCGGACTGGTACCACTTCGTCGGCTACGTCGACGACGAGCCGGTCGTGTGCGGATCGGGGTACGCGGGAGCTCGTCTGGTGCACATCGACAACATCGCCACACTCGAATCGGTGCGCGGGCGCGGCTACGGCGTCGCGCTCACCGCCGCGGCCTCGCTCGTCGATCCGTCGAAACCCACCGCACTCATCGCGAGCGACCTCGGCCGGCCGGTGTACGAACGGCTCGGGTTCGTCGCGCTGTTCCGGTACTGGTACTGGCTCGGCTACCGGTCGTCGTAAAGCGCGGCTAGGTGTTCCGTCGGGGCAGTACGCCCAGGGTGGCCAACTTGTGCCACGAGCGTTCGACGATCAACGGATAGGTGTGCAGGTAGTACGGCAGGGCCGCACACGCCTGGTTGATTGCCGCACCGCGACTGCGGGCGAGCATTGCGTCGTCGACGCCGAGGGCGTCGAGGAAGGTGAAGCGAGAGCGTTCGGTGAACAGGGGCGACCACACGACCTGTACGTCGACCGCGGGATCGCCGACGCAGGCCGAGCCCCAGTCGACGATGCCGCACAAGCGACCATCGCGCACGAGACAGTTCCCCTCGAGATCTCCTTGCACCCAGGCGTCCGGCCCGGTGTACGGAGGCGCGGCCAGTGCTTGTTCCCACACGCTCAGGGCGGCTGCGGCATCGATGATGTGGCTCGCGTTGTCGATCGCGCGGCGCGTCGCGTCGTCGTAGTCGCGCACGGCGCGGGCCCGGCCGTGGGCCGAAGGGGCACCATCGGTGGGCACGGTTCGGAGTCTGCGGATCACGTCGGCGAGATCGAACGCAAAGGTGCGGGGGTCGTCGACTCGGTCGAGCGCGGCGCCCTCGCCTGGAATCCAGCGGTGCACTGCCCACCGATACGGATAGCCGTCGGCGGGTTCGCCGACGGCGACGGGCTCGGGCACGGGAACCGGGAGGTGCGGCGCAAGCCGGGGAAGCCACACTGCCTCGCGCTCAACCTGTCCTGCCGCCCAGTGAATACGCGGAAGCCGAACCACGAGGTCGTCGCCCAACCGCCAGATGGCGTTGTCGGTACCCCAAGGCTCGACGACCGTCAGCGGCCGATCGGCGAGCTGCGGCATCTGGGTCGCGATCAGACGATGCACGAGCGCGTCGTCGACTTCGACCTCGTCGTCGTGCATCCGGGTCGGCACGGCGATCAGTATGACGGCCCCGGCCCGCGTCGACACGTGATGAGCGAACGCCACAGTTCTGGCGCGCGTCGGCATGGGCTGAGAGAGTGAAACGACGGGGGAAGGCGCGGCGCGCGAACACTGGGTGGAACAGACCGACGCCTGGATTCACTTCACACGATCCGACCCGGACTACGAGCTCTTCAACAAGCCGAGCTTCCTCGGCATCGTCCCGCCTCCCGGTCGACTCACCCTCGATGTGGGATGCGGCGAAGGGCGCCTCGCGCGCGAATTGATCGGGCTCGGTCACCGTGTCGTCGGCTTCGACGGTTCGGCCGGGCTGGCACACGCAGCGACCGCAACTCCGCCGGTCTCGGTCGGGCTCGCCGACGTGGCGCACTTGCCGGTCATGTCCGGCGCGGCTGATCTTGTTGTGTGCTTCATGGTGTTGATGGACGTCGAGGATCTCGATCAGGCGGTCGCCGAGCTCGCACGGGTCCTTGCCCCCGGTGGTGTGTTGTGCGCGGCGATCCTGCATCCGATCAACACGAGCGGCTTCTTCGTTGACGGTGACCCGTTCCAGACGTTCTACATGGGCGAAAACTCTCGAGGTTTCAACGCGTGCCCGAGTTCTTGCATTTCCGCGCCGAACGACACGGTTGACGCATGCCCGCTCCGGCAACGCATCAGCTATCGCGCCGAGGGTGTCACCCGCGATCTGTCGTGAGTAATTCACTACTCACGACAGATGCAACGGCCTGCGGGAGGATGGCCACGCGACGGACCGTCGCGCTCGATGCGGAACTCGTGGAGCACCATTTCGGACGTGAGTGCGGCGGACCTCCGTCGGCTGCGCCCACGGCCGGAGGGAGAGGGACCATGACACTCGAACGGCTGCAGATCGGGACGCTCGTGTCCGTGCTCGTCACCGCGCTCGCGGCGGTATCCATCGCGTCCGTCGCGGCGCCCGCGAGTCCGGCCGCGGCCGCGTTCCCGGGCTCGAACGGGAAGATTGCGTTCGTCAAACAGCTCCGCTTCGGTGGGAATTGCTGTCAGAACGTTATAGAGACGATGAGCCCATCGGGGGGTGGCCAGGTGCAGCTCACCGACCCCCACGTCGGGAACGTCTTCGGGTCCGACGAGGACCCGATGTTCTCGGCGGACGGGACC
The DNA here is from genome assembly GCA_963829195.1 of uncultured Actinomycetes bacterium. Classification (GTDB taxonomy): domain Bacteria; phylum Actinomycetota; class Acidimicrobiia; order IMCC26256; family PALSA-610; genus PALSA-610. The sequence goes on from CAWHHS010000002.1 coordinate 376,570, forward strand.
ATGATCGCCTTCACGCGCGAGATCGAGTCCTCTTCCGCGATCTGGACGATGAACGCCGACGGCACCAATCAGACCCAGCGCACGAGCGGCGGCGACAACCTGCCGGCCTGGTCACCCGACGGGACGAAGATCGCCTTCACCTCTGCACGCGACAACGGGAGTGGAGACATCTACGTGCAGCCCCTCGGCGGCTTCGTCGTGCGGCTGACCACCGACGGCGGCAACTCCGCGCCCGCCTGGTCGCCGGACGGCACGGAGATCGCGTTCGTCCACGAGTGCGTGCGCTGCGGGCCGGACGAGGTGACGGCGACCGACGTGTATGTCATGAATGCCGACGGCAGCAACCGGCGGGACCTCACGAACGACCTCGACTACAACGATTTCGATCCGGCGTGGTCGCCCGACGGGCGGGACATCGCTTTCGCCTCCGAGCGCGACGGAGACTTCTCGACGCACATCTACAAGACGTCCGCGAGCGGCAATGGCGCGGTGGTCGTACGTCTGACGAACATGCCGGAAGTCACCGACACCTCTCCGGCATGGGCGCCGAACGGTGGCGGAATCGTCTTCGACAGCGACCGATCCGGAAGCCTGGGCGACATCTGGGAGATGGGCGCGAGCGGCGGTGGCCAGCACGAGCTCACCACCGCGAATCCGGCGACGAACCCGCAGAACATGCATCCGGACTGGCAGCCCACGCCGATCCCCGCGACGATCACCCTCGCCGAGACACTCGTTCCGCCGACCGATCCGGGGCGCTTCGACCTGAAGATCGTCGGCGTCGCGACGGTCAAAGCCGCGGCCGGCAACGGCGACTCCGGTTCGGCGACGACCGCACCCGGCACGTACACGATCAAGGAGACGGCCGCCGCCGGAACCTCACTCGCGAACTACACCAGCTCGATCGCCTGCACCCTCAACGGCGGCACCGGCCCGTCCGCGAGCAAGACGAGTCTCCTGGTCACCGTCGCCCCCGCCGACCAGCTCGGCTGCACGTTCACCAACACCCGCAAGGCGACGATCACACTCGCCGAGACGCTCGTTCCGCCGACCGATCCGGGGCGCTTCGACCTGAAGATCGTCGGCGTCGCGACGGTCAAAGCCGCGGCCGGCAACGGCGACTCCGGTTCGGCGACGACCGCACCCGGCACGTACACGATCAAGGAGACGGCCGCCGCCGGAACCTCACTCGCGAACTACACCAGCTCGATCGCCTGCACCCTCAACGGCGGCACCGGCCCGTCCGCGAGCAAGACGAGTCTCCTGGTCACCGTCGCCCCCGCCGACCAGCTCGACTGCACCTTCACCAACACCCGATAACGGTGACGGCAGAAGTGCAGCCGCCGGCCGAAGCGAGGTGAAGGAACAGCTCGCCGCTGCGCCTGAGCGTTCGCTCGACGGCCGACACAGAACGGCTCCGCGCGGAACTCGACGCCGAACCCGGCACGCCGGTTGGCTGACACGGCACTAGACGCCGAACGAGGCCGCGTGCACGATCGCGACGGCGACGGGATCGCCTTCGATCACGACATCGGCCGCATCCTTGCGGCCCGGACATATACAACGTGAGCTCACCGGGCGCTCCGGTCATCGTCACCTTCCCGCCGTCGGTCGGCGACGACCCGCTCGCGACCGTCGGGCGTGCGCAGCGTCAGGGCCGCGCCCCGTACCGCTTTCTTCGACATCCGCGCGCCGAAGCCGAGCATCTCGCCACAGGATCGCGTCCATCTCGTCGTCGAGCACACGCGGCGTCGCGCCGGAAGCGCGCGCGGATGTCCTCGTGGTGGATGAAGTTCTCGTTCACGTTCGCCGTCGCGAGCGGCCCGGTCCGATGCATCCACGGCGGGCCCGTGCGCAGCATCGCGACGAGCGCGTCGAACCCGCGCTCCTTGTAGTGGTCCATCACGTTCTGCAGGTGTTGGGCGAGCGGCGGGAACACGAGGCCGATTGCGGCGTCCGAGCGCGCCTCCCGCGTCACGAGGTGCGCGGCGAGATCGAGCGTCGTCCAGCCCGTACAGAGCGTCGGGGCGTTCGAACCGTATTGCTCGAACGTGTCGCACAACGCGGCCCGTTCCTTCAGCAACACCGCGGTCGCCGTCATGATGACTCCTCGTAGAACCTGAGCTCGATCGTATTGCCGTCCGGGTCCTGGACGTAGACGCTCGACGCGTATCCCTGCGCGCCGAACAGGCCGTCGGCGCGCCGCGCGCCGGGAAACGCGCGGCGAGCGCATCGAGATCGGTCGGTTCGATGACCAGGCAGAAGTGGTTCATGTTCTCGCCGGTGCGCGCGGCCGGGAACAGGTCGACCAGCGTCTGTGCGTTCACACGAACCGACGGGAACAGCACCTCACCGCGGCGCCACTCGTCGGCGCGCACCGGCTCGAGACCCAGCTCGTCGACGTAGAACGCGAGCAACGCCTCGATGTTCTGCGTGTTGACGACGACGTGATCGAACCCGACGACCTTCACGCCCGCAGGCTACGTCGCGAGCTCAGCCGCGCGGCGCGACGACCTCGACCGGGACCGGCGCGACTGCACGGAACGGCGGTGCAAAGCCGGCCGTCGCCCTGCCCGCGCATCCGGCCAGGGGAATCGACACCGACTTCGGCGTCAGCACCGCGACCCAGGGCTTCCTCGTCGAAGGCGGCGGCATGTTCATGACGCACGACGCGGGTGCCACCCGGACGCGGCTGCAGCTGCCATAGAACCCTCAGCGGGGCAGGCCGAGCATCCGTTCGCCGATGATGGTGCGCTGCACCTCGCTCGTCCCGCCCGCGATCGACGCGGCCTTCGACCAAAGCCACTGCCGCTGCCAGAACCCGCCACCCGGGTTGTCGGCCGCGCCCCACCAGAGCGGCGCGGCCGCGCCGACGATGTCGAGCGCGCGGGCCGACAGTGCCTGGGTCATCTCGGTCCATGCCAGCTTCGTCACGCTCGACTCGGGACCGGGTTCGATCCCCTTCGCCAGGCGTGAGAGCGTCCGCCAGTTGTGCAGGCGCAACACCCGGAGGTCGACGAACGACTGCGCCAGGTCGTCACTGATCTCGAAGTCGTCGAGCAGGCCGCGCTGCGCCGCGAGCTGCCACAGCTCGTCGAGGTACACCTCGTGCACGACCTGTTCCTTGAACGGGAACGACGTGCCGCGTTCGTGCGCGAGGGTCGTGTTCGCGACCGCCCAGCCGTTGTGCAGCGCGCCGACGAGCTGGTCGTCGGGCACGAACACCTCGTCGAGGAAGACCTCGTTGAATTCGGAGTCGCCGGTGATCTGCACCAGAGGCCGCACCTCGATACCGGGCGCGGTCATGTCGACGACGAGGTACGAGATCCCCTTGTGCTTGGGCGCCTCGGCGTCGGTCCGCGCCAGGCAGATTCCCCACCGGGCGAACTGCGCGTAGGACGTCCAGACCTTCTGGCCCGAGAGCAGCCAACCGTCGTCGACGCGTTGCGCACGCGTGGTCAGCGACGCGAGGTCGGAGCCGGCATCGGGCTCGGAGAACAGCTGGCACCAGATCTCCTCCGCGGTGAGGATCGCGGGAAGGAAACGCGCCTTTTGGTCGTCGGTGCCGTGCGCGAGGAGGGTCGGTCCCGCGAGGTTGATCCCCACCCGATTGATCGGTTGCAGCGCGCGCGAGCGTGCGTACTCCATGTTGAAGATCGCGACCTCGACCGGCGACGCGCTGCGCCCGCCGAACTCGGCCGGCCAGTGGATGCCCACCCACCGGTGCTCGGCGAGACGCGCCTGCCACCGGCGGCCGAACTCGACCTCGTCGGCGATGTTCTCGAAGCGCGGGGGGACTTCGACGTTCTCCGCGAGCCAGGCGTGCACTTCCTGCGCGAATGCACGTTCTTCGGGTGAGAACGAAAGGTCCATCGGTCAGAGATCCCAGAAGCGTTCGCGTTGGTACCGGACGAACGACTCGTGCAGCGCGCGCTCGTCGTCGGCGGTGAACGGCCGGTACGCGTCGTCGCCGCGCATCCGCACGAACAACTCGTCGACGCCGACGAGGTCGTGGCGGAACTTCTGTTGCACGAGCGTGCGCTTCACGATCTTGTTGGTGCCCGTCGTGGGCGGGTCGTGCATGATCCGGAGGTAGCGCGGGCGCCACTTCGGGCCGATCGCGTCCTGCGCGTCGAGCCAGCGTGCGAACGCGGCCGCGTCGAACGCGGGTGCGTCGGCGAGCACGAGGCCGGCCATCACCTGGTCGCCGGCCTGATCGTCGGGCACGCCGTAGACCGCGGCGAGCACGACACCGGGCGCCTTGCGCAGCGCCTCCTCGATCGGGCCCGCGGGGAAGTTCTCGCCGTCGACGCGGATCCAGTCGGCCGTGCGACCGGCGAAGTAGAGGTAGCCGTGCCCGTCCTTGTATCCGAGGTCGCCCGACCAGTACCAACCGTTGCGGGTCGTCTTCTCCGTCGCGTCGGTGTTGTTGTAGTAGCCCTCGAACGGCCCGACCCCCTGCGATGTTCACGATCTCGCCGACGCATTCGTCCGCGTTGAGCACCCGGCCCGCCGCGTCGAGCCGGGCGCGTGCCTTCTCCACTCCGGCCTCGTCGACGACCTGCACGTGGTCGGGCGCGTGCCCGAGGGCGCCGGCGGGCATGTCGGGACCGCGGTTCACGGCGACCCCGCCCTCGGTCGCGCCGTACGCGTCGATGACCTCGATGCCGTACCGGCGCGAGAACGAGGCGACGACCTCGGGCGAACCTTCGTTGCCGAACGCGATGCGCAACGTGTTGTCGGCGTCGTCGGCGCTCTTCGGGCTGCGCGAGCAAATACGCGAGGGGCTTGCCGGTGTAGTTGAAGTACGTCGCGCCGTAGCGGCGGACGTCGGGCAGCCACCCCGATGCCGAGAACCGTCGTGCGAGGCCGACCGCGCACGGCGTCACGATCGAAGGCGCCCATCCGACCTGCACCGCGTTGGAGTGGAACAGCGGCATGCAGACGTAGCCGACGTCGTTCTCGCCGAGGTCCATGATCATCGACATGCGCTTGCCCGTGACCAGCAGCCGACGTTGCGAGCAGATGACGGCTTTCGGCGCGTCGGAGGTCCCCGACGTGAAGATCAGCGCCCAGATGGAGTCGACGTCGGGTTCGAGCCCGGGGTCGCGGCGCTCCGGCGAACGGTGCGAGCGCGTCCGCGAGCGACACGCCGATCTCGGTCGCGGGATCGTCGCCGTCGGCGAAGCGGGACGAGGTGAGCACCGGCGGCAGGCGATCGGCGATCGGCTCGAGGAGGGCGGCGTGCCGGGGTTCGGTCAGCACGAGCCCGCAATGCGCGTGCTCGACATCGCGCAACAGGTGGGTGTCGCGCCGGGTGTGGTTGAGCCCGACCACCGCTGCGCCGATGAGGGCGGCGCCGCCGAACGCGAAGAGGTAGTCGGGCGTGTTGTCGAGCAGCACGGCCACGTGGCGCGGACCGGCGGCCGGCAGGCGCTCCGCGAACAGCGCCGCGAACCGGCACGACTCCGCGAAGTACTCGGCGTGGGTCCATTCCCCGCCCGCGAACTTGATCGCGACCCGGTCGCCGTACTGCTCGGCGTTGCGCCGGAGCAGGGCCGCGGCATTGGCCGCGACGAGGGGCGCCTGACCGGGGGCGGGGCGGATCGCGGAGCCGAAACTGACATCGGCGTCAGAGACTACGCGTAAGCTCCCGGCCGATGAGCGTTGACCTCACGGGCGCGGCCGACCTGCACTGCCACTTCGGCCCGGACCCGCACCGGGAGCGTTCCGTCGACGCGTTCGAAGCCGCGCGGGAAGCCGCGGCCGCGGGCCACCGAGCCGTCGTGCTGAAGTCGCACGACTCCCCCACCGCGTCGCTCGCGTGGGCGGTGCAGCAGACCGTCGGCGACGCGATCTCGGTGTTCGGCGGCATCTGTTGCGACCGGGAGATCGGCGGCGTGAACCCGGCCGCGGTCGAGGTCGCACTGGGCCTCGGTGCCCGCATCGTGTGGCTCCCGACGTTGAGCAGCCGCCAGGACTTCGACAACGGCGTCGCGGCGCAGCTCGGGATCCCCGGTCCCGGCATCGTCGTCACCGACGCCGACGACCGGCTCCTCCCCGAGACGCACGAGATCCTCGCGCTGGTGAAGCAGCACGACGCGGTTCTCGCCACCGGTCACGTCGAGCGCGGCCGAGCACTACGCCGTCGTCAAGGAGTTCGCGCGCACCGGCAAGGTCCTCGTCACCCACGCGACCGAAGACCTCGCGGGACCGAACCTCAGCGCGGCGCAGTGCCGCGAGCTCGCGGAGCTGGGCGCGTGGATCGAGCTGTGCGCGATGACGTGCATCGGCGGGCTCGCGACCCGGACGGTCGCGCGAGATGGTCGGCACCGTGCGCGAGGTCGGCGTCGGCCGGGTCACGCTCGGCACCGACTTCGGCCAGAAGATCAACCCGCATCCGGCCGCGGGCTTGCAGACCTACGCCGACGCGCTGTACGCAGAAGGCGTCACCGAGGCAGAGATCAGACACATGGCGTGTGACAACCCGCGCGAGCTGTTGGGAGTCGACTGATGCCGCACATCGAAGTCCCGGCCGGCAAGGCCGATCCCGAGGTCAGGGTGTGGGCGCTGCGCCCCGAGATGGGAATCGGCGCGGGCGCGTTGAGCCACGCGATCTACGAGCAGAGCATCGTGCCCGTCCGCGAGCGCGAGCTGGCGCGGATGCGCATCGCCCAGATCAACGGGTGCATGATCTGCCAGCAGTGGCGTTCCACGCCAGGGGCCGAGGACGCGGTCACCGAGGACGACTACGCGCACGTGCTCGACTGGCAGAGTCACGCCGGCTACTCCGAACGGGAGCGCCTGGCGGTGGAGTACGCCGAGCGGTTCGCCCTCGACCATCACAGCATCGACGACGCGTTCTACGCGCGCATGCGCGGCCGCGACCTTCACCGACGCCGAGATCCTCGACCTCACGGTGTGCATCGGCGGCTGGCTCGCGCTCGGCCGCACCCTGCACGTGCTCGGCCTCGACGATTCCTGCAGCATCGGCTCCTAGAGGCGATGGGCGACCTCGCACTCGATACCAAGGTCACGGGCAGCATCGGCCGGTACTCGGCGAGGATCTCGCGGGACTGGGAGATCTGGGGCCCGAACGGCGGCTACATCGCTTCGATCGCGCTGCGCGCCGCGGGCGAGCACTCGCAGTTCGGCCGGCCGGTCAGCATCGCCGGCCACTTCCTCGGCGTCGCGACGTTCGGCGAGGTGATCCTCGAGACCAAGACACTGCGCCTGACCAAGCGCGCGGAGTCGATCAGAGTGTCGATGAAGCAGGGCAAGAACGCGATCTTCGAGGCGCTCGTATGGACGTGCGCGCCGATGGAAGGGCTGGAACACGAGCTCGCCCTCAGCCCGGCGACCTTCGACCCGGAGTCGGTGCCGTCGACCGCGGCACGGCATGGCCCAAGCGGGCATCGAACCGATGTACAAGTTCTGGTCGAATCTCGACGAACGGGCAGAGACATGGGTCTCCGGCGACGCGTGGCTGGAGCGCACGCCCGCCTATCCGAGCTTCGAGCGCTTCTACCGTTTCCGGCCGACGGCGACGTTCGACGACCTCTGGGTCGACGCGTGCCGCTCCCTCATCCTCATCGACACCCTCGGGTGGCCCGCCGTTTGTCAGCTGCACGTCGACAGCGGCTACATCGCGCCGAGCATCGACATCACGTGCGCGTTCCACCGCGCCCGGATCGGGGAACCGTGGCTGTTCGCGCAGGCGACGTCGGTGAGCGCCAACGCCGGCATCATCGGCTGCGAGGGCAAGGTCTGGTCGCGCGACGGCGCGCTCCTCGCGATGGGGACCAGCCAGCTCCTGTGCCGCCCGATGCCGGCACCGTAGGAGAACACCGTGGAAGATCGCATCACCGCCGGGCTCTACCTCGAGATGACCGATCTCGCCCTCGACCGGTACGCGTCGACCCGCGTCCCCGAGGTGCTCGCGCAGCCCGGCGGGCAGCGCGCGACCTGGTGGCGGAACGTGCAGCGCGGGCGCACCGACCTGCCGCCGGTGCTCCCCGAGTTCGACCACCTGGGCGTGTACGAGGTCGACGACGGATTCGTCGCCCCATCCCCGCCGGCCGGCATCAGCGGGCACCATTTCCGCCACTACCGGCGCCCCGGCCAGGGCATCGTGACCGGCCGGCCGACCGTCGGCCTCTCCCTCGTGCTGATCTCGCCGAAAGACCCGGCGCGCGCGCAGGAATTGCGAGACTGGGCCGACTTCGTGCACATCCGCCACATCGCCGAGGCGGCCGTGCCGGGTTACTGCATGATCACTCCCTACGAGAACGTCACCGGCGGCGACCCGCGGTTCATGCACTTCTACGAGATGGACACCGACGACCCCGAAGCCGCGTTCAAATCGATGACGCCGCTCGTCATGCAACGCATCGGCGACGAGACGACCGACGCGTTCCGGCACTGGGCGCGAGGCCCGAGCCTGCGCATCATGTACGTCAACTCGTTCGTGCGCGTCGGTGCGAGCGACCGGACATGAGCGACGACTTCTTCGCCGTCGTCGCCCGCCAACGCGCGTGCCGATCGTTCTCGACCGCCGACGTCGACGACGACGCGATCACCCAAATCCTCACCGCGGCGACGTTCGCACCCAGCGCGGAGAACAAACAGCCGTGGGAGTTCGTGGTCGTGCGCGACGCGGCGACGCGCAACGCGATCGGCGACCTCTCCCGGCGGGCATGGGAGGCGCACGGGCGTACCTCTTCCGAGACGCGGCTCACTCCCCGTCTGCTGGCCGATGTCCATCAGGGCGCGACCGGCGGCGTCGCCGACGCTCCGGTGAACGTCGTCGTGTGCGCTGACGTGCAGCGCGGTCTCGAAGTGACCATCCCGTCGTCGATCTTCCCCGCCGTGCAGAACCTGCTGCTCGCGGCGACGGCCCTCGAGCTCGGGAGCGCGCTCACCACGATCACCGCGGGCTTCCGGGCCGAGATGCAGGAGATCCTCGGCCTCCCGGAGCACGTGCGGCCGATTGCGCTCGTCCCGATCGGCCATCCGGCGCGGCCGCTCGCGCCGCCCCGCCGGGCCCCGTTCGCCGAGCACACCCACCGGGAGCGCTACGGCGAGCGGTGGTGAGGTTCGTCAGGTCACGGTGAAGTTCGTCGCACCGGCGCCGGCAGCACGACGATGATCTTGCTGCCGCTCGCGCCGGCGAGCGCGCCGCTCGCCGACAGCTTGGTTGAGGTGGTGGCGAGAGGTCGACCCTCCCGCCACCACCGTCCACTCAGAGGCTCAGAGTCCCTTGCACTCTCCGAGCTCGTGTCCCCGGACGACGTTCGGCGTGCCGCCGGAATCGCCGATCTGCGCGGCCGGCGTGTTGCCGTTGCAGATCAGGTTGCCCGCGATGTGGTTGGTCGCGATCTCCGTCGAGTCCGGCGTCCCGCCGCCGCCGCGGGCGACGCCGACATTCCCGGAGATGACGACATTGCCGCGCACGTGGTTGCGCAGCGCACCGAACCACGCGCCCTTCCAGCCCCTCACGACCAGGTTGCCGTTGATCGTGTTGTCCTTGATCGGGAAGTTCACGTACGGGTTGAAGGTCGCGCCCGGACCACCACCGATCGACACGACATTGCCCTCGACCGTGTCGCCGTCGAGGTACATGGTCCACGCGTGGTCCGCGACGATGTTCCCGCCGACGCGGTCGTGTGTCGTCGTCGTGTGGCACGGTCCGACGGGTCCGATCGCGTTCGGCGTACAGCCGAGCGCGAGCGTTGCGCCCCGGCCCACGAGCAGGTTGCCCCCGACGGTGACGGTTCCCAACGTGAACGCGTCGAGGCAGCTACCGGTCGCGATCGTGAGATCGCCGGAGACGTCGAGGCGCGCCCCGTTGCGCACGTACGCGTTGCCCGCGATCGTCAGGCTGTCGTAGTGACCCGAGATCGCCGCGCCCGCGCTCGAGCAGATCGGTGGTCCCGAGTGCGGGGATGCCTCTGCCGGAGCTCCCTGTACGACCAGCGCGACGACCGCGCAGAATGCGAGAAGAATTGAACGTTTGCCCATGCGTCGTTCTCCTTTTGCCGAAACCGATCTTGAACCGGCCGGACCCTACGAGAACCTCTTGCACAGGGCAAGGACCCGAGGGCAGACGCGCCGAAATGCGACGCACGAGCCTCACGAGCCGAAAACGGCAACAGGGCTATCGGCTGCGGGCGATGCGCTGGAGCTCGCGCAGGTAGCGCAGGTGCTTGCGCGTGTCCATCTCGAGCGTGGCGACGATCACGGGATCGAGGGAGTGCGCGCGGATCGGGCGAAGCCGCCGCGACAGCTTCCGGAGTTGGCGGAGGTCGCGGCGCTCGTACTTGCGCAGTCGCCGAACGGTCCGGGCGAGATCGTGACGGTCCGTGCTCTTGGTCAACCACGGCACGTGCGGTGTGCGCTCCACGAGCGACGTTGCCGAGCGGAACTGATTCGCGAGCTCGGTCAACACGCGGTGGTGGCGGATCTCGTCCTCGAGAATGAGTTGCGCGAGGTAGCGGACGGGCGCGTCCGACGACTCCGCCAGCTTGCGGTATTCGTCGAGGATCTCGACTTCACCGGCGAGGTGCTCGGTCAGGTGATCGAGCACACCCGCGTCGAACTCACTGATCACCGGGGCCGGTATGTCGATGTTCACCGCGCCGGGTTGCATGCTTCGATCGTGCCGTGGCGACTTCTTCGGCGGTAGAGCCGAAAGTCCTGCGGCCCTGCGCACACGGCAGGACGCGAGGCCCGACTGCTACTTGGCAGTCTCGGGCGTCGGGCGGACCACGAGGACCGGGCAGGGGGCGTGGCGCACGATCTGCTCGCTCACCGAGCCGAGCAGGATGCGCGCGATCGCGCTGCGGCCGTGCGAACCGACGACGATCACGTCGACGTGCAGCTCGGACGCGATCCGGCACACGGTGCCGCCGATGTCGCCGACCTCGACCCGCTTGTCGATCTGCAGGCTCGTGAGCGCGGCCGCCGTTCGCTCGAGCTCCTCTCCGGCCTCGGCGAGCTCCTCCTTCCAGAGCTTGTCCTGTTCGCCGGGCGTGAACACCGAGCCCTCGAAGCCGCCGGCGTCGTCGCCCGGAACGTCGGTGAGCACCGTGAGCAGCGTGACGTGCTCGGCCGAGCCGAGCAGGCTGCCCGCCCGCCGGGCCGCGTCGATCGAGCTCGGTGATCCGTCGGTCGCGATGAGAACGTGCATGCGCACGTTCTACCCCGGAACCGCGGCGACGGCGCCCCCCGCCGCGGCCGAGGTCCGGATCGCGTCGAGGATCCGCATCTCGGCCAACCCGTCGGCGAAGGTCGGCCGCGGCACTGCCGACGCCGGCGCGCGACCTTCGACACCGGCCCGCAAGGCTTCGGCGAGCCGGGTGTACGGCCCGAGCTCGAGGTGCGTGTAGCGCTCCCGCGGGTCGTCGGAGGGAGGCGGGCTCGGCAGCTCGAGGTCGGCGGGCACGTCGAGGCGGCGCCGTCCGGCCCGGTCCGCGCAGAACACCCCGTCGCCCGTGACTTCGATCGTCCCGTCGGTGCCGGCCACGATCGAGATGCCCGCGACCTGCGGCGCCCACGACGCCGCGGTCTGCTGCAGCACTCCCTCGGCGCCACGGCGGGTCGTGAGCCGGACGACGAACGTGTCTTCGGCCGCGCCCGTCCGCGCGCTCACAGTCGGCAACACCGCACTCACCGACGCGATCTCGCCGACCCACGTACGCACCTGGTCGACGATGTGGGAGCCGGATGCGCCGAGCCAACCACCGCCACGCGCCGCGTCGAACCACCAGTCGGGCACACGCGCGATCGGGATCGGCGACCAGCGGCACGTAGGAGATCAACGAGAACAGCCGCGGCTCGCCGATGGCACCCGACGCGATCACCCGCGCGACGAGCGCCCGATCCGGCGCCCACCGGAACTCGTGCCCGACCAGATGGGTCACACCTGCTCGTTGCGCGGCCGCGAGCATGCTCGCGGCCTCGGCCGCGTCGAGCGCGAACGGCTTCTCGCAGACGACGTGCCGTCCGGCCGCGCAGACCTCCACCGCGAGTGCGGCGTGCGTATCGGGTGGGGTCGCGATCGTGACCGCGTCGACGCCGGGAAGCTCGAGCGCGGCCGCGAGCGTCGTGCAGGCGTGCGGTATCCCGAACCGGTCGGCGCGCCGCCGGGTGCGCGCTCCGTCGCGCCCCACGAGCGCGTGCACGGTGAAGCCCGCGTTGCGCAACGCCGGCACATGGACGCGGCACCCGAAGCCGGTCCCGACCACGACCGCGCCGGGCACTCAGTAGCCCTCGGCCGGATCGACGACGTGCAGCAGCGGCTCGTCGCGCAGGCAGCGGCCGATGTTCTCGATGAGGATGTCGACCGCAGCGGCCTGCAGCTGCGGCGTGTACCACGAGATGTGCGCGGTCATCCGCACCCGTGGGTGCGTGTAGAGCCAGTGGCCGGCCGGGAGCGGTTCGGGGTCGACGGTGTCGAGCGTCGCCATCGCGACCGTGCCGTCGTCGAGCGCGACCCGCAACGCGTCCTGGTCGACGAGCGAGCCGCGCGCGATGTTGACCAGATGTGCACGCCCGGCTTCATCTTGGCGAACGCGTGCGCATCGAGCAGGTGGCGGGTGCGCGCCGTGGACGGGCGCGGCGAGCACGACGTGCGCGGCGCCCGGGAGGAGCTCGTCGAGGGTCCGGACGACTCGACGCCCTCGACGGGGCTGGGCGCGTCGGTGCGCCGCAGTGCGCGCACCTCCATCCCGAACGCGAGGGCCCGGGTCGCGATCGCGGCGCCGATCCCGCCGAGGCCGACGAGCGCGAGCGTCGAGCCCTCGACCCGGTCGAGCGCGGGATTCGGGAAGTTCCAGTGCTTCGGCGGTTCGGAGAGGAACGTCTCGGGGAAGCGCTTCGCCCACGCGAGGATCGCGGCCATGACCCACTCCGAGATCGGCACTGCGCTGGCACCGCGCGCGCACGTGACGACGCGGCCGCGCTCGAACACCGCCGGCTCGCGACGTTGTCGACACCGGTCCCCGAGAGTTGCACCCAGCCCACTTCCGCGGCGTCGAGCCAGCGCGAGGATCGCGTCCCAGCCGAGATAGCCACCGAAGAACGCGTCTGCGGTCAATCCCGCCGGCGGCTCGCCCCCGGTGAACTCGACGAGCTCGACATCGGGGAACGCCGCGCTGGATGCGGTCGGCTTCGGCCGACGCCGTGCCGAGCTGGGCGATGATGCGCACGACGGCAGAAGCTACCCCGCGACCGCGGCGTCGACCTACGGTGCCACCGTGCGGACGCCGCGAGCCCCCGGGCGAAGCAAGGGAGCCATGTAACCGTGCGGACGCCGCGAGCCCCCGGGCGAAGCAAGGGAGCCATGTAACCGTGCAGTCAGTCGTCGTCGGGCGGGGCATCCCCTTCGCGGAAGGTCCCGTGTGGTGCCCCGACGGCACCGTTGTCGCGACGAGCGTCGCCGCGGGCGCGCTGTTCCGCGTCCGCTTGGATTCCGGCCGGGTGGAACGGTTCGCGGAGACGAGCGGCGGCGCGAACGGCGCCGCGCTCGCCGCCGACGGCTCGATCCTCGTGACGCAGAACGGCGGCATCGACTTCTCCGTGCTGCCGGGCGTGTTCGCCGACCTCCCGCTGTGCGTCCCCGCGGTCCCCGGCCTGCAGCTCGCGACGCCGGACGGCAACGTGACGTACCTCTCCGACGCCGGCTACCTCGGGCCCAACGATCTCGCGGTCTCGCTCGACGGCGAGATCTACTTCACCGACCCCGGGCACTACCCGCCGCACGAGGACGGCCAGGGCCGCGTCGATGGTCTACGACCATGACGGGCACGTCACGACGTTCTCGAGCGGCTTCCAGTACTGCAACGGCATCGCGTTCGACCGCGACGGCTTCGTCGTCGTGGTCGAGCGCCGAGGTCTGCAGCGGGTCTTCCCCGACGGCGAACGGGAGTGGGTCGATCGAGACGCTCGGCCCCGGCGGCGGCGACGGCTTCTGCCTCGACGCCGACGGCCGCTTCTACGTCGCGTCCACGATCGAGCACGGCATCCGCATCGTCGATCCCGACGGCACGGTCGCCGACTTCCTGCCCATCGAGGGCAAGGGCCTCACCACGAACTGCTGCTTCGGCGGCGACGACCTGCGGACGCTGTTCGTCACGGACGCGCTCCCGGGCGAACTCGTCGCGTTCGCAGGGATGCCGACGCCCGGCCTCCCGCTCCCGACCTGGCCCGGGCGTTCGTTCTAGAACCGGAGACCGCGGAGCTTCGCCGCGAGGTCGCACGCCCATTGCACCGGGTCGTCGAGCGGCCAACCCTGGCCGGGAAGATCGAAGTACTCGACGCTGAGCGTCCCGCGGTAGTCGATGCGCTCGAGGGTACGGAACACCTCGGCGAAGTCGATCACGCCGGTCGGGTCGTCGACGTGCAGTTGCGTGTGGCCGGGCTTGCCCTGGCGCAGCTGCACGTGGCCGGCGAGCGTCGAGCAACTCGTAGGGGTCGCCACCCCAGTCGGCCACGTGGCCGGTATCGATGAGCAGCGGAACCTCGCCGACCTCGGCCCGGAACGCGCGGATCTTCTCGAGGGAATTCACCGTGGCACCCGCCCACGGCTCGAGCAGCGCGTGCGGCGCCCGCCGCCACCAACGCACGGCCCGTTCCCATGCACCGTCGAGCTCCTCGCTCGGGGCGGGCGTCGTGCACCACTCGTCGACCGGCTTCGGGAACGACGTCGGGCAGCCGATCGGCAGGACGAGCGCTGCGGGATCCGTACCGAGCATGCAGTCGATGTGCTCGAATCCGTCGGCCTTCGCCGCGGCCGCGCGATCAATGACGTCGGCGTGACACGCGTAGGTCACGTCGACGACGCCCAGACGCCAGATCACTTCTCCATCGACTTCGGCATGACCATGCCGACCGGCTGCAGGTGCTGGCCCAGGGTCGCGTCGAACTTCGCGGCGACCTCGGACGCGTCCCACCCCCCGTCCTTCCACATCCACGCGATCTGCTTGGGGTGCTGGAAGAGCGTGTAGGCGTATTCGGTACGGCCGAGGATCTGCCCGTTCACGTGACCGGCCGACTCCGACGCGAGGAACGCGACGAGCGGCGCGTTGAGCGCGGGATTCTCCTCCGGCGGCGGCTCCTTGCCGGAACGCTCGTAGAGCGCGGCGGTCATGCGCGTCGCACCCGCCGGAGCGACCGCGTTGACGGTGACGCCGTACCGGCCGAGCTCCATCGACCACACGAACGTCATCCCCATGATCGCGGCCTTGGCCGCGCCGTAGTTCGTCTGCCCGAAGTTGCCCCGCAAACCGGCCGACGACGTGATGTTGACGATCCGGCCGTAGCCCTTCTCCTTCATCACCTCGGCCGCATGCCGGGTGCAGTTGAAGGTGCCCTTCATGTGGACGGCGACGACCGAGTCGAAGTCGGACTCGTCCATCTTCAGGAGCGTCTTGTCGCGCACGATGCCCGCGTTGTTGACGAGGATGTCGACCGTCCCGAACGCCTCGACCGCGGTACGGGTGATGTTCGCGGCACCGTCGAAGTCGGTGACCGAGTCGTAGTTGGGGACCGCCTTCGACCCGAGGGCCTCGATCTCCTTGCAGACCTGCGCGGCGGGGTCTTCGTCGGTACCGCGGCCGTCGAGGGACACGCCGACGTCGTTGACCACGACCGACGCGCCCTCCCCGCGAAGCAGAGCGCGAACTCACGGCCGATGCCCCGGCCCGCGCCGGTGACGATCGCGACCCGGCCGTCGAGCAATCCCATCTACGCGACCGCCGCGGTGGCCTCGCCGATGACGGCGGTGACGCCGTCCTGGTTCGCGACCGTGAACTCGAGGTCGACGAGGTGCTCGCCACCCTCGTCGCGCTTCGCCTTCACCGTCGCCGTGCAGGTGAGCACGTCGCCCGGCCAGACCTGCTTGGCGAAGCGCACCTGGAGCCGCCGCAGGGCCTCGGGGCCGAACCAGTCCTTCAGCACCCGGGCCGCGAGGCCCATCGAGAGCATCCCGTGGCCGAACACCGACGGGTTCCCGACCTGGGTCGCGATCGTGTCGTCGTGGTGCATGGGGTTGAAGTCGCCGCTGGCGCCGGCGTACTTCACGAACATCGTCCGTGTCAGTGCCGGGAATTCCTTCGTCCGTTCCTCGCCGACCGAAACGGTGTCGTATGTGGTCACGCTCACTGGGCCCTCCGAAGCTGACGTCGGCGTCGGAGCGTAGCGGCGCAGGGCTGGTCCAGTCAGGGCGAGAGGCCGGAAACATGACACGAACGTCGGGTCCGGCCTAGCCTTCCCGCGTGCCCCGGGCCGGTGGAAGCCAACCCGCTGCGCGCCGGCGGGCACTCAGCGAACCACGGGAACTTCGGGCGCGGGGCCGCAACACGAGGCGCCGGCTGCTCGACGCGGGCGAAACGGTGCTCGCGTCGAAGGGCTACCACGCCACCCGCGTCGACGACGTCGTCAAACTCGCCGAAGACGTCCCACGGGACCTTCTACCTCTACTTCTCGAACAAGGAAGAGCTGTTCCGCGCGCTCGCGGCCGAGGTCGCCGAGGAGATGCAGGCGCTCGCGGAGAGCATGGAGCCGCTCCGCGCGGGGGCGACGGGACGGGCGCGGCTGCAACGTTGGATCGCGCAGTTCGTCGAGGTCTACGAGCGGCACGGGCCCGTCATCCGGGCCTGGACCGAGGCCGAGATCGGCGGCAGCGAGTTCGGCCGGCTCGGCACCGACCTGCTGACCCAGTTCACCGGCGTCATCGTCGGCCGGGTCGCCGAGGTCGCGCCGCCCGATCTCGACCCGACCGTCGCGACCTTCGTGCTCGTCGCCATGCTCGAACGCCTGAACTACTACGCGCTGACCGAGCAGGTGCGCATCGGACCCGACGCGATCGCCGAGACGCTGGCCCGCGTCACGCACGCGGCCCTGTTCGGCGCGTAGCCCCGCGGTTACCCCGCGGCGCATGAACCCGGAGCCCGGTCGCCATTGATCGACGCCCGCACGTCCGGGAAGATGAGCCGGGACCGAGTGGGAGGCACACCGTGGCGGACATCACCCAATTCGAGGCGGGGCAGATCGACGCGGCGAACTCGTCCAAACGCCGGGCCGTCGTCTTCGTCCACGGACTCTGGCTGCTGCCGAGCAGCTGGGACCCGTGGCGCGCCGTGTTCGAGGAAGCCGGCTATGCGACGCTGACGCCGGGCTGGCCCGACGACCCCAACACGGTCGACGAGGCGAAGCGCCACCCCGAGGTGTTCGCGCACAAGACCGTCGGCGACATCGCCGACCATTTCGAGAGCGTCGTCCGCAAGCTGCGCACGAAACCCGCGCTCATCGGGCACTCGTTCGGCGGGTTGTTGGCCCAGATCCTCGCGGGGCGCGGGGTGTCCGCCGCGAGCGTCGCCATCGACCCGGCCCCCTTCCGTGGTGTGTTGCCCCTGCCGATCTCCGCGCTCAAGTCGGCGTCGCCCGTCCTGCGCAACCCGGCCAATCACGGACGCGCCGTGCCGTTGACGTACGACCAGTTCCGTTTCGTGTTCGCGAACGCCGTCAGCGAATCCGAGGCGCACGAGCTCTACAACACCTACGCGGTTCCGGGATCGGGCACGCCGCTCTTCCAGGCGGCGACCGCGAACCTGAACCCGTGGACGGAGGTGAAGGTCAACTCGAAGAACCCCGAGCGGGGCCCGCTGCTCATCATGGACGGCGAGAAGGACCACACCGTGCCGTGGGCGATCGCGAACGCGTCGTTCAAGAAACAGAAGCGCAATCCCGGAGTGACCGAGATCGTGGAGATCCCCGGACGCGGTCACTCGCTGACGATCGACCACGGTTGGCGGGACGTCGCCGACCTCGCGCTCGCGTTCGTCAGGCGGTTCGTCGAGCCCTGATCAGTCGCCGTTCCCGCCGAGCACGCGCGCTTGCAGGTCGCCCAGCTCCGACACCGGACCGGAGTACGCGATTTCGCCCTTGACGAGAACGATCGCGTCGTCGGCGAGCCCGAGCGCATGGTGGACGTGTTGCTCCACGATCAGCAGCGTCGTGCCGGCGTCGCGGATCCGGGCCAGCATGCCGTACACCTCGTCGACGATGATCGGCGCGAGACCGAGCGACAGCTCGTCGGCGATCAGCAGGCGCGGATGCTCGACCATCACGCGTGAGAGCGACAACATGCGCTGCTCGCCGCCCGAGAGCGTGCCCGCGAGCTGGCGGCGGCGCTCACCGAGACGAGGAAACATGGTGAACGCCTCGTCGAGCGCGTCGCGCACGCCGTTGCGGCCGCGGCTGCGCCGGAACGTCAGCTCGAGGTTCTCCTCCACCGTCAACGACGCGAAGACCGACCGGCCCTCGGGCGCATGCACGATGCCGAGCTGCGCGTAGCGGTACGCGTGCCGCCCGGTGACGTCGGTCCCTTCGAAGATCACGCGACCCGAGGTGGGGACGACGAGGCCCGAGCACACGCGGGCGATCGTGGTCTTGCCCGCACCGTTCGAGCCGAGGAGCGCGAGCACCCGGCCGGGCATCAGCGAGAGCGAGACGTCGAAGATCGCCCGGAACGGACCGTACGCGGCGTCGACCCCGCGCAGCTCGAGGATCGGCGTCGAGCTCGGCACTTCGGCCGCGGCCATCAGACGACGTCCCCGAGGTACGCCTGGCGCACGGCGGTGTCGGAGAACACCTCGTCGATGGTCCCCGACGCGATCAACGTGCCGAAGTCGAGGACGAACACCCGCTCGACGAGGCTGCGCACGAATTCGACGTCGTGCTCGACGAGCAGGATCGCGAAACCCCGTTCGTCGTGGACCGCGCGCAACTGTTCCCCGAGCGCCTCCGTCTCGTGCCGATCGAGGCCCGACGACGGCTCGTCGAGCAACACGAGCTTCGGTTCCGTCATCAGCGCCCGCCCGATCTCGACGAGCCGGCCGACACCGAGGCTCAGCGACTCGATGGCACGGTCGGCGACCGGGTGCAAGCCGAGAAGATCGAGCATCGCATCGACCCGCTTGGTCTCGTCCGCCGACGGACCGCCGAGCATGAGCACGTCCTTCCAGAGCGCGCCCGCGGCCGTTGCGCACGCGCTCGGCTACGAGGAAGTGGTCGCGCGGCGTCATCCCCGCGAACAGCTCGATGCGCTGGAACGTCCGGCCGATCCCGAGCCGGGCGCGGCGATGCGTGGCCACGCGGGTGAGGTCCCGACCGTCGAACCGCACGCGACCTTCGTCGGGCTTCAGGATGCCGAGCAGGCAGTTGAAGAAGGTCGTCTTGCCCGCCCCGTTCGGGCCGATCAACCCGACGATCTCGTTCGGCTTCACGTCCAGGTCGACGTGGTCGAGCGCGGTGATCCCCGCGAACATCTTGGTTACGCCGACGGCTTCGAGCAGGCTCACGACGGGCTCCCGTCACCCGTGACCGTCGCGATGTCGGGAGTCGGCTGCGGCTTCGATCCTCGCTTGAACCGGTCGATGACCTGCTGCGCCTTCGCGAGCGATTTGCCTTTGTTCGCCTCGAGGATCCCCTCCGGGTGGCGGGCGTAGGTGATCGCACCCAGTCCGAAGAAGATCGACGCCCAGGCGTTCGATAGTGGACCGGCGTGGAAGAAGGGCTGAATGTGGTTCACCAGCCACGGCAACCAGTCGGTGAGCACCCGCGCCGGGAAGAGGACGAAGCCGATCGCGGCCTGGATGGCCCCCTCCACGGTCCGCGGGCCCAGCGTGACGACGATCACGACCCAGAACAAACCGAGTGTCGCGTTGAAGTCGACCTTGTTCGCGTGCCCCTCGTAGCTCGCGAGGAGCGCGCCACCGACGCCCGCGATACCGGCGGAGAGCGCGAACGCCACGATGCGGGCACGCATCGGGTTGATCCCGACCGAAGCGGCCGCGACCTCGCTCCCCCGCACCGCCGAGAGGTAGCGGCCCGTCGTGCCGTTGCGCACCTGGATCACGACGTAGCCGACGATGACCAGGATGACGAGGCAGAGCACGAGGAACGACTTGTCACTGGCGAAGTCGATCGAGCCCATCTGCGGGCGGGGCGCGACGACCGGGAACAGACCGCCGCTGACCCAGCTGAGGCTCACGATCACGTTGTCGAAGAACAGCGCGAACGCGTAGGTCGCGAGGGTGAGGAAGATGCCACCGAGTCGCAGCGCCGGGACGGCGAGCAGCGCGCCGACCGCCGCCGCGAAGATGCCGGCGATGACGATCGTCAGCAGCACCGACATCCCCGCGCTGCCGGCGAGTTGCGCGGAGGCGAACCCACCGATGCCGGCGAACGTCGCCTGCGCGAACGACACTTCGCCGGCAATCCCGGTGATCACGACGATCGAGCAGAAGATGATCGAGTAGACGGCGATCTGGATCGCCTGGCCGACGACGCTCGCGTTCCCGTGGAAGAAGACGTAGTAGCCGACGCCGAGGCAGAACAGCACGCCCAGCACACGTGTCGCGATCGTCAGCTCGCGACTCCGTACGCCCGATGCCGGCGCAGGCGGTGGTGGGTCGACGGTCGCGAGCGGGTCGCTGAGCTCCTTGCGGTTCCGCAACCGCGGCGACAGGATCAACACGAGGAAGAGCACGACGAACGGAAGCGACGGGCGCAGATTGCTCGCGAGCACGCTGTTCGTCGGCAGGTAGCGGTTCAGCAGCTCTTGCACGACGCCGAGCCCGATCGCGCCGCTGAAGGCGAGTGGGATGCTCGTGAGCGAACCGAGGACAACAGCCGCGATCGCGGCGGTGAGCAACGTCGTGTAGTAGATGTCGCCGACCTGCCCCGTGACCGTCGGCAGCAGCACACCCGCGAGGCCGGCGACCAGGCTCGACATGATCCACGACGCGGTGCTGATGCGGTCGGAGTCGGTCCCGGCGAGCTCCGCCATGCGCGGGCTCTCGACGACGGCACGCATCCGGATCCCGAGCGTCGTGTAACGGAAGACGAGCGTGAGACCGATCGCGACGAGCGCGGCGAGCAGAATGATCGAGAGTTGATCGCGGTCGAGCGCGGCGCCGAACACGTGGTACACGACCGTGCCGCCCGGGACGATCCCGGTCGGGTTCACCGCATTGGTCTCGTCGAACTTGAGCAGGACGATCTCGGGGATCGCGACGAGCAGACCCAGGGCGGTGATGAGCCGCGCCATCGGTGGGGCACTCCGCAGATAGCGGAAGAGCGCCTTGTCGAGGATCACGCCGATGAGCGGCGCGACGATCAGCACCGCGATCACGAACGCGGGGAGGATGCCCCACCCGTCGACGATGTGCAGTTGGTAGTAGACCGCGCCCGACGCGAAGGCCTGTACGCCGAACGCGATGTTGAAGACACCCGACGTCTTGTAGGCGAGCGTCAACCCCACCGCGAGGAGCGCGTAGACGCAGCCGAACGCGACGCCGTCGATGATCGCGCCGAGCAACTTGTCCATTCGTCAGGGGCCGCTTCAGTTCCGGGCGGGTCGAGATCCGGTCAACCTTGACCGCCGGGGGCGAACGACATGTGCGTCGGTTCCTTCGGGATCGGTGCGTTGGGGCTCGGGTCGAAGCAGATCCACGGCTTGCCGGGCTGGGTGAACTGCGGGACGAACTTGTTGTCGACGATCTTCATGACCGCGTCGCACTCGTACTTGCTGCGGACGGCGGGGCTGCTCGTGGGGTCGGCATGTTGCTTCGTCCAGTCGATCGGGACGATCAGGCCGCCCGGCGACTCGGCCGTCTGCGTGTTGAGCGCGTCGATGACCTTCTGTTTCGTGAACTCCGGCCCCGCGAGCTTCAGCCCGTCGAGGAACATCTGGCCCATGAGCCAGCCGTCCTCGCTCAGCTCGACGGTCGTGACGTGGTGCGCGGCGGTGTAGTCGAGGAACTGCTTCGTCGCCGGCGACTGCGGGGTGGCCTCCCACGGAACGTACTGCGGGTTGATGAAGCTACCGTTGAACACACCGCCGCTCGCGGCCATCGCTTCGTGGTCGTAGGCGTTCGGAAGTTGCTGCACCGCGTTGAGACCCTGCTTCTTCATCTCCCGGGCGAGCTTCGTCACCTCGTTCGTGTCCATGCACGTGTTGATGAACTGGACGCCGGCTTCCTTCATGCGGGTGACGTCGGCGGTGATGTCGGCCGAGAACGGGAGCGAGTCGTCGAAGAACGCGACCTTCACGTTCGGCGCGTACTTGGTGTAGCTGGCGCGCGTCCCGTCGGCGCACAGGCCCGACGACGCCGACGTCGCCTTGCTGTAGGCGAGGATGCCGACCTTGGTGAAGCCCTCCTGCTGCGCCAGCCACGGCAGGTAATGGCCGCCGCACGAGAAGCAGAGCGCGCCGAGCGACCCGAAGATGTTCTCGTGCGACGGACCGTTCTTCGGCGTGGCCATCTCGGGGTTGATGTTCCAGATGAACGTCGGCTGCTGGGCCCGGGCGAGCAGGTCGGCGCCGGTGAACTGCAGCGTGGCGACGAACGTGGCGAACGCGTTGTCGTCGGCCAGGCTGGCCTGCACCTGCTGGACGTTCTGGAGGCCGATCGTGTCGTCGCGGTTCTTGACGATCACGAGCTTGCGCCCGTAGATGCCGCCCTGGGAGTTGATCATGTCGAAGTAGGCCTGGAGGCCGTCGGCGTACTGGGCGTACTTGCCGCCGATCGGGTTCGTCTTCGTGGTGATGACGGCGACCCGGATCTCCTTCTTGGCGTCGTCGACCCCGGGCCCGCGTCCGGGAACGAACTTGGTGAGGTCGGCCGCCGGTGCCGTCGTCGCGGCCGGACCGGTGTTGGCGGGCGTCGTCTGCGGGGTGGACTGCGACTTCGAGTTGCCGCACGCGGCCGCAACCACCACGATCGCGACGCAGAGCGCCGTAAGACCGCCTCTCCTGATGCGAGCCCGCATGTCGTCCCCCGGATGATGTCTGCGTCGTCGACCGAAGACTGACGCTAACGTCATAGTCCGCGTCCCACAAGGCAATCCCCCGACGCGAGCCGACGCAGAGGAGGGGAACGTGGCATACACGCTGGTCACCTTTCACGCCCACCCCGACGACGAAGCGATCGCGACCGGCGGCACCATGGCCCGCGCCAAGGACGAAGGACACCGCGTCGTGCTCGTGCTCGCGACCCGGGGCGAGCTGGGCGAATACGCGCCGGACGCACTCGCCGCGGGCGAGACGCTCACGGAGCGTCGCGTCGCCGAAGTGCAGGCCGCGGCCGAGATCCTGGGCGTCGACCGCGTCGAGTTCCTCGGCTACCGCGACTCCGGCATGGACGGCGAGGACACGAACAACAACGAGGGCGCGTTCGCGATCGCCGAAGTCGAGGAGGCGGCGGCGCGCCTCGCCGAGCTCCTGCGCGAGGAACAGGCCGACGTGCTGACCGTCTACGACGACCACGGCGGGTACGGGCACCCCGACCACGTGCAGGTGCACCGGGTCGGCGTGCGCGCGGCCGAGCTCGCGGGCACGCGCCGGGTCTACGAGTCGACGATGAACCGCGACCACATCCGCCGCCTCATGGAACAGCGGTCCGAGCTGATGCCGGACGGTCCCGACACGCCCGACGCCGCCCAGATGGACGACTTCGGCTCACCCGAGGACATCATCACCACGACCGTCGACGTCAGCGCCTTCGTCGACCGCAAACGGGCGGCGATGGCCGCGCACGCGAGCCAGATCCCGCCCGACTCGTTCTTCCTCTCGATGCCCGACGACGCGTTCCGCATCGCGTTCGGCGCCGAGTGGTTCATCCGCCGCGACGCCCGCGACCTCTCGGACGAAGGCTGGATCTTCGACGACCTCTGAGCGGCGCGGCGTTCGAGCGCGGCGTTCAGCGTTGCGCGCGGCGGGTGATCTCGACCCGCTTGCGGCCCCAGCCGTAGTGCGGCAGGGGTACGACGGGCGATCGATCCGACACCCAGGGCGCGTAGGGAGCCATGACGAATCCCGCCAGCGTCACGAGCACGCGGTCGTAGTTGACGCGCCATCCGGCGAAGTCGCGCCAGGCCTGGTCCCGGTCGGCCTTCACGGGCACCCCCTTGTCCCGGAGCGTGTCGTACATCTCGTCGAACTCGTCCCGGGTGATGCTGATCGGGTCGTCGGGCGCGGGCGAGTCGTCGTAGTCGAACCCGAAGAACCCGGCGACCTCCCGCAGCGCGAGGTAGCCCGACCGGATGCAGAGCGGCGCGGCCGGGGTCCAGGGGATGTCGAGCACCGCGAGCCGGATCGACGCGGTGTCGAGCACCGCGCCCGCGGCGGTCACCCACGACCGGTGCGGGTTCGGGGAGCGGAAGAACGTGAGCGACCCGTACGACGTGTGGGTCTCCTGCACCTCGGTGAACCAGTTCATCCAGAGTGACCAGAAACCGTCGAGCTCGTAGAGGAAGCCGGTCAGGTGCGCGCGTACGAGCATCCCGCTCGGCGTCGGCGGCGTCCCGGCGCGGATCGCGAGATCGGTCACGGCGACCTCGCGCCGCGAGAACGAGTTGTAGATCGTCGGGAGGTACGCGATCAGCAGCGCGAGGAGCGCGAGCCCGATCACCGCCTCCGAGAAGGCTGCGAACGCCGACGGGAGGTCCGGGGGCCGGTCGAAGCCGAGCGTCAGCAGCGACGACCCGCTCGTCATGAGCGCCTCCCGCCAACCGGCATGGCGTTCGAGTCCGGAGAAGATGCACGCGAACGCCCCGAAGACGACGATCATCGACGTGAGCGGCAGGGCGAGGAGGGCGACGGGCGCGTACAGCGCCAGCGCGCGGTCGCGCGCTTCGTAGGTGCGGCGCGGCGACGCGAACAGCGAGAAGAACCGCAGCGTGACGCGAAACACCACAACCGTGAAGAGCACGACCGAGCCCCGCGGGACGACGAACGTGCGCACGGCGGCGTCGAGCACCACGCCCACCGCGGCGATGCCGACAACGAGCAGGAGCACTTCCAGGAAGACCGACACTTGCCTACTCCTCGCCCGCCGGGCGGCGCCGGTTGCGCTTCACGTCACCGTGCCGGCGCTTGTCGTCGACGCGGCGCTTCTTCGCGGCGCGCGACGGCTTCGTCGCGTGCCGGGCGGGGTCGACATGGAGCGCGGCGGCGAGGCGCGCCTTGAGCCGGTCGAGCGCGAGCTCGCGGTTCTGGTGCTGCGACCGTCGTTCCGAGGCCGTCACCCGCACGACCGGCCCGAGTCGTTCCAGGAGCCGCGCCCGTTGGCGCGGGCCGAGTGACGGCGAGGACTCGACGTCGAAGCGGACCTCGACCTTCGTGTTCGAGGTGTTGGCGTGCTGACCGCCGGGACCGCCCGAGGCCGTGAACCGCCACTCGAGCTCGTCGCCCGCGATCGCGCACGACCGCGTGATCCGCACCACCCCGTCCGGGTCCACCCCCGGACACTAGGCATGCCGAGGCCCGCCCGAACGCCTCTTTCGCTAGTGCGTGAGCGGCTTGTACTTCAGGCGGTGCGGCTGGTCGGCGTCGCCGCCGAGGCGCTTGTGCCGGTCGACCTCGTAGTCGGAGAAGTTGCCCTCGAACCACGTCACCTGGCTGTCGCCCTCGAACGCGAGCACGTGGGTCGCGATGCGGTCGAGGAACCACCGGTCGTGGGAGATCACCACCGCGCAGCCGGGGAAATCGAGCAGCGCCTCCTCGAGCGCGCGCAACGTGTCGACGTCGAGGTCGTTGGTCGGTTCGTCGAGCAGGAGCAGGTTGCCGCCCATCAGCAGCGCCTTCGCGAGGTGCAGCCGGTTCCGTTCCCCGCCGGAGAGATCGCCGACCCGCTTCTGCTGGTCGGAGCCCTTGAAGTTGAGGCCCACGACGTACGCGCGCCCGTGCACCTCGCGGTCGCCGACCTTCACGAGGTCGACTCCCCCGGTGATCTCCTCGTAGACGGTCTTGTCGGGATCGAGCGCCTCGCGCGACTGGTCGACGTAGGCCATGTTCACCGTCGGGCCGACCTTGAGCGTGCCGCCGTCGGGTGCTTCCTGGCCGACCAGCATGCGGAACAGCGTGGTCTTGCCCGCGCCGTTCGCGCCGATCACGCCGACGATCCCACCCGGTGGCAACGAGAACGACAGGTCTTCGATCAGCAGCCGATCGCCGTAGCCCTTGGTCAGATGCGACGCCTCGATCACGAGGTCGCCGAGCCGCGGACCCGGCGGGATGGTGATCTGGACCTTCTCCTGGCGCTTCTCGGCCGACTCGGCTTCCGCCACGAGCTTGTCGTACGCGGTGATGCGCGCCTTGCCCTTGGCCTGGCGGGCCCGCGGTGCGAGCCGAACCCATTCGAGCTCGCGTTGCAGGGTGCGGCGCCGGGTCTCGTCGACCTTCTCCTCCTGCGCGAGCCGTTGCTCCTTCTGCTCGAGCCAGCTCGTGTAGTTGCCCTCCCACGGGATGCCCGCGCCGCGGTCGAGCTCGAGGATCCAACCCGCGACGTTGTCGAGGAAGTAGCGGTCGTGCGTCACCGCGACGACGGTGCCGTGGTAGTCCTGCAGGTGCCGTTCGAGCCACGCCACCGACTCCGCGTCGAGGTGGTTGGTGGGCTCGTCGAGCAACAACAGGTCGGGCTTGCCGAGCAGGAGCCGGCAGAGCGCGACCCGGCGGCGCTCGCCCCCGCTCAACTTCGTCACGTCCGCGTCGGCGGGCGGGAGCCGCAGCGCGTCCATCGCGATCTCGAGCTGGCGGTCGAGGTCCCAGCCGTTGACGTGGTCGATCTTGTCCTGGAGATCCGACTGCTCCGACAAGAGCTTGTCGAAGTCGGCGTCGGGCTCACCCATCGCGTTGCAGACCTCCTCGAACCGGTCGAGGAGGTGCTTGGTGCTCGCGACGCCCTCGATCACGTTGCCGAGGACGTCCTTGTCGGGGTCGAGCCGGGGCTCCTGGGGTAGGAAACCGACGGAGAATCCGGGCGTCACCCGGCATTCGCCCTGATACCCGTCGTCCTCGCCTGCGATGATCCGCAGCAGCGTCGACTTGCCCGCACCATTCAGCCCGAGCACACCGATCTTCGCCCCGGGGAACATCGAGATGTTGACGCCGCGCAGCACCTCTTTGTCGGGCGGGTGCACCCGGCGCAGATCACGCATCGTCAGGATGAATTGGTGAGCCATACTCCTCACCGTACCGGCCACTCCTGGGAGGACCAGTGTCGGAAGTCTTCGCCATCGCCGACCGCTATTGCGACCGTCTCGGTGCACTCGACCCGTGCAGCGCGACCTACGCCGGGATCCCCGGCCACGACCACGAGATGACCGACTACTCCCCCGAGGGCGCGGCCCGGCGGGCGGACCTGGTGCGGGAAACCCTCGCGGAGCTCGCCGCGACGACGTACGAGAACGACGACGACCGGCTCGCGGCGACCGTGATGGTCGAACGCTGCACACTCGACCTCGAGCAATACGAGGCCGGCGAACGGCTGCGCGACATCCGGATCATCGGCAGCCCGATCCAGTCGGCCCGCCAATGCTTCGACCTCATGCGTTTCGACACCGACGACGACTGGGCGGTCGCCGCGGAGCGGATGACGCGCGTCCCCGACTCACTGGCCAGCATCGAGACGGCACTGCGCGCGGGTGTCGCGCAGGGAACGGTCGCGGCGCGGCGCCAGGCGCTCGCGTGCGCGGAGCAGGCGGCGACGTGGGGCGGCGAGACGGACGCCGAACCGTTCTTCCGCCGCGCTGGCCTCACGCCGGCCGAGCGACACCGTGCTCGCGGACGCGGCGGAGGAGGCTACATCCGCGTACCCGCGCCTGGCCGCGTACCTGCGCGACGAATACGCGCCGGCGGCCGACCCACGCGACCCGGTCGGTCGCGACCGCTACGCGTTGTTCGCGCGCGACTTCAACGGCATCGAGCTCGACCTCGACGAGACCTACGCGTGGGGATGGCAGGAGCTGCACCGGATCGAGGAGGCGATGCGCAAGGTCGCCGAGCGCATCCTTCCCGGCGCGTCGATCGACGAGGTCATCGAGCACCTCGACGCCGACCCGAACCGCGCGATCGAGAGCGTCGACGAGTTCCAGCATTGGAACCAGGAGCTGATCGACCAGACGATCGCCGATCTCAACGGCACCCACTTCGACCTCGCAGCGCCGCTCCTGCGCTGCGAGGCGATGATCGCGCCGCCCGGGGGTGCGGCCGCGATGTACTACACCGGCCCCACCGAAGACTTCTCCCGGCCCGGTCGCACGTGGTACCCGACCATGGGCGAGACCCGCTTCCCGTTGTGGAAGGAAGTCAGCACCTGTTACCACGAGGCCGTTCCGGGCCATCACCTGCAGGTCGCGCAGGTGGTGTACATGGCGGAGAAGCTCTCCCGGTTCCAGCGGATGTTCGGTTTCGTGTCCGGACACGGCGAGGGTTGGGCGCTGTACGCGGAGCGGCTCATGGGCGAGCTCGGCTACCTCGAAGACCCCGCGTACGAGATGGGCATGCTCGCGGCGCAGGCGATCCGCGCGGTGCGCGTCGTCGTCGACATCGGCATGCATCTGGAGCTGCCGATCATCGCCGGCGAACCGCACGCGGGCGAGAAGTGGACTGCGGAGCTCGCGCTGCCGTTCGTGATCGGCCGGAGCCGCTTCCCCGAGGTCTTCATGCGTAGCGAGGTCGACCGTTACCTCGGCTGGCCCGGCCAGGCGATCAGTTACAAGGTCGGCGAGCGGGTCTGGCTCGAATGTCGCGCCGAGGCGAAACAGCGCAAGGGATCGGCCTTCGACCTGAAGGAGTTCCACACGTTCGCACTCGACCTCGGGAGCATGGGCCTCGGTCAGCTCCGCGACGAGCTCGCCCGGTTCTAGTCGACCCGGCTCTAGTCTCCCCGCATGACCAACACGCTCGCGGGTTTCACCGAGACGACGTTCACGTACAACGGTGAGACCAAGACGGTGTTCCGCGCCGGTTCCGGCCCGGGGATCGTGGTCATGAGCGAGATCCCGGGCATCACGCCGAAGGTCGCGGGATTCGCGCAGCGGCTCGTCGACGCCGGTTTCACCGTCGCCCTGCCCGACCTGTTCGGCACACCCGGGCGAGAACCGTCGTTCGGCTACATCGTGAGCTCGATCACCAAGGCCTGCATCTCGCGCGAGTTCTCCAACTGGGCGCTCAACCGCACCTCGCCGGTCATCGACTGGCTGCGCGCCCTCGCCCGTGATCTCCACGAGCAATGCGGCGGGCCGGGCGTCGGCGCGATCGGCATGTGCTTCACCGGCGGTTTCGCGCTCGCGATGGCGGTCGACGACACGATGCTCGCGCCCGTCCTCAGTCAGCCGTCCCTGCCGTTCCCCGGCGGCAAGCGGCGCAAGCGCGCGCTCGGGCTCTCCGACGCCGACCTCGCCCGTGTCGTCGAGCGTGAGGATCTCTGCCTCTTGGCGATGCGCTTCACCGACGATCCGGCCGTTCGGCCGGAACGCTTCGAACACCTGCCGCGACGTCTTCGGCGACCGCGTGATCACGATCGAGATCGACAGCAGCAAGGGCAACCCGCACAATTTCCCCCGAGCCGCGCACTCGGTCGTGACCGAGCATCTCGTCGACGAGCCGGGCAACCCCACGAAGGACGCCCTCGACCGTGTGCTCTCGTTCTTCCGGGAAAGGCTCGCGTCCGAGTCCTAGGTGCGCCGTTCGACGAACGGTGCGCTCACAACTCGCAGACGATCTTCCCGTGCGTGCCGCGGGAACCGAGCCGGCTCAACGCGGCGGGCACTTCCGCGAGCGAGACGCGTTCGGAGATCAGCGGGTCGATCTCGCCCGCCTCGAAGAGCCGAACCAACTCGTCGTGGGTGTCGCGCACCAGTTGGGGGTTCACGACGTTGTACAGCGCCCAGTGCACGCCGACGACGGAGTAGTTCTTGATGAGCACGTGGTTCGTGCGCGCCTGCGCGAAGCGCCCGCTCGTGAACCCGATGATCAGGATGCGGCCCTCGAACGCGATGCATTTCGTCGAACGGTCGTAGGTGTCGCCGCCGACCGGGTCGTAGATCACGTCCGCGCCGCGGCCGTCGGTGAACTCCTTCACCGCGTCGACGAAGTCGTGCTCGCGGTAGTCGAGGGCGAGGTGCGCGCCCAGCTTGCGGCAGACCTCGACCTTGTCGGCGCCGCCGGCGGTGGCCACGACCTTCGCGCCGGCCGCGAGCCCGAGCTGGATCGCGGCGGTACCGACGCCGCCGGCGCCCGCGTGGACGAGCAGCGTCTCGCCCGGCTGGATGTCCGCACGCCGGTGCAGCGCGAGGTGCCCGGTCTGGTAGACGACGTGGAGGCAGGCCGCCGCGGCGAACGGCATCGACTCGGGTACCGGGAACACTCCCCCGGCCGCGTTCGCGGTCGTCGACTCGGCAAAGCCCCCGTTGCCGAACGTCGGGATGGCGAGGACGCGCTGGCCGATTTCGACCCCTTCGACGCCTTCGCCCCGCGCCTCGACGACGCCGGCGACCTCGGCTCCCGGGGTGAACGGCACCGGCGGCTTGACCTGGTACTCACCCCGGCACATCAGCACGTCGGGGAAGTTCAACGCCGCGGCGTGGACCCGCAAACGCACCTCACCGGGCCGGACGTCCGGTTCCGGGCGGTCCTCCAGCACCATGACCTGCTCGGGTTCGCCGAGCTCGTGGACACGCAAGGCCTTCACGATCCGCGAGTCTCGCAGAGTTCGCGATTGACTGGACAAGTGGAACTCACGGCGACACGCATGGTTGCCGGCGGCGACGCACTGGCCCGGGTCGACGACGGGCGCGTGGCCCTGATCGACGGCGCCCTCCCCGGTGAGCGGGTGCGCATCGAGGTGACGGCCGACAAGGCCGACCTCCTGCGCGGCCGCGTGGTCGAGATCCTCGAGGCATCCGATGCCCGCGTGGAGCCGCCGTGCGTGCACGCGCGGCAAGGTTGCGGCGGCTGCGGCTGGCAGCACGTTGCCACCGGCGTACAGCCCACGCTGAAGCTCGACATCATCCGTGACGCACTCACCCGGATCGCGCGCATCCCCGACGCCGTGCTCGCGGATCCGGTCCTGTTGCCGACCGAGGGCTTCCGCACGACGGTGCGCGCGCTCGTCGTCGACGGCAAGCCCGCGTTCCGCCGGCACCAGTCGCACGACCCGGTGCTGATCGACTCGTGCATGGTCGCGCACCCCGCGATCGACGAGATGCTGCGGGACGGCCATTTCGGTCGTGCGACCGAGGTGACGTTGCGCGTCGGCGTGGGCACCGGCGAGCGGGCCGCGCTCGCGGACCCGGCCGACACGATCATGGATCTGCCGCCCGACGTCATGCGGGGCAAGAACGCGGCGGTGCACGAGGTCATCGACGGGCATTCGATGCGCGTCTCGATCAACTCGTTCTTCCAGAGCCGGACCGATGGTGCGGCGACCCTCGCCCGCCTCGTCCGTGAGGCGACCGGCCCCGACCGCGTCCTCGCCGATCTCTACTGCGGGGTCGGCCTGTTCGCCGTCACCGCCGACCGGCCCAAACGTGTCGTCGCGGTCGAGCGCGGTCGCTCGGCGGTCGCGGACGCGAAGTTCAACCTCAAGGGCCGCGACGCGCGCATCGTCCGCTCCGACGTCGGGAAGTGGAAAGGCAACAAGGTCGACGTCGTGGTCGCGGACCCGAGCCGGGCCGGCCTCGGACGCGACGGCGCGCGCGCCGTGCTCGCGTGCGACCCCGAGCGCGTCGTGCTCGTCTCGTGCGACGCCGCCGCGCTCGCGCGCGACGTCGGACTCCTCGTCGGCGCGGACTTCAAGCTCACGTCCGTGACGCTCGTCGATCTCTTCGCGCACACCCCGCACATCGAGTGCGTGACGATCCTCGACCGCTAGCTCCGGCTCCGCCCCGAAGGGCGCCGATTACGCGAGCTGTTGTTCGAGTTTGGCGAGCGCGTCTTCTTCGGAGACGTTGAGCGCGAAGCTCAGCTCGGACACGAGGATGCCGCGAGCCCGCACCAGCATCGCCTTCTCGCCGGCCGAAAGACCCTTCGTCACCTCGCGCAGAGCAAGGTTCCGGACCACCTCGGCCACCTGGTAGACGTCGCCGCTCTTCAGCTTCTCCTGGTGGTTCTTGAAACGGCGGCTCCAGTTGGTCGGCTCGCGCACGTCCTTCTTGGAGAGCAGCTGGAACAGGTCGTCGATGTCCTCGACCGAGATCGGGGGCCGCATGCCGACGTCTTCGGCCTTGTTGGAGGGCACCGCCAGCGTCAGGTCACCGTTCGCGACCCGGAGCACGAGGTATTCGGTCTTCTCGCCGAATGCCTCCCGCATCTCCTTGCGTTCGATCACGGCGGCCCCGTGATGGGGGTACACGACCCGGTCACCGACTTTGAACGCCATGCCACTCCATGATCTGCGAATTCAGCGCCACCGGACCTCGAATCGGGCGCCAGGCGACCTGTCATGATACCAGGCGGCCGGACGGCCACTGTCCGCGCCCTCCCCGTCATGCGATGCCCGGCGGGGGTTTGTTGCGGGGGTGTCGCGGGTCGTTCGGTCCGACGAACGTGCGGCGACCGGCGCCTTCGACGAGCGACCAGCCTCGGTAGGTCTTCAACCAGTGATCGTGCGGGCAGAGCGGATCGAGCTCTCCGAGCTTCGTGTGTCTGGTCTTCGCCCACGGCTCCCGGTGGTCGAGCTCCACGAACATGCTCGAACATGCCTCGTTCGCGCACTTCGGCTTCGACCACGACAACGCAACACGCTGCGCCGCAGTGGGACCTCGACCGAGGTGCGTCACGTTGACAACATCGACGCCTTTGGTGATCACCAACTTCAGGATCGACTCGCCCAACAACTCGCGGGCGATCCGGACCGGAACCGGTCCGACCCCGACGATCTCACACCGCTCTTCACCGTCGACCGCACCGCGGGTCAACGCCTCCACACTCACGTGCAGCAACCCGAAGTAGCGAGCCTTGATCGCGCGTCGCTTCTTCTTCGCCGTCGGCGGTCCCGGTGCATCGCTGTCGGCCTGCGCCGCCAACGCAACCAGCGCGTCGAACGCATACGCCGCCGCGGTTCGGGCTGTCCGGCCTTGCGCGCCCGTTCGAACAGATCGTCGATCATCGGCTCCAGCGCGAGCTCGATCCGGGCGACCTGCTCGGGCGTGCCCCGCACCGCGAGATTCCGGCCCCCTTCTCCGTCGGTGTACACGCGCAGACACCGGCTCGCATGAATACGACGATGCGTCGCCTCCCGGTCCACATCCGCGTCGGCTCGAGTGCGAAGACACTCCTCGCGCAGTTCCGTCACGTTCGTGGTCGCGGCGAACGCGAGCAGACGGCCTTGCGCCGCCGGGTCGGCAGCCGCGGCCGGGGCGATCGCGTCGACCTGCGCCGCCGACAACCCACCGCCGCGCAACGCATCGGCGACAACCGGGAGCTCGCGGACCTGACGAGAGGTCTCCAACGACCGCTTCGCCGTGCTCGTCGTCGTACCGGACGCCTGGGCGAGATGCTCTGCCGCCGAACGCGCACCCGAATGCTTCCAGTTGCCCGCGGCTTCGACCCGCGCCGCCAGCAACGTCTTCGCGTTCGCCGCCAACCGTTCGAGGCGATCGAACTCCGCCCAGATGTCGAACGCCTCGGACAACCCCACGTCGTCCGGATCGAGCACGCCGACCAACGCCGCCAGACCGCGCGCCGCAACCCGCACCGCCGGCAACGTCACCCGCACCTGACGCACGTCGTCCATGACCGCCACTCGACGAGCATGACAGACAGGTGTGACAACTACGCCGTCCGAACGCGCCCACCGCGACGCACCGCGCACACGATGCGGACGCGTCAACCCTTCTTCCGCGCCGCTCCGCTTCGATCCACGCCTTGACCACCGGCGCGAAGTTCGCGGGGTTGTACGCGTCCTCCTCCGAGGAGAACTTCATGTCGCCCGCGTACTTGAGCACGGTCAGGTTGTACGCCTGGTAGATCTCGCCGTCACCGGGATCGCGGAAGCGGTTCTCGATCTGGCAGATCCACCAGCCCCGCTCCTCGTCGCACACGCACCAGTCGTGCGGGAACTCCTTCATCTCGGAGTTCGGCCATTCGGCCATCGTCTTCGAGATCCACTCGTAGATCGCCTCGCGGCCCTGCATCGTGCCGTAGTGGTGCTCGATGTACGTCGCGTCCTCGGTGAAACTGTCGGCCCACGCCCGCCAGTCGTTCGTACGGCCGGCCTCCTGCGCGACGGCGAGGTAGTTGTCGTGCGCCTGCTGCAGCTCTTCACGTGTCCATGTTCCCATGGCCACAGCTTCGCCCATCGGGCGGCCCGCTGTCACACTCCCGACGATCACGCGCCCACGTCGAAGAGATGGTGGATCGGGTCGTGGATCACGTACCGGGCGAAGGACTCGACGGTGAACCGCGAGCCGTCGCTGCGGGTCCCGGACCGATCCCACTGGTCCCCGGTCACGGCCGCGAAGCGGTCGGCGATCACCGCCGCCGCGTCGAGCAGCTCGACGGCGACACGCGCCGCATTCTGGGATCGGTACACGTCCTCCTCGGCGGTCGCGTCCTGGTCCCAGTTGGGGAACGTCGGGTCGTCCTCGGCGAGCATCAGCGTCGAGGCGGCCGTCGCAGATGCGGTAGACGTCGCGCACGTGACACCCGTACTCGAGCGGCGACCACATGCTGTCGTTCGGCCGGCGGGCGGCACGGCGCGCGCGCGAGCACCGGCTGCCACGCGACCGCGTTCGCACGGATCATCCCGGCGACGTCCTCGCGTGCGAACGTCGTGGCGTCGAACCCGCAGTCCGGGCACGGTCGCTCGAGCACCCACGTCCAGTTCTTGGTGTCCGGCGTGATCGGCACGGCGCGAACGCTAACGCCCGCCCCGTATCGGTTCAGGTGCATTTTCGCGTGGAGCACCCGCGGTGGTCGCACGCCCCTCGCCATCGTGCACGTTCGACGAAGACGTGACGCCAGCGCCGCGCGGGACGAAGAACGGTCACCCGGCTGCTCGCTACTTGAGGACGAGCTTGCTCCCTGGTTCGAGCGTGATCTTGCCGGAGCCGGCGACACACGCTTCGGCGTGCGCCGCGCCGCCGACGGCCGCCGAACCGGACGTGTCTGCGGTGACCTTGCCCCGCGCCTCATACTCGGTGGTCCCCGCCGGGCAGGTGCGCGTCTCGCCGGGGTCAGTTCTCTCCGGAGCCGAGTCTGAACGTCACGCTGGTAGTCGTGCCGTTGAGCCACGTGATCGTTCCACCGGTGCCGAGTTGCGACCCCGAGAGTTGCATCGACCCACCACCGGTGTTGCCGGTGCACTTCGACAGGCTCGCCGTGCCGAAGATATTGCCGGTCAACTTGGCGCACTTGATTCCGGGCGTCGGTGGCGGACGCGACCCCGGCGAACGGAGCTGCCGCGAGCGCGGCAGCAGCCGCGAGAACCCCGACCGCGCACGAATCGCACGAACTTCGACTGCAACATCCTGCGCTCCCCCTCGATACGGATCCCTGTGTGTACCCGCGGCCGCCGACCCGGTCAAGCACAGCGCCACCGGCACCGCGGCGCGCCGGCCGAACTCGGGCTATTCGGGCGCCGGAACCGCGCCGGCATGCAGCGGGCGGTGCAACGAGCGCGGCGCCGACGCATCGGGCACGGCGTGGACCGCCTC
Organism: uncultured Actinomycetes bacterium; assembly: GCA_963829195.1. Taxonomy (GTDB): domain Bacteria; phylum Actinomycetota; class Acidimicrobiia; order IMCC26256; family PALSA-610; genus PALSA-610. Next base: position 412,075 of record CAWHHS010000002.1, read on the forward strand.
GACCGATCGAGCCGGGAACGACCGCCGACGACAGCCCCTCGGTGCCGCCGCCACCGCTCGTCTGCGCCGAACTCGGCGGGCCAGGCTTCGGCCACACCGACGATCGTCGTCAGTGACGCGAAACCGGCGTCGACGAGCCCCTGGTCGGAGTCTGCGGGAGCGGCCACGCCGGTCGCCCGCAACTCGAACTGCAACCGACCGGCGTCGGAACCCGCGACCGCGGCGCGCACGGATCCGAACGCGGCGAGCCGTGCCCACCGCACCTCGGTCACGGCTTCGTACGCGAGCGCGGGCACGTTGAGGTTGAGCACGCTGCGCGCAGGCGCGGCGAGCAGCATCGGCAACACGTCGAGCGCGACCTGCGCCGCGGTGTCGAAACGCCACGGGTCGGACACGTCCACACTGACGGCCAACGCCGAGCAGCCGAAGCTCTGCGCGGTGAGCGCGGCACCGACCGTTCCCGAGTGGAGGATCGCGCGGCCGGTGTTGCAGCCGGGGTTGACACCCGACACGACGATCTCGGGCGGATCGCCGAACGCGCCGAGCCGGCCGGCGCACACGCACAGACCCGGGTGGTCCGTCGATCGCGTATGCGGGTATGCCGTCGCAGTCCGGGCATCTCGACCTTCTCGACGTCGAGGTGCTGATCGGCGTGCACCAGACCGATGGCGGCACCGATGCCGCTGCGGTCGCGGTCGGGCGCGACCACCGTGACGTCGTACCCCGCGCCGGCGAGCGCGGCCGCGAGCACGTGCAGCCCGGCCGATTCGATCCCGTCGTCGTTGGTTACGAGAACTCTGGTCACGAGTGGCAGTGCTCACCTTCGGTCGGCGGGACGTCGAGCGCGGGATTGCGGTCGAAGAAGCCGTACGGCGTCAGCAGGAACCCGGTGTACTCGACGGGCATCACCGGCCAGTCCTCGGGTCGCACGAAGTGCGTGACCCCGAACGAGTACCAGACGACGAGGTCGGTGCCCGCGACGGAACGGTCGCGCTCGGTCCAGCGCGGGAGACCGTCGCCACCCGGGTGCTGGTTCGGGTACTCGCCCGCCGCCCGCCGCTCGTCGGGCGAGTAGGGCGTGACCCAGAGATTGTGCTGTGCGAAACCGGCCCGCCGCCCGATCGAGGAGTCGGGGTGCGCGAGAAGTGTGGGCGTCGACATCGTCGGCACGAGCTTGTACGCGGTCGGCTGACCGAGCCCGTTGCGCGCGTCCGGGTTCACGATGCGCCACGTCCGCGAGAGGCTCGCATCGACCTCGCGTTTCGCCGCCAGTTCGGTCTCCAAACGGGTCAGCTTGGGCCGGAACGCGTTGAGCCAGGGATTCTCGGGCCCGGGCGGCATGCGTTCGGCGTCGACCTCGAAGATCTCGTTGGTCTCGCCGTCGACGTCGAAGTCGAGTCGCGCGTTGAACATGTGCTGGTGGTGCGGCGCCGCGACGCCTTCCGCGATCACGTTCGCGAACGGGGGCTTCGTACCGGGCACGATCGCCATCGGCGACACGATGCCGGTGAGCTTGACCTCGAGCTGGATGTTGCCATCGAGGTAGAAGTACCAGAAGAAGCCGTACTCGTAGTTGCCGACAGTTGAAATGAAGCTGACGACGAGTCGACGACTCCGCCGCACCTCGCTCGTCCCGCCCCACAGGTCGACGTGCTTCCAGAGGATCCCGTAGTCCTCTTCGTGCATGCAGATCGCGTTCTCGATGATCCACGGCGAGCCGTGCTCGGTCGCAAGCGTCGCGTCGAAGTAGTGGATCTCGCCGACGCAGTCGCATCCGAGCGTTAGCGACTGTGTCATCCGCCCGAGGCCCCACTCCCCCGCGTCGAACGCGTTCTTCCATCCGTGCACGGGATCGGGGTCGCCGTAGGGAACGACCATCTCGCTGATCGACGCGCGGTGCAGGATCGGGCGGAGCCGGCCGTCGTCGTCGTTGTAGGCCACTTGATGCAGGACGAGGCCCTCGAACGGATCGAAGGCGACGCGGAACTGCCACTTCTGCCACTGCACGAGGTTGCCGTCGACGGTGAAGCTCGAACCTTCGGGCTGCGTGATCGAGATCGGCCTCAGGTCGGTGCGCATGCGCGGCTGGTCGGCCGCCCGGTAGCTCGCCCGGTTCGGTGGCAGCGGCGTGACGCCGTGGTCGTTGACCTCGAGCACCTCGTTGCGGCCGTTGTCGAAGTGGACGATCAGGCCTTCGATCGGGCGGGCGTAGCCGTTGTCGGTCTGGTCCTCGCGCAGGAACGAGATGCAGCGCGAGATGCGGCGACCCTCCTCGCATGCGTACCCGAACACACCGGCGGGCCACGGGTCGATCTGGACCTGGTCGATCATGTCGGCCGTGATCCCGCGGCGCGCGAGCGCGGCGAGATAGTCGGGATGAGCGCGGATGGTGCCGATCGCGTGCGCGGCCTCGTGCATCAACAGCGTCGGACGGACGTCCTCGACGACGTCCCACGCTTCGATGATGCCGGCGGTGACGTCGACGATCGCCTCGATCAGGTTGCATTCCGGGCCGGGCACGATCACCGCCCGCACGCGCCGCACGACAGGGTCGCCGGGCTTCCACTGCGCGAGCGCGTCCTTGGCCGGTTCGTGCAGGACGATGCTGGCGAAGAGCGCGCCCTCGACGACGCGCCCGCTGTCGCGCAGGATCGCAGCGGCGCGCTCGACCTCGGCGGGTGCGAGCATCGCCAGCGGATGGGCGATTGCTGCAGCGGTCGTGTCGGTCGTGCTCATCGCGTGCCCACCACTCTCAACGCCTCGGCCGCGCGTCCTTCCGGCAGTCCGGCCATCTGTGCCGTCGCGCTCGTCCAGCTTCTCACCATGGTGCGGGTCGCCTCCGGATCGGGGAGCTGGCTCTTGTGCGACATCAACGCGTCGATCTTGCGGTCGACGGCGCTCGTGATGTCGACGTAGTGCGTGGCCGCGTCGCGGCCGATTCCCATCCAGAGCGCGTCGACCGTCCACGGCTCGAGTCCCGCGTCGGCGAGCTCGGGATGCGCCCACCGGTTCCGCGCGTCCGGGTATACGGCGGCGACGGCCGCCTCCCCGGTCGCGAGATGGTCGGGATGGCTCGCGTAGATGCGGTCCCAGCTGCGGTCGGGCGACTGGGTGAGCACCCGGTCGGGGCGGACCGTGCGGATGACGCGGGTCAGATCGCGGCGGAGGTCGATCGTCGCTTCCACGCGACCATCGGGGTACCCGAGGAAGTGCAGTTCGTGCACGCCGACGATCGCGGCCGCGGCCCGTTGTTCGTCGCGGCGCAGGGGCGCCATCTCTTCACGCGCGATGCCGGTCTCCGAGCCGCCCGCGTCGCCGTCGGTGACGAGGCAGTAGACGACCTCGATCCCGGCGTCGGTCATCACCGCGACGGATCCCGCGAACCCGAAATCGACGTCGTCGGGATGCGCGGTCACGACCAGAACCCGTTCCACGCCGGCCAGATCGAGCTCTTCCACCACTTCACCCCTTGCCGGCGCCGCATCCGACAGCCCGGTCCCGGGCTGCGTCGCGCGACGCTAGTAGGCGTGACGACGCCGCCGTTCTCCGCCCGGGAGCTGATCGGGCTCCTCGCCGACGACGACCGGCGCGCCGTCTTCGCCACGCTCGTCCTCGGAGCATCCGACATCGCCGCGGTCCGGCGGGAGTCGGGCCTCGAGATCCGTCCCGCGGCCCGCGCGTTGCGGCGCCTCGTCGACGTCGGCCTCGTCATCCAGGGTGACGACGGGACGCTGCACCTTCTGGGCGAGGCCTTCGCGCTCGCGGCCCGCGCCGAGGCGGAACGGTCGCCGCACAACGACGAGCACGACGACGAACCCGCCGAGGTCGCACGCGTGCTGCGCGCGTTCGTCCGCGACGGCCGCCTCGTCTCGATCCCGTCCGTGCACTCGAAGCGACTCGTGGTGGCGGACGGGCGGGAGCTACGAACCCGATCCCGAACGCTGAGCCTCGACCATGCGACGGAAGCCGTCCTTCCAGCCGACCGACGTCGATCCGACGAGCGCGCGCCGCTTCTCGTTGTCGGTCGGGATGCCGCCGATCGTGTGCTCGGTGCGTTCGAACTTCGGCTCGACCCCGATCAGTTCACCCATGTACTCGCACCACGCTTCGATGCTGGTCTCCTCGTCGCCGCCCCAGTTGACGATCGTCGCCGGGACCGATGCCGCCGCGAGCATCCCCGGCAGGGTCGCAAGGATGTCGTCGTCGTGGATCGGGTTGAACCGGCTCGGGCCGTCGACGCGGACCGGAACCGCGTGCCCGGCCGCCATGAGCGCGAGATGGAACGCGGGCCAGCCGCCGCCGTCGCCGTAGGGAACGTTGAGCCGGGCGATCGTGGTCGGCACCTCGAACAGGCGACAGGTCGTGCGCACGACCGCTTCGGCCGCGATCTTCGAGATGCTGTACGTCGGCATCATGACGCGGTGGTTGTCGCCGAGCGGATCGGTCTCCCGTTGCGGTGAACCGTCGGCGGCTTCGTACACACCTGTCGACGAGCAATGTAGGAACGCCTTGGCGCCACGGCAGTGCGCCATCAGGAGCCCCGCCGCCTCCGCGTTCCCGGCGAGGTCGACCTCCCACTTGTTGCTCTTGACGACCGCGAAGTTGCAGACGTAGTCGACGTCGGCCGGTACGTCGTCGAACGAGCCCGACGCGAAGTCGACGCTCACGCACTGCACACCGGCGGCCTCGAGCCGCTTCCGCAAAGACGCGTCCTTGAACCGCGCGACCGCGATCACCTCGTTGTCGGCGGCGAGGCCGAGCGCGACCGGAAGTGCAACCTGACCCGTCGCGCCGGTGACGAGAATTCTCGAGTTCCGGAGTGTCATGGCGTGGCCGAGAGGGTGATCGCGGTGTCGTCGTCGATTCCCGATCCGTCCGGGAGCCGGGCCGCGACGGCGAGGACGAACTGGTCGTCGGGCATCTCGACGTCGACGCCTTCGCCCTTCACGTGGGTCCGCCCCCCGTTCGACTCGATCGTCAGCTCCGGTTTCAGCTCCTTGATCGCGAAGCGGGCGAAGTGGGCCTGCCACGCGGCCCGTGCACCGGCCTCTTCCGGGGCTACCGGTACGCCCAGGTCGTCGGCGTGCGTCGCGAGCTCGAACGCGAGATGGAACGCCTGCCGGCGGGCCGGGTACGCACCGATGCTGCTGTCGACGTCGCCGCCGTCTCGCGCCCGGAAGTCTTCGCGGTTCTGCGTGCTCCGTTCACGCCAGATCGCGACGACCTGCGCGGGCGTGTTCGCGTCGAACTCGTGGACGCCGATGTCGTTGGCCGACGCGAGGTCGACCGCGCCCTTCGCACCCATGTCCGCGAGGAACTGTTGCACCGTGCCGTCGAGGCAGGCGCGGTTGTAGTCCTCGCTGGCGGCAAGATGCGCGAGAAGGTCACGGGCGGTCCAGCCGTCGCAGCGCGTCGGCTTCGACCAGTCGGCGTCGGCGGCGGCGCGGAAGAAGCGATCGAGACGCGCCCCCTCCGCCGCCATGAGCTCGTACGGATCGAGCCCCTCCAGATCACGATCGTCGGTCATCGCCCGAGCGTAGGCGACACGGAGTTACGGCAGGCCGGCGTTCGCGTCGGCGCGGCACGCCTCGCCACTGGCGGTGGCCATCGGGCGCAGCTCCGCGCTCTGCTGCACCGTCGGGGTGCCGTCGCCGATCGCGAGCAGCAGCGTGGTCGCGCCGGGCTGGCGGACGAAGACCCGGGCGACACAGCGCGCGAGGTCGCCCGAGATGTGGTCCTTGGCGGCGCCGACCGTGAGCCCGGTACGGACCGACAACAGGTCGACCGCGGCGTGGAAACGCGCCGACGACGGGTCGGGTGCGCCGCGCCCGGGATCGCACACGGTGAAGCCGACGAGGTCGCCCGCGGCGTCGAGTGTCGTCCGGGTACGACCGCGGGCCCAGTCCGTGACCGCGTTCTGCAGGTAGGGGCGGCTGTGTTCGAAGGTCGGCGACACCGCGACGCGGTAGCACGTGGTGTTCGCCGTCCGGTACGTGACCGCGTCGCCGCCCGCGACGGTGTCGGCCGCTTCGAGCGCGCGCAGCGGATCGATCCGCGTCGCGAGCGTCAGGAACGTCTCGAACGGCCCGAACGTCTCCGGGTCGCCGACCGGGGTCCCGCCCGGGGGGATCAACGGCGGGTCGACCGCGACGGGTGGTGTGATGTCGCCCGTCTCGACGAACACGCTCGACGACGGCGTCGCGCCCGTCAACGCCTCGTTCACGGCGTCGTTGCCGCCCGATTCGAGCAGGACGCGGACGGTCGCGGGTCCGTACTCGTACGGCGCGCCGTCGAGCAGGCTGACGATCTCGGGAACCGACGCCGTCTCCTTGCCGACGCGCGCGCCCTCGGCGTCATCCTCGCGGTGGTACTCAGCCTGTTCGGCCGACGAGAGTTGCGCGAGGTAGTCGTCCTCGACGCGCACGGCGTCGCCCTCGACGAGTGCGCGCAACGCGTCCGAGTCACCGCTCTTGGAGTCGGCGGCCTGCTTCTGCAGCTTGCGCAGGTCGAAATGCTGGTCCTGGAGCACGTGGGTCAACTCGTGCGCGACGGTGACCCGGTGCTCGGCGTCGAGCGTCGTGCCGCGGACGATGATGTCCTGATGGTCCGGGTCGTAGTAGGCGAGCGTTCCCGACGACTCCGACGTGTTGATGCCCGCGAGCAGATCGGCCTTGCCGCCGATCAGGCCGAGCGCCCGGAACACGGCCTCTTCGCGCTGCACGTCGGCGCGCTCCGCGGCACTCACCGGGCCGCCGGTCCCCAACGCCTTCTCGAACGCGGCCGGCGCGAGATACACGATCGGGACCGGATGCAGGAAGTCGAGCCCGCGTAGCTTCGACACCTCTGCCGCGATCGGCGCGACGCGTGGGTCCCACCGGCTCGGGAACCACGACCGCGTCGCGTTCGCCGTGACGAAGCCCGCGCCCGCGCAGACGGCCAGCAGGGCGGCGAACACAACGAGCGCAACCGATCGGGGCGCGTCGTCGATCACCTGCCGCCCGCCCGGCGCCGGAGCCACGAAGGCGTCCCGGTACATGCGCTGGACATCGACACGTCATCGGGCCTTCCTGAGCCGCTCGTCGGGCGGTCAGTCTCGCGCTCCGCCGAAATCCGGTCGGTAGCATGCCGCCGTGTCCGACCCGTTCGACCCTTTCGACGCCACTCGGTCCCGGGACGCCTGGCCCCTCCTGGCCGCGCTCCGGGAGGAGAGCCCGCTGGCCACGATCGCGGGTGGGATGCGGTATGTCACGCGCCACGCCGAGGCCCGAGCCGTGCTACGCGACACCGACACGTTCTCGAACGCGTCGGGAATGAAAGCTCCCGGCGTCGAGGTCCCGATCGAGGACCGTCTGCTCGGCGAGCTCGACCCACCCCGCCACACCGCCGTCCGCAGGGTGATAGTCACCGCGATGACCCCGAAGGTCGTCCACGCGGCCGAGCCGTTCATCGCGGCGACGGCCGCGGCGCTGCTCGACGCACTCGCCCGCGACCGCTTCGACCTCGTCTCGTCGTACACGGCGGTGTTGCCGAACCGAGTGACCATGCACCTGCTCGGGTTCGATCCGGTCGACGCCGACGCCGTCGCGCGCCTGGCCAAGGAGCTGATGGAGAGCACGTTCCCGGCGCTCAATCGCACCGAACGCGGCGTCGGGTTCGCGGCCGCGTTCCCCGAGTTCGCCGGCTACATCGACGAACGCATCGCGGAACGTCGCCGCGCAACTGGCCGCGGGCGAGGAACCCGACGACGTGCTCGCGCGCCTGATCCGGCTCGAGGTCGAAGACGAACCGCTCCCGCCGCAACAGCTGCGCGCCCTCGTGCGCAACCTCATCACCGGCGGTCTCACGACGACGAGCCAGCTGCTCGGCAACCTCTTGTTCGAGATGCTGGAACGGCCGGAGGTCGAAACCGCGATTCGCGCCGACCGCGCGCTGCTCGCGACGGCGATCGAGGAGAGTCTGCGACTCACGCCGCCGCTGCTGTTCCTGGCGCGCGGCTGCGTCCACGAGACCGAGATCGCGAGCTGCCCGGTGCACGCGGGCGAGCGGGTCATCATCGGTGCCGCGTCCGCGAACCGCGACGAGCGTGTCTTCGAAGACGCGGACGAGTTCCACCTCGACCGCGAGAACGCCGACCAGCACCTCACGTTCGGCTACGGCCCGCACGTGTGCCCGGGCGCCACGCTCGCCCGGGCCGTGGCGCGCATCGGTTTCGAAGCCGTGCTCGACCACTTCCCGCCCGGCGCGCTCTCGCTCGAGCCCGGCTTCGTGTTCGAACAGGTGCCGACGTTTTTCGAGCACGGCCCGCGCCGGTTGCCGGTTGTCCGAGTGTCCACCTGAGGCGCGCCGGCTGGCGCCGTTCAACCAACGTCTGGGGTGTTGCCGAGCGAGATCGGAACCAACTGAACCGGCGTCGTCGGCGCACGATATGAGCGAGCGTTCTGCTCGGGTCTCCGAGGCGAGAAGGTGCGGAATATCTACAGTTCGGGCGCGTCGGCCATAAGCTTGTAAGCGTGTTCTGGTCCGTCCCGGAGTGGGTCATCTACTGCTGGCTCGGAATACTCGCGCTCGCGGTAATCGCGATCCTCGCCCTACCCGTCGCGGTCTGTCGTGGAACTCGGCGCGAGGGGGCGCGAGCGGCTCGATTAGCGACCGCTCCGATTGGCAGTTCTGTCGCTACATCAAAGAGATCAGCATCAGGAGACCACCGGTCACGCAAAGGGCCAAACCGACGCGTCCGGACCACCGCCACACGGAGGCCATCCAAGGGGGATTGACGGAGGCGCGGAAGCGAAGAGGGCCTCGGAGTCGCGCGAGTAGGCCGCCAACGCCGAGTAACACGGTGACGAAACCGACCCCCCGGATGACCTCCATACGAGCGGTTCTCCGATCGCCTCAACGTCTCGACGCACTTACGTCGACCCACCCGGCGACGAGGTTGAGCGACGCGCACCGAGTGCCCGATCTCGCGCCACTGCGGCGAGTACCGGATCGGCAGTTCGGTGCGCGTCGACCGCGGCGACTCCTTCCCACCGGTGCGGTTAAGTCACCGTCGCGCACCCGGAGCCGTGATGCGCGCCTCCTAACCCGAAGGCGTCCCTAGTCGGAGGGCCTTCGCCTCCCGCTCACGGTTGACGATACCGGCCTTCGGGCGCGCGAGATCGGCAGTTAGGGACGGCGCTCGTTCCGGGGCTACGAGTGAACGAACGTGTTCGAGAACGATGCACCGATGCTCGACATACTGCTGGTCGATACCTGAAGCGTCGAGCCGTTGTACATCTTGTACTCCTGCAACCCGAAACCGCCGAGCGGTAGACCGCCGAGCTTCATCCCGCTGAACTTGATGGGTGTGAAGCTCGGAACAACAAGCGGCGAGGTGAATCCCGATACCGACGTGGCCGCGAAGATGTCCGCGAATGATCCGGTCATCGGCTCGGTCACCTGGCCCGAATACAGCGAGGCAAGATCTGAGATCGAGACAACGACCTTGCTCGGCGCACCACTGATCTTCGCCGACATCTTCACCACATCACCGGGCGACACGGGAAAGCCCGTGCCGTTCGAGAAGCTACCCCCGGCCGGGAGCACCGACCCGTTGAAGTACCACTGCCAGTTACTACTGCTCAAGCAGACGATCTGAGCGGAAAATCCAATCGTGTAACCCGAGGACACGCCCAAGTTCACCACGGGTTCAACCGTTGTCGGTCCGGTCGCCGGACATGGGTTCGTGACGGTTGGAATGGTCAGCGAGCCCACGAAGGTCGTGGGCGCTCCACTCACGTTTCCCGAGTATCCAGCGAAGTCCGCCGCGTGCAGCACCGCCGCGTATGCGGTCGACGGCATAACTAGGACAAGCAGCGCCGCGCCAACGATCGTGATCGCCATCCACCGGACTCGTAAGACCAAACCGCCCATGACATCCCTCCAGCCCTTTACCGGGTTCCCGCCGAGACGCTAACGGTCCCTTTCCGACCAGGCAACGAGATAGCTAGATCTCGGCGGCGAACGCTGAGAGCCGTCACGCGAGCCGCACCGATTGCCCGCTCCGGGACGCTTCTGCCAGAGGTCCCCGTCGGGGCGCCCCGCAAAAAACGTTCACGCCGCGTCGTCCCAGCGGCCCGCACGATATGGCGCGCGTTCTGGTCGCGTCTACCAGTTGCCAGGGTGCGCGAAATCGGCAGATCTGGCGCTTCAGTCGACTTGGACTGGCCGTTGGAAGATCCAGCATGCGTCGGCGTCCGGCATGTCGTTCACCACCGTCACGAACTGCCAACCCTGACGGGCGCGCTCGCTGAGCAGCGTGCCCATGCCCACGAAGCCAGAGTGCCCGGCCCATGGTTTGTCAGGTGACCAAACGACTACTTCAATCTCCCACGAAGGTCGCACGTCCGCGTTTGCATCCATGCGCGCCAGATTGCCCGATCGCGCGCTGGCGGGGCGAGCGCGGATCGGCAGATCTTGGCGGCCCGGCGGCTCCCACGCCAGGACTATCCATCGGCTCCCCAGTGATCTCCCGGTTTCGTGGGCGATCGAAAGTCCGATGCCACGACGTTGGCGACCTTAGTAGCGATGAGGCCGTAAGTACCCGTAAGAGCAGATCCGCCCTCCTCCCCGAGAAATGCGCCGGTCGTCCTGTCGACGCATACGGTGAGGGTGCCTTTGGTCTTCTGGGTTAGGCACAAGGCGATGCGTGTCGCGATGACTCTGTTCGAGAGGGTCACTCGCTGTCTCGCACGCCTCCACGAATCGACAACGTCGCTCGCGGCAGACAGATACGCATCTCGCTCAGCTTGCGCCGCGTTCGCATACGTTGCCGCGACGCGATCGCAACGGGGACGACTATCCAATCCCGTGCACATAGTCTCCGCATGACCGTCGTCGATAATTAGCGTCTGCAATACCGCGTAGGCGCTTCGATTCTTGCCATCGGAGGCAAACGTGAAGACCAAGCCCGCGGCTCCGCTGTCGCTGGCTCCGCTCGTCATCTGTGAGTTCCCCTCCTCTCGGTACGACACCCGCAAGGCTGCCCGTTCGCCCCGATGCAGCAGCGCCGCGAATGCGTCGAGGGACGGAGACGTGGCGCTATTGGAAGAGCGCGAGGCGGTGCCCCCACATCCAACGAGTGAGACAACCGCAACGACGGCCAAGAGCCGGCTCATGACTTGTCCGCGCGCACCCGCACGGATTGCCCGATCCGGCGTGATCTCGCGGGGCATAACCGGAGTTCTTTGCGGCTGTCGGCGATGACGGGCGACCGAGCCGATCACAGCAGCCGTTGGTCTAATCCTGGGGTCTCGCGGATGGCGCGCTGGGTCGCGGACATTCCGTCCGGATCGTGTACGCCGGGCGAGCCTGCCGTGACCGCGGCTGGCCCCTTGGCTGGGACACGGAGCATGGTTCGGACTTCGTCGAGGGGATGGTGGGCGATTGCGTGAAAGTCGACACGGAGCAGATCGGTACCGAACCCCGTTGCGATCTCTTTACCCCGGCGTAGCGCGTCGGCCATTCGGTCGGTCATTCCGGAGGTTTGGAGGTGCCGGTCGCGTACGTCCACCTGGAAGAAGCCCTGTTGGTGTACGTATCCGGTCTCGAAGAGCCCGATCATGGTTGCGAGCCACGCGAAGCCTCTGGGGTCGGGGTCGGCGCGGCCGATGAGCGTGAAGACTTCGAGTTCGCCTTCGAGTTGGGTCCCGTAGTCCGCGATCACGTGCACGAAATCGTGTTGTGCGAGATAAGCGGGAGCTCCACCAGGTGCTCCGGGGAATGCAAAACCGCGGATCGTGTACATCTCCCACGTCTGTCGACCGAGACTGTCGGCAGGGAACATCTCGAACGCCTCCCATCGACGCGCGAGATCATCGTCGACCACACCCGAGTCGAACGGGTCCTGGAAGTCCGCTTGCGTGTAGAGGGAGCGCATCCGCTCATCGTCCCAACGGTCTGTGAAACCACTGCGCCGAAGATCGTTCCATGCGAGCCCGAACTTGCCCTCGGCGTAGCGGCGGGCGAGACGAACGAAGTCGTCGTCAACTCCGAGTGTCGTCGCGTATTGCTCGACCCGGTGCGCGACCTCGTCAGGCAAAGGACGCAGGACAAGCTCGGCGAGCACCATGTGATGGACGATCCGGTGCCGGTACTCAACGGATCGGCCATCGAGGGCCTCGGCCAACTCGTCCGGACCGAGCGGTTCAAGCCCGTGATAATCGACATCAACGTCAGTTAAGGCGAGCGTGACCGCGCGCAGCAGTGAAGCTTGCATCTCGGTCAGTTGGCCCGCGCTCGATACCGCCGTCCCGATACCGCGAGCAACGGCGTGGACCTCAACCAGATCTGCCTCCAACACGGACCTCTCCAAGAGCGACAGCAACCGCGACAAGTGGGACCAACCCAATACGCTAAGCGCGTCGCCCGCCGCAACCAGAACGCGCCGACTCGCCGCCTACGCACGCCACTCACCATCGGATCAGACCCCCCACGACGTGACGGCCGACGTGAGTTCTGGACACGCATTCTGGTCGGGTCTACACGTCGGCGCGGTACGCGAGATCGATGCTCCTATGTTTGTCAAGGGGCTTCCGACGGTGCTGGCAGACCAGTGATGGGCCACTCGGGTGAGGGCGAGCTCTTATTAGGCCATGCGGTGTCGGTGATTGGTTTGGGGTCGCGGCCGACGGATCGTTCGAAGGACAACCCGTGGTGGGTGTCGGGCAGTTATTGGGTCAGGCCGCGACCCCAGAACATGTTCAGCTGCGTGGGAGCAGCTGGTAGGTCTCGCGGGCGACGTAACGCTTGAGGACGCGCATGATCTCGGGCTTGGAGAGTCCTTCTTCGGTGCGTCGTTCGACGTAGACGCGGGTGCGGGGATCGTGGCCCATGCGGGTGAACACGATGCGCCAGAGCGCATGGTTCGCTTGACGGTTCCCGGCGCGGCTCAAGCGGTGCCGGCGCTGTTTGCCTGATGACGCATCGAGGGGCGCGACGCCGCAGATGTGCGCCCACGCGGCTTCGTTGCGGATCCGTTCGGGGTTGTCACCGGCGGCGACGAGCAAGATCGCGGCGGTGTCGACCCCGACGCCGTGACAGGCGAGCAACGCGGGTGCGGTCTGGGTGACGAGCTCGGTGAGGACGTGTTCGAGTTCGTGCGTGTCGTCATCGATTGCGAGCGCACGTCGCCCGAGGGTCCGCATCGCGAGTTTCGTCGCGTGCAACACCGGGTCACCAGGTCTGGGGCGCAGCCCCGCGGCCTGATGGGCGAGGTGGGCTTTGGGGACGTCACGGAACTGCTCTCGCAGCTGGTCAGGGGCGGTGAAACCGAGGTGACGGATCTGGTTCAAGCACCGGGTGCGGGCTTGACGGCCGGAACGTTGCGCGACCAGTAACGCCCGGATCGCTTCCACGTTCCCGTCCGCGGTTTTCGCGATCCCCGACGCCCGGCCCGAAAACGCGGCGCGGGCCGCTTCGATCGCGTCGACCGGATCGGACTTGCCGTGCATGCGGCGGACCTGACGGTTGGTGCGATCAACTTCGATCACGACCAGTCCGCACGATTGGAGATAGCGCGACAGGCCCGCGCCATACGCGCCGGTGCCTTCGACGCCGACGCGGGCGATCGGACCGAACGCGCACAACCAAGCGTGCAACTCGGCGAACCCGACCGGCGTTGTCGGGAACGACTCGACTCCGAGCACACCGCCGTTCGCGTCAAGCGCGGCCGCGACATGCGCGTCGAGGTGGGTGTCGACTCCATCCACGATCGGGCGCGACGAATCTACGATGGTCATTGCCATCCCTTTCTCTCTTCAACGGTTGAGGGGTGGCACGCACGTCCCGGGAAGGAGACCGTGTCGAGACGGCTGTTCGCGCAGCCGGCTCGGTCACCCTCCGGAACGGGACGTGCCCAATTCCAGCACCGTCCGATCGACAGGCGCTCCCATCAAACGAGCACTTCGACAGGTCAGATCAGACGATGCTCACCGTCGACCGCGAAACCGCGAACAACGACGAACCCAGTCTCACTGGCAGTTATGCACCCTCGGATGGTCCGAAAGCGTCGGGGTCGGTCAGAACCTCGGTCAACGAGTTGTGCACGACGCGGCCGCGGTCGCGTATTGGTTCGCGAGCCAACGTTGTCCCGCCGCGTTCGGGTGCACGCCGTCAGCGCCGACGTAGGGATGGTGCCCGATCGGCGAGATATCGACCATCCGGAAGTTTCGGTGCTCGCTCACCGCCGCGCGAAGCGCCGCGTTCCAACCGACGCCGATCTTCAGGTCCGGCCCGTGTGTCTTCAACGTCGCGTAGTAGTCGACGTACGCGGGCGCCTCGGCCCACACGACACACGAAAGACTCTCGACCGCCTTGACGGCAGGGTCGAAGCCGCGGGCACGCCAGTGCACGTTTCCGTCCAGCGCATCGTCCGTACCGGCCTCGATCACCATTACGTCGGGGCGGGTCCTCGCCGCCGCCCGGATCGGCGGAAGAAGCAGTCCCATCGTTCCGACCACCGACGTGATCGTCACCGAATCACCGGCAAAGGCAGTCCGAAGTGCGCCGTCGGCGTCACCGATGACCGAATCCCCGACAATCGCAACCGACCGCCCGTGCGCAGCACTAGACGCTCCGCTCGAGCAGGCCGACACCAACAGGATCATGACGATGATCGCGCCCCGCACTTACGCCAAGGTATTCCGATCCGGACGCTGCCCAGGGAAGTTCCCGTCGGGGAATGGTGTGCCGGGGGTTCCATGGAGTCGGTTATCTGGAATGTGATGCTGCTGTCCTGAGAAGGAGGACAGCATGGGAAGGCGCGGCTATCCGCCGGAGTTCCGGCGGCGTGTGCTCGATCTCGTTGACGCGGGGCGCAAGATCGCCGAGGTCTCTGAGGACCTTGGGATCAGCGACCAGACGATCTATTCGTGGCGACGTCAGGACCGCATCGACAGAGGGCTCGAGGCGGGGATGTCGTCGGCCGAACACGCCGAACTTGTCGCGGCACGCAAGCGCGTTCGGGAACTCGAGGCGGAGCTGGCGGTGCACCGTCGCGCGACGGAGCTCCTCAAGGAGGATGTCAGCCCAAAAGGAGGTTCGCGGCCATCGAAGTGATCGCCGAGGTCTCCCCGCACAGCTCGCGTGCCGAGTCCTCGACGTCTCAGAGTCCGGGTTCTACGCGTTCCGGTCACGGCCGCCATCGGAACGAGCGATCCGCCACGCGTGGTTGACGGATCTCATCCGCGAGGTCCACGTCGACTTCCGCGGCGTGTACGGCTACCGGCGAATGCACGCCGAGCTCACGCTCGGTCACGGCCTTGCCGTCGGCGCCGAAGCCGTCTGGCTCCTGATGCGCAAAGCAGGCCTGCAGGGCGTGAACGGCCGCCCGAAGTATCGACGCATTCCGAATCAGCCGACCGCCGGCGATCTCGTCGAGCGGAACTTCGCACGCGACGAGCCCGATCGCCTTTGGGTCACCGACATCACCGAACACCCAACCCGCGAGGGCAAGGTGTACTGCGCGGTCGTGCTCGACGTCTTCTCCCGACGCGTCGTGGGTTGGTCGATCGACTCCAATCAGAACGCGGCGCTCGTCACGAACGCGCTGGGCATGGCAATCGCGCAGCGCAACCCGCTCAGCGGCACCGTGATCCATTCGGACCAAGGCACGCAGACCGGATTCAATCGGTGGTCGCAACACCTGCTTGTTGCAGCGAGAGTAGGCGCTCGTTGAATGCCTCTGCTGGGGTCTTCCAGCCGAGTGTCTTGCGTGGGCGGCCGTTGAGCGCGTGCGCGACTGCTTCGATCTCGTCGGCGGTCCAGCGCGACAGGTCGGTGCCTTTGGGTGCGATTTCAGGGGTTCAACGCAACACCTCGTCGAGTGCTTGTGATGGTGATTATGCGCTTCGTTCTGCCAGCGGCACGCCGGTGACACCACTCTGGCGGAAGCTTCCGACGGCGGTGCAGACGGTGGCGGACGTGCACGAGATCCCTTGGAGGACGTTGTCGAAGATGCCAGCGGGGTCAAGAGTGCTCTCGACGGACCAGCTGATTCCGTCCCAGCGCTCGGCCAGCGTCTGCGTGCCGGTAGGCGTACCGAAGGCTCCGACTGCGGTGCACGCCGAGGACGAGGTGCACGATAACCCGAGCAGTTCGGCGTCCTGATTGGCAACGGAGCCGGGGGGGTTCTGGATGGACCAGTTGGTTCCGTTCCAGCGCTCAGCCAACGTCTTCGGTTTGCCCCGGTCGTCGTTGTAGTACCCGACGGCTTTACATACCGTGGCGGACGTGCACGAGATCCCTTCAAGGACGCTGGTAGTGGTGGCAACTGGGTTGCGGGTGGTCTGAAGGGACCAGCTGGTTCCGTTCCAGCGCTCGGCCAATGTCAAGTCGGAACCGCCGGTGTCGGTGGAATCCCCGACCGCGGTGCACGCCGCGGCTGTCGTGCACGAGATCCCTCTGAGGAGGCTGGCATTGGCGCCGGCGGGGTTCGGGGTGGCCTGGAGCGCCCAGCTCGTACCGTTCCAACTCTCGGCGAGCGTCCTCTGCGAACCGTCGTTGATGGTGTAGTCCCCGACGGCTTTGCACACCGTCGCGGATTTGCACGAGATTGCGGCGAGGCGGGTTTGCGTGGCTCCGACTGGGCTGGGGATGGTCTGGATGGACCAGCTGGTTCCGTCCCAGCGCTCAACCAGTGCCTGGGTGACGTCGGGGCTGAACGAGGTTCCGACGGCGATGCACACCGTCGCCGAGGGACACGACACCCCATCGAGGAAGCTGTTGAGATCGGCCGGGTTGGGGGTCGTCTGGATGGACCAGCTGGTTCCGTCCCAGCGTTCGGCCAGGGTCAGCGGCGGACCGAATTGGCGGGTGTACTGCCCGACTGCGGTGCACAGGGTGACCGAGGAGCACGAGATCGCGAGCAGCGAGCTGCTCCTCGCGCCATCGGGGCTCGCGGTGACCTGAAGAGACCACTTCGTGCCGTTCCAGCGCTCGCCAAGTGTATGGCCGCGCGGCGGGCCGAACGTGGCTCCGACGGCTATGCACACCGTCGCCGAAGAACACGACACTCCTGAGAGCACGCCGCTGAAGTCGACCGGGTTGGGGGTCGCCTGGATGGACCAGTTGGTTCCGTTCCAGCGCTCGGCCAGCGTCAGCGGCGAACCGAACTGGATGGACACGTACCCAATGGCGGTGCACGCCACAGCTGAGGCGCACGAGACTCCCGTGAGGATGCTGCCAGGTGCTCCGACGACGTTCGGAGAGGCTTGGATGGACCAGTCCGTGCCGTTCCAACGCTCGGCCACCGTCAGCTGGGAACCGTCATTGACGGTGAAGTCCCCGACGGCTTCACATGCCGTGGCGGTTGTGCACGAGATCGCGGCGAGGCGGCTTTGCGTGGCTCCGACTGGGCTGGGCATAGGCCGGATGGACCAGCTGGAGCCGTTCCAGCGCTCCGCCAGCGTCGCTTGGGATCCGCCGGTGTCGGTGGAATCCCCGACCGCGATACAGGCCGCGCCAGCCGTGCACGAAACCCCATTGAGGACGCTTGCAGTAGCGCCCGCGGGGTTCGGGGTCACCTGGATGGACCAACTGGAGCCGTTCCAGCGCTCGGCCAGCGTGCGCATCGTCCCGCCTACGTCGATGTAGTCCCCAACGGCTCTGCATACCGACACCGACGTGCATGACACGCCGAGCAGGTCGCTCGACGTCGCGCCGCTCGGATTGGGGGTGGCCTGAACGGACCAGCTAGTTCCGTTCCAAGTCTCGGCCAGCGTGAGTTGGGAGCCGTCGTTGAGAGTGAAGTACCCGACGGCTTCGCATGCGGTGGCCGAACTGCACGATACGCCGTGAAGCGCGCTGGCCCAGATGCCGGTCGGTGTCGGCGTGGCCTGCACCGACCAACTCGTTCCGTTCCACCGCTCGGCGAGCGTCACCTGAGAACCGCCGATGTCAGTGATCCACCCGACTGCCGTGCATGCCGAGCCCGCGGTGCATGACACGGCTGACAACTGTCCATTGGGATCGGTGGGTGCGGGAACCGATTGCGTAACCCAGGTGGAGTCTGCGCCAATGGCGGGCTCAGGTGTGCTCGCCGCGTGCGAGGAAGAAGCGTCGACGGACGCTGCCACAGTTGCTGACGAAGCCGGTGCTGTGAAACCAAGTGCCGCGACGCAGATCGCGGGGAGAAGAACTGCGAAGCGGCGTACCCAGCTGGGGGTCAACCGGGATCGCCGTTCACGATTCTGGATCGAGTCGACTGGGCGACGAACCCGAACTTGGTGCATCGGCGCAACCCCTGACATAGGTGCGCCTCAAGTGAAGTCGCACTACTTGGTATGCGACCACAGCCCTCACGGAGCGGCCAGAGGACAAAGTCCTCTCCCGTCCACGAGGACGCTAGATCAGGTTCCTCTTGCGAATGGTTGTGACCGATGTCGAGTGTGTTTCACCGCGAGGTGTGCAGACTTGGTTCCATCGCAAGGCGGGGAGGGCACGATCGCGCCACGAACGACCGCGCCTCACGCAATCGCGAATCCGCACCGATTGCCCGCTCTGGGACGCTTCTGCCAGACAGCGAAGCTGCACAGATCGACGACACGCGATCACACCGGATGCATCGCCGTCCGCGTAAGCCATCGAACTCGCGCGTCGTTACCTGATACGGCCCTACCCCGCGGCGGGTACGTGCGCGTCGCCGAAGCCGACGACCTCGCCGTCGGCCAGTTCGAGGAAGTAGCCGTGGCCGGTGCGCGACGCGACGATGCCGATCGTCGGTGACGCAGGCGCGAGCGGTGCGAGCGAACCGTAGAAGCCCGCGTCGCCGAAGCTGAACACACCGCCGTCGGACGCGACCATCCAGTAGCCGTTCCCGGTCGGGGTCGCGGCGATCCCGACCACGGGCGACGCGAGCCGCAGCGCCGCCGGTCGAGCCGAGGAACCGTGCGTCGCCGAAGGTGAAGACGCCGCCGTCGCTCGCGACGAGCCAGTAGCCGTTGCCGCTCGGCGTCGTCGCGATGCCGTCGACGGGACGGTTCAGGTGCATCGCGCCCGTCGAGCCGTGGAAGTGCGCGTCGCCGAAACTGAAGATCCCACCGTCCCAGGCGAGCAGCCAGTAACCGTGCCCCGACTTCGTCGGCGCGATGCCGTTGACCGGCTGCGAGAGTCGGAGCGCGCCCGTCGAGCCGTAGAAGTGCGCGTCGCCGTAGTTGAAGATCCCGCCGTCGGCGCCGACCATCCAGTACCCGTTGCGATCGGGCGTGTTGACTGCGCCCACCATCACCCACGAGATCGGGATCGACGCGGCCGAACCGTGGTCGACGAAGTCGCCGGTCGCCGTGATCGCGCCGAGGCCGGTGACGGTCGCGAACCCGCGGTCGTCGGCGCTCGGCAGTAGCGCGACCGCGTCGCCGCGCACGGTCGACAGGCCGAGATTGCCGCCGTCGCCGACCCACTCCCAGTGCCATGGCTCGGGACACGAGCTGCCACCCGGTTCGGCGAAGGCGGGATGGTTCCAGCCGAGCGAGCCCGCAACCCGCTTCATGAACGCGTAGCCCGGACTGGAGAACGTCAGCGAGTCCCCCGCGTCGGTCAGGTCAACGGCCTTCCCCCAACCGTGGTACGAGCGACCGACCGGCGCGCCGTTCGCGCCCGTGCCGACCGTGGCGACACAGGCCGGGTTGTTGCCGGGTTGCGCGGCCTCGTGCGCGAACTGCACCTCTTGCGAGAGTGGCCGGTAGCACTGGTCGGCGCCGAGCGCGTCGTTCACTTCGTGATCCATCGCGAAGATGCGGGCCAGGCTCGGCCCGGCTTCGCGCGCGGCCATGCAGTTCGGGGCCACGTTGACGAGCCGCGACAGCGGAACGACGCCGTTGATCGCACCGGCCAGTGGGGTCGGCCGGTTGTCCGGGTTGATCGGGCTGACCGCGGCGGCGGACTGCACCCCTGTCAGGAGCAGGCCGAGCGAAAGGCCGAGCGAGAGACCGAGCGAGAGCGCCGCCGGACGACGGAGGGAGATGCGCACCGCGCCGATTCAATCAGAAGAGCTTGGCGAAATCGAACGTCCGCCAATGTTCGGGGCGGAGGCGGATCGTGACCGAGTCGGCGGTGGGGGGATCCTGCTCCACGTACCAGGCGCCCAACTCCTCGCCCAGATAGCGGGTCGCCATCGCGAGCGCGTCGTGGCTCGCGGGCCCGACCACGACCGGCCCCTCGACGCTCACGTATTTGTACGGCGCGGTCTCGGTCTGCACGGTGAGCGTTGCGCGAGCCCGCGGCGCGCAGCAGGCCCGCCTTGTGCGACGCACCGTCGATCCCGACGAGCACCTCACCGTTCTCGTACTGATACCAGATCGGCAGCGCGTGCGGACCGCGTCCGGGTTCGTCGACGGCGAGCACACCGACGTGCAGGCCGGCGAGGAACGCTTCGCGCTCGTCGGTGGTCATCGTTCCTTCGGCCATGCTGCCCGACCTCGCTCAGGGTTCGTGTCGGTACGTCACGGGGATGCCCGCGAACGCGTGGGTGATACCGTCGCCGAGGCCGACCGCGGTCGGGTCGATCCCCAACACGCTGCGGATCTCGGCGACGGTGAAGTGCTGCACCACGGGCCAGAACGCGACCGGGTCGAGGTCGGTCTTCGTGCAGCCGTTCGTCGCGAGCTTGGCGAGGCCGGCGGAGATGAAGTGGTTCGCCAGCGCGTATTCGACGAGCCCGCCGCCGCTCCGGATCACCGTGCACGTGTCGGTGAAGGTGTTGTGACCGGCCCTCGTACCGCCGATCTCGACGAACCGCTTCGGACTCGGGAACCCGCCGTATGTCTTCGTGAGCGCGGCGGGCGTGAGCGCGACGTCGCCACCGGCGCCGATGATCATCGTCGGTTTGTCGACCGGGGTGATCGACGGCGGAACCGGCGCCCAGCCGATCGCGACCTTGACGCGGGCGTCGCCGAGCACGTCGAACGCAGTGCCGCCGCCGAGCGAATGGCCGACGGCCGCGGCCCGCGTGGCGTCGACCGCGCGGTACAACACGGATCCGGTCCGGGCGTTCTCGGCAGAGACGAGATCGAGCCCGGCCAGCATCAGGCGGCGATCGAGGACCGCCAGCGCGTGCTCCTGCTGCGCGGAGGGCGTCGACTGCTTTCCGGACGACGCGACCTGCGCCGCGAGCCCGTGCTCGAGGTAATCGACCGACACGACCACGAACCCCCACGACGCGATGCCGACGTCGAGCGCGGAGTTGACGAGCCGGTACCCGCCGGCACCGTGGCTGAACAGCACGACCGGGAACGGCCCCTTCGTGCTCGCGCGCACGCCTGCGTACGCGTCCATCGTGACGACGGTGTTGTACTGCGCGGGAACCAGCCCTTTGAGGTTCGCGGGCAACGGTGTCGCCTGGTCGTAGGTCGCCTTGACGCGACCGGCCACACTCTCCGCGTCGGCCGGATACCAGACCGCGACGTCACGGCCGGCCATGGGCAAGGTCGTGTAGCCGACCGCGAACGGGCCCGGCGCGGCGTAGGCGGCGACGTTCGACTTGGCCGACGCGACCGTCGTCGTGCTCGACGACGAAGCACGACGACGACGACGAATGTTTCGCACTCGACCCGCACGCCGACGCCATGAGGCCGACTGCGGCGACGATCACCCAACTCCGTCGCATCGGGTGATCCTCCCAGAGTCTCGTCGACATCTCGCCGGGCGCGGATCGTACCGACGGCCGGACGCGCTGTCATCCGAGAGACCGCGGCCCGTCGCAGCGAGCGGGACCGCCCTCAGTCGCGTTCGAGGACGACCGCGAGCTCACCCACCGCTGAACCGACGGGCTCGACCGGTCGGGCGGGCGCGCTCTGGATCTCGCTCTCGTCGACGGCACGGGCCGGCAACCAGATCAGCACCCCCGCGACCGCGATCAGCACGATGCCCGCGGCGACGACCGATGCGAGGTGGAGGCCGCCGATGAAGCTCTGGTGCGCGGCCGAGACGATCTCCGCGCGCAGCCGGGCGCCGACCGGATGCGCCGGGTCGTTCGCGACACCAACGGCACGCCCGACCGAGTCGCTCGCGGCCTTCACGAGCGCAGCGGGGGCTTTGCCGCCGAGCGCGGAGTTCAGGCTCGGCCGGTAGTGCGAGGAGAGCAGCGAGCCGAGCACCGCGACGCCGACGGCACCGCCGACCTGGCGGGTCGTGTCGTTCATCGCGGAACCGACACCGGCCTTCTCGCGGGGCAACGACCCCATGATCGACTCGGTCGCGGGCGCCATCACGTTGCCCATACCGACGCCCATGATCACCGATACGAGCACGACGTGCAGTGCGCTCGATCCGACGTCGAAGGTGACGAAGCCGATGAGCGAGACGGCGACGAGCGAGAGTCCGACCGCGACCACGGCCTTGTTCCCGAACCGGATCACCCACCGCGGGCTGAGGAACGCGAACACCATCAACGCCGCGGATTGCGGGATGAGGATCGCGCCGGCCTTCAGCGTCGAGTACCCGAGCACCGACTGGAGGTATTGCGTCAGGAGGAAGATCGTGCCGAACAACGCGAGGAACACGAGCATGATCGCGGAGCTCGCGGCGGAGAAGCGCGGGTTCTGGAAGAAGTGCAGATCGAGCATCGGGCTCGACGACTTCAGCTCCCAGAGCAGGAAGCCCATCAGGAGCACGGCGCCGACCGCGAACGCGATGAGGATCTCGGGCGACGTCCAACCGTGGTTCGGCGCCTCGATGATCGCCCAGAGCAGCGCGCCGAGGCTCACGATCGACAGCGCGGCGCCCATGGGGTCGAGGCGCGGGGTCGTCTTGTCGTGCGAGTCGGGGACGAGGAAGTAGCCGAGCGTCAGCGCGGTGATCACGATCGGGACGTTCACGAGGAAGACGGAACCCCACCAGAAGTGGGTGAGCAGCGCGCCCCCGGCGACCGGGCCGATTCCGACCCCGAGCGCGGAGACGCCGGCCCATATACCGATCGCACGGGCGCGCTCGCTCGGGGAGTGGAAGACGTTCGAGAGGATCGAGAGCGTGCCGGGCATGATGCACGCGCCACCGATGCCCATGAGCGAACGGGTGGCGATCAGCACGCCCGCCGATGGCGCGAAGGCGGACAGGACCGACCCGGTACCGAACACCACGAGACCGAACGTCAGGAACTTGTAACGACCGAACCGGTCACCGAGGCTGCCCATCGTGAGCAGGAGCCCCGCGAACACGAGGGTGTACGCGTCGACGATCCACTGGAGCGAGCTGCCGGACGCGCCGAGGCCACCGAGATTCTTCGCGTGCGCGAGCGTCGGCAATGCGACGTTCAAGATGGTGTTGTCGAGCCCGATCACCATCAGGCTGATGCACAGGACGGTGAGCGTCAGCCAGCGACGCCGGAATGCAACTTCGGGATCCTTCAGCTCTGACCGCACGCACGCCTCTCAGTAACCGTCTTCGTCGTTTTCCCGCCGCTTCGACCCCGCCCTCGAGGGTATTTGAAGATTCGACGCCGGAGGCGGTGATTTCATTCCCGATTCACAGCATCGGCACGAGCAACGGTCCGGCTGGACCGCGGTGACCGGGTGCCCGGAACCGGGTCAGCCGACCCAGACCGTCTTGACGTTGCAGAAGGCCCGGATGCCCGGCGCCGACAGCTCCCGCCCGAAACCCGACTCCTTGATGCCGCCGAACGGGAGCTCGGGGAACGAGGTGGTCATGCCGTTCACGAACACGGCTCCGGCCTCGAGCGCGCGCACGAAACGGTCCTGCTCGGCCGCGTCGCGCGTCCAGATGTTGGAGCCGAGACCGAACACCGTCGCGTTCGCCAACGCGATCGCCTCGTCGGCGTCGCGCACACGGAACAACTGAGCGACCGGACCGAAGATCTCCTCGTGGTACATCCGCATCGCGGGCGTCACGTCGGTGACGACGGTCGGTGGATAGAACCAACCGGGACCGTCGACCCGGCGCCCGCCGCAGAGCACGCGCGCGCCCTGCGCCACCGCCTCGTCGATGTAGCTCTCGACGTCGAGCACGCCCTGCTCGTTCGCGAGCGGACCGATATCGGTCTGCTCGTCCATCGGATCGCCGACCCGTAGAGCCTGCATGCGGGTAACGAAGAGCTTCTCGAACGCGTCGGCGACCTGTTCGTGGACGATGAACCGCTTCGCGGCGATGCAGCTCTGCCCGTTGTTCTGCACGCGCGCGGTGACCGCGGTCTGCGCCGCCTTCTCGACGTCCGCCGAGGCCATCACGACGAACGGGTCGCTCCCACCGAGCTCGAGCACGACCGGCTTGAGCTCCTCACCCGCGATGCTCCCGATCGAACGCCCGGCGGGCGTGCTCCCGGTGAGGGTGGCGGCGCGTCACGCGCGGATCGCGGAGGATGCGTTCGACGGCGCCGGCACCGATCAGCAGCGTCTGGAACGCGCCGTCGGGGAATCCCGCACGGCGGAACGTGTCCTCGATGATCGAGCGCGGTCTGCGGCACGTTCGACGCGTGCTTGAGCAGGCCGACGTTCCCGGCCATGAGCGCCGGCGCGGCGAACCGGATGACCTGCCACAGCGGGAAGTTCCACGGCATCACCGCGAGCACCGTTCCGAGCGGTTCGTAACGCACGTAGGCGCGCGTCGCGCCGACCGCGCCCGCGTCGGCCGGTTCGTCGGCGAGCATCGCCTCGGCGTGCTCCGCGTAGAAGCGGCAGCCCTTCGCGCACTTCGTCACCTCGGCCCGCGCCGAGACGATGGTCTTGCCCATCTCCGTCGTCATGACCCGGGCGATCTCGTCCGCGCCCTCGTCGAGCGCGTCGGCCGCCGCGTTCATCCAGCGGGCGCGGTCGGCGAAGCTCGTCGCCCGCAGTTCGGCGAACGTCGCCGCGGCCCGGGCGATGCGGGTGTCGACCTCCGCGTCGGAGAACGCCTCGAACGTCTTCTCGATCTCGCCGGTCGCCGGATTGGTCGTCGCAATCGCCATGAGGATCTTGTACCACCACGGGGGGCCTGTTCACCGCCCGGACCGGGAATGCGCGCGGGATCCGGTGCCAAGATGGGCGGGTGAGCAAGAGCCGGCCCGAGTCCAACCCCTTCTCCACCAGCCTGTTCGTGGGGGAGGTCGCGCCGATCGTCGCATCCGACGACGAGATCGGTGCCGCCCTCGAAGACGCCGAGGTCCCTCCCCTGTTGCCGGCGCTCGCCTACCTCACCGGCGATCTCTCCCTCCTGCGCGCCGACCTGCGCCCCGACCCGATGCTCCTCGCCATGCCCCAGAGCGGGCTCACCGAGGCCCAGCTCGCGCAGGCCCGCGCGCTCGCACTCGAGACGCTCGTCGCTTTCCGGGACGCCGGGTGCGTCCCGGCGCCGGCCCCCTCGGATGCCGAGCTCCTGCAGATCATGGAGTTCGCGGTCGGCGGCGGCGCCGACATGGCCCCGTACCTCCCGCTGCTCGGCGAGGAGCTGGCGATCCGCGGCGACGACCGCCGCGCGCCGGGGTGGCACAAACAAGACGTCGCGCCCGGAGTCGACTTCAACGTCGTGATCATCGGTGCGGGGATGTCGGGGCTGCTCGCGGCGTACCGGCTCGCGCAGGCGGGCGTGCGGTTCGTGATCATCGAGAAGAACGACGACGTCGGCGGCACGTGGCTCGAGAACAGCTATCCGGGCTGCCGGGTCGACAACCCCAACCACAACTACAGCTACTCGTTCGCGCAGCGGCACGATTGGCCGCTGCACTTCTCGACGCAGGACGTGCTGCTCGACTACTTCCGCAAGTGCGCCGACGCGTTCGGTGTGCGCGGCGCCATCCGGTTCGGAACGACGGTGCAGTCGGCCGACTGGTCGGATGCCGACGGCCGCTGGACCGTACGCGTGACGGACGCCGGCGGCCGCGAGGAGACGATCGAAGCCAACGCCGTCATCAGTGCGGTCGGCCAGCTCAACCGACCGCTCTACCCCGACATCGAAGGGCGTGACTCGTTCGCCGGCCCGACGTTCCACTCGGCTCGTTGGGATCATTCGCTCGATCTGGAAGGCAAGCGCGTCGCGGTGATCGGCACCGGCGCCGAGCGCGGTGCAGTTCATCCCGGAGATCGCACCGAAGGTCGGCGAGCTCCTCGTGTTCCAGCGCACGCCACCGTGGCTCGGCCCGACCGAGGACTACCACGACCCCGTCGCGCCCGGACTGCGCTGGTTGTACGCGCACGTCCCGTCGTACAGCGAATGGAACCGCTTCCACATCTTCTGGAAGATGGGCGACGGCGCGCTCGAAGGCGTTCGGGTCGATCCCGACTGGGAGCCGAAGGGCGAGGCGGTCGGCCTGTTCAACGACATCCTCCGCCAGCTGCTGACCGGCTATCTCGGGATGCAGTTCGCCGACCGGCCCGACCTGCTCGAGCACGTCGTCCCGTCGTATCCACCCGGGGCGAAACGCCTGCTGCGAGACAACGGCGTGTGGGCCGGCGCACTCAAGCGCGACAACGTCCGGCTCGTGACCGAAACGATCCGCGAGATCACACCGACCGGTCTCGTCACGGCCGACGGTGTGGCCCACGACGTCGACGTGATCATCTACGGGACCGGCTTCCAGGCGTCGGAGTTCCTGACGCCGATGCGCGTGACGGGTCGCGACGGCGTCGAGCTGCACGACCAGTGGCAGGGCGACGCGCGCGCGTATCTCGGCGTGACCGTCCCACGCTTTCCCAACCTCTTCTGCCTTTACGGCCCGAACACGAACATCGTGATCAACGGGAGCATCATCTACTTCTCGGAGTGCGGCGTCCGGTACATCCTCGGCTGCATCGGCCTGCTCCTCGAAGGCGGTCACCGCGCCCTCGACGTGCGCAAGGACGTGCACGACGACTTCAACGAGAAGGTCGACGCCGGCAACGCGCGGATGGCGTGGGGCTGGTCCGACGTGAACAGCTGGTACAAGAACGCGCACGGTCATGTCGCGCAGAACTGGCCGTTCACCCTGCTCGAGTACTGGCAGCGCACACTCGCACCCGATCCCGCCGACTACGAGCTGATCGACTGAATGCGGTCGGACCGGTTCACGGACCAGGTTGCGATCGTCACCGGCGGCGGATCCGGCATCGGACGGGCGACCGCGCTGTTGCTCGCATCCGAGGGCGCGGCCGTCACCGTCGCCGACATCTCCGGGAAAGCGGCGGACGACGGTCGTCGTCGAGATCGAAGCCGCCGGCGGACGGGCGCGCGCGCAGGTGGCGGACGTCGCCGACGCGGGCGCGGTCGCGGCGATGGTCGCCGACACGGTCACGGCCTTCGGCGGGCTCGACATCCTGCACAACAACGCGGCGGCGCTCGACCAGAACCGCGTCGACCAGGACGTCGTGACGATGGACCTCGCCACGTGGGAACGCGTGATGGCCGTCAACCTCAACGGCCCCATGCTGGGTTGCCGGTTCGCGATCCCCCGCATGCTCGAGCGCGGCGGCGGTTCGATCGTCAACACCGCGTCGGCCGCCGCGTTCTACGGCAGCCACTCGCTCGCGGCGTACGGAACCTCCAAGGCCGGGGTCGTCGCCCTGACGCGTTACGTCGCGACCGCCTACGGCGAGCAGGGCATCAGGTGCAACGCGGTGGCGCCCGGCGTCGTCGTCGCCCACGAGGCGCAGGATGCCTTGGGCGGCCCGATGGGAGATCGGCTCCGGCGCTACAGCACGAGTCATCTCGTCGGCCGGCTCGGCTACCCCGAGGAGATCGCGGCGGCGGTCGCCTACCTCGCCTCCGACGACGCCGCGTTCGTCACCGGCGAGATCCTGCGGGTCGACGGCGGATTCACCGCGCACACGCCGACATACGCGACCGACCGCGCCGCGGACACATAGCGGCCGGGTCACCCAACGGCCGGGTGCGGGCGTCCACCGTCGGCGAACGGCTGGGCGCGCCGGCGGCGGACTACGGCACTGCGATCAGGAGCGCTTCTTGCTCGATTTGCGCGCCTTGCCTCTCTGCTTCTTTCCGGGCGGCCCCTCCGGGCTTCCCGAGGGCGTGCTCGCATCGCCGGGCTTCTTCTGTTTCCCCATGACGAGAGCCTATGGGATTCCCGACAACGCCACGTTCCTCGCGGTCGAAACCGGTGCCGCAACCGGGCTCGACGACCCGGCCCGGCGCGCACACGCATGCGGCGGACCACCGGAGGGTGCGGAAAACCCGGGTCGAGCAGCCGCCCGGGTTTGACGAACGTGTCACGTGGCGATCGGTCGGCAGAACGCCCGTAAGGTGCCCTCGGAGCCCCGGCAGGACGACGCGCCCGCCGGCGGCCTCAAGGCATCGCGGTCGTCCGCGCTGGCCGTCATGGCGGGCGGGAACCTGATCGGCGCACCGGCCATCCTGACGATCTGGCTGTTGCGCCGGAATGGGCTCATCGCGGGGCCGCCGTACTGGGTGTTCGCGGTCGTGATCGTGACTTCGATCCTCGGCGACATGGGCGGGCGCGCGTGGCTCCGGCGCCGCCCCGACTCCCGGCTGCGCCGCCAACTCCGCATCGCGTTCGCGATGTCGGTCGTCACGATCGTGCTCTACGCGAGCGGTTGGGGCTCGGCGCTGATCGTCGCGTACTGCCTGTGCTCGGTGCAGATGCTCGCGCAGATCCGCGGCGTCGACTGGCGCACGGTTCTCGGCTGGTGCGTCGCGGGGATCGCCGCGGGCGAGGTCGCGATCCAACTGCGTCTCGCGCCGCACATGTTGAGCGTCGACCGATCACACATCATCGCCGCGGTCGGCGTCGGGCTTCTCGCCGCCGCGCTCTGGATCGTGAGCGGGATCTTCGCCGAGCGAGACACGATCGAACGGGAGATCCGCGTCCGGGAACGCCGCCTCACCCGGGAAGCGTCGACCGACTCGCTCACCCAACTCCTGAATCGCGCCGCGTTCACCGACGCGCTCGAACAGTCGTGCGCGGCGCACGAGCCCACCATCCTCGCGTTCGTCGATCTCGACAACTTCAAGGACATCAACGACTCCTTCGGCCACCATGTCGGCGACGAGATTCTCGTCGAGGTCGCGACTCGACTGCGGCGGGTGGTCCGCAGCCAGGACCTGATCGCCCGTTTCGGCGGCGACGAGTTCGTCATCCTCGTGCGATGCGTGCGTGACGAGGCGGAAGCCGGGCCGGCTCGTCGAGCGGATCTGGGCGGTCCTCGCCGAACCGTGGCCGATCGTCGCGCCGAACACGATCTCGGCGAGCGTCGGCGTGGTCGACGACGACGGTGGCCGCTCCCCCGACGACCTGCTGCGGCAGGCCGACGAGGCGATGTACGCCCGCAAGCACGGCCTCACGTCGGCGGGATCGATGACCACCATGACGTCACGCGCGCTCGCGCATCACCGCCTCGCGATGGACGGGATGCGCGGGAGCTTCGCCGTCCTGCGCGCGATCCGAGAATCGGGAAGGATCGTCGACTTCGAGATCGTGGAAGCCAACTCGATCGTCGCGCGCCGCGTCCGGACGCGCGCGGGAGCAGGTCGTGGGCGCCCGGCTCTCCGAGCTGTACCCGCACTCCGGGCTACGAAGGCTTCGTGCCCCTCTACGAAGAGGTGCTCGAGACCGGCCGGCCGATCAACCGCGAGGTCTCGACCGTGTTCCCGGGCGGCCGGCACGGTTGGCTCGACACGAGCATCATCACGGTCGACCGTGACGTCGTCGCCGTTGTCGCCAACGAGATCACCGCGGAGGTCGAGGCCCGGGCCGAGCTGGCGCGCGAGCGCGAGCGTTTCGCCAGCCTGATCGCGCGTACGAGCGACCTCGCGTGCGTGGTCGACCCGACCGGCCGGATCCTCTACGCGCCACCCGGCGGCGCCGAATTCCTCGGATTCTCGGCCGCCGAGCTGGGGCCGCCACTCGGCCGCGTGACGCCGGGCGACGCCGAGGAGTCCGCCGCGTGGTTCCACGAGGTGTGCGCGCTCCCGTCGGGCACGGAAGGAAGGTCGGTGGCGTTGCGCTTCGTCGCGAGCGACGGCACCGTCCGTACGTGCGACGTCAACGCCGAGAACCGGACCGGCGAACCGTCCATCGACGGCATCGTCCTCAACGCGCACGACGTCTCCGCGCTCGTCGCGGCCGAAGCACGCCTCGCGGCCGTGGCCGACGCGATCGCCGACGTGATCGCGATCTGCGACGAGAACGCGACGATCATGTGGGTATCCGGCGCGGTACGCGCCGCGATCGGATTCGAACCCGAGGATCTCGTCGGTCGTTCCGGCTTCGACATCATCCATCCCGACGACCGTGACTTCGCGGCGACACGACTCCTCCGCTTCGTCGACGACGGGAGCGGACGCGCCCGCGATCGACATCCGGGTGCGGACGGCCGACGGCCCGTACCGATGGTTCGAATGCAGCGGCAACAACCAGATCGCCGACCCGTCGATCCGCGGTCTGGTCGTCAGCCTGCGCGACAGCACCGACCGACGCGAGGCGGAGACGGCGCTGCGCTTCTCCGAACAACGGAACCGCAGCATCGTCGAGGCCGCGGCCGACGCCATCATCTCGGTCAACACCCACGGCATCATCGAGACGTTCAACCGTGCCGCGGAGCACATCTTCGAGACCCGCGCCGTCGACGCGATCGGCGAGTACTACCGCCGGTTCCTCCCCGAGGACTCGCTGAAGGTCGTCCGTACCGCGATCGAGCAGGGCCTCACCGGCGCGCCGATCGAGACGATCGCAACCCGCGCGTCGGGCGAACGTTTCGCGGCCCAGGTCGCGGTCTCCGACGTACGGGTCGGCGAGAACCACTACTACACCGCGGTCGTGCACGACATCAGCGACCAGCGCGCGCTCGAACACGCGTTGCGCGTCGCCGCCGCGTACGACGAGCTCACCGGGCTCCCCAATCGCCGGACGCTGCTCGATCGCGCGCACGAGGCGATCGAGGACGCTCGTCGTACCAACGACGTCGTGGGCATGGTGTTCGTCGACCTCGATCGTTTCAAGCTCGTCAACGACGGGCTCGGTCACGACGCCGGCGATCAGCTCCTCGTGCTCGTGGCGGGCCGCATCGCCGGGGCCATCCGCGCCGAGGACGTGGTCGCCCGGCTGGGCAGCGACGAGTTCGTGGTGCTGTGCCCGTCCGCCTCCGACCTCGGGGCGATCCGAGCGGTCGCGGTTCGCATCGCGGACGCACTCGCCGCCCCGTTCGTCGTCTCGGGCCGCGAGGTCTTCGTCGGCGCGTCGATGGGCCTCTCCGTCGGGACCGGCGAGGAGACCCCGCTCGAGCTGCTCCGCTGCGCCGACACCGCGATGTACCGGGCGAAAGAAGGTCGTAGTCAGGTCGAGGTGTTCGACGCGCGGATGGAACGGCACGCGTCCCGGCGGCTCGACCTCGAGTCGGCGCTACGCCGCGCGGCCGGACGCGGCGAGCTGCGCTCCTACTACCAGCCCATCATCGAGCTCGACGAAGGCCACGTCGCGATGGTCGAGGCGCTCGTGCGTTGGCACCGCCCCGGATACGGCCTGATCGCGCCCGAGGCCTTCATCGCCGTGGCCGAGGAGGCCGGCATCATCAACGAGATCGGGGCGTGGATGCTGGGACGCGCGACCGCGGACTGCGCGCGCTGGCAGGAGGTCGCGCCCGGGGTCGGCGTGACGGTGAACGTCTCCGTCTGCCAGTTCGATTCGGGCGACCTCGTCCGCGAGGTCGCCGACGCGCTGGCCCACAGCGGGCTCCCGCCCGACCTGCTCACCGTCGAGATCACGGAATCGGTGATGCTCGGCCACACCGAGCGCAACGCGGAGACCATGCGCCGGATTCGCGATCTGGGCGTGCACATCTCTCTCGACGACTTCGGCACGGGCTACAGCTCGCTCACCTACCTGCGCATGCTCCCGATCGACTCGATCAAGATCGACCGCTCGTTCCTCCAGTCGCTCGGCTCCGCAGGAGGCGACCTCGCGATGCTCAGCGCGATCGTCAACCTCGGAACGGCGCGTCATCTGACCGTGGTCGCCGAAGGCGTCGACACCGACACGAAGCTCGGCGCGGTGCGCGCGGCCGGCTGTCACGCCGCCCAGGGCTATCTGTTCTCCAAGCCTTTGCCCTTCGCGGACGCCTTCGACTACCTCGAGCTCCGCCAACGTCGCGTGGGCAGGTCCTGCCGGGAACGTCCGAAGAGGTGTCTTGAACCGGCGTCAGGCGCGGCGCGTCGCGACGAACACCGGGATGACGCGTTCGGTCTTGCGCTGGTAGTCCGCGTAGTCGGGGTAGGCGGCGACGGCCCGGTCCCACCACCGCGCGCGCTCGTCGCCTTCGAGCTCGCGGACTTCGACCGGGAACGGCTCGGGCCCGTCCTGGATGAACACCTCGTCGGGATGCGCTTTGAGGTTGTAGTACCAGACCGGATGCGTGGGCGCGCCGCCCATCGACGCGACGAGCGCGTACTCGCCGTCGTGCTCGACGCGCATCAGCGCGATCTTGCGGACCTTGCCGCTCTTGTTGCCGCGCATCGTGACGACGACGACGGGCAGCCCACGGTCGAGCAGCGTGTTCGCTTCTTTCCCGCCGGTCCGTTCGTAGGTCGCGACCTGATTGCGGACCCACTCCATCGCGCTCGGCTCGTACTCACCGGGAAGTGTCATGGGCGCCACGATACCGGGACGGGCGACCAGCGGGGCCCGGAGCGGCTCCGCGGAGACGCGCGCGAGCTTGGCCCCCGCGAGCTCGATCAGGCTCTCGACCGCGCTCGGTTCGACGCCCAACACCCGTGCGATCTCGCCACGCGGACGTTGCGCGTCGAGGAGCGCAATCACCTGCTGGTAGGCCGGTGAGAGCCGCGTGATGGCCTCTTCGCGCCGCATGCCTCGACCATGGCAGACGCGTCGGCGGCCGTCGTGAGTAGCTGATTACTCACGTCGGCCCGACCGGCCGCGTTCGCGCCACCCGCTGCTCGTCCCCGAACCCGGCGGTATCGTGGTCCCGCGTGGACGCGGCCCTGCGCAAGGTGATCGAGCGCAGCCTCTCTCGGAGCATCGTCGGCGCGACCCGCGTCTCGGGAGGCGACGTCGCGGTGTCCTTCGCGGTCGACCTCGACGACGGCCGGCGCGTCTTCGCCAAGACGCATCCCCGCGCGCCGGCCGAGTTCTTCACGACCGAGGCGACCGGACTCGCGTGGTTGCGCGCCGCCGAGGCGGTGCCCGTCCCCGAAGTGCTCGCGGTGTCCGACGAGCAGCCGAACCATCTCGTGCTCGAATGGGTCGAGGAAGACCGGCCCGTCGCGACGACGGAGCCGGCGTTGGGTCGCGCGCTGGCGGCGTTGCACCGCGCCGGCGCCCCGAGCTTCGGCCGGGAGGACCGCCGCAGTACCGGCAGCCGCGGTCTGCCGAACGAGCCGTGCGCGACCTGGGCCGAGTTCTACGCCGACGACCGGTTGCGACCGTTGGCGAAGCTGGCACGCGACGCGGACGCGCTCCCGACCGGCACGATCGCCGCGCTGGAGCGCCTCGCCGGACGGCTCCGGCAGTTCGGCGCCGCCGACGAGCCCCCGGCCCGGTTGCACGGCGATCTGTGGGCCGGGAATCGCCTCGTCGACACGGCCGGCCGCAGCTGGCTGATCGACCCCGCCGCCCACGGCGGCCACCGCGAATTCGACCTCGCGATGATGCGCCTCTTCGGCGGCTTCGGCGCGGAGTGTTTCGCAGCGTACGCCGACGTGTCCCCGCTCGCCGACGGCTGGCCCGAACGCGTCGCGCTCCATCAGATCGCGCCGCTGGTCGTGCACGCGGTCAAGTTCGGTGGCGGCTACGTCGGCGCCGCGACGAACGCGATCGCGCAGTACAGCTGAGGCCGGGTCATGACCCGGCGCAGGTTCCGTGCCGCGGCGAGCGTCGCGGTCCACCACGAGATCGTCGGCGAGCAACGCGGGGGCGTCGGCGCGATCGAGGGTCCGGCCGAGGCGCGCGACTGCCTACACGCCGACGAGGTCGGGTTCGTCTTCTTCGTCGGAGGCCGCTTCGGCCAGCGTGTGACCTTCGACGTCGAAGTGGGGAAGGATGCGGTCGAGCCAACTGGGCAGCCACCAGTTGGCGTTGCCGAGCAGCTCCATCGTCGACGGAACGATCACGAGACGCACGAGCGTTGCGTCGATGAAGATCGCGCTCGCGAAGCCGATGCCGAACAGCTTGATGATGATGTTGTCGCCCAGCACGAAGGAGAGGAAGAACGTGCACATGATCGCGGCCGCGGCCGTGATGACGCGGGCGGTGGCCGACAACCCGTCGGCGACGGCGGTGCTGTTCTCGCCCGAGCGCAGGTACTCCTCCCGGATCCTGGACAGGAGGAACACCTCGTAGTCCATCGAGAGGCCGAACAGGATCGCGAACATCATGATCGGCAGGAACGCCTGGATCGGCCCTTCCTTGCCGACGCCGACGAGCCCCTTACCCCAGCCGTACTGGAAGATCATCACGACGACGCCGTACGCCGCGCCGACCGACAGCAGGTTCATGATCGCGGCTTTGAGGGGCACGAGGATCGAGCGGAACACGGCCATCAACAACAGGAAGCTCAAGAGGATGACGACGCCGATGAACAGCAGGAGTCGCCGGCCGAGCAGGTTCGCGAAGTCGTCGGTCAGCGCGGCGAACCCGCCGACGTAGACCTTCTCGCCGGTGCCCGCGGTCGCCCGCGGGATGACCTCCCGGCGCAGGTGGTGCAGCAGCGAGCTCGTCGCCTTGTCCTGCGGCGAAGTCGTCGGGTAGGCCCGCATCACCGCGGTCGTACCCGCCGGGTTCACGACGGCGCGCGCCGACCGACGCGACCCCCGGCGTCGTGGCGATGGCCGACCGGAGCGCGGTGAGGTCGGCGGTGTGGTTCCCCCCGCGGGCAGCGCGATCGCGAACACGAACGGCCCGTTGAATCCGGGACCGAAACCCTTGGAGAGCAGGTCGTACGCCTGGCGGGTCTGGCTCCCGCTCGGGTCGTTGCCCGCGTCGACGAAGCCGAGCCGCAGGCTGAGCACGGGTGCGGCCAGCGCCAGCACGACGCCGAGGCCGGCGACGGCGAGCAGCCACGGCCGCTTCTGCACGAAGCGGCTCCAGCGGTGCCAGATGGTCTCCTTGCCGGCCTGGTCCTGGTGGACCCACGGCATGCGCAACTTGTCGACGTTGGTGCCCACGAAGCCGAGTACCGCGGGCAGCAGCGTCACCGCGGCGGCGACGGTCATGGCGACGACCGCGGCCGCGCCGATGCCGAGACCGCTGATGAACGACAGCCCGATCGCGATCATGCCCAGCAACGCGATGATCACGGTCAGTCCGGCGAACAGCACCGCACGCCCGGAGGTGTCGATGGCGGTGATCACCGCTTCTTCGGGGCCGAGCCCCGCGTGCAGCCCTTGGCGGTAGCGGGTGACGACGAACAGCGCGTAGTCGATCCCCACGCCGATGCCGATCATCGTCGCCAACGTGGTGGAGAAGCTCTGGAGCGGGTAGGCGTGGGTGAGCAGACCGATGATCGGGAGTCCGACGGCAATGCCCGCGAGCGCGACGACGATCGGGAGGGCCATCGCGAGCACCGACCCGAACGCGATCAGCAGGATGATGACCGCGGCGATGATGCCGATGCCTTCACTCGACGGCGGCGCGGTGCGTTGCGACTGCTCGATGAGCTGGCCGCCGAGGCGCACCTCGAGCTGCGGCGTCGAGTGGCGCTCGGCAACCTTGATCATCAACTTGCCGTCGGCGTTCGAGATGTCCTGCGACTTCGCGTCGAGTTGCAGGTTCGCGAGCGCGACGGTTCCCGACTGCGCGATGTCGCCGGGCGACACGTACGGATCGCTCACGCTCGTCACGTGCGGCAGCCGGCCGAGGGCCGCGCGCAGCGCCTCGACCTGTTGACGCACGGCCGCGTTCTGCATCGACGGAGTGCCCGCGAGCACGACCTGGACCGTGTCGCCCGCCTGCGCCTTGAAGTCGGCCGCGAGTAGGTTCGACGCCCGCGTCGATTCCGTGTTCGGCGCGCTGAAGTTCGTCGAGAAGTTCGTGCCGAGGCCCATCGACAACGCGTTGATGCCGATGAGTGCGAGGAGCCAGGCGCCGACGACGAGCCGGCGGCGTCGGTAACAGAAGCGTGCGAGCGCGCGCAGTGACATGGGACGCATCTCCGGGGTGGGGGGCAAACCGGGGTTGGTCAGGTGGCCTGACTATACTCGGTGCATGGAGCAGCCCGGAACGGTGGCGCGAGCGGCAGTCCCCGCCCCGACCGATACCGGCAACGACGACGAGCTCGTCGTGCTCATGATCCGGGCCACGAAGGCGATCGTCGAGCGCCTCCGCAGCGGGCGTCCGGGCGCCGAGTCATCGCCGGTCACGGTCATGCACGGCCTCGCCGCGCACTACCTGATCGACCGCGACAACGTCACCGCAGGCGAACTGGCCCGCTACCTCCGGATCACGAAGCAATCCGCGTCCGAGGTCGTCGCCGTGCTCGAACAGGCGGGCATCGTCCGGCGCGACGCGCACCCGCACGACCGGCGCGCCCGCGTCCTGCGGCTCACCGACGATGGCCGCGCCAAACTCGACGCCGGCCGCCTGCGCTGGCAGGAGGTCGAAGACGAATGGTGCACGCTCGTCGGCCGCGACCAACTCGATGTCGTCCGCACCGCGCTCGAGACGTTCCTCGCGGCTGACCTGCCCTGCGCGCCGACCGGTTCCATTTCCGGCTGCTGACGCGACCATTCCGCGCGCGTCAGGGCTTCTCCGCGTCGACGAGGACTCGGGCCGCGGTCGTCTCGAAGGCGCCGTCACGTTGGATCACGTCATGCAATTTCCGGAGCGGGTCCCGGTACTTGCCCACCGTGAAGCCGGGCACGATCCAGGGCACGAGCCGGAGGAAGTACACAACCGCGCCGATGTCGTAGAAGACGGTGCGCGGACGGACGAGATCCATCGTCCGCACGGCGAGGCCGGCATCAGCCGCGAGCGCGACCCTCGACGGCCGGATCGCGATCCGACGTTTCGGGAAGCGGTCCCATCAGGAACTCGCTCAGCGCGCGCAGGCTGCCGGGGCCCACATGCTGCGCGAAATACGTTCCGCCCGGCTTCAGCACCGCGCGCGATCTCGTCCCACCACGGCGTGACGGGATGCCGGCTGACGACCAGGTCGAACGTCGCGTCCTTGAACGGCAGCCCGACGCTCGTCTGGGAGGTGACGATGAGCGCCGCGCCGCGTCCGCGCAGTCGGGGCACCGCCGCGGCGACACTCGGCGGGAATCCCTCGGTGGCGACGGCCAGCGGCGGCAACACCGGGAGTGTGCCGATCATCTTTCCCACACCGGCTTGGATCTCGAGCAAGGTTGCCACCGTCGCGGCGCGCTCGACGACCCGATCGAAGTAGTGCCACGGCGGGCGAGCTTCGGTCGCACGGCCGTCGAGCCAACCGAAGTCCCATGCTCCGATCGTCGCCGCCTCCGCCTCACGAACGAGATCGTCGAAGCTCCTCATCGCCGCCCGTCGTCATCGGTCGGCGTGCGGGCGCGGAATTCGAGGCCCTCGAAGTTGCCGGTATTGCGCCACTGGTCGATGTATTCGAAGTACGCGACCGGACCGAGCGGGTAGCCGGCCATGCCGAAACGGGCGCGTGCGTTCAAGGGCTGACCCTCGTTGTTGTAGTAGCCGGGGGTGCAGTCGGCGTTGCCGAAGAACGACGTGGGGCTGCTGTCGAGCAGGTCCATCCACGCCTGTTCCGCGTCCTCCGTGACCTCCACCTCGTTGGCACCCGTCTCGAGCGCATGCCGTACGACGGCGGCGATGGTCACACCGGAGTCGGCGAGGTTCGACGTGATGTTCGAGATCAGGTTGGCGCCTTGCGCGAAGCCGATGATGAACAAGTTCGGGAAGCCGTGCGCGTGGATGCCGTGCATCGAGCGCATGCCCTCCTCCCAGTCCTTGGAGAGCCGGTGGCCGTCGCGCCCGATGGTGTCGTAGCCCGAACGACGGTCGTAGCTGGTCCCGACCTCGAAGCCGGAGGCGAAGACGAGGCAATCGAGGTCGTAGTGCACTCCGGCGGCCCACGCGCCCGCTGCGTCGATCCGTTCGACGCCCTTGCCGTCGGTGTCGACGAGGTGGCAGTTCGGCTGGTTGTACGCCTGCAGGTACTCGTCGTGGAAGCACGGCCGCTTGCAGAGCTGGCGGTACCAGGCCTTCAGCTTCTGGGCGGTCTCGTCGTCGGCGACGACCGCGTCGCAGCGCGCGCGGATCTCCTCCATCTTCTCGTCGTCGCTCTCGAGGAAGGCGAGTTCGGCCAGCTCGGGCGTGAACTCTTCGCCGGCCGAGATCTTGTCGACGATCCGGTCGCGGATGCGTTGGGAGATGTCGGTCCAGCCGTCCTTCACGAGGTCCTCGTCGGCGAAGCCTCCGGTCTGGAGCGTCGCGAAGTTCAACAACCATTCCTTCTGCCAGCCCGGCTCGAGCGTCGCGAACCACGCGGGATCGATCGGATGGTTGTTGCGGGCGTCGACCGACGACGGCGTTCGCTGGAACACGTACAGGTCGCGCGCGTCGCGCGCGAGCGGCGGGATGCACTGCACCGCGGTCGCGCCGGTGCCGACGATGCCGACGCGCTTGTCGGCGAGGTTCGTCATCGGCGCGCCGGTCCAGTCGCCACCGGTGTACCCGTAGTCCCAGCGGCTCGTGTGGAAGGCGTGACCGGCGAAGCTCTCGATACCGGGGATACCGGGCAACTTGGGTTTGTTGAGCGGACCGGTGCCCATGGCCACGAATCGGGCGCGGATCGCGTCGCCGCGGTCGGTACGGATGATCCAACGCTGCCGCGTGGGCATCCCACTCGAGCTCGGTGACGACGGTGGAGAACAGCGCGTTGTCGTAGAGGTCGAACGTATTCGCGATGCGCTTGCAGTGCGCGTAGATCTCGGGGGCCTTGACGTACTTCGCCGACGGCATGTGGCCGGTCTCTTCGAGCAGCGGGAGGTAGATCATCGCCGCGGTGTCGCACATCGCACCCGGGTAACGGTTCCAGTACCACGTGCCGCCGAAGTCGCCGCCGACCTCGATGATCCGGACGTCGTCGATGCCGGCCTGCTTCAGCCGCGCGCCGACGCACAGTCCCGAGAACCCGCCGCCGATCAGCGCGACGGTCACTTCGTCGAACTGTGGCGCCCGCTCGACCTTCTCGGCGTACGGATCGTCGAGCATCGAGGCGAACCGACCGGCGGGCTCGACGTACTGGTCGTTGCCGTCGGGACGCAGCCGCTTGTCCCGTTCCTCGCGGTACTTGACGCGCAGCGCGTCGTGATCGACCGTCATCGCGCGTCCGTGACCGCGGCGATCGGCGCACCCCACCACGTGGTCGGCGCGCCCAGGACATCGCGTCGAGGCAGGCCGTCGGCCGCACCGAACGCGTCGACCCGGGCGACCCGCACGGCGTCGGCATACTGCGGCGCGAGCTCGCTGAATACCGCGCCGCTCCCGTGCGCGTGGAGCGCTTCGGGCGACGCGTACGCCTCGTACAGCGTGCCTGTACCGGTCGCCTCGTCGACGTACCAGTCGTAGACGACGGTCCCCGGTTCGTCGCGACTGACCGCCACCATCGCGGCGGCCATCTCCCGGAAGCGATCTTCGTCGAGGATCTCGAAGCGGATCACGAACCGCACCCACTCGCCGTTTCGCACACGAAGACGGTAGCCGCGCCCTCGACGCCAACGCCTCGTCTCGCCGTCGGCGAGTACCTTCTGGCCATGCGCGACTTCGCAGGACGACGGGCGGTTGTCACCGGCGGTGGTTCCGGGATGGGTCGTGAGCTGGTCCGCCAGCTCGCGGCCGAGGGATGTCACGTCGCGACCTGCGACGTGTCGGAGGAGGCGCTCGAGGAGACCCGCGCGCTGGCCGCGCAGGACGCGCCGCCCGAGACCCGCATCACCACGTTCGTCGCGGACGTGACCGACGAGGCGCAGTGGCAGCGCTTCCGTGAACACGTCGCGAGCGAGCACCACACCGACCACGTCAATCTGCTGTTCAACAACGCCGGCATCGGCGGCGGCGGCAGCTTCGTCAACGACGATCGCGAGCAGTGGGACGCGACCTTCGCGGTGTGCTGGAGCGGCGTCTACCTCGGCTGCCGCACGTTCCTGCCGATGCTGATCGCCGCCGACGAGGCGCACATCGTCAACACCAGCAGCGTGAACGGCTTCTGGGCATCGCTCGGACTCGGGACACCGCACACCGCGTACAGCGCGGCGAAGTTCGCGGTGAAAGGTTTCACCGAGGCGCTGATCACCGACCTGCGAATCAACGCGCCCCACGTGCGCGCGTCGGTCGTGATGCCCGGACACATCGGCACGGGCATCGTGCTCAACTCGTTCCGCTACTTCGGCATCGACCCGAAGCACCTCGACACCGAGCAGATCGCGCAGATTCGGGCTCGGCTCGATTCGCAGGGCATCGACGTGTCGGCCGCATCCGACGAAGACCTCGCCAACGGCATGCAACTCCAGGGCGAGATGTTCCGCGACCTGGCGCCGACGACGGCCGCGCAGGCCGCCACCATCATCCTCGACGGCGTGCGGGCCGATCGGTGGCGCATCCTCGTCGGTGACGACGCCGAGCAACTCGACCGGATGGTCCGCGAGGCGCCCGAGGACGCCGTACGAGCCGTCGTTCATGGAACGCATGCGCCGCGCAGGGCAGTCTTCGGCGCGATGCCGCTGTAAGCACCCGTCGCCACGGGGAAGCGGGCGATCTAGGCATCGGGTAGTGAAAGAAATACCGTCGAGAGCAAGTTCAGTGAAGAAACATCGCCGAGAGACTGATACTGGGCGATTGCGGCCGCCGAGAGCGCCTGCACGGGAGAACCGGCCGCGCGCGGACGTGATTGGGCGCGAACGCGACGACGCCCGGCCGAAGCCGGGCGTCGTCGACTGCAGTGCTGCAGATCGCGCTACGAGCAGCCGCTGGTGCTGCCGCAGCTCGGGCAGGCGTAGCAGCTGCCGGCACGCTGCATCATGTCGCCGCAGACGTGACACAACACCATCTCGCGGGTGGGGGTCACCGGCGCGGCGGCCGACGGATGCTCGTTGCGCACCCGCGAGTGCGTCCGACGGCGCCCGGTCTTCGGGCGGGAGGTCCATCGACGTCGCGCTCGGCGTCGTCGCCTCCTCGACGCCGGGCAGCGTCGGCTGCAGGCGCTCCCCCACCGTCATGATGCCCATCGCCTCAC
Source organism: uncultured Actinomycetes bacterium (assembly GCA_963829195.1). GTDB lineage: Bacteria > Actinomycetota > Acidimicrobiia > IMCC26256 > PALSA-610 > PALSA-610. The sequence continues at coordinate 453,219 of CAWHHS010000002.1, forward strand.
GCTTGGCCTTGTCGACGTACTCGACCGCGAGCCGGCGGAAGATGTAGTCGACGAGGCTCGTCGCGAACCGGATGTCGGGATCGTCGGTCATGCCCGCGGGCTCGAAGCGCACGTTCGTGAACTTCTCGATGTACGCCTCGAGCGGCACGCCGTACTGCAGACCCATCGACAGGCCGATGGCGAACACGTCCATGATGCCGGCGAGGGTCGAGCCCTGCTTGGCGACCTTCAGGAACACCTCACCGGGACGGCCGTCCTCGTACTCGCCGATCGTGACGTAACCCTGGCAGTCGGCGACCCGGAACGAGAACGTCTTGCTGTTGCGGGTGCGCGGCAGCTTCTGGCGCACCGGCTCCTGCACGATGACCGTCTCGATGATCCGCTCGACCTCCTGGGTGAGCGTGTCGGACGACTTCTTCTGCGTCGAGAGCGGCTGACCGACCTTGCAGTTGTCGCGGTAGAGGGCGACGGCCTTCAGACCGAGCCGCCACGACTCGAGGTAGAGCTCCTCGACGTCTTCGATGCTCGCCTCTTCGGGCATGTTGACGGTCTTGCTGATCGCGCCCGAGATGAACGGCTGCACGGCCGCCATCATCTTGACGTGGCCCATGTAGTGGATCGTGTTGTCGCCCATCGAGCACGCGAACACCGGCATGTGCTCGGACTTGAACACCGGCGCACCGATGATCGTCTTGTGCTCGTCGATGTGGGCGATGATCTTGTCGATCTCCTCGGCGCTGTAGCCGAGCTTCGTCAACGCCGCGGGATCGTCTGGTTGACGATGAACATCGTGCCGCCGCCGACGAGCTTCTTCGCCTTCGTCGAGCGCGAGGTCGGGCTCGATGCCGGTCGTGTCGCAGTCCATCATCAGGCCAATGGTGCCCGTCGGCGCGAGGACCGTGGCCTGCGAGTTGCGCACGCCGTAACGCTCGCCGAGCTCGACCGCGTTGTCCCAGGCCTCCTGAGCCGAGCACAACAGCTCCGGCGGGACGAGGTCTTCGTCGATCTTCGCCGCCTCGGCCCGGTGCATGCGCAAGACGTTGAGCGTCGGCTCCTCGTTCTGCGCGTACCCGGCGTGCGGACCCATGCGCGCCGCCGTCTTCGCGCTCGTCGCGTACGCGTGCCCGGTCATCAGGGACGTGATCGCCGCCGCCCACGCCCGGCCGCCGTCGGAGTCGTAGGGCATGCCCTCGGCCATCAAGAGCGCGCCGAGGTTCGCGTAGCCGAGGCCGAGCTGGCGGAACTGCCGGCTCGTCTCCGCGATCTTCTCGGTCGGGTAGTCGGCGTTGCCGACGAGGATCTCCTCCGCGGTGAACATCACCTCGACGGTGTGCTTGAAACCGTCGACGTCGAAGCTGCCGTCGTCGCCGAGGTAGTGGAGGAGGTTGATGCTCGCGAGGTTGCAGGCCGAGTTGTCGAGGTGCATGTACTCCGAGCACGGGTTGCTCGCGTTGATGCGACCGGTCTTCGCGGCGGTGTGCCAGCGGTTGATCGTCGTGTCGAACTGCATGCCCGGGTCGGCGCACTCCCACGCCGACTGGCTGATCTGGCGCATGAGCTCGCGGGCCCGCAGGGTCTTGACCGTCTCGCCCGTCGTGACCGCGGTGAGGTTCCAGTCGCGGTCGTCGACGACGGCCTGCATGAACGCGTCGTTCACCCGGACCGAGTTGTTCGCGTTCTGGTACTGGATCGAGTGGCTGTCCTTGCCGTCGAGGTCCATGTCGAAGCCGGCGTCGCGCAGCGCGCGCGCCTTGCGCTCCTCGACGGCCTTGCACCACACGAAGTCTTCGATGTCGGGGTGGTCGACATCGAGGATGACCATCTTCGCGGCCCGGCGCGGTCTTGCCGCCCGACTTGATCGTGCCGGCCGACGCGTCGGCGCCCCGCATGAAGCTCACCGGACCCGACGCGGTGCCGCCGCCCTTCAGGTGCTCGTGCGACGACCGGATCTTCGAGAGGTTGATACCGGCGCCGGAACCACCCTTGAAGATCGTCCCCTCTTCCCGGTACCAGTTGAGGATCGCGTCCATCTGGTCGTCGACGGCGAGGATGAAGCACGCCGACGCCTGCTGCGGGACGCCCTTCACCCCGATGTTGAACCACACCGGCGAGTTGAACGACGCGCGTTGGTGCACGAGCACGTACTTCAACTCGTCGCGGAACGCGTCGGCCTCGCGCGCGTCGACGAAGTAGCCGTCCTTCGTGCCCCAATCCGCGATCGTGTCGACGACACGGTCGATGACCTGACGCAGCGACCACTCACGCTCGGGTGTGCCGAGGGTGCCGCGGAAGTACTTCTGGGCGACGATGTTGGTGGCGTTCAGCGACCAGGTGGTCGGGAACTCGACACCGGGCTGGAAGAAGGCGTCGCCGCCGTCCTTGAAGTTCTGGATGCGCGAGTCGCGCCGCTCCCACTCGACGGTGTCGTACGGATCGACGCCGGGGCGCGTGAAGCGCCGTGTGATCCCGATCCCGAGCTGTTCCGGCGCCATCGCCATAACGTCGATCTCCCCTCCGAGCCCGCATCCGGGCTCCCCTACCCAATCAGATCAGAACCACTACATATTGTGGTTCCTTCCCATCCCGACCGCGAGATGGGGGTGCATTACACCACTGTAATTCCACACGTGTCAACCCTTTCCGGGTCTTTCCGGACACGCATCCTGCCTCGCCCGGGAAACGGGGAAGAGGCCTGGTCAGCGGGGTTTCGGGTCGGTCGTCTTCTGGAGCTCGACGACCTCGCGCTCGAAGTCGGCGAGGTCCTCGAAGCCCTTGTAGACCGACGCGAAACGGAGGTAGGCGACGTGGTCGAGCGCCCGCAGTCGCTCGAGGACGGCCATCCCGACCCGGTCGCTGCCGACCTCGCCGCCGATGGCCCGCAGCTCCTCTTCGACGTCGGCGACCAGCTGGTCGACGGTCGCACGGTCGAGGCGACCGGTGGCGGAACGTTCGATGCCGGCCCGCAGCTTCGCCGCGTCGAACGGCTCGGTCGCGCCGCCCCGCTTGTAGATGACGAGCGGTACCTCCTCGACCCGTTCGTAGGTCGTGAAACGGCGCCCACAGGCCAGACACTCGCGCCGGCGCCGGATCGCGGCCGACTCCTCCGCGGCGCGCGAGTCGACGACCTTGTCGTCGTTCGCACGGCAGTAGGGGCAACGCACGAAACCACGGTAATCGGTTGCATCACGCGTCGCTCCCCCGGGCCCGCGCGGTCAGGGGGTCGGGACGGAGATCAGCTGACCGGCGGTCACCGTGCTCGTGCCGAGCGCCTGTTCCATCGCGTCGACCACGGGCCGCACGTCGCTTCCGGGCACCGCCCGCTGCGCGATCGACCACAGCGTGTCGCCCGGCTCGACGACGACTTGCTGCACGTGCGGGAGACGCTCGGGGGTCGCGAGGGATGACCCGCCGAGCGTCGCCCCCGCACGCGCGATCGTCAGCACGAGGCCCAAGCCGACCAGCGCGGCAAGGACCCGCCGCCTTTGGTAGACGGCGCGCTGATGGCGGCGCGCCGGCCGGGGGCGGGGCTGACGAGGAACGGGTTCGAGGAGCCGCAGGCGCTGCGCCGGGCCGGCCGGGACGACTCGGGGCTCGAGCTGGTAGCGGGGCTCGAGTTGCAGGACTGCGGCCATGGTCTGGACTCCTGGAGGTGAGTGCCGTTTGCGAACGAGGTGATCGAACCAGAGAGGTGAGACATCTACGGTGGACGAACGCCTGTTCGATGTCAAGAGGGAAAGCGAACGGGTGTTTGCCCCGAACGCGTGATCGTGTTACCGTCGCGTCCATGTCGAACGCCCAGCCCTCAGCCGCCCGTGGTGCCGCCCGCGATCTCGCCGCCGAGGTTCCGGCGCGCCTCACCGCACGCCAGCGTCAGGTGCTCGAGTTCATCGACGCCCAGACCCGCGAGCAGGGCTATCCGCCCAGCGTCCGCGAGATCGGGGAGGCGGTCGGCCTGTCGTCGCCGTCGACCGTCCACGCGCACCTGGCCGCCCTGCAGGACAAGGGCTACCTGCGCCGCGACCCGAGCAAGCCCCGCGCGATCGAGGTCGCGCTCGAGCCGAGCACGGGGACCGTCATCGACCGTCGGCCCGTCCGCAACGTTCCCCTCCTCGGCGATGTCGCCGCCGGAACCGGTGTGCTCGCGCACGAGAACGTCGAAGAGGTCATTCCCGTCCCGACCGACCTCTGCGGCGACGGTGACCTGTTCATGCTGCGGGTGCGCGGCGAGTCGATGATCGACGCCGGCATCTTCGACGGCGACTACGTGGTCGCCCGTTCGCAGCCGACCGCCGACAACGGCGACATCGTGGTGGCCGGGATTCCCGGCGAGGAAGCCACGGTCAAGACGTTCCTGCGCAAGCGCAACAAGGTCATCCTGCGGCCGTCGAACCCCACGATGGAAGACCTCGTCTACGACCCGCTCGACGTGCAGATCTACGGCAAGCTCGTCACGCTGATGCGCCGGCTCTGATCCCGAGGAACGCTTCGAGCAGTCCGAGGCACGCATCGAGACTCGCCCGTTCCACCTTCTCACCGGCGGTGTGCGCGAGCTCGGGATCGCCGGGCCCGAAGTTGCACGCGGCGATGCCGTGCGCGGCGAAACGGGCGACGTCGGTCCAACCCGAGCTTGGGCCGAACCGGCAGGTCGTAGACACCGGTGATCTCCGCGATGAGCGGATGCATCAGGTTGGGCGGGGCGGCCGGGGAGGCGTTCAACACCTCGACGTGATCGGCGCCCGCGTCGGAGCAGAAGGCGACGACCTCGCCGACCGCGTCGTCGAGCGGGCGCGAAGGCGCGTAACGGCGGTTGATCACCACTGCGCACCGGTCGGGCACGACGTTGTTGGCGATTCCGCCTTCGATGCGCACGACCTGGAGCGATTCCCGGTACGCGAGCGAGTCGACATCGACGGTCGCGGCTTCGAAACGGGCGCAGCGTTCGAGGAGCGTCGCGGCGCGGTGGACCGCGTTCGTTCCCATCCACGGGCGCGCGGAATGGGAGCGGACCCCGTCGAACACCGCGCGGACGTGGATCGTTCCCTGGCAGCCCGCCTCGATCCAACCGCCGGTCGGTTCCATCAGGATCGCCAGGTCGCCCTGCACGAGATCGGCACGCTCGGCGAACAGCCGCCGAAGCCCGTTGTGCTCGTCGGCGACCTCTTCGCCGTCGTAGAACACGAGCGTCACGTCGAACCGGGTCCGCCCCTTCGCCAGATCGTCGGCGAGCGCGAGCATCACCGCGATCCCGCCCTTCATGTCGGCTGCACCGAGGCCATGGAGCGTGTCACCGTCGACGCGGGGGGTCTCGTTCCCGTTCGCGGGAACGGTGTCGAGATGACCGCCGAGCACGATCCGCCGGTCGCGGCCGAGATCGGTGCGCGCGACGACGTTGGCGCCGATCCGATCGACCTGGAGCAACGCGGTCGACGCCCGCAGGCGCGCTTCCACGAGGTCGGCGAGCGCCGCCTCGTTGCCGCTCTCCGACGGGACCGCGCACAGATCCTCGGTCAGTGCGAGGAGATCGTGGCTCACGAAACGATGCCGTGCTCGCGCAGGATCGCGTTGAGTTTCAGGCGGTCGTGCTGTTCGCCCTCGGCGAGATAGCGCAGTACCAGCGCGCACGGCAGGCCGAATGTTCCGCCCGCGAACTGCTTCATGCGGGTTCCCTGTACGACGACCGCGCGCTCGGGGATGACGCCGCGGGCGATCTCGTTCCCCGTCTCGGCTTCGATCACCGGAGTCGTCGCGGTGAGGATCAGGCCGGCGCCGAGCTTGGCCCCCTTCCTGACCCGGGCACCGCCCACGATCATGCACCGCGAACCGATGAAGCAATCGTCCTCGACCACGACGGGGACGGCTTCGGGCGGCTCGAGCACCCCGCCGATGCCGACACCGCCGGAGAGATGGACGTTCTTGCCGATCTGCGCGCACGACGCGACCGTCGCCCACGTGTCGACCATCGTGCCGCTGTCGACGTACGCGCCGATGTTCACGTAGCTCGGCATCATCACGACGCCCGGAGCGAGGTACGCGCCGAAACGCGCCGAGGCCCCCGGCACGACCCTGACACCCGCGGCCTCGTAGCCGTGCTTCAGAGGCAGCTTGTCGACGTACTCGAACGGGCCGGCTTCGATCGCCTCCATCTCCTGCACCCGGAACCACATGAGGATCGCGTGCTTGGCGGACTCGTTGACGACGACGTTCCCGCCGACCACCTCCGCGACGCGGATCTCGCCGCGATCGAGCTGGGCGATCACCGACCGCACGAGCGTCGTGCGCCTGCGCGACGGGCATGACCTCGCGCCAGTCGTCACCGGCCTCGAACAGCTGGGTCACCTGTTTGGCGTCGTCCACAAGGGCTCCTTGGTCGAGATGTCAGGCCCGGGCCTCGACGAGGCGGCCGAGCGCGAGCTCCAGCCGGTCGCGAGGTTGCACGAGCGCGAGACGGACGTGATCGGCGCCGAGCGCGCCGTAGAGGTCGCCGGGCGACACGAGCAGGCCCGCCTCGTGCGCGAGCCGGGCCGCGATCTCCCAGCCGTCGTCGGCGCCGTCACTCGTGCGCAACCAGAGATAGAACGCGGCGTCGCCACCGTCGTGGACGAGACCGTGCGCACCGAGCGCTTCGAGCATCAACGCGCGGCGCTCGGCGTAGCGGGCGCGTTGTGCGTCGACGTGGGCGTCGTCGGCGAGCGCGGCCGCCGCGGCCGCCTGTACGGGCGTGGGCGCCATGAGCCCGACGTGCTTGCGCGTCTCGACGAGGTACGTGACGAGCTCGGGATCGCCCGCGTAGAAACCGACCCGCATGCCCGCGAGGTTCGAACGCTTCGAGACGCTGTGCATCGCGAGCACGCCGTCGAGGCCGTCCGCCAGGATGGTCGCAGGTTCGGGTGCGAACTCGGCATAGCACTCGTCGCTCGCGACGATGATGCCCCGGTCGCACGCCCGCGCCGCGACGCGGGCGAGATACGCGTCGTCGGCCGTCGACGCCGACGGGTTCCCGGGCTCGTTGATCCAGAGCACGAGGGCCCGTTCGGCGTCGGCGTCGCTGATCGCGTCGACATCGAGGTGCCACGACGCGTCGAGCGGCACCGGGACCGCGCGGCAACCGCCGAGCACGGCACCCATCTCGTAGCTCGGATACGCGATCGACGGGTAGAGGACGGTGTCCCGGCCCGGGTTGCGCAGGCGCAGGAGGTGCGGGAGCGAGGTGACGAGCTCCTTCGTCCCCACGCACGCGCCGACGTGCGCGCTCTCGACGGAGACCCCGAACCGCCGCCCGATCCAGCCGGCCGCGGCCTCACGTAGCGCCGCGCTCCCGGCCGACGCGGGATAGCCGTTCGACGCCGCGAGCGCGTCGATCGCGGCCCGGATCGCGACCTCGGGGACCGGGTCGCACGGCGTTCCGATCGAACAGTCGACCACCCCGCCCGGGAGCGAGTCGGCCAGTCGTTTCAGTGCGTCGAGTCGCTCGTACGGGTACGGGGGCGGGACGAATCCGCCGGGGGCCGCCATCGCTGCGACACTAATCGGGGGTCGTCGCGTACTCGGCGAAACGACCGGCCTCGGCGTCGGAGAGACGGGCCCGCACGCGGGTCGACCGGTCACCGTGCACTTCGACCAGCACCTCGCCCGCGCGGTGCAGCGCGGCGAGCACGTCGCCACGCTCGTACGGCACCACGAACTCGCTGACCCGGGCGAGCGCACGCAAGCGGTCGCCGATGGCGGTCAGGAGCTCCGGAATGCCCGCGCCGGTCGCGGCCGAGATGGAGATCGCGCCGGGATACGCGTTGTGGAGCACCTTCAGCGCATCGGGGTCGGCGACGTCGGCCTTGTTCCATACGAGCAGGTGCGGGACGTCACCGGCGTCGATCTCGGCGAGCACGGCGTCGACCGCGGCGATGCGCGCCTCGACGTCGGCGGCGCTCGCATCGACCATGTGCACGAGCAGGTCGGCATCGACGACCTCTTCGAGCGTCGACCGGAACGCCTCGACGAGTTGGTGCGGCAGGCGGCGCACGAATCCGACCGTGTCCGACAACACGACCATCTCGCCGCCGGGAAGATGGAGGCGCCGCACCGTCGGATCGAGCGTGGAGAACAGCTGGTTCTGCACGAGGACGCCCGCGTGGGTCAGCCGGTTCAACAGGGTCGACTTGCCGGAGTTGGTGTACCCGACCAGCGCGACGTGCGGGACGTCGCGGCGCTTACGGGCCTTGCGCTGCGTCGCGCGCGTCGCCGCGAGACCTTTGAGGTCGCGCTCGAGCTTCGCCATGCGTCGCAGCAGGCGCCGGCGATCGACCTCGAGCTGCGTCTCGCCCGGACCGCGGGTTCCGATCCCGGCGCCCTGCTGGCTGAGTTGGAGTCCTCGACCGCGCAGGCGGGGCAGGCGATAGCGCAGCTGCGCGAGCTCGACCTGCACGGAACCTTCCTGGCTCGTCGCGTGCTGGGCGAAGATGTCGAGGATGAGCGCGACGCGATCGACGACGTCGACCGCGAACAGCTTCTCCAGGTTGCGCTGCTGCGCGGGCGTGAGCTCGTCGTCGAAGATCACGACGTCGATGTCGAGCGCCTCCGCCACCGCGCGCAGCTCCTCGGCCTTGCCCTTGCCGATGTAGGTCGCGGGGTCGGGCGTGCGTCGGCGCTGGAGCTCGGTGTGGACCGGGTCGGCGCCGGCGGTGTCGGCGAGCAACGCCAACTCGTCGAGCGAGACCTCGGCCTCCTCGACCGTGTCGGTGCCGTACGTGGTGCCGATCAGGAGCGCGCGCTGACGGACACGACCGAGGTCGACCTCGGTCGCGGTGAGGCGTCGGCGCTGGCGGCTCTGATGGGCGCGCGACGAGCTGGTCACCGAGCTTCCTTCATCCGACGCTCGAGTCGCCGTCTTCGAGGTCGATGTCGACGTCGAAGACGTGCTGCACCGGGCCGCCCAGACGCACGGTGTCGCCGAGCCTCACCTCGAGCTCACCGCCCGGGACGCGCACCCGCACGTGATCGTCGACGACACCCCGGTTGCGGGCGACGGCCGCGGCCGCGCACGCGCCCGTCCCGCACGAGAGCGTCTCGCCGACGCCCCGTTCCCAGACCCGCATGTCGATGACGTCGGGCGGGTGCACGCGCACGAACTCCACGTTCGTGCGGTTCGGGAAGCGGGCGTCGAGCTCGATGCGGGGACCGTGCACGGCGACGGGGACCGCGGCAGGGTCGATGACGAAGCACACGAGGTGGGGGTTGCCGACGTTGGCGACATCGCCCCAGTACTCGACTCCGTCCAGGGTGATCTCGACGTCCTCGGCGCCGAGGGTGACGGGGCCCATGTCGACGTCGGCGGCGACGACCGCACCCGCCGCGTCGCGGGTCAGGGCCAGATCGCGGCGACCGGCCGCGGTCGCGACCGCGAGGTGGTCAACGGTCCCGAGCCCGGCGCCGGCCGCGACGGCGGCGAGGCAGCGGATGCCGTTGCCGCTCATCTCGGCCTCGGCGCCGTCGGCGTTCTGGAGCGTCATCGTGCAGTCGACCCCGCGGCCGGGATCGCCGGGTCCGATCGTGATGAGACCGTCGGCGCCGATGCCCCGGTTGCGATCGCACAGGTGCGCGACCGTCGCGCCGGACAACGGGGCCGCCCCGTCGAGGGCGAGCCGGACGAGGAAGTCGTTGCCGGTGGCGTGGAGCTTGGAGAGATGGAGCAGCGTCATGAGTGTCCGGCCGCGAGGGTCGCGGTGGTTCGCCCCCAGCCTGCCAGGACAACAGCGGCGAGGGCCTCGGGATTTCGCGCCGTGCCGATCCAGGCGATGCGCGGGTCGCGCCGGAACCAGACCCGCTGGCGGCGGGCGAACTGGCGGGTGCGGCGCACGGCGAGGTCGAACGCCTCCCCCGCCGTGGGTATCTCCCCGTCGAGGTGGGCGAGGACCTCCTTGTAGCCGATCGCCTGGGCCGCAGTCCGCGAGAGTCCCCGACCCCGCAGGGCTCGGACCTCGGCCTCGAGTCCGTCGTTCTGCATCACGGCGAACCGGGCGGCGACGCGCCGGTTGAGCTCGGCGCGCGGCAACCAGACGCCGACCAGCGCGACGTCGAACGCGGGCGGCCCGTACTCGGCGAGCCCCGCGCCGAACGACGAGAACGTTTGGCCCGTCGTCTCCAACACCTCGAGCGCGCGCACGATGCGCCGGCTGTTCCCCGGCTCGATGCGCGCGGCCGCCACCGGATCGGCCGCGACCAGCCGGTCGTAGGCGCGGGCGAGCCCGCCGCCGGTCGCGACGTCGAGCTCCAGCGCGCGCCGGACGTCGAGGTCCTGCGGCGGCACGCGGAGTCCGTCGACGACGGCCCGGACGTAGAGGCCCGTGCCGCCGACGAGCAGCGCGCGCCGACCCGCGCCTCGATGTCGGCGATCGCCGCCCGCGCCGCGTCCTGGGTCGCGCGGACCGACCACTCCTGCGACGGCTCGGCGACGTCGACGAGATGGTGGCGGACACGCGCTGCGCTCCGCGGGCGTCGGCTTGGCGGTGCCGATGTCCATCCCCCGGTAGACCTGCATCGAGTCGAGCGAGACGATCTCGATGTCGTCGCACGCGGCGGCGACGGCGAGCGCGACCGCCGACTTCCCCGACGCGGTCGGGCCGACGATCGCAAGGTGGCGGGTCACACCAGCCGCGACCGGGATGCGCACGCGCCGCCGGGGCGCGGCCTTCACCCGCCCGAGCAGGTCGCCGCGCAGCCAGTGGGGGGCGGCGCGGGTGATCCTCGACCTCGACGAGCTCGCCGGGCGCAGTGGTCGCGTCGGGCACGAAGTGCACGAGCTTGTTCTGACGGGTGCGCCCCGACCACGTGCTCGCGTCCCGCTTCGACGCGCCTTCGACGAGCAGTTCCTCGGTTCGGCCGACCCGGTCTTCGTGCTTGCGCAGCGCGTGACCCTCGACGACTTCCATCAGGCGCGCCATCCGTTCCTGGACGACCTCCGGCGCGACGAACTCGTCGGTCATCGTCGCCGCCTCGGTGCCCGGCCGGGGCGAGAACACGAAGGTGTACGCGGCGTCGTAGGCCGCCTCGTCGGCGACTTCGAGCGTACGCACGAAGTCGGCTTCGGTCTCGCCCGGGAACCCGACGATGATGTCGGTCGTGACCGCGAGGTCGGGGATCGCGGCGCGCGCCGCGTGCAGCCGTTCGAGGTAACGATCGGCGGTGTAGCCGCGGTGCATCCACGCGAGCGTGCGATCGCTGCCGGACTGCAGGGGAAGGTGGAGGTGCTCGCACACGTGCGCGCATTCGGCCATCGCCGCGATCGTCTCCGGCCGCAGGTCCTTGGGGTGCGGCGAGGTGAACCGGATGCGCTCGATGCCGTCGACGGCGTCGAGTGCCGCGCAGGAGATCCGCGAACTGCGGTCGGAACTGCCCGGCGCCGAGATCGCGGCCGTACGAGTTGACGTTCTGGCCGAGCAACGTGATCTCGACGACTCCGTCGCGGGCGAGGTCGGTGACTTCGGAGACGATGTCGCCCGTCCGGCGACTCACCTCCTTGCCGCGCACCGACGGCACGATGCAGAACGCGCAGGTGTTGTCGCAACCGATCTGGATCGTGACCCACGCCGAATGGTCGGCGTCGCGTCGCGCCGGAAGCGCCGACGGGTAGGCCTCGTGCTCGTCGAGGATCTCGACGATCGGTCCGTCCCGGCGCGCGGTGCGCAGGAGGTCGGAGGCGTGCGCGAGGTTGTGCGTCCCGAACACCACGTCGACGAACGGCGCCCGCTCGCGCACGGCGTCGCGGTCCTTTTGCGCGAGACACCCGCCGACCGCGATCTGCAGGTCGGGGCGCTCCGCCTTCAGTGCCTTCATGTCGCCGAGATGCCCGTAGAACTTGTTGTCGGCGTTCTCCCGGATGCAGCACGTGTTGAACACGACGACATCCGCTTGAGCGAGGTCGTCGGTCGGTTCCATGCCGTCGGCCGCGAGCACTCCCGCGATGCGCTCCGAATCGTGCTCGTTCATCTGGCACCCGTAGGTGCGGACAAAGAATCGCCGCGTCATGACGCAGCCAGTCTACGGGCCGGTCCCCGGCCGCCGACCGGGGACCGCTCCCATACTGCGAGCGGCAGTCCCGGTCTCCGAGCGGCCGGGCGACGGCCCGAGGCCGCGGTTAGGCGTCGATGTCCTGTTCGACGCCCGCTTCGGCCTCGTCCTCCTCCGTGAGGTCGACGTCGTTGAGTCCGGACGCATCCTTGATCTTCTCGCTGATCTCGATCATGAGATCCGCGTTCTCGGCCAGGAATTTCTTGACGTTCTCCCGGCCCTGGCCGAGTTGCTCGCCGTCGTAGGTGAACCAGGCACCGGACTTCTTGATGATGCCCATCTCGACGCCGACGTCGAGCAACGAGCCTTCTCGGCTGATGCCCTGGCCGTACATGATGTCGAACTCGGCCTGCTTGAAGGGCGGTGCGGTCTTGTTCTTGACCACCTTCACCCGCACGCGGTTGCCGACGACCTCGGGCCCGTCCTTGATCGATTCGATCCGACGGATGTCGAGGCGGACCGACGAGTAGAACTTGAGCGCACGCCCACCGGGCGTCGTCTCGGGCGAACCGAACATGACGCCGATCTTCTCTCGCAGCTGGTTGATGAACACTGCGATCGTGCGGGACTTGTTGAGATTGCCGGTGAGCTTGCGCAGGGCCTGGCTCATCAGACGGGCCTGCAGGCCCATGTGGGAGTCGCCCATCTCGCCTTCGATCTCGGCCCGGGGCACGAGTGCCGCGACCGAGTCGATCACGAGCACGTCGAGCGCACCCGAACGGATGAGCATGTCGGCGATCTCGAGCGCCTGCTCCCCCGTGTCGGGCTGGCTGATCAGCAACTCGTCGACGTTGACGCCGATGGCCGCGGCGTACACCGGGTCCATCGCGTGCTCGGCGTCGATGTACGCGCACACACCGCCGTTGCGCTGTGCTTCGGCGACGACGTGCGTCGCGAGCGTCGACTTGCCCGACGACTCCGGCCCGAAGATCTCGACGATCCTGCCCCGGGGCAACCCGCCGATCCCGAGTGCGAGGTCGAGCGCGAGCGCCCCGGTCGGGATCGCTTCGATCCCCACGTGACCTCGCTCACCGAGCTTCATGATCGAACCCTTGCCGAACTGCTTGTCGATCTGGCCCAATGCCATCTCGAGCGCTTTCGCCCGGTCCACCTGTGAACCCCTCTCTGCCACCACGCCTTGCTCCATTCGGTTAAGGGGAAGCGTCGTGCTGGCGACCCTAACGATGGGGTGTGACAGCTACGGAGAACTTCGCCACGGGTGAATCACACGCGTGTGAGACACACTAGAGCGAACAGGCGTTCGGTTCAAGGACCGAGCGCCGAGACGGGCGAGGGTCGACCGTCAGAGGCGCTCGTCGAATCGCACGAGCCCGTCGATCACGAGCGGTGCGAGATCCTCGAGGGTGAGGCTCGTTCCGTCGATGCCGCGTCTTCATGTGCGCCACGGCCTCGTCCTCGGAACACCGGAGCTGCGCGTGACGATACCCACGGCCCGCTGGAGACGCGGCGAGAAATCGTGGTTTCCCACGGCGCCGCCCTGCCCCGGGCACCGAGGGCGAACCGCCCCGTCCGGCCATTCCCGGCTCGGTGACGCGGCCAGGATCGCCCGGCGCTACCTGGTGAAGCGGATGACGCCGTCGAGCACGTCGAGCGCGATCTCGTGGAGGCTCAACTCCTGCGCCGCGGCCCGGATCTTCAGCCGGTCGAACGCTTCGGAGACATCACACCCGACCTGCGCGGCGATCATCCCCGTCGCCTGGTGCACCACGATGGTCAGGGACTGGTCCGGAGGCCGATCCATAGGGCACGACCGTACACCGGCCGACCACAGTGCGTGAGGGCGGGCGCTCGACGATTCGACCTCGCGCTGGGCCCGTCGGGACAACGGCTCGGACGGTGTGCCGTGCACCTCCCGGCCCGAGGCGGCTCTCGAAGACCACGACCTCCCGCACACTCCACGCGGGCCCGACCGAGCGCGGCCGATCGCCGCGCACGCCGGCCGCAGATCACCCGGCTCGCGCGAACCGCGCCAGCGTGAGGTGCGGCACGAAGGGCGGCTCACCGCCGACGCGCGCGTGGCCGAGCAGGGCGAGACGCCGCTCGACCTCGCCCGCGAGCCGCGTCCACCCACTCGCCGCCGTCGTGCAGTCCCAGCGCGAGGATCCGCGACCGGCTCGGGTTGCCGAGCGCGACCGCACCGCCGAGACGGACGCCGTGTTCGCCCAGCGCCGAGTCGGGGCGCGAGCGAAGGCGTCGACCACCGCGTCGACGTCGGCCCGGTCGCCGAGGAACCGCAGGGTGACGTGCCACTGCGCAGCGGGTCGCCGGTCGGCCCTCGGGAACGGGAACCACGGCGAGGCGGGCGTCGATCGCGTCGAGCACCGCGGCCGGCGGCCGGATCGCGACGAACGCGCACGTCAACGGACTACGAGTCGCAGAGGCAGAGCTCGTTGCCCTCGGGATCGATGTTGACCTGGACCTCGATCACGGCCGATCGAGCACGTCGAGCCGCTGCCGCAACAGGTTGAGCAACGAGATCGTCGAGAACTGGCGGAGCCGCTCGCGGTCGCCGGGCAGCCGCGTGCTCGACGACCTCGGTGGGCAGGCCCGGGAGCGCGATACCGAAGTACACGGTGCCGACCGCGACGCCGTCCTGCTCGGTCGGGCCGGCCACGCCCGTCGCCGCGATCCCGACGTCGGCGCCGAGCACGCGCTGCGCCGCCTCCGCCATCTCGCGTGCGGCCTGCTTCGCTCACGACCGACGCCGCGGTCACGCCCAGCACCGAACGCTTCACGTCGGTCGCGTACGACGCGATCGTCCCGCGGAACGTGTCGCTCGCGCCTTCGACGTTGACGATGCGCGCGCCGATCAGCCCGCCGGTCAGCGACTCCGCGACGCCGAGACTCCAACCCCGACCACGCAGGCGCTCGAGCACCGCGTACTCCATCGTCTCGTCGTCGACACCGAACACGAGGTCGCCGAGGATGAGGCGCAGCTCCTTCTCCTCGAGCTCGACGAGCGCGCGCGCCTCGGCCTCGGTCGCCGCCTTCGCGGTGACGCGCACGACCAGACCTTCGATGCCGCGGGCGAGGAACGCGATCGTCGGGTTGCCGCCCTGCGCGTCGAGCGCGTCGAGGCGGTGCGCGACCATCTCCGCGAGCGCCGACTCCGACGTGCCCCACGTCTTCAACGAGAGCGACACGATCGCCGCCGCCTCGCCGGAGCGCCGCAGCAGATCGGGGATGACGTGATCGGTCACCATCTGCTTCATCTCGTACGGCACGCCCGGCACCGCGTAGACGACCTTGCCGCCGGGCAGCTCGCACAGCAGAGCCCGGCGCGGTGCCGATCGGGTTGGGGATCGCCTCGCCGCCTTCGGGGATGTCGGCCTGGCGGAGGTTGTTCTGCGGCATGTCGCGGACACGGGCGCGGAACATCTGCGCGATCGTCTCCGCGAGCTCGTCGTGGCGTACGAGCGGGACGCCCATGAGCTCGGCGATCGCGTCGCGGGTCAGGTCGTCCTGGGTCGGCCCGAGACCGCCGCAGATGAGCACCGACGTCGGAACGCTCGAGCTGATCGCGGAGCGCGGCGACGATGCGCGCCTGGTTGTCGCCGATCGCGCGGTGCTCGTACGAGTCGATGCCCGACGCGGCGAACTGCTCGCCGATCCACGCGCTGTTCGTGTCGACGATCTGGCCGAGCAGCAGCTCGGTTCCGATCGCGAGGATCTCACACCGCATGTCGCTTCGCCTCCGGGTTCACGGCTCGTGCCGGCCAGCGCTGCCAGTCGGTGTAGCCCCGGCGCACGATCTCGAGCCCGGACACGAGCGTGAGCACCACCGCGATCCCGAACACGAACGTGCTGCAGACCCGACGTAGTCGGCGGTCGGCGGCAGCAACACGAACCCGACCGCGCAGTACTGCGTGAACGCCTTGTACTTGCCGAGGCGCTGCGCGGGCAGCACGACGCCCCGCCGGCCCGGCCACCGACCGGTACGCGCTGATGCCGAACTCGCGCACGACGACGAGCGCCACCGCCCACCACGGGAACACGCCGCGATCGGCCAGCACCGCCAGGCCGCCGAGCACGATCAGCTTGTCGGCGACCGGGTCGAGGAACGCGCCGGAGCGGGTCGCACCGTCGCGGCGCGCGAGCCAGCCGTCGAGGCTGTCGCTCGCGGTGATCGCGAACCAGAGCCCGACGGTCAGCCACGCCGACCCGCGGCTGCGCATGAGCGCGAGCGTTGGGATCGCGATCGCGATCCGGCTGAGCGTCAGGAAGTTCGCCGGCGTCGCGAGCGCGTTCTGCCCGAACCGCTTCGTCGCCCGGCTCGGCGGCGGCACCGCGGCGGCGGTCATCGCCGACACCTTCGCGTCGAGATCGGGACCTTCGACGCCGCAGACGGTCGCGCGTCACGATCGCACCGGGACGCGCGAACAGGTCGCCGCTCGCCGACCAGCCGGACGACACCGTCGATCTCGGGCGCTTCACGGTGGGTGCGCCCGACCATGACGTCGTCGTCGTCGACGCCGTCGACGAGCACCTCGACCTCGCGTCCCGACGAGCGCGGCCCGCGCGGCGGTGGTGATCGGCTCCTGCACCTCGGAACATTCGCGCAGACGCTCGTGCACGAGCGAGTCCGCGACGCCACCGTCGAGGTTCGCGGCCGCGGTGCCGTCCTCGCGCGAGAACGCGAAGAACCCGGCCCAGTCGAGGCGGGCGTCGTCGAGGAAGCCGAGCAGCGTCTCGTGATCGGCTTCGGTCTCGCCGGGGAATCCGACGATGAACGACGAGCGGAACGCGGCGTCGGGCGCTTCGGCGCGGATGCCCGCGATGATCTCCGAGAAGCGGTCGCCGCTCCCCCACCGCTTCATGCTCCGCAAGAGCCCCGGCGCCGCGTGCTGCAACGAGAGGTCGAAATAGGGAACGACCGACGGCAACTCGAGCATCGTCGAGACGAGCGGGTCCTTCACCTCGGACGGATAGAGGTAGAGCAGCCGGACACGCGCGAGGCCGTGCGCGCGCAGCGGGTCGAGCCGGCGCAACAGCGGCGCGAGCGATCCGGGTTCGCCCGCGTCGCGGCCGTACCACGCGAGGTCCTGCGCGACGAGGACGATCTCGGCCACGCCCTGGTCGACGAGCCCGCGCACCTCGACCTCGATCGCCTCGGGCGATCGCGAGCGTTGCTTCCCGCGGAAGGTGGGGATCGCGCAGAACGCACACGCGCGGTCGCAACCCTCGGCGACCTTGACGTACGCCCACGGCGCGCTCGGCGCGGGCGCGGCAACTCGAGCAGGTCGCGCACGCCCGCGGGCTTGCGGCCGCGCATCACCACGTCGACGAGCGCGCCCTCGTCCGACGAACCCGACGACCGCGTCGGCCTCCGGCAGCGCGGCCGCGAGCTCCTCGCCGTACCGCTCGGCCATGCAGCCGGTGACGACGAGGCGCGCGCCGGGCTTGCGCCCGTCGGAGAGCGCGAGCGCGACGTCGATCGACTCCTGGCGCGCCGCTTCGATGAAGGCGCACGTGTTGACGACGACGAGGTCGGCGTCGGCGGCCGAGTCGGCCGGGCGTGAGGCCGTCGGCCAGCAGGAGGCGACGACCTTGTCGGAGTCGACCGCGTTCTTCGGGCAGCCGAGCGTCTCGACGTGGAAGCGCTTTCCTGTCGTCGAATCGGCGGGCATGTCTGTGGCTCCCTCGAGCTCCGCTGCGCTCCGCTTCGTCCGCACCATTCCCGCCATCGTACCGACGCGCACCCGTACACTCCCCGGCCGTGGACGAACCGAGCCTGTGGTGCCCGTCGTGCGGCAGCGAGTACCGACCGGGATCGAGCCGTTGCGCCGACTGCCGGGTCGCGCTCGTGCCGGAGCGACCGGCCCATCTCGCCGGCGACGACCACGGCGACGACGACGGCGACGGTCTCGTCGAGATCGGCGAATGGCCGAAGATCCAGGCCCAGGTGCTCCGCCGCCGGCTCGAGACGGCCAGCGTGCCGGTGATGATCGAGTGGACGGGGCCGGCCGACGATCGCGCGCGGCGTCGTGCTCGTCCCCGAGGACCAGCGCGAGTTCGCGGCCGCGGTCGTCAACGAGATCGACGTCGACGACGAGGTCAGCGACGACTCGCCCCACGCCTACGTCTCGCGCATCGAGGAACACCTGTCGGCCGCCGCCGGCCTCCTCGACGAGCTGCGCACCCGCCTCGACGACCTCGAGGCCGACGGCCGGTTGTAACGATCTCGCCGCTCGGCGAGGTCAGAGACCTGGCGACGGATGGCGTGGGGCCGTCCGCAACCACCAGGAGGTGGCAGATGTACGACTTCGCGATCGTCGCGTTGCTCGCTCTCGCGACGTTGAAGCTCGTCGATTTCCTGTCCGACGCGATCCCGCAGCTGCGCAACCTGCGCTCGCTCGCGACGTTCGTCATCGGCGTCGGCGCGACCGTGCTGATCGACTACTCGCTGTTCCGGGGATTCGGCATCGGGATCCGCAACGACACTGTCGGCGTCTGGGTGACCGGGTTCGTGGTCGCGGGCATGACGGTGCCGTGGCGGGCGCTGTTCGGCTACCTGACCCACGACCGGGCAACGGCCGACGAGACGCTCGGCGAGCACGCACCGAAGGTCCGCGCCGCGTAAGCGGGCACGTGCGGAGTTCGGGCTGAGGGCGGCGCAACGGCGCGCCGCCCTCAGCTCTTCGCTGCTTGCGCCCTTCCAGCTCCTCGAGCTCTTCGACGCTCATCAGCACCGCGCGGGCCTTCGATCCTTCGGACGGACCGACGACACCGCGGCGCTCGAGCAGGTCCATGAGCCGCCCGGCCCGGGCGAAGCCGACCCGCAGCTTGCGTTGCAGCATGCTGGTCGAGCCGAGGCCGCTGGTGACGACGAGCTCCATCGCCTCGGCGAGCAGGTCGTCGGTCTCGTCGTCGTCGCCGCGCGATCGGCCGCCGGCACCCTCGACGCCCTGGATGCCTTCGATGTACTGCGGCTGCACGACCTGACGCTTCCAGTGCGCGACGACCTTGCGCACGCATTCCTCGTCGACCCACGCGCCCTGGATGCGATCGGCGCGGCTCGACGACGCGTTCAGCAGCAACATGTCGCCCTTGCCGACGAGCTTCTCCGCGCCCTGCTGGTCGAGGATGACGCGGGAGTCGGCGAGCGTGCTCACGCTGAACGCGATGCGGCTCGGGATGTTGGCCTTGATGACGCCGGTGATCACGTCGACCGACGGGCGTTGCGTCGCGATCACGAGGTGGATGCCGACGGCGCGCGCCATCTGCGCGAGGCGGCAGATGCTCGTCTCGACGTCGCGGGCCGCGACCATCATGAGGTCGGCGAGCTCGTCGACCACGACGACGATGAACGGGAGCCGTTCGTAGGCCTTGCCGGTGTCGGGGTCGGGGTCGTCGGCGGTCGGGATGTCGCCCTTGTCGTACATCGCGTTGTAGCCGGTGATGTCGCGCACGCCGATGTCGGCGAGGAGGTCGTAGCGCATCTCCATCTCGCGCACGGCCCAGTCGAGCGCGTTCGCCGCCTTCTTCGGGTTCGTGACGACCTCGGTGAGGAGGTGCGGCACGTTGTTGTACTGGCCGAGCTCGACGCGCTTGGGGTCGATGAGGATGAGGCGCACCTCGTCGGGCGTGGTGCGCATGAGGATCGACGTGACGATCGTGTTGATGCAGCTCGACTTGCCCGCGCCGGTCTGGCCCGCGATGAGCACATGCGGGAACGTGGCGAGGTTCGCGAACACGGCCCGGCCCGCGATGTCGCGGCCCATGCTCACTTCGAGCGGGAGCTTCGCCTTCTTCGCCTCGGGGCTGCTGAGGATGTCGCCGAGCGTCACGATCGGGCGCATCTTGTTCGGGACCTCGACGCCGATCGCGCTGCGCCCGGGGATCGGGGCGAGGATGCGCACGTCGTGGCTCGCCATCGCGTACGCGATCTCTTTGGAGAGGCTCGTGACCTTGCTGACCTTGACGCCGGCCGCGAGCTCCAGCTCGTAGCGCGTCACGGTCGGGCCGACGGTCGCGTCGATCAGGCGGGCGTCGACGCCGAACTCGCGCATCGTCGCCTCGAGCACGTCGCCGCCCTGCTTGACCATGCGGGTGTCGATCTCGCGCTTCTCGCTCTTCTTGAGGATGCTGGTCGCGGGCAGCTTCCAGACGACCTTCGGGACGGGGCGGACCGTCGCGGCGCGCCTCGTCCTCGTCTCGCGCGCTCGTCTTCCTCCTCCTCGACCTCGTCGCCCTCTTCGCCTTCCTCGTACTCCTCTTCCTCGTCGTACTCCTCGTATTCCTCTTCCGCGTACTCGCCGTCTTCTTCGTCTTCGTCTTCTTCCTCGTACTCCTCTTCCTCTTCGCCTTCTTCGTATTCCTCTTCCTCGTCGTACTCCTCGTACTCGTCTTCTTCTTCGAGCTCCTCCTCGGCGTCGATCCCGGCCTCGGCCGCGACGAGGTCGAGCACCGAGCCGTCGTCGAGCTGGTCGAAGAGCACCGCGCGCTTCGCCGGCGGCGCGGTCGTCCCGGCGGAGGGCGCGCCGGCCTCCTGCCGGACACGTTCGGACGGCAGCGTCAACATCGTGCGGGCCTTCTGACCCACGAACCGGAAGCCGGTCGCGATCGCGTGCACGATCTGGCGCAGGCCCGTTCCCGACGACGAGCAGCACGCCGAGCAGGCCGACCGCGACGAGGACGATGACGGCGCCCGCGCTCCCGAGCCCGGCCCGCAGCGGTGCGCCGATCGCGGCGCCGATCAAGCCCGCCGCCGCGCTTCAGCGGTTCGAGCGATCCCGACGCCAGGCGCGACCGCCCGAGGTGGAGCCCGCCGACGACCGCGCCGCACACCAGGACGAGCCCGAGACCGAAGCGCAGCCCCCGCCGTTTCGAAGCGTCCTCGTCCTCGTCGTCGACGCGGCGCTGCACGACGATCGAACCGGCGGCCGCGAGGGACGCGATCGGGACGAGCACCTTGCCCCGCCCGAGCAGGCCCGCGGCGGCGGCATCGATGCCCCGGCCGACCGGCCCGACCACGTCGGAGAAGATGGCGAGCAGGCTGAGCAGCCCGAACACCACGAGGCCGATCGCGACCGCGTCGATGCGGTGGTCGGCCAGCTGCTCGGAGAACTCGTCACGCCAGGCGGCGCGGGTCCGGACTCGGGCTTTGGCGCGCTTCCGTGCGCCGCGCGGACTTGGACTGTCGGCGCGAAGCCATCCCCCAACGCTAACACCGCCAACTCTGGCCCCACGGGGATCATCGGGCGGACGCCGGGCCCGCCGCGTCGACCTGCCCGGCAGCTAGAGCGTCGGGCTGTAGCCCCCGTCGACCGGGTACACCTGGCCGGTGATCCAGGAGCCGGCCTCGCTGCACAGCAGCGCGACCAGGAGCGCGGGGTCGTCGGGGCGGCCGAGGCGCGGGACCGTGTAGCGCCTCGCCATCTTGGTCTCGAGCTCCGGGTTCTTCGCCAGCGCGTCCTCGAGGACGCCCGTCTTCATCGTCCCGAGCGCGACGCAATTGGCGGTCACGCCGTGCGGACCGACCTCGGCCGCGAGCCCGCGCGTGAAGCCCATCGCCCCCGCCTTCGCCGCGCCGTAGATGGCCTGGAAGCGCTCCCCCTTGCGCCCGGCGTCGGAGACGATCGTGACGACCCGCCCCCAACCGCTTTCGACCATCGCACCCACGTACGCGTGCGTGACGTGGAGGACCGCGCCGAGGTTGAGGCGCATCGCCCCTTCCCAGTCGTCGGGCGCGGTGTCGACGAACAACTTGAGCTCGCCGAATCCCGTCGTCGGGATGCCGGCGTTGTTGACGAGGATGTCGACCGGTCCGGTCGCCTCCCGCATGCGCGTGATCTTCAGGGGGCTCGTGACGTCGGCCTTGACTGGGCGCGCGAACGCGTCGCCGCCGAGGTCGGCCGCGACTGCGGCGGCGCGGTCCTCGAAGATGTCGTTCACCCACACGAACGCGCCGGCGCGCACGAGCGCGGCACAGATCGCGGTGCCGACGCCGTTGCCGCCACCGGTCACGAGCGCGCGGCGACCCGTCAGGTCGATGTCGACGCTCATGCGTTCAGACTTCCATGACGACGGGGATGACCGCCGGGCGCCGGCGGGTCCGCTCGTCGATGAACCGGGCCAGCGACTTGCGGCAGTGACGGCGCATCGTCTCGAAGTCGGTCGCGCCCTCGCCCGCGGCCTTCGCGATCGATTCGCGGACCACCTGCTTCGCGTCCTCGATGAGATCCTCGGCCTCGGGGGCGTACACCCACCCGCGGGTCACGATCTCGGGGCCGGTGACGATCTCGCCGCTCTTGGAGTCGACGGTGACGATCACGACGACCACGCCCTCTTCCGACAGCATGCGGCGGTCGCGCAGCACGCCCCGACTGACGTCACCGACGATGCCGTCGACGTACATGTAGCCCGCGGGCACCGCCCGCCGTTCCACCTCGGCGCCGTCCGAGTTGATCGTGACGACGTCGCCGTCCTCGCAGACGAGCACGTTGTCGTCGGCGACACCGACCTCGTGCGCGAGCTGCGCGTGGTGGACGAGATGGCGGTACTCGCCGTGCACGGGAACGAACCATTCCGGTGACAGCAGACTCAGGATGAACTTGAGCTCGCCCTGCGACGCGTGGCCGGACACGTGCACGGGCGCGGCGCGGTCGTGCACCACCTCGGCGCCGGCGCGGTACATCGAGTCGATGACGCGCGACACGTTCGACTCGTTGCCGGGGATCGCGTGCGCACTGATGACCACGACGTCGTCGGGCGAGATCTTCACGAACTTGTGCTCGTGCGCGGCCATCAGGGACAGCGCGCTCATCGGCTCGCCCTGCGAACCCGTACAGATGATGCACACTTCGCCCGGCGCGTACTTCGCCGTCTCCTCGATGTCGACGACCGCCGCGACGGGAAGGTCGATGAAGCCGCGCTCGCGCGCCATCGAGACGTTCTGCAACATCGAGCGCCCGACGAACGCGACCTTGCGGCCGTGCGCGATCGCGGCCTGCGCGACCTGCTCGACCCGGTGCAGATGTGACGCGAAGCTCGCGATGATGAAGCGCTTGTCGGGGTGTTCGCGGAACAGCGCGCGCATCGCGACCCCGACCGTCGCCTCCGACGCGGTGAATCCGGGCCGTTCGGCGTTGGTCGAGTCGGAGAGCAGCAGACGGATGCCGCCGTCGCGCCGGGCGAGCTCGCCCAAGAGCGCGAGATCGGTGTGGCGCCCGTCGACGGGCGTGAGGTCGAGCTTGAAGTCGCCGGTGTGGATGATGGTGCCCTCGGGCGTGAAGAACGCCACCGCGAACCCGTGCGGCACCGAGTGGGTGACCGGGACGAACTGGCACTCGATCGGGCCGATGCGGAGCCGCTCGCCGTCGGTCACCGTGATGAACTCGGTGCGGTCGAGCATCCCCGCTTCCTCGATGCGGTTGCGCGCCGAGCGCGAGCGAGAGCGCGGATCCGTAGATCGGAACGGAGACGTCGCGCAGCAGGAACGCGAGCCCGCCGGCATGGTCCTCGTGCGCGTGCGTGAGCAGGACCGCCTCGACCCGGTCCGCGTTGTCCCGCAGGTACGTGAAATCGGGTAGGACGAGGTCGATGCCGGGCATGTCGGCGTCGGGGAACATGATTCCGCAGTCGACGACGAGGATCCGGCCGTCGACTTCGAGACAGAAGCAGTTCCGGCCGATCTCGCCGAGCCCGCCGAGGAAAACGATCCGGACCGACATCAACCAGGCACGCTACAGGGGCACGCGCCGCTCGGCGCGCCGCCGCCGGACTACGCGCCGCGCGGCGGCCGCCTGCTCGCGGTCCTTGGCGACCTCGTCGAGCATCGCGTACTCCTCGCCGGTGTCGACCCAGTCCTCGAACTGGATGACGCCCAGCTCGGTGAAGCGCTCGCGCAACCAGCCCTGGTTGCGGTCGAGCAGGCCGAGCTTCTTGCAGTTCGGGACGATCTTCGAGAAGAGGATGTTCTGGAAGAGCTTGCGCCCCTCGTCGGCCATAACGAGCTCCAGCGCGTCCTTCACCGGGACACCCATCCGGTCCCAGACCTCCTGCTGGAGGAACCGGTCCCGCATGCGCACCGCGGCCTCGAACGCGAACTCCTGACGGTCCTTCATCTCCGCGTCGGTGAGCTCCTTGTAGTACTCCTGCAACGAGAGGACGCCGAACGCGACGTGACGGGCCTCGTCGCTCATCACGTAGCGGAGGAGTTGCTTGAGGAGCGGCTCCGAAGTCATCTGGTGCATGAACCCGAACGCGGCGAGCGCCAGGCCCTCGACCATGATCTGCATGCCGAGATAGGTCATGTCCCAACGGCTGTCGGCGAGGATGTCGTCGAGGAGCAGCTCGAGGTGGGCGTTGATCGGGTAGTGACCCGACAGCTTCTCGTCGAGGTACTTCGCGAACACCTCGACGTGGCGGGCCTCGTCGACCACTTGCGTCGCCGCGTAGTACTTGGCGTCGATCCACGGGACGGTCTCGACGATGCGCGCCGTGCAGAGCAACGCGCCCTGCTCGCCGTGCATGAACTGCGAGAGCGTCCAGTTCTGGCCCTCGACCGCGAGCTCGACCCACTCCTTCTCGGTCCACTTCGCGAACGGGGTGCCGGACAGGTCGACGTTCTCACCGAAGAACCGCACGTCCTCGCGGTTCATGTCGTTGAGCGCGAGCGCCTCCTGGTCGACCGGGATCGACCAGTCGAGGTCGGTGGTGACGTTCCACTGCGAGGTCTTCGCCTTCTCGTACAACTTCCCGAGCGCGGGACGGGTGCGCTCGTAGTCCCACGTGAACACGGCGTCCATCGTTGCTCCGACCGTGTGGTCGACGGCGTCGACGTTCGTGTTCGAGACGGAGAGGATGGCCTCGAGATCGTTGAGCTCGTCGCGGCCGATCAACTCGTTGTTGCTTGTCATCGTGAAACCCCTTCGGAATTGACGAAACCGGGCACCACGAAATCGTCGACGAGCGCACGGACGTGTGCGGGATCGGCGATGTCGAGGTGCTCGGAAGGACTGCAGAGATACGAAAGCGTGATGCGGGCGATCCACTCACCCAGGCGGATCGCCGCCGCGTCGCCGACGAAGCGCACGAACGCCGGAGCGACGAGCACCGCGGCGGTGCGCAGGACCGCGTCCTCACGCTCGAACGCGAGGAACGGCAAGAGGACTTCGGGCTCGTGTGCGCGGACGAACGAGAGCGCGCCATGGCCGGTGAGGAACTCCACCGACGTCGTGATGACCGCGGTGATCGCGTCGCCGAGTGAACCGCTCAGGGCCGACGAGGTGACCACGGCGGTGCTCAGCGCGTCGGCCTCGCGGGCGACGAGCGCGGTGAGGAGTTGCTGCTTGTTGGCGAAGCAGCGGTAGACGGTCGCCCGCGCGCAGCCGGCCTCGCGGGCGACGTCGTCGAGGGTGGTCTTGTTGAGGCCGACACGCCCGATGCAGGTCGAGCGCGGCATCGATCACCTGCGCGGCTTTGGGGCTCAGGCCGCCGGCCGAAAAGTCCATCACCTGAGACACTGGACCAGTGTACGTCTCATCGTCAACGTGTCCCGCGTCACAATGTGTGACTTGCCAAACCCATGGGTTTGGCATATCCTAGAGGCATGGAGCGCATCTCGATTCCGGCCCTGAACAAGCGAGTGAAGACCGAGGCTGACGCCTACGCGTTCATGGAAGAACTGCGCTGGGGCGACCGTCCGGTCTGCCCTCACTGCGGATCGGTCCGGAAGCACTACTTCCTGACCCCCAAGGCCGACGAGGGCCGCACAACCCGCCGCGGCAAGGTCTCCGAACGGCGAGTCTGGAAGTGCGCCGACTGTCGCCGCCAGTTCTCGGTACTGACCGGGACGATCTTTCACGGCACCAAGATCCCGGTGAAGACCTGGCTGTTCGTCATCGTCGAGATCGTGCTCATCGAAGAACGGTGTTGCCGCCCGGGAGATCCAACGGAAGTACGAGCTGACCGGGAAGATCCGCCTGGCACATGCTCCACCGTCTCCGCGAAGCCATGAAGCGCGACGACGGGTTCACGTGCGCTTATGACGGGGACGATCGTCGCGGACGAGGCTTACATCGGTGGGCGCGTCACGCCGGAAGTACGGGACACTGCGGGCCGAAGATCGAACACACCACGCCGGACAAGGCGGTCGTGTTCACGCTCATCAATGCCGAGTCGGGCGAAGCCCGCTCGCGGGTGGTGCCGAACGTCAAGGGCGACACGCTGCGACCAGGCGATTCATCGACCAGGTGAACGTCGCCGAATCACGGCTGATGACCGACGAGCTCGCGTCCTACAAGTGGGTCGGTCGCCGGTTCGGACGCGGCCACGACACCGTGACCCACAACCTCGGCGAGTACGTCCGCGGCGACGTGACCACGAACAAGGTGGAGAACTTCTTCGGCCAGTTGAAGCGGTCGGTCGACGGGACGTTCCACCAGGTTTCGCATGAACACCTGCACCGCTACTTGGCCGAGTTCGATTTTCGCTACTCGACCCGGAAGCTGACGGACACGCAACGCGTGCATCGGCTCATGGGCCAGGTTGCCGGTCGCCGGCTGGCATATCGACCGCTCGCAGGTCAGTAGCGGAAGACGAAACGAACTGACAAACTCCCGGTTCGTGCCGCCCGCGAAGAAAGCGCCAACACCCGGTCCAGGCAAGCGAACGGGATCACCTTCGCCCGCCAAGAAAGCTCCACAGAAAATCCCCGTCAAGCCGATCCCGTCAAAGCGATCGCGCTAGAGCACCGCGAGCGCCCACGCGACAACTTGCAGGCCAAGCAGTACACACGCCGCGGTGAGCCACCACTGAAGCGTCGTCAGGATCTTCAGGTTCGCCTTATGGAAACCCGAGAAGTACTCGGCGAAGTTGGCTGCAACGTCTATCGCATCTGGTGCATCAGTGGTGCTCACGATCGCGAGCACGACCACCCGGCGGCACCCGCGTTCGCTGGAAAAAGGGCGCGTGGAGCCCATTTCCCAGCGAACAGTTGGCAGGGTTGTGGGGTCAGAGCGAGGGTGGGGGCGGGGGCGGGGCGGCGATGCCGCCGAGGAGCTCGACGTCCACGAGCTCGGCCACCTGGGCCGGGTCGTCCAGGTCCCAGCGGCCGGGCGCGCCGATGAGGGACAGGATCGAGCGGGCCAGGTAGTCCGACGCCCGCACGATGTCGACGCCGGGGCGCAGGCGGCCGCCGTCGGCCTCGCGGCGCAGGTACGGGAGCAGGAAGTCGGCGATGAACGGCAGGGTGCGCTGCGACTCCGTCGTCAGCAACGGGAGCAGCCGCTCCGGTTCCGTCTCCATGATCTTGCGCAACACCGCGTGCTCGGCGACCGAGCGATGGGCGAACGTGAGGCCCCGCCGCAGCAGCTCGGCGAGGCTCGGGGCGTCGCGGACCTGGTCGGCGAGACGGTTGAAGTAGTTCGCGAGCTCCCAACCGACGGTCTCAAGCAGCAGCTCGTCGCGGCCGCCGGCGAACTGGCGGTAGATCGTCGCCCGGGAGACGCCGGACTCCTTGGCGACGTCGTCGATCGTGGTCTTCGCCATCCCGAACCGCTCGACACACCGATACGTCGCCGCCAACAGCCGGTCGCGCAGGCTGAGGGGATCGCTCGCCTCGGTCATGCCCGGCGGCACGGGCCGAGCCGGGCGATGAGGCCGAACGGGCGGAGCGGCCGGCGCCGCGTGGTGGCCATCTCGACATTGTGCGCCAGAATCGAGCCGTGACGGCGCACGACGAGTGGGTACAACGCGACGCGCAGGTCGTGTGGCACGGGTTCACCCAGATGGCCACCTATGCCGACAACCGGCCGATCGTCGTCGACCGGGCCGAGGGCCACGAGCTCATCGACGTCGACGGGAAGCACTACCTCGACGCGATCTCGTCGCTGTGGGTGACGACGCTCGGCCATCACGTCCCCGAGCTCGACGACGCGATCATCCGTCAGCTCGCCCTCGGTGCGCACTCCACCATGCTCGGCAACGGCAACCGCGTCGTGATCGAGCTGTCGGAGGCATTGGCGCGGGTCGTGCCCGTCGACGACCCCCACTTCCTCTACGCGAGCGACGGCGCGTCGGCGGTCGAGCAGGCGCTCAAGATCGCGTTCCAGTACTGGCACAACCGCGGGGTGGTCGGGCGCACCAAATTCCTCGCGTTCGGGGGCGCGTACCACGGCGACACCATCGGCGCGCTCTCGGTCGGTGACGACGGCTTCGGCGCGGACGTGTTCGACGCGCTGCGCTTCCCGGTCGTGCGGGCGCCCGCGTTCGACGATCCCGCGTGCTTCGACGTCGCCGTGCGGCTGATCTCCGAGCACGCGTCGGAGCTGGCCGCCGTGATCGTCGAGCCGTCCGTGCAGGCGGCCGCGGGCATGCACCTCGCCGCCCACGACGGCCTGGCCCGGCTCGGCGCCGCGTGCCGCGCCCACGACGTGCTGCTGATCTGCGACGAGATCGCCACCGGGTTCGGCCGGACGGGCACGCTGTTCGCGTCGGAGCAGTGCGAGCTCCGCCCCGACCTCCTGTGTCTCGGCAAGGGATTGACCGCCGGTTACCTGCCGATGTCGGTGACCGCCGCGAGCGGGCCCGTGTTCGCGGCGTTCCTCGGCGACGACATGGGCGAACGGACGCTGTACCACGGGCACTCGTTCGGTGGGAACGCGCTCGCCGCCGCGGTCGCGTTGCGCCACCTCGAGCTGATCGAAGCCTGGGACGTGCTCGCCAACGTGCGTGAGCGCTCCGAGGAGCTCGCGGGCCTGCTGCACGATCGGATCGCGGCGAAACCCGCGGTGCGCGAGGTTCGCCTGCGCGGGCTGATGGGCGCGGTCGAGCTCGCACCCCCGGCGCCCGGGCTCCGGTGGGGCCGGCGCGTGAGCGCGGCGGCGGTGGAACAGGGCGTCCTGCTGCGGTCGATCGGCGACGACGTCACGCTCATGCCGCCGCTGACGATCACGTCGGAGGAGATCCACCGGATCGTCCACGTGCTCGGCGACGCGATCGACCGGGAAACGTCGGCGCCGTGAGCTGGCGCGACTGGGCCGACGTCGACGCGCACGAGATCCGCGCCGCCGGGCAGTGGCGCGCGCCGCGGGATCTCGACGCGGACGGTCCCGTGAACTTCGCCTCGAACGACTACCTCGGCCTCACGCGCCATCCCGCGGTCATCGCGGCGGCGCACGCCGCGCTCGACGAGTACGGCTCGGGCAGCGGCTCCGCCCGTTTGATCGTCGGGTCCCGGCCGGTGCACTCCGAGCTGGAACGCGCGCTCGCGCAGTGGAAGGGGACCGAGCGCGCCGCCCTGTTCCCCACCGGCTTCGCGACCAACCTGGGCGTGATCACGACGTTCGGGAGCAAGGGCGTGCTCGTCTGCTCCGACGAGCTGAACCACGCGTCGATCATCGACGGCTGCCGCCTCGCCCGCGGCGACGTCGAGGTCTACCGCCACAACGACCTCGACCATCTGTGTTCGCTCCTCGCCGCCCGCGGCGATCGCCGCGCGCTCGTGGTCAGCGACACGGTGTTCTCGATGGACGGCGATGTCGTCGACCTCCCCGCGCTCGTGGAGCTGTGCGCGCGCGAGGGCGCGTTGCTCGTCGTCGACGAGGCGCACGCGGTGCTCGGACCGGCACTCGACCTCCCGCCCGACGCCGACGTGCTGCGCATCGGCACGCTCTCGAAGACGCTGGCGGCGCTCGGGGGCTTCGTCGCGGGCCCGGCGCGCTACGTCGAGCTCGTCGAGAACCGGGCGCGGCCGTACATCTTCACCACCGCACCCACCCCCGCCGACACCGCCGCGGCGCGGGCCGCATTACGGGTGCTGCGTTCACCCGAGGGCGACGCCCTCGTCGCGCGGCTCCGCGCCCTCGTCGCGCGGCTCCGGCCCGGCCATCCGTCCCCGATCCTCCCGTACGTGTTCGGCGCGGAGGACGCGACCGTCGCCGCGGCCGAGGCGTTGCGCCGGCGCGGGATGCTCGTCCCCGCGATCCGGCCGCCGACGGTCGCGCCCGGTACGTCGCGGTTGCGCGTGACCCTCTCGGCCGCGCACACCGACGATCAGGTCGACGCCCTCGCGTCCACGCTCGACGAGGTGCGGGCCGAGTTGCACGCACCGGCGTGATCGTCCTCGTCGCCGGTACGGGCACCGACGTCGGGAAGACGTTCGTCGCCGCCGCGCTCCTGCGGACACTGCGGGAGCACGGGATCAGTGTCGCGGCCCGCAAACCGGTGCAGTCCTTCGCCCCCGGAGACAGCAGGACCGACGCGGACGTGCTCGCGGCCGCGACCGGCGAGGACCCGAACGTCGTGTGTCCGCCCCATCGACGGTTCCCCGCCGCCATGGCTCCTCCCATCGCGGCGACGAAGCTCGGCCTGCCGCCGTTCTCGATCGCGCAGCTCGCGGCCGAGGTCGCCGCCGGCCGCACCGGCCCCGACGCGGCGGCGCTCACCCTCGTCGAGAGCGCGGGCGGCGTGCGGTCCCCGCTCGCCAGCGACGGCGACACGAAGACTCTGGCCGACGCCGTCCATCCGGCGTTCGTGCTCCTCGTCGCCGATGCAGGCCTCGGCACGATCAACGCCGTTCGCATGTCGACCGGGGCACTCACGCCGCATCCCGTCGTGGTCTTCCTGAATCGCTTCGACCCGACGGCCGACGTGCACGTCGCCAACGCCGAATGGCTCCGCGCGACCGACGGCTTCGAGACGCTCACCGACCCCGGAGCCTTGGCGACCTTCGTGATCGACCGGCTTCGGCAGGCGGACCCCGCCCGAGAGGCGTAAGTTTCCGCCCGGTAACCACGGAGTGGAGCTTTCGGGTTTCCTGTACAGCTGCGTTCTGAAAGACTCCCGCCGCCCAATCACGACAAGGAGATCCATGAGGACAGGTATGAAGAGGGTGCCGATCGCGTTCGTCGCGTTCGCACTCGTCGCCTCGGCGTGTTCGAGCTCGTCCAAGAGCTCGACGCCCGGCACCTCGGGGGGCGCGACGACGACCGTCGCGACCAACACGAACGACCCGGCGATCAACGCCTACGCGATCAAGTACACGGGCGGCAAGCTCCAGAAGGCGACGGGCACGCCTTACAAGATCGGGTACGTCAACCAGGACTCCTTGTTCCCGGAGGCGACGATCGGTGTCAACGCCGCGGTCGCGTACGCGAACGCCGAGCTGAACGGCGCCGACGGGCACCCGATCCAGATCGTCGACTGCCAGGTCAGCACCGCCGCCGACGGGGCGACGTGCGGCGCGCAGATGGCCAACGACGACTCGATCAAGCTGGTGTTGACGGGCACCCTGCTCAACGGCAACACCGAGCTGTACAACGCGCTGAACGGCAAGAAGGCCGTCATCGTCGGCAACGGTGTGACCCCGGCCGACTTCACGACGACGGCCGGTGAGGCCTACGTCGCGGGCGCGCCCGGCGTGCTCGCGGGCATGGCCAAGTTCAGCATCAGCCAGTTCCACCCGAAGTCGGTCGCGATCCTGGCGAACGACAACGACGCCGGGAAGGCGGGCGTCGCCGTCATCATGAAGCCGATCTTCGCCAAGGCCGGCATCACGGTGAAGGACGTCTACGTCGCCAACGACGCGAGCGGTCCCGACGTCTCCTCGGCCATGTCCGCGGTCGGCGCCGACAAGGCCGGTGTGTTCCTCTCGATCCTGACGCTGCAGAGCTGCATCAGCATGTACGACGCGATCAAGGGGCTCGGCGTCTCGCCGACGGTGGTCACGACCGGTCTGTGTTTCGGTACGCCGATGAGCGACCACCTGAAGGACGCGGGCGACTCCGGCGCTTACCCGGACGGCTGGTACTTCGGCGGCTACGGGTACAGCTACTTCCTGCCGTCGACGACGCCGGGCATGGCGGAGTCGGGCATGAACACCTACCTCGCCAAGGTGCACCAGTACGGCAAGCCCGCGCCCGGCGCGAAGACGCTCGAATACAGCGGGTTCGCCGGTCCGATGTTCGGCAACGTGTTGACGGGCATCAAGTTCATCAACGAGCTCGGGGCCGCGAACGCCACCGTCGCCGCGTTGGACGCGAAGATCCGCAGCTTCAAGGGACCCGCGATGCTCCAGGTCGGCCCGCTCAAGTGCGGCGTCCAGCCGTACGTATCGGTCTGCGGTGTCGAGATGGGTATCCAGCAGTACAAGAACGGCAAGTGGATCAGCATCGCCGACGGCCACAACGGCCACCCGATCGACACGTCGGCCGGCTGATCAGACGGTACGGAATCGAATGACGTGAATCCGGGGTGGGGGTACGCCCCCGCCCCGGATCAATCCTGGGGGCTGTCATCGAACGTTCGATCACTCGGGTTGCGCGCTGGTTCGTAGCGGGCCTCGGCGTCGTGACGGCCGCCTTCGTCCTGCTCGACGCGGAGTACCGGCACAACTTCCTCACCGGCAGCGGGGTCGCGCAGGGCGCGCTGATCGCCGCCGTCGCGTTGGGCGTGATGCTCACCTACCGCGGCTCCGGCGTGGTCAACTTCGCGAACGGCGCGATCGCGATGTACATCGCGTACGTCTATACCGTGTTGCGGCGCGACGGTGACCTGTTCCTACCGCCGCTGCCGAACCCGCTCTCGCTCATCGAGGGCGTCGTGCACTGGTTCCAACCGCACGACACGTTCCACCTGCCCGACATCCCGACGAAGATCTCCTTCGGGACGAGCATGTCGTTCTGGCCCGCGCTCGCGATCTCGCTGGTGTTCTGCCTGCTCCTCGGTCTGGTCCTGCATTTCTGCATCTTCCGGCCGTTGCGGTTCGCACCGCCGATCGCGAAGGTCGTCGCCTCGGTCGGCCTCTTCTTGTTCCTCGAGGCAACGGTGATCCGCCGGTTCGGCACGACCCCCGTTGCGGTGAAGCCGATCCCGTTCCTGAAGAAGACGACCCACATGAACCTGGGCGTCATCAAGCTCAACCAGGAGCAGTTCTTCGTCGGCTTGCTCGTCATCGTGCTGGCCGCCCTGTTGTGGGCGCTGTTCCAGAAGACGCGCTTCGGCCTGGCCACGCGCGCGGCGGCCGAGAACGAGAAGGGCGCCGTCGTCCTCGGCTTCTCCCCCGACTTCCTCGCCGGCACCAACTGGGTCCTGTCGACCCTGATCACCGGCCTGCTCGGCATCTTCGTCGCGACGAGCCTCTCGACGATCGAACCGACCGTCCTTCCGGCCCTGATCGTCCCCGCGCTGACCGCCGCACTCGTCGGCGGGTTCATCTCGTTCCCGCGGACCACGATCGCCGCGTTCGTGCTCGGGATGCAGAAGCCGCTGATCGCGTACCTCGGCGTGAACAAGACCTGGTTCCCGAAGTCGGGGGCGGAGGCTTTCCCCGGCGTCGACCGCGTCCTACCCCTCCTCGTCATCGTCCTCGTGCTCTACCTCGCGGGCGACGCGCTCCCGGCCCGGGGCTCGATCACCGCGGGCCGCCTGCCCTTCTCCCCCAGCCCGCCCGCGTGGGCCATCCGCATCGGCGGCCCGGTCCTCGCGCTCGTGGCCGCGGTGCTCGGGTTGTTCGTCTTCAGCCCCGCCTACCGCGGCGCGCTGTCGAACACGCTCATCGGGATCATCATCTGCCTGTCGGTCGTCGTGATCACGGGCTTCGTCGGGCAGATCTCCCTCGCGCAGATGGCGTTCGCGGGCATCTCCGCGTTCATCGTGTCGCACCTGTCGTCCGAGCACGGCTGGCCGTTCCCGATCCCGATCTTCGCCGGCGCGATCGTGGCCCTGTTCATCGGCCTGCTCGTCGCGCTCCCGGCGCTACGCGTACGCGGGGTCAACCTCGCGATCGTGACGTTCGCGTTCGCGGTCGCGGTCGACGACATGATCTTCAAGAACAACAGCGTGAACGGTGGATTCAAGCAGGCGCTGGTGAAGGCGCCGGGCTGGATCGATCCCAACCAGGCGCAAGCAGCGCAAGTTCTTCGGTCTGATCGCGGGTGACGGCAAGCTCCCGAACCCGACGACCGCGATCTTCTGCCTGATCGTCGCGGTCATCCTCTGTTACGCCGTCTCAAACCTGCGCCGTTCGACCACCGGGCGCCAGATGCTCGCGATGCGTTCCAACGAACGCGCCGCGGCGGCGGCCGGCGTCAACGTGTCGGCCACCAAGATGCTCGCGTTCGGCACCTCGGCGTTCATCGCGGGAATCGGGGGCGCCGTGATCGCGTACCGGTCCGGCAACGCGACGCCCGACAAGTTCGACTACACGCAGTCGCTGGTGATCTTCGCGTTCGCGTACCTCGGCGGCATCGCGAGCGTCGGCGGCGCGATCGCGGGCGGCTTCCTCGTCGCGGGCGGCCTCGTGTTCACGTTCCTGCAACAGTCGCTCGGGGTCCCGCCCGAGTTCACGTTGCTGCTCGGCGGGCTCGGTCTCATCATCACCGCGATCCAGAACCCCGAAGGCGTCGCCGGACGGTTGCGCCGCGACGGGCTGCGCCTGCAGGCGCGGTTCCGCAGACCGGGGGCGTCGGCCGACCCACCGACACCCGGACCGGTTCCCGCGCTCGCCGAACCCGGGAGCGCGTGATGGCGCTGCTCGAGACCACCGACATGACGGTGAGCTTCGGCGGGTTGCGCGCGGTCGACTCCGTCGACTTCGCGGTGGAAAAGGGTCAGCTCGTCGGGCTCATCGGTCCGAACGGCGCCGGCAAGACCACGTTCATCGACGGCATCACGGGCTTCGTCCGCACGACGGGCAGCATCCGCTTCGACGGCCACGAGATCTCGCGCGAGCCCGCGCACCGGCGGGCCCGGCTCGGCCTCGGCCGCACGTGGCAGTCGCTCGAGCTGTTCGAGGACCTCACCATCGAGGAGAACCTCCAGGTCGCCGCGCAACGCCAGTCGGTCGGAGGCTTCCTCGCCGACCTGATCATGCCGCAGCGCCGGCGCGCCGGCGCGAACGTCGAGTTCGCGCTCGACGTGCTCGGCATCCGCGATCTCGCGAAGCGCATGCCGACCGAGATCAGCCAGGGGCAGCGCAAGCTCGTCAGCGCGGCGCGTGCCCTCGCGGCCCGGCCCCAACTCGTGTGCATGGACGAACCCGCGGCCGGGCTCGACACGAAGGAGTCGCAGGACCTCGGGCTCCGCCTGCGCCGGATCATCGACGCGGGGACGACGATCTTCCTCGTCGACCACGACATGGGCCTCGTGCTCAGCGTCTGCGACTACATCTACGTGATCGAGTTCGGCGCCAAGATCGCCTAGGGCACGCCGGACGAGATCAAGTCGGACCCGCGTGTCATCGAGGCCTATCTCGGTTCGTCCGACCGAGGGCGTGGACGCGGCCGAGCCGGAGCCGCAGGGATCATGACCACTCCGATCATCGAGATCGAACATCTCTACACGGGCTACAACGACGTTCCGGTCGTCCGCGACCTGAACCTCCACGTGGCGCCGGGCGAGATCGTCGCGTTGCTCGGCCCGAACGGCGCGGGCAAGACCACGACGCTGCTCACGACGTCGGGGCTCAACCCGATCCTCGAGGGCGACATCAAGCTGTTCGGCCGGTCGATCAAGGGCCGCCGCGCGCACCTCATCGCACGCGACGGGCTCGCGCACGTGCTCGAGGACCGGTCGCTGTTCTTCCAGCTCACGGTGCGCGAGAACCTCCAGCTCGGTTCGGCCAAGGGCACCGTCGACATCGAGCAGGCACTCAGGTACTTCCCGGCGCTGCGCGACATCCAGAGCCGCCGGGCCGGCCTGCTCTCCGGCGGTCAGCAGCAGATGCTCGCGATGGCACGCGCGCTCACGTCGACACCGAAGGCGTTGATGGTCGACGAGATGAGCCTCGGGCTCGCGCCGCTCATCGTCGAGGACCTGCTCGAGATCCTGCGCAAGATCGTGAACGACACGGGCGCGGGCGTGCTCCTCGTCGAACAGCACGTGCATCTCGCGCTCGTCGATCGCCGACCGCGGCTACATCCTCAGCCACGGCGAGCTGGTCATGGAAGGCACCGCCGCCGAGCTGAACGCGAATCAGCATCTCCTCGAGTCGAGCTACCTCGGCGGCGGCGAGCTCGACGCCGCGACTTAGAGACCGAGCAGCGAGTCGAGCCCGATCGTCAGTCCGGGCGTCTCGGCGATCTTGCGGACCGCGAGCAGCACGCCGGGCATGAACGAGTCGCGGTCGTAGCTGTCGTGGCGGATCGAAAGCGTCTGGCCGGTGGTGCCGAGCAGCACCTCCTGGTGCGCGACCATCCCTCGCATCCGCACCGAATGCACCCGGATGCCGTCGACGAGGCCGCCGCGCGCGCCCGCGGCACCGACGGTCGTCGTCGGGTCTTCGGCCCAGTCCTTCGACGCCGCGGCCATGCGCTGCGCGGTCAGCGCGGCGGTGCCCGACGGTGCGTCCACCTTCCGGTCGTGGTGCAGCTCGACGATCTCTGCGGTCTCGAAGAACGGCGCCGCCATCTCGGCGAAACGCATCATGAGCACGGCCCCGACCGCGAAGTTCGGGACGATCGCGGCGTTCGCCGCCGACCGGTCGAACAACTCCGCGAACTCGGCCAGCTCGGCATCGGAGAACCCGGTGGTACCGACGACCGCGTGCACGCCGTGCTCCGCGCACCAACGGATGTTGTCCCGGGCCGCGTCGAGCACGGTGAAGTCGACGGCGACCTCCGCGCCCGCGACCTCGAGCTGGTGCGCGCCCGCGGCGAGCCGGATCTCCCCGGACTCCGAACCGGCGTGCACCGGGTCGACCGCGGCGACCAACTCCATGTCGGGCGCCTCGCTGACCGCGCGGCACACCGTCGAACCCATACGACCACCGGCACCGAACACGCCGACCCGAATCATGGACGCGCAGCCTAGGCGTGCCTGCGGCCAGGTTCGCCGAACCCGCGGGCGGCCCGCGGTTCAGCCGGTGAACTCGGCGGCGGAGTGCGGCCCGACGACCGCGAGGCTCCGCGGCGCATCCGCGAACACCCGCTCGACGACGCGGCCGACGTCCGCCGCGGTAGACCGCGTCGACGCGGGCGATGAGCTCGTCGAGGCTCGGGATCTCGCCTTCGACCAGCTCCGACCGGCCGAGGCGCCGCATCCGGCTCGCGGAGGTCTCGAGCGACATCGCCAGCGAGCCGACCAAGTGCCCCTTCGCCCCGGCGATCTCGCCGTCGGAGAGTCCCTGGGCGACCAGGCGGTCGAGCTCGGCCTCGATGACCGCGAGGGTTTCGGCAACCCGCTCCGGCGCGGTGCCCGCGTAGATCGCGAAGTAGCCCGCGTCGTCGAACAACGCCGGGTAGGAGAACACGGAATACGCAAGACCTCGCGCCTCGCGAATCTCCTGGAACAGCCGCGACGACATACCGCCGCCGAGCACCTGGTTGAGCACCGTCAGTGCGTAACGGTCGGGGTCGAGCGCAGGAAGCGCGCGCACGCCGGTGACCACGTGCGCCTGTTCGGTGTCCCGGGCCAGCACCACGACGGGCTGCTGCGACGCCGCGTCGGCGCGCGGGCGGGGCGGACGCGCCGCCTCACTCACCGGGAAGCGGCGCTCGACGAGGTCGAGCACCGCGTCGTGGGTCAGGTTGCCGGCCGCGGCGAAGACGACGTTGGAGGGCCTGTAGTGCGCGCCGTGATACGCGGCGATGTCGTCGCGGGCCATCTCCCCGATCGACGACTCGCTCCCGAGCACCTCCCGCCCCAGCGGATGGTCGGGGAAGATCGCGCCCGCGAACAGGTCGTGCACGAGATCGTCGGGGGTGTCGTCGCGCATCCCGATCTCTTCCAGGATCACGCGGCGTTCCGACTCGACGTCGTCGAGGCGGAAGGCCGGGTTCCACAACACGTCGGCGAGCACCTCGAACGCGGGTTCCAGCTGCGCGTCGGGCACGCGCACGTAGAAGACCGTCTGTTCGTGGGTCGTGAACGCGTTCATCTCGCCGCCAACGGACTCGATCGACTCGGCGATCTCCCGCGCGGTGCGCGTCTCGGTGCCCTTGAACAGGAGATGCTCGAGGAAGTGGCTCGCGCCCCACTCCGCGGCGGTCTCGTCGCGCGAGCCGCTGCCGACCCACGCGCCGAGCGTCACCGAGTGCAGTTCGGGGAGCGACTCGGTGACGACGCGCAGCCCCGAGGCGCAACGCGTGCGCCCGACCCCGGTCACCGTTCGTCCGTGACGGTCAGCGTCGCGGCCCGCCGCGCCGGGCGCCACCACCGCGTCCGCCGCGGCTCCCACCGCGGCCGCGGTCGCCGCCGCCCGATTTGGACGGTTCCTCCGCGGGACCGAGGTCGCCGAACTCCTCGCGGGCCTGCTCTTCCCAGGCCGACTCGAACGACGCCGTCGCCCGCGTGTCGGACGACGACTCCCGGGACTCGCGACTCGGACTCGCGCGACTCGCGCGGCGGACGGTCGTCGCGGGAACCCCGCGACTCGCGGTCGCGGTCACGCGGGCCGCTGGCGAAACCGCCACCGCCACCGCCGTCTCCGCCACCGGTGTCGTCGCCGTCGTCACCGAGCAGCGAGAGCGAGAGCTTGCCGTTCTGGTCGATGTCGTCGACCCGGACGGAGAGCTCGTCGCCGAGTGCGAGCACGTCTTCCACCCGGTCGATGCGCTTGCCGCGCCCGAGCTTGGAGATGTGGATCAGACCGTCGCGACCCGGGAGGATGTTGACGAACGCACCGAACTTGGTGATGTTGACGACCCGGCCTTCGTAGACCGCGCCGACCTCGGCCGTGGGCGGGTCGAGGATGAGCTCGATGCGCCGCTGCGCCTCGGCGACCGCGGCGCCGTCCTTGGAGCCGATCGACACGAGGCCGACACCGTCGGCGTCCTGCACGGAGATGTCGGCGCCCGTCTCCTGCTGGATCGTGTTGATGACCTTGCCCTTGGGCCCGATCACCTCACCGATCTTGTCGACGGGGATCTCGAAGCTGACGATCTTCGGTGCGGTGTGGCGCACCTCGTCGCGCGGCGCGGCGATCGCGCGCTCCATGACCTCGAGGATCTTCAGGCGGGCTTCCTTCGCCTGCAGCAACGCGGCCGCGAGCACGTCGGCGGGAATGCCGGCGATCTTCGTGTCGAGCTGCAGCGCGGTGACGAACTCCGACGTTCCGGCGACCTTGAAGTCCATGTCGCCGAACGCGTCTTCCTGGCCGAGGATGTCGGTGAGGGTCGTGTACTTGCCCTCCGCGAACACGAGGCCCATCGCGATGCCCGCGACCGGCGCCTTGATCGGCACACCCGCGTCCATCAGCGAGAGCGTCGAACCGCACACCGACGCCATCGAGGTGGAGCCGTTCGACGCGAGCACGTCGGAGACGACCCGCATCGTGTACGGCCAGTCGGTGCCGCTCGGCAGCACCGGCACCAACGCCCGTTCGGCGAGCGCGCCGTGACCGATCTCGCGCCGCTTCGGCGAACCGACCCGGCCCGTCTCACCGGTCGAGAACGGCGGGAAGTTGTAGTGGTGCATGTACTTCTTGCGCGTCTCGAGCGTGATCGTGTCGAGCATCTGCTCCATACGCGGCATGGCGAGCGTCGCGACCGAGAGCACCTGCGTCTCGCCCCGCTGGAACAGGCCGGTGCCGTGCGCGGTGTCGAGCACACCGACCTCGGCCGACAGCGACCGGATGTCGGCCGGTCCGCGACCGTCGATGCGGACGCCCTCGTTGACGATGCGCCGGCGGACGACTTCCTTCTGCAGCGAACGGAAAGCCTTCTTGACCTCGCCCGCCTGCTCGGCGTGCACGCCCGGCTGCTCGACGGTGCCGATGAGCGCAGCCTGGATCCCGACCAGGATCTCGTCGAGCTTGTTGTTGCGGTCGGTCTTGTCGGCGATCTTCATCGCCGCATCGGTGTCGGCTTCGGCGTGCGCCTTGACCGCCGCATACACCGCGGGCGTGTAGTCGATGTTCGGCATGTACTCGATCGGCGTGATCGGGCCCCGCGCCTTGATGAACTCGTCGCGCAGCTTCTTCTGCAGCTCGATCGAAGCGGAGATCCACTTCTTCGACTCTTCGAGGCCGCCCGCGATGAGCTCTTCGGTCATCTTCGGGGCGCCCTCTTCGTAGAGCTCCCACGTGCGCTCGGTGCCACCGGCCTCGACCATCATGATCGCGACGTCGCCGTCGTCGAGCTGGCGGCCGGCGACGACGATCTCGAACGTCGACTCGTCGCCCTCTTGGAAGGTCGGGTGCGCGATCCACTCGCCGTTGTGGTGCGCGAGGCGCACCGCCCCGATCGGGCCGTCGAAGGGGATGCCCGAGACGGTGAGCGCCGCCGACGCGCCGTTGATCGACGCGACGTCGTGCGGGTTCTCGAGGTCGACACCGAGGATGGTCGCGATGACCTGCACCTCGTTGCGGAAGTCGGCCGGGAACGACGGGCGCAGCGGCCGGTCGGTGAGCCGGCACGTCAGGATCGCGAGCTCGCCGGGCCGG
Organism: uncultured Actinomycetes bacterium; assembly: GCA_963829195.1. Taxonomy (GTDB): domain Bacteria; phylum Actinomycetota; class Acidimicrobiia; order IMCC26256; family PALSA-610; genus PALSA-610. The sequence goes on from CAWHHS010000002.1 coordinate 493,624, forward strand.
CCTTCACGGCGGAAGAACGAACCGGGGATCTTGCCCGCGGCGTACGCCCGCTCTTCGACGTCGACCGTCAGCGGGAAGAAGTCGATGCCCTCGCGGGGCTTCGACGTGGCCACCGTCGACAGCAGCGTCGTGCCGCCGACCGTTACGAGGACCGCGCCCGCGGCCAGCGATGCGAGCCGACCGGTCTCGAGAGTCATCTCGAGACCTGCGGCATTGATAGGACCGGAAACCGAAATTGCGTCACTCACGCGACGGTTCCTCTCTGTTCGAGCAAGAGGCACCGGTTCCCAGTTGTCAGCGTCCGGAACCCGTGTTGACGGGTTCGGGCGCTCGCGACTGACAACCGACATTTCCTCTGGCGATTGTTTCGAATGTCAATTGCCGAATGGGCGAGGAGCGGTTGACCGCTCCTCGTGCGAATCCCTATCGACGGATGCCGAGCTTGGCGATGAGCGCTCGATACCGCTCGACGTTGTTGCGTCGGAGGTAGTCGAGCATCCGCCGACGACGGCCGACGAGCATCAGCAGCCCACGCTGCGTGTGAAAGTCCTTCTTGTGGACCTTCATGTGCTCCGTGAGATGGCGGATGCGCTCGGTGAGGAGTGCGATCTGCACCTCGGCGGAGCCGGTGTCAGTGTCGTGGAGCTTGTTGTCGCTGATCGTTGCGGCCTTGTCGGGCATGCGTGCGTTCGAACCTTCTCAGTCGTTCGATACGGATTCAGCGGGCGAGGCTACCAGACCGCCCGTTGCGGCCCTCGCTACCCGCTGGCCCCGCCCGCCGACTCCGAGCCGATCTCCCGGACCCGGTCGACGTCGCGGTGCATCTGGACGATCAGGTCGTCGACGGCTTCGAAGCGTTCCTGGCCGCGGATCCGGTGCGTGAACCGGACCCGGGCGTCCTGGCCGTAGAGGTCGCCGTCGAAATCGAGGACGTACGCCTCGAGCAGGCACAGGCCGGCGTCCGCGTAGAAGGTCGGGCGCCGGCCGACCGAGATCGCGGCGAGGCGCTCCACGCCGTCGGCGGCGGTGAACGTGCCCGCGTAGACGCCGTCGGCGGGCAGGCAGATGTTCTCGGGGACGCTGACGTTCGCGGTCGGGAAACCGAGCAGGCGGCCGCGGGCGTCGCCGCGTTCGACCGGGCCGCGCACTTCGTGCGGCGCGGCCGAGCATCGCGGTCGCGCCCTCGACGTCGCCGGCCGCGATCAACTGCGCGGATGCGCGTCGACGAGTAGGGCACGCCCGCGTCGCGGTCGGGCGCGGCGACGAGGCCGAGGCCGATCGTCTCGAAGCCGAGCTCGGCGCCCATGAGCTGGAGCAGCGGCACGTCGCCGTGGCGGCGGTAGCCGAAATGGAAGTCGGCGCCGACGACGACGAGCCGGGCGCGCGAGCGCGCTCGCGAGCAGCTCCTCGACGAACTGCTCCGCGGGTTCCTTGCTCCGCGTCGCGTCGAAAGGGAGCACGAGGCATTCGTCGACGGCGCCGGTCGCCTCGAGCAGCTCGAGCTTCTGTTCGAGCGTGGTCAGCAGCTTCGGCGCGGAACCGGGCCGCACGACCTCCGCCGGATGGCGGTCGAACGTGAGGACCGTCGCGGAGAGCCCGCGGCGCCGGGCGAGCTCGCGCACGAGTCGCAGCACGGCCTGATGCCCGAGGTGCACGCCGTCGAACGCGCCGATCGTGACCGCGCCCGCCGTCGCGCGGACCCGGCGTGGGGATTCTTCGGGAGATTCTCCGCGACGTCGGCGATCTCGGTGGGGTCGCGGTAGATCCTCACGGGAGGGTCGCCTCCGTGGCGAGCACGACCGACGGCTTCACTCCCCCGCCGCGGCGCTCGTAGATCGCGAGCAACGCGCCCTGTTCGTCGACGACCGCGAACGGTCCCGCGCCGTCGCGATCGCCGATGAGCGCGAGCGGCGGCGAACGTCGCGCCGTGCGCCACCGCCCGTGCCCGTTCCGCGTCGACCGTCACGCGCTCGAGGTCGCGCACGGCATCGGTCGGCGGCAGCACGGCCGCGTCGGGGTCGGCCTCGATCTCCTCGATCGTGCGCGCGTCGTCGAGGACGAAGCCGCCGACGCGCAGCCGGCGCAGCGAGCTCATGTGCGCGCAGCCGCCGAGCGCGGCGCCGAGGTCGGCCGCGAGCGTGCGGATGTACGTGCCGCTCGAACACGCGACCCGGATCGTCGCCTGCGGGTACGGGCCGGGTTCGAAGTCTTCGACCACCAGCTCGTCGATGCGCACCGGCCGGGCCTCGCGCTCGATCTCCTCGCCGGCGCGGGCCAGCTCGTAGAGCCGCTTGCCCCCGACCTTCAGCGCCGAGACCATCGGCGGGCACCTGCTCGATGTCGCCGACGAACCCGCGGGCGGCCGCGTCGAGCTCGTCGCGGGTGATCGTCATCTCGGCCCGTTCCAGCACCGCGCCCGACGCGTCGAGCGTGTCGGTCGCGACACCGAACACGACGCGGGCGCGGTACTCCTTGCCGGCTTCCTGCAGGTAGCGCATCAGGCGGGTGACCCGCCCGAGGCCGACGAGCAGCACGCCCGTGGCGTCGGGATCGAGCGTGCCCGCGTGACCGACGCGGCGCTGGCCGTAGACGCCCGCGCAGCTTGGCGACGACGTCGTGACTCGTCCATCCGGCGGCCTTGTCGACGACGACCAGACCGTCACGCACGGGCGCGCCATCGGGTTCGGGCGCGGCGCGCCGGCGGAACACGACCCATCAGAGTGCGTCGAGGATCTGCGCGACGACGGCCTCGGCGGTCTCGTCGCTCGTGAAGCCCGCCGCGAACCGGTGGCCGCCGCCGCCCTGGCGTTCGGCGAGCGAACGCACGTCGACGCTCCCGAGCGAGCGCAGGCTCACGCGCCACGTCGAGTCGGGCGCCTGCTTCAACACGCACGCGACCTGCGCCTCGCGAGTGCGGCGCAGCACGTCGATGAGGCCCTCGACCTCCTCGAAGGTGACGCCGTAGCCGGTCGAGGTCGTCCTGCGTCACCTTCGTCCAGACGAACTCCTTGTCGGCGACGAGCACCGCGTGTTGCAGCGCGTCGGCGAGGAGCTGGAGGTACGCGAAGCGGTGCTCCTCGAAGAGCGTGCGCGAGAGCTCCGGGATCGGGAGGTCGAAGCAGGACGAGCTCACGGGCGAGCTCGAAGACGGCCGGCGTCGTCGACTGGTACTGGAACCGGCCGGTGTCGCACACGAGCGCGGCGTAGAGGCAGACGGCCGCGTCGCGCGTCATCGGGAGACCGAGCCGGTCGATCAGCCGCCGCACGAGCACACCGCTCGCGGCCGCGTCGGGGTCGATCACGTTGATCGTGCCGTAGCGCTGGTTCGAGACGTGGTGGTCGATCACGACCAGCTCTTCCGCGGCCTTGGCCGGCCGCTCGAGATCGCCGAGCCGGGCGAGCGAGCCGGAGTCGAAGGTGACCATCACCTCCGGCTCGGCGGGGAACCGGTCGGGCGAGCGTGAGCAGCTCGAGCCCCGGAAGCTCGCGGTAGTGCGGGGCGACGACGAACGGCTCGGAGAACGACGCGACGCTGTCGACGCCCGCGGCGCGCAGCACGTGGTGCAGCGCCGAGCATCGAACCGAGCGCGTCGCCGTCGGGACTGACGTGACACGCGAGGCACACCTGCGCGGCCGACGCGATCGCGACGGGCCGCCGCGTCAGCGCCTCCTCGACCGGAAGATCGCCGTTCACGAGTCCTCCCCGTCGGGTCGACGACGCCACCACTCTCGTCGGTCGACGCCTCCCGGTGGTGGATCTCGCGCAGGATGTCCTCGATCCGTTGGCCGGAGACGATGCCGGGATCGACGGCGAACTCGAGCCGCGGCACCTGGCGGATGCGCATCTGGCGGCCGACCACACCCCGCAGGTGCGAGCCCGCGGCCTGCAGCGCCGTCGGCCGCTTCCTCGGGGATCGACGCACGGGCGTCGACCGCCGTCGCCGTGAGCGTCGAGTAGTAGACCTTCGCGTGGGCGAGGTCGCGGCTCACGTCGACGCCGGTCAGCGTGACGAGCTCGAGCCGCGGGATCGCTCATGCGCTCGAGCTCGTCGGCGAGCACTTCGAGCATCACCTCGTTGACCCGCGCGGTGCGCGGGTACTTGCTCGGCCGAGGTCATACGCTCACGCCCGTTCGCTCTCGAGCCACGCGGTCTCGACGTCGAGCAGCTCGACATCGGGCGCGGCGACGACGAAACGCTCGACCGTGGCGAGCACTCGCGCAGCTGCGCGTCGCTCGGCGCGACGACGGCCACCGCGATCGCGCAGCGCTGCCACTGGTCGTGGTGGTCGACCTCGGCGACCGAGACGTGGAACCGGTGCCGCAGCCCGTCGACGATCGGGCGGATCGCGGCGCGCTTCGCCTTCAGCGATCGACTCTGCGGGACGTGCAGATCGAAACGGAGCGCGGCTGCGTGCACCTCGCCATTCTCGCGCCACGCGGCGTGAGCCTTCGACACGACTTGTCCGCGGTTCACAATCGACGGTCCTCAGCCCAGGATCCGCAGCACGAGCCCGGCCGCGACGATGGCGGGCAGCCCGACCGCGGCGCCGACCCTCGAGTACCGCCGGCGCGTCGACCTCGACCCCGGCCCGCCGGGCCCCCGCCTGCCACAGCAGCCCCGCGAGCGAACCGGTGAGGACGAGCGCGGGCCGAGGTTCACACCGAGCAACAGCGGCCACACGCGGCTCGTGACCGACACGTGGGTGAGGCCGACGAGGACCGCCGGCAGGTTGTTCAGCACGTTCGCCGAGACGATCCCGGCCGCGTAGCCGCGCACCCCGCCCGCGCCGAGACTCGTGAACACGTGCGGCAGCGCGCCCGCGACCCCGGCCGCGAGCACGGCGAGACCGGCCGCGAGCGCGGCGGTCCCGACCGGCACGTGCCGCCACGGGACCTCCCGGGTGACCGCGATCAAGCCGACCTCGGTCACGAGCGCCGCGCCCCAGGCCGGCAGCCCGAAGTGCTCGCCGCCGAGCAGCAACACGAGGAACAGCGGCGATCGCGCCCACCCGACGACCAGCGCCCGCCGGTCCGCGCGCCCCTCCCGCGCGTGCGGGCGCGCCCGCACGGCGAACACCCGCCGGTACGCGAACCAGCCGACCGTCGACGCCGCGAGCGACGGCAACGCGAGATGGCGCAGGAAGTCGGTGTTGTGCAGCGAGAGCTGCGACGCGGCGAGCAGGTTGGTGAGGTTCGACACGACGAGCACGCCGCTCGCGAGCGACGCGAGCAGCACCGGTTGGAACGCGAGCGCGACCGGATCGACGTCGACGAGCGGCGGTGCGGACGTACAACGGCGTCAGCAGCACGACCGCGGCGTCGAGGTTCAAGAACGCGACGACGAGCGCGGCCAGGATCCAGAGCACGCCGACGACGTGGCGGGTGCGCGCCGCGAACGCCGGCGAGCTCGTCGAACACGCCGACGTGGTCGAGCGACGCCGCGAGCGGGACCGCGACGAGCACGAACGCGAGCGGCGCCGCGAGCGGATGGAACACGTCGGAGAGCTGCGACGATCGACGACTCCGGTCGCGACGGCGACGACCGCGGCCGCGACCGGGAGCACCCACGCCGCGACCTGCGCGTGGCCGGGCGAGCGCGCCGACGAGACCGACGGCGAGCAGCACGACCGCGAGCACGCTCACGGTCGCCTCCTACCCGTCAATCACACTCCGGCGATCAACCGCGGGCGATCTCGCGTTCCTCGAAGGTCTCGATGACGTCGCCCGGCTTGAGGTCCTGGTAGTTCTCGAGCCCGATACCGCACTCGAAGCCGTCGCGCACCTCGCGGACGTCGTCCTTGAAGCGGCGCAGCGTCGCGATCTGACCCTTCCAGATGATCGTGCCTTCGCGCAGGAAGCGCACCTTCGAGCCGCGGGTGATGACGCCGCTCGTGACGTAGCAACCCGCGACCTTGCCGACCCGCGGGACCGAGAAGACCTCGCGGACCTCGGCGTCGCCGGTGACGACTTCTTCGTACTCGGGCTTGAGCATGCCGACGAGCGCGTTGCGCACGTCGTCGAGCACGCCGTAGATGACCTCGTAGGTGCGGATCTCGACGCCTTCGCGCTCGGCCACTTCGCGGGCCTTGCGGTCGGGACGCACGTTGAAGCCGATCACCGTCGCGTTCGAGACGGCCGCGAGGTCGAGGTCGGACGCGGTGATGCCCGCCGACACCGCGGTGCACGAACGACAGCCGCACTTCGTCGTGCTCGGCGTCGAGCTTCTTCAACGCGTCGGTGAGCGCTTCGAGCGAGCCGTTCACGTCGGCCTTCACGATGAGGTTCAACGTGGCGACCTCGCCCCGCTGGACCATCGCGAAGATGTCCTCGAGGCGGGCGCCGCCGCCGAGCATCATCGGGTTGCGTTGCGCCGCGACCTTGCGGCGGTGCGTGCGCGCCTCGGCCACCGTGCGCGCCACCTTGTCGGAGGGCGCGACCCGCAGCTCGTCACCGGCGAGCGGCACGTCGTCGAGACCGAGCACCTCGACGGGCACCGACGGACCGGCCTCGGTCACCTGCTGACCGTGCTCGTCGAACATCGCGCGGACGCGGCCCCACGCCGGACCGGCCACGATCTGGTCGCCGACGCGCAGCGTGCCTTCCTCGACGAGCGCGGTCACGACCGGGCCACGGCCCTGGTCGAGGTACGACTCGAGCACGTAGGCCTTCGCCGGCCGCTTCGGGTTGGCGACGAGGTCTTCGGCGATCTCGGCGTCGGCGACGAGCAGCAACGCGTCGAGCAGCTCCTCGACGCCGGCCCCGGTCGGCGCGGAGACGTCGAGCACGATCGTGTCGCCGCCCCACTCCTCGGGCACGAGCTCCTGCTCGGTGAGCTGCTGGCGCACACGCGTGGGGTCGGCGTCTTCGCGGTCGACCTTGGTGACCGCGACGACGATCGGCACCTCGGCCGCGCGGGCGTGGTTGATCGCCTCGACCGTCTGCGGCATGACACCGTCGTCGGCCGCGACCACGAGGATCGCGATGTCGGTGATCTGCGCGCCGCGCGAACGCATGGCGGTGAACGCCTCGTGACCCGGCGTGTCGATGAAGGTGATGCGACGGCCGTCGCGGATCGACCTGGTACGCGCCGATGTGCTGGGTGATGCCGCCGGCCTCGCCGGCGACGACGTTCGCGTGCCGGATCCGGTCGAGCAGCGTGGTCTTGCCGTGGTCGACGTGACCCATGACGGTGATGACGGGCGGGCGCGGCTCGAGCAGCGCCTCGTCGTCCTCGTCGTCGTCCGCGGTGAGCAGCGCGATCAGCTCGATCTCCTGCTCGCTGCCGGGCTCGACGATCAGGATCTGCGCGCCGAGCTCCTCGGCGATCAGCTCGATCATCTCGTCGGCGAGCGACGCGGTCGCGGTCATCATCTCGCCGGCCGCGAACAGGATGCGCACGAGGTCGGCCGGGCGTGCGGTTCAGCTTCGGCGCGTACTCCTGGATGGTGCTGCCGCGCGCGACGACGATCTCGCCTTCGGGGACGGGCGCATCGGCGGGCGTGAGCCGCTGCGACGCCGGTTCGAGCTCGGCGCGGTCGCGACGACGCTTCTTCCGCCGCCGTTGCGGAGGCCCACCCGGACGGCCACGACCGCCGGGACCGCCGCCGGGTCCACCACCGAATCCACCCGGTCCGCCACCGGGACCACCGCGACCACGACCGGGCGCGCCGGTGCGACCGCCGGGACCGCCGCCGGGCGCGCCTGCGCCACCGGGACCACCGCCGGGCGTGTAACCGCCGCCGCCACCGCTGCGGGGTGCGAATCCACCGCCGCCACCGCCGGGACCGCCACGAGCTCCGCCGGGACCGGCGCCACCGGGACCGGGACGCGGTCCGCCGGGACGGCTGCCGAAACTCGTGCGGGGGCCGGGCGGCGGCGGAGGCACGCGGCCACCGCCGGGCGGCGGCGGGATCGCCTTGCCGTGCCCGAAGTCGGGCGCGACGGAGCAGTCGGGGGCGGGGTCGCGGGCAGGCGGGCCGCCGGCCGTTCTTCGACCGAGGGCGTGGGGCGCGTCGGTGGGGCCGGCGGCGCGACCTGCGGCGCCGGAGCCACGGGCGGCGGGGGCGGCGCGAGCGGCGGTGCCGGCGTCGAGCGCACGACCCGGTGCGCCGAGCGCACGACCGCGGGCTTGGGCTCCTCGGCGACCGGCGCCGGTGCGGCCGGCGCGAGGGGTTCGCCCGGCGCGGGCGGCGCGGGCGCGGGCGTGGCGACGGCGGGCGCTTCGGGCTCGGGCGGCGCGGGCGCGGGCGCGGGTTCGGGTTCGACGACGGGCTCACGCTTGAGCCCGCGGGAGTCGGCCAGGCGGCGGACGCGGTCGGCCGAGGGCTCGTCGATGCTCGACGAGTGGCTCTTCACCCCGATCTTGAGCTCGTTGGAAAGCTCGACCACGACGGCGTTGTCAACGCCGAGCTCTCGTGCCAGCTCGTAGACCCGGATCTTCTTCGTCGCCAAAACAGTCCGTTCCCTTAGAAATTGATGCTCTGTAGTCTCGCGCGCAGCTCTTCGACTTCGGTGCTCGTTAGTTCGCGGCGCAGGGCCCGGGCGAGCCCGCCCCGCTGCGGCGGCCCGGGCGAAACAGTCCCCCGAGCAGATCCACGCACCCCGGCCGGGCACCGTCCGGCCGATCTGTACCGCTCCCTCACGCGTCGCCGCAATCCGGACCCAGCCGTCGGGCCGGTCGGTCCGGCGGCAGCCGACGCACGTGCGTCGCGGCTCCGTCAGCTCTGTTCTCCTGCAGTCTCTTCGATCTCCGCTTCCTCTTCCACCCGCACGTCCGGCGCCTCGTCGTCGAGGTCGGCGTCGGACGCCAGCTCGTCGGCGGCCTCGTCGGCCAGGGACGCGTCGACGTGCATCGCCGCCGCCTCGGCTGCGGGCGCCTGGGACTCCTCGGCGTCCTCGTCGGCCGTCTCGGGCGCGATCTCGGGCGCGGGCGTGACCTCGGCCGCGGCGTCCGCGGCGGGCTCGGCCCCACCGCCGATCGTCCCGTACCCGGCTTCGGCCGCGCTGATCGCCTCGCCGCCCTTCGGCGGGCTGCCACATCAGCTGGCCGTCGGGGCCCTCGACCCACTCGCCTTCCGCGTAGCCGCCGCCCGCTTCTTCCTCTGCGAGCTGCGTCTCGCTCTTGATGTCGACGCGCCAGCCGGTGAGCCGCGCCGCGAGGCGCGCGTTCTGGCCTTCCTTGCCGATCGCGAGCGAGAGCTGGAAGTCGGGGACGATGACCTCGGCGATGCCGGTGTCCTCGTGGATGCGTACCTCGCGCACCTTCGCGGGCGCGAGCGCGCGCATGACGAACTCGGGCGGGTCGGCGCTGTAGGGGACGATGTCGACCTTCTCGCCGCGCAGCTCGTTCACGACCTGGCGGACGCGCATGCCGCGGGCGCCGACGCACGCGCCGACGGGATCGACGTTCTGGTCGTTCGACGCGACCGCGAGCTTGGTGCGGTGGCCGGGCTCGCGCGCGACCGCCTTGATCTCGACGACACCGTCGAGCAGCTCGGGCACTTCGAGCTCGAACAGGCGCCGCACGAGGCCGGGGTGCGTACGCGACACGACGATCTGCGGACCCTTCGCGGTCTTGCGCACCTCGACGATGTACGCCTTCATGCGCGAGCCGTGGTCGTAGCGGTCGCCGGGGACCTGCTCGGCCTGCGGCAGCAACGCCTCGACCCGACCGAGGTCGAGCAGCGTGTAGCGCGCGTCGGTCTGCTGGATGATGCCGGTGACGATGTCGCCCTCGCGGCCGGCGTACTCCTCGTACTTCATCTCGCGCTCGGCCTCGCGGATGCGCTGCAGGATCACCTGCTTCGCGGTCTGCGCGGCGATGCGGCCGAAGTCGGCGGGCGTGTCGTCCCACTCGCGGGTGACGTCGCCCTCCTCGTTCGAGCTCCTGCGCGATCACGCGGATCTCGCCGGTCTCGACGTCGATCTCGACGAGCGCCTCTTCGGCGGCCTCGGGCATCCGCTTGTACGCGGTGACGAGCGCGTTCGCGAGCGCCTCGAGCATGATCTCTTCGGGAATGCCTTTCTCGATCGCGAGCGCGGAGAGCGCCTCGAGCATCTCGGGATTCTTCATGACTTCCCTTTCGCCCGCGTCCGCGTCCGATTCTTCGAGTGCTTGCTCTCCGAGCGGTGACGCGGCTGCGGGCCCCATTCGAACACCGTGCGAGCCTGGGTCACGTCCGCGATCGCGATCTCCTCGGAGACGCCGTCGTCGCCGTCGACGACGCACCTCGTCCCGTCGAACCCGCGCAACACGCCGCGTACACGCCGCGGGCCCGCACTCGTGTGGAACTTGACCGACACCTCTTCGCCGACGGCGCCGAGGTAGTGCTCGGGGAGTCGCAACGTGCGCTCGATCCCCGGGCTGCTCACCTCGAGGAGGTACGAACCGCCGATCGCCGCCGCGTCGTCGACGATCGGCGAGACCGCGCGGGTGACTTCCGTGATGGTCTCGAGATCGACGCCGCTCGGACCCGTGACCGTGAGCCGCAGGGTCCGCACTCCGGCGCCCCCGAGGAGCTCGACGTCGTAGACGGCGAGCCCGAGCGCGACGACGGCCGGCTCGACGGCGGCGCGTACCGCTGCGAGTTGTGTGTCCGTCGCGCCCACGGCCGGTGCCTTCCTCGTGATCCCAAGAAAAAACGTGGGCCACGGCCCACGTTCCCCGCCCCCTGAGGGGCGCCCGATACAACCGTAGAAGTGTAGCGCGAACACCCCCCTTGTACCAGGCATCTACATGGGTCGCTCGCGCTGCGCCGAGCCGGGAAAACGGCCTCCGGCACCCGGCCGGATCGGCTCCGCTGCCGCTCCCGGTCAGGCGAACATCTCGCGGAGTTCGGCAGGTGGGACGGTCTCCAGCTGGGCGTAGGTGCAGTCGCCGGGATCCTTGTCGGGACGCCATCGCCGGAACCGGGCGTTGTGGCGGAAGCGGCCGTTCATCATGCCCTCGAACTCGACCTCGCAGACCCGTTCGATCCGCAGCGGCTCCCAGGAGAGATCCTTGGTCGCGTTCCACCGGCTGGGGCCGCCCGGCATCCTCTGGCCCGATTCCGCCGCCGAGGTCATCGCCTCCGCCCAGTCCCGCCACGGGTGGTCGACGAGCGCGCCGGCCCGCAGCCCCTCCACGTCACCCGAGAGCTCGGCGCGCAACTTCGCGGCCATCGCGCTCGCGACACCGACGTGATGCAACGTGCCGTGCTCGTCGTAGAGGCCGAGCAGGAACGACCCCACGCCGTTGCCGTCCTTGTGCACCCGGAAACCGGCGACGACGCAGTCACACGTGCGCTCGTGCTTGACCTTCATCATCGTCCGCCTACCGGGTTGGTAACCGTCGGTGAGCGGTTTGACGACGACGCCGTCGAAGCCGGCGCCCTCGAAACGGGAGAACCAATCCACGGCGACGTCGCGATCGCGCGTCGTGGGCGTGAGATAGAGCGGTGGACGCGCGCCGCCGATCAGCTGCTCGAGCTCCGTGCGACGTTCGGCGAACGGCACTTCGAGGAGCGACCGGTCGCCGAGCGCGAGGAGGTCGAACGCGACGTACGAGGCGGGGATCTCGGCCGCGAGCTTCTTCACGCGTGACGCGGCCGGGTGCTGACGCAGCTGCAGCGCGTCGAAATCGAGACCGCGCTCGTTGGCGACGACGAGCTCGCCGTCGAGCACCACGCGGTCGGGGAGCTGCCCGAGCAGCGGCTCGCGCAGCTCGGGGAAGTAACGCAGGAGCGGCTTCTGGTTGCGCGACTGCAGGTCGAGGTCGTCGCCGTCGCGAAAGACGACGCAGCGGAAACCGTCCCACTTCGGCTCGTACGACACCGCCCCCGATGCGGGCATGTCTCGGGTGAGCTTGGCGAGCATCGGCTCGAACGGCGGACGGACGGGGAGGGCCACGCCAGCACCGTAGCGAGCCGCGCCGTGACCGGCGCGAGCCCTGCCCGGATCGGAGGCAGACAGTCAGATGAGGCGGCGGTCCGAGGCCCAGCGCGGCGAGCTGGTGGCGACTCGAGAGCTGGAGCTTGCGCAACACCGACGACACGTGGCTCTCGACCGTCTTCACCGAGATCCCGAGGTCGCGGGCGACCTCCTTGTAGGCGTAGCCGCGCGCGATCAGGCGCAGCACCTCCCGTTCCCGGGGCGTGAGCTGGTCGAGCTCCGGGTCGAACACGGGCGGTGCCGCACCGGCGAACGCGTCGAGCACGAAACCGGCGAGCCTCGGCGAGAAGACGGCGTCGCCCTCGTTCACCCGCCGGATCGCGTCGACCAGCTCGTCCGGCGCGATCGTCTTCGTCACGTAGCCGCGCGCGCCGGCGCGGATCGTCGCGATCACGTCCTCGGGCGCGTCGCTGACCGAGAGCGCGAGGAACTTCACGTCGGGATGGGTCGCGCCGACCTCGCCGATCACCCGCGCGCCTCCACCCGCGGGCATGTGCACGTCGACCAACACGACGTCGGGGTCGCGTTCGCGGATCATCTCGATCGCCGCATCGACGTCGGAGGCCGCGCCCACCACGTCGACGACGTCGCCGAGCTCCGCGCGCACGCCCGCGAGGAACAGTTGGTGGTCGTCGACAAGGAACACACGGGGCGCGTTCATGCCGGCTCCGGCCCCTTCTGTATCGGCAACACCAGCTCGACCTCCGTTCCCGTCCCGGGCTCCGACCGCACGGTTGCCCGCCCACCCGCGCGCGCCATCCGCCCGACGATGGAATGACTGATGCCGCCGCGATCGGCGGGCACGGCTCCCGGATCGAACCCGCGCCCGCGGTCGCGCACGAAGACCGTCACCTGCTCGGGTTCGACCTCGAGGTACACCGAGACGGACGCGGCGCCCGAGTGGCGCACCGCGTTGAGGATCGCCTCCCGCGCGGCCGCGAGCAGCGGCTCGGCACCCTCGACGTCGCGATCACGTACTCGGACGACCTCCACCGGCACACCGTGCTCGGCCTCGATCGCCGCCGCCACCTCCTCGAGCGTCACGCCCAACGAGGTGCTCTCGCTCGTGGCGGGCGCGTCGCCGCTCAGCAACCATGCGCGCAGCTCGCGTTCCTGCATGCGTGCGAGCCGCACGACCTCGCGGGGCTGGTCGGCGCGTCGCTGCACGAGCGCGAGGGTCTGCAGCACCGAGTCGTGCAGATGCGCGGCGACGTCGGCGCGCTCGTCGGCGCGGATGCGTTCGCGCCGTTCGGCCACCAGCGCGTGGACCAGCCGGGAGACCCCCGGCCCGACGACGAGCCCGACACCGATCACGACCGCGACCACCGCGACGAACGTGCCCCGAAGCGCGCTCCACGAGTCGACACTGACGACGAAGACGGCGAGACCGACGATCACGCACGCCACACCGGCCGCGATACGCGCGAGCGCGCCGCGCCGCGTCCCGATGAGCACCGCGACGGCGTCGGCGGCGTCGGGCGGGAGGCGCCGGAGCAACTGCCAGTCCGGCAGATCCGCCGCGGCCCCGTTGGGGGACGTGCGCATCGCCAGCAGCGCGAGACCGGCGAGCGCCGCGGCCAGCGGCCAGACGACCACGTCCCCCGGCCACAGCCCGACGGCGCGCGCGAGCAACAGCCCGCCGAGCACGATCGCACCGAATGCGGCGGTCGCGATCGTGTCGCCCGGGCCCGCGGGCCGGCGCGGCTTCTCCTCCGCGGCGTTCGGCATCAACGCCCACGCCGACGCCGTAGAGGACCAGACCGAAGCCGCTCGCGATCGCGAGGACGACGAAGCCGCATCGCACGACGTTGGCGTCGACACCGAGCGCGTCGGCCAGCCCGACGGCGACCCCCGCCACCATGCGCCCTTCGACGGGGCGCGTCAGGTCGCGGCGGGAGATCGTGCGCGGCGCGGCCATGGCCCCGATGATCGCGCCTGAGCGCAGCCCCTCACATCCGGGATCCCCTCAGGGTGATACCCGATGGCGACGACGCCCCGCCCGGCGCACGCTGTGCGGCATGGAACCGAACTCCCCACCGGTCGCGCCACCCCCGCCGCCCCCGCCCCCGCCTCCCGCAGCTCCCCCCCACCGGTCGCGCCGCCTGCGCCGCGACCGAGCGAACGGGATGCTCGGCGGCGTGGCGGCGGGGATGGCCGAGACCTACGGACTCGACGTCACGCTCGTCCGCGTCCTCTGGGTCGTCGCCGGCGTGTTCTGGATCGGAATTCCGGCGTACGTGGTGGCGTGGATCGCGATCCCACCCGCGCACGGTCCCCGCGCGGCCCGCCGTCACCGGCACGAGCCGGGCATGCTCGCCGGTCTCGCGCTGGTCGCGATCGGCGTCATGGTCGCGAGCCGCAGGGTGCTCCCCCACGGGCTGCACTTCGACAGCTTCGGGGCACCGATCCTGCTCATCGGCGGGGGCGCCGCGATCCTGCTGCTGCGGCGGCGGGACGACGACGACGCCGCGGCCGGCCGCCCGACCGGGGATGGCGCCGACACCGCTTCCGGCGCCGGGCCCGCGACCGAGACGCCCGAGACGACCGCGCCCGCCGCGCCCGGGCTCACGGCGGCGGGCGCAACGCCGACGATCGAGACCGAGGCACTGACCGAGTCACGCACCGGGTCCCAGGCCGAAGCGGCCGAACCGCCGACCCTGACGTCGGCGCTCCCCCCGCTGCCGCCCGTGCCGCCGAGTGCGTGGACGCAGACCGCGCCGTGGCCGACGGCGCCGTCCGGACGCGCGTTGCGCCACGCCGCCCGCGCCGAACGGCGCGCGCAGCGACCGCGTCCCTTCCTCACGCCCGTGACGCTCAGCGTGCTGCTGATCGGCGCCGGGATCGCGAGCCTCCTCCAGGCGACGGGCGCACTGGACGTGAACCTGACCGTCGTGCTCGCGATCGCGACGTGCGTCGTCGGCGGCGCGCTCGTCACGGCCGCGTTCGCCGGTCGCGCGCACACGCTCATCCTCGTCGGTGTCGTACTCCTCGGCGCGACCGCGATCTCCAACACGATCGACGTCCCGCTGCGCGGCGGCATCGGCGACCGTACGTACCGCCCGGTGCAACTCGCCGAGTTGCACGACAGCTACCGCCTCGGCATCGGCCGCCTCGCGGTCGACCTGCGGGACGTCCCGCTCGCGGGTCGCACCACGTCGGTCGACGCGCAGACCGGGATCGGCGAGGTCCTCGTGCTCGTGCCCAGCTCGGTTCGCGTCGAGGTGCACGCGCACGCCGGCGCGGGCGCGGTACGGCTGTTCGGCCCGTCGACCGGAGGCTGGCCCGAGAACGACGAGCGCGCGATCGACGGCACCGGTCCCGGTCTGCTGCAACTCGACCTGCGGGTCGGCGCGGGCGCCGTGGTCGTGCGCCGCTTCGAACCGGGCGGCATCGAGACCATCCTCAACGCCGGCACCGCTGCCGGCGCGATCCCGCCCGACCCGGCCCCATCCACGAAGGTCACCGGAGGTCGTTCCTGATGCAGCGCCACCCCACCGATTTCGTCGAGCTGTTGTTCGGCCTCGCATTCCTCGCCACCGGCGGCGGCTTCATCGTGCACCAGACGACGGACCGAACGTTCGACCCCGCGTGGGTCGCCGCGATCGCGCTGGTGACCGTCGGCCTGGCGTTCCTGACCGTCACGCTCCTGCACCAGCCCGGGCCACGGTCCGCCGGGCCGGTCGTGAACGCGGACGTGGACGAGGACGCGGCGGAGGAATCGGTCGGCGCCGACGGGTTCCCCGAACCGTGATCCGCTACTGCACGCGCGGGTCGGCGATCGCGTCGAGCGGCAGCTCGTCGCGGTCGCCGGTGGCGCGCACCTTGCGCTCGACGACCCCGCGTGCGACACCCTTCGCGCCGACGACGAGCTGCACGGGAACACCGACGAGATCGGCGTCGGCGAACTTCACGCCGGGACTCACGTCGCGGTCGTCGTACAAGACCTCGATGCCGCGGGCGCGCAGGTCGTCGTAGACGCGGTCGGCTTCGGCGAGCACCGCGGTGGCCTGCTCGCCCCGGCCCGGCACCGCGATGAGGTGCACCGCGTACGGCGCGAGTGCCGCCGGCCACGCGAGCCCGTGGTCGTCGTGGTGTTCCTCGACAACCGCGGCGAGGACGCGCGACACGCCGATGCCGTACGAGCCCATCACCATCGGGTGCTGCTCGCCGTTCTCGTCGGTGTAGCGCGCGTCGAGCGCCTCGCTGTACTTCGTGCCCAGTTGGAACACGTGCCCGACCTCGATGCCGCGGTCGATCGACAGCGGACCGCCGCAGCGCGGGCACGGATCGCCGGGCACGACGGTGACGAGATCGGCCCAGACGTCGACGTCGAAGTCGCGCCCGAGCACCGCGTTGCGGACGTGATGGTCCTTCCGGTTCGCGCCGGTCACCCAACCGCCGCGCCGTTGCACGCCCGGGTCGGCCACGACCACGCTCGCGCCGTCGTAGCTCGGGCCGATGTAGCCCTTCGGCAGCTCGGGGTGGGCGGCGAAGTCGTCGTCGCCGTAGAGGCGGACCCGCTTCGGTCGCAGCGCGGCGGTGAGCGCGTATTCGTTGACCTCGCGGTCACCGGGGACGATCGCGAGACCGAGCTTGCCGTCGACGTCGAACGCGATGCACTTCAACAGCGCGCCGGGCTCCTCACCGAGCAGGTCGGCCACCCCCGCGATGCCCGGCACGTCGGGGGTGTGCATCTCCTCGAGCGGAGGCGTGTCCGCCGGCGCCGAACCCGCCTCGCCCGCGCCCCGGCGGGCCGCCTCGACGTTTGCGGCGTACTCGCAGTTCGGGCACCAGACGAAGTCGTCCTCGCCGACCGCGGCCACGGCCATGAACTCTCGGCTCTCGGAACCGCCCATCTCGCCCGACTCGGCCTCGACGGCGCGAAAGGTCAACCCGCAGCGTTCGAACACCCGGTGGTACGCGTCGTACATCGCGCGGTAGCTGACCCGGAGGCCGTCGAGGTCGAGGTCGAACGAGTAGGCGTCCTTCATGAGGAACTCGCGGCCGCGCAACAACCCGAACCGGGGCCGGAGCTCGTCGCGGTATTTCCAGTTGATCTGGTACAGGTTCAGCGGGAGGTCGCGGTAGGAGCCGTACTCCTGGGCGACGATGCTCGTCACCGCCTCCTCTGCGGTCGGCGACAGGCAGTACGCCGTCTCCTTGCGGTCGGCCAGCTTGAACATCAGCGGCCCGTACGCGGTGTCGCGGCCACTGCGCTCCCAGAGCTCGAGCGGCTGGGCGATCGGGAGGAGCATCTCTTGGGCTCCGGCCGCGTCCATCTCCTCCCGGACGATCTGCTCGATCCGGCGCAGGACCCGGTATCCGAGCGGGAGCCACGAGTAGATCCCGGCCGACATGCGCCGGATGTAGCCCGCCCGCACGAGCAGCCGATGGCTCTCCACCTCGGCGTCGGCCGGGTCGTCGCGCAGCGTGCGCAGGAAAAGGGAGGTCATCCGCATGGGCGCCGAGGCTACCGGCGGCCCGAAATGCGCCCTAGGCAAAGGCCGTGCCCTCGCCTATACATGGCACGTATGCCGGGGGGTACAAGGGAATGTCGACCTCGCTACCGAATCTTGACCGTCGAGGTCGGAGAAAATCCCGACCATTTGGTTGGTATTTCCGGTTCGACGAGCGTAGGGTGCGGGCGTGATTCTGCGGGTAGTCGGCGCAGCGAGCATCTTCATGGGCCGCACGCCGCACGAAGTGCGCGGCGAGGTCTGTCGCCGCCTCTCCCGCTGACGGCGCCGGTACCCCCGGTCCGCGCCACCCGTCCGTTCCCGCCCCTCCGTCAGGGAGCCGCTGCATGGCGATCGACGTCCGCGATCTCGCGACCCGCCCACTCGAACCGATCATCTCCGAAGAGCTCGACATCTTCGAACGGACCGTCGCCGAGTACCTCGACGGCCGCGTCGACGAGGACACGTTCCGCGTGTTCCGCTTGAACCACGGCGTGTACGGCCAGCGTCAGGGCGGCCGGGCGCAGATGCTGCGGGTCAAGATCCCCCACGGTCGCATCACCGCCGAGCACCTCGACACGTTCGCCTACATCGCCGACAACTACTCGCGCGGCTGGGGCCACCTGACGACGCGCCAGAACGTGCAGTTCCACTTCATCCCGCTCGAGCAGTCGCCCGAGATCCTGCGCCTCATGGCTTCGGTCGGTCTGACGTCGCGGGAGGCCTGCGGCGACACGGTCCGCAACGTGATGGGCTGCCATCTCGCCGGCGCGTGCCCGCAAGAGGTCCTCGACATCACGCCCTGGGCGAAGGCGACCACCGACTTCTTGCTCCGCCACCCCTACGGCCAGCGCCTGCCCCGCAAGTTCAAGGTCAACTTCTCCGGCTGCGCGACCGACTGCGGCCAGGCGATGTTCAACGACGTGGGTGTCGTCGCCACCACCCGCACGCTCGCCGGCGGCACCGTCGAGCCCGGCTTCAAGGTCTTCATCGCCGGGGGGCTCGGCGCCAACCCGCACCCCGCGCAGGCCCTCGAGGACTTCACGTCCCGGGAGGAGCTGCTGCCGACGATCTACGCCTGCCTGCGCACCTTCGACCACTACGGCAACCGCGACAACAAGATCCGCGCCCGCATGAAGTGGCTCGTCGACACGCTCGAGGGCGGTATCGACGAGCTGCGGGAACGGATCTTCCGGGAGCGCAAGTTCCTCCGCGGCGCGAGCGACTGGCCGGGGGGCATCCCGCAGGCCGTGCTCGACGCGGGTGACGCCCCCGCCGGCGGCACCCCCGAGGCGACGAAGATCGGCCCCGCCTCCGTGCCGGTGAAGCTACGGGCGAGCGATCCGTACGACCGGTGGCAGGAGGCGAACGTCGTACGCGGCGTCGCCCGGGGCACGGTGAGCGCCGTCGCCTACTCGCGCCTCGGCGACATCACCGGAGACCAGTTCCGGGCCCTCGCCGACATCCAGCGCGACTTCGGCCTCGACGTGCGGATCACGAACCGCCAGAACCTGGCGCTACGCGATCTGAACGAGTCGGATCTGCGGGCGCTGTACGAGCGGTTGAGCGACATCGGCATGGCCGAGGCCGGAGCCGAGCTCGCACGCGACGTCGTCTCGTGCCCCGGCGCCGACACGTGCAACCTCGCGGTCACCCAGTCGCGCGGCCTGGCCGCCGCCGTCGGCGACGCACTCGAGGACGCCGGTCTGGCCGAGGTCCCGGGCGTGCGCGTCAACATCTCCGGCTGCACCAACAGCTGCGGCCAGCACCACATCTCCGACATCGGCTTCTTCGGCCTCGAGCGTCGGGCCCACGGTCGGGCGGCCCCCGGCTACCAGATGCTCCTCGGCGGGCATCTCGGCGAGACCGAGGTCGAGTTCGGCGAGAAGGCGACCAAGATCCCGGCCAAGACCGCTCCCGAGGCCGTCGTCCGAGTCGTGCGGCGGTTCAACGAGGAACGCCAGGTCGGCGAGATGTTCCAGACGTGGCTCGCCCGCTCCGGCGGCGCGAAGTCCGTTGGCGACACGCTCACCGATCTCGACATCTTCCCCACCCCCGACGTCGGCCCCGAGTTCTACGTCGACTACGACGAGACCGGCCCCTACGTCGCCGAGGTCGGCGACGGGGAGTGCGCAGCAACGTGAGCCTCCTCGATCCCGTCACCATCGAACAGCCGCGGGTCGACATCGACCTGGCCGAGCTGGCCGCGGTCTCGGCCGAACTCGAGCACAAGCCGGCGTCGAGCGCGGTCAAGTGGGCCTGGGAGCGCTTCGGTACCGGCATGGTGCTCGCGGCATCGTTCCAGGACTGTGTCCTCGTCGACGTGGCCGCCAAGGCCACGCCCGGGCATCGAGGTCGTGTTCCTCGACACCCAGTACCACTTCGCGGAGACGCTCTGGTACGTGGAGAAGGTCCGCGACCGCTACGACCTCAACCTCACGATCATGCAACCGCTCGTCGAGCCGGACGACCTCTGGCAGACCGACACCGACGAATGCTGCGCCATGCGCAAGGTCGAGCCGTTGGCCCGGGCGCTGCAGGGCAAGCAGGCCTGGATGACCGGACTCCGGCGGGCCGAATCGTCGACTCGGAAGAATGCGCCAATCGCGCACCTCGACGTCGGCCGCGGGATCGTGAAGGTTAACCCACTCGCAACATGGTCCGATGGAGACATCGCGGCCTACAAAAGCGATCATGAACTGCTCGAGCACCCGCTCGCGTCGCAGGGCTATCCGTCGATCGGGTGCTGGCCGTGCACCCGGCCGGTGGCCCCAGGAGAGGACCCCCGTTCCGGACGCTGGTCAGGACAAGGCAAAATGGAGTGCGGACTTCACGGATGGCCGGGGGCCTGACCCCCCGTCGAACAGGGACCACAACCGATGCATCGCACGATCTCTCATCTTGACGCGCTCGAATCCGAATCGATCCACCTCCTGCGGGAGGTCGCGGCCGAGTTCGAGCGTCCCGTGCTGCTCTTCTCGGGCGGCAAGGACAGCGTCGTGATGCTGCACATCGCCAAGAAGGCCTTCTGGCCGGCGCGGCTGCCCTTCCCGGTGATGCACATCGACACCGGCCACAACTTCCGCGAGGTCATCGAGTTCCGCGACTCGTCGGTCGCCCGCCTCGACGTCAACCTCGTCGTCGCGTCGGTGCAGGAATCGATCGACGCCGGTCGCGTCGCCGAGGAGACGGGTCCCGGCGCCTCCCGCAACCGCCTGCAGACCACCACGCTCCTCGACGCGATCGAGTCGAACGGCTTCGACGCGGTGATGGGCGGCGCCCGCCGCGACGAGGAGAAGGCCCGCGCCAAGGAGCGCTTCTTCTCCTTCCGCGACGAGTTCGGACAGTGGGACCCGAAGAACCAGCGCCCCGAGGTGTGGTCGATCTACAACGGTCGGCACCGCAAGGGCGAGCACATCCGCGTGTTCCCCCTCTCGAACTGGACCGAGCTCGACATCTGGCAGTACATCGCCGACGAGGAGATCGAGCTCCCATCGATCTACTTCGCCCACCGGCGCGAGGTGTTCCGGCGCGACAACATGCTGATGGCCGTCACCGACTTCCTGCAGGCCGGTCCGAGCGAGGAAGTGTTCGAAGCAACGGTGCGCTACCGCACGGTCGGCGACGCCACGTGCACCGCCGCGGTCGCGTCGACGGCGGCGACACTCGAAGACGTGATCAACGAGATCTCGGCCTCCCGCATCACCGAGCGCGGTTCCAGCCGGGCCGACGACAAGTTCTCCGAAGCGGCCATGGAAGATCGCAAGCGAGAGGGTTATTTCTAATGGGGTGGGAAGCGCACCGTAGGCAACTCGCCAAAGGCCGCTCGCCGAAGCGAGCGGGAGGGAAGTAAATGGAACTTCTACGATTCGCCACCGCCGGCTCGGTCGACGACGGCAAGTCGACGCTGATCGGCCGCCTGCTCTACGACTCGAAGCAGATCTTCGAGGACACGCTCGAGGCGTTGGAGCACTCGACCATGCTGCGCGGCGAAGAGGGCATGAACCTCGCGCTCCTCACCGACGGCCTGCGCGCCGAGCGCGAGCAGGGCATCACCATCGACGTGGCCTACCGCTACTTCGCCACGCCCCGCCGGAAGTTCATCATCGCCGACACACCGGGCCACGTGCAGTACACGCGCAACATGGTCACCGGCGCGTCGACCGCCGACCTCGCGTTGATCCTCGTCGACGCGCGCAAGGGCATCATCGAGCAGTCCCGCCGGCACGCGTTCCTCGCGTCGCTGCTCGGCGTGCCGCACCTCGTGCTCTGCGTCAACAAGATGGACCTCGTCGACTACGACCAGGAAGTGTTCGAGCGCATCAAGGCCGAGTTCCGCGACTTCGCGGCCAAGCTCGACGTGCGCGACCTCCAGTTCGTGCCGATGTCGGCGCTGAACGGCGACAACGTCGTCGACCGCTCGCGCGAACATGCCGTGGTACGAGGGCACGAGCCTTCTGCACCACCTCGAAGAGGTGCACATCGCCTCCGACCGCAACCTGATCGACTGCCGGTTCCCCGTGCAGTACGTCATCCGGCCGCGCGACGACACGCACCACGACTACCGCGGCTACGCGGGCCAGGTCGTGAGCGGCACCTACAAGGTCGGCGACGACGTGGTGGTCCTGCCGTCGGGCTTCACGTCGACGATCGCGTCGATCGACACCGCCGACGGACCGGTCGAAGAGGCCGAGCCGCCGGAATCGGTGACGATCCGCCTGACCGACAACCTCGACGTCAGCCGCGGCGACATGATCTGCCGTCCGAACAACCAGCCGAGCGTCGGCCAGGACATCGAGGCGATGCTCTGCTGGTTCGGCGAGCGCGCGCAGCTGCGGCCCGGGGCGAAGTACACGTTGAAGCACACGTCCAAGTGGACCAAGGCGTTGGTCAAGGACCTCCACTACCGCCTCGACGTGAACGAGCTGCACCGCGACGAGACCGCCGAGTCGTTGGCGTTGAACGAGATCGGCCGGGTGACGATGCGAACGACGGCACCGCTGTTCGCCGATCCCTACCGGCGCAACCGGGCGACGGGCTCGTTCATCCTCGTCGACGAGGCCACGAACGACACCCTCGCCGCGGGGATGATTCTCTAAGTCGGCTTCGGGTAGCGCCTGCGAAGATGGCGTTGTGGTTCACAACGTCGCGGCGGCAGGTTTCAACGATCCGGGTGACTACGAGGCGGCGCGCCCGTCGTACCCGCCCGAGGCCGTGGCCTGGTTCGTCGAGCACCTACGACTCGACGCCGGGAACCCGCGGGTCGCCGATCTGGCCGCGGGCACGGGCAAGCTCACCCGCCTCCTCGCGCCCGGCGTCGGCGCCGGTCTGATCGCGGTCGAGCCCGTCGCCGGCATGCGGGCCACGTTCGCCCGGCTCCTGCCGGAGATACCGGTCGTCGCGGCGACCGCCGAGGCGCTGCCCTTCGCGGGCGTCTGCGCTCGACGCGATCGACCGTCGCGCAGGCGTGGCACTGGTTCGACCACGACACGCGCCGCCGCCGAGGCGGCGCGGGTCCTGCGGCCGGGCGGGCGGCTCGGGCTCGTGTGGAACGCCCGCGACCGGTCCGAGCCCTGGGTCGACAAGGTCTGGTCGATCATGGACCGCGTCGAGAAGCGGGCGCCGTGGCGCGACCACGAGAACTGGAGCGACAGCGCCATGCGGGAGATGCCCGGCTTCGGAGAGCTCCACATGGCGGAGTTCCGCCACCGCCAGGACATCACCCCCGAAGGCGTCGTGCAGCGGGTCGCGTCGGTGAGCCACGTCGCAGTGCTCCCGGAGCCGGAGAAGCAGGCGGTGCTCGCCGAGGTCCGGGCGGTGCTCGAGACCGACCCGGCGGTCGCGGGACGCGCCTCGGTCGCGATTCCCTACCGGGTCGACTGCTTCTGGGCCGAACGGCAATGAACCGGCCCGTGTCCGGGTCTCGGCGATCGGACCGACCCGACCCCCGGAAGGCCGAAGGACACGGCCGAACCTGACGAATGTGTCAGCATGGACCCGGGACGGGCGGCACGGGAGGACGACGTCAGGTGACGGCATCGCTGAAGCAGCCCGAGTACCGCGCCGCGGGGTCGAGGCTCCCGTTCGGTCGCCGGGTCGAGCTCGACGGCCGCGGGACGACGTTCGTTCGCCGGGTGACCGGTCCGCCCGGAGCGCCGACGCTGCTGCTCCTGCACGGCTGGGTGGCGAGCGGCGGCCTCAACTGGTTCCAGGTGTTCGAGCCGCTGGGCGAGCACTTCAACATCGTCGCCCCCGACATGCGCGGCCACGCCCGCGGCCTGCGCACCACCAAGATCTTCCGCCTCGCCGACTGCGCCGACGACTGCGCGGCGACGCTCGAGGAGCTCGGCACCGGCCCGGTCATCGCGGTCGGCTACTCGATGGGCGGACCCGTCGCCCAACTCCTGTGGCGGCGCCACCGCGACCTCGTCGACGGCCTCGTGTTGTGTGCCACGACCGCGGGTTTCATCCCGCAGCGTCTCACCCGCAACGTCTACCAGGCCTCGATGCTGGGCGCGACGGTGCTGGCACGGATGTCGTGGCCGTCACGACTCCTCCCCGGCGTGCCCATGGTCAACCTCCCGCGGGCGAACCTGCCGGCCTGGGCGGCGGGCGAGATGCGCCGCCACGACTGGCGCATGATCATCGAAGCCGGCCATTCCATAAGCACGTACAGCGCCCGGCGGTGGATCTCCGAGGTCGACGTGCCCACGGCGGTCGTGTGCACCACCGAGGACCGCGGCGTCGCACCCGCGTTGCAGCTCGCCGCGGCCGAGGCGATCAAGGGCGCGACGGTGCACTCACTCGCCGACGGGCATCTCGCCTGCGCGAGCGCGCGGTTCGCCGACCCCCTGCTCGCGGCCTGTCTCGACGTCGCCGGCCGCGTCGCCTGAACCGTCGGCCGGCCGGTCGCGGCCGTTGCCGGCAACTGCACGACCCGCCACCTCTTCGGCCCACCAGCGCGGCCGCTCGCGGCGGGCCCATTGCTCGGGCACCCAGCCCCACACCATCGAGCGCAACGAGTCGACATCGGACAGCGCGAACATGATGTGACCGACGATCACGACGAGCAGGGTGACGAACACCCAGTCGTGCACGAAGGTGGCACCCGTGCGCCAGCTGTCGGGGAACGGACCGAACCACCGCATGATGGAACCGGTCATCAGCATCAACACGATCGCGGCACCGACGAAGATCGCGTTGAGCTTCTGTCCGGGATTGAACTTGCCGAGTTGTGCGTCGGCGCGCGTGCGGCGCGACCACCAGCGCCGGTCGTCCTGGGTCCAACGATTGATCCGCGACAGGTCGCGGCGCAACTGGCGGCCGCCGGGAGCGAGCAACCCGAGGAGCAGCGGCAGTGGCAGCAGCAACCCCGCGTAGACGTGGATCGTCTTCACCGTGTGGCGGTGGGCGACGAAGGTCGAGAGCGGCTCGAAGTACAGGGACGCGCCCGTGCCGAGCAGCACGAGGAACAACGTCGCGTTGCACCAGTGCACGGCGCGTTCGACGCGGTCGAAGCGCGCGAACCGCGGTCGGCCGGCGTTCACGACGTCGGCGGGTCGTCGCGACCGTTGCTCCGGCCGACCCACCCGTCGACGTCGTAACCCTCGTTCTCCCAGTAGCCGGGGATCACGTGGTCGACGACCTCGATCCCGCTCAGCCACTTGCACGACTTGTAGCCGTACATCGGTGCGACGTAGAGGCGCGCCGGTCCGCCGTGATCACTGCTCAACGGCTTCTCGTCGAGGTCGTAGGCGACGATCACGTCGTCGCGCATCGCCTGATCGAGCGTCAGGCTCTCGGTGTACACGCCGTCGAAGGACGTGAACCGCACCGCCGCCGCGCCCGACTTCACGCCGCCGCGATCGAGCAGCGACGCGAGCTTCACACCCGTCCAGTGGACTTTGGGGACGCGCCATCCGGTCACGCACTGGAAGTCCTTGACGAGCCGCGTCGGCGGAGCGCGCGGAGCTCGTCGTACGTGAGCGTGAACGGCGTGTCGACGAGCCCGCCGACCGTGAGGCGGTAGTCGCTCGGCGCCCGCTTCGGGAAGCCGCTCGTGACCGTATAGAAGCGGAAGTGGTCGCCGATCGGGAGCAGCGTGGACAGGCCGGTCGGATCGCTCTTCGGGACGAGGTCGGCGAGAACGTTCTGCGCCTTCGCCCCGAACAGCACACCCAGCACACCGGCGCCGACGAGCCCGAAGAACACCCGGCGCCCGATCGGAGCGCCTGCCTCTGTCACCAGGTCAGGATAAGGCGGGGGTGTGCCGGCTCGGCGCGCGCCCCCGCCCCGTCATTCCGCGATCTCGCGGATCTTCAGGATCTTCTCCGCCGAGTGGTTCGCGTCGACGCCCTGGATCTGGAGGAGCTCGTCCCGGGTCGCCTCGGCGATCGCGGCCGCGTTCGGGTCCGCGGCTGCGAGCCGGGCCTCGATGCCCTCGGCCATGATCCGTTCGGCCTCGTCGATGAGCGCGGCGACCATCTCCGATTCCGGGACAACCCGCACGACCTGGCCCTTCACGAACAGGTGACCCTTGCCTCGCCCGGCCGCGATGCCGAGATCGGCTTCACGCGCCTCTCCGGGACCGTTGACAACGCAGCCCATGACCGCGACCTGCAGCGGGATGTTGCGGGCTTCGAGCGCAGCCTGCGCGTCGGTGGCGACGCGGATGACATCGACTTCCGCGCGGCCACACGACGGGCACACGATGAGGTCGAGGCCCTTGCGCTCGCGGAGCCCGAGGGCCTCGAGCAACGTGCGTCCGGCCTTCGCCTCCTCCACCGGGTCGGCGGTGAGCGAGAACCGGATCGTGTCGCCGATGCCCTCGGCGAGCAACGTCGCGATGCCGGCAACGCCCTTGATGAGCCCTTGCGGGAGCACGCCCGCTTCGGTCACACCGAGGTGCAACGGGTGATCGGTCGTCTCCGACAAGAGGCGGTACGCGTCGATCATCAACGGCACGCTCGACGCCTTCACCGAGATCTTCACGTCGTCGAAGTCGACCTCGCGGAACAGGTCGAGCTCGTGCATCGCGGACGCGACCATCGCCTCGGCCGTGATGCCGCCGTGACGCTCGGCCATCGCCGGATCGAGCGACCCGGCGTTGACGCCGATGCGGATCGGGACACCGCGCGCCTTCGCTTCCGACGCGACCGCCTTGATGTGCTCGGCCTTGCGGATGTTGCCCGGGTTCAGCCGGAGTGCGTGCACGCCGGCCTCGAGCGCGCCCAGCGCGAGCTTGTGCTGGAAATGGATGTCGGCGACGATCGGTACCGGCGAGCGCGGCACGATCTGCGCGAGCGCCTCCGCAGCTTCTTCCTCGTTGCAGGTGCAACGCACGATGTCGCACCCGGCGGCGGCGAGCGCGTAGATCTGCGCGAGCGTGCCGTCGACGTCGGCGGTCTTGGTGGTCGTCATCGACTGGATCGACACCGGTGCGTCACCGCCGACCGGTACCCGGCCGACCATGACCTGGCGGGTCTTCCGACGAGGAATCACGGGCTCAGCCTACGGCCGCGACCCGTCGGGATCGCTCCTGCGCACCAAACCTTCATCTCCGCCGGTCAGAACGGATTCGCGATGGGGTGGGTGATGTCGAGGAACAGGCTCGACAAGAAGATGAACCCGAGGACGGCCACGACGGCCACGGTGATCGGCATCAGCTTGGCGACGTCGACCCGGACCCGGCGCCGCTTCACCGCGGAGGCCGCCCGCTCGTACAGCGCGATCGCGATGTGCCCGCCGTCGAACGGCAGCAGCGGCAGCAGGTTGAACAGCCCGACGAAGATGTTGATCCCGATCAGGAGCAAGAAGACGTCGGCCCAACCCGCACGCACCGCCTGGTCGGCGACGCCGGCGACGCCGACGGGCGACACGAACCGCTGCGACTGATTGGTGTTCTTGCCGTTGTCGCCCGACAGGATCCGGAAGTAGTTGGAGATGCCGGCGGGCGAGAACATGCTGCCGATCGCCTTGATCGAGAGCCAGCCTTCGTCGGCGACCTGCTTGGGGGCCTGGACGATCGCGGTCACGATGCCCGGGTGGGGCACGACGAGGCTCGGGGCGACTCCCGCGATCACGCGCTTGTCGCCGGGGTCGGTACTCGCCTGCAGCGTCACCGGCAGCGTCAGGTCCCGGCCGCCGCGCTGCACGACGAACTGCACGACTTCACCGGCCCGCGCGGGGTGGTCGGGCGGGTTGACGAGATCCTGGACCTGCGTCCACGACTTCACCGTCGTCCCGTTCACCGAGACGACCGTGTCGCCCGCCTTCATCCCGGCCGCGGCGGCACCTTGGGTCGTCTGCGACAGCGTGACCGAGGTGGTCGCACGGCGGTAGTCGCCGGCGAAGAAGAGCACCGCGAACATGAGGACGATCGCGATCGCGAAGTGCACCGCGGGACCGGCCGACGCGACGAGCACCTTCGGGCCGGTCGCCTTGTTGCGGTACGCGCGCGGTTCGTCCTCGGCCGCGACCTCCTCGAGGTTCGTCATCCCGATGATGCGGCAGTAGCCGCCGAGCGGGACGGCCTTGATCCCGTACTCGGTCTCGCCCCGGGTCACCGACCAGAGCCGCGGGCCGAAGCCGACGAAGAACTCGGTGACCTTCATGCCCGAGCGCTTGGCCGCGACGAAGTGACCGAGCTCGTGCAACATGATCATCACGAAGAGGGCCACGATGACCCCGACCACACCGGCCTGGGTCGGGAAGAAGATCGCGGCGACCGTCAGGCTCGCCAGCACGGCGATCGTGAAGCCCGCGGCGCGGGCCGGGTCGACCTTCACGTCCTCGAACGGATCGCTGGCCCTCACTCGGCACTCCTGGCAAGAATTCTGGCCGAGGCCCGCTCGCGGGCCCGGCGGTCGGCTTCGAGCACGTCGGCAATCTCATCGGCGTTTCCGCCGCCCTCGCTCAACACTTCGGCGACAACCGCGGCGATCTCCGTCCATGCGATCCGGCCCCCGAGGAAGGCCTCGACGGCCACCTCGTTGGCGGCGGAGAGGATCGCGGGCGCGGTCCCGCCCGCCCGACCGGCCTCGTAGGCGAGCGCCAGGCACGGGAAGGTGGTGCGGTCGGGGACCTCGAAGTCGAGCCGCCCGAGCGTCGACCAGTCGATCGCGCCGTAGGGCTGCGCCAACCGGTTCGGCACGCCGAGCGCGAGCGAGATCGGCAGCCGCATGTCGGGCATCGACAGTTGCGCGATCGTCGCCCCGTCGCAGAACTCGACCATGCTGTGCACGACCGACTGCGGGTGCACCACGACGTCGATGTGGTCGAACCCGACGTCGAACAGCTCGTGGGCCTCGATGACCTCGAGTCCCTTGTTCATCAGCGTCGAGCTGTCGATGGTGATCTTCGCGCCCATGTTCCACGTCGGGTGCGCGAGCGCGTCGGCGATCGTGACCTCACGGAGCTGCTCGCGTGTGCGGCCGCGGAACGGTCCGCCGCTCGCGGTCAGCACGATCCGACCGACTTCCGACGCCCGCCCCGCGCGCAGGCACTGCCAGATCGCGGAGTGCTCGGAATCGACGGGCACGATCTCGCCGCCGCCCGCGGCTCGGGCCTTGGCCACGACGGGCCCGGCCGCGATCAGGCTCTCCTTGTTGGCGAGCGCGAGACGCTTGCCGGCCCGGAGCGCGGCCAGCGTCGCGGGCAGGCCCGCGAACCCGACGACGGCGTTGAGCACGACGTCGGCTTCCGGCAGCGAGGCCAGCTCGGCGAGCACCGAC
This sequence comes from uncultured Actinomycetes bacterium, assembly GCA_963829195.1. Taxonomy (GTDB): domain Bacteria; phylum Actinomycetota; class Acidimicrobiia; order IMCC26256; family PALSA-610; genus PALSA-610. Next base: position 522,741 of record CAWHHS010000002.1, read on the forward strand.
GGGTCGTCGGGGCAGGCCCGGGCCATCCCCGCGGGGACGTCGAACTGCGCCGCCTGGCGAGCGAGCAGGTCGGTGTTGCGACCCGCCGCGAGGGCGACGACCCGGTACTCGTCGCGGTGGCGGGAGAGGACGTCGAGCGCCTGGGTGCCGATCGATCCGGTCGATCCGAGGATCACCACCCCACGCGTCATCCCCTGAGGTTAGGGGTCCCCGACCGGCTCGCGCGGGCGCCGGGGTGCGCTTCTCAGACGAGCTTCAGCGAAACCGCGAGGTAGTAGGCGATCGGCAGGCAGAAGAGCAGCCCGTCGAAACGGTCGAGCACGCCGCCGTGACCGGGGAGCAGGGTCCCGAAATCCTTGAGGCCGAGATCGCGCTTGATCATCGACTCGCAGAGATCTCCCAGGAACGCGCCGCCGGCGACGAGCAGGCCGAGGACGAGCCCGCCGTAGTGGCGGTTCCACGGCGTGATCTGACCGACGATCACCCAGCCCACGATCAAGCGAGCCGAGCATCCCGGCGACGGTGCCCTGCACGCTCTTGTGCGGCGAGACCTTCGGCGCGATCGGCGTGCGGCCGAACTGCGAGCCGACGAAGAACCCGAGCACGTCGTACGCGATCGTGCAGATCGCCACGCCGAGGAGCAGACCGACGCCGTCGGGCTGCGCGAGCAACAGGCCCGCGAATCCGCCGAGACCACCGATGTACGCGAAACCGAGCACGGTCGTCGACACGCCGAGCAGTGGCCGCCCGGGCGTGACCTCCCACAGGAACCACAACATCGACACGACGACGATGAGCGCGAAGAAGATCGGGTACGCGCCGATGCCGTAGTGCTTCACCGCGAGCGGCAGCGCGCCGCTCGCGACCAGTGCGAGCGGCGTGGCCGGACGCATGCCCTTCGACCGCAACGCGTTGCTGAACTCGATCGACGCGACCGCGATGATCACCGCGGCCAGCAACGCGGTCCAGGTCCGGCCTTCATGGAAGCAGACGAGCACGACGATCACGATCGCCGCGGCGGTCATGATCGCGGTCGGCAGGTCGCGCGGGCCGCCGCGCCGCCGTTGGCGGGTTCGGCGTCGAGCGACGGCGGCCGGCGCGGCGCGGCGCGGGCAGCGCGGCCGCGGCCGCGGCGGGCACCGAGGCGGCCGGCGCGGTCACCGCGCCGCGTGCACCCGCGCGGCGCCCGGGGCAGACGGCGGCGGCGTTGCGCGAGCGCTTCGCGCGAACTCGACTTCCTCGTCGACCGGCTCGGCCTCCGAGAGCGCGCCCAGACGCTCGTGCTCGCCGCTCAGGTCGTCACCGAAGTCGGCCTCGGCCCAGTCGGAACCTTCGGCCCGGAAACGCGGTTGGCTGCCGGTGATCGGCGCCCACGCGTCGAGGTCGTCGACGATCGCGTCGTCGTCGCCGTCGTCGGCGAAGATCGCGGGCACCGCTCCGGTCGGCGGCTCCGTCCAGTGCGGCAACGGCGGGATCTCACCCGTCGGCGGGTCGTCGGCGACGGCCGCGCGCGTCGGGCGGAGCCGTCGTCGGGCTCGAACGGCTCGTCCATCGCGCGCGGGACGATCGGGACCGCGGCGCGGTGCGTGAACGTGGAGCGCGGTTCCGGGCGGTCGTCGTGGATGATCACCGGGTCGTCGAAACGCTCGCGCTCGTCGCCGCGGTCGTCGCTGCGGATCGCCGGCATCTCTCGTGCGCCCAAGATCCGGACACCTTCCACAGGTGTCGCGGTCGAACGATCGGATTCGTTGTCCCTCACGTCATCCTCCCCGGGCCAAGCCAGGCTAGGGGCTCGCCCCCGCGGCCCGCACCTCCGGCGCCACAGCCCGCTGGGGGCCGGGCGATCACACCTCGAGCAGCTCTTTTTCCTTGTGGCCGACCAAGGTGTCGATCTCCTCGACCACGTCGTGGGTGAGCTTGTCCAGTTCCTTTTCGATGCGGGCGACCTCGTCGTCGGAGATGTCGCCCTCCTTCGCCTGGTGTTCGAGATCCTGTCGAATGCTGCGACGGACGTTGCGTACCGCGACGCGGGCGTCCTCGGCAAGCTTCTTCACGACCTTCACGAGCTCCTTGCGCCGTTCGGTCGTGAGCTCGGGAAACGTGAGGCGGATCACCGTGCCGTCGTTGCTCGGGTTGACGCCGAGGTCGCTCGCCTGGATCGCCTTCTCGATCGCCTTCAACGCACCCTTGTCGTACGGCGCGACCACGAGCACCCGCGCCTCGGGCACGGAGAACCCGGCGAGCTGCTGCAGCGGCACGATCGACCCGTAGTAGTCGACCTTCAGCTTCTCGACGAGCGCGGGCGTCGCGCGTCCCGTGCGCACGCCGCCGAACTGGTCCTGCAGGTGCGCGACGACCTTGTGCATCTTGTCGCTCGCGTCGTCCTTGGCGGTCACTTGGCCTCCTTCGGATGTACGAGCGTGCCGATCGGTTCGCCGGTGAGCGCCTTGGTGATGTTCCCGGGCTGCATGACGTCGAACACGATGATCGGCAGCGAGTTGTCCATGCAGAACGTGATCGCGGTCGAGTCCATGACCTGCAGCCCGCGGGCGAGAACGTCGAAGTGACTGAGCTTCTCGATCTTCACCGCGTCGGGGTTCGTGCGCGGGTCGGCGCTGTAGACGCCGTCGACGCCCGAGTGCGTCCCCTTCAACACCGCCTCCGCACCGATCTCCGCCGCCCGCAGCGCCGCGGTGGTGTCGGTCGTGAAGTACGGGTTGCCGGTGCCGGCCGCGAAGATGACGAGCCGGCCCTTTTCGAGGTGCCGGATCGCGCGCAGCGGGATGTACGGCTCGGCGACCTGCGCCATCGTGATCGCGGTCTGCACGCGGGTGGGCTGGCCGAGCGACTCGAGCGCGTCCTGCAGCGCGAGCGCGTTGATGACGGTCGCGAGCATCCCCATGTAGTCGGCGCGGGCGCGGTCCATGCCGCGCGGTCGAGCCGCTGAGGCCCCGGAAGATGTTGCCGCCGCCGACGACGATCGCGATCTCGACCCCGAGATCGGCGCGCGCCTTCGTGACCTCCTCGGCGATGCGTTGCACGACGACGGCGTCGATACCGAATCCGATCGACTGGTCGGCGAACGCCTCACCCGAGAGCTTCAGCACGACCCGGTGGTACCGGCTCGTGGTCATCGGCAACTCCTCTCGTGGGGTCTTCTGCGGGCGATCGGTCGGTAGCAGCGGCCTCGTCGGGCTATTCCTCTCCGATCTTGACCCGTGCGAACCCGCGAACGTGCGCTTCCGGTCCGAGCGACTTCACGACCGCGTCGATCGTCTGCTTGTTGTCCTTGACGAACGACTGCTCGACGAGTGCGACCGTCTTGTAGAAGCCGTTCAGCTTGCCTTCGATGATCTTCGGCCACGCCTGCTCGGGCTTGCCCTCTTCGCGGGTCTGCACCTCGTAGATGTCGCGTTCGCGCGCGACGTCCGCGGCCGGGACCTCGTCGCGGGTGACGTACCGCGGCGCGGCGCTCGCGATGTGGAGCGCGATGTCGTGCGCGGCCTCGCGCGCCTTCGCGTCGCCGCGGTCGACGCCGCCGAGCTCGACGATCACACCGACCGTGCCGCGCTCGTTCTGGATGTGCTTGTAGCCGTCGAGGAGGCCGTCGGAGGTGTCGAAGCGGAACACCCGCCCGATCTCGATCTTCTCGCCGAGCGTTCCGGAGAGGCCCTTCACGAAGTCGTCGACGGTCTCGCCGCCGATCTTCTTCGCACCGAGCTCGGTGTCGCCCTCGGCGACGACGAGCTGCGTGAGCGCGGTGAGCGCCTCGCCGAACGCCGCGCCCTTGGCGACGAAGTCGGTCTCGCAGTTGAGCTCGAACGACCGCGCCGACGTTGCCGTCGACGAGCACCTCGATCGCGCCCTGGTCGGCGGCACGACCCTCGCGCTTGGCCGCGCCCGCGATGCCCTTCTCGCGCAACCAGTCCTTGGCGCGCTCGAAATCACCGTCGTTCTCGAGCAGCGCCTTCTTGCAGTCCATCATCCCGGCGCCCGTGATCTTGCGGAGCGCGGCGACGTCCTTGGCGGAGATGTCGGCCATGATCAGCCCTCTGCTGTCTCGTCGGCGGGCGGGATCTCGGCGGCAGCCTCGGCCGCTTCGTTGTCGGTCGGCGCGGGCGCGGGCGCGTCGGGAGCCCCGGCCGCGGCTGCCGGCGGCTCGGGCTCGGCCGCGGCCGCCGACTTCGACGCTTCCTTGGCGAGGCGGGCCCGCTCCTCGATCTCGCGCTGCTTCGCCGCGGCCGCGTCACGCGCCTCGGCCTGCTTGCGGTCGAACTCGGCCTGCTCTTCGGGTGTGCGCTGCGGCCGGGCCGGAGCGGCGGCCGGAGCCGCGTCCTCCGAACGCGTGCCGGCGCGGGCGCCGCGCCGGCGGGCGATCTCGCGGCCTTCGATGACCGCGTCGGAGATCACGCGGCACATGAGCTGCGCGGACCGGATCGCGTCGTCGTTGCCGGGGATCACGTAGTCGATGATGTCGGGGTCGCAGTTCGTGTCGACGATCGCGACGACGGGGATGCGCAGGCGGTTCGCCTCGGTGACCGCGATGTGCTCCTTCTTGGTGTCGATGATGAACACCGCGGACGGGAGCTTCTCGAGGTTCTTGATGCCGCCGAGGTTGCGCTCGAGCTTGGCGAGGTCGCGGCGGACCTTCAGGCCTTCCTTCTTCGACATGAGGTCGACTTCACCGGAATCGACCTGGCGCTGGAACTCGCGCAACTTCGCGACGCGTGAGTGCACCGTCTGGAAGTTGGTGAGCATGCCGCCGAGCCAACGGAAGTTGACGTAGGGCATGCCGCAGCCGTTGGCCGCGTTCTCGATCGGTTCCTGCGACTGCTTCTTGGTGCCCACGAAGAGCACCGTGCCGCCGCCGGCGACGGTCTCGCGCACGAACCGGTACGCGGTGTCGATGCGATCGAGGGTCTGGTGCAGATCGACGATGTAGATGCCGTTGCGCTCACCGAAGATGAATCGCTTCATCTTCGGGTTCCAACGTCTCGTCTGGTGACCGAAATGGACTCCGGCCTCCAACAGCTGCTTCATGCTCACGACGGCCACGGCCGCGCCTCCCCTAGGTTGGATCTACCGCCCACGCGAGCGCCGATCGGTCGGGACCGTCGGCGCCACCTTGGGATCACGGGCGTGCAAATGGTTGATTACTCGCCTTCGGAATCGGTCCGGAAGCGTGGCCAGTGTAGCGACCGCGCCCAGGGCCGATCCGGGCCGGATCCGGGCCGATCGCGGTGGCTCCGGCTCAGCTGGGCCGCCGGCACCAGAGCGCGACCAGGTGCCCACAGCCCGGGAGCGGCCCCGAGGCGGCCGCGGGAGCACCGGCCGGGAACGGGGGAAGGATCACGACCCGCGCCGCCCGCGGCGAACCGCCTCCCGACGGCCACGCGGAGCTCGGACCCGCGATCTCCCCGCCGCCGGACACCCCGGCGTCGCCCGCTCGTGGTGCGAGGTGGACCCGCGCCGCCAGGTCCGGGTCGGTGAACAGCCGCATCGGATCGACGTAGATCCCGTCGACGCGGAGGGCGAAATGCAGCGCGGAGCCGTCGTGGCGCTCACCGGTTCCGCCGGTGGTACCGAGCACCTCGCCGGCCCCGACCCGCGTTCCGGCCGTCACGCGCACGGACGCGAGGAACGAGTACGACGTCCGGAGCCCGCCGGCATGGGAGACGACGACATGGCGGGCGCCCGCCACCGCCCCCGCGAACACGACGCGGCCGGGGCCCGCGGCCCGCACCGCGGTGCCCGGAGGGGCGGCGAAGTCGGCTCCGAGGTGCCCGCGGCCGAACCGGGTCAGAGGCGCGCGGAACGGCCGGACGACCCGGCCCGGCACCGGCCGCACCCAGTGGCTCGCGAGCGACCCGGAGGCCGCGGCGGGCGCGGGCGCGGCGACCGCCCCGAACGAGGCGAGCAGGATCGCCAGGGCGAGGAGGAACGGCTTGGCCATGGCCGGACCGTACGAGCGCCGGGCCTCGTCGAGCGGACGCCGACGCAGGAGTGCACCAAGATCGCCGTCAGGCGGCGATTCCGGTGCAGTCGCTCAGGTGACGATGCCGCGTTCCGGCAGCGGCTCCGACATGCGCGAGCGCAGCTGGAAGATCGCCTTGGTGTGGATCTGGCAGACCCGGCTCTCGGTCACGCCGAGCACGTTGCCGATCTCGGCGAGCGTCAGGCCCTCGTAGTAGTAGAGCGTCAACACCAGGCGCTCGCGGTCGGGCATGCGGTTGATCGCGTCGGCGAGCACCTGGCGCATCTCTTCCGACTCGAACGCCTCGACCGGGTCGTGCCCGCCGCCGGCGATCGTGTCGCCGACCGTGCCTCCGCTCCCGCGTTCCGAACCGGCCGACAGCAGCTCGTCGAGCGCGACGACACCGACGAAGCTGATCTGACCGAGCGTGGTCGCGAGCTCGTCCTCGGTGACGCCGAGCTCGGCCGCGACCTCTTTGTCGTCGGGACTGCGGCGCAGTTCGTTCTCGAGCTTGGAGAAGGCCCGCTCGATCGCACGGGCCTTCGCGCGCACCGACCGCGGTACCCAGTCGATCGACCGCAGCTCGTCGATGATCGCGCCCTTGATGCGGCTGATCGCGTACGTCTCGAACTTGTAACCCCGGCCGGGATCGAACTTGTCGATCGCGTCGATCAACCCGAAGATCCCGTAGCTCACGAGATCGGACTGCTCGATGTTCTGCGGCAGACCCGCCGCGACACGACCGGCCACGAACTTGACCAACGGCGAGTAGTGCAGGATCAGGCGCTCGCGCGCGTCCGAGGTCCCGCGCTCCTTGTAGTCACGCCAAAGCTCGGCGATGTCCGCGGCGGACTCGTCCACTCTTCTCGCCCTGCTCCCTAGGCCCTTGGATGCGTCCGTTCGTACACAGCCCTCATCCGCTCACGGGTCACGTGAGTGTAGATCTGTGTCGTTCCCACATCGGCGTGTCCGAGCAGCTCCTGAACAGCTCTGAGATCTGCTCCTCCTTCGAGGAGATGGGTGGCGTACGCGTGGCGCAGCGCGTGGGGGTGCAGCGTGCGGCCGTCGGCCAGCGGATGACGGTCGAGCACGCGGCGAACATCCCGGGGGGTCATCCGCCGGCCGCGGGCGTTGAGGAAGAGGGCCTGACCCGCCTCGGGGCTGGGCTGTAGGACCAGCGCGGCCGTTCCGGAGGTAGCCGGCGACCGCCTCCCGCGCCGGCTCGCCCAGCGGCAGCCGCCGGACTTTTGCACCTTTTCCGAGCGCGGTGACCGTGCGCTTGCGAAGGTCGACGTCGCCGACGTCGAGACCGCAACATTCGCTGACCCGCAGACCGGCGCCGTAGAGCAGCTCGACGACGGCGAGATCACGCAGCGCTCGGGGATCGTCGACGGCGGCCTCGCCGGTGAGGTCGTCGAGCAAACCGGCGGCCTCCTTGCGCCTCGGCATCCGCGGCAGTCGGCGCGCGCCCTTCGGCGCCTGGACGGCCGCGGCGACATCGCCGCGCGAGGAGCCCGCGGCGGCGCAGGTGGCGCAGGTAGGCCCGGACCGAAGCCGCTTTGCGCGAGATCGACGAACGGGAGAAGCCCCGGGTCTGCAGGTACGCCAGGTAGCGCCGCAGCACCCGGTGATCGAGATCGGCCGGGTCGGGACAACCGCCGCGCTCGCACCAGGCCACGAACTCGCGGGCGTCGTGGTCGTACGCCCGCCGGGTGTTCTCGCTCATCGCGCTGAGCGCGAGGGCGAAACCGTCGGGGTCGTGCGCGGCGCGGTCGCGCCTGCCGGCTGCGGCCGGACTCACGACTGGACTCCCGTGCAGGCACTCGTAGGCGTGGACATGTCCGGGGCACGGTAATGCGTAGCCGGCGCACCCTCCGCGTATGGTCCGTCCACCGTCGAGGTCGCGGTCACGACTCTCCTGCAGCGCCAAACGCCGCACCTGCGTGTCGGAACGACACCGGGCGGCGTGGAAGGAGGTCGGCCGTGCTCGCCGCCGTTCGCAGTGCCGTCCTGGAAGGTGTCGACGGTCGCATCGTCACGATCGAGGTCCACGTGTCGCGGGGACTGCCCGGGTACACGGTCGTCGGCCTCCCCGACGCGGCCGGCCGGGAGTCCCGGGAGCGGGTCCGGGCCGCGCTCCTGTCGTCCGGACTCGAATACCCGCAACAGCGCGTGACCGTGAACCTCGCGCCGGCCTCGGTCCGCAAGACCGGCGCCGGCCTCGAGCTCGGCGTCGCGCTCGCGTTGACCTGCGCCGCGGGCGGACTCCCGGCGGGTGCGCTCGACCACGTCGCCGTCCTCGGCGAGCTCGGGCTCGATGGCACGGTCCGGCCGGTGGTCGGCACGATCGCGCTCGTCGACGCGCTCGACGCGCAGTGGCGCGGAGCACGTCATCGTCCCGGCGGAGAACGCGGCCGAAGCCGCGCTCGTGTCCGGCGCGGCGGTACGCGTCGCCCGCACGCTCGGTGAGCTGCACGTGTGCCTGAAGGGCGAGGCGCCCTGGCCCGAACCGCCCGACCCGCCCCGGGCCGTGTTCGGCGCGCCCGACGGCGACGAACCCCTCGACCTCGCCGACGTGCGGGGCCTCGAAGGCGCCCGCCGCGCGCTCGCCGTCGCGGCCGCGGGCGCGCACCACCTCCTCATGGTCGGACCACCCGGCGTCGGCAAGACGATGCTGGCCCGCCGCCTCCCGACGATCCTTCCGCCACTCGCGCACGACGAAGCCCTCGAGGTGACGAAGATCCACTCCGCGGCCGGCGTCCACCGCGGACCCGCGCTGCGCACCGACCCGCCGTTCCGCCAACCCCACCACAGCGCGTCGATGGTCTCCCTCGTCGGCGGCGGCTCGAGTCCGCGTGCGCCCCGGCGAGGTCAGCCTTGCCCACCGCGGCGCGTTGTTCCTCGACGAGCTGCCCGAGTTCCCCGTCCACGCGCTCGAGGCGTTGCGCCAGCCGCTCGAAGAGCGCGTCGTACGCGTGCGAGCCGCGCCGCGGGGACGATCGAGTTCCCGGCCGACTTCCTCCTGGTCGCGTGCGCGAACCCCTGCCCCTGCGGCCGCGAGCCGACCGCGTGCAAGTGCGGAGACGTGCAGACCACGCGCTACGCCCGCCGCCTGTCCGCACCGTTGCTCGACCGCTTCGATCTCCGGATCCGCGTCGAAAAGGCCGGCAAGGAGCCCGGCGAATCGTCCGCGGTGGTCGCGGCGCGCGTCGCGGGCGCCGTCGAGCGGCAGCAGGCGCGGCTCCGGGGAACACCGTGGCGCCGCAACGCGCACATCCCGGCGGGCGCGCTCGAGCGCTACACGGCGCTCGACGACGCCGCGCGCGACATGTGGCACGAACAGTGCGACGTCCGGCAACTCACCGGGCGCGGCGCGGCGCGCATCCGCCGGGTCGCCCGGACCCTCGCCGACCTCGCCGACAGGTCCGTCATCGACGCCGACGATGTGACCCGCGCCTCGTTGATGCGCGAGGACCTCTGGTGAGCCGCGCCCCGCACCGCTGGGAACGGGGCCACGGCTTTCCGATCCGCGACGCCGACGATCTCGACGCGATGCTCGACGCGCACATGCCGCGCGTCCTGCTCGGCGAAGGCGACCGGCCCGACGCGTTCGACGCGCCGCGAGTCGCGATCGTCGGAACGCGGGCGGCGACACCGATGGGTATCGCCGACGCACGGGAGATCGGCGCGTTCTCCGCGCGGGCCGGCATCACGGTGGTCAGCGGACTCGCAATCGGCATCGACGGCGCCGCGCACGCGGGCGCGGTCGACGCGGGCGGCCTGACCGTCGGCGTCGTGGCCACCGGTCTCGACGTCGTGTACCCGCGGCGCCACGCGCGCCTGTACGAGGACGTGCGCGAGCACGGCCTGATCGTCGGCGAGAACGAGTACGGCACGCAGCCGCTCCCGTGGCGGTTCCCGATCCGGAACAGAATCATCGCCGCGCTCGCCGACGCGGTCGTCGTGGTCGAGGCGACCCTGAGCGGGGGCGCGCGCATCACCGCCAACGACGCGGTGCGGTTCAACCGCGACGTGTACGCGCTGCCCGGGTCGCGGCGCAATCCGGCCGCCGCGGGCTGCAACGCACTTCTGCTCGACGGGGCCAAGCCGCTCCTCGAACCCTCCGACGTGTTGTTCGGCATCGGGCGCGGCGGCACCGTAGAGGGCGGCTGGAGCCCGAGGCCCGCACCGCCCGATCCGGACCAACGGGCCGTTTTGCGCGCGCTCGCCGGCGATTGCGCCACGATCGACGAGATCGAGCGCCGGGTGCCGTTTCCTCCGGCCCGCCTGGGTGCGGCCTTGCTCGCGCTCGAACGCGGCGGCCACCTCGAACGCAAACGGGGCCTGTTCTGGCCACGTTGAGTGTCAACTCCGGGCGACAAACGCCGAAAAGGACACGGTGGAACTCACGCAGTGTCCCTACGACCACTCGACCATCGAGGCCGAGATGGTCTCGGGCGGGTCGACCCTGCTCTCGTGCCCCGCGTGCGACGCGGCGTGGGAATGGCACGGCGCCTGGCTGCGGCGGGTCCGCGAACCCGATCGGGCCCGGATGCTCGAAGCCCGGGCCCGCGCCCGATCGACGCAACCGGCGAACTGAGCACCCCGCCTCGGTCGCTGCGCCGGTCGCATCGCTGACCGGAGGGGTCGGTGGGCGGCGATACCGTGATCGTTCTATGGGGTCGCACCGCTGGACCGACGACAACGCCGATGTCGACGTGCGTCACGTGCAGCCGTACCAGGCCGAAAAGACCTACCGCTGTCCGGGATGCGACCACGAGATCCGGCCCGGCGAAGGCCACGAGGTCGTGGTCCCGCGCGCCGATCCCGACGCCCGGCGCCACTGGCACAGCGGGTGCTGGTTCCGTGCGACGCGGGCCGGGCGGCCGGCGCCGCCGCGCCCGCCGCGCTCGTACCGGCGCTGACAGCGCTCTCTCGAGTGCAGCGACTCGTCAGAACGCGGCTTCGAGCACGTCGACGATCCAGGCGCCACGACCGTCCGGCTGCACCGACGCGACGTCGAAGCGCAGGATCTCGCCGTGGGCGTCGTTGTCACGCAACCAGTGCACCGCGAGCCTGCGCAACCGCGCCTGCTTCGTGCGCGTCACCGCCTCGGCGGGGAGCCCGAACGCGTCGCCGCGCCTCGTCTTCACCTCGCAGAACACGATCGTGGTACCGCGGCCCGCGACGAGATCGATCTCGCCTTCCCGCACCCGCCAGTTCCGCGGCGAGCACCGAGAACCCGCCGGCCAGGTACCACTGCGCCACGGCTTCCTCGCCGGCCGCGCCGAGCGCACGCCGCGCGTCGGCCATTGCGGTCAGAGTTCCTTGCCGGGAAGCTCCTCGATGTTCACGTCCTTGAACGTGACGACGTGCACGTCGGCGACGAACCGGGTCGGCCGGTACATGTCCCACACCCACGCGTCACGCAGCTGCAGCTCGAAGTAGGTACGACCGCCTTCTTGCTTCGCGTCGAGCTTGACGTCGTTGGCCAGGTAGAAGCGGCGTTCGGTCTCGACGACGTACTGGAACATCGGCAGCACATCGCGGTACTCGCGATACAGCTGGAGCTCGATTTCCGTCTCGTACCGCTCGAGGTCTTCGGCGCTCATCGGAGCCAGTGTACGACCGACCCGAGACCGTCGAAGCAGCCCGTCAGAGCCGCCCAGAACGGGTCAGAACCGCTTTTCCTTGATTTTTGCGGCCTTTCCGATCCGATCGCGCAGGTAGTACAGCTTGGCCCGGCGGACGTCGCCCTGAGTGACGACCTCGATACGGGCGATGATCGGCGAATGGACCGGAAAGGTGCGTTCCACGCCGACACCGAAGCTGATCTTGCGGACGGAGAACGTCTCGCGGACCCCGCTCCCCTGGCGGCGGATGACGGCGCCCTGGAACACCTGGACCCGCTCGCGGTTGCCTTCAACGACCCGGACGTGCACTTTCAGGGTGTCGCCGGGGGCGAAATCGGGGATGTCGTCGCGCAGTCCGGCGCGGTCGACGAGATCGGTGCGGTGCATGAGGGGGCTCCCGTGAATGCGCGCCCGAAGCGAGCGCGACCGGAGATGCTAGCGGGACGGCGGGTGCGCAGGGAATTCCGGGCCGCCGGGGTCGTGGCGATCCGGGAACTCGGCCAGGAGCGCCTCGTCGGCGGGTGAGAGCCCCGCGAGGAGATCCGGGCGGCGTTCGATCGTCCGCCGCAGCGCCTGGGCGGCCCGCCACCGGCCGATACGCCCGTGGTCGCCGGAGCGCAACACCTCGGGCACCGACCAGCCGCGGAACTCGGCGGGGCGCGTGTACTGCGGGTATTCGAGCCGACCCTCGCTGAACGACTCCTCCGCGGCCGACGCCTCGTTGCCCATCACGCCCGGCAGGAGCCGGGCGACCGCCTCGATCACCACGAGCGCGGCGCCCTCCCCGCCGGCCAGGACGAAGTCGCCGACCGACAGCTCGCCGTCGCAGAGATGGTCGGCGACCCGCTGATCGACACCTTCGTAGCGGCCGCAGATCAGGGAGAAGCCGGCGCCCGCCGCGAGCTCTCGGGCGCGCGCCTGGTCGAAGCGATTCGCCGCCGGCCGACAAGAGGAAGAGCGGGCGCGCCGGCTCCGCCGCCTCGACCGCGGCGAACAGCGGCCCCGGCGTCATCACCATGCCCGCGCCGCCGCCGAACGGCTCGTCGTCGACGCTGCGGTGGCGGTCGGTCGTGAACGCACGCGGGTCGTGCACGTTCACCGCGAGCACACCCGCGGCGCGGGCCCGCCCGAGCAACGACACGCGCAACGGCGCCTCGAGGTACTCGGGGAAGATCGAGAACACGTCGATGCGCACGATCGTCGTCCGCCCGCGCTACAGATCGAAGAGCCCGTCGGGCGGATCGACGACGACCACCCCGGGCTCGGCCGAGACGACGAACACCATCGGCACGAGCGCGCCACCGTCGAGCACCAGGAGGTCGTGCGCGGGGTTCGCCTCCACCGCGACCACCCGCCCCAACGCCGCGCCCGCCCGGTCGCGCACGTCTGCGCCGATCAGGTCGTGGACCCAGAGCTCGCCGTCGGGCGGCTCCGGGAGCGGCTCGGCCTCGACGAGCTTGCCGCGCAGCGCGTCGGCGCCGTTGCGGTCGTCGACCCCCTCGAATCGCACGACGTAGCGGTGCTGTTGCGGGCGCGACGACGCGATCACGAGGGGCCGATCGTCGACCCACAACGTCGCGCCGCGCGCGAACCGGGCCTCGATGTTCGTCACCGGCGTCACCACGACGTCGCCGCGCAGACCGTGCGCACGGCCGATGCGCCCGACCTCGAGCCGGGCAACCCCCACGGGCTATTCCGCGACGTCGACGGAAACGCGCACGTCTTCGGTGGCACCCGCCGCTCGTGCGACCTGGCGCACGGCCTGGATGACACGACCACGCTTGCCGATGATGCGACCGAGGTCGCCGGGGCTCGCGTGGACCAGCAAGGTGACGTTGTCGCCGCGCTCGTTGGCGTCGACGAACACCCCGTCGGGATCGTCGACCAGGTTCCGGGCGATCAACTCGACCGACGGCGCGTGCCCGGGCGCCGACGACGCGGTTGCCCTTCCGGGGCGACGTCGTCGTCGAAGTCGTCGTCTTCCTCGAAGTCGTCGTCCTCTTCGAAACCGTCGTCGTCGAGTTCGTCGCTCATGCTTCGGTTTCCGCGGCGGGCTTCGGCGGCCTCGGCCGGCGCAGCCTCGGCGGCCGGCGCGGTGCGGGCGCGGGCGGCGCTTCCTTCACCGTCTTCGCCTTGACCTTCACCTTCGGGCGGCGACGCCGCGACCTTGCCGTTCGCGTCCTTGTACGCGTCCCACACCCCGGCGATCTGCAGCAGCTTGGCCGCGCTCTCGGTCGGCTGCGCGCCGGCGTTCAACCAGTGCAGCGCGCGCTCGCCGTCGATCGTCACGAGCGACGGCTCCTGGCGGGGTGCGTACTGGCCGAGGATCTCGAGGAATCGGCCGTCGCGGGGACTGCGGGCGTCGGCGACCACGACGCGATACGTCGGCTGCTTCTTCTTCCCGACGCGCATGAGCCGGATCTTGACTGCCAAAAGAGACTCCTCTACGGGGAACGGCGGGCGAGTCTAGATCACCGGGGCGGAAAGCCCGGAAGGCCGCCGTCGGGATCCGAGGCCGGGGAAGCCCGGCCGGCAGCGCGCCGGGGCGCCCACCGCCGGGGAATCCGGGCGGCATCTTCGGGCCCTTCGCCTTGCCTTTGCCCTTGCCCTTCTTCCCGCCCTTCATCTTGCGGGCCATCCCGGGCATGCCCTTCATCATCTGCTGCACCTGCTTGAACTGCTTCAGCAGGTTGTTGATCTCGTTCGTCGACGTGCCGCTGCCCTGCGCGATCCGCATGCGCCGCGAGCCGTTGATCAGCTCGGGGTGGCGGCGCTCCTCGGGGGTCATCGAGCGGATGATCGCCTCGATGCGGCCGAGGTCCTTGTCGTCGATCTCGGCGTTGCGGACCTCTTTCGGCATGCCCGGCAGCATGCCGAGCACGTTCTGGAGCGGCCCCATCCGCTTGATCTGCTGCATCTGCTCGAGGAAGTCCTCGAGCGTGAGCCGCCCGCTCTGCAGCAGCTCCTCGGCCTTGCGCTTCTCGTCCTCCTCGAAGGTCGCCTCGACCTTCTCGATCAGGGTGAGCACGTCGCCCATGCCGAGGATGCGGCTCGCCATGCGATCGGGGTGGAACGGCTCGAACTCGTCGAGCTTCTCGCCGGTACCCGCGAACAGGATCGGCTTGCCGACGACCTCTTTCACCGACAGCGCCGCGCCACCGCGCGCGTCGCCGTCGATCTTGGTGAGGATCACACCGTCGAGCCCGACCGCGTCGTTGAACGCCTCGGCGACGTTGACAGCCTCCTGCCCGGTCATCGCGTCGACGACGAGCAGCGTGTTCTGGGGCTGGATCGCCGCATCGATCGCGCGCAGCTCGTCCATGAGCTCGGTGTCGATCTGCAACCGGCCCGCGGTGTCGACGATGACGAAGTTGCGGCCGAGCCGCTGCGCCTCCGCGATGGCGCCGCGCGCCACGCTCACCGGATCCGACGCCTCGCTGTAGAACGGCACGTCGACCCGGCCCGCGAGCACCCGCAACTGTTCGACCGCGGCGGGGCGCTGGAGGTCGGCGCCGACGAGCAGCGGGTGCAGCCCTTGCGACTTGAGCAGGCGAGCGAGCTTCGCCGCGGCCGTCGTCTTTCCCGATCCCTGCAGCCCCGCGAGCATGAGGACCGTCGGCGGCTTCGGGCTCATCGTGAGCTTGCCGGTGGTGCCGCCGAGCGTCGCGACGAGCTCCTCGTGCACGATCTTGATGAACTGCTGGCCCGGGTCGAGCGCCTTCGACACCTCGACGCCGACGGCGCGTTCCTTCACCCGCCCGATGAACGACTTCACGACGCGCACGTTGACGTCGGCCTCGAGGAGCGCGAGACGGATCTCGCGCGAGATCTCGTCGACGTCGCGCTCGGTCAGCCGCCCGCGGCTGCGGAGCTTCGAGAAGATGCCGTCGAGACGGTCGCTCAGCGCGTCGAACACGGTTGCAGAGTACCCAGGGCGTCAGCCCTCTTCGGAGAAGAGGGCGAGCGCGAACTCTTTCGGGTCGAAGTCGATGAGGTCGCCGATGCCCTCGCCGACACCGACGATCTTCACGGGAATGCCGAGCTCCGACTGGATCGCGAGGACGATGCCGCCCTTGGCGGTGCCGTCGAGCTTGGTCAGCACGATGCCCGTGACGTCGACCGCCTCCGCGAACTGCTTCGCCTGCACGAGCCCGTTCTGGCCGGTCGAGGCGTCGATCACGAGCAGCACCTCCTTGAGGGCGCCCGGCGTGCGGTCGACGATGCGACGGAGCTTCTTCAGCTCCTCCATGAGGTTCGCCTTGGTGTGCAGCCGGCCCGCGGTGTCGACGAGCACGAGGTCGGCGCCGCGGCCCGTCGCCGCGGCCATGGCGTCGAAGACGACCGACCCGGGATCGGCGCCTTCCTGACCACGCACGAGATCGCCGCCCGTCCGCTCGGCCCACAGCTGCAACTGGTCGGCGGCCGCGGCGCGGAACGTGTCACCCGCCGCGAGCACCACCTTGTGGCCGTCCCGGACCCGTTGCGAGGCGAGCTTGCCGATCGTGGTCGTCTTGCCGACCCCGTTGACGCCGACGAACATCCAGACGTTCGGTTCGCCGTCGTGGAGCCGGAGCGTCCGGTCGCCGTCGTCGCTCGCGAGCAGCGCGACGACCTCGTCGCGCAGCAGTCCGATGACCTCGTCGGGATCGCTCGCCGACGTCTCCTTCGCGCGGCGCTTGACCGCGTCGAGCAACCGCGACGTCGTGAGCATGCCGACGTCGGCGAGCAGCAACGACTCCTCGAGCTCGTCCCACGTCTCGTCGTCGATCTTGCGACCGCGCATGCGGCCAAACGCGCCGGAGAACGCGCGGCGGGTGCCACCGAGCCGGTCGCGCAGACGCGGGCGCTCGACGACCTCGGGAACGGCGGGCGCCTCGACCGCAACCTCGGGTGCGGGCGGCGCGGGTGGCGCCTCCGGCGCGGCCGGCGCACGCAGCAGCGCCTCGAGCTCTTCAACGGTCGGCGCCTCGACCTGCGGTTCGGGACGCCGCGCGGTCTCGACCGGAGGCGCCGGCGGCTCCCCCGCGACACGTCCCCGCGCCTGCGGACGGCGGTTCGCGCGGACCGCCACGAACGCGCCCGCCGAGACGAGCACGAGCGCGACCACGACGATGACGATCACCAGCACCATGCCCGGAGGCTACCCGAGCGCGCCGTTCCCACCGGCCCCGGAGCAGGGCGGTGGGCACGGCATCGACGAGGCGGCTACGGGGTGGCGGCGTCCTCCAACTTGAGGTCGCGCATGCGCTGGGTCACGACCCGGCTGGAGCCGCCGGGCGGCATGGAGACGCCGTAGAGCACGTCCGCGGCCTCCATCGTGCGCTTCTGGTGCGAGACGACGAGCAGCTGGGCCTCGTTGCGGAACTCGTGGACGAGATCGAGGAACCGGTGCAGGTTCACGTCGTCGAGCGCGGCCTCGACCTCGTCCATCAGATAGAAGGGCGAAGGCCGGGCCCGGAACACCGAGAAGAGATACGCCATCGCGCACAGCGAACGCTCGCCGCCCGACAGGAGCGAGAGCCGGCGCACCATCTTCCCGGACGGACGCGCTTCCATCTCGATGCCGGTGTTGAGCAGATCCTCGGGTTGGGTGAGCACAAGTCGCCCGGAGCCGCCGGGGAACAACATCGCGAACAACTCGGTGAAGTTGTGCGCGACGTCGCGCGAACGCGGCGTCGAAGACGCGCACGATCTCCTCGTCGACCGACTTGATGACGCGGCGCGAGCTCGCGGCGCGTGTTGCGGACGTCGTCGAGCTGGTTCTGCAGGAACTCGTGGCGTTCCAACAGCGCCTCGTACTCCGTCAACGCGAGCGGGTTCACCGGACCCATGAGCCGCAGCTCACGTTCGAGCTCGCGGGCCCGGCCCGGGAGCGAGGTGCCGTCGGCGACGTCGGGGACGGGCGCGGCGATCGCGGCGTCGGGCTCGCAGTCGAAATCGCGGCGCACCTGTTCGACCGCCTGCTCCAACCGCAGCCGGATCTCGGCCTCTTCGACTTCGAGCTTGCCGGCGCGGTCGCGCAGGTCGGTCAACTGCTTCTCGGCCTCCGAGCGCTGCGCCGCGCAGACCGTCGAGCCGGCGGCCCGCCTCCCGCGCGGCCTCGGACTGCTGACGGCGCCGGGCGCGGAGCCGCTCCGCCAGCGCCTCGATCTCCCCGGTCCGCGACCCGAGCCGCGCCGCGATCTGCGCGATGGCGTCGCGGCGACCTTCGAGCGCAACCCGCCGGGCCCGGGCGCGGGCCTCCTCGTCGGGCCGGACCGCGAGGCGCGCCTCGACCTCGGCGAGGCGCGCGTTCAACACGGTGCGCCGTTCGTCGACCGCGGCGCCGCGCAACTCGTAGTCGCGGCGCAAGGTCGCGGCCTGCGAACGCAACCGTTCGAGCTCCGTGCGGCGGGCGCGGGCCTCGTCGCGCTGCTGCGTCGCCGCCGCGAGGCGGGCGCGGGCATCGTTCTCGGCTTCCGGCGCGATCGCCCGTTCCGCGTCGAGCTCGTCGGCGCGGGCCGCGAGCGTCGAACGCCGCGCGTCGAGGGTCGCGGCGCCGACCTCGACCTCGCGCCGGAGCTGCGCGGCCCGGGCCGTCAGTTGTTCGAGCTCGCGGCGCCGACGCCGTTCTTCCTCGGTGGCGAGCAGCTCGGCGCGGCGGGCGGACGCGAGGCGCTGACGGGCGGATTCCACCGCGGCTTCGGCGGCCACGCGTGCGGCTTCCGCCGCCTCCGCGCGTGCCGTCGCGTCGGCCAGCGCGGCCGGTGTCACGACGGACGATCCCGACGGGCCCGGCCCGCCAGGCCGACGCACCGCCGAAGCGATCGCCGTCGCGCGTCACCGCGACGAGGCCGGGGTTCGCGAGCGCGACGTCGAGCGCGTGTTCCCAGCCGCCGTCGACGACGACGAACTGCGCGAACAGGCGGGCGAGGACGGGATCGAGCCCGGGCCGGAGGCCGCGCACCGTCGAGCCGAGCGGATGGGTGCCCGCGGGCGCGAACGAGATCTGCGCGCCCGTGGCCCGCGCTTCGGCGACGAGCAGCAACGCCTGGCGATCGCCGCGCTTCAGGCGCTCGACCGCGGCCCGGGCCGCGTCGTCACCGTCGACGACGATCGCCTTGAGCGCGTCGCCGAGCGCGGCGGCCACCGCGATCTCGCAACCTTCGTCGATGTCGAGGAGGTCGACGAGCGGGCCGAGCACTCCGTCGAGGTCGGCGAGCTCGGCTCCCCCCGCAGCGGCGTGCGCTTCTTCGAGCGCGAGCGCCAGCATCTCGGCCCGCGCCCGCCAACGCGACGATTCGCTGTCGGCGCGACGGTGTTCCTCGTCCGCCGCCCGGCAGCGCGTCCTCCGCCGACCGCAGTTCACGCGCTTCGGGGGTCAGCTCGGGCGAGACGCCCGCGTGCTCGTCGATCGCGGCCCGAGCGCGGTCGGCCTCGGCCTGCGCGGCGTCGGCTGCCTGCGCACGGGGCTCGAGCTCGGCACGCTGCGCGTCGACGCGGGTGAGCTCGTCGCGCACACGGACGAGCTCCGTCTCGATCGTGCTCGCGCGCGAGGTCAGCTTGTCGAGCTCCTGCGCGCAGCGCTGGTACTCGCCTTCGGACACTGCGACCGACACCACGCCGAGCGCCTCGACCTTGGCCTCGGCCGCTTCGGCTTCGGCCCGCGTCGGGGCGAGCGAGCCGAAGTCGGCGTCGACGGCCGCGAGCTGGGCGCGTACGTGCGCGGCCTCGGCGACGAGCGACTCGACCACGCCCTCGTCGGCCACCGACGCGAGCTCCCGGTCGAGGCTGCGGACGCGCTCGGTCACGAGGTTCACGAGCCCGCGACTCCGTTCGCGTAGCGCCTCGGTCCGGGCGAGGATGTCGGCGACGTCGTCGTCCCCGGGGACGGCGAGCGCGTGCTCGGCCTCGAGCACCTGCGTGTCGAACGCGCGGAGTTGCACGCGCACGTCCTGCTCGCGCTCGGCCAGCTCGCGGCGCGCGTCGACGCGCTTCTGTTCCCGGCTGCGCAGCTGTTCGATGTCGCGCCCGGCGAGGTGGAGGCGGATCGAGTGCAGCTCGGTCACCAGCCCGTCGTGGCGCCGCGCCGCGTCGGCCTGGCGTTCGAGCGGCCGGAGCTGGCGGCGCACCTCGCGGAGCAGGTCGGTCAGCCGCAGGAGGTTGCCCTCGGTCGCCTCCAGCCGGCGCTCGGCCTTCTCCTTGCGCTTGCGGAACTTGAGGATGCCGGCCGCTTCCTCGATGATCGCCCGCCGGTCCTCGGGGCGGGCGTTGAGCACGGCGTCGAGCTGGCCCTGCCCGACGATCACGTGCTGCTGACGACCGATGCCGGTGTCGGAGAGCAACTCCTGGATGTCGAGCAGGCGGCACGGCACGCCGTTCAGGAGGTACTCGGACTCCCCCGTCCGGAAGAGCATGCGCGTGATCGTGACCTCGGTGAACTCGATCGGGAGGAGCCGCGCGCTGTTGTCGATCGTGAGCGACACCTCGGCGCGGCCGAGCGCGGGACGATCGGCGGTCCCCGCGAAGATCACGTCGTCCATCTTCGTGCCGCGCAGCGCGCGCGCACCCTGGGCGCCGAGCACCCACGCGACGGAATCGACGATGTTCGACTTCCCCGACCCGTTCGGGCCGACGACGACGCACACACCGGGTTCGAACTCGAGCGTGGTCTTGTCCGCGAAGGACTTGAACCCCTTGAGCGTCAACGACTTGAGGAACAAGCAGGCCCCCTCTCCGACGGCCGATGGTAGGGGGCGCGCCTCGGGGCGCGGCGGATCTGATCGCTCACAAAATGCGGAATCGCGGATCGCCGCTGGTCGGGACGGTTGCCACTTCGATCGTGTCGACCCGGGCGCGCGGCGGACCGGTTCGGCACCACGTCACGAGCCGGTCGACCGCGTCCGCGGAAACCTTCGAATTCGGCCTCGACCGCGCCGTCGCCCCGGTTCCGCACCCACCCGGTCACCGCCTCCGACCGCGCCCGTTCGCGGCACGAGTCGCGGAACCAGACGCCCTGCACCCGGCCCGTCACCACGACGCGCACCCGGGTCGGCGCGGGGGCCGCCGGCGGCGGCTCGCTCAGACCTGACATGCCTCGCAGTAGAACGTCGAACGGTTCGCGAACCGGGCGCGGTGGACGATCCGCCGGCAGCGGGGACACGCCTTGCCTTCCCGGTCGTACACCTGGTGGTGCTCCTGATACGCGCCGGGACGACCGAAGAGGTCGACGTACTGCTCGTCGGCGAGGGACGAGCCGCGGTATTTCACCGCGTCCTGCAGCGTCTCGAAGATCGCCCGGTAGAGCCGCCGGATCTCCTGCTGGGAGAGCGAGTCGCTCAGGCGGTCCCACTTGAGCCCGGCCTGGAAGAGGATCTCGTCGCTGTAGACGTTGCCGATACCGGCGATGAACTTCTGGTCCATCAGGAGGTTCTTCAGCCGGGCGTGCTTGTCGGCGAGCATGCGGCCGAACAGGTCCCACGACATCGCGGTCTCGAGCGGATCGAGCCCGAGGTGCGCGAGCTCCTCGACCTGCTCCTCGAGGTCGTCGTACCTCGTCACGAACATCTCACCGAAGGTGCGCGGATCGACGAAACGCATCAGGCCGCCCTGCGTGAAGTGGATCACGACGTGCGTGTGCTTCGGCGCCTTCTCGCGCGCCGTCTTCGCGCGCAGCAGTTGGCCCGACATCCCGAGGTGCACGACGAGCGCCTCCGGTCCGTCGAGGCGGATCACGAGGTACTTCCCCCGCCGCTGCACCGAGACGATCTTGCGGCCCTCGAGCAGCGACGATGAACTCCTTCTTGTTCTTGTGCCGCCGCACAGAACGCGTCCCGGTGACGTCGACGGTCTTGATCTTCTTGCCGACGACCTCCTTCTCGAGATCGCGGCGCAAGACCTCGACCTCAGGTAGCTCCGGCATGGTCGCCCCCCTGCCCGTCAGCCTCGTCCGCAAGGCGCGTCCATGCGACCCACGCGGCGGACTGCTCGGCTTGCTTCTTCGATCGACCCTCGCCCTCGCCGTACGGGCAGTCGTTCACGTAGACCACGGCGAAGAACTGCTTCGCGTGATCCGGGCCCTCGTCGCGCACGACGTACCGCGGACGCCCGAGCGAGCGCGCCGCGGTGGCCTCTTGCAGGCGGGTCTTGTAGTCGCGACCGCCCGGGCCGGCCGCCGCGTCGGCGATCCGTTCCGCGAGGCAGCGCATCACGAGGTCGCGGGCGACCGCGAAACCCTGATCGAGATAGACGGCGGCGACGACCGCTTCGAAGGCGTCGGCGAGGATCGACTGCTTGGCCCGACCCCCGGCCGCGTCCTCGCCCTTGCCGAGGAGCAGGTGCGGGCCGAGGTCGAGCTCGGCCGCGAGCTCCGCGAGCACGTGCGCGTTCACGACGCCGGCGCGCACCTCCGAGAGCTGGCCCTCGGGGAGGCCGGGGAAGTGCTCGAAGACGTAGTGCGTCACGACGAGGCCGAGCACGGAGTCGCCGAGGAACTCGAGGCGCTCGTTCGATTCCGGCTCGCCGTTCTCGGCGCACCAGGAACGGTGCGCGAGCGAACGCAGCAGGATGCTGCGATCGTCGAAGCGTGACGCCGATGTTCGCCTCGAGCGTGTCGAGGCCGTCGAACGAGACGCGTCGCGGCTCACGGCGCGGCTCGCCGTTCGCGAGGCCGGCCAGCACGCACTCGACCGCGTCGCGGACCGTGCGCAGCTCGACGAGGTCGTCGTCGTCGATCGAGAAGCCGACGGTCCGTTCGCCGAGCTCGGCGATCACGCCCTCGACGAGGTCGATCACCGCGAAGTCGTCGGCGTCGAGGTCTTCGCGCAGGCGCGGTGTCGAGCGTGACCGTGTCGGGGTCGACACCGAGGATCTCGACGAGCTGGTCGCGCACGACCCGCTCGACGTCGTCGTCGCCGACGGGCCCGAGGTGACTGTGCGTCTCAGCGGGCACGGACCGGACTCCGGTCGGCGGATCCGGCTCGGCAGTCGCAGCCGCGGCGTCGCGCAACTTCGTCACGACGTCGGCCTGCACGCAGTCGCGGGCGACGCGCACCGCGTTGACGATCGCGGTCGCCGACGACGAGCCGTGCGAGATGATGCAGACGCCTTCGACGCCGAGGAGCATCGCCCCGCCGGTGTTGTCGGGCAGGAGCGGCGCGGCCGCCTCGAGCAGGCGCAGCTTGAACGCGTCGGCCGCGTCGGCCCAGGGCGCGCCGGGCTCGTCGACGACGCCGAACACGAGGCCGGCGAGGCCCATGACCGCGCCTTCGAGCGTCTTCGAGCGTCGACATTGCCGGTGAACCCGTCGGTGACGATCACGTCCGCGCTGCGGCGCGCGACGTCGCGGCCCTCGACGTTGCCGACGAAGCCCTTTGACGTCGGCGAACAGACTCCGAGGCCTGCTTGCGCAGCGCATCGCCCTTGCCCGGCTCCTCGCCGTTCGACAACAAGGCGATCGTCGGCTCGGCGACGCCGAGCCGGACGCGGGCGTACACCCGGGCGAGCTCGGCCCACTCGACGAGCCACTGCGGGTCGGGATCGACCGTGGCGCCGCCGTCGACGAGCAGCTGCGCCCGATCCTCGCCGAACACCGGGAGCGGAACCGCGATCGCGCGGGCGGTGGACGCCCTTGATGCGACCGAAGCGCAACAGCGCGGCGGCCATGGTCGCGCCGGTGTTGCCGGCGCCGACGAACGGCGACGGCGCGGCCGTCGCGCACCGCTTCGGCGCCCCGCACGATCGAGGAGTCCTTCTTGGCCCGCACCGCGGCCGCAGGCTCCTCGTCCATCTCGATGACCTCGGCCGCGTCGAGCAATCTCGACGCGTTCCGGCGGCGAACCGCCGGGCAGGTGGGCGCGGATCGCGTCGGCCGGGCCGACGAGGAGCACGTCGACGTCGCATTCGTCGACGGCCCGCAGCGCGCCCGCGACGATCTCCGCAGGCGCGCGGTCGCCGCCCATCGCGTCGATCGCGATCACGGGCGGCACGGCAAGTCCCGCCGCTACTTCACATCGAGGACTTGGCGGCCTCGATACCAACCACAGTTCCCGCACACCCGGTGCGGGAGGCGCGACGCGCCGCAGTTCGGGCACAGCGAGTGCGCCGGAGGCGCAAGCCGCATGTTCGCCGACTTGCGCGAGCGGGTCGCGGAGCGGCTCATCTTGCGCTTCGGGACGGCCATGTTTCGCAGCTCCTCTTGAATCGTGAAGTCGAGATCGTGCAGGTGGGGCGGCCCGGGAGCCGCCGTTCGGTCGGGACGCGGGCTAGAGCTCGAGCGAGCGCAGCGCCGCCCAGCGGGGGTCGGGTTCGGCGTCGGCGCATTCGCAGGCGGTCGAGATTGTGGTCGATGCCGCAGGTGGCGCACAGGCCCTTGCAGTCGGGCCGGCACAGCGGGACCGCGGGCAGCTCCAGCAGGAGCGCGTCGCGGATCAGCGGTTCGAGGTCGATGACGTCGTCCTCGCCGAGCAGGTAGGTCTCGCCCTCGAGCGGCTGGCGTTCGTACAGCTCGCCGACGCGCACCGCGAGCTCGCCGCCGACGGGGACGAGGCAGCGACTGCAGGCCGCTTCCCACGGCGCCGAGATCGTGCCGCGCACGACGATGCCCTCCGACACCCGCTCCAAGCGTGAGGTCGACGGTGATCGGGTGCTCGGGCGTGACCTCGGACCCGGGGCCGCGCACGTCGGCGAGCACGCCCGCCGCCTGCACGGTCCGGGACGCGCCGGGCCGCCGCAGCAGGTTTGCGACGTGGATGCGGAACGGGTTGGTGGTCGCCATCGTGACTGCTCGGGTGACTGGTCGGCTGACTTCGGTTCTTCGGGACCTGCGGTCGGGCCCGATCGGGTGGCGTTCGGCTCGACGGCCGCCCCGCCGACGGACGCCGGGTACGCCGGGCGCTCCGCCCGGTGGTCCGGGCGCGCCGGATCGTAGCAGGTCAGCCCACTTTTTTCGGCGTCAGAAAGCCGTCAGAAACAGGAATCAGAGGTCGTCCTGATCGAAGAAGCCGCCGTCGTCGGCGTCGGCTTCGTTGACCACGGGCGAGGGAGCATGCAGCTGGAGGCGCTCGCGGCCCTTCTGGACGGTCTGCATCGTGCGGTCGAGCACCACCTCGAACGCGGCGAGCTTGCGGTCGACGTAGTCCTCGGCCTCGTGGCGGATCGTGCGCCGCGTGGCGCTCGGCGTCCTCGAGGATCTCCTCGCTCGTCCGGCGTGCCTCGCGGACCAGCTCGTTCTTCTCGACCATGCGTTCGGCCCGGACCCGGGCCGCCTCCACCAGCCGGTTCGCTTCGTTGGCGGCCCGGTCGATGACCTCGTCGCGCTCCTTCAGCAGCCAGCGCGCCTCGCGGAGCTCCTCCGGGAGGCCGTCGATGGCGTCCTGGAGGATCGCACCGAACTCGTCGCGGTTGATCGAGACCGACGCCGACATCGGGAGCTTGCGCGCCGTCTCGAGGATCTCGCGCAGCTGTTCGAGCAACGCGGCGGTGTCGGGGACCTTCTCGGGCTCGTCTTCGAGCATGGTCACACCTCCCGAGCGCGAAACGTCTCGACCAGCCGGTCGTTGACGTTCTTCGGAACCATGCCCGAGACGTCACCGCCGAAGCGCGCGACCTCACGGACGAGGCTCGACGACAGGAACGAGTGCTGCGGGCTCGTCGAGAGGAAGAACGTGTCGATCCCCGAGAGGCGTTGGTTCATCTGCGCCATCTGGAGCTCCTGGTCGAAGTCGGAGACGGCGCGCAGGCCCTTCACGATCGCGTCGACGCCGTGCGTCCGGGCGAAGTCGACGAGAAGGCCCTTGAAGAACTCGATCCGGATGTTCGCCAGGTGCTGCGGTCGCCTCCTTCAGCATCTGCTGACGGTCTTCGAGGCTGAAGAGCGACTGCGTCTTCTGCGGGTTGCGGATCACCGCGACGATGACCTCGTCGAAATGCCGGGACGTGCGTTCGATGATGTCGAGGTGGCCGTGGGTCACCGGATCGAACGATCCCGGGCAGAGGGCGGTCGACACGCAATCTCCCCCAGTCGTGCGAGTAGGGCTGTCGGATAGGGCCGTCGAGTCGAAGAACGGCGAGTCAAACGGGCGAGTCGGAGGAACGGGCGAGTCCAGGAACAGGAAGGTCAAAAGCGTATCGCCGAAGGTCCGCTCCCAACCGGTCGAGAGCCCGGGCGGGGCGACGACGGCGTGGCGGACCGGCCGCTCGACGCTGACGATCGCGTCCGCGCCGAGCCAGCCCGGCGCCGGCAGGAGTGCAGAGCAGGTCGGTGACCTCGTCGTCGGGCATTCCGTACGGCGGGTCGACGAAGACCACGTCGAAGGGCGCGTCGGGCGGCGGCCCGGCGGCGAGGAACCGGCCCACGTCGCGGGCGACGACGTCGACCCGCGCGTCGTCGGGCAACACGCCGACGTTGGCTCGGATCGCCTCCAGCGCGGCGCGGTCCCGCTCGACGAGCACGGCCGACGCGGCGCCGCGTGAGATCGCCTCGATCGCGAGCGCGCCCGTGCCCGCGTAGAGGTCGAGGACCGACCGCGCCGTCGAGCGCGCCGCGCGCGTCCAGCGCGGAGAACATCGCCTCGCGGGCGATGTCCTTCGTCGGGCGGACCTGGTTGCCGTCGGGCGCGACCAGCCGCCGGCCCGCGCGGTCCCGCGATCACCCGCAGACCTCTCGGCTTGCTCACGACTTGAACAAGAAGTCGACCGCGTCGCCGAGCAGGTCCTGCACCTCGTCGCGGAGTTGCGCGTGCGCGGCGAGGTCGGGGTCGTCGTCGAGGATCTGCTCGGCGACGCCGCGCGCCTGCATCGACGATCGTCTCGTCGCGCGGGATGCGCCCGAGCTTGAGGTCGCTGAACCCCGACTGGCGCTCCCCGAAGACCTGCGCCCGAGCCCCGGATCTCGAGATCCTTCTCCGCGAGCACGAAACCGTCGGTGCTCGCGGCCATCGCCGCCAGGCGCTCCTCGCCGTCCTCGGTCGTCGGGTCGGCGAACAGGAAGCAGTACGAGCGGTCGCCGCCGCGCCCGACGCGGCCGCGGAGCTGGTGCAGCTGCGAGAGCCCGAACCGGTCGGCGTCCTCGACGACCATCACCGTCGCGTTCGGGACGTCGACGCCGACCTCGATCACCGTCGTCGCGACGAGCACGTCGAGCTCCCCGGCGCGAAACGCGCGCATCACCGGCTCCTTCTCCTTCGCCGGCATCTGGCCGTGCAGCAGGCCGACCCGCAGGTCGTGCGAGCTCCTCCGCCTGCAGCCGTTCGTACTCCACGGTCGCGGCCTTCGCCTCGACCTTGCCCTTGTCCTCCACGAGCGGGCACACGACGTAGGCCTGGTGCCCGGCCGCGACCTCGGCGCGCAGCGCTCGCCCACGCCGCCGCCTGCGCGAGCGGGCTCGGGTCGACGAGGGTCGTCTCGATCGGCGTCCGGCCCGGCGGCAGCTCCCGCAGCTCCGACTTGTCGAGATCGCCGTAGACGAGCATCGCGGCGGTGCGCGGGATCGGCGTCGCGGTCATGACCAGCACGTCGGGCTGGTCGCCCTTGCCCCGCAGGAGCGCGCGCTGCTCGACGCCGAACCGGTGCTGCTCGTCGATGACGGCGAGGCCGAGGCGCGAGAACTCGCGCGTCGCCGTAGAGCAGCGCGTGGGTGCCGACGAGGATGTCGATCTGGCCGGCCTCGAGCCCGGCCGCGATCCGCCGGCGCTCCGCGGCGGTCGTGCGGTTGGTCAGCAACGCGACGCCGACCGGGCGGTCGGCCAGCAACGAGCCCTCGGCCGGCACCGTCAGCCCTTCGAGGAGGCGCAGGGATCCGAGATAGTGCTGCTCGGCGAGCACCTCGGTCGGCGCCATGAACGCGCCCTGGTAGCCGCCCTGCACCGCGACCAGCAGCGCCGCGAGCGCGACCACCGTCTTGCCGGAGCCGACGTCGCCCTGGAGCAGGCGGTGCATCGGCGCGGGCCCGCCGAGATCGCGGGTGATCTCCGCGAGCGCCGTGCGCTGGTCGCCCGTGAGCGCGAACGGGAGCGCGGCGACGAAGGCGTCGACGAGCGGCCCGTCGACGCGGTGGCGGATGCCCGACTCCTCGGCCGCGAACGCACGCTTCCGCGCGACCAGACCGACCTGCATCCGCAGGAACTCGTCGAAGATCAGGCGTCCCTTCGCCGCGCCGAGCTCGGCCATCGATTCCGGGCGATGGATCGCGCGCAGCGCGGTTCCCCGGTCGACGAGATCACAGCGGTCGAGGATCGACTCGTCCAGCGGGTCCGCGAACCCGCGCACGCGGCATTTCGCGCAGCGCGTCCGACACCATCGCCCGCAACTGCCAGGTGAAGACCTCGGCCTTGCCCGATTGCGGGTACACGGGAACGATGACGCCCGTCTTCTCGTCGGCGACACCGGCGCGGCCGACCACGTCGACGACCGGGTTCGTCATCTGGCGCTTGCCGCGGTAGACGTCGAGCTTCCCGAAGAACGACGCCTCCGTACCGGGGCTCAGCTGCTTCTCGCGCCAGCCCTGGTTGAAGAACGTGATGGTGAGCATCGACGTGCCGTCGTGGACGACCGCTTCGACCAGCGCGCGTCCCTGGCGGGTCCGGCGCCCGGAGATCGTGCGCACCTCGGCGAACACCGTGGCCTCTTCGCCGACGGCCAGAGCCGCGATGTCGGTCTTCTTCGTGCGGTCGACCCACCGGCGCGGGTAGTGCTGCAGCAGGTCGAGAACGTTGTGCAGCTCCATGTCGGCGAGGCGGCGACTCGAGCGCGGGGCCGACGCCCTTCAGGCGCTCGAGTGGGATCTCACGCAGATCGGCCAGCGTGAGCGGCGGATCACCCGTCGGCACGCGGGCGTCACTCCACACCCACGAGGTACGGGTACAGGGGCTGACCGCCGTCGTGGAACTCGACCTCGAGGTGCGGGAACGCGTACTCGATGTGCTCGCGGATCCGCTCGGTGTCCTTGGCCGCGGCGTCGCAACCGACCAGCACCGTCACGATCTCGCTGTCGTCGTCGACGAGCGCGTCGAGCAGCTTGCACACCGCGTCGGCCGGTGAGCCCGCGGCGCCACCATCCCCTCGCGCGCAAGCGCGATCCAGTCGCCGCCCCGAACCTGTTCGCCGTCGACCGACGCGTCGCGTACGGCCTGCGTCACCTCGCCGGTCCGGACGCGGCCGAGCGCCTCCTGCATCGACTGCGTCGTTGTCGTCGACGGTCGCGTTCGGGTCGTACTCGACGAGCGCGGCCAGCGCCTCGGGCACGCTGTGCGTCACGAGCACCGCGACCTGTTTGTCGCTCAGCGCGTCGACCTGATTGGCGACCGGGACGATGTTCTTGTTGTTGGGAAGGACGATGACCGCATCCGACTTGCAGAGCTCACGGCCTCGAGGATCTGCGCGGTCGACGGGTTCATCGACTGACCGCCCGCCACGACGTGTTGCACGCCGAGGCTCGTGAGCAGGCGCCGGATGCCCTCGCCGACACCGACGGCGACGACCGCGGTGGTGACCACGGGCTGCTCGGCGAAGTCGTCGAGGTCGGCGAGCACCTCGGCCTCGCGCACCCAGCGCTGTTCCTCTTCGACCTGCTCGATCAGATCGGTCACGCGGATCTTGTGCGGCCGGCCCGCGTCGATGCCGGCCTCGACCGCGCCGCCGATGTCGTTCGTGTGGATGTGGCAGTTCCAGAGTCCGTCGCCGCCGACCACCACGATCGAGTCGCCGATCGCGCTCCACGCGTCACGGAAACTCGGCATCGTCGTGTCGGGCGCGTCGAGGAGGTACATCACCTCGTAGCGCAGGCTCGAGAGATCCTCGCCCGCGAGGTGCGCGGTGACGACCGTGGCGGCGCGACGACATCCTCCGGCTCGGGGATCGGGCTTCCCCGTCACGACCTCCAGCAACGCTGCGAGCAACAGCGTGAACCCCTTGCCGCCCGCGTCGACCACGCCCGCGTCGCGCAGCGCGGGAAGCAGCTGCGGCGTCCGTTCGACCGCGGCGCAGGCCGCGTCGTACGCGTGCTCGAGCAACACGCCGAGGCCGAGGTCGTTCCCGAGCGCCTCGACGGCCTCGGTGGCTTCGCGCACGACGGTGAGGATCGTGCCCTCGACCGGACGCATCACGGCCTGGTACGCGGCGTCGGAACCACGGCGCATTCCTGCCCGCAGCTCGGCCGCGTCGATCGACGGGAGCATCCGGAAGCCCTCGACGAAGCCGCGCAGGATCTGCGAGGTGATCACACCGGAGTTGCCCCGGGCGCCCATGAGCGAGCCCCGGCTCACGGCGTGGCAGACCTCGTCCATCGACTCCGCGGTCTTCAGCTCGGCGCTCACGGACTCGAGGGTCAGCGCCATGTTCGTGCCGGTGTCGCCGTCGGGTACGGGGTAGACGTTGAGCCGGTTCAGCTCCTCCTGGTGCGCGCGCAGGGCGTCCCGGAACCGGAGCACCGCTTGGCGCAGATCTGCAGGGGCCAGGCAGGTCAGCGTCGCCATCGGGCGCAACAGTACCGGGGTGCTAGCCTTTTCGTGCTCTCAAGACGACTCGATGTTAGAGGTGCTCGGACGATGTCCTCGGTCTGCGACGTGTGTGCCAAGAAGCCGATCTTCGGCATGAGCCTCAGCCACTCGCACCGTCGCACCAAGCGGCGCTGGAACCCGAACATCCAACGGGTCCGGGCGATCGTCGACGGGACGCCCAAGCGCGTCAACGTCTGCACGTCGTGCTTGAAGGCGGGAAAGATCGTCAAGGCCTAGTCGATGCAGGGCACGGTGAAGATGTTCGACCCGGCGACCCACGAAGGCATCGTCGTCGTCGACACCGACCGCTCCGAGCTCGTGCTCGCGGGTGATGCGCTGCAAGGCTCGCTGTTCCGCATGCTGCGTCAGGGCCAGCGGATCATCTTCGAGCTCGACGCCGCCGGCCGCGCCACCCGGGTGCGCACCGGCTCCGAGATCGACCTCGGCATCCCCAGCGCCGAGATCTAGCGCGCGCGGGCGTCAACGCCCGCGGCGCAGGCGTGACCCGCGGCCGGTGACCAGGCCGACGATCGCCAGCAACACGACGGCGCCGACGAACGCGACGAACATCGACCGGAACCCGAAGTCGCCGATCCCCTGGTCGCCCGCGGCGTTGAACAAGATGCCGCCCAGCAGCCCGCCGACGACCCCGACGACGATCGTGCCCAGGCAGCCGAGGTTCCATCCGCCGCCGGTGACCGCCCGGGCGAACGCGCCGGCGACGAAGCCGACGACGATCCAGCCGAACAGTCCCACCGGGGGTACGCGCTATTCCGCGAGCCGCTTGCCGAGCGCGTCGAGCTCGTCGTTCAGGACGGTCGGCAGGTGGTCGCCGAACACGGCGTAGTGCTCCTCGATCAAGCGGGAGCTCGGCGCGCCAGTCGTCCTCGTCGACGGCCAGCAGCTGTTCGAGCGCACCGGCCGAGATCTCGAGCCCCTCGGTGGGGAGCGCCTCGGGGGTGGGGAGCCGGCCGATGGCGGTGTCGCGGGCCGCGACCGAGTTCTCGCACCGACCGAACACCCAGGCGAGCACCCGGCTGTTCTCGCCGTAGCCCGGCCAGAGGAACTTGCCGTCGGCGTCCTTGCGGAACCAGTTCACGTAGAAGAGCTTCGGGAGCTTCTCCTCGTCGGCGGACTCGCCCAGGCGCAGCCAGTGCGCGAAGTAGTCGCCCATGTTGTAGCCGCAGAACGGCAGCATCGCGAACGGGTCGCGGCGCAGCGCGCCGACCGCGCCGGCGGCGGCGGCGGTCGTCTCCGAACCCATGATCGAGCCGAGGAACACGCCGTGGCGCCAGTTGTACGCCTCGGTGACGAGCGGGACGGTGCTCCGGCGGCGACCGCCGAACAGGATCGCCGAGATCGGCACGCCGTTCGGGTCCTCCCACTCGGGCGCGACGCACGGCACCTGCGACGAGCGGCGCGGTGAACCGGCTGTTCGGGTGCGCGGCCGGGACGCCGGAGGCGGGCGTCCAGTCGTTGCCCTTCCAGTCGGTGCAGTGCTCGGGCAGCGTCCGGGGTGAGGCCCTCCCACCAGACGTCGCGGTCGTCGGTCAGCGCGACGTTGGTGAACACGGTGTTGCGCGTGAGCGCCGCGATCGCGTTCGCGTTGGTGTCGAGACCCGTGCCGGGCGCGACGCCGAACATGCCGTACTCGGGGTTGATCGCGTACAGCCGGCCGTCGGCGCCGAACTTCATCCAGCAGATGTCGTCGCCGATCGTCTCGGCCTTCCAGCCGGGAAGCGTCGGGACGAGCATCGCGAGGTTCGTCTTGCCGCAGGCGCTCGGGAAGGCGGCGGCGACGTAACGCGCGTCACCCTGCGGGTTCGTGAGCTTGAGGATCAGCATGTGCTCGGCGAGCCAGCCCTCGTCGCGCGCCATCACGCTCGCGATGCGCAACGCGAAGCACTTCTTGCCGAGCAGCGCGTTGCCGCCGTAGCCCGAGCCGTACGACCAGATCTCGCGCGTCTCCGGGAAGTGCACGATGTACTTGTGGTCGTTGTTGCACGGCCACGGCACGTCGGCCTGGCCGGGCTCGAGCGGCATGCCGACCGAGTGGACGCACGGCACGAACTGGCCGTCGCCGAGCACCTCGAGCGCGCCGCTGCCCATGCGGGTCATGGTGCGCATGCTCGCGGCGACGTAGGCCGAGTCGGTGAGCTCGACGCCGATGTACGCGATCGGCGAGCCGAGCGGGCCCATCGAGAACGGGACGACGTAGAGCGTGCGGCCGCGCATCGCGCCGGTGAAGTGCTTCAGCATCTCGGCCCGCATCTCGTCCGGATCGCGCCAGTGGTTGGTCGGGCCGGCGTCGATCTCGTTCTTCGAGCAGATGAACGTGCGGTCCTCGACGCGGGCGACGTCGCCGGGGTCGCTGCGGGCGTAGAAGCTGTTCGGCCGCTTCGCCTCGTCGAGCGGGGTGAAGGTCCCCGACTCGACGAGCTCGCGCGCACAGCTGCCTCGTACTCCTCGTCGGAGCCGTCGCACCAGTGGACGTGGTCGGGCTGGAGGATCGCACTCCACCGTTCGACCCAGTCGAGCAGGCTGCGGTTCGTCGTGGGCGGGGTCGCGGGCGAGGAAGCCATAGACGCGCAAGGGTAGGCCCGAAGACCCCGTCCGCGTAAACCGCGCGGGCCGGATTCGATGCCTTACAAGTGCACGACGGGGCAGGTCAGCGTCCGGGTGATGCCGTCGACCAGCTGCACCTGGGAGACCACCATTCGGCCGAGCTCGTCGATCGAGTCCGCCTCGGCCTTCAGGATGACGTCGTAGGGCCCCGTCACGTCGTCGGCCTGCACCACGCCCGTGAGCGAGCGGCACGCGTCGACGACGGCGGAAGCCTTGCCGACCTCGGTCTGGATGAGGATGTAGGCGTGCACGGCCATGGCGGTCTCCTCGGGCGATTGGGGGGAATCGTACCGATCCGCGGGTGCTACCGCTGCCGGCCCCGGCGCGCGGCACGCCGCTGCGCGCGGGCGATCGCGAGGTCGATCAGGCGGTCGAGCAGCTCGGGATAGGGGACGCCCGACACCTCCCACAGGCGCGGGTACATCGAGATCGGGGTGAAGCCCGGGATCGTGTTCAGCTCGTTGACGACGAAACGGCCGTCGGCCCGCAGGAAGAAGTCGACCCGGGCCATCGCCTCGACCCGGCACGCCTCGAACGCGCGCACGGCGAGCGCGCGCACTTCGGCGGTCTCGCTCCGCCGTGAGCGGCGCGGGCGCGAGCAGCTCCGCCTTGCCGTCCTCGTACTTGTCGGCGTAGTCGTAGAAGTCGGCCGCCGGGATCACCTCGCCGGGCAGCGACGCCTCCGGCGGGTCGTCGCCGAGCACGCCGACCTCGATCTCGCGGCCCGGCGACCGTCTCCTCGGCGATGCATCCACTCGTCGTACGACGAGCGCGAGCGCGATCGCGGCGCGCGAGCTCGTCCCGGGTGCGCGCCTTGCTCACCCCGACCGACGAACCCATGTTGGACGGCTTCACGAAGCACGGGCAGCCGAGCTCCGCCTCCGCCCGGTCGCGACGAACTCGTCGACGTCGTGCCCGTCGCGCAGCGCCAACCCCGCGCGCGGTGCAGCCCCGCGGCCGTGAGCATCTGCTTCATCGTGATCTTGTCCATCCCGACCGCGGAGCCGAGCACCCCCGCGCCCACGTACGGCAGGCCGGCGAGCTCGAGCAGCCCCTGCACGGTGCCGTCCTCGCCGTACGGACCGTGGAGCAGCGGGATCACCACGTCGACGTCGAGCGGCGCCGGCTCGGGTGCACGGCTCGGCATCGGACGACGAGGTCGCCCTCCACCTCGAACGCCGCGGGCAGCGCGTCGCGGCCCGACTCGAGCATCCGCTGCGCCTCGCCGGCGAGCAGCCAGCGCCCGTCGGTGGTGATCCCGACCGGCACGACCTCGTACTTGGCGGGATCGAGCGCCTGCGGCGACCGCGACCGCGGTGACCCGGGAGACGTCGTGCTCGGCCGACTCGGCCGCCGAACAGCAGCAGCACCTGCGGCGCGCCGGCACGCCGACATTGTGGCTCATACGACCTGGAGCACCGCGCGAATACCGAGACCCATGATGAACAGGCCGCCGAGCCCGT
Source organism: uncultured Actinomycetes bacterium (assembly GCA_963829195.1). GTDB lineage: Bacteria > Actinomycetota > Acidimicrobiia > IMCC26256 > PALSA-610 > PALSA-610. The sequence goes on from CAWHHS010000002.1 coordinate 556,909, forward strand.
AGGCCAGCTCCATCCAGCCCTCGCGCCTTCCACACGTACTGGTACGAGTAGAGCAGGCCGACGGTGATGAACGAGACGAAGCCGTAGAACATGTGAAAGCGCGGCGGCTTGTAGTGCTGCGCGCTGACGAGCAGCACGCCGAGGAACACCTGGATCATCATCATCGCCTCGGCGACGATCGTCGGCCACCACAACCACCGCGTCCGCCAGCGCGGCCACCGCCACGCGCCGAGCGTGTACGCGCCCGCGAGGAAGTTCGCGACGATCGCGGCGTAGCCCCAGACGCGGTGGATGTCGAGGAGCACTAGAGCGCTTGGTCGTCGTCGCGGCCGCCGAACGCCGACTCGCCTCCGCGCAACACGTTCTTCAGCACCTTGCCGGCCGGGTTCCGCGGCAGCGGCTCGTCGCGGATCTCGACGTACTCGGGGACCTTGAAGTCGGCGAGGTGCTCGCGGCAGAACGCGCGCAGCTCTTCGTCGGTCGCGGCGGAACCCGGCCGGAGCTGCACGACCGCCTTGACCTCTTCGCCGAGCGTCTTGTGCGGCACGCCGACCACCGCCGCGTCGATCACGTCGGGATGGTCGAACAGCACGTTCTCGACCTCGACGCAGTACACGTTCTCGCCGGCGCGGATGATCATGTCCTTGGCGCGGTCGACGAGGTACAGGAACCCGTCGGCGTCGAGGTAGCCGATGTCGCCGGTGTGGAACCACCCGTCGGTGAACGCGGCCTCGTTGGCGTCGGGCCGGCGCCAGTACCCGCGAGTTCATGACGGTGGGGCCCTTGATCCAGATCTCACCGCGCTCGCCGGCCGGCGACGTCGGCGCCGTGATCGTCGACGACGCGCAGCTCGACCGTGGGCGCGGCCCGGCCGACCGAGCCGGGGTGCGCGAAGTAGTCGTCGCCGCCGTGCGACGGTCGCGACCGACGCCGTCTCGGTGAGGCCGTACGCGGTCGTCAACGTCTTGCGCATGTTCGGGAAGACCTCTTCGATGCGCTCGACCAGCTCCGGCGCGGCGGGCGCGCCGCCGTACGACGCGCGCTTCACCGACGAGAGGTCGTAACTTCTCGAGGTTCGGCGACTCGAGGATCCGCCACATGACCGTCGGCACACCACCGATCGAGGTGACCCGCTCCCGCTCGATCGTCTCCATCGCGACGTCGGGATCGAAGCGACCGGCGGGCATCAGCACGACCTTGCGCGCCCGTCGCGTAGTGAGCGTCATCGTCGAGAGGCAGCCGGTCACGTGGAACAGCGGCACGACGAGCAGCGACGCCGACTGCAGACCGGCCTCGCCTTCGGGCGGCGGGTTGCCCCGCATCGCGCTGCGCGACGCCCAAGCACGATGATGTTCTGCAGGTTCGCGATCACCTGGCGGTGCGTGAGCGTCGCGCCCTTCGGCTTGCCGGTGGTGCCCGACGTGTAGAGGATCGCGAGGATGTCGTCCTCGTCGATCGGCGACTCGCGGCATACCCGGGGTCGCCGGGGTCGGTGACCAGCTCCGCGAACGGGCGCACGAACGCATCACCGGGAGCCGTCGATGCACGAAGACGTGGGCGAGCGCCGGCAACGCGTCGAGACGGTCGCGCGACACCGCGAGCCGGCGCGCGTCGCAGATCAGCACCTTCGACTCCGAGTCGTTCAACCCGAACTCGAGCTCCTCGGCCTTCCACCACGCGTTCAGCGGCACGAGCGTCGCACCGAGGATCGCGCACGCCCAGAACGTGACGACCCAGTCGGGGATGTTCGCCGAGCACCAGCGCCACCCGGTCGCCGCGCGCGACGCCCAGCTCGCGCAAGCGAACGCGGCGAGCACGCGCGCGAGCGCGGTCGTGCTCGCCGAAGGTGAGGCGGCCGGTCCTGCCCTGCACGACGAAGTCGACGTCGGCGCGGGCCGCGTTCTGCGCCATCAGCTCGCGCAGCGACTGCATGCGCTGCTTGTAGACCTGCATCGGATGGCCGAGCGACGTCTTCGACGACGATCTCGAACGGTGCCCCCGGGCCCGGTCGAGCTCGGGCGACGCGGATCGACCAGCGTCAGGCGCGTACTCCTCTTGCACGACGTCGAACGCCAGCAGGTCGCTCCCGGTGCTGACCGGGCCCTGCCCGTGTGCTGCGCGTGACCCTGCCCGAACGCCTGGCTGTTCAGCCAGCGGTCGAAGTCCTCGGTCGACCTCCAGCGCGTGTACACGTGGAACACGTCCTTGCCGTCGGTCGGGCGCAGGAGCTCGAACGCCTCGAACCCGTCCATCTTGGAGACTTCTCCGGCCCGGTGCGCGAAGCGCTCGACCAGCTCGTCGGCTCGTTCGGCGCGGGACGGTGATGGCATTGATCCGGACGACAGACATGTCCGCATTCTCGCGGTCGGGCACCCGCAGCGCCCATTCGGGCCCCGCGACGCCCGCCGCTACTCGCCGGGCTGCTGGCGCAGGAACAGCTCGATCTCCGACACGAGGTCCTCGGCCGACGCGCCCTGCTCGCGGTCGATCCGGTCGACGACCTCCTGCACCTCGGGCCGGATGGCCAGGCCGGCGTCGACGCGCGCCGTGTACGCGTCGCAGCGGGCGTCGAGCGGGCGGAGGTCGAGCTCGAGCCGGCCGATCTCCGCGAGCCGGCGCAGGAGCGCGCGGACCGCCGGCGGCGACGGCGACCCCGAGACGTACTGCGGGACCTGCGCCCACAGCCCGGCACTGCGGATGTCGGCGTCGCCGAGCGCGCGCTGCACGATGGTCTGCAGCCCGGTCGGGCCGCCGTAGGCCATCCGCAGCGGCGCGATCTCCTGGGCGAGCGAATGGTGCGTGGCGGTGCCGAGCACGGGGACGGGCCGGCGGTGCGAGACGAGCGAGGGCATGCCCGCGAGCGTGCACGCGTCGCGCACGCCGAGCGTCGCGCGCGACCTCGACGACCCCGGCGGCGACGCTCGGCCAGCGCAACGACGGTTCGGGGCCCGAGACGATGACGACGTCGCGTCCGAGCCGGCCCGAGACGAAGGTGATCTCGGCCAGTCGATCACCCGGTTGCCGTCGTCGGCCCAGTCGCGCGTTCGGCCGGGTCTGTTGCAGGTCCATGTGGTCGCCGAGATCGATCGCCGCGAACTGCTCGGCCCCGGTCAGCTGCTCGCGCAGCGCGCGTGACCGCACCCGCGCCCGCGATCCCCGCGTCGACCCAGCCCGAGAACGCGACGACCATGCAGCGGGTCTCGCAACGGAGGCAGACGCTCGACGCTGAGCAGGCTGGGCACGCTCCGCATCGTACGGCCGCCAGGTGTGGCCCATGCGGCGCCGGGCCGGCGGCGGCTAGGTTCCGCGGCGCATGCGACTGCGCATCTTCACCGAGCCTCAGCAGGGCGCGACCTACGACCAGCTGCTCGCGGTCGCCCGGGGCGCCGAGCGCCTCGGCTTCGACGCGTTCTTCCGTTCCGACCACTACCAGCGCATCGGCGAGGGCGATCCCGGGCCGGGTTCGACCGACGCCTGGATGACGCTCGCGGCGCTCGCGCCGCGAGACCACGCGCATCCGGCTCGGCACGCTCGTGACGCCGGTGACGTTCCGCTTCCCCGGACCCCTCGCGATCCAGGTCGCGCAGGCCGACGCGATGAGCGGCGGGCGCGTCGAGCTCGGGCTCGGCGCGGGCTGGTACGACGGCGAGCACGCGGCGTACGCGATCCCGTTCCCGCCGACCGGCGACCGCTTCGAGATGCTCGAAGAGCAACTCGAGATCCTGAGCGGGATGTGGAAGACACCGGTCGGCGAGACGTTCTCGTTCGCCGGCAAGCACCACCGCGTCGTCGACTCCCCCGCGCTGCCGAAGCCCGTGCAGCCCGGCGGCCCGCCGATCATGATCGGCGGCTGGGGCACGAAGCGCACGCCGCGCCTCGCGGCACGATTCGCCGCCGAGTTCAACATGCCGTTCGCGCCCGTGTCGTACTTCCGCGAAGGCTGCGATCACGTCCGCGCCGCGTGCGAGGCGATCGGCCGTGATCCGGCGACGATGAAGTTCACCGGTCGCGATGGTCGTGTGCGTCGGGCGCGACGAGGCCGAGTTCCGGCGGCGGGCCGTTGCGAGCGGGCAGGATCCCGACCAGGCCCGCGCGGGCGCGGCGGCCGGTACCCCCGCCGAGGTCGTCGACCGGATCGCCGAGTTCGAACGAGAAGGCGCCGAGACCGTGTACCTGCAGTACCACACGCTCGACGAACCCGATCACCTCGAGCTGATCGGAACGGAGGTCCTCGCCGCAGCTCGGGCCCGCGTCGTGAGCGTGCGCTTCGGCGTCCACACCGGATTGCAGCACACGTCGATCGACGAGCTGCAGCCGCTGTGGCGACGCATCGAGGCGCTCGGCTTCGACTGGATCTCGATCTGGGACCACTTCTACGCCGCCGACGCGACCGGCGACCCGCACTCTCTGGAGGCGATCACCGCGCACGCCGCACTCGCGGCCACGACCGAGCGGGTGACGTGCGGGTCGCTCGTCTACTCGGCCGGCTACCGCCACCCGGCCGTGCTCGCGAACGCGATGGCGACCCTCGACCAGATCGCGCACGGCCGCACGGTGCTCGGTCTCGGCGGCGGCTGGCTACGCGGCGAGTACCGCGCCTACGGGCTGCGCTACGGAACGCCGGGCGAACGGCTCCGGATGCTCGAGGAGTACGTGCAGTGCGTGCGCGGGCTGCTGACCAGGACGCGCGGACGAACTTCGACGGCGAGTTCTTCCACCTCCACGACGCGCAGTGCGAACCCAAGCCCGTGCAGGAGCGGTTGCCGATCTGGATCGGCGGCGGCGGCGAGAAGGTGACGTTGCGAATCGCGGCGCAGTACGCCGACGGCTGGAACGTCCCGTTCATCGCGCCCGAGGTCTGGGCGCACAAGGCCGGCGTGCTCGACGCGCACTGCGAGCGGCTCGGACGCGACCCCGCGGCGATCACCAAGTCGGTGAACCTCGGGATGGCGTTCACCGAGGACGCGCTGCGCACGCAGTTCGGCCCGATGGCCGACGCCGTGCGCCCGGGCGTGCTCTCGGGCAGCGTCGACGAGATGGTGGCCAAGGTCGGCGCGTACGTCGACGCGGGCGCGGAGTACGTGATCGTCGCGATGCGGGCGCCGTTCGACCGCGACGGACTCGAACGGTTCGCGGCCGAGGTCGTGCCGGCCGTGCGCGGCTGACGTCGATGCCGGGTCCGCGGGGCGAACTGCGATTCGATCCACTCACCCGCGAGTGGGTGAACATCGTCGAGAGCCGCCAGGACCGCCCGAACCTCCCGGCCACGGGCTGCCCGTTCTGCGTCGGCGGGCTCGAGGCACCCGAGCCGTACGACGTGCGCTGGTTCCCGAACCGCTGGCCGGCCTACTCCGGCGCGGACCGCGCCGATCTGGCCGCCGCCGCCGCGGCCGGCATCACGACCGTGCCCGCGGCGGGGTCGTGCGAGGTGGTGCTCTTCTCCCCCGAGCACGACGAGTCGCTCTCCACCCTGCCGGTCGCGCACGTCCGCAAGGTGATCGACCTGTGGGCGCAACGGACGACCGAGCTCCTCGCGCGCCCCGAGGTCGAGTACGTGCTCGTCTTCGAGAACCGCGGCCGCGAGGTGGGCGCCACCATCGACCACCCGCACGGGCAGATCTACGGCTATCCCTTCGTGCCGCCGGTTCCCGACACGGGAAGCCGAGCGTCGCGCGCGCCCACGGCTGCGCCGTCTGCGCGGAGTTGGAGGCCGAGCTCGAGGCGGGCACGCGCGTCGTGACGACGCGCGGCGACTGGGTCGCATGGGTCCCGTTCGCGTCGGCGCACGGTTACGGGATGCGATTCGCGCCCGCGCGCACGTCGGCTCGTTCCCCGCGCTCGACGGCGAGTCGCGCGACGACCTCGCCGCGCTGTTGATCGACGCGCTGAGCCGTTACGACCGGCTGTGGCCCGCGCCGGGCCCGGGCTACCTCTTCCCGTACCTCATGTGGTTCCACCAGGCGCCCGCGGCCGGCGGCGACGAGTGGCACCTCCACGCGCACCTCGCGCCGCCGCTGCGTGCGCCCGGCGTGGCGCGCTACATCGCGTCGGCCGAGGTCGGTGGGGGCACCTTGTCGAACCCGGTCGCCCCGGAAGCCGCCGCGCGGGCGCTCCGCGACGCGCTGATGCCGACCCCGCACCTTCCGGGCGCCCGGACGCGTCAACCTGATCGGCGGGCAGGTCGACTACCACGAGGGCTGGGTCGTCTCGCTGGCGATCGACCGTGACGTCGTCGTCGGGGCGACGGCACGCGCCGACGGCCGGGTGCGCGCCCGCTCTTCCGACTTCGCGGGCGAGGTCGACGTCTCGGCCGACGGGAGGGACGACCCGGCCGCGACGAGGCCGGAGTGGGGTCGCGTCGTCGCCGGTGTCGACGCGGGTGCTCGCCGACTCGGGCGCGCGCCGGTCGGCGCCGACCTCGAGGTCTCGTCGACCGTGCCCGTCGGTGCCGGGCTGTCCTCGAGCGCGGCGTTCGAGGTCGCGTGCATGCTCGCGCTCGCCGACCTCGCGGGCCTCCCGCTCCAAGGCGTCGATCTCGCGCTCGCGGCGCAGCGCGCCGAGCACGTCGCGACCGGCGTTCCCTGCGGCATCCAGGACCAGATGGCCTCGGTGTGCGGTCGGGCCGGCCACGCGGTGTTCCTCGACTGCCGCACGCTGGAGATCGAACTGCTCCCGATGCCGCCGGAGCTCGGCGTGCTCGTCGTGCACTGCGGCGTTCCCCGCACGCTCGCGGGCACGCCGTACGCGCAGCGCCGGGCCGAGAGCGAGGCGGTCGCGGCCCGGCTCGGCGTGCGGGTGCTACGCGACGCGACGATCGACCAGGTGCGTGACATCCCGCGCGGCCGCCATGCGGTGACGGAGATGGACACGCGTCCGTGCGTTCGCGCGGGCGTTGCGCGAGCGGCGACCTCGACGCGCTCGGCCCGCTCATGCTCGCGAGCCACACGTCGTCGCGCGACGACATGGAGGTGTCGATCCCGCAGCTCGACATGCTCGTCGAGTGTCTCGTCGACGCGGGCGCGTTCGGTGCCCGCCTCACGGGCGCCGGCTTCGGCGGTTGCGTCGTCGCGATCGGCCCGGCCTCGGAGATCGGCACGATCGCGCGAGCAGGCGACCGCAGCACTACCGCGAACGGGTCGGCCTCGAACCGACGGCCTGGATCGTGCAGGCAGCGGACGGCGCGGGCCGCGTCCGGTAGGGCCTCGGACGACCGGCCGCCCAAGAGCCGTCGACCCGGCCGTAGATTGCCGCCGTGCTCGTCGTCCGCGCGCCGGGGCGCGTCAACCTGATCGGTGACCACACCGACTACCAGGAAGGCTTCTGCCTCCCGATGGCCATCGACCGCGAGGTCGTCGTCCGCGCCCGGCCGCGCGCCGACGGACTGGTCACCGCGCGCTCCGACGCGCTCGCCGGCGCGGTCGAGCTTCCCGCCGACGGAGACCGCGACCCCGGTCGGTGCGAACCGCGTTGGGGGCGACCGCTCGCCGCCGTGCTGCGCCTGCTCGCCCGACCGGGCCGGGCCGCGGTCGGCTTCGACGCCGAGGTGACGTCGACCGTGCCCGTCGGGTCCGGGCTCTCGTCGAGCGCGGCGTTCGCGGTCGCGGCGACGATCACCGCCGGGGAGATCGGCGGGGATGACGATGCCACCGCTCGAGCGATCGCGCGGATCGCGCAGGCGGCCGAGACAGGTCGCCACCGGCGTGCCGTGCGGCGTGATGGACCAGATGGCATCCGTCTTCGGCCGGGCCGGTCACGCGCTGCTGCTCGACTGCCGGAGCCTCGCCGTCGAACCGGTGGCCGTCCCCTCCGAGCCGATGCCGCGATCGTCGGTCGTGCACACGCGGTGTCGCCCGCCGGCTCGAGGACAGCGCCTACGCGGAACGTCGGGCGGCGTGCGAGGCGGCGGCCGCAGGCGTCGGCGTGCTCGTTCCTTGCGGGACGCGTCGCTCGACCAGGTCGCGCGACGATCCGTTCGCCCGCCACGTCGTGTCGGAGAACCGGCGCGTGCTCGACTTCGTCGACGCGTTGCGCGCCGGCGACCTCGAAGCGTGCGGGCGAGTTGATGGTCGCAGAGCCACGCGTCGCTCCGCGACGACTTCGCGGTGTCGACACCCGAGCTCGACGCGCTCGTCTCGGCGCTGCGCGACGGCGGGTGCGTACGGCGCGCGCCTCACCGGCGCCGGCTTCGGCGGGTGCGTCGTCGCCTTGGTCGCGGCGGACGCACGCGACGGCGTCGTCGCCGAGGCCGCGGCGCGCTACCGTTCGGTCACCGGCTCGACCCCGACGCCGATCGTCGTGCGCGGCGGTCGACGGAGCCGGCATCGTCACACGTTGAGGACGGAGGGCCGGTGCCGAGCATCTTCAGCCGGATCATCGCGGGCGAGCTGCCCGGCAAGTTCGTGTGGAAGGACGACCGTGCGGTCGCGTTCCTGTCGATCGCGCCGATGATGCCCGGGCACACGCTCGTCGTTCCGCGCGCCGAGGTCGACCACTGGATCGACCTCGAACCCGACGCTCGCCGCCCACCTCTTCGCGGTCGCCCAGCAGATCGGGCGCGCCCAGGATCTCGAATGGAAGCCGCGCCGCGTCGGCATGCTGATCGTCGGTGAGGAGGTGCCGCACACGCACCTGCACGTCGTGCCGATCAATCACCCCGAGGAGCTCACGTTCGCGCACGCCGACCCGTCCCCCGACTTCGGCGCGCACTCGATGCCGCCGCCGCGCGTTGCGCGCACGGCTGCGCGAGCTCGGTCGCCCCGAGGTCTCCGACTGACGCTCCTAGCGCCCGTACTGTTCGTCGACGGCACGGGCGAACGCGCGGTGCACGTGCGTCAGCACGACCTCGCCGTCGCGGTCGCGACGGCTTCGAGCCGATCCACCGCCGTTCGCCGACCACGACGAGCGGCGACGTAGGCGACGAGCGCCGAGGACCGCGAGCAACAGCACCGCCGAACCCACGCCCGTGAGCGCGGCGACGAACGCCGCCGCGGCCGTGAGACGAGCAGGACCCACGTCACGCGCGTGAGCACGCGCCGGCGCCCGGGCCCGCGTCGCTTCGAGCGGCAGGATCGCCGTGATCTTCGGGCCGAGCGGCGACCAGGGCGCTGCTCGGGGCGCAACACGACGCGACCGGGTTCGCGCACGTGCGTCCCGGTCTTGACCGACAGCGCGGGCAGGTCGCCGCGTTCGAGATCGTCGATGCGCACGCTGCACGCGCGCCATCAGAGCGGCGCCTCCGCAGGCGCTCGGCCGCCGCCGGGGTGCGGATCCCCCACCAGAACAGGTCGCGGCCGTCGACGAATCGACACGCGCGGTGCCGGGCACGCGATCGCGCGAACTCGGCCGCGTGCCGTTCGGTGAACGCGTACGGCTCGCTCGGCAGGAGCACGAGGTCGGGCGCGCGCGCGGCGACGTCGGCGAGCGCCACCTCCGGATAGCGCTCCGCGCGCGTCGGCGAAGACGTTCGCGATCCCGATGTGGCGCGAGCAACGACGAGCCGTAGGTGTCGGCCGCGAGCGACATCCACGGGCGCCGCCAGATCGGGACGAAGGCGCGCACACGCGTCGGGACCCGCGTGCGCTCGTCGCCAGCTCCGCCCAGCCGTCGAAGGGACGCGGGCGGATCGACGCCGACGGCCGTCCGCGAGCGCGGCGACCGCGGGCCCGACGTCGCCGACCGAGCGCGGCGACATCGAGTGCAGCCGCAAGCCCGCGCGCGGCGAGCGCGTCGCGTCCTCGATCCGGTTCTCCTCGTCGTTCACGACGACGAGGTCGGGCGCGAGTGCGACGACCGCGTCGACGTCGACGTTCTTGGTGCCGCCGACCGTCGGCGATGCCGGGCAGATCGCAGAACCGCGTGCACCCGACCGGAACGACGCCGAGCGCGATGAGCGTCTCCGTCGCGCTCGGGACCAACGAGACCACTCTCGCCGGTGTCACATGCGCTCGAGCAGCTGCGCCTTCTTCGTCTCGAACTCGGCGGCGGTGATCACACCCCGGTCGCGCAGGTCGGCGAGCTGCTGCAGCTGTTCGGGGATCGTCGGCGGCGCGGGCGCGGCCGGCGCTCGCAGCGGGAGCCGGCGGCGCGGCCGGGGTTCGACCAGCCGGCGCGCTTCTTCGCGTTCGCCTCCATCTGGCGGTAGAGCTCCTGCTGCACGCCGTCGGGATGCCACACGTCGTCGAAGTGCGACTGGCCGTCGCGGCCGGCCGACTCGATGTCGAGGTCGCCCGCGCCGATGATCCGTTCGAAGATGCCCTGATGGAAGTTGATGTTGTTGATGCGTTCCATCGGGATCTCGACGCCGCGCTTGGCGAGAACACCCGTGCGGTAGATGACCCGGTCGTCGTGACGACGAAGTGCGTGAAGTTCCACTCGAGGTACTTGAGTCCGAGCCAGACCGCCCACGCGACCGCGGCGATCGCCCAGATGAGCTGGAACACCTTGCGGCCGCCGCCGCCCGGCAGCTCGAAGGTCAGGATGACCAGGATGAAGAGCGGGATCCCGGTCAGGATGTGCTTCGAGAAGAACCACCAGTGGGGCCGCAGGTCGAGCGCGACCTCTTCGCCGTCGTTGAGCAGCTTCTTGGGGTACGGCACGCCGAAATTCTATGCGCGCACCGGCGCCCGCACCCTGGACCGTCAGGGCCGCACGTCGCCTTCGAGCAGCGAGGGGACGTCGTCGTCACGGTCGACCGGGTCGAGGTCGACCGCGATCAGGAAGCCGCGGGCGCGCTCGGAGTACGGGAAGCGGTCGACCCACGCGTCGTGATCGGGCCCGTGGTTCGGCACGACGAGATGGGCGAGCTCGTGGACGAGGACGTAGTCGAGCACCCAGGACGGGTAGGCCGCGAGGCGGGACGAGACCCGGATCGTTCCGTCCTCCGGGGTGCACGAGCCCCAACGGTGGCGCATGTTGTCGACCCAACGCACGCTGCGCGGGCGCGGGCAGCCCGCATCTCCCGTGCGAGCCGGCGGGCGCGGGCCGCGACGTCGATCGCGGACGACTGGGTGCGGCGCCGCATCCGCTCCGCGAGCTCCTGCGCCGTGACCTGGGCCTCGTCGATCGACATCCACCGCGGGAACGAAACCCGCAACCGATCACCGACCAGCACCGCCTCGACGTGTTTGCGCCTGCGGGTCCCTCGAACGAGCTCGATCTCCATGTCCTCCATCTATACCGCGTCCGTGCGACACCAAGGCACGCGTCCTGTGAATGCTGCGCGAACAGCGCGCGCGAAGCCGCGTCGACCAATTGCGACCCAAATCGCGGCGGGCCGCTTCGACAATGCCACGCACGTCGACGGTCGAAATCCCCGGACAGATTCCTCTTGACCATCGCGCGGCGCGGTCGTAATGTGCGCTCTCACCGGTTCGCCGATGCGTCGGACTCCGAAACCGCTTGCGGGGACGGAACGGACGTACGTGCGGACCGGGGCGTGCGCAGACCTTCGGGAAAGCGCACGGACCGGCCGGCCGGTTCGGCGGGCGCCTGCGAGGGCGGCCCGGCGGATCAGGCTCCGGAGGGAAGGCCCCGAGGAGATCGGAGCTGCCAACGCAGCGAAGACTACTCGGGGTCTTTCCGCGTTCCGGAGGCCGTCCCGTCGGCCCAGTCGGCGACCGACTCCGACGCGTGGCGCACCCGGTGTGTACCGTCCGAACGTGCGCGACGCGCTGCTCGCCGATCTCGACCCCCTCCAGCTCGACGCGGTCACGTCGGACGCGGCTCCGCTCGCGATCATCGCTCCCGCGGGCTCGGGCAAGACCCGCGTGCCTGACGCGCCGCATCGCCTACGGCGCCCGGGAGGACCGCATCGTCGCCAAGCACGTGCTGGCGGTCACGTTCACCCGCAAGGCCGCGGGCGAGCTCGTCTCGCGTATCGGCCGGCTCGGCGTCGACGGGCGGATCACCGCCGGGACCTTCCACGCGATCGCCCTGGCACAGCTCGGCCGCCACGCCGCCGAGCGCAACCGCGAAGCGCCGCGGGTGCTCGACCGCAAGGCCCGCCTGCTCGGCCCGATCGTCGGCGCCCGGGGCGCGTCCGCCACCGTGGCGATCGCCGACGTCGCGGCCGAGATCGAATGGGCGAAGGCGCGCCTCATCTCCTCCGACGACTACGAGGCCGCGGCCGACGCGGCCGGGCGCCGGCCACCCCGCGGAACCGGGCGGGTCGCCGAGCACTACGCCCGCTACGAGGCCGAGAAGCGCCGGCGGCACCTCATCGACTTCGACGACGTCCTCAGCCGCTGCGCCGACGCGATCGCGCGCGACGAGGAGTTCGCGGCCGGGCAACGCTGGCGGTTCCGCCACCTCTTCGTCGACGAGTTCCAGGACGCGACACCACTGCAGTTGCGCCTCCTGCGCGCGTGGCTCGGCGGGACGTGCTCGTTGACGGTCGTCGGCGACCCGGCCCAGGCGATCTACGGCTTCACCGGCGCCGACGCCACCCCGCTCGTCGCGTTCGAACGCGCGTTTCCCGGGGGCACGACGATCGCGCTCGGCCGCAACTACCGCAGCACCCCGGCGGTGGTCTCGATCGCGGAAGCGGCGCTGGGCACCGGCCGCGGGCGCCGCGCGCCGGCGACCCGATGCCGTCCGCGCCGACGGCGCGCCGCCGACGGTGACCGCGCACGAAGACGACGACGCCGAGGCGAACGCGGTCGCAGACGCCTGCCGCGATGCACACGCGGCGGGCGTGGCCTGGAACCGGATGGCCGTCCTTTTCCGCACGAACGCGCAGTCGTCGCGTTTCGAAGCGGCATTCACGCGCCGCGGCGTGCCGTTCCGCATCGGGGAAGGTCAACGCTTCACGGCGCGTGCGCCCGTGCGCGCCCTCCTCGACCGGCTCCGCGACGCCGACCGCAGGATCGCCCGGTCGCCCGGTCGCGCACCACCTCGCCGACCTCGCCGCGGACGCCGAACCCGACGGCCGCGACGACACCCCCGGCGCGCCCACGGAGCGCGTCGTCGCGCTCTCGGACGAGGAACGGATGCATCTCGACGCGGTGTTGGACCTCGGCCGCGATTACCTCGCGGCGGTCGGGGGCGCGGGGACCGTCGCCGAGTTCGTCGCGTGGCTCGACACCGCGACCGGCGGCGCGTCGAACACCGCGCCCGGCGTCGACCTGGTCACGTTCCACCGCGCCAAGGGGCTCGAATGGTCGGTCGTGTTCGTCACCGGGCTCGAACGGGGCCTCGTCCCGATCTCGTGGGCGGTCTCGCCCGACGCGCAGGCCGAGGAGCGCCGGCTGCTGCACGTCGCGCTGAGCCGGGCCGAGGACGAGGTGCACTGCTCGTGGGCGCAGGCCCGTTCCGTCGGCGCGCGCCGCAGCGTCGCGCGAACCGTCGCCGTGGCTCGGGCCTCCTCGAGAACGAGGCGAACCACGCGCCGCACGGACTCCTCCAGGCCCGCAAGGGGCCGCGTGACCATCTCGGCGAGCTGCGGGCGACGCTGGCCGCGGCGACGCCGCCCGCACCTCCGCCGAGCCGGGCCGGGCGCCTCACCCGTTGACGGCCGGCGCGGAGACCGCGACGATGCATCCACGCCGACTACGGCCGCGTCGAACCGGGGGACCGCGCATGGGACCGACCGTCATCGCACCGACCGGATGAGGTCGACGCTGCCGCTGTTTCCGAGCGACGACGGCTGGCCGTATCCCGATGCGCCCGGCGTCGAGCTCGCCGCCGACGACCCCGACGGCGACGCCCACGAGTTCTTCGGCCCCCACGCGTTCGACAGGTTGACTGCCCAAGAGCGCGCCGCGCTGTGCTTCCGGTTCGGCTTCCAGGGCAGCGACGTCCTGACCATGAAGGAGCTCGCGCCCCGCCTGGGCTGCAGCCGGGCAGAGGCCGGGGCCCTCATCGGGCGCGCGATCGACAAGATGCGCACCGAACTCCTCCGAGAGTGAGCGCGTCACCCCCGGTATCCTCCGCCGATGCACGAGTTCGACGCCGCGACGCAGGCGCTCGCGAACGACGTCCTCGGGCTGCTGCATGAGCTCGTCGCCCTCGACCCGACGCCGCTGAAGGGCACGGTCCCGCCGTCGGAGGTGCCCGCCCGTGCGGGCGCCATGAGTGCCACGACCGGGATCAACGCGACCGGCAACGACCCGCGGGCGGTGCTCGAGCTGTTCAGCTCGGTGCTCGGGCCCGCGGTGATCCGGGCCGACAGTCCCCGATTCCTCGCCTGGATCCCGTCGGCACCGACCAAGGCGTCGATGCTGTTCGACGCGGTGGTGTCGCTCGCGTCGATCAGCGGCGTGTCGTGGATCGAGTCGGCCGGCGCGGTCTGGGCCGAGAACGAGGCGCTGCGATTCATCGCCGATCTCGCCGGCATGCCTGCGGGCGCGGGCGGCACGTTCGTCCAGGGCGGCTCCGCCGCGAACCTGTCCGCGCTCGCCGTTGCGCGCGACGCCGGCCGCCGCCGTACCGGCGACCGCCGGCGACTCAAGTTCGCCATCACGCACGACACGCACTCGTCGGTGCGCAACACGATGCACCTGCTCGACGTCGATCCGCTGCTCGTGCCCCTGGTCGACGACCGCCTCACCGGCGCCGCCCTCGCCGGCGCGCTCGAGAGCTGCAACGACGTCGAGTCGGTCTGCGGTGTCGTCGCGAACGCCGGCAGCACGAACGCCGGGCTCGTCGACGACCTCGCCGGCGTCGCCCGCATCTGCGGCGAACGCGGGCTCTGGATGCACGTCGACGCCGCGTACGGCGGCGGCGCGCTGCTCGCGCCGTCGGCCCGGGCGCGATTCGCGGGGATCGAACACTCCGATTCGCTCGTCATCGATCCGCACAAGTGGCTGTTCGCACCGCTCGACTGCGCCGCGCTGCTCTACCGCGAGCCGAGCCTCGCCCGCAGCGTCCACGGTCAGCACGCCGCGTATCTCGATTCGGTCAACGACGAGACCACGGGGTGGAACCCGGGCGACTACGCGTACCAGCTCTCGCGCCGGGCCCGCGGGCTGCCGTTCTGGTTCTCGCTCGCAGTGCACGGCTCCGACGCGTACCGGAGCGCGGTGGAGAAGGTCCTCGCGCTCACCGCGCTCGCCGCCGATCGCATCCGCGCGCTCCCCCACGTCGAGCTGGTGCGCGAACCCGAGCTCTCCATCGTGCTGTTCCGGCGCAAGGGCTGGGACGCGCAGCAGTACACGGATTGGTGCGAGCAGCTGCACCGCGACCAGGTCGCGCTCGTCGTGCCGACGCGCTGGCACGACGAGACCGTGGCCCGCCTCGCGTTCCTGCACCCCGACACCACGCTCGACATCGTCGACGAGATCCTCGCCACCACGGTCTAAGAACCGGGGCACGCGGCCCACAGGCCCCGGCGCGCGGCGCGCGCTTCGAGCTCCGCCTGCAGCATCACCCGCGCGTGCACGCCGTTCGGCGGGATGATCAGCAGGCCGCGCGAATCCGAGGCGCAACAGCTCGTCGTCGTAACGCGCGCCGCCGACGTAGACGTACGCGAGGAGCCGGCCGTACTTGTCGCGCGCCTCGGCGTCGGTCTCGAGGGTCACGTGGCGTGCCGGGCGCGAGCCGGGCGTGCGTGTGCGCGCTGGCCTCGGGACCGAAGCACTGCACGGGCTTGCGCGGGTCGACCGTCTCGGGCGTGTCGGCGCCGAGGATGCGCACCTTCTCGGTCCGGCCGCCGACGTCGACGACGATCGTGTCGCCGTCGATCGCGTGCTCGACGGTTGCGTCGTATCTCGCCGCGACACGCCCGCCGGACCGCCAACCCCACCCGGCGCTCCCGAGCAGGGCGACGGCGAGCGTCGCGCACACGGCTCGGGAAAGAGCCATGCCCGCACGGTATCAACCGGGTGCGCCACCGTCGCGGGTGCCGGCCGCCCCGGCATGCTTGACTACACGCCGACAACGACCCCCGCCACCACGACACCGGTCCGAGAAGGAGGGTCCAGTGCTTTCCCACGGGTTCGCGAGCGACGTCACGCAAGAGCAGGCCTACACGCCGGCGCGCTGCGGCCGTCGAAGGCCGCCGCCGTACAAGCCAACTTCGCCGAGGTGCCCCTGTTCGCGAACTGCTCGAAGCGCGAGCTCAAACTCCTCGCGAAGACGGCCGTCGTCGAGCCCCGGGCCGCGGGCGCGACGCTCGTCACCGAAGGCGAATCGGGCACCAACGCGTTCGTGATCCTGCAGGGAAAGTGCAAGGTGACGTCCGCAACGGACGCCGGGTCGGGACGGTCAAGGGCGGCGGTGTCGTCGGCGAGCTCTCGATGCTCAACCGGGCGCCCCGCAACGCGACCGTCGTCGCGGAGACGCCGCTCGAGGTGGCGGTGCTCGGGCGCCGCGAGTTCCTCGCGCTGCTCGACAGCTCGCCGTCGATCAGCCGCAAGCTCCTCGAGACCCTCGCCGCCCGCGTGCAGGAGCTCGACGCCCGCACGCCGACGTCAGGCCGTCACGGGTCGGTGTGGCGGCGACCGAGGTTGGCGACGAGACTCGTCAGCTGCGCGGTCGGCTCGATCCCGAGCTCGGTCTTCAACATCGAGCGGTACCGGTTGAAGCCCTCGAGCGCCTCCATCTGGTTGCCCTCGGCGAGGAACACCTTGATCGAGCGCGCCGTGCGCGCTCTCGCGCAACGGCTCGGCCCGGATGGCGGCCAGCGCGGCGATGACCGCTTCGGCCCAGCGGCCCTTGCTCGTCAGGTGCGCGGCCATCGCTTCGAGCGCGTGCAGGCGGAGTTGGTGCCATTCCTCGTTCTCGATGACGACCCAGTCGTCGTACCAGCCGGGCAGCAGGTCGACCGAGAGCGACGCGACCGCGGCCGCGGTCTCGTCGCTCGGGAGGATCTCGCTCGACGGATCGAGCAGCCGGTGCGCGAGCGCCCGCGACTCGCGGATGTCGACGCGCACGCCCGGGATGCGGACCCAGATCGAGATCTTCGACGACTACCGCCGCGCTCGCGGTGGGCTTCAACCGCCACAGCGCGGAACGCAGGCTGCTGGCCGCGTCCTGCGGCGGCGCCTCGGGCCACAACGTCGACGCGACGAGGTGACGGGTCGCGGGCCGGTCGCGGAGCGCGAGGAACGCGAGGAGCTTGCGCGAACCGCTCGGCAGCGCGAGCACACGATCGCCGGCCCGGAAGGTGAAGGTGTCGAGCACCGACACCATCATCTCCGCCTGCTCCGGACTCTCGACCACGGCGGCCACCCGAGTCTCCAACCGATCGGACCGCGGACGGCCCCGCGGCGCACCGACACCATGGTGCTCCACGTGAGCGTGACACAGCGCGTCACTCGACCGTGACAGCCCCGGTGACGGGGCGGCGCGAGCCGACCCGCGGCGGGTCAGCGGGGCAGGAAGTCGAGCAGCAGCGTGGTCACCTCGGCGGGCGACTCCCACTGCATCCAGTGGCCCGGACCGTCGATCCGCTCGTAGCGGAACGTGTTCGCGCAGAACTTCGCCGAGCCGGTCATCTGCTCTTCCAGCAGCGCGAAGTCGCCGCTGCTCCACACCCCCATCGTCGGGGACTGGATCTGCGGGAGCTCGAGCGGCGGATCGATCAGGGCCTGCGGCGTGATGTTGGCGCGGTACCAGTCGAGCGCGGGCGTCAGCGAGTTGTCGCGCACGAGATCGGCGATCGCCGCGTCGGCGTCGGGATGGTGCGACCACTCGCGGAAGTTCGCCCAGTCGTTCATCGTCAGCCACTGCTCGGCGATGTCGCGGAACTGGAAGAGGAGCATGTACCACGACTTCTCGCGCTGCGCCATGCCCGCGCTCGCCGAACGAGCTCGGGTGGCCGACCGAGAGCGCCACGAGGTGGTCGACCCGATCGGGCGCGAACGCCGCGGTCGCCCACGCGACCGCGGAACCCCAGTCGTGGCCGACGACGTGCGCGCGCTCGAGGCCGAGGTGGTCGAGGATCGCGGTCACGTCGATCGCGAGGAACGGGATCGAGTACGCCTCGACCTCCGCCGGCTTGTCGCTCGCTCCGTAGCCGCGCTGGTCGGGCACGATCACCTGGAAGCCGGCGTCGACCAACGCGGGAACCTGCTTCGACCACAAGCGCCGGTTGTCGGGGAAGCCGTGCAGGAGCACGACGGGCCGCCCCTCCCCTTCGACCTGCACGTCGAGCGTCACACCACCCGAGTCGATACGCATCGCGGTCCCCGTCCAACCGGCCACGATGGCCAACAACTCTTCGCGCGTCGGCGCGAACACCGGGTCGTCGCGCCAGTTCGCGCCGAGCTCCATGACCTTCTCCGCCACGCCGGGCCGGGCGAAGATCTCGTCGGGGCACGCCAACACCGCCGCGACGCTCAGCATCGAACGGAACAGCTCGGGATCCTTCCCGGCCGCCGACCCGAGCGCCTGCGTCATCTCGAACTTCTCGTCACCCGGCTCGTAGCTCTTGCCCTCGATGCCCGCGTCGATCTCGGCCAGACGGTGGCGGTCGAAGTCGAGCGTGGCGCGGTAGTAGGGCTCGACGGTCGCGAGCGTGACCTCGTGCCAGCGCTGGGCGAGCTCCACCGGGAAGTCGATCGACGCGACCTGCAACAGATCGCGCAGTGCGACCGCGTGCATGAAACCGATGGACGCGCCGCGACCGAGCGACGGATTCGTGCACGCCCAGGCGTCGGCGACCGCGACGACCCCGGTTGCAACCGGAGTGCCGTCGACGACGAACGAACGGTGGCGGTCTTCGATCTTCGCCATGATCGCCACTTCGTCGTCGAGCGGCTCGCCGTCGGCCCAGTGCGCGACGAGCGGCAACGATCGCCACGTCCGCATCCAGGTGTCGGTGTCCTTCAGCCCGCGCAGCGCCGCGTCCTTCGCGCTCGTGACGAGCCCGAGGCCCCACGTTCCGTTGTCCGCGGGGAGCGTGAGCGTCGACACGGTTCCCCAGGGCATCAGGATCCCGCACATCAACGGCGGCATCTCGCCGTCGGTCGAACGGAAGTGGCGGCCGAAGTACATGAAGCCGGAGTCCTCGACCTCTTCCTCGGGCGCGCGTGCGCCGAGCGCGTCGAGCATCGCGGGAAGGGGCGACCGCCGGCCCGACGCGTCGACGACGAGATCGGCCGGCAGCTCCTCACCGGTGTCGGTACCCACGCCGACGACGTGCGGCACCCCGGCGGCCACTTCGCCGTCGCTCGACAAGGCCGTGACGGCGACACCGCGCCGGACCTCGAGCCCGGGCGTCTGCGCGGCGGCGCGGGCGATCGCGGTCTCCATCACCGGCCGGCGCGCCGAAACCATCGTGAACTCGGCGTCGGTCTCGCGGTAGCCGCCGATCATCTCGGCCGGGACGAGCTGCATCGGGTTGTAGCGGATCGCGCCGAGCGCCTCGGCCTCGACGAGGACGTCGGGAAGCTCGGCCTCGAGCAGCGCACGAAAGCGCGGCGCGAACAGGTGGATCATGCGGAACTGGTTGACGCCGCGCCGTTCCCATCTCGACCACGCGTCGTCGGGCGACTCCGGCGGGATCGCGGCGTCGCGCTCCAGCACCGTCACCTCGTGTCCGTCCCGGGCGAGCAACATGCCGCTCGTGAGGCCGCCCACCCCGCCGCCGACTACGACGATCCGCGCCATGTGGCACCCCTTCCGCCTCGACGGAGGCTATCTCCGTGGATTCGCAGCCCTCGGGAGTTCGGATCTCCCAGCGCGCGCCGCGACCGGCATATGCCCCGATCGCGGACCGGGCACGGCTAGCGTCGTCGCCCATGCACGTGGTGCGCGTCGTACGCGTGCTGCTTCCCGTACTGATCGTGGCGGCCATCGTCGGCGCCGGATCGTCGGTGCTCAGCGCACGTCCCGATATCGAGAAGGCGAAGCGGAACGTCGACACGGCCTGGTCGTCGCTCTCGACCGGCCTCGACCACCGGTACCTGCTGCTGGCCGCGGTCGACGACCAGCTCCGTCCGGTGCCCGGACCCGTCCACTCCCTCGTCGGCAGCGTCGACACCGCGCTTGCACGCTGGCGCGACGTGCGCGCCCACGGCGGTCTCGCCACCCAGGTCGAGGCCGCGAACGACGTCGAGGGGCTGGGGCGCGAGCTGATCGCCACCGCCGCCGCGTCGCCGCGGGTCCACGGCAACAGTTCGGTGCTGGTGGCCCTGGCCAAGTTCCTGAGCGACGGGTCGCAGCGCGCGGCGACGGCGTTCAACGCCAATGTCACCAGCTACGAGCACGAACGGCGCGGGCCGGTGCGAACCGTCGTCGCCTCGTTGCTCGGCGACGGCACCATCCCGGTGCTCGACACCACCTCGCCGCCCGTCTCGCAGAGCGCATAGCGCCCGCCGACGCCGCTCGGGGTGAGGCGCCGGGTGAGGCGCCGGATGCCGCGCTCGAACGTAGGTGTCACACCTCGTCGTTATGGTCCGCGCATGGTGATCGGACTCGTACTCGGTGTGATCGTGGGATGTCTCGTCGCGGCGGCCGCGGGGGCGCTCGTCGTGAAGGTCGGGCTCGCGCGCGCCCGGGTCGAGCCGCCGCCTCCCGTCGACCAGAACGAGCTGGTGCAGCGTCTGATCGACGCCAACCGCTCGGTCCTCGAACAGCAACGACTGCTCGCCACGAGCGAGCTCGACGGCAAGAAGGGCCTGATCGACCAACAACTCGTCTCGATGACGGGCGAGCTCGGCAAGGTCAGCGAGCTCGTCCGCGAGCTCGAGCACGACCGCCACAAGGCGTTCGGCGAGCTGACGAACGAGCTCCAACGTCAGCACGAAGGGCTGAACGCGCTCTCCGAGCACACCCACCAGCTCAAGGAGGCGCTCGCGAGCTTCGCGCGTGCGCGGCCAGTGGGGTGAACGCATGGCCGAGGACGTGCTGCAGCTCGCGGGCTTCCTCGAGGGCGTCAACTACCGAAAGCAGGCGACGTTGGCGGGCGCGGGCCGGCCCGACTACACGTTCCTGCTGCCCAACGGTCTGGTCATGCACATGGACGTGAAGTTCCCGCTCGACAACTACGTCCGCTATCTGGAGGCCGCCAACGACATCGAACGGAACCGGTGCCGCGACCAGTTCCTGCGCGACGTGCGCGACCGGGTGAAGGAGTTGCGGACGCGCGGCTACCTCGACGCACGCGACGAGACGGTCGACTGCCTCCTGCTCTTCATCCCGAACGAACAGGTCTACGCGTTCGTGCAGGAACACGACCGGGAGGCGATCGACGACGCGATGCGGAACAAGATCGTGCTGTGTTCGCCCCTGACCCTCTACGCGGTCCTCGCCGTCGTCCGCCAGGCCGTCGACAACTTCCGGCTCGAACGCACGTCGAACGAGATCCTCGGGCTGCTCCGCGAGTTCTCGCTCCAATGGGAGAAGTACGCCACGCAGCTGGAACGCGTGCAGCAACGCTTCGACGGCGTCTCGAAGGAGTACGCGACCCTGATGACGACGCGGCACCGGGCCCTGCAGCGCCCGCTCGACAAGATCGACTCGCTCCGACTGGAGGAGTCGGCGCTCGTCGATCCCGACATCATTCCGCTCGCGCTCGAAGCCTGAGGCCCGGTCGGCGAGCCCCCGGTCGGTAGCGTTCGCCCGCATGGCGCACGTCGCGGTCCTGGGCGGAGGTCAGCTCGGTCGGATGCTCGGCCTGGCCGGCATCCCGCTCGGCTGTTCGTTCACGTTCCTCGACCCGGTAGCGGGCGCGCCCGCCGCGGCCGTCGGCGACCTCGTCGTCGGCGCCCTCGACGACCTCGACGCAGCGCGCCGGGCGGCCGACGGTGCCTCGGTGATCACGTACGAATGGGAGGGCGTCCCCGCCGCGACCGCACGTGCGCTCGAATCCGTTGCGCCGTTGTTCCCGCCCGCGCCGGCCCTCGACGTGTCGCAGGACCGCGTCACCGAGAAGGAGAAGCTGCAGTCGCTCGGCATCGCGACCGCGCCCTTCGCCGCGGTCGACACGATCGACGACCTGCGCGCCGCCGTCGCGGCGATCGGTCTGCCCGCGGTGCTGAAGACCCGCCGCGGCGGTTACGACGGCAAGGGTCAAGCGGTGCTGCGCACGCCCGCCGACGTCGAACCGGCCTGGGCCGCGCTCGGTGTGGTGCCGTGCATCCTGGAGGGCTTCGTGCCGTTCGACCGCGAGCTGTCGATCGTCGCCGTGCGGGGCCGCGACGGTGCGCTCGGGTTCTGGCCCGCGGTCGAGAACCACCACCGCGACGGGATCCTGCGCTGCACGCTCGCGCCCGCACCCGGCCTCGAACCCGCCCTGCAGGCGCGGGCCGAGGCCGCGATCCGGCCGCTCCTCGACGACCTCGACTACGTGGGCGTCTGCTGCGTCGAGCTCTTCGACGTCGGCGGGACACTCCTCGCGAACGAGATCGCCCCGCGGGTGCACAACTCCGGACACTGGACGATCGAAGGCGCCGAGACCAGCCAGTTCGAGAACCATCTCCGGGCCGTTCTCGGCCTGCCGCTCGGGTCGACCGCGGCCCGCGGCCCGAGCGCGATGGTGAACTGCATCGGCGCGCTCCCCGACCGCGACGCGATCCTCCGCACGCCCGGCGCACACCTCCACGACTACGGCAAGGACGCCCGTCCGGGCCGCAAGGTCGGCCACGTCACGGTGACCGCTTCCGATCCGGCCACTCGCGACGCGCGGCTCGCGCCGCGTGCGCGAGCTATGCGATCGCGCCGGTCTCCCGTAGCTTCGCCACGTCCGCGGCCGCGATCCCCCAGTCGCGCGAGCGCGGCGTCGGTGTGCTGGCCCGGCCACGGTGCCGAACGCTGCACCTCGCCGGCCGTGCGCGAGAACCGCGGCGCAGGCGCGGGCTGCGGCACGCCGTCACGCTCGATGATCGTGTTGCGCGCCTTCATGTGCGCGTCGTTGGTCGCCTCGCTCATCGTGAGCACCGGCGCGTAACACGCGTCGGTGCCGAGCAGCAGCTCGTCCCACTCGGCGCGCGTCTTCGTCTTGAAAAGTGCGGTGAAGCGCGTGCGCAGCGTGTCCCACCCGGTCGCGTCCATCTGGGCCGGGAGCCCTTCGCGCGTCGAGCCCGGTACGTGCGAGCAGCTCGGCGTAGAACTGCGGCTCGAGCGAACCGAGCGAGACGTACTTCCCGTCCTTGGTCTCGTAGGTGTCGTAGAACGGCGCGCCCGTGTCGAGCACGTTGGTGCCGTGCTGTTCCTTCCACGACGCCGATCTGCTTGAGGCCCCACATCATCGACATGAGCGTCGCGGTGCCGTCGACCATCGCGACGTCGATCACCTGACCCTTGCCGGAACGCTGCGCCTCGAGGATCCCGCAGACGAGGCCGAAGGCCATGAACATGCCGCCGCCGCCGAAGTCGCCGACGAGGTTGATCGGCGGCGTCGGCTTGCTCTCGGCCCGGCCGAAGTGCGCGAGCGCGCCGGCCAGGGCGATGTAGTTGATGTCGTGCCCGGCGGCCTGCGCCATCGGGCCGTCCTGGCCCCAACCGGTCATGCGGCCGTAGACGAGCTTCTCGTTCCGGGCGAGGCAGACGTCGGGGCCGAGGCCGAGGCGCTCGGTCACGCCCGGGCGGAAGCCCTCGAACAACGCGTCGGCGCTCTCGACGAGGCGCAGGACGAGCTCGACGCCCTCGGGGTTCTTCAGGTCGACCCCGATCGACCGGCGGCCGCGGTACAAGGGCTCGAGGTTCGGCTTGTCGAACACCGCGGGGTTGACCTGTTGCGCACGGTCGACCCGGATGATGTCGGCGCCCATGTCCGAGAGCAACATCCCCGCGAACGGCCCCGGCCCGATACCGGCCAACTCGACGATCTTCACTCCTGCAAGCGGTCCCATTCGCGCCAACCTACGCGAGGCCTTCCGCCGGCCGCATACCGAGCCGTTGGGTCGCTCCCGCTCCCGCTCAGAAGTTCAGCTTCAGACCGGGGCGCGGCCACGGCATCGAGATGAGCCGGCCGGTCCCCGAACACGTGACGTACGCCGTGCGCAGATCGGGACCGCCCCAGCACACGTTGGTCGTCATCGGGTCGCCGGTGCGCGGCCTGGTCGAGCACTTCGCCTGCAGGCGAGATGACGGTGAGCGCGCCGGTCACGAGCGTCGCGACCACGACGTTGCCGTCGGCGTCGACACCGAGCGAGTCGAACAGCTGCATGCCGGGCAGTCCGCAGAGGAGGCTGCCCGCGGCCCCGCCCGCGGGATTGCGCTCGACTTCGCCCGGACCCGTGACGTTCCACGCGTACACGCGCCCGGTGTGCGTCTCCGCCGCGTACAGACGCGTGCCGTCGGGCGAGAGGCCGATGCCGTTCGGCGAGTCGCTCGGGAACACGACCTCGCGGATCGACGAGCCGTCGGGCTGCGCGTAGAAGATCGCGCCGATGTGTTGCACGCGCCCCTGCTTGCGGCCGTGATCGGTGAACCACATCCCGCCGTGCGCGTCGAAGACGATGTCGTTCGGACCGATCAGCGGGTTGCCGTCGCACTCGGTGTACAGGACGTCGACCTGCGCCGGTCTCGATGTCGATGCGTTCGATGCGGCCGCCGCTGTGGTCGGGTGGGAGCTCGACGTCGGGGATCGTGAGACCGATCAACTCGCCGAACGTCCAGCCGCCGCTGTTGCAGACGTAGAGCGCGCCGTCGGGCCCGATCGCGGCGCCGTTCGGGCTCCCGCCCGGCGTGGCGACCTGCGACTTGGTCCCGTCGGGCTGGACCCGGGTGACGCACCCGCCCTTCAGCTCGACGACGATCACGCTGCCGTCGGGCATCGCGACCGGACCTTCGGGGAACTGCAATCCGGTCGTGATCTCGGTGATCTCCGGCTGACTCATCGTCGTCGCACCTGCTCCCTCGCTCGATTCCGGCCGGAGCTGAGCATCCGGTCGCGCTTCGGGTCAAGATACGGACATGCGCATACGGATGGAACCGCAGGACGAGTACATGCACGCGCTCGAAGCGGCGTCGAACTTCAACGAGTCGATGTACTTCAACGTGTACGACCCCGCGGAACGCGTCGGCGGCTTCCTCCGCCTCGGCAACCGCGCCAACGAGGGCTACGCCGAGCTGACAACCTGCCTCTACCTGCCCGACGGCCGGGTCGCGTTCACCTACAACCGCCCGAAGATCACGAGCAACGACGCGTTCGACGCCGGCGGGACGCGCTTCGAGGTCGTGACCCCGTTCGAGGAGCTGCGCACCACGTACGACGGCAAGCTCGCGCTGCTCACCGAGCCGTTGCAGATGGCGAACCCCCGGAAGGCGTTCACCGAGAACCCGTGGGTCGAGGCGCACGTCGACCTGGTGCACCACGGCGTTTCGCCGATGTACGGCGGCGAACCCGTGAACGACGACGGGAGCCCCGCTCTCGGAAGACCACTCGGGCGGGTTCGCACGCGGTCACTACGAACAGCACATGGCGGTGACCGGCACGATCCGCGTCGGCGACGACGAATGGCCCGTCCACGGCTTCGGCCTGCGCGACCACTCGTGGGGCCCGCGCTTCTGGCAGGCGCCGTGGTGGTACCGCTGGCTCACGGCGAACTTCGGCGCCGACTTCGGCTTCGTCGTGTCGATCATCGCGTCGCGCGACGGCGGCCGGCGCTACGGCGGCATGGTGCTGCGCGACGGCGCGTACGAGCACATCCACCACGCGACGATCGAGACGGAGTGGACCGGCGACGACGAGTACCACGCCGAGGTGCGCGCCACTGCCACCACCGACGCCGGTACCTACGAGATCACCGGCCGCGTCCTCAACCTCATCCCGCTGCGCAACCGGCGGAGACACCCGAGGGCGAGCAGCTCGTCACCCGCATCTCCGAGGGCATGACGGAATGGTCGTGCAACGGGATGACCGGCTACGGCCTGTCCGAGTATCTCGACCAGATCGTCGACGGTCGCCCGGTGGGCGCGGCCGAGGAATCGGCGACCGCCTGACCCGGTTCAGGGAGGTGGCGAAGTGAGCGACGCCCGGCTGATTCTCACTTGCGGGCTGCCCGGGGCAGGGAAGACCGCACTCGCACGGCGGCTCGCGGAGGACCGGAGCGCCGTGCGCCTCACGAAGGATGAATGGCTGGTGGCCCTCGGCTCCAGCCCCTGGGACGAGCCGACCCGTGCGAAGGTCGAACACGAGCTCTGGAGCCTCGCCCAAGAAATCCTGCGCCGCGGCGTGAGCGTCGTCCTCGATTTCGGGCTCTGGGCGCGGATCGAACGTGACGAGATGCGATCCGCGGCTCGTGGCCTTGGTGTCGGCGTCGAGCTGCACTACCTCGACGTGCCGACCAACGAGCTCTGGCGGCGCATTCATGCCCGGAACGCGTAGCCACCCTGGGATAGCTACCCGATCCGCCGCACCGACCTCGACGGATGGCTACGCCTCTTCCAGGCGCCCGATGCTGCCGAGCTCACGCTGTTCGACCCCCCGCCCGACTCGGACTGAGCCGTTACCCCGTTCAGAGCAGCAGCGTGCGGCTCGCGCCCGTCGTGGCGCCGGCCTGCTCGCGGTGGTCGACGAGCTGCGCGACCGATACGAGCGCGATGCGGTGCTCCTGCGCGAACAGCTCGAGGTACGGGAAGCGTGCGGGCGAGCCGTCGTCGTGCAGCACTTCGCAGATCACCGCGACGGGCGCGCAGCCGGCCAGCCGGGCGAGGTCGACGGCGGCTTCGGTGTGGCCGCGCCGTTCGAGCACACCGCCCTCGCGGGCGCGCAACGGGAACACGTGGCCGGGCCGCACGAAGTGCTCGGGGCGGGAGGCGGGATCGAGGATCTTGCGGACGGTGAGCGCGCGGTCGTGCGCGCCGATGCCGCTCCCCGCGTCGCGGTGGTCGATCGTGACGGTGAACGCGGTGTCGCACCCGGCGCTGTCGGCCGGAACCATCGGGCCGATCTCGAGCTCGTCGAGGCGGGTCGTGCTGCACGGCATGCAGACGAGTCCGCGCGCCCACCGCAACATGAAGTTGATCGCCTCCGGGGTGACCCACTCCGCCGCGATCGTGAGGTCACCCTCGTTCTCGCGGTCTTCGTCGTCGACGACGAGCACCATCTCGCCTCGGCGGATTCGTCGCAGCGCGTCTTCGATCGAGGTCAAGGGCACCGTTACCGTCCTTCAGTCGATGAGCTCGGGAGTGGGGAGCGCCGAAAGTTCGACGCGACCCGGGATGGTTGCGACCATGCGACAGCCGTGGGGCTCGTTGCGGGCGACGCGGATGTCGCCGCCGTGCAACTCGACGATCCAACGTGCGATCGCGAGCCCGAGGCCGGCACCGCCGTCGCGTCGACGAGCGGGCGGAGTCGGCGCGGTAGAAACGTTCGAACACGCGCGAGGCTTCGCTCTCGGGAATGCCGGGGCCGTCGTCGGAGACTTCGAGCCGCGCCCCACCGTCGGGTGCGGCGACCGCACGGACCGTCACGGTCCCCTGCGGTGGCGAGTGGCGGACCGCGTTCTCGACGAGGTTCGCGACGACCTGGTGCAGACGCTCGGCGTCGGCTTCGAGCCGGAAGTCGCGCGGCACGCGCCTCGATTTCGAAGTGCACGTCGGTCGCGTGGAGCTGCGACTCGCGGATGGCGTGCTCGATCATCGGCCGCACGTCGAACAGGTCGCGGTCGAGCGGCAGCGTGCCCGACTCGAGCCGGGAGAGGTCGAGTAGTTGCTGCACGAGCCGGCCGAGCCGTTCCACCTGGGCGAGCATCGTGCGCAGCGTCTCGGGGTCGGCTTTCCCGACGCCGTCGACGAGGTTCTCGAGCACGGCCTGGAGTGCGGTGATGGGCGTGCGCAGCTCGTGGCTCACGTTCGCGACGAGATCGCGGCGCAACCGGTCGGTCTCCGCGAGCTCGGCGGCCATCTGGTTGAACGCCCGTGCGAGGGTGCCGATCTCGTCGTGCGAGACGTCGGTGACCCGTGCGGTGAAATCGCCGCGGGCCATCGCCTCGGTGGCGGCGACCATCTCCCGCAGCGGCGACGTGAGACCCCGCGCGAGCACCCAGACGACGGCGAGGGCGACGAGCCCGGCGAAAACGCCGGCGACCGACGGCCAGATGCCGGCCTTCAGGCCGACGAAGAACACCCCGACGGTGACCGCGACGGCGGCGAGGATGATGACGCTGATCTTGAGCTTCAGCGTCGGCAGCGGATCGAGCGGCCGTTCCGGCGGCCGTGGGCGTTTCAGGTTCAACTTGCCCGTGCCTCCTCGACCGCGTAACCGACGCCGTGCACGGTGCGCACGATCGTCGACCCGAGCTTGCGCCGGATCGTGCGAATGTGCGAATCGACCGTCCGCGCGCCCGGAGGGAACGTCGTAGCCCCACACCTGCGCGAGCAGCTCTTCGCGGGTCGAGACCCGGCCGGGCCGGGCCGCGAGATAGTGGACGAGATCGAACTCGATCGGCGTCAGATGGACGAGCTCGTCGTCGACCCGCACCCGCCGCGTCGTGGCGTCGAGCTCCACGTCGCCGACCCGGACGACGGCCTCGAGCGGCGTCTCCGCGGCGCGGTCGGCCCGGCGCAGCAGCGCGTGCACGCGGGCGATCAGCTCCCGCATGCTGAACGGCTTCGTCATGTAGTCGTCGGCGCCCACTGCGAGCCCGACGAGCAGGTCCGACTCGCCGTCGCGGGCGGTCAGCATCAGGACGGGCACCGGACGCTCGCGCTGGATCTGCTTGCACACCTCGATGCCGTCGAGGCCGGGCAGCATCAGGTCGAGCACCACGAGGTCGGGCCGTATCCGGTCGCAGAGCGCGACCCCGCCCGGGCCGTCGGAAGCGATCTCGGTCGCGTAACCCTCGCTCTGCAATCGCGCCGCGACCGCCTGGGCGATCGACTGCTCGTCCTCGATCACGACGACCGTGCGGATGAGCCCATCTCGCGCTCTGGGCGCCAGCGAGGTCACCCCCCGAGGATACGGATCTGCCGTGGAGGAGTCCCCACGGGCCTGTGGAGAAAGTGTGCAGATCACCGTTCCGGCCGGTCGGGACGGGCCGGGGCTCGACCGCGGCGCGGGCGGGAGGCAGCATCCGCGCAGCGGACGCAACGCCGCGCCGCGGGCTGTGCTTCGAGGCGGGCGAGCGAGACCCGTTCGCCGCACACCTCACACGTTCCGTAGCGGCCGAGGCGGAGTCGCCCTTGCGCGGCTTCGACCTCGACCAGCTGCGCGCGGGCATCGTCGAGGAGCGCCGCCACCTGCGCCCGCTCGAACCCGACGGTGGCACCCTCGGGATCGTGCTCGTCGTCGAGATTGGCCGACTCCGACGCTTCGACGATCGCGGCCAAGGTCTCCGTCAGCTCGCGAACCCGGGTCGCGGCCCGGGTGCGGGCCGCGTCGAGCATCGCGTGCGGGCCGGGGTCGTTCACGATGCCCGCGTGATGCCCATCCGCGAGCGTCGCACGGCGTCAGACGACGGCGCCGGCGCGGCGGCCGAAGAACAGGCCGTCGCCCAGGCTGATCCCGCTCACGTAGCCACCCGCGGCGAGGCTCGCGCTCGCTCGCCCGACCGCGAAGAGGCCCGGCACCGCGGCACCGCCGGCCGCGAGGACACGACCGTCGACGTCGGTGTGTAGCCCGCCGAGCGTGAAGGTCGCGTAGATCGCGCCCCGGTCGACGCCCAGGTCGATCGCACCGAGCGGCGGCACGAGCGGCTGGACGAACGGCGCCAGCTTGCCGAACTCGGGGTCTTCGCCGCGTGCCGCGTGCTCGTTGTAGTTGCGGACCGTGTCGGCCAGGGCCTGCGCCGGCACGCCGAGATCGCGCGCGAGCTCCTCGACCGTCTCCGCCGCGTACGAGAACCGCAGGCCCAGGAGGTTCCGTTCGTAGATCGCCTCGTCGAGCACCATGAACACGTCGCCCTCGTGCTCGGTGAGCGCCTTCCAGCCGATGCGGCCGGTGTACGTGTCCTCGTTGACGAACCGGCGCCCCGTGCGATCGACGAGGATCGCCCGGCACAGCCGGTGCGGCGGCCCGAGCGGCAGCGCGCACTCGAACACACCGAGCCGGAGCGGCGCACCGCCCGCGCCGAGACCGAGCCGGATGCCGCGGCCGTCGTCGGCATCCGTGCCGATACGCCACGCGGGATCGGGCCGCAGCATGCCGGGGCAATGCTCCCGCACCATCGCGTCGTTGTACGCGAACCCTCCGGTCGCGAGCACAACCCCGCGTCGGGCGCGGACGTACTGCGTCGCGTTGTCGCGGCGGACGGCCGCGCCGACGACCACGCCGTCGTCGTCGACGACGAGACGGTCGAGCCGCGCGTCGACCTCGACGCGCGTCCCGGTCGCGGCCGACCGCAGCGCGTCATGCACTGCATCAGAAAGTTGCCGGCGCTGTCGGGAAACTGCGGCTTGTGCCCGCGGGGAACCGGCCGGGCGACGTCGCAGAACGGCCGGCTGTCCTCGCCGCCCGAGAAGACCAGCCCGCTGTCGTCCGCCGACTCGCGATTCGGTTCGTCACAGAACGCGGCTCGGAACGGCACGCCGTGATCGACGAGCCAGTGGAACTGCGCGACCGACTCGTCGCAGTAGACCCGCACCTTGTCGAGATCGGGCCGGTCGTCGGCGGCCGCGGCGGCGTGCGGCAGCGGTCGCGGCCGCGAGGAACGCGAACATCGTGTCGGGGTCGTCGTCGAAGCCGCACTCGCGCTGCACCGGCGTGCCGCCACCGAGATACACGAGCCCGCCGGACATCGCGCTCGTGCCGCCCGGCGCGCCCTGCCGCTCGAGCGCGAGCACGTCGAGACCTCGCTCGGACGCCGCGATCGCAGCGGCGCTCCCCGCGCAGCCGAGACCGATCACGACGACGTCCGCCTCGTCGTCGAAACGTTCGATCTCGCGCCGCACACGGGCTCGATCGGGCCTGTTTGGACGTCGTTCATCGCGGTGCAGGACTCCTCGCCGGGAGGCGAAGCGTAGTGCTCCATTGCCGACGCGACGCCGGGACGGGATCGCTAGCGTCGGGCCGTGGCCCGACCTCCCGATCCCGACGCGCTCGCCCGCGCGATCGCGCCGACGTGCGGCGAGGGATCGGTCGTCGACCTGCGTCGCCTGTCCGGCGGAGCCTCCCGGGAGACCTGGGCGTTCGATCTCGTGGGCCGCGACGGCGGCGACCGCGCCGGCTTCGTCCTGCGGCGCGATCCCGGCGAACACGGCGGCGAGTCGGACCGGACCACCGAGTACCGCCTGCTGAAAGCGGCCGCGGCCGGTGGCGTCGTCGTCCCCCGCGTCCGGACCTTGTTGCAGCCCGCCGACGGCCTCGGACGCGGCTTCGTGATGGACCGAGTCGCCGGCGAGACGATTCCCCGCAAGATTCTCCGCGACGACGCCTACGCCCGCGCCCGCCCGCACCTCGCCGCCCAGTGCGGCGAGATCGCGGCCCGTATCCACGCGATCTCCCCCGTCTCGCTCCCGAAGCTCCCCGTCCAGGACGCCACCACGCAGCTCGACCAGTACCGCGCCCTGCTCGACACCTTCGGCGAACCACATCCCGCGTTCGAGCTCGGCCTGCGCTGGCTGGTCGAGCGCGTCCCTCCGCCGCCGCCGCAGCCCGAACTGGTGCACGGCGACTTCCGCAACGGCAACTTCATCGTCGGACCCGACGGCATCCGGGCCGTCCTCGACTGGGAGCTCGCGCATCTCGGCGACCCGGTCGAGGATCTCGGCTGGCTGTGCGTGAAGTCGTGGCGGTTCGGTGTTCCCGATCGTCTCGTCGGCGGCTTCGGCGACGTCCCCGATCTGGTCGACGCGTACGAGCGGGCCGGCGGCCGCGCCGTCGACGACGACACGTTGCGGTTCTGGATCGCGCTCGGGACCTTGAAGTGGGGGGTGATCTGCGTGGGCCAGGCGTTCACGCACTTGAGCGGCCTCGTCCGCTCGGTCGAGCTGGCCACGCTCGGCCGGAGGGTCGCGGAGACGGAATGGGACCTGCTCGAGATCCTCGACGGAGGGTGGTGACGCGATGACACAGGATCGGCCGACGGCGGCGGAGCTCGTGCAAGCGGTGCGCGAGTTCGTCGAGCACGACGTGATGGCCACCACCGAGGGACACGTGCAATTCCACGCTCGCGTCGCGGTGAACGCACTCGGCATGATCGAGCGCGAGCTCACATACGGCGCCACCTACGCGGACGCCGAACGTGCACGCGCCGCTGCGCTGCTCGGGCACGACGGCGACGCCCGAGTCCTCGAACGCGAGCTCGCGACCGCGATACGCGACGGCTCGCTCGACGACCGACTCGACGCAGTGCGCGACCACGTGCGGGCGACCGTGCGGGAGAAGCTCCTCGTCGCCAACCCGGGCTATCTGCCCGCGGATCCGTCGGCGTAGCCTGCCCCCGATGCGGCTCGCGACCTGGAACGTCAACTCGCTCAAAGCCCGACTCCCACGGGTCGAGGAATTCCTCGGCTACGCCGAGGTCGACGTGCTGTGCCTGCAGGAGACGAAACTCGCCGACAAGGCGTTCCCGGCGCTCACGTTCTCGGCGCTCGGGTACGAATCTGTCCATCACGGGCAGGGCCAGTGGAATGGCGTCGCGATCCTGTCGCGAGTCGGCATCGCCGACCCGGGGGACGGCTTCGGCGACGCCCACGTCGACCCGTATGAAGGCGACGCGAGGGTCCTGGCCGCAACCTGCGGCGGCATCCGCGTCGTGAGCGTCTACGTACCGAACGGGCGCGAGGTCGCGACCGACTTCTACGAACGCAAACTGCACTGGCTCGCGAGCATGTACGACTGGATCGACGCCAACTACACGCGCGACGACCCGCTGGTCGTCATGGGTGACTTCAACGTCGCGCCCGAAGACCGCGACGTGTGGGATCCGAAACGGTTCGTCGGCGCCACGCACGTCACCGAACCGGAACGCAAGGCGGTCGCCCGGCTCGAGGAATGGGGTCTCGAGGACACGTTCCGCCGCGTCTATCCCGACGTGGACGGACTCTTCAGCTACTGGGACTACCGGGCCGGCGACTTCCACCAGCACCGCGGCATGCGCATCGACCTCGCGCTGGCGACCCCGCCCGTCGCCGAACGTGTCGTCTGGGCCGGCGTCGACCGCAACGCCCGCAAGGGCACCGGTCCGTCCGATCACGCCCCCGTGATCGTCGACCTGCGCGACTGACAGCGATTGAGAAGCGGGATTTAGAATCCCGCCCGTGTCGGCACCGGGGGGCGGAGACCGCGAGAATCCGGGCCGTCCCGGCTGGTATCCCGATCCGTGGAGCACGACCGGTACCGGTGAGCGCTACTTCGACGGGAAGCGCTGGGGAACGAGCGAGCGACCGCTCGGTCGCAACACCGTCGACCTCGATGTCGCCCGCCGTTCGCGCCGTCGCGCGCGCCGCCGGTCGAGCGTGACCGGGCGGTTCGGGCCCTGGTTACGGCCGATCGGACTCGTCGTGGTGCTGGTCGCGGCCTCGTTGGGGCTGTCGCACCTGCTGCACCACGACAAGAGCGGCTCTCAATCAATCGCGCTCCCGTCGGCGTCGATCGCGCCCGCCGCTCCACTCGATCGCCCGCCGCCCTCGAAGGAAGAGGCCGCGGCCCCGATCGGGAAGCCCGCTGCACTCCCACCCGGCCCCGGCAAGTACGAGGTGCTCGCCGACCAGCCCGACGCACCCTCGGTACCGGTCGCGTTCGACCCGTGCCGGCCGATCCACTACGTCGTCAACGCAACCGGCGCGCCGGTCGACGGACCGGCGTTGCTCCACGACGCGATCGCCAGATTGGGCAAGGCCACGGGGTTCGAGTTCATCAACGACGGCGCGACGACCGAGGCGCCGACCAAGAACCGAGTCCCGTACCAACCGAAACGGTACGGCGCGGATCGCTGGGCGCCCGTCCTCGTCGCGTGGTCCGACGAGGCGCACTATCCCGAGCTCGCGGGTTACGTCGCCGGGATCGGCGGACCGACTCCGGTGTACACGACCGCCGATCGTGAGGTGTACGTGTCGGGGCAGGTCGTCCTCGACCGCGCGCAGCTCTCGCCGGCCGCGATCCCGGTCCGCGCCGAGGCCGAGGCCGTCATCCTGCACGAGCTCGGCCACCTCGTCGGGCTCGACCACACCGCCGACCGGACGCAGCTCATGTTCTCCGAGGCCGAGTTCAACGTGCGTACCTACGGCCACGGCGATCTGCTCGGGCTGGCGACGCTCGGCACGCAGGCGTGCTTCCCCGGCGTCTGAGACGGTTGTCCATCGGGTGGTGAACTCGACTCAGACGCCGCCTTCGGCGAACTCGAGCGCGCGACGCGCGAGCGCGGGAACGCCGCTTTCGAGCGCGGCGAAGTACGCGTCGTCGCTCGTCCCGGCGCGGAAGCGTGCGAACGAGCCTTCCATCACGCACGCGAGCTTGAACAGACCGAGC
The DNA here is from genome assembly GCA_963829195.1 of uncultured Actinomycetes bacterium. GTDB lineage: Bacteria > Actinomycetota > Acidimicrobiia > IMCC26256 > PALSA-610 > PALSA-610. The sequence continues at coordinate 591,146 of CAWHHS010000002.1, forward strand.
ACGCAGTAGAACGCGAGATTCGAGACGTCGCGCCCGGTCCGCTGCGCGTACCGCGCGACGAGCTCGCGGCGCGTCGGAACGTCGGCGTCGGCACCGAACGGTGACGCGCCCGCGAGCGAGGCCCGCTCCCCCGCTTCGACCCAGAGCCCGATCATCCACCCGAGATCGACGAGCGGGTCGCCGACCGTCGACTGCTCCCAGTCGACGACGGCAACGAGCTCGACGGGCAGCCTCGGCGCGAACATCACGTTGTCGAGCTTGTAGTCGCCGTGGATGACGGCGGGCGGTTGCATCGGCGGGGTGTGCGCCTGCAACCAGCGGCCCGCGGCATCGACGTCGGGCAGCGGGCGCGTCGCGTACCGCTCGAGCTGCCCGAGCCACCGAGGCACCTGCCGTTCGAGATAGCCGTCGGGTTTGCCGAAGTCGGCGAGGCCACCGGCCCGCCAATCGAACGCGTGGATGCCGGCGAGCGTGTCGACGAGCGCGAACGAACATGCACGCGGCGCGCCCGCGTCGACCGCGAGCGGAGCCGGCATCGCCTCCCGTACGACGACACCGTCGATCGGTGCCATCAGATAGAAGGGCGCGCCGAGCACCTCGCGATCGGTGCAACAGGCGATCGGTTCGGGCACGGGGACCGCGGCGCGACCGTGGAACGCGCGCAACAACCGGAACTCGCGGGCCATGTCGTGGGCAGTGGGCGACAGCGGTGTCCGCGGTGGGCGGCGTAGGACGAAGGCGCGCTCGCCGCGCGTCACGCGGAACACTTCGTTCGAATGGCCCGTCGTGATGCGCTCCACGGCGATCGGTGCGCCCGGCACGAGGTCCTGCGTGTCCATCCAGGCGGCGAGACGGTCGGGATCGACGAGTGATTCCACGAACCCGAGTCTTGCATTCATCCGCGATTCGGGTCGGCAACGAACAATGGCTGACCCTCGACAACACCGCGCAGCCGACCGAAACGGTCGGCGCGCCGTGGTCGACAAACGAAGAAGGAGACCCTCATGTCGCTCGTTCGCCTACTCCCCGCGTGGCTGCACGCGGTTGCCGACTATGCCGTCGGCGCCGGACTCGTCGTCATCGCGCTCGCCGTCGGCGGGAGCGGCAAAGCCGTCGCCACCGGTATCGTGGTCGGCGCCACCGTGCTCGTCGTCGGCATGTTGACGAAGTACCCGCTCGGCATCGCCAAGGTGCTGCCGTTCACTCTCCACTCCGCCGGCGACTACCTCGCCGCCGCGCTGTTGCTCGTCGCACCGTTCGCGTTGAACTTCCACGGCACCGACGGCGGGTTGACGGCCGTGTACGTCGTCGCCGGCATCGCGGTGCTCGCAGTGAGCCTCATCACGAACTACCAGTACAGCGACAAGCGCGAGTGGAGCGGCAAAAAGCTTCCCGCCGCCGCGTAGCACTTCCCGCCCAAACCGAAATGCCCCGGCCAGGAATGGCCGGAGCATTCGCGTTCTTCGTCGCGTACCGTTGCCGCCATGACCACGGACACCGAACCGGTGCTGCACCTGATCGGCGCGGCGCAATGGCGGGTGGCGCTCGATGCCGGCGCGGTGGTCGACGCCTCCCTCGTGACGAACGATTCCATCGGGTTGTCCGGCGTCGGACAGGTCGCGCACGTGGCCGAGCGATTCTTCCCCGCCCGCGACGACCTGCTCGTCCTCGTCGTCGACCGCGCGCGTCTGCGAGACGAGGTGCGTTCCTCGCATCTGTTCGGACCGTTGCCGGTGGCCGCGGTAACGAGCGTTCTGCCGTACCGCCCGGGGCCGGACGGCGCGTTCGTTGCGCCGGTCGAGATTCCACCGGTCGACGATGTGCTCGCGCGCGCGACCGCGTTCGAACGCAGCCTGGCGGAACGGCGCGCCGCGGTGGTGTTGCCGGTCGACGGCGGAGTGGCATGCCTCGACCCACGCGTGCCCGCTTCCTGGGAGAACAACTCGTTGTGGATCACCGGCGACCCGGACGCCGCGACCCTCGTCGCGGAAGCCGACCGCGTGCTCGCGGGCTTCTCGCACCGTCGGGCCGTCACGTTCCGGCCGCCGCCGTCCGATCTGGGGTGGGAGATCGAAGAGTTGCGCCTGCAGGTACTCGACCCGGCCGCGCCGGATCCGCCGGTGCCGGCGGGACTCGTGGTCGCGATCAGCCAGGAAGTCATGGCGGGCTTGTGGGCGCCGAGTTGGCGCCGGGAGCACCCCGGTATCGTCGGTGCGGACGTCGACGATCTCGTGCGCCGCGAGTCGTTCGCGAACGCGCACGTGCGCATCGTCGACCTCGCGGTACTCGGTGACGACGGCGTCCCGGTGGCGGGCACGCAGCTGCGCATCGACGGAGCAACGGCCGCGATCGAGGCCGTGATGACTGCCCCGTCCGCGCGTCGACACGGTCACGGGCGCGCGCTCGTCGGCGACGCGATCCGGCGGGCGCGCGCCGCGGGCTGCGACGTGATCTGGCTCCTCTGCCTGGCCGACGACTGGCCGCGGCAGTGGTACGAGCGGAAGGGCTTCGTCGACATCGGCTGCCGCTGGGAAGCGGTGCGATCGTGACCGCGCACGGCGCGGCGTGATCGATCAGGTGTAGCGCGTGATGTAGCCGCGCTTGCGGAACACACGCAGCATCGCGACGAGCCACCACATCGCGAGGCCGAGCATCGCGAGCGACCCTACTGCGGCGATGGTCAGCTGCGACCAGTCGCTCCCCCGGTGGTCGACGAGCGCGCGCAGCGCCGTGAACGCGTGCGTCGTCGGGAGCGCGAGCGCGACCGGCTGCATGAACGACGGGAGCGCCTTCGTCGGATAGAAGACGCCCGAGAGCGGCAACAGCACGAACATCACGCCCCACGCCAGGGCTTCCGCGCCCGTACCGAACCTGAGCACGAGACCCATCACGAAGAGCGAGATCGCCCAGCCGACGACCAGCAGGATCGCGACGATCGGGACGAGACCGAACCCGAGCGACCAGGTGTGGAACGAGAAGAACGCGAGCGCGCCGAGCACCATCACGCCGACGCCGATCACGAGCTTCACCATGCCGAACAACGCGACCCCGCCGAGATACTCGACCTCCCGCAACGGCGTGACCATCAGGTTCAGCAGGTTGCGGGTCCACGTCTCCTCGAGGAGCCCCGTACTCATCGCGATCTGCGACTGGTAGATGACGTGCCACAGAACGATGCCCGCGAGGAGGTATCCGGACGCCTTCGCCGCGGACGTCGAACCGGAGGTGCCGACGAACGCGGCGAGCGACCCGAACAGCAACACGTCGACGAGGGGCCACAGCGAGACGTCGAACAGGCGGTGCGGGCTGCGCACCAGCACGTAAGCGTGGCGCCGCGCGATCGCGCGCATGCGCAGCCACGACTTGCCCCGGGCGGTGAGTTGCGGAGTCTCGGTCACCGGGTTCACGGATGATCGCTCTGTTGGGAGCCGGACGGCTCGTGGGTCTGCGCGAGATGGAGGAACACACCCGCGAGATCGCCGTGCCCGTACGCCGACGCGACGGTGCCGGGCGGGCCGTCGGCGACGATGCGGCCGTGCGAGAGGAAGATGACGCGCTCGCAGACCTGCTCGACGTCACTCATGTCGTGACTGGTCATCAGGAGTGCGGTGCCGTCGCGGGCACACAGGTCGAGCAGACCGCTGCGCACGCGTTGGGCGACATCGGGGTCGAGCGACGCGGTGGGCTCGTCGAGCACGAGCAGGCGCGGGCGATGCAGCGTCGCGCGCACGATCCCGATGAGGGTGCGCTGCCCCGACGACAACTCGGTACCCATCGCCCCCGCGAGATCGGAGATCCGGAATCGTTCGAGGCCCGCGTCGATCAGCGGGTTCGGGTCGGCGATGCCGTAGATCTGGCCGTAGAGGCGCAGATACTCGCGGACCCGCATCCGCTCCGTGAGCGGCAGGTATCCGGCCGCGAACCCGACACACTCCGCGGCCCGGCTGCGCTGGTGCGCGAGGTCGAAGCCGCAGACGGAGACCGAGCCCGCGTCGGGCGCGACGACACCGAGGATCATCAACAGCGTCGTGGTCTTGCCCGCGCCGTTCGGGCCGAGCAACGCGACCCGCTCGCCGGCGCGCACGACGACGTCGACCTCGTCGACGGCACGGTCGCGCCGGTAGTCCTTGACGAGGCCGCGAGCTTCCAGAACGACGTCGGCGGCCATGCGCGAACGGTAGCTTCTCGCCGTGCCGGAGCCGACGGTAATTGCGGTCGACTGGTCGGGAGCCAAGGGACCAGGGCGACACAAGGGAATCTGGTTCGCATCGAAGGACGCGAACGGTGAGGAATCTCGAGGCGGTTGGAAGCGGCAAGAGATCGTCGACCACGTGATCTCGACTCCCGGTCCGCTTATTGTTGGCTTCGATTTCTCGTTCGGGCTTCCGTCGTGGTTCGCGAACGACCAGACGTGCGCGACGATCGATCAAGTCTGGCGACTGGTCACCGACCACGGCGAGAGGTGGCTTGGACCACCGGCTGAACCTCCATTCTGGCGAGATGCCCAAACGCTCCCGTTGAAACAGAGGTTTCGTGTATGCGAGGAGCGTTACAGCGGGGCCAAGTCGGTGTTTCAACTGGTGGGCGTAGGCATGGTGGGACCTGGGTCGATACGCGGGATCCCACACCTGGCCCAGCTACGAAGCGCGGGCTTCGCGATCTGGCCGTTCGACGATGCGTCGGACCGAACGGTCATCGAGATCTATCCGACGGTTCTCCGACGGCATTCGCCGCATCATGACGCCGGCCCGTGGCGCAGCGACGACGAACGCGACGCGGTCGTCTCGGCGCGTGTCATCTGGGACCATCGCGAAACGGTCGCGGCGTTGCGCGCCGCGACCGATCCGACCATTCGCCTCGAGGGCGATATCTGGGCCCCTACTTCGCCTTGAGCAGTTCGATCAGCGCGGGCACGACCTTGTGCACGTCGCCGACGATCCCGAGGTCGGCGACCGAGAAGATCGGCGCCTCGCCGTCCTTGTTCACCGCGATGATGTTGTCGCTGTTCTTCATCCCGACGAGGTGCTGCGTCGCGCCGGAGATGCCGAGCGCCACGTAGACCTTGGGCTTCACCGTCTTGCCGGTCTGGCCGACCTGCAACGCGTACGGGACCCAACCGGCGTCGACGATCGCACGCGACGCGCCCCACGCGCCCTTGAGCAGCTTGGCCAGCTCCTCGACGAGCGGGGCGTAGTTCTCCGCGGCACCGATGCCACGTCCGCCCGACACGACGACGGCGGCTTCCTCGAGCTTCGGGCCCTGCTGCTCCTCGACGTGACGGGCCAGGACCTTCGCCTCGGCCGCCCGGCCCGCGTCGGCCGCCGCGACCGGCGAGACCGCCGCCGCCGCACCACCGGACTCCTCCGCCGCGAACGACTTCGGCCGGATCGCGACGAGCGCGGGACCGTCGCTCGTGAGCTTCACGTCGACGAGCGTCACACCGCCGAAGATCGCGGTACCGAACACCAGGGTGCCGCCGTCGACCGACAGCGACATGCCGTTGGTCAACACCGGCCGGTCCAGCTTGACCGAGAGACGGGCGATCGCGTCGCGGCCGTCGTAGGTCTGCGCGAACAGGATCACGTCGGGCTTCTCGGAACCGGCGAGCGCGGCGAGGCTCGCGGCCGCGACCTGGCCGGGCAGACCGTCACCGGGATCGATCGTGTGCAGCTTCGTCGCGCCGTACGCGCCGACGGTCGCCGCGATCGCGGCGGTGTCACCCGCACCCGAGTACACCGCTTCGACCTCGGAACCGATCTCGCGGGCCTTGGTGAGCAGTTCGAGCGTCGCGGTCGTGACCTTGTCGTCCGTCGCTTCGGCAAATACCCAGACCTTCACGTCAGACCACCTTCAACTGCTCGAGGAACGCGACCAGCTTCTCCGCGCCCGTCCCGTCGTCTTCGAACTTCTCGCCGGCCTGGCGCGCAGGCGCCTGCTCGACGTTGGTGATCTCCTGGCGGGCGCCGGCCCATCCGACCTGGCCGCCGTCGAGACCGAGATCGGCCGCGGTCACCTTGTCGACCGGCTTGTTCTTGGCCGCCATGATCCCCTTGAACGACGGGTACCGCGGCTCGACCACACCGGCGGTCACGCTGACGATCGCGGGCAGTGACGCCTCGACCTCGTCGTACCCGGCCTCGGTCTGGCGTTGCACCTTGACCGTCGTGCCGGAGATCTCGACGTGCTTCGAGAACGTGAGTGCGGGCCAGCCGAGCAACTCGGCGACCTGCGCGGGCACGGTGCCGGTGTACCCGTCCGAAGACTCGGTCGCGGCGAGCACGAGGTCGATGTCACCCGCGCGCTCGATGCTCTTCGCGAGCACCTTCGCGGTGGACAGTGCGTCGGAACCGGCGAGCGCGGGGTCCGAGACGAGGATCGCCTTCGCCGCACCCATCGCGAGCGCGGTGCGCAGGCCCGAAACCTCGTCGTTCGGGGCCATCGAGATCAGCGTGACCTCGCCGCCGCCCGCCGCGTCGACGAGCTGCAGCGCCATCTCGACGCCGTAGCTGTCGGATTCGTCGAGGATGAGCTTGCCACTGCGCTCGAGCGTGTGGTCGGCCGACAGCGAGCCCGGCACGGCCGGGTCGGGAATCTGCTTGACGCAGACGGCGACGTTCATACGACTCCTGTTCCTGGGCGCGAATCGGCGCGTGGCGCCGGTTCGGGGAACCCCGATTCTGCCAATCCCCCCGGCGTGGCGTCGAAACGTGCAACATCTGCGCACTCCGGAGCGTCAGTGAACCGGGCGGAACGGGTGAACCCGGACGGCGAAGGAGACTCGGCGTGGCCGCAGCGATCGAATTCGAGGACGTTCGGGTCTCGTACCGGACGAGGCGCGGGACCGTTGCCGCGCTGGCCGGACTCGACCTCTCCGTCCCGGCCGGAGGCGTCTTCGGTTTCCTCGGGGCGAATGGCGCCGGCAAGACCACGGCGATTCGCGCCGCGGTCGGCCTCCTGCGCGGGGCCCGGGGCCGTATCCGCATGCTCGGCACCGACATCCCGCAGGCGCTCCCCGCGACCATCGACCGCGTCGGCGCGCTGGTGGAACAGCCGTCGTTCTTCCCGAACTTCACGGGCCGCCGCAACCTCGAACTCCTCGGTCGCACGCGTGGCATCGGACCGAAGCAGGTCGACGCCACCCTCGAGCGCGTCGGGCTCGAGGCGTGCGCCGACAGTCGATTCGCGAGCTACTCGCTCGGGATGAAGCAACGCCTCGGCATCGCGGCGGCACTCATGAAAGACCCCGAGCTCCTCATCCTCGACGAACCCGCGAACGGGCTCGACCCGACCGGCATCCTCGAGGTGCGCACCCTGATGCGCACGTTCGCGGCCGAGGGCCGGACGGTGTTCGTGTCGAGCCACATCCTGGCCGAGGTCGAGCACGCCTGCGACCGCGTCGCGATCGTGGCGCACGGAAAGTGCGTCTCGACGGGACGCGTCAGCGACCTGCTCCGGGGGACGAATGCCCGCTACCGCGTGCGCGTCGCCGACCCCCGCGCCGCGAGCGTGCTCACGTCCGGAGGCTGGACCGTGACCGCCGAACCCGACGGCGCGCTCGTCGTCGATGTCGACGCGAGCCGGAGCCACGAGGTGACCGGCACCCTCGCGCACGCGGGCATCTACCTCGCCGAGCTGTCGCCCATCGCCCGATCGCTCGAGGACGTCTTCCTCGAGCTCACCGAGGAGCCGGCATGAGACAGATCGACGCCGAACTCCGCCGGTTCTTCGCGCTGGCGGATGGTGCGAGGGTTCGTCTTGATCGCCGCGTTCATCGTGGTGTTGTCGGTTGGCATCGCGTCCGCCAAGGGCCACCCCGCGCACGAGATGACCTTCGATCCCCAGACCGGCCGGTACCGCGACCCGAGGACGGGACAGGTCGTCGCCAACCCGGGCGGATCGGTCTCGACGCGCATCATCCGCCCCAACGCCGACGGCACCTACGTGGTCGGTCAGGCCGACACGCGGATGAACGTGGCCAAGGATCTCGCGAACACGCTGGCGGGCACGAGCATCGCGCTCCTGTTCGCCGGGTTCGCGATCGGCGCTTCGTTCGTCGGGGCCGAGTTCAACGTCGGTTCGCTGACGACCCAGCTCCTGTTCGAGCCGCGGCGTTGGCGCGTGCACGTCGCCAAAGCAACCGCGGTCGCGGCCGGCATCTTCTCCATCGCGCTGGGCGTGCTGGCGCTCGTCGCACTCTCGATGTACGCCGGGAGTGTGCTGCACGGCGTCTCGAGCGGTGTCGACGGCACGTTCGTCGTCGATCGCGTCGGAGAGGCGCTGCGCCTCGCCGCGGCCGTGGCCGCGGGCGCGGTCATGACCTACGGCGTCACGCTCGTGGCGAGACGGTCGAGCGCGGCGATGATCCTCTTCTTCTTGCAGTTCCCGCTCCTCGGCCTGTTGAACCCGACCAAGATGCCGTTCGGCCTGATCTCGCACTACGCACCGCTCCGAGGCTTGCTCGCCGTGCTGGCCAATCACACGAACGACGCCGGCGCGCAGGACCGCGCGATCCACACCACGGCGGGCGGCGTCGCGCTGGTCGCCGTATGGATCGTGATCATCATCGCCGGGTCCGGATCGATCTTCTCCCGCGCCGAAGTGCGCTGAGGCCCGTTCGAGCCGGTACCGTCGGTCGCGATGACCGAGCGCCTCGACGTCGTCGTGGTCGGAGCGGGACCGGCGGGAACCGCGGCCGCGATCACGGCCCACGACCTGGGCCTGCGCGTCGTCTGCGTCGACAAGGCCACGTTCCCGCGGGACAAGACGTGCGGCGACGGGCTCACGGCCAACGCGCTCCGACTCCTCGAGCACCTCGGGGTCTCGCTCGACGACATGCTCGGCGCGCAACCCGCGTTCGTGCGCGAGACGGTGTTGGTGTCGCCGAGCGGGCGGCGCGTACACCTGCCGTTGCCGAGCGGACGGATCGCACGCGGCCGTCGTCCCCCGCGAGTCGCTCGACGCGACGCTCGTCGACGTCGCGCGCCGGCGCGGAGTCGAGGTCCGCGAAGGTTGCACGGTCGACGCGGTGAAGCCGGAGGACGATGCGGTGCAACTGACGTTCGCCGACGGCTCCGTGCTCGACGCGTCGTACGTCGTCGCGGCCGACGGCCACTGGTCGCCCGTCCGCCGCGCGCTCGAGCCGGACACGCCCCGCGATCTCGGCGAGTGGCACGCGGTGCGGCAGTACTTCGACGGCGTGGACGACGATCGCCTCTGGGTCATCTTCGAACGCGATCTGCTCCCCGGCTACGCGTGGGTGTTCCCGTTGCCGGGCGGCCGCGCCAACGTCGGCTACGGCGTCCTGCGCGCCGACGGCCGCAGCGGCCGGGCGCTGAAGGACCTCTGGCCCGATCTGCTCGCCCGGCCGGTGCTGCGCGACGTGCTCGGCGCCGGCGCGCGGCCCGCCGAACCCGTGCGGGCGTGGCCGATTCCGACGCGGTACGAGCCCGGACGGCTCACGCACGGGCGCGTGTACTTCGCCGGAGACGCGGCCGGGGTCGTCGATCCGATGACGGGCGAGGGCATCGCGCAGGCGATCGAGACGGGGATGCTCGCCGCGCAGGCGATCGCGACCGGCGCCGACTACCGGGCGCTCGTCCACCGCACCCTCGGGCGCGATCTCCGATTCGCGCATCTGCTCCAACGCGTCCTGCGGTATCCGCTCGGCGCGCGCGCCGCGATCCGCGCCGCCGATCTCACGCCGTGGACGCGGCGCAACTTCGCAAAGTGGATGTGGGAGGACTATCCCCGCGCGCTGCTCGGGACACCCGATCGCTGGCGGCGCGGCGCGTTCACGACGCCGGGCGCGTGGCCGCGCTGACATGCAATGATGGCCGCATGGCCGACGGAAAAGCAGAAGTCTCGATCGATCGCAGCCCCGACGACGTGTGGAAGCTCGTGCGCGAGTTCGGTGGACTCGAAACCTGGATGCCCGGCGTCGAGACCTGCGTCGTCGACGGCGACGTCCGCACGATCGGACTGATGGGCATCGAGATCAAGGAGCAACTGCGCAGCCGCGACGACGGCGCGTGCCGCATCTCGTACTCGGTGATCGAGTCGCCGATGGGCAACCTCGAGTCGCACCTCGCGACCATCGCCGTGGAACCCGAAGGCAGCGGCACCCATGTGACGTGGGCGGTCGAGGTTGTCCCCGACGATCTGCTCGGACTGTTCGTACCGGTCTACGAGGGATCAGTCGTCGAGCTGAAGAAGAAGCTCGAAAGCTAGCGGCGGCTCAGCCAAGGCTCGCCCGGTTTCGCCGCGCGCAATCAGCGGCGACCGTGTACAGGTTCCGTCGATCTGTGCGACTCAGCGCTCTCGCATAAGCGTCCCGGATCGGGCAATCGGTGCAGGTGGCCTTTGGCGTCCGCGAAGAGAGGATGCGACACTCCTGCTATTGGCCGACGATCAGGGAGGACTGAAGATGAGCAGGAGTGGACATGGTTGGGGCCCATTTTCGGGCGCTCAGCTGACGACGATGGTGTGTGTGATTGTCGCGGCGGTGGCGTTCCCGGTCGGGGCATGGGCCGTTGTGACGGGTTCGAATGTGTTCGTCACCGACGCAACATCGGGCGCACATGCAGCGGTCAGTAGTTCCGGGGCGCTGACAGTGGCGGGCTCGGTTACGTCCAACAACGCCTCACCCAAGAGCCTCTACGTGAACAGTTCGATCCCCGGCGCCACCTACGTTCCCGCGGCGGCACCGCCGTCCGGGAAGGCGCTGATAGTTACGTCAATCGCCGTGGACACCGATGGCCCCGCGAGTTTCGGTTCGGGCTCACATGCCGAGTTTGTGATCAGCGCGGCGGACGCAACGTGTGGTACACAGGCGCCTGGCCTTGTTGGGTTCGTGAGCCCAAGTGCGCTGGGTGTGACCTCAATCGCCATACCGAGTGGGCTTGTTGTCCCCGCGAAACGGGCGCTGTGTGTCGCTGCGGATGGCATCGTCGCCGTGGTCACCGTCTACGGGTACCTCGTGCCCGCCGCATCTGCACCGACTGGCACATGACGACGCGTGGCCAAGCGAACGCACTTCCCGCGCGAGAACCGGCCGTAGCCAGCCGGTCGTGTCGAGTCCCGGACCGAGCGTCATCACCCTGGCTAGTGGCGTCGCTTCGGGACTCGACGCACCTACATCTCGCAGCCGATCGGTACCGGCCGTCGGCGCGAGATCAGGGCAATCCGTGCGGAGGCGCTGTCGCTGATCGTCCTGCCACGTGCCCGAGCGCGACGACGATTCCGCGACGCCATAGCTCACTGGTCGGGACCGCTCACGCTGTCGTGTGATCAGGCAATCTCTGCGGCATCTCTGGCACACTCCGCGCCATGAACGGTGGGACTCGGAGCGTCGGCCGCCGCGTCCTCATCGCTGGGATGACGGGGTCCGGGAAGAGCACGTTCGCACGCGTGCTCGCAGCGCGCACCGGTTTGCCCGTGATTCACCTCGATCTCCATTACTGGAAGCCGGGCTGGGCGCGACCGTCGGACGGCGAGTGGCAGGATCGGCAGCGCGCGCTGATCGCGGGCGAGGCTTGGATCATCGACGGCAACTACAACGAGACGCTTCCTTTGCGGCTCGAACGCGTGGAGACCGTCTTCCTTCTCGATACCCCTTGGTGGTTGTGCGCGAGTCGAGCGTTCGCGCGGGGGTTGCGCAAGCCTGGAGGTGAGATGCCCGAGGGTTGCGAGGACTCGCGGAGCCGACGCTTGCGCGACGAGTGGGGCGCTATTGGGAAGATCTGGCGCAGCCGCCGGTCAGCGCCCGAGCAAGCACGTGCGATGGTGTCGGAGCACGGCTCGCACGCGGCGCTGCACGTCCTGCGATCGAAGCGACAAGCGAAGGAGTTTCTCGGCGGGTTGAGCGCCGAATAATGCCGCCGACGATCGCAACTACAACGAGACTGCGATCGGTGTCGCCGGGCCACCGGGCTCGACGAGGATCTTGACGTGTTCCTCGGGGTTCCCGAGCGCGTCGAACGCGGCCGGCACGCCATCGACACCGCACGTGCCGGTGATCATCGGGGCGACGTCGATCTCGCCTTCCGCGATCGCGCGCAACGTGTCGCCGAACTCGAACGGGTCGTACGCGAACGAGAAGATGATCGTGAGCTGCTTCGTCTGCGCGACGAGCGGCCGCACCGTGTCGGTCTGCATGCACGAACCGACGACGCAGATGCGACCCATGGCCGGAGCGGCTTTGATGACCGCTGCGAGCGTTCCCGGAACACCGATCGCGTCGAACACGACGGGGAGTCCGGCGGCCGTCGGCCGCGAGCCATGCGTCCATCGGGTCCTCGACCGCCGGGTCGACCGCGACGCTCGCTCCCATGGCGAGCGCGACCGCGCGCCGACGCGGCGAGAAGTCGGAGACGACGACCGTCTCGACGCCCGATCTGCGGAGCTCGGCGACGACCGCGAGACCGACCGGCCCCGCACCGAGCACGACCGCGCTCTCGGCGGGAGTGACCGCCGAGCGCGCGACCGCGTGCCGGCCGACCGACATCGGTTCCGTGAGCGCGGCACGGCGATGGTCGAGGCCGTTCGGGATCTTCATGCACATGCCCGCCGTGAGCCGCATGCGCTCGGCGTACGCGCCGTTGTAGATGTTCGAGTACGCGCCCACGGGTTCGACGCCGGTCGGTGTGAGTGCGATCGGCAGCGACGTGACGAGATCACCCGGCTGCACCGGTGATCCTTCGGTCATGGGACCGAGATCGAGCACCACGCCCGTGAACTCGTGACCCATGATGAAGTCGCGAGTGGGATCGAACGCCATCGGCACGCCCATCTCCCGCGTGATCGCGACCAGCTCGTCCGCATAGTGGAGCGCGTGCAGGTCGGAGCCGCAGATGCCGCACGCCTTCACCTCGATCAGGGCGTCGCCCGGGCCGGGGACGGGGTCGTCGACCTCCTCGACGACCAGCTGACCTCGACGGGCGACGGCGGCACGCACCGCGGCGACAATACCGGGGCCGACGGAACAACCGCGCCGCCGATGGAACCGAACCTCCCGCTCACCGGTCTGGATCTTCTGCATGGGCACAACAGACCGCGAGTACCGGACCGTCGGCAGGAGTCGAACATGGCGATGACGCAACCGAGGGCCGGGGCCCCCGCCCCGCCGCCGGCCGACGCCGACTTCGCCGAGTTCTACCGCCGCGCCCGGCCCGGCGCGGTGCGGCTGGCCGGACTGCTGACCCAGGACGCGCGCGCTGGCCGAAGATCTCGCGGCAGGAGGCGTTCGCGCGCGTGTTCCCGAAATGGAGCCGCATCGAGAACCCGAACGCGTACCTGCGCGCCGCGGTCGTGAACGCGTGCCGGAGCTGGCAGTCGCGCCGCCACACCGAACGCGTCAAGCTCCCGCTGGTGGCCGGCCCGGGCTCGACCGAGCTCGCGTTCGACGTGCTCGCCGACGCGGTCGCCGCGCTCCCCTACCGCCAGCGCGCCGCGCTGGTGTTGCGTTACTACGCAGGATCGAGCGAGTCCGAGATCGCGGACGCGCTCGGATGCCGCCCCGGAACTGTGAAGTCGCTGACGTCTCGCGCGCTCGCCGCGCTCCGGAAGGGAATCGAACGATGAGCTCGATGGTGCACGACGAACTCGAACAGGGTCTGCGCGAATTGTTCGAGCGCCAGGCCGAGGCGATGCCGATGGGCGCGTCGGCGTGGGACGACCCGCCGATGGTCGAGGTCGTCCACGTCGCACCGGCGCGCCGGGCGCGCCCGGTTCTCGCCGCGATCCTCGCGACCGCGGCCGCGGTCGCGCTCGTCGTCGGGCTCGCGGCGATCTCGCCCGGCGGAAGAGGTGTGCCTGTCGCCGGTCAGCCCGGGGTTCCCGTGCCCCTGGCGTTCCATACACGACAGGTGACCTTCGCGGCCGACGGGATGTCGATCGAGGCCGGTGGCCACAACTACTCGGCGGGCGGGAGCACCGTCGACGTCAACAGCGATCCCGGCACGCCCAACCACTACACGACGCTCGAGCTCACGTGGTCGGAGCGCGGCGTGGAGATGCGCCTCTACGTGTACTTCACGTCCGACGGTCACGACTGGTGGGCGAACGAGATCCGTACCTACAACGGCGGGTCGCCGGGCGATTGGATCGAGTACACCGGCGCGTACTTCCGCGCCCCGCTCGGCCGCGCGTTCACCGGGAACGTCGACCTCTCCGCGACCGGCGGCAACGGCCACATCCGTCTCGAGAACCTGCGGCTGCAGGCGTTCCTCCCGCCCGCCGCGTGCAAGGCCGCGACGACTCAATACGTGCTCGACCCGTCGTACGACCACGTCGACCTGGTCGCGGGGGCGAACGGCTTCGGGCTCGGTACGACCGCACTGCTCGACACCGCGTCATGCACCGCCGTCACCGATCCGCACGCGTTCACCTTCGACTGGCTGGTCGCGAATCCCGCGATCGTGAAGCTCGAGACCTACGACGGGAACACGAACGTGTTCCATGCGCAGCTCGTCGGTACGGACCCCACGGCTGGGGTCGACCTGTACCGGGAGGGCGTGGGTTCCACGACCGTGCGCGTGACCGCCCGCATCCGCTCGACCGGCAAGATCGTCGCCACCGCCGAGATCCCCGTCACCGTCGGGTAGTTCGTGTGCGGCCTTGACCGCGTGGTCAAGGCCGCACGACACTGCCCGCATGGCCATCGACTTCAGCCTTTCCCCCGAGCTCGAAGCAATCCGCAACCGCGTCCGATCGCTCGTCGACGAGGTCGTGCGTCCGATCGAGAAGCGCTGGGACCGCAACGACCGCAAGCAGCTCATCGAAGGCATCGTCGAGATGCGCAAGGCCGCGCAGGAACGCGGGCTCTGGCTGCCGCACATGCCCGAGGAGTGGGGCGGCATGGGACTCGGCCACGTCGAGCTCGCGATGGTGCAGGCCGAAGCGGCGCGCACGAGCTTCGGGCCGTTCGCGATCAACGCGCAGGCGCCCGACGAGGGCAACATGCACACGCTGTTGCACTGGGGCACCGAGGAGCAGAAGCAGAAGTACCTGAAGCCGTTGTGCGAGGGAACGTCGGCGTCGTGCTTCGCGATGACCGAACCCGAGGTCGCGGGCTCCGACCCGACGTTGATCAAGACGTGGGCGTACCCCGACGGCGACGAATGGGTGATCAGCGGCCACAAGTGGTTCATCAGCAACGCACACCGCGCCCGCTTCGCGATCCTCATCGCGCGCACCGAGCAGGAGCCCGACATCCCGCAGGCCGCGAACACCGCGTTCATCGTCGACCTGCCCCAGGACGGGTGGACCGAGGTGCGCGAGATCGAGACGATGCACGGACCGGGCGGCCACTCCGAGATCCGCATCGAAGATCTCCGCGTGCACAAGGACCAGATGCTCGGCGGGCGCGGGCAGGGCCACCTGCTCGGCCAGTACCGGCTCGGGCCGGCGCGCCTCGCCCACTGCATGCGCTGGATCGCGCAGGCCGAGACCGCGCTCGACCTGATGGTCGAACGATCGCTCAACCGCTATTCCCACGGCTCGCTGCTCGCGGAGAAGCAGGGAATCCAGTGGATGATCGCGGAGTCGACGATCGAGCTGTACCAATGCAAGCTCATGGTGTTGCACTCGGCGTACAAGATCGACCGCAAAGAAGACTTCAAGAGCGAGGTCTCGATGACGAAACACTTCGTCGCGAACGCGCTCAACCGGATCATCGACCGCGCGATCCAGGTGCACGGCGCGCTCGGCTACTCGAAGGACACGCCGCTCGCCGACATGTTCCTGCACGCCCGCTGGGCGCGCTTCGCGGACGGCGCGGACGAGATCCATCTCATGCGCACGGCCGAACGCGCGATCTCCGCGTTCCGCGACCACGGCTCGACCGCGGCCGCGACCGGCAACCTTCCTCTGTGACGCCGGGTTCCGGCTGGGAGCCGGAGCTCGAGGAGCTCGCGCACCGCACGGAGCTCGCGCGGCGCATGGGTGGCGCGGAGAAGGTCGAACGCCACCGCGGGCAAGGCAAGTTGACCGTGCGCGAGCGCATCGACGCGCTGCTCGACCCCGGTTCGTTCCACGAGATCGGCACGCTGACGGGTCGCGCCACCTACGACGACGACGGCAACCTCGTCGACGTCATGCCCGCGAACTTCGTGATGGGCCGCGGCCGGGTCGACGGCCGGCCCGTCGTGGTCGGCGGCGACGACTTCACCGTCCGGGGCGGCGCCGCCGACGCGTCCATCTTCCAGAAGCAGGTGCACGCCGAACGCATGGCGCACGACCTGCGCATGCCGATCGTGCGCCTGGTCGACGGTTCGGGCGGCGGCGGATCGGTGAAGTCGCTCGAGACCGAGCGCCGGTCGTTCGTGCCCTTCAATCCCGGCTGGGAGCACGTCGTCGCGAACCTCGCGACCGTGCCGGTCGTGTCCTGCTGCCTCGGTTCGGTCGCGGGGCTGGGCGCGGCGCGCGTCGTCACCAGCCACTACAGCGTGATGGTCAAGGGAACGTCGCAGCTCTTCGTCGCCGGACCACCCGTCGTCGCGCGGCTCGGCGAGGACGTCGACAAGGAGACGCTGGGCGGCAGCGTCGATCCACACCCGCAACGGTGCGGTCGACGACGAGGTCGCGACCGAAGCGGAAGCGTTCGCGCGGGTACGCGCGGTTCCTCTCGTACCTCCCGTCGTCGGTCGACGAACTGCCGCGCCGCGCCACGACCCACCGGCGACGATCCGGACCGGCGCGACGAATCGCTCGTCGAGGCGATCCCACGCGACCGGCGCAAGGTCTACAAGGTGCGCTCGATCATCGAGACCGTCGTCGACCGCGATTCGTGGTTCGAGATCGGGCGGTTCAACGGGCGCAGCGCGGTCACCGGGCTCGCGCGCCTCGACGGCCGGCCGGTCGCGGTACTCGCGAACGACCCGTACTTCTACGCGGGCGGATGGACCGCGTCGGCGTCGGAGAAGGTGACGCGCTTCGTCGACCTGGCCGACACGTTCCACCTCCCGGTCGTGCACCTCGTCGACAATCCGGGATTCGTGATCGGCACCGAGGCGGAGAAAGCCGCCACCATCCGCGCCGGCGCGCGGGCGCTCGCCGCGATCTACCAGGCGATCGACACCGTGGTGCTCGGTGATCCTGCGCAAGGTGTACGGCGTCGCGGGCGCGGCGCATCAGGACGCGTCGAAGCTCTCGTACCGGTTCGCGTGGCCGTCCGGGAACTGGGGCAGCCTCCCGCTCGAAGGCGGCATCGAGGCCGCGTACAAGGCCCAACTCGAAGCGGCCGACGACCCGGACGCGCTGCGGGCCGAGATCGAACGCCGTCTCACCGCCCGCCAGTCCCCGTTCAAGACGGCCGAGGCGTTCCTCGTCGAGGAGATCATCGACCCGCGCGACACGCGGCCATTGCTCTGCGAGTTCGCCGAACTGGCCGGCCGCGTCCTCAGAAAAGGACCAACGGCCCACGGGCTGCGCCCCTGATCGCGACCCTCCCGGCCGTACACTGCCGTCCATGGCGACGACGTTTTGGCCGACGGCAGACCACTGGTCGTGCGAGATCCCGCTGCACACCCCGCACCCCCGACTCGACGTGCTCGCGCCGCGCGGGTTCGTGCAACTCACCGATGCGCCCGTTCACGGTGCCGGAGCACGAATACCTCGACCTCGAGTACATGGACTGGAAGAGCGGCGGCGACACGAACTTCGCGCCGATCGCGACCGCCGACGGCGAGCTCGACTGCCGCGGCTTCTGGAACGCGGGCGACGAACGCCCCGACAAGGGCGCGCACTTCACGTCGAACGCGTCGAAGTGCCCGACGATCAAGCACTACGTCGAGAGCGTCGGCGCCGACTTCGGCCGGGTGCGCACGATCAAGCTCGAACCGCAGGACCACGACACCGCGATGCGCAGCTTCCACCGCGACGACAACAACCGCTTCAACCCGCCGACCGACGGCTGGGTCGTGCGCATGTGGCTGGAGCTCACCGACAATCCTTCGAGCTACATGCTCCTGATGGACTGCGGTCCCGACGGACTCCCCGACCCGGCGACCGAGACGCGCGTCCCGTTGCACAAGGGCGCGCGTTTCGTCGTCGACACGCAGCGGCTCTGGCACGTCGTCGTCCACAACGGCACGGCGCCGCGCTACGCGCTGATCACGAGCTTCGAGAGCGGACCCGCTCGCGGCCTGGGTCGACACGCAACTGCCCTAGCGGCCGTACACCGACACGAACGATCCCGCGGCGCCCGTGAACGGTTCACGGTTCCATCCGCGAGGTTTCCCGAGCACCGCAAGGATGACCCGTCTCCGAGTTGACCGATCGGTCAAGCGCGGGTCGAATGACGCGCATGCGCTTCGGACTGTTCATGGCCCCGTTCCACCCGACCGGGCAGAACCCGACGCTCGCGTTCGAACGGGATCTCGATCTCATCGAGCACCTCGACCGGCTCGGCTTCCACGAGGTCTGGATCGGCGAGCACCACTCCGGCGGTTACGAGATCATCTCGTCGCCCGAGGTCTTCATCGCCGCCGCCGCGGCAACGCACGAAGTACATCCGTCTCGGCAGCGGCGTGAACTCGCTCCCCTACCACCACCCGTTGATGCTCGCCGACCGCTTCGTGCTGCTCGACCACCTCACGCGTGGGCGGGCGATGCTCGGTTGCGGTCCGGGCCAACTCACCTCCGACGCGCACATGCTCGGCATCCCGGCCGACACGCAACGCCCGCGTATGGACGAGGCGCTCGACGTGATCATGGCCCTGTTGCGCGGCGAGACGGTCACACGCCGGACCGACTGGTTCACGCTGCAGGACGCGCGGCTGCAGCTGAAGCCGTACAGCGAACCGAACCTCGAGGTCGCGGTCGCGGCGTCGATCTCCCCGACCGGCGCGAAGGCCGCCGGCAAGTACGGCACCGGCCTGCTCTCGATCGCGGCGACGACGAAACAGGGCTTCGACGCGATCGGTTCGCACTGGCAGACTTGGAACGAGGTCGCCGCGCAGTACGGGAACACGGCGGAACGGTCGAAGTGGCGGCTCGTCGGCCCGATGCACATCGCGGAGACGAAGGAGCAGGCGCGCGCCGACGTCGCCTACGGCATCGTGCCGTTCTCGAAGTACTTCACCCACGTGCTCCCGGCCGGGCCGACCCGCGGCGACACGCCCGAGGAGATCATCGCCAACGTCGACGAGGACGGGTTCGCGGTCATCGGCACGCCCGACGACGCGATCGCGAAGATCCAGTCGCTCGTCGACGAGTCGGGCGGCTTCGGCACGTTCTTGTTCTTCGGGCACGACTGGGCGAATCCGGAGGCGACGAAGCACAGCTTCGAGCTCGATCGCGAAGTACGTGATGCCGCATTTCACCGGGCAACTCGAACGGCCGGAAGCGTCGTGCGAGTGGGTGACCGGCAGCGGCGGCGAGTTCGTGAACCGGGCCGCGAACGCGATCATGAAGGCGATCGCCGATCACGCGGCCGAGCAACAGGCCCCGTCGTAGCGCGATGAGTCCGCCTGCGTCCCATTCCTTCGACGCGGACGGCATCCGCCTCGTCGTGCACGACTGGGGCGGCGCGGGCGCGCCGGTACTGCTCGCGCACCCGACCGGCTTCCACGGTCGCGTCTGGGAGCCGGTCGCGAACCGCCTGGTCGCGCGCGGGCCGGCGCGTGTGGTCGTTCGACTTCCGCGGTCACGGCGACAGCGACGCGCCCGACACCGACTATTCGTGGCACGGCTTCGCCGACGACGTGCTCGCCGTCGCCGGGCATCTCGGCCTCGCCGGCGATCCGACCCTCGTCGCGTGCGGCCACTCCAAGGGCGGCGCCGCGATCGTCCTCGGCGAGCAGAAGCAGGCCGGGTACGTTCGCCCGCATCTGGGCGTACGAGCCGATCATCTTCGCGTCGGAGGAGCCGCTCCCGCCGCAGGAGGACTTCTTCCTGGCGCGGGCGGCGCGCAAGCGGCGCAACGAGTGGCCCTCGACCGACGAGGCGTTCGCCGCCTACGCGTCGAAGCCGCCGCTGGACGTCATGACCGAAGCGTCGCTGCGCGCCTACGTCGACTACGGGCTGCGCGATCGCGGCGACGGCGTGCTCGAGCTGAAGTGCCGTCCGGAGGTCGAGGCGCGCGTGTACGCGATGGGCCCGAACCACGGCGCGTACGCACGGCTCGGCGAGATCGACTCCGACGTCCTCGTCGTGTGCGGCGAGACGTCGACCGACGATCGGCCCGCCGCTCGCGCGAGAGATCGCGGCGCGGATCCCGCACGGCCGCGCTCGAGGTGCTCGCCCGGGCTCGGCCACTTCGGCCCGCAACAAGATCCCGACGCGTGCGTCGCGTCGATCCTGCGCTTCGCCACGCGTGCCCGACCGCCTAAGCCTGCTTCAGGTCTTCGATCACCGCGGTCCACTGCTCGCGGATCGGCCTTGTACGGCGCGTAGAACGAGCACCGGTCGACGACGCCGCCGTAGCGGCGCTTGAGCTCGGCGCCGACGCCGTCGGGACCGGCGACGACCGCGAACGCGTTCAGCACCTCGTCGTCGATGAGCTCGCCCATCTCGACCCACTTGCCCTGCTTCGACAGCCCGTTGAGCTCGGTCTGCAGATCGCCCCAGCCGTGCAGCTCGAGCACGCCGCGGTACGCGGGCGTCGAGCCGTAGAACGCGATCTGCTGCTTCACCCCGGTCTTGGCCGCCGCGATCTCCTCGTCGGTGGTGCCCGTCACGACGAACAGCGGTCCCGACACCTGGAACGACGACCGGTCGCGACCCGCGGTCTTCAGACCCCGCTCGACCGCGGGCATCGTCACTTCTTTGACGTAACGCTCGGTCGTGAAGCCGTGGATGATGATGCCGTCGGCGACCTCGCCCGCGACCTCGGTCATCTTCTCGCCGACCGCGGCGAGGAACACCTTCGGCGCGCCGTACGGGTTCGGGGGCGGCGCGAAGAACGGCGTCATCAACGTGTGCCGGTAGAACTCGCCCTCGAACTTGAGCGGCGTCTGCTCGTTCCACGACGTCCCAGATCGCCTGCAGCGCGAGGATGTACTCGCGCATGCGGCGGGCCGGGTGCGACCACGGCATCGAGAACCGCTTCTCGATGTGGGGCTTGATCTGCGAGCCGAGGCCGAGGACGAACCGGCCCTTCGACATCTGCTGCAGGTCGTTGGCCGTGTACGCGAGCACCATCGGCGTGCGGGCGAACGCGACCGCGATGCCCGTCGCGAGCTCGATGCGCTCGGTGTGCTCGGCCGCGAGCGCGATCGGCAGGAAGGCGTCGTGGCCGGTCTCGGCGGTCAGGAGGCCGTCGTAGCCGAGCTCCTCGAGCTCTCGGGCGCGGGGCCCGATGTCGCTCAGCGACGGGGCCATGACTCCGGTGTCGACCTTCATCTCCGGTACCTCCCAGGCATGACCCGGAACCTAGACGGTCCGCCGTGAGTGGCACACCCCGGCGGTATCGTCGGTGCATGACGGCGGAGCCACCGATCGACCGGGCGCGGGAGCTCGCGCACCCCGTGCCGGTGTCGTTGTCGCCGAGCTCGATGGGCACCTTCACGAGCTGCCCGCTGGCGTTCCGCTTCGGCTACATCGAGCGGCTGCCCGAGCCGCCGTCGGCGCCGGCGAGCAAGGGCACGCTCGTCCACCTGGCCCTGCAACACCTGATGTGGCGACCCGCCGGCGGAGCGGACGATCGAAGCCGCGCTCGCCGATCTCGCCCGGGCCGAAGCCGAGGTCGCAGCCCATCCCGAGTTCGCGTACCTCGACCTCACCGACGAGGAACGCGCCGTCGTTCCACGCCGACGCCGAGGCGCTCGTCCGCCGCTACTTCGAGATGGAAGACCCGCGCGACATCACCGTGCTCGGCGTCGAGCTGCGGGTCAGCGCGGTCACGAGTGGCGGCGTGACGATCCGCGGCATCATCGACCGGCTCGAGCTCGACGCCGACGGCGAGCTCGTCGTCACCGACTACAAGACCGGTTCCGCGCCCGGCGAGGGCTGGGAGCAGAAGAGCATGGCCGGCGTGCACATCTACTCGCTGTTGTGCGAGCGGATGTTCGGTCGGCGCCCGGCGCGGGTCCAGCTGCTGTACCTGTCGAAGCCCGAGCGAATCATCACCGCTCCGTCCGACCAGAGTCTGCGCGGCGTCGACGTGAAGACGAACGCGGTCATGCAGGCCGTGCGCCAGGCGTGCAAGCGCGACGATTTCCGGCCCCACGCATCCGCGCTGTGCAACTACTGCTCGTTCCAGGAGTTCTGTCCCGAGTTCGACGGGCAACCCGAGCTCGCCCGGCCGACGTTGCTCGCCCGCCAGGCCGAGCGCGAGGGCCGCCCGCAACTGCCGCTCGTCTTTGCATGACGTTCGGTCGAACGCGTCGCCGCGTTCGACGCGGCCGTCGATCGCAGCTTCGACGCCATCCGTAACCCTGCCGTCGATCGCGTCGCGTACCGGCTGTCGAGCGCGGCCGACCACAGCCTCCTGTGGCATGTCTGCGGTGCCGCCGACGCGCTCGTAGCCACGGCGGCGACGCGCCGCGTGCCGCGCGGTTCTCGCTCGCGATGGGTGCCGAGTCGGCGATCACGAACGGCGCGGTGAAGTCGCTCTTCCGGCGGGTGCGGCCGGCCGAGTACGCCGACATCGAGTTCCATCACGGTCTGCGCCGCCCGATCACCAGCTCGTTCCCGTCGGGGCACGCGACCGCCGCGTTCTGCGCCGCCACCCTCCTCGGCGGCGGGCCGGGCTGGTACGGCGCCGCGGCCACGGTGGCCGCCACCCGCATCTACGTCCGGCTGCACCATGCGTCCGACGTGGTGGCCGGCGCGGCGTTCGGGTTGGCGCTGGGCGTGGCGATGCGCCCCTTCGTGCGTGGGCATTCGTGACCGGGCGGGAATGACGACCATGCTGATGCGGTTGCGACCAGCAGATCGCGATCTCGAGGAGAACCCATGGCTCGTCAATTCGCCGTGACCTTCGACTACCGCTGCCCGTTCGCCCGCAACGGCCACGAGTCCGTCGTCGCCGGCCTGCGCGCCGGCCGCGACTGGGACGTGACGTTCCTTCCGTTCTCGCTCGACCAGGTGCACGTCGAGGAGGGTGAACCGGCGGTCTGGGACCGTGCGCCCGAGGAGAGCGGCACCGGCACGAACGCGCTCTGCTGGGGCATCGCGGTGCGCGACGAGTTCCCCGACAAGTTCCTCGACTGGCATCTCGCCGCGTTCGCGGCCCGCCACGAGCACGGCGCGAAGATCGCCAAGCCGGAGGTGCTCGCCGAGATCGCCGGATCGGTCGGGCTCGATCCCGAAGCCGTCGCGGCCGAGGTCGCATCGGGCCGCGCGCTCAAGATCCTGGCGCAGTCGCACACCGACGCGGTGAAGCAGCACGCGATCTTCGGCGTCCCCACTTTCGTCGTCGGCGACCGGGCCGCGTTCGTCCGGGTGATGGACCGCGGCAACCCCGAGGACGTCGACCGGATCCTCGACCTCTTCGGTTGGACCGACCTCAACGAGTTCAAGCACACCTCCGTCCCGCGCTGAGCGCGCCCGCACGCCGCGTCCGTGTCGCGCCCGCCGCCGGACGGGAATGGAGCGAGGGTGACCCGTTTCGACCTCGCGTCCGCCCGCGCCGCGGCCGCCGCCGATCGCACCGCGATCTGGGTGGGCGACTTCCTCTCCAGCGCGGGCAGCGACAACGTCGTGCTCGCGGCCGCGCTCGCCCGGAAGCGGCACTGGTGGGTCGGGCCGGTCCAGGTGCCGCTGCGCGATCTCGTCCGTCTCGCCGGCCCCGAGGCCGACGTGCTCGTCCGGGTTCCCGTCGAGCGGTGGGAGGACGACGTGTCCGGTATGAGCGACAAGTTGGAACACGGCTGGGAACCGCCGCCGCTCCTCGCCGAGTACCAGGACGGGCGGCTGCTCCTGCAGGACGGCAACCACCGGTACGAAGCGCTCGCGCGTGCCGGCGCGCCGCACGCCTGGGTCCTCGTCTTCTTCGACGATCCGGCCGAGCGTGACGCGTTCGTCGTGTCTCACGCCGCGTCGAACTGATCACCGCCGGATCTCGGGACGCGTCGTCGCCCGCGATCGGCAACGCGCGACGGTCCGGCGTACCGCTCGCCTGTCCCTGGGTCGCGAGGTGCTGGAAGGAGATCGCGCTGAACGCCTTCACGACGCGCGGGCTCGGCAGGTTCGGCGCCGTCAGCCGCGTCCGTGTTCGTCTGGAGCGGAACCGGACGGACCGATTAGGTTCACCGTCCGTGACAACCTTCCCGCAGAGCACTTCCGCATCCGTCGAGATCGGAGCGGAGCCCGAGCTGGTGTGGTCTCTCGTCGCCGATATCACCCGCATGGGCGAATGGAGCCCCGAATGCGTCCGGGCGGAGTGGACCGACGGTGCGACGGGTCCGGCCGTCGGTGCGCATTTCCACGGCTACAACCGGGCGGGCACGTTCGAGTGGGACGCGCCGTGTGTCGTGACCGAGTGTGAGCCGGGCAAGGCGTTCGCGTTCTCGGTCCCGCCCGATTCACCCACCACGACCCTTTGGCGTTTCGACTTCGCGCCGAGCGCGACCGGCACGACCCTGACCGAATCGTTCGACGCGCCGATGATCAACGTCGCGGGCTCGGCCTCGAACTTCGAAGGCCGGTTCGAGATGCTCGCCGGCGCGATCGAGAAGACCATCGCGAACATCAAGGCGGCAGCAGAGCGCTGACACCACGGACACGGAGGGGAACCGATGGCGGACGACGAAACGCGCGCACAAGACGGTCAGGGACGGCGGCGGTCCACGAGACGGTGGGCGGTGGTGGCGACGGTGTTCGCGTTCACGGTCCTCGGCGCCGGCATCGCGCTGGCCGACATCCCGGACGGGAACACGGTCAACGTGTGCCGCGACAAGACGACGTTCGTGATCCGGGTCGTCGATTCGAGCAAGGGCCAGACCTGTACGTCGTCCGAGACCGCGTTCAGTTGGAGCAGTCTCCGCTGGCGGGGCGCGTGGAAGTCGACGACCGCGTACGTGATCGGCGATTCCGTCTCCACCGGCGGTCAGTCGTACATCGCGGTTGCCGCGTCCACCAACAAAGCACCGGCGACGAACACCGCGGACTGGAACCTCATGGCGGCCAAGGGCGCGCCGGGAGTCGTGACCGGTCTCGGCACCGGTACGAACTCCGCCTCGGAAGGGACGGCCGGTGGCCCGTGCGTGGTCGGCAGCATCACGTTGTGGGCCGGGAACACGTTCCCGACCGGAGACATGGTCGCGAGCGGCCAGATCCTCCCCATCTCGTCGAACACCACCCTGTTCGCGCTCATCGGATCGACGTACGGCGGAGACGGCGCAACGACGTTCGCGCTCCCGAACCTGAAGAAGTTGGCGCCGAACCACATGACGTACACGATCTGCGTGCTCGGGATCTTCCCGTAGGCGGACGAGCGCTGACGCCGACCGACACGGAGGGCCGGCTCCGGGTAGAACCTCCTCATATGAAGGGCAAGGTCGCGGCGCTCGCGCTGGTGCTGACAGGTGCATGCGGCCGCGCGACGACTACGGCCATGCCGGACATCGCGTCCATGACGTGCGCGGCGACGATCGCCGCCGTGCCGCAACCGTCGAGCCTGCCCGCGCTCGCCACCGTGGGTGCGCAGGAACATGTGCCGCTGCACGGCACGATCGTGCCGTCGGGTCACGGCGGGGGCGGACCGCAGCCGCCGATCGACGTGCGCGGCGCCGATCGGGCAACGTCGGCGGAGCAGTTGCAGGCGGCCTCCGACGCGGCCTGCGCGCTCCGCACGACCGCGGACGCCGCTCGGGCCGGGTACGTGCGGTCGGCGAACTTCACCCAGGGCGTCGGCACCCACTGGACCAACTGGAACCTCGTCGACGAGCCCTTCGACCCGGCGCGCCCGGCGATGCTGCTGTACGCGAATCTCGCGGGCGTCACGCAGCTGATCGGGTTCTCGTATTGGCTGCGCACTTCTGACCCCGCCGGGCCCGCCGGATTCGCGGGCGGCGCCGACTTCTGGCATCGCCACTACGGCATGTGCTTCGAACCGTCGGGACTGCTTGACCGCGAAGACATCCGGGCGCCGGCGTTGTGCGACCCGGGCGAGACGTACGTGAACGGCCGGGACATGTGGATGCTGCATGCGTGGATCGTCCCGGGCTCGGCGAACGCGTGGGGCACGTTCGCGGGACTCAATCCGCAACTGTGCAGCCGAACGGTCGCCGACATCGATCGCTGCCCGGGCGTCGGCGCACCCTGACGGCGCACCCTGACGGCGCACCCTGACGGCGGGCCCGCGTCGACAGGCGGCGAGCGGGCGGCCCGCGCGCGTTCGGAAGTAGCGTGCGCGGCACCACCGATGCGAAGGGGCTGCATGTCGTCAGGGGAACGCCGCACCGACGGCCGGGCATTCGTCGTGGCATTCGCCGTCGTGCTCATGCTCGGCGCCTGCTCGAGCAGCGCGCACAGTACGTCGGGCACCAAGCCGGCCGGGCCTCGCCTTGCGACCCTCGACCTGGCGAACGCGGGCGCGGCACCGTTCAAGGTCGGTGGCAGCGTCGGCCAGGTGTACGTGACCGGCGCGACCCCGCACGAGGTGATGCAGCTCGTCGCGCGCCGACGGCGGCGTGGTCGCGAACGGAGCCGCCGACGCGCACGGCAGCTACATCTTCCGCAACGTCCCCGTCGCGGACGGATACCGCGTCGCCGCGGGGACGTCGCGCCGCACGGTGGTCGCGAGCGCGGGCGTGAACGTGACCGTCGTGGACCACGTCCGCCGCCCGCGTCGTTCTACGCGGCGCAGAAGGTCGGGAACGGTTACGGATACCTGCGCACCCGCGACGGCATCCTGCTGTCGATGACGGTGCACCTTCCCGGTCCGGCCGACAAGGGCCCGTACCCGACCGTCATCGAGTACTCGGGCTACTCGCCCGCCGATCCGAAGTCGCCGCAACCGAGCACGCAGATCGCGCAGGCGCTCGGCTACGCGACCGTCGGCATGAACATGCGCGGCACCGGATGTTCGGGCGGCGCGTTCGACTTCTTCGAGCAACTGCAGTCGACCGACGGCTACGACGCGATCGAGACGATCGCCGCGCAACCGTGGGTCGCGCACCACAAGGTCGGGATGGTCGGCCTGTCGTACCCGGGGATCAGCCAGCTCTTCGTCGCGCAGCTGCAACCGCCGCACCTCGCCTCGATCGCGCCGCTGTCGGTGATCGACGACACCATCCGCGGCACGCTCGACCCCGGCGGCATCCTCAACTCCGGCTTCGCCGTCTCGTGGGCGAAGGACCGCCAGCACGACGCCCAACCCGCGCCCGGCGGCGGACAGTCGTGGGCGACGGATCGCATCAAGGCCGGCGACAAGGTCTGCCTCGCGAACCAGGCGCTGCACAGCCAGGCCCCCGACATCCTCGCGCTGATCAACACCGAACGGTTCTGGACCGACGCGATCGGTCTTCCGCTCTCGCCCGAGCACTTCGTCGGCAAGATCAACGTGCCCGTGTATCTCGCCGGCGACTGGCAGGACGAGCAGACCGGCGGCTACTTCGCCAACCTGTTCGGTAAGTTCACCGGGTCGAAGGACGTGTGGCTCACCGCGCAGAACGGGAGCCACGCCGATCCGCTCGACCCCACCGTGTTCGCACGCTGGGTGCAGTTCCTGTCGATCTTCGTCGCGCAGAAGGTCCCGCAGCAGGACGCGCTCATCAGCCTGGCCTCGTCGACGATCGCCGGGCTCGGCGTTCGGCGTGCGCGCGCCGTTGCCGCCCGATCCGTTCGTGGGCGTGACGACCTACACGCAGGCGAAGCAGCTCTTCGAGAAGTTCCCGCGGGTGCGCATCCTGTTCGACAACGGAGGCGGCGCCGACCCGGGCGCGCCCGCGCCGCGGTTCGAAGCCGACTACCCGTCGTGGCCCGTGCCGGGCATCACCGCGACGACCGTGGTACTTCGGCCCGGGGGCAACGCTCGCCGACCGCGCACCGAGCGCCGCGGGCGCCAACTCGTACGTCTACGACCCGTCGCATCAGCACGACACGACGATCCCCGGCGGCAGCCAGTCGGCGACGTGGGTCAAGTTGCCGGCGTTCACGTTGGAACCCACCGAAAGCCGGCACCGCGCTGGCGTACGAGACCGCGCCGCTCGACCAGCGACGTCACCGTCGTCGGGAACGCGAGCGTCGACCTCTGGCTGAAGTCGACCGCGCCCGACACCGACCTCCAGGTGACGATCACCGAGGTGCGGCCCGACGGCAAGGAGACGTTCGTGCAGAACGGTTGGCTGCGGGCGAGCGACCGCGCGCTCGCGCCCGACGCCACCGACCTGCGCCCGACGCATCCGTTCACCGCAGGCCGGCTGCCGAACCGCTGCCCGCGGGGAACGTTCGTGCTCGCCCGCGTCGAGGTGTTCCCGTTCGCGCACGCGTTCCGGGCCGGTTCCCGTATCCGGGTGATCATCGACGCGCCCGGCGGCTCCCGGCCCGCGTGGTCGTTCGAGGACCTGCCCGCCCACGGGCACGAGGTGAACACGGTCGGATTCGGCGCCGCGGTCGCATCGCGCATCGTGCTGCCCGTCGTGGCGGGTGTCGACGTCGCGCCCGGCCTCCCCGCCTGCCCGTCGCTGCGGGGCCAGCCGTGCCGCTCCGACCGCGGTGATCACGAACTCCGCCGGCCGTCCTGACCCGGCGTAGCGTTGTGACGCGTGCGGATGTCGAACTCCGAAGCGATCATGTGGGCGGTCGAAAAGGACCCCGCCCTCCGGTCCGACTTCTGCAATCTGACCCTCCTCGACCGGCGCCCGACCGACGAGCGCCTCCTCGAGACGATGCAACGCGCGCTCGACGCCATCCCACGCCTCGGCCAACGCGTCGATCGGGGCGCCACTGCGGATCGTGCCGCCGGAGTTCGCCGACGACCCGACGCTCGATCTCAACGCGCACGTGCGCGTCGTCGCCGTCCCCGCGCCCGGCAACGGTCGTGCGCTGCTCGACCTCTGCGGCGCGCTCGCCGAGCAACCGCTCGACCGCGGCGCGCCCGCTGTGGGAGTTCACGCTCATCGACGGACTCGCCGACGGCCGCGCCGCGATGCTGCAGAAGGTGCATCACACGATCACCGACGGGGTCGGCGGCCTGAAGCTCTCGGTCGCGATGGTCGACTTCGAACGCGACCCGGAACCGAAGGCGACGCGCCGAGCCCCGGCCCCGCGAGGTCGCGACGGCGACGCCGCTCTCGGTCGCCCGCGATGCCGTCGTCGACGCCGCGCACCGGGGCATCGACGTCGTCCGCCGGACGATCGAGACCGCCGGGCACGTCGTCACCCATCCCGCCGAGGTGCCCGGCCGCGCCACCGATGCCGCTCGGCTCCTGACCTCGATCCAGCGCCAGGCGCTCGTCACCGACTCCGCCCGTTCCGACGTCATGGCCGGCCGTTCCCTCCGGCGCCACTTCGAGGTCTTCGAGATCGCGTTCGAGCCGATGCGACACCGCCGCGACCAAGCTCGGGGGCAGCGTCAACGACGTGTTCGTCACCGGCCTCGCCAGCCGCGCTCGGCCGGTACCACGAACGGGTCGGCAGCGCGGTCGACGAGCTGCGGCTCGCGATGCCGATCAGCACGCGCCGGCGGGGCGACACGACGACGAACAGCTTCGTTCCGGCGCGCGTGCTCGTCCC
The DNA here is from genome assembly GCA_963829195.1 of uncultured Actinomycetes bacterium. Taxonomy (GTDB): domain Bacteria; phylum Actinomycetota; class Acidimicrobiia; order IMCC26256; family PALSA-610; genus PALSA-610. Next base: position 620,765 of record CAWHHS010000002.1, read on the forward strand.
GATCCAACCCGCGCACGACGTCCACACGTTGTTCGGCGACGTCCGCGAACGGCTGCAGGCGCGAAACAGGAGAAGGCGATGAGCGCGGCCGAAGGTCTCGCCGGTCTCATCGCGGGTCTGCCGACGTCGCGTGCTCGTCGGCGATGACGCGCTCGCAGACCCGCACGATCGACTTCGCCGCGTCGAACCTCCGCGGGAGCCCGGTGCCGCTCTACCTCGCCGGCGCGCAGATCCTCGGCAGCTACCCGATGGGTCCGCGCACCGGCTGCGCGCTCACCGTCACGATGCTCTCGTATTGCGACGACGTGCATGTCGGCCTGAACATCGATCCGGCGGCGATCGTCGACGTCGCCGCGTTCATGCGCGACGTGCGCGACGCGTTCGACGAGCTCTGCACGTTCGTGCTGAGCCGAGGCGTCAGCGGCGGACCTGCGGTCCGGGCGCGACGCCCGCGTCGAGCCATTCGTCGAAGAGCGGATCCCGCCAACGCGGGTGCGTCGCAGTCGCTCGCTCCGTCGACGACGTAGAGGTGCAGCGTCGGCGCCTCGTCGGCGAGGTCGAGGAGCTCGATCCCGCGGGGGTGCGGCGGCGCGGCGTCGAGCAGATCGACGAGCGCGACGCCCGCGAGCACCCGGCAACGGCAGTCGGGACACGCCGAAACGGTCGCGGCTTCGAGGCCGCCCGTCAGCAGGAAGAGGCATTCGCTCTCGCGCTCGTCGAGCACGACCTCGTTCCCGTCCTCATCCATGATCACGAGCCCTGCGGCCACGCCTCGACGGTAGCGCCGGGCCCGGGGCCGCCCTGCAGCCCGCTAGGTTCCTGGCTCGTGCGTGCGATCACGATCGTCGACGGCCGGCTGGAGGTGGCCGAGCGACCCCTCCCGGAGCCGGCCCCCGACGGCGTCGTCGTGCGGGTCCACGGCGCCGGTCTCAACCGCGCCGACCTGCTGCAACGCGCCGGTCGCTATCCCGCGCCGCCCGGCGTTCCCGCCGACATTCCCGGCATGGAGTTCGCGGGAGTGGTCGAGGCCGTCGGCACCGACGTCACGACCCGCGCCGATCGGCGATCGCGTCTTCGGCATCACCGGTGGCGGCGCGCAGGCCGAGTACGTCGCGATTCCCGCCGTGCACTGCGCGATCGTCCCCGCTCGGTCTCGACCTCGTCGCGATGGGCGGCGTCCCCGAGGCGTTCATCACCGTGCACGACGCGATGGTCACGCAGGCGCATGTCGCGCGCCGGCGAATGGGTGCTCGTGCACGCGGTCGGGTCGGGCGTCGGCACCGCCGCGCTCCAGCTCGCGCACGCGTTCGGCGCGCACGTGTCGTCGGGACGGCGCGCACGGCCGACAAGCTCGAACGGTGCCGCGCCCTCGGGCTCGACGCGGGGATCGAACCGACACGCACGGCCGAGGGCGCGCTCGACGTCGACGCGCTCGCGTGGGCGATCGTCGAGGCGACCGGCGGCGGCGCGCACGTCACGCTCGACCTCGTGGGCGGCGACTACGTGATCGCCGACGTGAACGCGGCCGCACCCAAGGGCCGCATCGTCTGCATCGGCACGATGGCCGGCGGGCGGGCGATGCTGCCGATCGGCGCGATCCTCGCCAAGCGGCTCACGCTCATCGGCACCGTGCTGCGCGGGCGCGACGTCGCGGAGAAGGCCGCCGCGACCGACGCGTTCGTCCGCGACGTCGTTCCGCTGCTCGCCGACGGAACGGTCGCGCCCGTCATCGACGAGGTCGCTCCCGCTCGAGCAGGCCGAGGACGCGTACGACCTGCTCGAGTCCGACGCGACGTTCGGCAAGGTCATCCTCGACTGCCGCTGAGCGCGGCCCCGACCCGCGGCCGCTTCAGCTGATCGTGACGACGAGCTGGTGGCGCGGTGTGCCGGTCGCCTGCACGCTGAAGGCCGCTTGGCGTCGAGGCCGATGACCCAGGTGAGCACGCCTTCGAAGTCGCCGGTCTCGACGATCGACGGCACGTGGTCCGCCGGGGCGTCACCGGGACACTCTTCGGCCCGTTGTAGGTCGGCTGGCCGGTCTCGAAGTCGTAGCCGTAGCCGGGCTGCACCTTGACCACGACGAACGCGTTCCCGGCGACGGCCACCGGCGCACCCGAACCGTCGGCGACGAACGGCGGCGTGCCGTACGTGAGCGAGTAGCCGGGCGGGTCGGTGCCCTTGGCCGTGAAGTCGAAGACGACGTGGTCGACGCACGGTCGCCCACGGTCTCGGTGACGTTCGTGAGGAGCGACGCTGCGTCGTGCGGTCGGGCACGTCACGGGCGTGGTCGGGACGGGGATGGCTGGCACGGCGGCGACGTCGTCGAGAGCTCGACGGTCGTGCGTCGAGGTCGGCGGACTCGACGGCGTCACCGGTCGTCGGCGGCGGTGGTCGACGACGTCGACTTGACGCCGGTCCTCCCGCACGCTCCGAGCACCAACGCACCGCAACACCCGACGACCACGGCGATTCGCACACTGCCATCCTGGCACCACTGACCGGCCGTGGCGGGTCACCACTACGATTCGGCCGACTCCGGTTCCGACCTCCGAGGAGCAGCCGTGCCCGAGCTCAACGACAACGACGTCGTCATCGTCGAGGCGGTGCGCGCGCCGCTCGGGCGCCGCAACGGCGCGCTGGCGACCGTGCATCCCGCCGATCTGCTCGGTCTCGTGCAGCGCGCCGCGATCGAGCGGGCCGGCATCGACCCGCTCCAGGTCGGCCAGGTCATCGGCGGCTGCGTGAGCCAGGTCGGCGAGCAGACCTTCAACATCGCCCGGACCGCGTGGCTGAGCGCCGGGCTCCCGCTCGAGGTCGCGGGCACGACCGTCGACAGCCAGTGCGGCTCGTCGCAGCAGGCCACGAACCTCGCGACCGCGATGGTCGCGTCGGGCGTCGTCGACGTCGCGCTCGCGTGCGGCATCGAGTCGATGAGCCGGGTGCCGCTCGGCGCGGCCGTCCGCAACGACTTCGGCCGGCCGAATCCGCCCGTCGTACCAGCGACCACTACGAGCTGACGAGTCAGTTCGAAGGGCGCGGAGCGCATCGCCGACAAGTGGGGCGTGACGCGCGCCGACTGCGACCAGTTCGGCCTGCTCTCGCAACAGCGCGCGCAGACAGGCGTGGGCCGAAGGGCGGTTCGAGCGCGAGGTCCTTCCGGTCGACGCGCCCGACGTCGACGCCGAGGGCAAGCCGACCGGGACGACGCACCACGTCGACACGCGACGAAGGGCTGCGCGAGACCTCGCTCGAAGCGCTCGCGAAGTTGAAGCCCGTCGCGCGCGAGAACGGCGTGCACACCGCGGGTTCGTCGTCGCAGATCACCGACGGCGCGGCCGCCGTGCTGCTCACGACCGTCGCGCAAGGCGCGCGAGCTCGGGCTGCGCCCGCGGGCGCGCATCGTCGACCAGTGCCTCGTCGGCGTCGATCCCGTGCTGATGCTGACCGGCCCGATCGACGCGACGCGCCGGATGATGGAGCGCACCGGGCTGACCATCGACGACTTCGACACCATCGAGATCAACGAGGCCTTCGCGTCGGTCGTGCTCGCGTGGGAGCGCGAGGTGAAGCCCGACATGGCCCGCGTGAACCCGAACGGCGGCGCGATCGCGCTCGGTCATCCCGTCGGCGCGACGGGCGCGCGGCTCATCACGACCGCGCTGCACGAGCTCGAGCGCATCGACGGCACGTACGCGCTCGTCACGATGTGCTGCGGCGGCGGCCTCGGCACGGGCACGGTGCTCGAGCGCGTCTGACGGTGCCGCTCGACGACTGATCGAACTCGAGCCCGGCGAGGAGATCCTCGCGGTCGCCCACGCGAGCTTTCGGGGGGCCGCGGCGGTGAGCACGCGTGCGACGTTCGCGCTCGGCTCCGGCCGGATGCGCATCGCGCGCGTTCCACGATTGGCACGACGCCGCGCTGGCGGCCGGGTTCCGGTGCGTCCCGCCCGACATGGTCGTCGCCGCGACCGATCCGCCGGGTGCTCATCGGCAAGCCGACGTTCTGGGGCCGCACCCCGGACGCGCTATTGGGGCGCGGTGGAACATCGGCGACATCGCGCAGATCGTCGCCGTCGCGGCACGGCATCGTCACCGGCGTCGCGTTCGCGATTGCGCAACGGCGCCATCGTCGAGATCGAGGCCATCCGCGGCGGCCGCCTCCGGCGCCTCGTCGAAGTCGTCGAAGCCCACCTCCCCCGCACCTGACCCCACAACCCTGCCAACTGTTGTCAGCGAAAGTGGCGCCACAGACCACTTACACCCCAACTGTTGGCAGCGTAGTGGCGCCACAGACCACTTACACCGCCAACTGTTGGCAGGGAAATGGGGGTAGCGTTCCGGCCATGACGAGATTCGGGTTCCAGATTCCGGGGTTCCGCCACGCGGCGCGCCCCGGACGTCGAGATGTTCGACCACACGCTCGAGCACGCGCTCGCGGCCGAGGAGAGCGGGTTCTCGTCGGTCTGGGTGATGGACCACTTCTGGCAGCTGCCCGCGCTCGGCGGCCCGGACGAGCCGATCCTCGAGGCGTACACGCTGCTCGGCGCGCTCGCGGCGCGCACCGAACGCGTGCAACCTCGGCACGCTCGTCACCGGCGTCACGTACCGCAATCCCGCGCTGCTCGCGAAGATGGTGACGACGCTCGACGTGATCTCGCACGGCCGCGCCATCCTCGGTATCGGCGCGGCCTGGTACGACGTCGAGCACGCGGGCTACGGCTTCGACTTCCCCGGCGCGGGCGAACGGCTCGACCGGCTGGAGGAGGCGGTGCAGATCTGCCGCGCGCTGCTGCGCGACGAACGACCGACGTTCCGAGGCCGCTTCTACCGGACGGACGACGCGCGCAACGTCCCGAAACCGGTGCAGCCCGGCGGTCCGCCGATCATGATCGGCGGCAGCGGCGAGAAGCGCACGTTGCGCCTCGTCGCGCAGTACGCCGACATGTGCAACGTGAGCGGGGGCGCGGCGACGGTCCGCCACAAGCTCGACGTGCTGCGTGCCCACTGCGCCGACGTCGGCCGCGATCCGGCGGAGATCACGACGACCCGGCTCGGCACGCTCGCACTCACCGCACAGCCCCGAGGAGACCGAACGGGTACGCGGCTTCCTCGCCGGTCTCGCGGGCGACCAGTTCGACGAGCAGTTCACGGTGGGCGAGGCCGACGACGTCGCCCGCCAGGTCGAGGCACTGATCGCGGCCGGGGTCGACTACCCGATCTTCAACATGCCGCTCTCCGACCCGCAGACCGTCGCCGAAGCCGGCAGTCTGCTGACGAAGAACTTCGCGTAGCCTCTCCGACCGTGAGTCTCGCGGAGCGCCTCGGGTACCCGCCCGACGCCAGGCTGTTGATCGTCAACTGCGACGACCTCGGTTCGTCGCGTTCGGCGAACGTCGCGGTCTACGAGGCGCTGCGCGACGGGCTCGCGACGAGCGCGACCCTGATGGTCCCGTGCCCCTGGGCCCGCGACGCGGCCGGCGATGTACCGGGGCGAGGACGTGGGCGTGCACCTCACGCTGAACTCCGAGTGGGACACCTACCGCTGGGGGCCGATCACCCACTCCCCCAGCCTGCTCGACGGCGACGGCGGCTTCCCCCGCACCGTCGAGGACGTCTGGGACCACGCCGACCTCGACGAGGTGCGCAAGGAGTGCCGAGCCCAGCTCGAGCGGGCCATCTACTGGGGCTTCGACGTCTCGCACATCGACTCCCACATGGGCACGATGCAGCTGCGCCCCGAGTTCTTCGACATCTACCTGGAGCTCGCGGTCGACTTCCGGCTGCCGTTGCGCATGGCCGGCGCGAGCGGTGAGCGACTGATCGGCTTCCCGTACCGGCGGCTGGCCGAGGAGGAAGGCGTCGTCTTCCCCGACCACTTCGTGTACACGACCGTCGGCTCGCAGCGCGGCGATCGAGAGGGCACTGTTCGATCTCGCGCCCGGCGTCACCGAGGTGTACCTGCACCCGGGCATCGACACCGACGAGCTGCGCGCGTCGCATCCCGACTGGTCCCGACCGGGTCGAGGACCACGCCTATCTCACGAGCGATCCGTCGTTCCGCGATCTGATCGAACGCGCCGGGGTGACGCTCGTCGGCTACCGGGCGCTGCGCGACCTGCAGCGGACGAGGTGCGGGACGACGTCGTGAGCACGAGTCCCGACGCGCTCGCCGCGCTGTGCGAGGCCGCGATGCCCGACGAACGCCTCACCGCCGGCGAGCTCGAGTACCTGTGTTTCGGTGAGACCGACGAGCAATTCGGTGACGAGCGCGCCACCGCGGTCCTGCAGACCCAGCGGTTCGGCGAACACCTCGGCGGCCTGGCTCACGCTCGCCGTCGTGCATCCCGACGAGCAGAGCCGGGGCCGCGGCAAGGAGTTGATCCACGCCGTCGCCGAGCGCGCCCGCGCGCTCGGGGCCCGCGACCTGCTCCTCGCGAGCGCCGTGCCGCGTTACCTGTGGCCCGGCGTCGACACCGCGAACACGCGCGCCGGGATGCTGTTGGAGACGTGCGGCTTCGAGCGCGACTGGGTCGGCACCAACATGGCGATCGACACCACGTTCCGCGCGGCCGCCACCCGGAGGTGTCGTCGTCGAACGCGAGACGGGCGCGGGCGCGCACGACTTCGCGGAACGCGCCTACCCCTACTGGGTTCCGGAGCTCGACCGCGCCGTCACGCTCGGCACCGCGTTCGCGGCCCGCGACCCGCAGGGCGCCACGATCGGATTCGGGTGCCACTCCGTCAACCGCTTCGGCTGGATCGGGCCGATGGCGACCGATCCGACGTTGCAACACGGCGGGGTCGGTTCCGCGGTCGTCGCCGCGTTGTGCGCCGACCTCGCCGAACGCGGCTGCCCGACCGGCGAGATCTCGTGGGTGAGCAACCTCCGCTTCTACGGCAAGTGCGGCGCGCGCGTCGCGCGCGTGTTCCTCGGCGGCAAGCTCACCCTCTAGCCTCGCCCGATGCGCGCGCTGGTGATCGGCGGGACGGGACCCACCGGCATCCCGCTCGTGCGCGGTCTGGTCGACCGCGGCTTCGACGTCACGATCGTCCACCGCGGGCTCGCACGAGCGGGCGGAGACGCCGGTCGAGGTGGAGCACGTCCACGCCGACCCGTACGACGACGACGCGCTGCGCGGCCCTGCTTCGCCGACCGCACGTTCGACGTCGTGGTCGCGATGTACGGACGGCTGCGCCGGATCGCGGAGCTGACCGCGGGCCGGGTCGGCCAGTTCGTCTCCGTCGGGGGCGTGCCCGCGTACCGCGGCTGGATGAACCCGTGGCTGTACGACCCGGCCGGCCTGCCCGTCCCCGTCGCCGAGTCCGCCCCGACGGTCGACCGGCCCGACGACGACGAGAAGGGCTACCGCATCGTCCGTACCGAGCAGGCGGTGTTCGCGCACCATCCCGCGCGCCGCGCACTTCCGCTACCCGTACGTCTACGGGCCGTACCAACTCGTGCCGCGCGAGTGGCTCGTCGTGCGCCGGATCCTCGACGGCCGCGACCGCATCGTGGTCGCCGACGACGGGCTCGTCGCTGCACCATCACGGCTACACCGAGAACCTCGCGCACGCGCTGCTGCTCGGCGATCGAGCAGCCGGACGCGGCCGCGGGGAAGATCTTCAACGTCGGCGACGAGGAGGTGCTCTCCGATCCGCCAGGTCATCGAGGTGATCGCGGCCGCGCTCGGTCACCGCCTCGACATCGTGTCGATGCCGTTCGAGATCGCGCGTCCCGGCCCGACCCGCTGCTCGCGCAACCGCTCCCGACGCACCGCGTGCTCGACCTCGGCCGCGTCCGTTCCGACCTCGGCTACCGCGACGTCGCTGCCCGCGCGCGTCGCGGTCGCCGCGACCGCGCGCTGGCTCGCCGAACATCCGTGCGCACGCGGGCGGTCAGGAGGAGGTCGTGCTCACCGACCCGTTCGACTACGCCGCCGAGGACCGGCTCATCGACGCGTGGTCCGACGGCCGTGCGCACGCTTCCCGATCCCGGATTCGCAACCGTGCCCGGGTTCGGCCTCGCCTACAGCGGTCCGGGCGGCCGGCCCCGCAGCAACGAGGAGTTCGACGCGTGACCACCGAGTCCGACCTCCCCCTCGCCGGCATCAAGATCGTCGATCTCTCGATCGCGCTGACCGGGCCCTACGCGGCCGCACTCCTCGGCGACCAGGGCGCGGACGTCGTGAAGGTCGAGCGCCCCGGCTTCGGCGACATCGGCCGCTACGTCGGCGTCTCCGTCAACGGGCTGAGCGCGCTCGCGCAGATGTGCAACCGGGGCAAGCGGTCGATCGCGCTCGACGTGCACCAGCCCGCGGGCCGGGAGATCCTCCTGCAGTTGGCGCGCGACGCGGACGTGATCGTGCAGAACTTCCGGCCGGGCGTCGTCGAACGCCTCGGCATCGGCTACGACGACGTGCGCGCGGTGAACGAACGGGTCGTCTACGCGTCGCTCTCGGGCTTCGGGCCGAGCGGCCCGTACGCGAGCAAGGGTGCGTACGACACCGTGATCCAGGCCTACGGCGGTTTCGCCGCGAACCAGGCCGACGCGCAGACGGGCGAGCCGCACTTCCTGAACCAGACCGCGGCCGACAAGGTCACCGCGCTTGTACGCGGCCCAGGCGATCACCGCCGCGCTGTTCGCCCGCGAACGGACGGGTCGCGGGCACACACGTGCAACTCGCGATGCTCGACGCCGTCGTGTCGTTCCTGTGGGCCGACGCGGCCGGCAACGAGGTGCTGCAGGACGCCGACCGGTCGCAGCCGTCGAGCTTCGTCGGGAACTTCCAGCCGTTCCACTTCCGCGACGGGTGGGGCATCTGCACGCCGACCTCCGATGCCGACTTCGCGGGCATGTGCCGGGCGTTCGGCGTCGACGGCTACGACGACCCGCGCGTCGCGACGATCGGGCAACGCGTCCAGCACCGCGACCTGATGCGCGAGATCATGGACCGCTGTTACGCCGCCGCGACCGGGATGACGACGCGCCGACGCGATCGGCGCGCTCGAAGCGCACAACGTCCCGTGCGGCGTGGTGCTGTCACCGACCGAGCTCGCGGCCGACCCGCACGCCCGGGCGATCGGCCTCTTCGAGGACTCCGTGCACCCGGTGGCCGGCCGCCTGCGCCAGCCCCGCCATCCCACCGACTTCGGTGGCGTCCGGCCCGCCGCTCGGTGGACCGGCACCGATGCTCGGCCAGCACACCGACGAGATCCTCCGTGAGCTCGGACTCGCCGACCGCATCGCCGATCTCCGCGCCGCCGGCGTCGCGGGCTGAGTCGCTCAGCCGGGCAGGAGGTCGGCGACCGGCACCGCAGCCGTTGGGCCGTGGGTCAAAGGGAGCAGCTGCAGCAGCGCGCCGAAGTCGCCGGCCATCTTCACCGCGCCGCGCATGAAGCCGACCGAGAGGTCGAGGGTGCCGTCGTGCAATCCCTGCGCGAGCGGCGGGGTCGCGGTGAACGTCACGTCCGCGGGTTCGGCGGGCGCGCCCTCACCGCGCGCGACCACCGCGCCGTCATCGACGCGCGCCCAGCTCCGGCCCTGTTCCTTCTTGCCCGCCGCGACCACGAACTCGACGATCATGCTCGCTCGCCTACTGCTGCTCGACGCGTTCGCGCACGCCCGCGAAGAGGTCGTCCTCGTACTCGCCGTCGGGAACCTGGCTGTCGACGAGCGAGCGGGCGAGCGTGTACTCCTCCCACGGGAACACCTTGCGGATCACGTCGTCGGGGAGGCGCATCCAGTGCCCGGCCGGATCGACCTGGGTGCGGTGCGCGAGGAGCGCGGCGCGGCGCTTGGCAAGGTAGTCGCCGACGTCGACGAGCGTGGTGAACTCGTCGGTACGGTTGGTGTCGAAGCCGCGTTCGAACCACGAGGTGTACGCGCTCTCTTCACCGCGGTCGAGGTACGCCTGGTGCAGCGCCTTCACCCGCGCGATGGACCACGAGACGTAATACAGCTTCAGCGGCTGCCATGGCTCCCCCGCTTCCGGATACGCCTCCGGATCGCCGGCCAGATCGAAAGCCGGCCGCGAGATCTCGTGCACGCGGATGTGGTCCGGATGCGGGTAGAAGTCACGGTCGTCGCGGTAGGTGATGATCACCTGCGGACGTTCTTCCCGGATGATCGCGACGAGGCGACCGACCGCCTCGTCGAGCGGCGCGTTGGCGAAGTTGTCGGCGCGGGCGTTGTCCTCGGTGTCGGGCATACCGCTGTCGCGGTAGCCGAGCAGGTGCAGGGACGCGTACCCGAGCACGCGGACGCTCTCGGCGAGCTCCGCCATGCGCAACTCGTACATCGCCTCCGGCGAGCCGGGGTGTTCCACCGCGGGATTCAGGATGTCGCCGGCCTCGCCGCCGGTGCAGCACACGAGCACGTTGTGGACGCCCTCGGCCGCGTATTTCGCCGTCGTGCCGGCACCCTTCGAGGCCTCGTCGTCGGGGTGCGCGTGGACCTGAAGGAGGGTGAGTCGTTCCGGAGTCACCGGGCGCACGCTACCTGCTGCGCTCCAGCGCACAGACCTCCATCGGCCCGATGCTGCGGACCTGCTGCACGCCCCGGGAGACGAAACGGACGTCGACGCCCGAACCCGGTTGCACCTCGTCGCGCAACTCCGCCGGCCCCAGCACGTCGCCCGGTCCGGCCAGCTCGGTCAGCCGGCTCGCGAGGTTGACGACCGGTCCGAAGTAGTCGCCGTTGCGGGCCACGACGGGCCCGGCCGCGACGCCGATGCGCAGTGCCGGGAGGTCCTCCTCGGCCACCGCCTCGCGCAGCACGAGCGCGGCCGCGACGGCCTCGTTCGTCAGCCCGACGAACATGACCTCGTCACCGATGGTCTTCACGACCCGGGCCCCGCACGCGGCGATGGTGTCGTAGGCGACGGCCTCCCATCGGCCGACCAGCTCGGAGAGCGCCGCCGCGTCCATCGACGCACTCAGGCCGGTGTAGCCCGAGAGGTCGGCGAACCCGACGGCGATCGCCACATCGGGTTCGGCCGCGAGGACGATCCGCCGCCACATCGCCGCCCGGAGCTGCAGCCGGTGCACGTAGTCGATCAACGCGCTCGCGTCCTCGAGGCGGGCGTCGGAGAGGATGGTGAGCGCGATCTCGTCGTCGGACACGGCCGCGGCCTGCATCTCCTCGAGGATCTCCGCGTAGCCGGCGGCCTCGACCGCGGCGACGCGGGCCAGCGCTCCGCTGATCACCCGGATCTGCTGGAGCAGTGTTCCCTCCTCGATGGCGCGGGTGGGCGCCTGCGTGAACGCCAGCCGCACCGCATCGACGTCGCGCTCGGTGAACGCGGTGATACCCGCGGGCACGTCGGGGAACCCGACCGCCCGCCACAACCGCCGCGCGAAGTCCTCGTCGATACCCGCCGCCGCCGCGAGCGAGGCGACGTCGTACTCGTGCCGGCCGGGCAGGAGCACGCATTCGAATGCGAGCAGCGGCAGCCATCCGTGCGCCTCGGCCCGGTCGATCGCGTCGTCGGTCGCGCCGAGTTCGACCAGCCGCCGGCGGAGTTCTTCGCGCATACTCCCATTCTTCCTGCTTCGGTAGCCTGCCGCCGATGGCGAAGGCGGCACCGATCGTTGGCGCGCGCAGCCGACGGGTGCTCCTGCTCGTCGTCGGCGGCGCCGCCGTCGGGCTCGCCGCGCTCTGTGTGATCGGGTCGGCCGTCGAGCACATGCTCTACTCCGGCGCAGTCCTCCCCGGCGTGCACATCGACGGCACGCACCTCGCGGGCAAGAAGGACGCCGCCGCGCGGCGCCGCGATCGAGACGCTGGCCGCGCAGCTCGACACCACGCCGATCCGGGCGCACGGCGCGGGCCGATCATTCGTCGTCGACCCGAGCCTGATCGGCTTCTCCGTCGACACCGACGCGACGCTGCGGGCGCTCCAACAGGCCGGCCGCGATTCGAACGCGCTCGGCCTCGTCACCGATACCGTCCTGCGGCGGTTCCGGCCCGAGGTCGTGCACCTCGTCGTCCACTACGACGGCGCACGGTTCGAGGGCCTCCTCGACGGCTGGTCGAGCGCGGTGCAGGCCGGGCTCGTCGAGGGCGGCCTGCACTTCCAGGGCACGACGGTGGTGCCGATCGCACCCGTCGCGGGCCGCGGCCTCCTGCGGGCCGACGCCGACCGGACGATGCGGCAGGTGCTCGGCGGAGGATCCCGGCCCGACGTGATCCTGCCCATCGGCGCCGTCACGCCCAAGCTCGACGCGGCCGCCGTCGCCGACGGCGCCCGGCGGGCCCGCGCCCTGCTCACCGGGTCCTACGTCGTCGTCGCGGCGGGCACGCGGGTCACGCTGACCCCCGCGCAGATCGCGCCGACCCTCGGGACCCGCATCGGGGGTCACACCCTCGACCTCACCGTCGACGGCGAGAAGCTCCGGTTCGCGCTCGGTCCGACGTTCGCGACGGTCGAACAGCCGCCCGTCGACGCGTCGTTCGACATGAGCAACCCGGACGCGGTCACGGTCGTTCCGTCGCGCGACGGCCGGGCGCTCGATACGGCGGCCGTCGGCGCGGCGATCGTGCGCGGCGTCGCGTTCCATCGCCGCGACGATCCGGCGCCGAGCACCCGGCCCACGACACCAAGTGGGCGCAGGCGCTCGGCATCGCGCACCAGGTCTCGACGTTCACGACGCATTACATCGCCGGGACAGCCGCGGGTGCACAACATCCACCTCGCCGCGGACACGTTGAACGGCACGGTCGTCGCGCCCGGCGAGACCTTCTCGCTGAACGCGAAGCTCGGTCAGCGAACACCGCAGAAGGGATACGTGCAGGCGCCGATCGAGGTCGAGTCGGGGTTCAGCACCGACTACGGCGGCGGCATCAGCCAGCTCACGACAACGTTGTTCAACGCCGTCTTCTTCGGCGGTTACGTCGACGTCGACCATTCACCGCACCGGTACTGGGTGTCGCGCTATCCGATGGGCCGCGAGGCGACGATCGTGTGGCCGTACGTCGACCTCAAGTTCCGGAACGACTCGAAGCACGGCGTGCTCATCCGCGATTCCTACTCGGACACGTCGGTGACGGTGACCTTCTACGGCAACACCGACGGCCGGGTCGCGACCGAGGAGAACCGCAAGATCCTGCGCACCGAGCCGATCACCGACCGCCTCGTCTCCTGCCCCGCGCGAGCCGGCCGACGACCCGACGCACGCGTGCGCCGAAGCTGACCGCGTTGCAACGTGAGACGGTCGCGTCGGGCGAGACCGGCTACGACGTCGAGTTCGACCGCGTCATCACCCAGCCCGGCAAGCCCACGCTCCGTCAGCACTACCAGGTGCACTACCCCATGCTGCAGAACACGGTGCTCGTCGGGACCGCGCCGGCCGCGCCCACGACCACCACCACCAAACCGGGATCGACGACCACTACCGGTCCCGCGCCGCGCACGACGACCACTGTCCGCCGTCCCTGAGCGGTCGTTCCCGGGCGAAGCGCCCGATTTCCTCGAATTGTCGACCCACTGCTGCCGATTTGATCTCGACGGTGGTCGGCAACACAGGGAGATCCGATGAAGCGAGCCCGAAGCGACGCGCGCCGGGGTCTGAGCGCCGCGGTCATCACGCTCGCGGTCTGCGCCGGCAGTGCGATCGGGAACGTGCACCCCGCGGGCGCGACCACGATGGTCAACGCGGCCGAGGCGTCGACGCAAACGGCGGCGTTGGCCGCTCCGGTCGTGGGTCTGGCGGCCACGCCGAGCGGCGGCGGTTACTGGCGGGTGAGCGCCGACGGCGGCGTCCTCACCGCCGGTGACGCACAGTTCTACGGCTCGGCGGTCGGCCTGACGCACAACCCCGTCGTCGCGATCGCGGCGACCCGCAGCGGTCACGGCTACTGGGTGACCGACAACCACGGCGCCGTGTTCAGCTTCGGCGACGCCGCGTTCCACGGATCGATGGGCGGCCACGCCCTCAACCTCCCGGTCGTCGGGATGGCGGCCACGCCCGACGGGCGCGGCTACTGGCTCGTCGCGAGCGACGGCGGCATCTTCGCGTTCAACGCACCCTTTCGCGGGTCCACCGGTTCGATGCACCTCAACCGGCCGATCGTCGGGATGTCGTCGACGCCCGACGGGCGCGGCTACTGGCTCGTCGCGAGCGACGGCGGCATCTTCTCGTTCGGCGCGCCGTTCTTCGGATCGACAGGTTCGCTCCGGCTGAACCAGCCGATCACCGGGATGGCGGCCGCGCCGGCCGGCGACGGCTACACGATGGTCGCCGGCGACGGCGGCCTCTTCCGCTTCGGGACCCGGAGCCCGTTCTACGGCTCGGCGGTCAACGCCTGCCCCGGCGCACCCGCGGTGGCGGTCGCGACCTCGGTCGGCGCGACCGGTTACTGGATCGCGTTCGCCGACGCCCGCACGTACGCGTTCTCGCCGAGCTCGGCACCGCCCCAGTGCACGCCGTCCACGACGTCGAACACCGGCGCGATGGCGCTCGACCTCTTCGTCCGTCTCAACGAGGAGCGCGCCGCGCGCCACCTCGCCCCGCTCGCCTGGGACCCGACGCTCGCCGGCTACGCGTCGACGTGGAGCGCCAACATGGCGGGCAACGGCTTCCGGCACAGCGCGATCGGCGACCTGCTCGGCACCTACAACTTCGTCGGCGAGAACATCGCGGCCGGCAGCGCCGGAACCCTCGAGGGCGCCCTCCACGACGCGTGGATGCACTCCGACGGCCACCGGTCGAACATCCTCGCCCCCGGGTTCGGCCGGGTCGGCGTCGGCGTCTACTGCGCGCCGGACGGGTCGATGTTCCTGACCGAGGACTTCGGCCACCTGACGAGCGCGGGCCCGGCCCAGACCTCGTCGACGATTCCCCCGGTCGACCCGATCGCCCGTCCCGACTCCGGCACCCTCCACTGCTGAGCGATCCGGCGCGGGCCGCGCGGGCTCGAACCCATTGCCCGGACGGCCCAATGCCCGGACCGTCACGCGGCCGGTGCGTAATCTCGGAGTCATCCCGGCCGAGGAAGGGTTGCGCGCCTCACGCAGGCACGCACCTCGACCGGTGACCTCTCGAGGCGGGAGCACGGAGATGGCAAGGCTGTCGGGACCATCAAAGACCCGCGGACCGGCGATGATCCGCCGCCCGCTCGACCATTGCCCCGAGTGTGCGAGCCGCGACCTGGAGCCGGTCGTCGACCTGGACGCCGAAGAGGTCCACTTCCTCTGCGCCGCGTGCAACCGGTGTTGGCACGCGGAGCTCGGTTAC
The DNA here is from genome assembly GCA_963829195.1 of uncultured Actinomycetes bacterium. GTDB lineage: Bacteria > Actinomycetota > Acidimicrobiia > IMCC26256 > PALSA-610 > PALSA-610. Next base: position 635,999 of record CAWHHS010000002.1, read on the forward strand.
GTGCGGCGCGTCGAACCGAGCACGTGCGGCGGTTGCCCGCAGCGCGACCGGTGCGCGGCGGCCTACGCGGTCGATCACGCGTCCGACAACACGCGTTGATCGACCCGGTCAAGCGGGCGGATCGACCGAAGCGGTCGGCTCTCCGATACGCCGCCACGCCCACCGGGTCGTACGGTCGGCCGCCGGAATCCGCCACTGCCTGAGCTGCCAACCGGTCTCGAGCGCGGCGACCCCGAACGCCGCGGCACGCGATCGCGCTCCACATCGCCGCCCCGCTCGGAAGGCCGAGCGCGAACCAGTCGCGCAGGCCCGAAACGTCGAGGATCGCGACGAACGCCACGACCATCGCCGCGAACAGGACGGACCGGCCGGGCGTGATCGGGCGCGCCAACAGGTTCAGCACCCACAAGCCGACGATCAGCAACGTGATGGTCGCGGCGGTGCGCGACACGGTGAGATCGTCATAGTGGCGCGCCAGCGCGTACGCGGCGAACGTCGACGCGGCCGCGATCACGCCCGCCGGGCCGGCGAAGAACAGGACCCGCCGGACGAATCCCGGGACGTAACGGCGCGGGTTGGGTGCCAGCGCGAGGAAGAAGGCCGGGATCCCGATGGTCAGGCTGCTGACGATCGTCAGATGCCGCGGCAGGAACGGGTACGGCCAGCGCGCGATCCCGATCGCGACCGCGAGGATCATCGCGTAGAAGGTCTTCGTGACGAACAGGTTCGCGACCCGCTCGACGTTCGCGATGACCCGGCGGCCTTCGGCGACGACGCTCGGCATGCTCGCGAAACACCCGTCGAGCAACACGACCTGCGCGACCGCGTGCGTCGCCGGCGCACCGCTTCCCATCGCGACGCCGATGTCGGCGTCCTTCAACGCGAGCGCGTCGTTGACACCGTCGCCGGTCATGGCGACCACATGACCGCGACGCTGGAGGGCGCCGACGATCGCCCGCTTCTGTTGGGGCGAGACGCGCCCGAACACCGATACCTCTTCCAGCAACGCGCCGAGCTCGTCGGAATCGTCGGGGAGCTCGCGCGCGTCGAACGCGCGCTCCGCGCCCGCGATACCGACCCGGAGCGCGACCGCGCCCACGGTTCTCGGGTTGTCGCCGGAGATGACGACGCAGCGCACGCCCTGCTCCGCGAAGTAGCGCAACGTGTCGGCCGCGTCGGGGCGGACACGTTCCTCGAACACGAGCAGCGCCGACGCGACGAGCCCGCCGGGAAGCTCCTCGCCCTCGAGCGGCGCGTCCGTGCGCGCGAGCAGCAACACCCGTTGACCCGCGGCGGCGAGTCGATCGGCGTCGGCGCGGACCGCGTCGCCCGCGGCGCGGTCGTGCCAGACCATCTCCGGGGCCCCGAGCACCCAGGTCCCGCGGTCGTCGAACGCGGCCGCGCTCCACTTACGCCCCGAGGAGAACGGCGTGGCGCCGGTCCGCACCCAGCCCTCGGGTGCCGGGAACTCCTCCCCGAGTGCGCGCAAGGTGGCGTTGCGGTTCTCGTCGTCGGCGAGCGCGCCCAACGCGTCGGAGACGGGATGCTGGGAGGCGATCTCGTGGACGCGGTCGAAGCGGATCACGCCTTCGGTCAGCGTTCCCGTCTTGTCGAGCAGGATCACGTCGACGCGCGCGAGGCCCTCGACCGCGGGTAACTCCTGCACCAACACCTGGCGCCGGGCGAGAGCGAGCGCGGCGACCCCGAACGCGAGGCTGGTCAACAGGACGAGTCCCTCGGGCACCATGGCGACGACTCCGGCCACCACCCCCGCGATCGCCGCCCGCGTCGAGTCCTGCACGCGGAACTGGCTGAACGCGAGGAGGACCGCCGTCGGGAGCAGCGCCCACTGCACGTAACGGAGGATCCGGTCGATGCCGTCCATCAATTCCGAACGCGTCAGGGCGAACCGGCGCGCCTCCGTCGCGAGACGCCGCGCGTAGGCGTCGGCTCCGACCCGGGTCGCCTCGAAGCACCCGCTCCCGGCGACCGCGATGCTGCCCGACAGCACCTCGTCGCCGGGTCCTTTCGGGCGCGGGTCGGATTCGCCGGTGAGCAGCGACTCGTCGAGCTCCAGGCCCTCGACCCGGCACAGGATCCCGTCGGCGGGGACCTGATCGCCGGCGCGCAGCTCACAGAGGTCGCCGAGCACGACGTCGGTGACCGCGACCTCGGCCACCTCGCCGTCGCGCACGACGCGGGCGCGGCGGCGTGTGGAGGACCGCGAGCCGGTCGAGCGTGCGCTTGGCGCGGTACTCCTGCACCACGCCGATCAGCACGTTGAACAACAGGACGAACCCGAAGAGCGCGTCCTGACCCGCGCCGAACACCAGGATCAGGACGAAGGCGGTACCGAGGATCGCGTTGAACCGGGTCAGCAGGTTGGCCCGGAGGATCTCCGTGACGGTCCGGCTGGTCCGCTCGTCGGCCGTGTTCGTCTGCCCGGCGCGCACACGCCGCGCCACTTCGTCCGCGCTCAGCCCGCCGGGTCCGGTCGTCGGAGCCGAGCCTCCGACTCCGGTGTCGCTCATCACGCAGACGCTACCGACGAACGGCCCGAGAGCTGCGCCGGCGCAGCACCGGCCCGGCTCCCGCACCGGTGCACATGCCACGAACCAGTACCGTGACACCGCCATGACGCCCCAGGAGCCGCCGACGACGTGCTACCGGCACCCCGATCGGGTGACCGGGCGGCGCTGCACCCGCTGCGGCCGGTTTGCGTGTCCCGACTGCCTGACGGAAGCTTCCGTCGGCTCGCACTGCGTCGACTGCGTCAAGGCGGCCGCCCCCACGACGCGCCAGCGGGTCTCGATCTTCACCCGCAACGAGAACATGCTCGCGACGAAGATCATCATCGGCGTGACGGTCGCGGCCTTCGTGCTCGCGGGCGTGCGCGACGGCGGGAACTTCAACGGGACCGGGTCCACCGCGGTGAAGTTGGGCCTCTACAAGCCGTTCGTGCAACAGGGCGACTGGTACCGGATCTTCACCGTGTCGCTGGTCCACGCCGGGTTCCTGCACATCTTCTTCAACATGCTCCTGCTGTGGATCGTCGGCCAGCTGCTCGAACCGGGTGCGGGACCCGTGCGCTTCGGCCTCATCTACGTCGTCTCGGTCGCGGCCGGATCGGCGGCCGCGTTGATCGCGACCCCGAACGCGTTCTCCGTCGGTGCGTCGGGCGGCGTGTTCGGCGTCGCCGCGGCGGCGACGATCGTCATGCAACGCCAGGGCGTCCGCTTCTGGGACACCGGTTTCGGTCCGCTGCTCGTCATCAACCTCGTGTTGGACGGGTTCACGCCGAACATCTCGATCGCCGCGCACATCGGCGGCGCGATCGGCGGCCTGCTCGTCGCCGAGGCGATGTTGCAATCGCGCAAGGCGGGCCGCCCGGAGCTCGGCATCGTCGGCGGTGTCGTCGTCGGCGTCGCCGCCGTCGCGCTCTCGCTCCTCGTCGCGCGTTAGCGCGCCGGGACGAGCTCGACCTCGCCGGTGTCGTCGTCCTCGATGAGCAGGAAACCGCACTGCTGCGCGAGCGCGACGACAGAATCGCGGCCGACATGTTCCGGCCGATCGCACCCGCAATTCGTCCCGGGGCCCCCGGAAGCGACGAAGTTCACCGCGGTGTCCGCAAACCTCGGGCCCACCCTGCCGATGAAGGAGACGTGATGCCCTTCCCGGTGCTCGAGGTCGGCCAGCCGGTCCTCGTCGCGCCGGTCGTGGACGAGCCCCCCTGGCGCATGGTCGTCGACCTCGTCCAGGACGGGCACGTGACGCTGGCGGTCCCCGACGACGGGCACTTACCGCCCGAATGGAGCGATCTGTCCGAAGTGCACGTCACGTGCCTCGGGCGCTTCAGCGTCTACCTCATCCACGTCCCGGTCGTGCGCAGCGGCGACACCCGGCTCGTGATCGGCGCCCCCGACGACGACTCCGTCGTCCAGCGCCGTGCGTACGCCCGCGTGCTGAGTCACGTCGACTCGAGTTGCGCGCTCCTCGACCCGAAGTCGAATTCCTGGACGACCTTCGAGGCCGAGGTCCGCGATCTCGGCGGCGGTGGCTGTTCGCTGCTCACCGACCTGACGCCCGCGGCGGGATCGACGATCACGATCTCGTTCGCGATCGACGAGGACACGCCGTTCGCCGCGATCGGCCGCGTGCTGCCCCGCGAGGCGCTCCCGACGATCGGCAAACCGTTGACGCGTGTCGAGTTCTCCCTGATCCGGGAGACCGACCGCGACCGGATCCTGCGTTTCGTGCTGCTCTCGCTCGCGCAGTACCGCCGCACGGAGCTGCACCCGGGATAGCTCGACGCGCGGGTCCTACTCGACCCGCGCCGCGTGCTCACTCGGAGCGACATACCTCGCGAAGCTCTTGACCCGAACCGCGAACACCGCCGCGGCCGCGACGCAGGCCGCGCCGCCGGACACGATCGCGAACGGCACACCGAGGAGGCCTCCGACCACGCCCGCCTCGACGTCACCGAGTTGTGGGCCACCCGCATAGACCGCGATCTCGACACCGCTGATGCGGCCGCGGAGGTCGTCGGGCGTCACGTCGGCGGCGATCGCCGATCGGTAGACCCCCGAGATCATGTCGGCCGCGCCCGCGACACCCAGGAACACGAGCGCCACCGCGGTGCTCAGCGTCAATCCGACGACCGCGATCGCCGCACCCCAGACCGCGACCGCCCAGAGCACCGCCCGGCCCTGACGATGGACCCGGCTCGTCCACCCGCTCGTGAGCGACGCGAGGAACGCGCCCGCGGCGACCGACGACAGCAAGAACCCGTAGAGCACAGGTCCGCCGCCGAGCCGCGCGGTGAGCGCCGGGAACAGCGCGCGCGGCATGCCGAAGACCATCGCCAGCATGTCGATGCCGAACACGCTCATGATGACCGATTGACCGCGCAGGAAGCGCAGACCGTGGCGGATCGACGCGACCGACGCGCGGCTCGCGCCGTGGACCGGCGGCGCCGAGGCGATACCGGCGAAGGCGACGAGCGCGAGCGCGTAGGTCGCGACATCGACGCAATAGGTGCTCGTGAGCCCGACGGTCCCGATCAGCAAGCCGCCGACCGCGGGACCGGCCATCATGCCGAACGATCCGTACGTCGACTGCAAGGCGAACGCGGCCGGTCGCAAACCCTCCTCGAGCAGGAGCGGGAGCAATGAGCGCAGCACCGGGAAGGTGACCGCGATGATCCCGCTGCCGGCCGCGCCGAGGACGTAGAGCAACCACAGTTGCGGATGATCGAGGGACGCATTGACCGCGAGCCCGGTCGAGCACGCCGTCGCCGCGAGGGTCACGCCGATGAGCAGCAGTCGTTTGTCGATGCTGTCGGCGAACGCGCCGCCGATGATCGAGCACACGAGGAGCGGGCCGAGCTGAGCCACGCCGAGCAATCCGACCGCGAGCGACGAATGGGTCTGGCGGTACACCTGGAACGGGAGCGCGGCCGACGTCATCGTGCTGCCGAGGAACGACACCGCCTGGCCGATCCACAGGCGCCGGAAGTCGCGCGACACCCGCAGGGGCGTGACGTCGATCAGCAGGCGCATAGGCGCCCGATCCTACGAAGCCGTGCGGACGTAGCGAGCCCCCCGGGCGAAGCAAGGGAGCCATGTGAGCGTGCGGACGCAGCGAGCCCCCCGGGCGAAGCCAGGGAGCCATGTGGTGCTCAGACCGTGAGGCCGTACAACTCGGCGACGTTGTCGTGCAGGATCCGGCGGCGCGTCGGCTCGTCGAGCTGCAGCGCGTGCTCGGCGAGCAACTCCTGGCTGTGTGGCCAGGTCGCGTCGCTGTGGGGGAAGTCGTTCGCCCACATCAGCCGGTCGGCGTTCATGAGATGCGCAGTGCGGAACGCGACCCAGTCGTCCTGGAACGTGAGGTACACGTTGCCCGCGAACCACTCGCTCGGCCGCCGCGACAGCTCGCCCGCGGTCAACCAGTTGCGATGACGGTCGTAACCGTGATCCGCGCGGTACATCCAGTGCGGCGCCCACCCGGCGTCGGCCTCGACGCACACGACCCGCAGGTCGGGGTGACGTTCGAACACCGCGCCGAAGATCAGCGTGCCGATGATGTCCTGGTTGCCGCGCACGATGCTCATGAAGCTGTTGAGCTTCGGGCCGCGCACGTGATCGGCGCCCGGCGTGTCGCTGCGGCTCGTCAGGATGTGAAACGACGGCGGGAGACCGAGGTCGACGATCGCGTCCCACAACTCGTCGTACATCGGGTCGTCGTAATCCTTCTCGGGCGGGATACCCGGGAGCATCACGCCCTTCAACCCGAGGCGCTTGATCTCCTCGAGGTCGCGGATGCCGTCCTCGGGGGTGACGAGCGCCGTCTGCCCGAGCCCGATGAGCCGGTCGGGCGCGGTCGCGCAGAACTCGGCGATCCAGAGGTTGTACGCGTTGAAGCACGCGCGCTGGTATTCGGCGTCGGGGTGGTTGCAGAGCAACATGCCGACGGACGGGTAGATCACTTCCGCGACGACGCCGTCGGTGTCCTGGTCGGCGAGGCGCGCCACGGGATCCCAGCCGCCCCGCCAGAGATCGTCGAAGCGCTTGTCGATGTCGAGCCGGACATCCTCGGTCGGACGGCCCGCGGCCGCGACCAACCAGAACGGCACGAGGCTCCGGCCGTTGTCGATCAACATGACGTCGCCGAGCACGTCGTGGTGGTGCAGGCGCGGCGCCCGGTCGCGGTACTTCGGATCGATCCGGTCGAGGTAGGTGCCGGGCGGTTCGGTGACGTGCGAGTCGGCCGAGATACACGGCCCGATCGTTGCGGTCATGCCCCGAGTCTCGCGCCTCGACCCGGCGGGCGCCCGGCCGCGCCCGGATCGGATCAGCTCCGGCTCAGAAGATCTTGACGGCGTCGAGGAGCCGGCCGACACCCGAGCCTTGGAACGTGGCGTCGCCGAAGTTGAACACGCCGCCGTCGTTCGCCACGAGCCAGTAGCCGCGCCCGTCGGGGGTCGCCTTCATTCCGACGATCGGCCGGTTCAGGTGCTGGCCGCCCATCGAGCCGAAGAACTTCGCATCACCGAAGGCGAAGATCCCGCCGTCGCTCGCGACCATCCAGTAGCCGTTGCCACTCGGCGTCGGAGTCATGCCGACGATCGGCTGGTTCAGCTTGATCGCGCCGGTCGAGCCGAAGAACTTCGCGTCGCCGAAGGCGAAGACCCCTCCGTCGCTCGCAACCGTGCGGTAACCCCGGCTCGACGCGGTCGTGGTCATGCCGACCATCGGCCGGTTCAGCCTCGTGCCACCCATCGAGCCGAAGAAGTTGGCGTCACCGAAACTGAAGATCCCGCCGTCGCTCGCGACGAGCCAGTAGCCCTGATCGGTCGGTGTCGACGTCATGCCGACGATCGGCCGGTTCAAGTGCTTGCCGCCCATCGACCCGAAGAACGTGGCGTCACCGGACGTGAAGATGCCGCCGTCGCCCGCGCCGAGCCAGTAGCCGCGCCCGGTGCACGTCTCGCTCGCGGCGTTGATGGGGCTGACGAGTGTCGCGGGCGCGGAGCTCGGCGCGGAACGCGCACCGAACGTGACGACCTGACCGTTGCCGGCCGCGATGCTGTACGGCGCCCCGAAGCCCGGCGTCGCGTGGGCCACCAGGACGCGCACCTCGTCGACATAGGTCGAGGTGTTGAAGAGGACCTGGATCGAGCGACCGCCGGGCGCGACGATGAACTGATCGTTGAAGGCGCTGCGCAGGAGCTCGAGACCACGGGCGGGATCGGTCGGGTACGGAACGCCCCCGAGCCCGACGACCGAGTCCGAGGCGTCGAGCCGGCCGCGGCTCACGATCACGCCGACGATCGCCGTATCGAACGACATCGTTGCGCGGAAGTGGTTGCCCTGGAGCGCCGTCGGCTTCCCGACCGGATCCGAGTGCAGCATGTAGCTGTCGACGGTGGTGCCCGTCGCGATCGTCGGCGCGACGGCCGGGAGCAACGCGCTCGAGCCGTAGACGCCGGGCGTGACGGCGTCGACGGTGAGCGGCGCCCCGAGCTTCACGCCGGCCCGTTCGGCGAAGGCGTGCACCGACCCGGTCGCCTCGACCTTGCCCTCGACCAGACTCGGAGGGGCGGAGATCGGCACGATGCCGCCGCACTCTCCGATGACCGCCGCCCGGGCGGGGCTCGCAAGCAACGGCGACGCCAACGCGGCCACGGAGGTCACGGCCAGCGCGACCCCGCGCCGACGCAAGGTACGGCTTTCGAGCGAAACACGCATGTGATGTAGCCCCTGGGTGTCGTTGATGCGGTATCTCTTCGACAAGCGTTCGCGCCGTCATGAGCGGTCAGCAGCCACATACCAGCGTCCCCGACATCCGCTGGGATATGCGGTTTCCCGCCGGAAAGACCGGAAGGAATTCGTACTTCGGACGGACAAAGTGCCTATTCAGTCCGAAATGGTACCGCTCCCGCGTTCCCGGGGGGCTGGCGCGGCTTCGGGCGTCGGTGGAATCCCGCTCAATGGAAGTCGCGCGACCGCAGATGCTCGGCGAGACTGATCGGGAGGCGGGTGATCCGGCCGGCAACCAGGTTCGTGACGCCCTGGTGTTTCTCCAGCACACCCCGTACCCGCAACGCGGGCGCACCCCGGGCGACGATACGGAACCGCTTCCACACGCCCTTCGCACAGATCACGTTGACGAGGCCGGTCTCGTCTTCGAGGTTCAGGAACACCGTGCCCTTCGCCGTCGCCGGTTGCTGGCGGTGCGTGACCACCCCCGCGACCTCCACCACCGTCCGGTCGGGGATCTCACGCAACTGCGCGCTCGTCACGACGCCCTGGCGGGTCAGTTCCTCGCGCACGAACTCGGTCGGGTGCTTGCCGACGCTGAGCCCCATCGCCCAGAGATCGGCGTAGACGTTCTCCATCTCGGTCATGCCCGGCAGCGCAGGCGCATCCGTGCCGACCACGACGCCGGGCAACGTCTCGACGACCGTGCCGTCGCGCCGCGCGTTGGGGCGGGCGGTCCCGAGCGCGCCGGCCGCCCAGAGCGCGGCGCGCCGCGACTGGCCGAAGCAACCTTCGAACGCACCCGCCGTCGCCAGCGCCTCGACCTGATCGACCGTCGCGCCCGTGCGCCGGACGAAGTCTTCGAGGTCGACGAACGTCCGCTCCGCCCGTTCGTCGTCGATGCGGTCGAGCAGCGCGTCGTGCAGGCCGCGCACGCTGCGCAACCCGAGGCGGACCGCGAGGTGAGACGGTTCGGCGTGGAAGCCCCGCAACGGCCGGCCGATCGGTTCCGCGTCGAGCGTCCTCGGTTCGAGCGTCGCGTCACGGCGCGACGCGTTGAGATCCGGACCGAGCACCTGCACACCGTGGCGGCGCGCGTCGCGCACGATCGAATGCGGCGAGTAGAACCCCATCGGTTGCGCGTTCAGCAACGCGGCTGCGAACTCGGCCGGGTAGTGGTACTTGATCCACGAGCTCGAATAGACGAGGTACGCGAAGCTCACCGAGTGGCTCTCGGGGAAGCCGAAGCTCGAGAACGCCTGCAACTTCGTATAGATCTCCTCGCGCGGTCTCGCCGGTGATCCCCCGCTCGGCCATCCCCGCCATGAGCCGGGCGCGCATCCGTTCCATACGGGCCTGGCTGCGTTTCGAACCCATCGCCTGCCGCAGCTGGTCGGCCTCCGCCGCGGTGAACCCCGCGCAGTCGACCGCCAGCTGCATGAGCTGCTCCTGGAACAGCGGCACCCCGAGCGTCTTCTCGAGACACGGTTTGGTGAGCGGATGGATGTAGGTGACCTCCTCCTCGCCGTTACGGCGGCGCAGGTACGGGTGGACCGAACCGCCTTGGATCGGGCCGGGCCGGATGAGCGCGACCTCGACCACGAGGTCGTAGAAGTTCCGCGGCCGCAGGCGCGGCAACGTCGCCATCTGGGCCCGGCTCTCCACCTGGAAGACGCCGACGGTGTCGGCCGCGCACAGGAGGTCGTACACCTCCTCTTCCTGAGGGATGGTCGCGAGATCGAGATCGACACCCTGGGCGCGCACCATGTCGACCGCGAGGTGCAGCATCGTCAGCATGCCGAGGCCGAGGAGGTCGAACTTCACGAGGCCCGCGGCCGCGCAGTCGTCCTTGTCCCACTGGAGCACCGAACGGCCCTCCATGCGGGCCCATTCGATCGGGCAGAACTCGACCAGCGGACGGTCGGCCATCACCATCCCGCCCGAATGGATGCCGAGATGGCGGGGAAAGTCGATGACCGCGCTCGCGAGCTCCAACGCGAGCGGCGGGATCGCGGGCGGCCGGGTGGTCGCATCGGGACCGTCGAGCGGGACACCGTCGCGGGTGCGGTCACGCAGCGATCTCTCCATCCGGCGCTCGTTGCGGGACGTCACCTGACGCCGGTCCTTCAGCTCCCGGTCGGTCAGCTCGCCGAACGCCTCCGGGCCGGCGGCCCAACGGTCGACCCACTTGCCGAGCGCATCGGCCTGCCCCGGCGCCACGCCCGCCGCCTTCGCCATCTCCCGCAAGGCCGAACGCGGGCGATACGTGATCACGTTCGCCACCTGCGCGGCCCGGTCGCGCCCGTATCGTTCGTAGACGTACTGGATCACCTCCTCGCGCCGCTGATGTTCGATGTCGAGGTCGATGTCGGGCGGCCCGTCCCGTTCCGGTGACAGGAACCGCTCGAACAAGAGGCCGAGCGCGACCGCGTCGGCCTTCGTGACACCGAGCGCGTAACAGACGGCACTGTTCGCCGCGCTCCCCGCCCCTGGCAGTAGATGTCGGAGCGGCGGCAGAACTCGACGATGTCGTGCAACAACAAGAAGTAGCCGGGGAAGCCCAGCTGCTCGATGACGCCCAGCTCGTAGTCGATCTGTTGCATCGCCTTCGCGTGTTGACGGTGGCTCTGCGGATAGAACACCCCCGCGCCCCGGCGCACCAGCTCCCGCAGCCACGACATCTCGTCGAACCCGTCCGGCACCGGCGCGTCGGGCAATTGCGGCGCCGCGAGCTTCAGGTCGAACGCACACGCGCGCGCGATCTCGACGGTCCGTTCGACCGCGCCCGGCCAACGGGCGAAACGGCGGAGCTGCTCGGCCGCGCTGCGCAGGTGCGCGAACGGCGCGGCCGGCAACCAACCGTCGATCTCGTCGAGCGAACGACGCGCCCGGACCGCGGCGAGCGCCTGCGCGAGCGGACGGCGGGACGGGGTCGCGTAATGGACATTGTTCGTCGCGACGACCTCGACCCCCGCACGCATCGCGACCTGCGCGAGCGCATCGTTGCGGTGACGGTCGAGCGGATCGCCGTGATCCCACAGTTCGACGAGCACACGATCGCGCCCGAAGGCGTCGACCAGCTCGCCGAGCGCATGCGCCGCCGCCGCCGGACCCTCGCGAACCAGTGCGGCCGGGACCGTGCCCTTGCGACAGCCGGTCAACACGAACCAGTGGTCGTTCGCCGCGCTCGGATCGTGACCGTGCACGCGGGCCCGGGCCGCGTCCGCGAGCTGGGCCGGCGTCGAGCGGGGCGCACCCTTCTGTCCCGCCAGCTGCGCTTCGCTGATCGTCTTCGCCAGACGCGCGTACCCGACCGGACCTTCGGCCAGCACGATCAGATGCTCACCGGCCGGGTCCGCCATCCCGTTGGGAGGTTCACGGGCGCCGAGGGTCAGCTCCGCACCGAACACCGTCGGCAGCGCGAGCACCCGGGCCGCTTCGGCGAAACGGACGACACCGTAGAAGCCGTCGTGATCGGTGATCGCGAGCGCGGCCAACTCGAGCCGCGCCGCTTCCTCGGCCAACTCCTCGGGATGGCTCGCGCCGTCGAGGAACGAGAAATTCGAATGGCAGTGCAACTCCGCGTACACAATCTCCATTGCTCCCTCGGGCTCCGCTGCGCTGCGCTTCGTCCGCACCCCCGATGGCTCCCTCGGGCTGCACTTCGTCCGCACAACCGGGCTCCGGATTTCGTTTGCCGATCGGGTCGAACGTCAGTCGTAGATCGCTTCGACGCCCGCTCGCCCCGCCTCGACGGCGACGATGCACGCGACGTCGTAACCATGGCGCTGCTCACTGACAACCAATTGCCAGCGCGCGCACCGCCGACGGGTACGCGGGTCCCACCAACGCACGTCGTGCGCCCACGGACCCGCCCACGCCCGCACCGCGCCCCCACCGCCCGGAAGCGCGCGGCTCCGCACGTGTGTTGGTGCCGCGCATTGCTCACCGCGGCCCGTCACCGCGACCGCCCGGCCGGTCGAGTCCACGAGCTCGGCCGGCACGGGCGGATCGAACACACGCGCCGGGAACGGGGGCGGCAATGTGCCCGGCCACGCCGCGACCTCACCGCCGGCCGAGAGCGGTGTCATCGGTTCGCGCGGCTCACCCCACGGGACGAATCGGATCTGCTCGGCCGGTGTCCGGCCGCCCTGCACGACCGCGGTCGTCACCGCGTCGTAACCGAGGATCCCCTGGACGCGCGCGAGCGCGCGATCGGCCCGTTGGTGTGCGACCTGATCACCACCCCAGAACCCGAGCTGACGGCCGTCGGCCGGCACCACCTCGTCGGGGACCAACGTGAGACTCGTGATCCCGGCCGTCGTCTCGCCGGTCGTGATCCACGCGTCGAGCTGCCAGCGCACCCGCTCCGCGAGCACGCCGGGAGTGAGCGCGTCGCCGATCTCCGACCGCGCGTGCCGCCAGCACCGCGTCAACCGTTCGCCGTGCTCGGTCTCGGCCTCGACGAGCACGCGCGTACAGGCAAGACCACGTTCGGCGAGCCGCTCGAGCAGACGGTCGGCCAGCTCCTTCGCCGCGAACGCGGCGATGTCGACCCGTTCCGCGGGCGGATCGAGCTCGGTGCGCTCGACGAGATCGGGCGGCGGCGCGACGAGCACCACCGGGCCGGGATCGATGCCCCGCGCGAGCTCGTGGATCCGGCGACCCGGTAGCCCGAAGCGGGCCGTCACCGCATGGGGCGCCAGCGCCGCAACCGCCCCGAGGGTCGGCAGGCCGAGGCGGACGAGCAAGCTCGCGAGATCGTCGTCGTCGAGCACCGACACCGGCCAGGGCGCGACGAAATCGGCTGAACCACCGGCGGGCACGACCACCGAACGGCGGGCCGCGAGCCGGGCGACGAACACACCGTCGGCGATGCCGATCCGCACGTCGTCACCGTCGGGCCCGAGCGTTGCCGCGACCCCGGCCCGGATCTGCGCCGCGAGCGCGTCGTCACCACCGAAGTAACGCGACGGGCCCCGCGTCGGGAACTCGCAGCGACCGGGACGTTCGAGCACGACGCGGGGCGTGAAACGCTCGACCGCGCGTGCCACGGCCTCGAACGTACGCGCCTCGTTCGCCTCGTCGGCATCGACGCACACCGCCTCGGGCAACGCGCCTCCGCCTCGCGCCGGCGCATCCCGCGCGTCACCCCCTGCGCGCGCGCTTCGACCGACGCGGCCCGCACGAGATCACGGCTCCCGACGCGTTCACGCACGATGAGCGGCCGGTTCCGCAGGTCGTCCCCCACCGTGTCGGCCTGCCGGCGCGCCGCGATCACCGGCCAGTCCGGACACCAGACACACCCCGTCCGCGTGACGTGCGCCTCCCCCGGGCCGGCTCCGCTACCGCTCCCGCCGCTCATCCGGCCTGCGCGTGCGGGCGCACTCCTTTTCCCTCGACGCGCACGTCGAGCCCGCCCGGTGCGAGCAGGCCTCCACCGGATCCGAGCCCCGACCAGTTCCACCCGCGCGTACAGACGCAGGGACGCCTCGGCCGGCCACGGTCCGAGCGTGACGAGCACGGTCGCGCGCTCGCGTGCTCGGGCCGTGAGCCGACGGGCGTCGCCGGGCCGGAGTCCGGGGGGGACCGAGGCCGCGACGAGCGAGACACCGTCGAGCAGGGCACCGACGACCGTCGACCACCGATCGGGCGGGACGCGACGGACGATCGCGCACCGTTCCAGGGCGACACCGACCTCGGCGGCCGCCCGCGCACCGAACGTTCCGTCGGGGTCGACGACCGCCGCCCACTCGCCTACGGAGGTGGTGGCCGCGGCAAGCAGGAGCGCAACGGTCGTCGACCCCGCACCCGGAGGCCCATCGAGCGTAACCGTGCTGCCGCGCCGAATACCGCCCGCCGGGAGGAGCTGTCCGATCGGGCCGGCGACGGCAAGGAGCCGGTCGCCGGCGAGCACCGCCGGAGCGGTGCGTGAGGCCGTTGCCCGCAATTGCGCCCGAGCGTGCTCGTCCCGCCGGGGAAGGCCCGGAACGAGGCTCGGAGAAATCGGGGCGGCGACCACGACTCGACGATAGCGAACATATGTTCGCCCTCGCAAGGGCGGCGCCGGATCTCGTAGGGGGTCGGGTCGGTGTCTCACCTCTCCTCCACGCTACGAACACATGTTCGCTTCGCTCGTTGCCGCCCGCCAATCGTTGGACGAGATCGCCCGGTCGTTCGACGCGGCCGCGCTCGCGCCCAGGTCGCGTTGCGGATGGTCGACGAGCTCGGCGCGATCCGCCGCGTCGTCGACGGCATCGTCGCCAAGGCGGCGAGGCGTGTCACCGAGTCGGACCTCGTCGAACGTGACGGTGCGGCGTTGGTGGCACGGACACTCGGTGTGCGCACCGGTGAGGTGCGCGCCGCGATCGAGACCGCGACGCGACTCGTTGCGCTCCCCGCGACCGACGCCGCGGTGCGGGAAGGGCGCCTGTCCGCGCCGCGGCGGAGATGATCGCGATCGCCGCGACGACGAATCCGGGTGCCGAAGCCGACCTGTTCCGCGTCGCGGCCGACGGGCTGGTGCCGTTGCAGGACGCGTGCGTGAAGGCGCGGGCCGCCGTCGAAGACCCCGCCGGTCGGCGCGCCCGCCAGCATCGCCTGCGCGCATTCCATTCGTGGACCGACGCCGACGGCATGATCGCCGGCCGCTACCGGCTCACCCCCGAAGTCGGCGGCGCGGTGACCAAAGTGATCGACGCCCAAGAACAACGGATCTTCCGTTCCCACAAAGCCGGCACCCACCACGAACCACTCCCCGCCTACGCAGCCGACGCGGTCGCCGACTTCGTCCTCGCCCACGACGCGCCGCTCACTGCCGACACGGTGCACCGTCCGAAAGGTGCAGACATCCAGCTGAACATCATGGTCGACCACGGCGTGATGATCCGCGGCGGCACCGCCGACGGCGAGGTCTGCGAGATCCCCGGCGTCGGACCCGTCGACGTCAACTGGGTCAAAGAACTCCTCGGGACCGCGTTCGTCACCGCGATCATCAAGAACGGCAAAGACATCCTCACCGTCGCCCACCTCGGCCGCCACGTCCCCGCCGAAGTCAGACCGCACTCCTCAGCGGCCGCGCATGCGACATCGAAGATTGCAACCACCGCGGCTACCTCGAACGCGACCACATCCACGACCACGCAAAAGGCGGACCCACCTCGTTCGCGAACCTCGGCTGGCTCTGCTACCGCCACCACCGACTCAAAACCAGTGGCTGGACCCTCGGGCCGAGAAACGCCCAAACCCGCAAACGCACACTCCGACCACCACCCGAACGCGCCGCATGAGGAGCGCGCGGAACCGAGAAGTTCGGGAGCGACGTCGCGTCGGCGCCGGGCTACTGGACCTTGGAGACCTCGGGCTCGACGCCGCGGGCCTCGAACGACCAGCCCGCGTCGTCGCCGTAGAACTCGAAGAGGTGCTCGATCGTGAAGACGGCTTTGGGCTCGAGGTCGGCCCAGGTCTCGGCCGGCGCCTCGACGGTCACGACGTTGGAGTAGATCGTCACCTTCGACCGCGCCCGCATCGAGCAGCCGCTTGGCGAGCACGTCGGGCGGCTTGCCCCCGGCCGTCTGCTCGGACTCGGCGGTGTACACCTCGATCGCCATGCCCGTGAGCGAACGGTTGCACTCGAAGAAGCGGACGCCGGCAGCCGCGCCTGCGCGCACCGTCACCGTGATCGGCTGACCCATGCCGCCAGCCTAGGAGGAACGCTCCCGATAGCGCCGGATCAGGGCATTGGTCGACGGGTCGTGCGCGAGGCCGGCGTCGTCGGGCGCGGCGATCTCCGCCGCGATCTTCTGCGCCAGCTTCTTGCCGAGTTCGACGCCCCACTGGTCGAAGGAGTCGATGCCCCAGATCGTGCCGAGCGTCATCACCTTGTGCTCGTACGCGGCGACCAGCGCGCCCAACGCGAACGGCGTGAGCCGGTGCGCCATCAACGTCGACGACGGCCGGTTGCCGGGCATGACCCGGTAGGGCGGCAGCTGCGGGTCGTCGGTACCGAACGCGAGAGCTTCGGCCTGCGCGAACAGGTTCGCGACGAGCAGGTCCTGCTGGTCGCCGAGCGCGAGACCGGGCTGCGGGTGGTCGAAACCGATGAAGTCGATCGGCACCAGCGTCGTGCCCTGGTGCAACAACTGGAAGTAGGCGTGCTGGCCGTTCGTGCCGACCGTGCCCCACACGATCTCGCCCGTCGGCCCGTCGACCGGGGAGCCGTCGGCGCGCACCGACTTGCCGTTGCTCTCCATCTCGAGCTGCTGCAGGTACGACGGCAACTTCACCAGCGCGTTCGCGTACGGCACGACCGCCTGCGTCTGCGCGTCGAGGAAGTCGCGGTACCAGCACGCGCAGAGTCCCATGAGCACCGGCAGGTTCGCGGCGAACGGTGCGGTGCGGAAGTGCTCGTCCATCGCGTGCGCGCCCGCGAGCAGCTCGTGGAAGTTGTCGGGACCGATCGCGAGCATCAACGACAGACCGATCGCCGACCACATCGAATAGCGGCCGCCGACCCAGTCCCAGAACTCGAACATGTCGTCGGTGTCGATCCCGAACTCCGACACCTTCTCGGCGTTGGTCGACACCGCGACGAAGTGCCGCGCGACCGCCGCCTCGTCGCCCCCCATCGCGTCGAGCAGCCAGGCGCGCGCGGCGCGGGCGTTGGTGAGCGTCTCGAGCGTCGTGAAGGTCTTCGACGAGACGATGAACAACGTCTCGGCCGCGTCGAGCCCGTGCAACGCCTCGACGAGGTCGGCGCCGTCGACGTTCGAAACGAACCGGAACTGCATGTCGCGGCGGCTGTACGGCGCGCAACGCGTCGTAGGCCATCGCGGGGCCGAGATCGCTGCCGCCGATACCGATGTTCACGACGTTGCGGATCGGCCGGCCCGTATGGCCGACGCGGCTGCCGTCGCGGATCGACGTCGCGAAGGCCGACATCCGTCGCAGGACCCGGTGCACGTCGGCCACGACGTCGACCCCGTCGACGACCAGGTGCGCATCCGCGGGCATCCGCAGCGCGACGTGCAGTACCGCGCGGTCCTCGGTGACGTTGACGTGCTCGCCGCGGAACATCGCGTCGATCCGTCCCCGCAGCCCGCGGGCCTCGGCGAGATCGAGGAGCAGCTGGAGCGTCTCCGCTTCGACGCGCTGCTTGGCGTAGTCGAGGTACCAGCCCGCGGCCTCGACGTGCATGCGATCGCGGTGGGGCTCGGCGTCGAAGAGCGCGCGCAACGTGCGCTCGCGCATCGCGACCGCGTGCACCGCGAGCGCGTCACGCGTGAGGTCAGGCATTGCCGGCCGCCGAGAAGAGCGTCGGCTGGCGTTCGAACCTCGGGATACCGCCCCACAGGCAGTAGTCCATGAAGATCCACGAGCGCCGGTGGATCGCCGACGGCCCGTAGCCCGCGAGCGCGCACTTGTGGTGCGGCGCCGGATAGCCGCGGTTCGACTCGAACCCGTACGCCGGATAGTGCTCCGACTCGTCGGCCATGATCGCGTCGCGGGTCGTCTTCGCGACGACCGACGCCGCCGCGACCGACAGCACCTTCTGGTCACCCTTGACGATCGTGCGCACGACGCGCGGCATGCCGAGATAGTCGTGCTTGCCGTCGAGCACGATCCGGTCGGGCTCGAAACCCTGCGCGGCCAGCTGCGCGAGCGCCGTCCCGCGGCCCGCCGCTGCGCCTCCGTCATCCCGACGAGATCGCACTCCTCGTGCGAGGCGTGCCCGACTCCGATGCCACGGGCCCAACGCCGCACACGCGCCGCCGCGACCTCACGCTCGGCGTGCGTGAGCAGCTTCGAGTCACGCACGCCGGCGAGGTGCTCGTCGCCCGGAACGACCGCGGCGACCGTCACCGGGCCGGCCCACGATCCCCGCCCGACCTCGTCGATCCCGACCACGATGCGGTCGCCCGCGGCCCAACATTTCCGCTCCACCCGGAGCGTCGGATACGGCGCGATCACAGCGCGTGACGCTACTCGGGTCGCGGGTGGCGGAACGCGTCGTCGCACGTCACGACGGCTGGACACGCGCCGTACGATGACCTTGTGAGACCCGGCACACGCGTCGAGGTCCGGAGCCGCTTCGAGTCGAGGTGGACACGCGGATTCGAGGTCGCCGACCGGGTCGAGGGCGGCTCCGACGGGCACGGCGAGCCGATGTACAAGGTGCGCCGGCGTTCCGACGGCTCGATCCTCCCGGTCGCCTTCTCCGAAACCGACCTGCGCGAGGAGAACAGCCGCAGTACGTGGTGGATCTGACTGGATCGCAGGGCGCGCCGCGGCGCTTCAGCCCTCGGCCTTGAGGCGGGCGATCAGCTGGTCGACGGGGATCGCCGGGAGCGTGGTGGTGCGCATCGTGCCGCGGGACGCCAGCATGATCGCGGCCTTCGCCATGGTCTCCTCGTCGGGCGCCTCGAGGATGTTCAAGAAGTCGTACTGACCCATCAGCGCGTACTGCGCGTGCACTTTCAGGCCGAGCGCCTCGACCTCGGCCGCGACCTCGCGGATCCGGTCCGGCTTCTCCCGCAGCGTCTCCCAGCCGCCGGGACCGAGGGTCGAGAGCATCGCGTACATCGGCATGCGGCGGAGGCTAACCCGGCCCGGCCGGAGCCGACATCTCCTGCGGGCCCGGTCCCGACAACACCATGATGCGGCCACCTCCCTCCGATCCGTGCGATCGTGTCGGCCGGGATGCGGGTGCTGGAACGGCCGACGGTACGGGTGGTGGCGGCGGTGATCGGGGTCGTCGCGGTCGCAGGCGGAGCGCCGCGCGGCGCACGCCGACCTCACGGTCGCCGCGCTGCTCCTGCTCGTCACCGTGCTCGCGGTGGGGACGCTCGGCCTCCCGTCGGGCCTGACCGCGGCCGTCGTCGGGTTCCTGGCGCTGAACTTCCTCTTCACCGAGCCGACCGGCTCGTTCAAGATCCACCGCACCGACGACGTCGTCGCGCTCGCGGTCTTCGCCGCGTCGGCCGCGCTCGTCGGCTGGATCGTGCAGCGCCTCTCCTTGCTGCGGGCGACGGCCGTCCAGCGCGAGGCGGAAGCGAAGGTGCGCCTCGATCTCACGAACCGTCTGCTGACCGGCGCCGACGTCGACGAGGCACTCGACAGCGCGGCCGACGCGCTCGCCGACCTGTTCGGGTTCGAAGCGTGCACGCTCACCGCCGGCGCGCCGCTCTCCCCCGCCGACGAACCGGCGCGCGCGAACGTGCGGGTCGACGGGCCCGGCGTCACGCTGCTCGCCCGCGCGCCGCAACCGCTCACGGCGGCCGACCGGGAGCTGCTCGAAGCGCTCGTCGCCGGCCTCGCGGCCGGCGTCGACCGGCTCCGGCTGCAAGAAGAGGTTCGTGACGCCCGGCTCTTCGCCGAGGTCGGCCGCCAGCGGGCCGGATTCCTGTCGGCGGTCAGCCACAACCTGCGCACGCCGCTGACCGCGGTGAAGGCCGCGGCGGGCACGCTGCTCGCGTCGTGGTCGCGGATCGAACCCGAAGACCGTCGGGAGTTGCTCGAGACGATCTCCGACGAGGCCGAACGGCTCGAACGCCTGGTCCGCAACACCCTCGAGCTGAGCCGGATCCGCGCCGGCGCGCTCGACGTCGAACCCGAACGCGTCGACATCGCCGACCTCGTGCAGCACGCCGTGCGCCGCCTCCGCCCGATCGCCCGCGCGCACCGCGTCCGGCTCGACGTCGACGACGACCTCCCGCCGGTTTCGCTCGACGTCACGATGGCCGAACAGATCCTGCTCAACCTGCTCGAGAACGCGCTGCGCTTCGCGCCGCCGGGCTCGGAGATCCTCGTGGGCGCGCACGTGGTCCCGCGCCGGCCCGACGACGGCGACCCCGGCGACGCCGGCGACGGCGAGGAGATCGAGCTCGTGGTCGCCGACCACGGCCCCGGGGTCCCGGCCGACGCCCGCGACCGGATCTTCGAGGAGTTCCAGAGCGCGGAGACGCGGCCCGATCGCTCCGGCACGGGCCTCGGGCTCGCGATCGTCCGGGCGCTCGTCGTCGCGCACGGCGGTTCCGTGCGTTACGAGGACACACCCGGCGGCGGCGCCACGTTCGTGTGTACGTTTCCGCGGGAGGCCCGCGCCGCGTGACCACGATCCTGCTCGTCGAAGACGATCCCGCGTTGCGGCGCGGCGCTGCGCACGATGATGCGCAGCCGCGACCTCGAGGTGCTCGACGTCGCCACCGGCGAGGAGGCGGTCGTCGTCGCGTCGAGCGGCAGCCCCGACCTGATGGTGCTCGACCTCGGCCTCCCCGACATCGACGGGCTCGAGGTGCTGCGCCGGGTGCGCGCGTTCTCGGCCATGCCCGTCATCGTGCTCACCGCGCACCACCAGCAGTCGGAGAAGATCCGCGCGCTCGACGCGGGCGCCGACGACTACGTGACCAAACCGTTCGACACCGAGGAGCTGCTCGCCCGCGTGCGCGCGACGCTGCGCCGCGTGCCGCAGACGAACCCGACACCCACGTTCGTGCGGGTCGACGGCGTCGAGATCGACCTCGCGCGCCGGCGGGTCGCGCTCGGCGGCGTCCCGGTGCACCTGACCCGCACCGAGCTGGCGCTGCTCGAGCTCCTCGTGAGCCACCCCGGCAAGCTGCTCACCCAGGAATTCCTGCTGCGCGAGGTGTGGGGCCAGGGGTACGGCAGCGAGAGCAACTACCTGCGGGTCTACGTCGGCCAGCTCCGCAAGAAGCTCGGCGACGACGCCGCGCACCCGCGGCTCATCCTGACCGAACCGGGCATCGGCTACCGCTGGATCGCAGGCGAGGAGCAGGCCGGCTGACCCGACTAGCGTCGAAATCATGCCGACGCGTCAGCCTCCGGTTCGGGTTGCCATCGTCCCCCACACGCACTGGGACCGCGAGTGGTACTCGCCGTTCCAGACGTTCCGGCTCCGGCTCGTGCGCCTGCTCGACGCGCTGCTGCCGATGCTCGAGTCCGACCTCTCGTACTCGCGCTTCCTGCTCGACGGGCAGACCGCGGTGCTCGACGACTACCTCGCGGTCCGGCCCGAGGCCGGCGCCGCGCTGTCGCGGCTCGCGAGCTCCGGTCGGCTGTCGATCGGGCCGTGGATGGTCCTCATGGACGAGTTCATGGTGTCGGGCGAGACGATGGTGCGCGACCTGCAGTTCGGCATCGCGCGCGGCTCGGAGCTCGGCGGCGTCATGGACGTCGGCTATCTCCCCGACATGTTCGGCCACGTCGCGCAGATGCCGCAGCTGCTGCGGCTCGCCGGCTTCGAGCACGCGGTCGTCTGGCGGGGCGTGCCTGCCGATCGTCGAGCAGACCGCGTTCTGGTGGGAGGCGCCCGACGGTTCGCGGGTGCGCGCCGAGTACCTCTACGGCTCGTACTCGAACGGCCGCGACATCCCCGACGACGCCAAGCGCCTCGTCCTGCGCGCCCGCGACTACGAGCACGAGCTGGGCTCCGCGCGGCTGCGGCGACATGCTGTTGATGAACGGCACCGATCACCAGATGCCGCAACCGTGGCTCGGGCGTGTCGTCGCCGAGGCGAACGCGGTACAGGACGAGTTCGAGTTCGCCGTCACGTCGCTGCCCGAGTACCTCGCCGACCAGCCGACGGCCGATCTCGTCACCGTGACCGGCGAGCTGCGTTCGGGCGCGCGCGCGAACCTGCTGATGGGTGTCGGGTCGAATCGCGTCGACGTGCACCGCGCGTGCGCGGCGCGCGGAGCGGTCGCTCGAGAAGCGGGCCGAACCGCTCTCGGCGCTGTTCCTGGCGCCCGAGCAGTACCCGCACGCGCTCACCGACATCGCCTGGCGCAAGCTCGTCCTGAACAGCGCGCACGACTCGTCGTGCGCGTGCAGCAGCGACGAGGTCGTCGACCAGGTCGTCGTGCGCTACGCCGAGGCCCGCCAGATCGGCGACGGCCTCACGCGCGAAGCGCTGCGGGCGCTCGGCCGCCGCGTGCAGGCGCCGGCCGGCGCCACCCTCGTGGTGAACCCGACGGCCCGGGCCCGTTCGGGACTGGTCGAGGCGCGCGTCCCCTGGAGCGGTCCGTGCCACTTCGTCGGACCCGACGGCGGCACGCACGCCGCGCAACTCGCCGGCGAGACCGTCGGCGACGGCTTCCACGCCATGGTCACGGGCCAGAAGGTGCGCTGGGTGCTCGACCTGATGCGTGGGACGGAGTTCGCGGGCCGCCAGATCCACGCCTACGAAGTCTCCGAAACGGAGTCGTCCGGCCTGCACGAGATCGTCCTGCACGAGGCGCGCAGTGGCGACGAACGCGTCGACCTCACCGAGCTGAAGGAACAGCTCCTCGCCTTCGGCGAAGCGGGCGACACCATGAGCCTCCGGCTCCACGTCGCGCCCGTCCGCACCGTGCTGTTCGACACCGGCGTCATCGGCGGGTTCGGCTGGTCGAGCTTCACCGCGGTCGAGGGCGTTGCACCTACGGGTCCCGCCGCCGGGGCGGCGCAGGCCGACGCGAACGAAATGCGCAACGAGCACCTGCACGTCACGGTCGACCCCGCCGACGGCACCTACACGATCGAGATGTCCGACGGCCTGCGCGTCGCCGGTTGCGGCCGGCTCGTCGACGACGGCGACGGCGGCGACACGTACAACTACTCCCCGCCCGACGTCGACGTCGTCATCGACCGTCCCGACGCGGTGCGCGTGCGCACGATCGACGACGGTCCGGTGCGGGCGCGGATCTCGGTCGAGGCCGACTACACCTGGCCCGCGTTCGCGGTCGGCGACGAGCGCGCGTGCAGCCGCCGCAGCGAGCAGACCGTTCGCGCGACCGTGCACACGACCCTCGAGCTGCGGCCCGGCGAACGCTTCGTACGAGTGACGCACGAGATCGACAACCAGGCTCGGGACCACCGCCTGCGGGCGCACTTCCCGCTCCCGGCACGCGTCGACGGCTCCGACGCGGAATGCGCGTTCGCGGTCGTACACCGCGGACTCACCGCGGAGGGCGGCGTGCACGAGTTCGGCCTCCCGACGTTCCCGTCGCGGCGATTCGTCGACGCTTCGGACGGGAGCGCGGGTGTCGCGCTGATCCACGACGGTCTGCTCGAGTACGAGGTCGTCGACGACGGCCGGGCGCTCGCGCTCACCCTCCTGCGCGCGATCGGTTTCCTGTCCCGGACCGAACTGCAGCTGCGCCCGGACCCGGCCGGCCCGCCCGACCCGCTCGACGGTCCGCAGCTGACCGGGCGCCAACGAGCCGAGTACGCCGTGCTGTTGCACCGGGGCGACTGGCGGCAGGCGGACTGCTACGGCGAGGCCGACGCGTTCCTCGTGCCGCTCGAACGCGCACGCGTCGCGCCCGGCGGTGAGCCGAACCGGCCGAGCTCCGGCACCGCGTTGCGGGTGGACGGGGCCGAGGTCTCGGCGGTGCACCGCGTTCCGGGTGGTCTGGTCGTGCGCGTGTTCCGCACCGCCGCGGCGCCGGGCCCGGTGACCCTCGAACACGAAGGTGTACCGGCTCGCGGATTCGTGATCGACCTGCGCGGACGCCCGGTTCGCGCGTTCGAGGGTGACGTGGAGTTGCGCCCGTTCGAGATCGTGACACTGCAGCTCACCGCCAGTCCGTCGCCGCGGGAACCGTGAGTGGATTGTCGACGAGAGAGAGAATGTAAGAGCCAACGCTCCCGGTACGCCCACCCGCGTCGGTATGTTGACGCGCAATGGGAATCGCCTACCGGGTCGACATCGCCTCCGGGCTGATCGTCGTCGTGGCCGACGGTGAGATCACCCGCGACGACTTCCACACGTTTGCGCAGCGCCAGGCCGATGATCCGAGATGGCACGCGGCCACCCGTTCGATCACCGACGCGAGCAGCGTGCACGCGCAGCCGGTGCGGACTGAAACACTTGCATCATTTGCGAAGATGTACGCGGAGATGCGTTCCGGCGACCGTCCGATGATGGCCGCGATCGTTGCCGGCCGCGAGTTCGAGCAGGCCAGCAAGTACGGCGAGATCCGCAGCGACGACGGGTCGCGCACCATCGCGTTCAGCAGCCTCGTGACCGCGTGCACCTGGCTCGGCGTCGACCTCGGCACGACCGGCCTCGCGATCGGTGAGTTGCGCAAGGAGATGCGCGCGCCGGCCGCCGCCCCGGATGTGGATCCGGCCGTCGACCCCGTCGACTGACCGCTCCTACGCCACGAACGAGAGGTAGCGCCACGCGCCGACCTGGTTCGTGGCGATTGCCCGCACCGCGACCCGGTAGCGGTGGCCGACGACCGTCGTCACTCGGAACGAGAGCGCCAGTGACGACGACAGCTTCACGGCGACGAACGGGCGCCCGTCGACCTGGTACGACGCACGTCATCGCGGGTGCCCGTCGCAGCGCGCGTGTCGACGGTGACAGCCGCGCACACGGTCGTCTACAGGTCGACATGGAAGGGGACGACCGGCAACAGCGGCGCGATCGACCAGCGCGTTGGACACCGCACCGGCCGACACGCTTGCGGACGTCGCGGCCGACAGCGGACGCGCGCCGAGCCGTGGGCGGCAACGGACGCGGAGGTGACGGCGGCTGCAGCGCGCCACGCTCCGGCGACGATCCCGACACCTTATCGTGATGATTCGGTCACTCTCCGCATTCTGCGGCGAGGGGTCAGCCGAGGGTCGTTCAGTCACCCCTTCGGGTGAGGCGGCGCCCGACCGGGCGCGTCAGGGCCGCAGGAGCTGGTACGCCACGACGGGCTCGACGAAACCGGCCAGCTGGTAGCGGCCCGCGGCCGCGAACGCGTAGCCACCCCGCACTCGGGCGAGGCGTTGCTGCAGCCCGGCATCGGTGAGCGCGGTTCCCGCCTCGGCCGACGACACGAGGCGCGCCGCGAGGTTCACCGTCGGGCCGTAGAAGTCACCTTGGCGGACCATCACGTCGCCGAACGCGACACCGACGCGCAACTTCGGCAGGCGCGCCGCCGCGCACGCCTCGAGCAGGTCGAGTGCCAGCGAGCACGCGACTCCGGGCGCGTTGGTGACGAACATCACCGCGTCACCGATGCGTTTGACGACAGTGGCCCCCGCCGCGGTGATGACGTCGCCGGTCATCGACTCGAACCGCTCGAGCATCGAGTGCGAGCTCCGAGAGCTCGAGCTCCTGCCAGAGTCCCGTGTACCCGGCGAGGTCGGCGAAACCGACCGCGAGCTGCACGACGTTCAGCGCCGACGTCGGCGCGCTCACCTCGCTGTACCGGCGTCCGATCGCCTGCAGACGGTGGCGGTGCACGGCGTCGATCGCGTCGCCGATGCGCGGGAACACCGCGTCGGCCACCGCCTGGTACGCGCGCGCGACGTCGACGTACTGCCGACGCTCGGCGAGCGGAGCCTCGATGTTGGAGCGCATCGAGCGCGACCTCCGCTTCCGCGACGCGCCCCACCGCCTCACCGATCGTGCGCATCAGCTGCAGCACCTGCTCGGACGGCAAGAAGGTGGCGAGGACGCCGAAGACACGGAACAACTCGACGTCCTGCGCGCCGAAGCGCCGTTCGAACGGACGGGGATCCGCGAGGCCGGCGCCGCGCCACAGCGCGAGCGCGACATCCGGATCGATCTCGGCCTGCTCCGTGACCTGCGTGAACGTCAGTCCGTCGCGGCCGCGCCGGAGCGTGCGGAACGCGGCGAAGCTCAAGAGGCCACCCTGCTCGTCGGCTTGCACGAGCTCCGGGATCGACGCGCCGATCTCCTCGAGCAGGAACTCGAACAGCTCGAGCCGTTCGGCGGCGGCGACACCGTCCGGGTCGTAGAGGCCGGCGGCGACGAGATCCTCGACGTGCTCGGTCACGGGCGGGATCCGGCGCAACACCGTCCGGTCACGAGAATTGCTCCGGCGCTTCCACCTTCGTCCCCGCCGCGGCCGACGCTTCGCCCATCGAGAGCAGCGACGTCGGCGGTTCCGCCAACAGGGTTTCGCCGACCGGTTCGCCGGTCGACCACGCGGGATCGAGCGCCGACGCGCGCACCGTCATGCCGCGCGGCACGTCCCAGAGCAGCGCGGGCCGCGCGCCGTGCCAGCGCAGCGCGAACGAGCACACGCCCTGCCGCAACGGCACGTCGTGGGCCGCGATCGACTCGCCCAGCCACGCGCTCCGAAAGCCCGGGAGGATGTCGATCCCGTCCGCGGTCACGCGGAGCAGGGCGGCGCGGGTGTCGCCGAGCACGCCCGCGGAACGGGCGCGCCGCGCGCTCCGGCGCGCCCGCGTCGAGAGGTGCGACCACATCACGACCGCCTCGCGGTCGAGGCCCCACGCTTCGAGCGCCCCGAACGCCTCGGCCGACGGCACGGCCAGGAGCAGGTCGGCACGCGCCGCGTCGACCTGCGACTGCAGCGGCTCGGGCAGCTCGGTCCGCATCCCGTGGTCGAGCATCCGCGACCACGCCCGTTCGACGGCCTCGACGTCGGCGAACGCGCGCACCCGGGCCGGGTCTTCCGAGGCCGTGATCGCGACGCGCACCTTCGTGCGGTGCGGAACGGGGAAGACGGCCAGCCCGCCGTCGATCGCGCCCGGACGGCGCGCGAACGCGAGCACCGCCCGCCCGTCGAGCCGTACCGCGGCCTCGTCGACGACGACCGCGCCCGGACCGTCGACTTCGACCGCGAACGCGACCGCGATCGCCTCGGGCGATGCGTTGTCGATCTCGACGACCACCGCTCCCGCTCCCGCGTCCTCGACCGCGTACGCGCGCGCGATCGCGTCACCGCCCGGGACCCGGACCGCGGTGTGGACCACCGGGGCCGCGTGCGGCCGCCATTGGCACGTCGGCACGTCGCGGCCGGGCACCAGCCACCGGTCGTCGCGGTGGATCCGCCAGCCCACCCGCAGCGGACCCACGGATCACCGTTCCGTCGGCGTCGACCTCGGCGGTGACCCCGTTCGTCAAGGTGCCGACCCCGATCACAGCGGCCCCGTCACCGCATCCCGTGGAGCTCGGGCTTGGCCTTGCGCAACATCAGCTCCGGAACGAGATCGTCCGGATGCGCACCCTCGTAGAGGACGCGCTGTACGAACGAGGCGAGCGGCATCTCCACGTCGTGGCGCGCCGCGAGCTCGAGCACCGCGGTGGTGGTCTTCACGCCTTCGGCGACCATGTTCATCTCGTTGACGATGTCGTCGAGGGCCCGGCCCTTTCCGAGCTCGACGCCGACGTGACGGTTGCGGCTCTGCGGGCTGCTGCACGTCGCGATGAGGTCGCCCATTCCGGCGAGCCCCGCGAACGTGAGCGGGTCGCCGCCCATCGCCACCCCGAGCCGGGCGAGCTCCGCGAGCCCGCGCGTCATCAGCGCGGCCTTCGTGTTGTCGCCGTAGCCCAGGCCGTCGGCGATCCCGGCGCCGATCGCGAGGACGTTCTTCAGCGCGCCCGCCATCTCGCAGCCGACGACGTCCGGGTTCGTATAGACCCGGAACGTCGGCGCGAAGAACAGCACCTGCATCTCCTCGGCGACGACGCTGTCGGTCATCGCCACGACCGACGCGGTCGGCTGCCCCGCCGCGACCTCGCGCGCGAGGTTCGGGCCCGGTGAGCACTCCGACGCACGACGGCTCGTGGTCGGCGAGCACTTCGCACGCGATCTCGGTCATGCGGGCGAGCGATCCCTGCTCGATGCCCTTGGCCAGGCTGACGACCGGCACCCGCGGACCGACGAAGGGCCGCGCCTCGGCCAGCACCGCCCGCAGCCCGTGCGACGGCACGCCGAGGACGAGCACGTCCGCGTCGGTACACGCCTCCTCGAGCGACGAAGTCGCGTGCAGCCGTTCGGGCAGCGTGATCCCGGGGAGGTACGTCGGGTTCTCGTGCGCATCGCGGATCTGCGCCGCGAGCTCGGGCCGGCGCGCCCACAGCGTGGTGTCGACGTTCCCGGCCGCGATCGCCGCGACCGCCGTGCCCCACGAGCCCGCGCCGACGACCGCGACGCGCGTCACGCCGGTCTCCGGTGCGCGGTCGCGGTCTCGGGCCCGCGCCACCACCACACGTCGTCACCGGACGCGGGCCGATCGGGATAGATGGCACGGGCGCGGGCCACGCACGCGGTGATCGCGTCCATCGTCCGCAGCGTCGCTTCGCGCGGCCGGTCGCTCTCACCGATGTGCACCGGCTCGCCCACCACCGCGACCTGCGGGATGCGCCACGCCCACTGCGGCTTGCGGCCCTTCGTCAGGATCCGATGCGTTCCCCAGAGGCCCACCGGGACGATCGGCACGCCCGCCGCCTGCGCGAGCCGCACCGTCCCCGACTTCCCCCGCATCGGCTCGAAGTCCTCGGAGATCGTGCCCTCGGGGAAGACCGCGACGCACTCGCCCCGGTCCAGCGCCGCGACCGCGGCCGACAGCGCGCCGGACGAGTCGGCCGTGCCGCGGTCGACGGGGATCTGGTGCGCGGCGCGCAACAACGCGCCGAGCGCCGGATTCTTGAACAGCTCGGCCTTGGCCAGGAACCGGATGCGGCGACCGCGCCGGTCGGCCACCCACGCCAACGTGAGCGGATCGAGATACGAGACGTGGTTGCTCGCGAGGATGACCGGTCCGCCGGCCGGGATGTTCGACTCCCCTTCGATCGTCCAGCGCAATCCGTAGCGCAACCAGGGCCAGAAGACCGCCTTCGCGGCGGGATACACCGCGTCCACGGTCGGTAGCATACGCAGCGAATGCCGACCCGATCCCAAGACGACGCGGGGATCGTCATCCCGCTCCGGTCGTTCACCCTGGGCAAGGCGCGGCTCGCGTCGACGCTTTCCGCGCCCGAACGCGCCGCGCTGCGCGCGGGAGATGGCGGAGTGCGTCGTCGCCGCGGCCGGCGACCGTCCGGTCGCGGTCGTGACCGAGCGCGCCCGAAGTCGTGAGCTGGGCGCGCGAGCACGGTTGCGACGTGCTCGACGACCCCGGATCGCTCGACGCCGCGGCCGCGGCCGGTCGGGATTGGGCCGTCCGGCCGCGCACTCGCGCGTTACGCGGTCGTGCACGCCGACCTGCCGCTCGCACGCTCGCTCGATCCCGTCGTCGGCGACGGCGCCGCCCCGGTCGCGGTCATCGTCCCCGACCACCGCGACGACGGGACTCCCGTCATCTGCCTGCCCGCCGCGACTCCGTTCACGTTCGCGTACGGCCCCGGCTCCGCGGCCCGCCACATCGCGCGAGGCGCGGCGCCGGTCGCTCGTCGTCCGGGTCGTGCGCGACGAGGCCTTGGGTTTCGACGTCGACGTCGCGTCCGACCTCTCGCTCCTCGACGCGCGGCGGCGCGCACGGACGCCGTGACGTTCGCGGTCGATCTGCCCGTCCCGCGGCGTGCGCTGGCGATCGGCGCCCATGCCGACGACATCGAGTTCGGCTGCGGCGCCACGCTCGCGAAGTGGGCCGCGGCCGGCACCCAGGTCACGTTGTGCGTGTGCACCGACGGCTCGAAGGGGACGTGGGACGACCGGGCCGACCTCGCCGCGCTGATCGCGAAGCGCGAGGAGGAACAGCGCGACGCGGCCGCGATCCTCGGCGCCGTCGACGTGGTGTTCCTGCGCTACGTCGACGGCGAGCTCGACAGCGGCCTCGCGGCACGCGGCGCAGTCTGCAACGTGATCCGGCGAACCCGTCCCGACGTCGTCTTCGGCCACGATCCCTGGCAGCCGTACCGGATCCATCCCGACCACTTCCATGCCGGGATGCTCGTCACGTCGGGCATCGTCGCGGCGCGCGACCCGCACTTCTTCCCCGAACAGGGGGTCGCCCCGCACCGGCCCACGACGCTGTTGTGCTTCGAACCGGGCCGGGTCGATCATGTCGAGAACGTCGACGGTTACGTCGAGCGCAAGATCGAAGCGCTCCTCGCGCACCGCAGCCAGTGGCGCTCGACGATGGCGATCTCGGAACGGCCGGACGACGAGACGAACGCGTTCGCGGAGAAGATCCACGCCGAGGCGCGGACGCCGGACTCCGGGCCGGATTGCGGGCGGGCGAGGCGTTCGCCCGCATCGACGAGCTCTGACCGTCCGGCGCGCCGAAACCGGCCGTAGACGCGAAGAAAGGACCCGGTTGCCCGGGTCCTTCTTCGGAAACGACTGCAGCGAAGCTATTTCTTCTTCGCTGTGCGCTTGCGCGTCGTGCGACGCACGGCACGCTTCGCCGGCGCCTTCTTCGCAACGCGCTTCTTCGTTGCCTTGCGCTTGGCCGGAGCCTTCTTGGCTGCTGCCTTGCGCTTCGCCGGCGCCTTCTTGGCCGCCTTGCGCTTGACAGTCTTCTTCGCAGCCTTGCGCTTCGCGGGGGCCTTCTTGGCCGCCTTGCGCTTGGCCGGAGCCTTCTTGGCGTGCCTTGCGCTTGACGGTCTTCTTGGCCGCCTTACGCTTCGCGGGGGCCTTCTTCACGGCCTTGCGCTTGGCCGGAGCCTTTTTGGCAGCCCTTTTCTTCGTTGCCTTTTTAGCCGGAGGCACGGTCACCACCTTTCCTGAGAGCTCTCACTCGGGGAAGTTCGAACTTCATATGGTCATTCGGTGCGCGAGGGAGTGCGACCCCGCGCCCTACGCGATCAGGACCCTTGCACCTGGGCTTTGAATTTCGAGCCCACGGAGAACTTGGCGCTCTTGCGCTCTGGAATCTGGACGGGCGCACGAGTCCGCGGGTCCATACCCGTGCGGGCTTTGCGCAACGCGGGCGAGAACGTCCCGAAGCCCGGGAGCGTCACCTTCTCGCCCGCGGTGATCGCGGACTGCACGGTGTTGATGAACGCGTTGAGCGCGCTCTCGGCATCTGTCTTGCTCAGATTCGCGTCGGCCGCGATTGCGTCGACGAGCTCGCCTTTGTTCACGTAAACCTCCACGCACCGCGTGTGTGTTCGTGTTATGAGAACTTATTCACACACGTACGTCAAGCATTCTCACGCAACGCGCGTGGCATCCACCACTCGTTGCGCGACTCGTGTCAAGATCATCGGATGCGCGTCGGCGCGCATGAGCATTGCTTCGAGATCGCGCGCATCGGCGCGCGTCACGCGGATGACACGATTGCGCGACGGAACGTACGACGCGTTCATCATCTGGGCCGAAGCGCGTGTCGGCGGTGTCGCGCTCGAGTGCACGATCACGTCGGGCGAACATCGCGGTGACGTCGTCAACATCGTGACCAGCAGTTTTGGCGCGCGCGATCCACTGTCGTTCGTCGGTTTGTCGTGCACGCCGATCGTGCGCGACAACGAGATACGAGTCGCGCGATGACGCGCGCCGCGTAACCCGCGTCGCATGTCGACACCGCACGCGGCGCCGTATCTCCACGCCGTACGGCGATCTTCGAGACGAGCGCGCGACGCCGTCGGCATGCGCGCACAGCGTGAGCACGAGCGCCCGAAACAATTTCGAAAAGAAATGTGGCCCGAGCGCTTTCGCTCGGGCCACATGGCACCCCGTACGGGATTTGAACCCGTGTTACCAGGATGAGAACCTGGCGTCCTGGGCCGCTAGACGAACGGGGCAAGTCTCTGGTTGGGCTCGGGGGGGAGGAATCGAACCCCCAATTACAGGACCAGAACCTGTCGTGTTGCCGATTACACCACCCCCGAATGGGCGCCTTTGCGACGTCGGTCGGGCAACCGATTTCGCCGCCGCAACGGAGGACACATTGTAGCCAGCCCCGGGATGAGCTTCTCGACCCGGCGGTGCCGGTCGAGCAATCCGTACCCGAAGATCCGCCCCGCGCCGACCCGGACGGTCTCGGTGACGAACCGCCGCCACTCCCCCGCACCCTTGATCGGGCTCGTCCGCGTGGGCGACGTCGCCGCCCCCAACCCGACGTCGTGCGCGACGTCTTCGATGCGCGCGCGAGTGGTACGGGTCGGAGACGAGCACCACGTTCGTGAGATGGCGCTGCTTCAGGAAGCGCGCCGCGGCCGCGAGCGACTCCCACGACGAACGGCCGGTGGTCTCGCGCAGGATCGCGCTCTCCGGCACCCGGCGGTCGTGCAGATAGGCCGCACCGACACCCGCCTCGGTGAATCGGTCGCCGGGCTGCTTACCGCCCGTCACCACGACCACGGGTGCGATGCCCCGGCGGTACAGGTCGATGGCGTGGTCGAGCCGCGCCGCGAGGATCGCCGACGGCCGACCGTCGAACTCCGCCGCGCCGAGCACGATGATCGCGTCGGCCTTGCGGGCGTCGTCACGACGCGCCGCCATCCACACCTGCACGAAGACGACGGACAGATACACCACGCCGACCGCGAACAGCACGAGCAGGACGCGCCAGCGCGATCTTGACGAACCGTCTCACAGACGAGCGCGGGCAGCCCGGAGTCGGTGGAGCGCAGACTCGCGCCCGAGCATGCCGATCGAGTCGAAGAGCGGCAGACCCTGGCTCCGGCCCTCGATCGCCGTGTACAGGACGTGCATGACCTTGCCCGGCTTGAGGCCGAGCGCCTCGATCGGCCGGGCGGGGATCGACTGCGGAGTCGCTCCAGTCGCAATCGGTGACGAACGCGATCGCCGCGTCGAGCACGTCGGCGGCGCGCTCCGACACCGACCAGTTTCTCCCAGGACGCGGGGTCGATCTCGAGCGCGTCGTCGGGCGTGAACAGGAACGCCATCTGGTCGGCGATCTGCACGAGTGTCGTCGCCCGGACCTGGGCCAGCCCGACCGCGCGCTCGAACCGGACGATGTCGAGGCGGTCGCCGTACCGGGCGCGGGCGAACGGCAGCACGGCCGACACGAGGTCGGGCAACGACAGCGCGCGGATGTGCTCGCCGTTCATCCACTCGAGCTTCTTCGGATCGAACGTCGCGGCCGACGTGTTGACCCGGTCGAGGTCGAACTCCGCGACGAGCTCCGGCGCGCGTCGAGGATCTCCCGGCCGTCCTCCGGACCCCAACCGAGCAACGCGAGGTAGTTGAGCAGAGCGGCCGGCAGGTAACCCGCGTCGCGGTACTCCTCCACCGACACCGCGCCGTGGCGTTTCGAGAGCTTCCCGCCGCCCGGTCCGAGGATGAGCGGCATGTGCGCGTACACGGGCTGCTCGTCGTGTCCGAGCGCGCGCCGCAGCGCCAGCACACGGTGCGTCGAGTCGATGAGGTCCTCGCCCCGCAGCACGTGGGTGATCCCCATGTCGATGTCGTCGACGGCGTTGGCGAGGAAGAACACCGGCGTGCCGTTCGAGCGCACGATCACGAAGTCGGAGATCGTCGACCACTCGACCGACACCTCGCCGCGGATCACGTCGCGTGAACGTGCTGCGGCCGGCGTCCGGGGTCCGGAACCGGACCGAGCGGGGCCGGCCCTCGCGCGCGCGCGCGGCGCGCTCGCTCGGGCGTGAGGTCGCGGCAGCGCCCGTCGTAACCGGGCGGCCGGCCCTCGCTCATCGCCTGCTCGTTGCGCTCGCGAACCTCGGCCTCGGTGCAGTAGCACTCGTACGCGAGTCCCGCCTCGAGCATGCGATCCGCGGCGGCGAGGTACGCGTCGAAGCGCGCGCTCTGGAGGAACGGGCCTTCGTCCCAGTCGAGACCGAGCCAGCGCATCACGAGCTGGATCTGGTCGACCGACTCCTGCGTCGAGCGCGCGACGTCGGTGTCCTCGATCCGCAGGATGAACGTGCCGCCGACGTGGCGCGCCTGCAGCCAGTTGTAGAGCGCGGTCCGCACGCTGCCGATGTGCAGGAACCCGTCGGCGCGGGCGAGAAGCGGAGCCGGGCGTCGCTCACGAACGCCCGCTCATCCGAGCAACCGCTTGGCGATCACGACCCGCTGGATCTGGTTCGTGCCCTCGTAGATCTGCGTGATCTTGGCGTCGCGCATGAAGCGTTCGGCGGGCATGTCCTTCGTGTACCCGATGCCGCCGAGCAGCTGCACGCAGTCGGTGGTGACGCGCATCGCGGTGTCGGAGGCGAAGAGCTTCGCCATCGACGACGCGCTCGCCGTCTCCGGCGTGCCGCCGAGTCCGTCGTCGAGCAGCGAGCACGCCCGGTACACGAGCAGGCGGGCCGCGTCGACCGCGGTCGCCATGTCGGCCAGCATGAACTGGAGCCCTTGGAACTCGGCGATCGCCCGACCGAACTGCTTGCGCTCCTGCACGTAGGAGGTCGCGAGGTCGAGCGCGCCCTGCGCGATGCCGAGCGCCTGCGCGCCGACGAGCGGCCGGGAACGGTCGAGCGCGCCCATCGCGTACGCGAAGCCCCGGCCGGGCTCGCCGATGAGGTTCTCGGCGGGCACGGCGCACTCGTCGAGCACGATCTCGCCGGTGGGTGAGCCGCGCACGCCCATCTTGTGCTCGAGCTTCGAGACCGAGAAGCCGGCGAAGTCCTTCTCGACGACGAAACAGCTGATGCCCGCGGTGGCCCGGCGTCGGGGTCGGTCTTGGCGAACACCGTGTAGAAGTCGCTGACGCTCGCGTTGGTGATCCAGAGCTTGCGGCCGGTCAGCACGTAGTGGTCGCCGTCGCGGACCGCCTTCGTGCGCATGCCGGCGACGTCGCTGCCCGCGTCGGCTTCCGACAGGCAGTACGACGCCTGGCACTCGCCGCTCGCGACCCGCGTGACGTACTTCTGCGCGCAGCGCGTCGCTGCCGTGGTCGATCACCGGCGTCATCGCGAGCTTCGAGATGAACGTGAACAGCGACGACGACGCGCAGACCCGCGCGACCTCCTCGACGCAGATCGCGTGCGCGAGGAATCCCGCCGCCCTGACCGCCGAACTCCTCGGGGAACGCGAGCCCGGCGAAGCCGGCGTCGCGCCAGGCGTGCCACGAGTCCCAGGGATACTCCTCGTCCTCGTCGGCGCGGGCCGCGTTCGGCGCGATCTTGTCCTCGGCCAGGCGCCGGACCGACGCCCGCAACTCCTCGAGGTCGTCGGAAAGGGTGAAGCCGCTCACCGGCCCGCCTTTCGTCGCGAGGTCCGGGCGCGGCACTAACCCGACGCCGCGAGCGTGGGCATCGAGGTGCGCCACGATTCGATCTCGGCCTGCGCCGGACGCGTAGCGGAGCAACGCGTCGGGGACGGCGTCGACGAGCGCGCGCCGGCGCCGGTACTCGTGACCGGCCTCGTGCACGACGGCCGAGCGGGCCTTGACGAACGTCCTCGCTCGCGCTGCCGTCGTAGCCGAGCAGCGCGATGGCGAGGTCGACGTCGCCGATCACGGGCGCCCGGCCGAACTGCGCGGCCCGCTTGCCCGCGATCTCGGCGATCACCGCGACGACGTCGTGCGCGTGCTCGAACGGGCCGAGCCGCAGCCGGTCCTTGGCCCGCTCCGCGAGCGTGTAGCCGTAGCCGACGTTGGGTCCGGGCCGGCC
This sequence comes from uncultured Actinomycetes bacterium, assembly GCA_963829195.1. Lineage (GTDB taxonomy): Bacteria > Actinomycetota > Acidimicrobiia > IMCC26256 > PALSA-610 > PALSA-610. The sequence continues at coordinate 671,514 of CAWHHS010000002.1, forward strand.
CAACAGCGCGCCGTCGGGCTGGTCGGCGCCGAGGTCGCCGGGCCGATCGGGGCGCCAGTCGTTGGCGGGCGGCAGCGCGACACCCGGCGGGAGGTTCTGCTGCTGGCGCGGCCGAGCACTCGGATCGGGCGGGACGAACGGATCGGTCGGCACGGGCCGACAATACCCGGGCGGGCTCCCGGGCCGGTCAGCGCGATGGCGGCGCCCGCCCGGTCGCCGAGTCGGGCGGCGCAGCTCAGGATCCGCGCTCGCCGCGGAGCAGGCCGAAGTGGATCGAGTCGAGCAGGGCCTGCCACGACGCCTCGATGATGTTCTCGTTCACGCCGATCGTCGTCCAGGTCGCGTCGCCGTCGGAGGAGTCGATCAGCACCCGCGTCGCCGCGCCGGTGCCCTTGTTGGTGTCGAGGACGCGCACCTTGTAGTCGGTGAGGTGCACCCGCTCGAGCGCGGGAAAGTTCCCGTCGAGCGCGGTGCGCAGCGCGGTGTCGAGCGCGTTCACCGGGCCGTTGCCCTCGGCGGTCGCGACCACGCGCCGCCCGCCGATGTGGACCTTGACCGTCGCCTCGGTCATCACCGTCGCGCCCGTCTTGTCGGTGAGCGTGTCGACGCCGACGATGTCGTCGGTGATCACCCGGAACGACTCGACCCGGAACCACTTCGGTTCCCAACCCGTCGCCGCGCCGCATCAGCAGCTCGAGCGAGCCGTCGGCGACCTCGAAGTGGTAGCCCTCGTGCTCGAGCCGCTTCAACGTCTCGACGACGTCGGCGAGCTGCGGCCCGTCGAGCGAGAGCCCGAGCTCCTTGGCCTTCAGCCCGAGCGTCGACTTGCCCGCGAGCTCGGACACGACGAACCGGGTGCCGTTGCCGACGACCTCGGGCGAGACGTGCTCGTACGCGTCGGGGCGCTTCGCGATCGCGCTCGTGTGCAACCCGGCCTTGTGCGCGAACGCGGAATGACCGACGTACGCGGCCTGCGGGTTGAGCGGCATGTTGACGAGCTCGGCGACGTGGTGCGCGACCGGCGTCAGCCGCTCGAGGCGGTCGCGCGGAATCGTCTCGTAACCCATCTTCAGCGTGAGGTTCGGGATGATCGTCGTGAGGTTGCAGTTCCCGGTGCGCTCGCCGTAGCCGTTGATCGTTCCCTGCACCTGCGTCGCGCCGCCGAGCACGCCCGCGAGCGCGTTGGCCACGCCGGTGCCCGCGTCGTCGTGGAGGTGCACCGCGACCTTCACGTCGGCGGCGAAGTAACGCACGACCTCGGCGACGGCCTGCTCCACCTCGTGCGGGCAGCGCGCCGCCGTTCGTGTCGCACAGCACGAGATGGCTCGCGCCGTTCGTCGCCGCCGCCTCGAGCACGCGCAGCGAGAACTCGGGGTTGCGCTTGAAGCCGTCGAAGAAGTGCTCGGCGTCGAAGAGCACGTCCATGCCCGAACGGCGCAGGAACTCGACCGAGTCGCCGACCATCGCGACGCCTTCGTCGAGCGTGGTGCCGAGCGCCTCGGTGACGTGGTAGTCCCACGACTTGCCGACGATGCAGACGGTGCCGACGTTCGCCTCGACGAGATGGCGCAGCGTGTCGTCGCTGTCGACCTTGCCCTTGACCCGCCGGGTCGACCCGAACGCCACCAGCGTGCTCGTCTCGAGCTTCAGCTCGGTCGGGACCCGGCGGAAGAGCTCGTCGTCCTTCGGGTTCGCGCCGGGCCAGCCCGCCTCGATGTAGTGGACGCCCGAGCCAGTCGAGCTGCTCGGCGATCCGCAGCTTGTCCTCGACCGTGAGCGAGATCCCCTCGAGCTGCGACCCGTCCCGCAGCGTCGTGTCGTAGATCTCGATCGTCGGCTCATGTTCATGCGGCTACGATCGCCTCTACCGCCGTCGACCAGCGTCCGGCCTGCGGTCTGCGCCTGGCTCATACGAGCTCACACCAGTCTTTGTACTTGTCGATCTCGCCCCGCACGGCCTTGCGCGTACTCGGCGGCGATGACCTTCGTCATCGGTCCGGGGCACGGGATCGCGCGGTCGTCGACCGAGTTGACCGCGCTCACCTCGGCCGCGGTGCCGCACACGAACATCTCCTCGGCGACGTAGAGGTCGCTGCGCGAGAGGTCGTCGACGCGCACCTCGAAGCCGTGGTCGCGGGCGATGGTCGTCACGGAGTCCTGGGTGATGCCCGGCAGCGCACCGGCCGACACCGGCGGCGTGATCAGCACCCCGCGGCGCGCCGCGAAGATGTTCTCGCCCGTGCACTCGGAGACGAGCCCGTCGGGGTTCAGCATGATCGCCTCGTCGTAGCCGGCCTTCAGCGCCTCGACCTTCGCGAGCGACGAGTTCACGTAGTTGCCGGTCGTCTTCGACAACGGCGGCATCGTGTTGTGGTCGTGGCGCGTCCAGCTCGAGATCTTCATGCGCACGCCCTTCGAGACCGCGTCGGCGCCGAGGTACGCGCCCCACGGCCAGCACGCGATCGCGACGTCGACCTCGCACGGCAGCGTGTTGAGACCCATCTCGCCGTAGCCGTAGTACGCGATCGGGCGGATGTAGCACGACGGCAGTCCCGTCGAACGCACCGTGTCCTTCGTCGCCTGGACGAGCTCGTCGACGGTGTACGGGATCTCCATCATCATGATCGCGCGCCGAGTCGAACAGCCGCGCGATGTGCTCGGTCAGGCGGAAGACGGCCGGACCGCGTTCGGTCTCGTACGCGCGGATGCCCTCGAATACGCCCGTGCCGTAGTGGAGCGAGTGCGTCAGGATGTGCACCTGCGCGTCGGCCCACGGGACGAGCTCGCCGTTCATCCAGATCTTCTCGGTCGGCGTGATGGGCATCGTGGCGCCTTTCGTCTTGCAGCGACGTCAGCAGGCGGCGGCGATCGCGTCGCCGATCTGCGTGGTCGTGCCTCTTACATCGTCGGTTGTGTCCAGAGCCTTCTGAATTCGGGCCATCGCGGCGGCTTCGCCGAGGAAATCGCACATCATCGCGGCCGAGATGACCGCGGCCCGGGGATCGGCCTGCCCGGTGCCGGCGATGTCGGGCGCCGAGCCGTGGACCGGCTCGAACAGCGACGGGCCGGTCCGGGCCGGGTTGAGGTTGGCCGAGGCGGCCCGGCCGATGCCGCCGCCGATCGCGCCGCCGAGGTCGGTGAGGATGTCGCCGAAGAGGTTGTCGGTGACGATCACGTCGTACCGCCCCGGGTCCTGGACGAAGTAGATGCACGCCGCGTCGACGTGGTTGTACGCCGTGGCGACGTCGGCGAACGACCGGGCCACGTCGTCGAACGTCCGCTGCCAGAGGTCGCCGGCGAAGGTGAGGACGTTCGTCTTGTGCACGAGCGTGAGGTGCTTGCGCTCCCGCGACCGGGCCAGCTCGAACGCGAAACGCACGCACCGCTCGACGCCCATGCGCGTGTTCACCGAGCCCTGCGTGGCGATCTCGTGCGGGCGTGCCGTGGCGGAGGAAACCGCCTTCGCCCGCGTACGTCCCTTCGGTGTTCTCGCGCACGACGAGGAAGTCGACGCCGTCGTTGTGGCGGCCGGGACCGGACTTGAACGGGCGCAGGTTCACGTAGAGGTCGAGCGCGAACCGCATCTTCAACAGCAGGCCGCGCTCGAGCACGCCGGGCGGGACCTCGGGCGTGCCGACCGCGCCGAGCAGGATCGCGTCGAACCCGCGCAGCTCCTCGAGCACCGCGTCGGGGAGCACCTCACCCGTCGCGAGATAGCGGCGACCGCCGAGGTCGTAGTCGACGGTGTCGAGCGAGACGCCGCGCGGCGCGCACGACCTTGAGCGCCTCGCCGATGACCTCGGGGCCGATGCCGTCCCCGCCGATGATCCCGACCCGATGGGCCACTTCGGTTTCCCTTCCGCATGTGTCTGGCACGAAAAAACCGCCCACGTGAACGTGGACGGTTGCAGCGAACGCCGGAGCGGCGTTCGCTTATCGAATGACGACGACCGAGAAATGCACGGACATACGACCTCCAGAATCGCAGCAGATCACAGCGATGTCAAACCGGTCCCGCCCCGGTTCGGCGAAATGTGCCCTGTCGCCGGATTCGGCCGGGGTACCGAAGTACCCTGCCCCCTCATGAGCGAGCCCCATCTCTCACCGACGGCCCACGCGCGGCTGACGGCGGAACTCGAAGAGCGCACCACGTCACGGCGGCGCGAGCTCTCTCAGGCGATCGAACGGGCCCGGGAGCACGGCGACCTCAAGGAGAACGCCGACTACGACGCGGCCAAGAACGAGCACGGCCTCAACGAGGCCCGCATCCGCCAGCTCGAGCAGATGCTGAAGAACGCGGTCGTGATCGACGCCAGCGCGGCCGGCGACGTCGTCGAGGCGGGCACGGTCGTCGACCTGCGGTACAAGGGCGACGACGACGTGTCGACCTATCTCGTCGGTTCGATCGAGGAACGCAACGAGAAGTACGACGTGCTCTCGACGAACTCCCCGATCGGCATGGCCATCCTCGGCAAGGGCCCGGGCGACACCGTGACCTATCAGGGACCCAAGCGCGAGATGTCGGTGACGGTCGTCGCCGTCCGCCTCCCCGACTAGCGAGCGGCCGCGGGCGGCGTCCCGAATCCGCCGCCGCCGGGGGTCAGGATTCGCACGACGTCACCGGCGCGCAGGCGCAGGGTGCACTTGTCGGCGAGCCGTTGCGCGCGGTCCTCGTCGCCGCCTGGGAGCAACCAGTTCTCGCCGACCGCGCCCGGCTCGCCGCCGGCAATCCCCCACGGTCGCGAGACCCGCCGCTCGGTGATCAACGAGAAGGTCGCGTCGTCGAGCAGTCTCGATCTCGCGGACGATGCCGTCGCCGCCCGGCGCGGCTCCCGCGCCACCGCTCCCGGTGCGCAGCGCGTACCGCCGCACGCGCATCGGGTACGCGCGCTCGAACGCCTCGACCGGCGTGTCGCGCGTGTTCGTCATCGCGGTGTGCACGCCGTTCATGCCCGCCCGGCCGTCGGGCCGGCCGCCCTGGCCGCCACCGATCGTCTCGTAGTACACCCAGCCGTCGCCGCCGACGAGGACGTTGTTCATCGTCCCCTGCGACGCGCCGCCGACACGCTCGGGCGCGGCCTGCGCGAGCGCGCCGAGACACACGTCCGCGACGCGCTGGCTGACCTCGACGTTGCCCGCCCCGACCGCCACGGGCATCCGCGCCGCGACGATCGATCCCGCGGGCGCGAGCACGCGCAGTGCACGGAGCACGCCGCCGTTCGCGGGGAGATCGGGATCGACGACGGATCGCAGCGCGAACACCACCGCGCTGACCGTCACGGCCTCGACCGCGTTGACCGATCCGGCGCGCTGCGCGTCGGTGCCCGCGAAGTCGAAGGTGGCGGCGTCACCGGCGACGGTGACCTTCACGCGGATCGTCGCGGGATGCGGCGGGCCGGGACCACCGGTCGAGTCGAGGACGTCCTCGAAGGAATACTCGCCGTCGGCCAGCGCGCCGATCGCGGATCGGGCGCGGCGTTCGCCGTACCCGACGATCTCGCCGAACACGCCCGGAGCCGAGGCGAGCGGCAGCTCGCGCAGCCGCGCGACCCCGAGTCGGTTGGCGCCGACCTGCGCGTCGAGATCCCCGCGCCGTTCCTCCGGCGTGCGCGACGCGGCGACGACGAGCGCCTCGACCTCGGGCGTCCAGCGCACCGGCGGGATCCGCAGGCCCTCCTGGAAGATCTCCGTCGCGTCGGGCGGCAGCGATCCGGGCGCCATCCCGCCGACATCGGCGTGGTGCGCGCGGTTCGCGGCCCAGCCGAGCAGTGTCCCGTCGTCGACGAACGCGGGCGCGACGAACGTGATGTCGTTCAGGTGGGTGCCGCCCGCGAACGGGTCGTTGACGACGATCTGCTCGCCCGCGGCGATGCCGCGACCGCACGCGTCGATCGCGGCGCGTACCGCGGCGGGCATCGAACCGAGGTGCACCGGGATGTGCTCCGCCTGCGCGAGCAACGTGCCGTCGGGCGCGAAGAGGGCGCACGAGCAGTCGGCGCGCTCCTTGATGTTCGGGCTGTACGCGGCGCGGCGCAGCACGGCGCCCATCTCGTCGGCCACACTTGCGAGCCGCGAGATCCAGACCTGCAACGTCGCCGGGTCCATCGTCAGCCCTCCCGCCGCACGACCCACGCGCCGAGCTCGCGCGGCTCGGCCCTCCAGCCCGCCGGGATCCACGTCGTGCAGTCCGGCTCGGCCACGACCGCGGGGCCGACGACCGGCGCGCGGTCGACGTCGGGCAGGTCGGTGATCCGCAGCGGCGCGGCGACGGAAGCGCGCGCCCGCACGGCCACGACTTCGACCGGCGCGCCCGGCCGCACATGGCCGTTGCGGCGTTCGTGCTCGGCGGGAAAGTCGTCCGGCGACGCGACCGTCAACTCGTGGCTCTGGCCGACGTAGCGACAGTCGACGGCGGTGACCACGACGCTGTCGGCGCCGACATGGGCGCGCGCCTCGCGCTCGACACGCGCGCGAGCGCGGCGGCGAGGTCGCGACCGTCGAAGCTGTGGACGACCTCGCGCGCCCTGGGCGCGCACAGGAGTCCGGCCGCGGAGCACACGCCCGCGCGCGGCGGGATGACGACCGCGCGCATGCCGAGCGCGTCGGCGATCGCGCACGCGTGCAGTGGTCCCGCGCCGCCGAACGCGACGAGCGCGAGATCGCGCGGATCGACGCCGCGCTCGACGGTGACGGCCCGGACCGCGCGTTCCATCGCGGCGTCGACGACGCGCGTCACGCCTTCCGCGGTCACCCCGGCGCGCTCCAGCGCGCGGCGCGCCGCGTCGACGTCGAGGCGGCCGAGATCGGGGAACGCGGAGTCGGCCGGGATGCGACCGAGCGCGAGGTCGGCGTCGGTAACGGTGGGTTCGGTGCCGCCGCGGCCGTAGCAGGCCGGGCCGGGCACCGCGCCCGCGCTGCGGGGCCCGACCGCGAGCGCACCGCCCGCGTCGATCCGCGCGATCGAGCCGCCCCCCGCACCGACGGTGTGCACGTCGAGTGCCGGGAGGCGGATCGGCAGGCCCACGACAACGCGTTCGCGAAGCGGGCTCGGGCACGCGGCCGCGCACCAGGCAGACGTCGGTGCTCGTGCCGCCCATGTCGAAGCTGACCGCGTCGGCGTAGCCGCACGCCGCCGCGATCTCGGTCGCTGCGCGCACGCCGCCCGCGGGACCGGACAGCAACAACGACGCGGCCAGCCGGGCGCCGGCCGCGGCCGGGACCAGCCCACCCGCGGACGTCATCACCAGTGCCTCGGTCACGAGTGTCGCGAGCCGAGTCAGGTACGGCGCGCACACCGGCTCGAGGAACGCCTCGACAACGGTGGTGACCATGCGCTCGTACTCGCGGAATTCCGGGCTGACCTCGTGCGACGAAACGACGATGCCGGAATACGCCGCGCGCAACGCTCCGGCGACGGCCCGCTCGTGGCGCACGTCGAGGTCGGCGTGCAAGAGGCACACCGCGACCGCCTCGACCGCGGCCGGGATGTCGGGGAGTCGGCCGTCGAAGACCTCGATCTCGGTGCCGCGCGCGTCGAGACGGCCCGACACCTCAAACCGCAGATCCCGCGGCACGAGCGGCGCGGGCCGGTCGACGAACGCGTCGTACAACGCCGGACGCGTCTGGCGCGCGATCTCGATCTCGTCGGCGAAGCCGCGGGTCGCGACGAGCGCGACGCGCGCGCCCCGCCGTTCCAAGAGTGCGTTGGTCGCGACGGTCGTCCCGTGCGCGAGGACACCGACCCGACCGCGAGCGTCGACCGCGTCGATCGCGCGCTCGACCGCGCGCGCCGGATCGTCGGGGGTCGACGCGACCTTGGCGACGCGGCCGTCCTGCGTGACGACGTCGGTGAACGTCCCGCCGCTGTCGATCCCGAGTCGCACGCGGCGACGCTACCTACACCGGCGCCGACCGGAGCGGGAACGCGTCGCTACGACAGCACGACCTCGGGGGACTGCATGAGATACCCGCGCGACCGCACGGTCCGGATCTCGAGACCGATCGGCGCGATACGTCGTCGCAGCCGCAACACGTGCACGTCGAGCGCGTTCCGGGTCGGCACGCCGGCCGGCCAGGCGCGGTCGGCAAGCATCTCCCGGGTGACGACCGCGCCGAACCGGTCGAGCAACACCCCGGCCAGCTCCTGCTCGACCGGCGACAGCGAGACCCACGCGTCGCGGTGATGGAGCAGGCCGTCCTCGTCGAGCAGGGGCCGGACCGCATGGCGACCCGAACGCAGCACCGAGCGCGTGCCGGCGGGCGTCGACCTCCCATTCGGGGGCCCCGGTGGTGACCCAGTCCTCGAGACAGTCGACCGGGAGCGGCAGTTCGCCGTCGCCCTGACCGTCGGCCACGACCAGCAGCCGGGGGATGCGCAGTTCCCTGAGCTCGGCCAGTCGCTGCGCGTCGGCGGGCCATCGCACGACCTCTACGTCGTTCACGGAGCCGACGGTAGGGCCCGTTTGTTACGCCCTTGTTACCCCGCCGTGACGGGCCGGGCGTTGCCGTCGCCGCGGAGCGCGGCCGACAGACGTTCGGCGGCGGCGGTCACCGCCGCGCCCAGGCGCCGGCCCGGGCGGGCGCCGAGCCGGTCGATCGGGCCCGAGACGCTGACCGCGGCCACGAGCCCGTCCGCCGCCCGCTCGTCGTGCCGGCCACCCACGGGCACCTCGAACACCGGCGCACTCACGCTGGCCACGCCCGCCTCCCGTTCGCCGACGCTCTCGGCGAAGCCCCGACGCCGGACCGCCGCCAGCTCACGGGGCGCGACCCCGAACCGGCCCGCGTCGGCCGCGAACGCGAGGAGCACCTTGCCGCCCGAGCCGCGGTCGAGCGGCAGCACGGCGCCGAGCGGGACCGTGTCGCGCAGGCCGCTCGGGCGCTCGAAGACCGCGACGCAGACCCGGTGGTCGCCTTCGCGCACGTACAGCTGCGCGCTTTCGCCCGTCTCCTCGCCGAGGCGCGCAAGTACCGGCCAGCGCGACGTCGGCCAGGCCGCGCCCCGTGACGGCACCCCACGCCGCGAGGCGCCGACCGAGGACGAACCGCCCGTCGGCATCGCGCGCGAGCACGCCATGACGTTCGAGCGCGACCGCGAGCCGGTACGCGGTCGGGCGCGGGAGGTCGGTCGTGCGCTGGAGGTCGGCGAGGGAGCAGGGACCCGTGCGGGCGATCGCGTCGACGAGCAGCACCGCGCGATCGATGACCTGGATGCCGCTTGTTACACTGACCACGTAGCGATATTAGCGTCTCACATGCTGAGACAGGAGCGAACGATGCCGAACCCGCCGCAGACCCTTTCCGAGAAGCTCTGGGATCGCCACGTGGTCTCCTCCACTCCGGGCGAGCCCGATCTCCTCTACATCGACCTGCATCTCGTGCACGAGGTCACCTCGCCGCAGGCCTTCGACGGCCTGCGCGCCGCCGGACGAGCGGTGCGCCGGCCCGACCTCACGGTGGCGACGATGGACCACAACGTCCCGACCGCGGATCTCGACCGGCCGATGGCCGACCCCATCTCGGCGAAGCAGATGCAGGTGCTCGCGAAGAACTGCGAGGAGTTCGGCATCCGCCTCTACGGCATGGGCGATCCCGGCCAGGGGATCGTGCACGTGATCGGCCCCGAGCAGGGCCTCACCCAGCCCGGCATGACGATCGTGTGCGGCGACAGCCACACCTCGACCCACGGCGCGTTCGGCGCGCTGGCGTTCGGTATCGGGACGAGCGAGGTCGAGCACGTGCTCGCCACGCAGACGCTCCCCCAGATGCGACCGGGAACGATGGCGATCGTCGTCGACGGCGAGGTTCCGGCGAGCGTCTCCGCGAAGGACATCGTGCTCGCGATCATCGCCCGCATCGGTACCGGCGGCGGCATCGGTTCGGTCATCGAGTACCGCGGATCGGCGATCCGCGGGCTCTCGATCGAGGGCCGCCTGACGGTGTGCAACATGTCCATCGAGGCCGGCGCGCGGGCCGGGCTCGTCGCCCCCGACGACACCACGTTCGCGTACCTCGAAGGTCGGCCGTTCGCGCCGAAGGGCGCGGAGTGGGAACGCGCCCTCGACGACTGGCGCACGCTGGTGACCGACCCCGGCGCGCAGTTCGACAAGGAAGTGTTCATCGACGCCGCGACCCTGCGCCCGCACGTGTCGTGGGGAACGAATCCCGCGGCAGACGATCCCGATCGACGACGCGGTCCCCGACCCCGACGCGCTCACCGACGAGTCCGCACGCGAATCGGCGAAGCGCGCGCTCGTCTACATGGGCCTGAAAGCGGGGACGCCGATGCGCGACATCCCCGTCGACACCGTCTTCATCGGATCGTGCACCAACTCGCGCATCGAAGACCTGCGCGTCGCGGCCGAGGTCGCGCGTGGTCGCACGGTCAAAGCCGGCGTCCGCACGCTCGTCGTCCCCGGCTCAGCGGCGGTGAAAGCGGCCGCAGAGGCCGAAGGTCTCGACGCGGTGTTCCGGGCCGCCGGATTCGACTGGCGCGAACCCGGTTGCTCGATGTGCCTCGCGATGAACCCCGACAAGCTCGCGCCCGGCGAGCGGTGCGCGTCGACCTCGAACCGCAACTTCGAGGGCCGCCAGGGCAAAGGCGGACGCACCCACCTCGTCTCCCCCGCCGTCGCGGCCGCCACCGCGATCGCGGGCCACTTCTCGACACCGGAGGATCTGGCCTGATGGAAGCCGTCAACGTGATCACGGGCCGGGGTGTGCCGCTGGTGCGCTCCGACGTCGACACCGACCAGATCATCCCGAGCGACTGGCTGAAGCGCGTCGAACGCACGGGCTTCGGTGCCGGACTGTTCTCCGAATGGCGTGAGAACTCCGACTTCGTCCTGAACCAGGCCCGCTACGACGGTGCGAACATCCTCGTCGCCGGGCCGAACTTCGGGACGGGCTCGTCGCGCGAACACGCCGTGTGGGCGCTCATGGACTACGGGTTCCGCGCGGTTCTCTCCACCCGCTTCGCCGACATCTTCCGCAACAACTCCGGGAAGATGGGACTGGTCGTCGCCGCGATCCCGGAAGCCGCGATCCATCGTCTCTGGGAGGCGATCGAAGAGGACCCGAACCTCGAGATCGTCGTCGACGTGGAGCGCAAGCGCGTCGCCGCGCCCGCCATCGCGCTCGACGTCGAGTTCGAGCTCGACGACTTCACGCAGTACCGGCTCCTCAACGGCCTCGACGACGTCGGCCTCACGCTGCGGCACGCCGACGCGATCGACGCCTACGAAACGGCGCGGCCCGCGTGGTTGCCGGCGGTCAGCCGATCCGCCTGAGGGCCTCCCGCCGCGACAACGCCGAGAGCTCGTCGTGCGCGGCGACGAACGCGCGCACCCCGTCGGGATCGGTCCGGGCGTACTTGCGGAGCGCCCAGCCGATGGCCTTGCGGATGAAGAACTCGTCGTCGTCGGCGCGGCGAGCACAGTAGGAGAACAGGCGTGCGGCGTCGGTGCTCGCGCCGAACCCGAGCTGATGGATGAGCGCGACCCGCGCGACCCAGAAGTCTTCGTCATCGATCCACTCGTCCATATCGCGCCACAGCTCCGGGTTCGTGAGTACGAGGGCTCCGACCGACTGCGCGAGCGTGTCGACGGTGTCCCACCACGACCGGTGGGTGACGAGATATCGAAGGGTGGACAGCAAACGCGGGGAGCAACCTGCCGCGTGCACCCGGATGAGGTCACAGGCGAAGTACTGATACTCGCGTTCGGGTTTCGCCCAGCACCGCGCGCGCGATCGTCGAAAGCTCCTTCTCGCCGGGCACGCCGAGGCCCTCGACCACGGCGCGGCCGATGCGCCGCCGCTCGGGGGTCGGTATCCCCAGGAACGGGAACTGGTTGCGCATGTATGCGGACATGGCCGTCGCCCGTTCCGGGTCGCCGTGCGCCGCGAAGCTTGCGGTCAGACGTTCGAGAACGACGGGAACTCTCGACGGCACCCGAACATGTTCGCAGCCGGGCGAGCGCACCAGTGCGCCCGCAGCCGCCGAAGCGGTAGTCAGGCCGCGGGCTGGTAGGCGTCGACGATCTCGTGCGCGACCCAGAGGTCGGCGAGATCGTGTGCGAGGTCGACCGTCGCCTCGCTCGAGGCCAGGTATTCGAAGAAGTCGATGACGCTCATCTCATGCCCTCCGCATGCCAGTGTCTTTGCCGGTTCAAGCTCAGGGGCAACCGGTTTGTTCCCGTCGGATCGTTCCCGCCCGGCAGGGTGTTCACACCAACGCGGGGCGTGTTCCCGCGACCACGGCCAGCTCCCGCCACTTCCAGAAGCAGTCGCAATGCACGAAGCCGGAGCCGTTCAGCCAGGCGAGATGATCCTCGACCGGGACCAGCTGGTTCGACGGATCGTCGTCCGTCGGGCGATATTCGCAGCTCGGCGAGGAATTCCTCGTGCAGCGCCGGCGTCGGCGACGCGACGTGATCGGCGTTGACGAAGAGACCGCCGGGCCGGAGGAGTCCGAACACCTCGCCGTACAGCGCGCGTTGCCGCGCCGGTGCGCAGTGATGGATCGCGAAGGTCGACACCACGACGTCGAACGGTGCGGTCCCCGCCGCGGCCAAGGCCCCGGGAAGCGGCTCGTCGAGGTCGTGGCGCACGATCTCCACGCGGTCGTCTCCCGCGAAACGATCGCGAGCCCGGCGCAGCATCTCGACACCGAAGTCGACGCCGACGCCGCGTGCACCGGCGCGCGCCGCGAGCACGAGCGCGAGCGTGACACCGTCGCCGGTCCCGAGGTCGAGCACACGGTCGACGCGCTCGGGCAGGAGCTCGAGGACCACTTCGAGCGCGTCGACCCGGTGCGGCAGCGTGTCGCGGTCACGGAGGTACGCGAGCGCGTGCTCCTCGTTGACCCAGAGGTTGACCGTCATCTCACGGCCCGACCGTCGTCTCGCGCGTCTCACCGCGGTCGCGCAGCCGGACGAGCTTGTTCACGGCGTTCAGGTAGGCGCGCGCCGATGCCTCGACGACGTCGGTCGCGACGCCGCGGCCCGTGACCTTGCGACCCTCGGCCTCGACCGTGACCGCGACCGCGCCGAGCGCGTCGGAGCCACCGGTAACGGACGACACCTGGAAGTTCCCGAGCTTGCCCTCGACACCGGTCGCCTTGCCGATCGCGGCGATGGCGGCGTCGATCATGCCGTCGCCGGTGCCGGTCGCCTCGAACTTGGCGTCGGCATCGGTCACGATCACCGTCGCGGTCGGCGGGGTGCTCATGCCGCCGCGCACCTCGAGGTCGTGCAGCGCGTAACGGTGCACCACCGCGCTGCCGAGCTCCTCGGCGACGATCGCCTCGAGGTCGGCTTCGGTGATCTCGACCTTCTTGTCGGCCAGCTCCTTGAACCGCACGAACGCACCATTGAGCGCGTCGCCCTGTACGTGGATGCCCATCTTCTCGAGCGTGTCGGCGAACGCGTGCCGGCCCGAGTGCTTGCCCAGCACGATCTGCGCCGCTTCTTGACCGACGGTCGAGGCGTCGATGATCTCGTACGTCTCGCGGTCGGCGAGCACGCCGTGCTGGTGGATGCCGGCCTCGTGCGCGAACGCGTTCCGGCCGACGACCGCCTTGTTGTACTGCACGTGGTAGCCGGTGAGTCGCGAAACCAGCCGCGACGTTCGCGCCAGTTCCTCGCTGCGGACCGTCACGTCGACGGTGCCGAAGTAGTCGCGCCGCGTCCGGATCGCCATGACGACCTCCTCGAGCGCGGCGTTGCCCGCGCGCTCCCCCAGGCCGTTGATCGCGCACTCGACCTGGCGGGCGCCGTTCACGACGCCGGCGAGCGAGTTCGCGACCGCGAGCCCGAGATCGTTGTGGCAGTGCGTCGACACGACGAAGTCGCCCTTGACGGTGTCGATGACGTACTTAATGAGCTGGCCGTAGTCGTCGGGGACGGCGAACCCGACCGTGTCGGGGATGTTGAGCGTGGTCGCACCGTTGTCGACCGCGATCTGGCAGACCTCGCACATGAAATCGGGATCGGAGCGATAGCCGTCCTCGGGCGAGAACTCGACGTCCTCGACGTAGCCCCGAGCGCGTGCGACCGCGGCCCGGGCCTCCTGCTTCACCTGCTCCGGTGTCATCCGGAGCTTCTTCTCCATATGGATCTTCGACGTCGCGATGAACACGTGGATGCGAGGCCGGGCCGCGTGGCGGACGGCTTCCCACGCGCGGTCGACGTCCATGAATGCGGTCCGCGACAACGCGGTGATGATCGGCCCGCGCACGGTCTTCGCGATGGCTTCGACGGACTCGAAGTCACCGTCGGACGCGATCGGGAAGCCCGCTTCGATCACGTCGACACCGAGGCGCGCGAGCTGTTCGGCGATCTCGAGCTTCTCGGTGACGTCGAGTGAGATACCGGGCGACTGCTCGCCGTCTCGCAGGGTCGTGTCGAAGATCTTGACCGTGTCCATCTGTATTCGCCTTTGGTTCGTGGGCTTCGTGGTGGGACTTCGTCGGGAAGGTCGGACGGCCGTCGTCGCCGCAACGAAAAACCCTCCGGCCGATGGGCACGGAGGGTCGAGCGCGAGCACCGGAGGGCGCTCGCGCCTAAATAAGGAGGAGGTTCAGCGGGGCTGCGGATGCCCGCTCGAAAACCACTGTCTCCTTGCGCATAAGTGCTTCCAGTGTGTCAGTGTCGTGGGCGTACGTCAAACCTTCGGTCGGCAGGTGAGCGCTTCCGCATGAGAGAATTCACGTGATGCGCACCTCGGTGAAGCGGATGTTCGGTGCCGGACTGCTCGGCGGCGCGGCCTATGCCGCCTGGCGGGCGTGGAACAAACGGGTGCCCGACCGGCCGAGCGGGCTCGACTGGTCCACCGCGCCGTTCCCGTTCCCGCCCGTCCCCCGCGAGCACGTGGCCGCGCAGGCGACGAACGGCGAGGCGCCCCGGACCCCGGTCGCGCCGCCCGCGGCGGCCGAGACGCCGGCGCCCGCAGCCTGGGTGGAGCCCGACGCCGATGGGGGTTGCCCGCCCGGCCATCCGGTCAAGGCAAAGCTGGCGAGCGGCATCTTCCACGTGCCGGGGGGCGCGAACTACGCGCGCACGAAGCCGGACCGCTGCTACGTGGACGAGGCCGCCGCGATCGCCGACGGCCTGCGCCCGTCGAAAGTCTGAGCGTCGCGGCGGATCAGCCGAGGTCGATGGCGCGGGCCGACTGCACGCCGTCGAGCGCCGTCACCTGCTCGACCACCGCGGCCGGAACCGTCGTGTCGGTCGCGATCACCATCAGCGCGGCCTCGCCGCTCGGGCTCTGACCGACGGCCATGTTCGAGATGTTGAGACCGGCGCCGCCGAGGACCGACGCGACCCGACCGATCATCCCGGGGATGTCGTCGTTGTGCACCACGAGCATGTGTCGGGCCGGCGGCAGGTCGACCTGGTGCCCGTCGATGCGCGACGATGCGCGGCACCTGGTGCTTGCCGAACAGCGTCGCGGCCACATGGGTGCCCTGGTCGCCGCGCACGACGATGAGGTTGACGTAGTCGCGCGCGTCGGACGATTTCGTCTCGCGCACCGAGATCCCGCGCTGCTCGGCGATCTGCGGCGCGTTGACGAACGACACCGGCTCGGTGACGACCGGGGCGAGCACACCCTTCAGCACCGACAGCGTGAGCACCCGGCAGTCGTAGTCGGCGATCTCGCCTTCGTATTCGATGTTCAGCGTCGACGGCGCGCCGCCGGCGAGTCCGGTGAACAGGCGCCCGACCCGTTCCGCGAGCGGCAGGTACGGCCGCACGCTCTCGGCCGCCTCCGACGCGGCGACGTTGACCGCGAACGGCACGAAGTCGCCGCGCAACGCCAGGATCACCTGCTCGGCGATCGTCTCGCCCGCCTTGTCCTGCGCCTCGGCGGTCGACGCGCCGAGGTGCGGGGTGACGACGACACTGTCGAGCGCGAACAGCGGCGACTCCGTCGTCGGTTCCTTCGCGAACGTGTCGATCGCGGCGCCGCCGAGGCGCCCGTCGGCGATCGCGGCGGCCAGCGCGTCCTCGTCGACGATGCCGCCGCGGCCCGCGTTGACCAGCCGCAGCCCGGGCTTGGCGTGCGCGAGCACCGCCGCGTTGATCAGACCGATCGTCTCCGGCGTCTTCGTCGCGTGGATCGACACGAAGTCGCAGTCCGCGACGAGCTCCTCGACGGTCGGGACGAGCGCGACGCCGAGCTGGCGGGCCCGGTCGGCACTCACGAACGGGTCGTACGCGACGAGGCGCATCCCGAACGCATGGGCGCGTTGGGCGACGAGCACACCGACGCGCCCGAGCCCGACGATGCCGAGCGTCTTGCCGTGCAGCTCGACGCCTTCCCACTTCGAGCGGTTCCACGCGCCCGCCTTGAGGTCGGCGTTCGCCTGCGGCACGTTGCGCGCCTGCGGCGAGGAGCAGCGCGAGCGTGTGCTCCGCCGCGGACAGGATGTTCGACTGCGGCGCGTTGACGACCATCACGCCCCGGCGCGTGGCCTCGGCGACGTCGACGTTGTCGAGGCCGATGCCGGCGCGCCCCACCACGACGAGATCGGGGGCCGCGTCGAGGACCTCGGCGGTGACCTGCGTCGCGCTGCGGATCACGAGCGCGTGCGCACCCTTGACCGCGTCGAGCAGCTCGCTCGGGCGAGAGGTCGGTCTGCACGTCGACGTCGAGGCCCGCGGCGCGCATGGCGTCGAGCCCGCGCTCGGCGAGGGGTTCGGAGACGAGAACACGCGCGGCCATCGGCGCGAGGGTAGACGGCTACCCGAGCAACTCGGCGATCCGGCCGACGCCTTCGCCGAGGTCGTCGTCGCCGAGCGCGAACGACAGGCGGGCGTAGCCGGGCGCGCCGAACGCCTCACCGGGAACGATCGCGACCTTGGCGACGTCGAGCAGGACCTCGCAGAGCTCGAGCGTCGTCCGGGGCGTGCGGCCCGCGATCTCGCGGCCGAGCACGCCTTCGAACGACGGGAAGCAGTAGAACGCGCCCTGCGGTTCGAGGACGCTGACGCCGTCGATCTTCGAGAGCAGCTCGTGCATCATGTGGCCCCGTCGCGCGAACGCCTCGCGCATCTCGAACACCGCCGAGAGGTCGCCGCTCACGGCGGCGAGCGCGGCGGCCTGCGCGACGTTGGAGACGTTCGACGTCGAGTGCGACTGCAGGTTCGTCGCGGCGGCGGTGACGTCGGGCGGGCGCGATCATCCAGCCGACCCGCCAGCCGGTCATGGCGTAGGTCTTCGCCACGCCGTTCAGGATCACGCACTGGTTCATGAGCTCGGGCACGAGGCCGGGCATCGGACGAGAACACGTGGTCGCCGTAGGTGAGGTGCTCGTAGATCTCGTCGGTCACGATCCACATGCCGCGCTCGAGCGCCCACCGGCCGATCGCCTCGACGACGCTCGGGCGGGTACACGGCGCCGGTCGGGTTGCTCGGCGACACGAACAGCAGCGCCTTCGTACGCGGCGACCACGCCGCCTCGAGCTGTTCGACCGTGACGCGGAAGCCGTCGGCCTCCGAGGTCGGCAGCACGACCGAGACCCCGCCCGCGAGCGAGATGATCTCGGGGTACGAGGTCCAGTAGGGCGCGGGCACAAGCACCTCGTCGCCCTCGTTGCACAGCACCTGGAACGTGTTGTAGACGGCGTGCTTGCCGCCGTTCGTGACCACGACCTGCGCGGCGGTGCAGTCGACACCCGAATCGCGCTTGGTCTTGAACGCGATCGCCTCCCGCAGCTCGGGAAGGCCGGGCGTCGGCGAGTAGTGGTGGAAGCGCGGTTCGCGACATGCGGCGACGGCGGCTTCGACGACGTGGGCGGGGGTCGGGAAGTCGGGCTCCCCCGCGCCGAACCCGATCACGTTCTCGCCGGCGGCCTTCAACGCCTTGGCCTTGGCGTCGACGGCGAGCGTCGCCGACTCCTGGATCGCGGCGATACGGGCGGAGATGCGGGACGAGGAGTTGGCCACGGCTCCATGGTGGCACGTCGGCCCGCCGGAACCCGAGCCGATTTCGGGGTCGGATCCCGGTCCGGCCGAGGCCCAGACCGCTTCCGGGAACCGGTTGGGCCTACCCTGGACGCCCATGCGCCGCCCCCGCCGCTCCGTCGCTCGCGCCGGCGCGGCGACCGTCGTCGCGGCTGCGTTCGCAGTCGTCGCTCTCGCCCCGGCCGGGACCGGCGTGGCCGCGGCCGCGGGCCTGCCGTCACCCAAGGCGGACATCCTCGTCGACGCGGCGACGGGCCGGGTCCTGATCGGCGACAGCATCCACGAACCGCTCCACCCCGCGAGCACGGCGAAGATCATGACCGCGCTCACGGTCGTCGAACGGATGAGCCCCACCGCGACGGTGACCGCGACCGCGCAGGACGCCGGCGTCGAGACCATGCGCATCGGGCTGCCCGTCGGCAAGCCCTGGCCCTTCGACGAGATGATGGCCTCGATGCTCATGGTCTCCGCGAACGACGCCGCGTACGCGTTCGCGAACACCGTCGGCGGCAGCCTCGACGGCTTCGCCGCGGATCTCACCGCGACCGCAAAGCAACTCGGGTTGCAGGACAGCACGCTCGGAGACCCCGCCGGCCTCGACGACGCCACGGCGTACAAGGGCGGCCCCTACATGAGCGCCTACGACCTCGCGATCGCGACGCGCAACGCGCTCACGGTGCCCGAGATCGCCAAGTGGGTGGCGATGCACCAGTACCAGTTCGTCGACCCGTCGGGCGTGCAACACGACCTCGTGAACCACAACAGGATGTTGCCGGGCGGCGGTGCCGACTACCCCGGAGCGATCGGGTTCAAGACAGGCTTCACGGATCATGCCCAACACACCCTCGTCAGCGTCGCGACCCGCAACGGTCGCACCCTGATCGCGGTCGTGCTGGGCGCGCCCGACGCCGGTTACGCGGAAGCGGCGTCGTTGCTCGACGCGGGCTTCGCCACCGCGCCCGACGCGGCCGGCACCGGCGTCACGCTGCCGCCGGTGCGGGTGTCAACGTACGCGGCCCGGGCGCAAGACCAGGCCGCGTTCGCGAGCCTCCTCGGAACGGCCATCCCCGCGGCCGCGGTCACGAACGGATCCACGATTCCCGCAGTGATCCCGGTGCTGAACTCGCCGCCCCTCGCGGCGACGAGCTCGGCCGGCACGCCGAGCCCGACCAAGGGTGGCTCGCACCATTCGTCCGGCCTGTTGAGCTCCCGGAACCTGATCATCGTCGTCCTGTTGATGCTGGCGGTGCTCGTCGCCGTGCGCCGGCGCGCGGTGAAGCGTCAACGCGCGATGCGGCTCGCCCGCCGGCGGCAGCGCATCAGCGCGATGCGCAGCGGCGGGCTCCCCGTCGTCGACGGCCGCTACCGCTCGGGCACGCGCATCGGCCCGCCGGTCGAGTCGCACGTGCGTCTGCGACCGGTTCGGCGGCCGAATACCGGCGACACGGGCTGACACCGCGGCGCGCCGGCGCAACGGCGAGCTCAGCGACGATCGGTCACCACGGCATCGAGACGCCGCCGTTGGGCCGTTCGATTTGACCGGTCACGAACGCGGCCGCCTCGGACACGAGGTACAGGAACGAGCGCGCGACGTCCTCGGCCTCACCCGCGCGCCCGAGCGGCGCCATCGCGCTCGCGCGCTTGTGGTACTGCTCGAGCTTCTCGGGCACGACGTTGCCGTCGGCGTCGGTGAAGTTGTGCGTCGAGAAGTTGGTGAGGATCATCCCCGGCGCGATCGCGTTGACGCGGATGCCGTTGCGGCCGACCTCGGTCGCCAGCGTCTTGGTGAGCATCGCGACCGCGGCCTTCGTCATGCCGTAGCAGGCGAGCGTCGGCGCGGGCGTGTCGATCGCACCCGACGAGATGTTGACGATGTTGCCGGAACCCTGCGGGATCATGTGGCGGATCGCGGCCTGGCACCCGTAGAAGACGCTCTTCAGGTTGATCGACAGGATCCGTTCGAATTCCTCGTCGGTGCAGTCGGCGACCATCTTGTTGTGCGGGATGCCGGCGATGTTGCCCATGATGTCGACGCGTCCGAACTCGGCCTGCCGCGGTCGACGAGCGCATCGACGTCGGCCCGCTTGGTGACGTCGACCCGCTGCACCACGGCGTGTCCGCCTTCGGCCTTGATCTCGTCGGCGGTGGCCTGCGCGCCCGCTTCGTCGATGTCGCCGCCGACGATGGTCGCGCCGGCCGCGGAGAGCATGCGCGCGGACGCCTTGCCGATCCCGCTCGCAACACCGGTCAACACCGCGACCTGGCCCGACAAGTCGAACAAATCCTGCACGCGTGTCACGAGACACCCTTCCGTCGTTCCGCCGAAGTCGGGTCGGGAGCCTACGCAACCCGCGGCCGTCGCTGCCCATGCGGCTCCCGCCGGGGCTTGGTGCGCCGCTCGCCCGACCCATCGCCCACAATGGGATCGTGACGGCGATCCTCGCGCTCGGCGCTCGCTTCAGCGACGTCAACGTGCTCGCGTACATCGCCGCGTTCGGCGGCGGGGTCGTGTCGTTCCTCTCGCCGTGCGTGCTGCCGCTGCTCCCGGGATATCTGTCGATGGTGACCGGACTCGACCTCGGCGAGCTGCAGGACGAGCCCCGCGTGCACGCGGGGCGGATCGTCGGCACCACCGCCTGGTTCGTGGCCGGGTTCGGCGCCGTGTTCGTCGCCCTCGGCCTGTCGGCCACGGGGCTCGGGCAACTGCTGCGCGACCACCAGAGCGTGCTGACCCGCGTGTCGGGGGCGGCGATGCTCGCGATGGCGCTCTTCCTGCTCGGTTCGCTGTTCCTGCGTGCGCCGTGGCTGTACCAGGAGAAGCGGTTCCATCCGCAGCTCGGTCGCTTCGGCAACGCCGCGCCCGCCGTCGCCGGTGTCGCGTTCGGATTCGGTTGGTCGCCGTGCATCGGGCCGATCCTCGGATCCATCCTCGGTATCGCCGCGAACCAGCACCGCGTGTGGGCGGGCGGGACGCTTCTCGCCGTGTATTCGCTGGGCCTCGGCCTGCCGTTCCTCTTGAGCGGACTGTTGCTCGGCCGCATCGGCGGCGCACTCACCTGGGTCAAACGGCATTTCGTGCTGATCGTCGGTGGGTCCGCGCTCGTGATCGGCGCGTTCGGACTGCTGCTGATGTTCGACGAACTGTCGCGCCTCAGCCTGCACCTGCAGACCTGGCTGACCGACGCGCACCTCAAGTGGTTGGTCGAGCTGGGATAGCCGGAGAGCAGCGGACCGCTAGTGCGAGTCTGCGCGCCGTAACTCGGCGACGAGATGGTCGGCGACGGGATGGCCGACCGCGGCCATCCGCAACACGTATCGCAGCGTGTCGACCCCGTCGAACGTGAAGTCGCGTTCGACCGCCGACACCTCCTTGGCCGAACCGGTACCGGCGACCGTCGTCGATCGCAGGCGGATCACGCCACCGTCGACGGTTCCCTCGCTCACCTCGACGAGGCCGTTCGGGTGCGCGAGGACGAGTTCGACCCGACCGGCTCGGGGGACCCGCCAGAAACCGGTCTCGGCGTGCAGCAGGCGACCGTCGCGGTGGCGCGTGCGCTGCACGTACGCGAGGAACGGCTTGCCGATGTGGTCGAAGGTGACGGTCTCGTCGTACTCGAAATCGTCGATCGTCGGATAGCAGCCGTGCCCCGGCCCCGACCAGGTCCCGAGCAGGAAGCCCAGGGCGGCGACGTCCGGATGCAGCGCTTCGGGCATGCGCTCAGCCTCGCGCGGCGCCGTGCCGCACGTCCCGATGCCTGTCTCCGCGCCCGCGCGTCCGAAGTGGCGATCGTCACATTGCGCGGCCGGCGACCACCACTTCCGATGACACTCGACGCAGGGGCCTCACCGGTTACCACTCCCCTTTTCCGAGCGCGCTCGCTTGGCTACGCTCCGCGGTCAGGGCGAGAGTGGGGGGACACACGTGCGAGTGGCTGTGGCAATTGCGGCGGCGGCGATCGCGACCGTCGGGACGGTCGGAACGGTCGGAACGGCATCGGGCCTGGGGGTCGGCGGCGGCGCGCAGCCGCTCGTGCAGGCGCCGCAGACGATCACCTTCCGTCCGCTCGACAACAAGTACTACGGCGGGCCGACGCTCCACATGACCGCGACGACGACGGCGACGGCCAATCCGGGGGGCCCGACCCTCCCGATCACGTACACGTCGCTCACCCCGTCGACCTGCACGGTCGCGGGCCCGGCGGTGACCATCGTGCGCGTCGGCCAGTGCACGATCCAGGCCGCGCAACCCGGCAACAGCGCATGGGCGCCGGCGACGCCGGTCCGGGAGAGCTTCGTCATCGGCTACCGCATCACCAAGACGGCGCCGAACCCCGGCGCGAAGTTCCTGCCCGGCTCGAAGGTGCCGGTCTCGTTCCGGCTCGTCGGATGGGGATGGCAGCCGCTCCCGATCGCGCTGGCGCAGAGCCTCGGCTGCACGGTCACCGCGACCTTCGGATCGTCGCCCGCGACCTGCGCGACCTACAACGCAGCGACACGGTTCTTCCAAGCGGCGGTCACCACGCCCAAGCACCTCGGCATGGGTCACACCTACCCGATCGCCGTGAAGGTGACCGCGGGCCGACCACGGTGGCGTCCGCCACCATCCCGGTCGAGGCGAGCACGTCGGGCGGCGGCGGGCACGCGCAGCGGCTACTGGATGCTCGGGGCGGGCGGAAACGTCTACGCGTTCGGTGACGCCGCGAACCTCGGCGGCGCGAAGACGCCGGCCGTCGCGATGGCCGAGCGTTCCGACGGCAGCGGCTACTGGATCGTCGACGACGCCGGCACGGTCTCAGCACTTCGGCACCGCGACGGGGCACGGCGGCAACCCCGCGCTCGGTCCCGGTGAACACGTCAGCACCATCTCGGCCACACCGACGGGGAACGGCTACTGGCTCTTCACGAACCTCGGCCGCGCGTTCCCGTACGGCGACGCGCACTTCTACGGCGACATGTCCGGCGTGCACTTGAACGGCCCGATCGTCGCCTCCGTGGCGACGCCCGACGGCCACGGCTACTTCATGGTCGGCTCCGACGGCGGCGTGTTCAGCTTCGGCGACGCGCGTTTCCACGGCTCGACCGGCAGCCTGGTGCTGAACCGGCCCGTCGTCGGCATCTCGCCGACGCCCGACGGGAAGGGCTACTGGCTCGTCGCGTCCGACGGCGGGGTGTTCGCGTTCTCGGCGCCGTTCCGCGGTTCGATGGGCGCCACGCCGCTCAGCAAGCCGGTCAACGGGCTCGTGGCGTTCGGCCACGGATACCTGATGGTGGCTTCCGACGGCGGCGTCTTCGACTTCTCGGACGAGCCGTTCTTCGGGAGCCTCGGCGGTCACCCGCCGGCGGCGCCGATCGTCGGGGTCGCGGCCTTCGGCGCCTGATCCGGCCCCGATCCGGCCCGATCCGCGACCGCGGCCGCGGATCGCCGCGGGTCAACACAGGTAAGGTTGCCCATAGCGAACTGGAGAGCGCGGTGGGACTGGGCAAGACGCTGATTCTCGGATTGATCGCCGGCGTGACGATCCTGCTCGGCCTGCCGATCGGGCGGCTGCAGCGGCCGGCGCCGTCGTTGCGGGTCATGCTGAACGCGATCGCGGTCGGGATCCTCGTCTTCCTCGTCTGGGACGTCCTGTCGGCGGCATGGGCGCCGATCGACGGCGCGCTCTCCGACTTCCACGCCGGCAACGGCGGCCTCGCGAAGCGCCTTCGGATACGGCGCGCTCTTCGTCGCCGGTCTCAGCGGGGGCCTGCTCTCGCTGGTTGCCTACGAGCGGTGGATGGACCGCGTCACGCACCGCCCCGCCGCGACGCTCTTCGCGGACGGCACGCCGACGAGCGGCGGTGCCGACCCGGGCGCGGGTGGCGCGGGCGGCGCGGTGGCCACGCAGGTCGCACCACCGCTTGCGCGGCCTCGCGGCGTGGTCGCCCGCGCGGCAACTCGCGCTGCTCATCGCGGTGGGCATCGGTCTGCACAACTTCGCCGAAGGGCTCGCCATCGGTCAGGCGGCCGCGTCGAGCGAGATCGCGCTCGCGACACTGCTCGTCATCGGCTTCGCGTTGCACAACGCGACGGAGGGCTTCGGCATCGTCGCCCCGTTGACCGGCGAGACCGCGCCCGACGGCACGCGGCTGATCCCGAGTTGGGGCACGCTCCTGCTGCTCGGCGCGATCGGCGGCGGCCCGACGTTCATCGGCACCGCGGTCGGGCACTCCTTCACCGCCGAGTGGGTCGCGGTCGTGTTCCTCACGCTCGCGGCGGGTTCGATCCTCTATGTCGTCGTCCAGCTCATCGGCATCGCGGCGAAGAGCAAGCGCATGGACCTGCTCGCCTACGGCCTGCTCATCGGCATCGTGCCTCGGCTTCGCCACCGACGCCATCGTCACCGCGGCCGGGGTGTAGGCGCGCGCAACCCGCGCGATCAGTCTTCCTGCGGCGCGCTCTCGGGCACTTCCATCAACGGCTGGCGGATCAGCTCGACCTGGATCCCGTCGGGGTCCTTGAAGTACACCGATTCCTTGATCCCGCGGTCGGGTCCGATGTACTCGACCCCCGCCGCCTCGAGCTTGCGCTTGAGCATCTCGAACGTCTCGGGCGTCACCGAGATCGCGACGTGTTGCACACCGCCGAGCCCTTCCGGCACCGGTTCGAGCCCGAGGCCGGGAAAGTCGAAGAACGCGAGCATGTTGCCCGCGCCGATGTCGAAGAAGAAATGGGTCGAGCCTGCGTAGTCGCGGTTCTCGAACAGCTCGACGAGCGGGAACCCGAGCACGTCCTGGTAGAAGCGGATCGTCCGTTCGGGATCGGCACAGATGAGTGCGAGGTGATGCACGCCGCCGCCGGTCGGACTCGGGCCGGTCCGCGTTCAGGAACTGCGCCCGGAGCTCGGCCCGCCGCGTCGTCAGGGCCGTGAGGTCGCGTTCGCGTGTCGCCATGCCCGCATCTTCGCGCGAGGCTGACCGTCATGAGACGCGTGCGGCCGACGCGCCGACAGCGGCGCGGTGCGGTCATGAGGCAGCCATGAGGGTCGGCGCATCGTTGCGGAGCAGCTACCCGCCGATGGACGTGCGCCTCGGCGCCCGGTGGATGATCGAGCGGGCCCGGGCCGCGGCCGCGGCCG
This sequence comes from uncultured Actinomycetes bacterium, assembly GCA_963829195.1. Taxonomy (GTDB): domain Bacteria; phylum Actinomycetota; class Acidimicrobiia; order IMCC26256; family PALSA-610; genus PALSA-610. The sequence continues at coordinate 696,593 of CAWHHS010000002.1, forward strand.
GCCTCGACAGCCTGTTCGTCGGCGACCACCACAACGTGCCGGTCCCCTACTACCAAAACGTCCCGATGCTCGGCCGGTTGCTCGCGGAGTGGGACGAACGCCCGGCCGGCGCGCTGTTCCTGCTGCCGCTCTGGCACCCGGTGCTCCTCGCCGAGCAGATCGGGACGCTCGCGACGATCGCGCCGGGCCCGTTCGTCATGCAGTGCGCGGTCGGCGGCGGCGAGGAGCAGTTCCGGGTGTTCGACACGACCTTGCGCGCCCGCGCGACGCGCTTCGAGGCGACGCTCGACATCGTGCGCGCGCTCTGCCGCGGGGAAGAGGTAACGGTCACCGACGGACCGTGGACGGTCGACCGGGCCCGGATCGCACCCGTACCGCCGGAGCCGCTCGAAGTCTGGATCGGCGCCGCCGCGCCGCGCGCCGTCGACCGTGCGGCCCGCCTCGGCGACGCGTTCCTGATCGGGCCGGAGGCGACACCTCCCGAGGTGGCGGCGCTCGTGGAGGAGTACCGGGGAGCGTGCGCGCGGCACGGGCGTCCGGGCGACCGGATCGCGGTGCGGCGCGACGTCCACGTCGCGGCCTCCGACGACGAGGCCACCGCCGCCGCCGATCCGGTCGTCGCCCGCGGCTACCGCGGCTTCGACCCGACCGCGGTCGTCGTCGGCGGTCCGGGCCGCGTCACCGAGGCGTTCGCCCAGCTGGGTGCGGCGGGCTGTACGGACGTCATCGTGCGGCACCTCGTCGACGACCACGCAGCCGTCCTGCGGTCGTTCGAACAGCTCGCGATCGTCCGGGAAAACCTGCGGTAAGTCCGCGAAGGTCACGTCCGGCGCTGCGCGCGCGGCAAGCTTGCGCCGTGGAACCCCTCTGGATCGACGCGCCCGCCCCGCTCGCCGACCTCGTGCACACGCTGACCGACGAGCCCCGGTACGCGCTCGACACCGAGTTCCACGGCGAGAAGTCGTACTGGCCGCACCTCGCACTGATCCAGATCGCGTGGCCGGGCGGCATCGCGCTGGTCGACCCGCTGGCGGTCGATCCCGCGCCGCTCGGCGAGATCCTGTCGGGACCGGGCCTCATGGTGGCGCACGCGGCCGATCAGGACCTGTCGATCCTCGAACGCGCCTGCGGGTGCTCGCCGACGAAGCTGTTCGACACCCAGGTCGCGGCCGGGTTCATCGGGCTCGGGACCCCGTCGCTCGCGGCGACGGTCGAGCGGTTGCTCGGGGCGAAGCTGACGAAGGGCGACCGGCTCACCGACTGGACACGCCGGCCCCTGCGCGTCGAACAGCGCGTGTACGCGGCGGCGGACGTGGAGTACCTCCTCGCCCTGCACGACGTACTCGTCGAACGCCTCGAGGCGATGGGCCGACTCGTTTGGGCGACGGACGAATGCGAGGAGCGGCGCCGGCGCATCCGACGCGCCCGGATGCCGACACCGCATGGTGGCGGATCAAGGGCGCGCGCCAACTGCGCGGCAGCGGGCGTGGCGTCGCGCAAAAGGTCGCGGCCTGGCGAGAACGCGCCGCCGAGCACCTCGACGTTCCGGCCCGCTACGTGCTCTCCGACCTCGCACTGGCCGGCGTCGTGCAGCGACCGCCCCGCACCCGCGACGACCTGACGGGCATCCGAGGCATCGACGGCCGGCTGCGCGACAGCACCGCGCACGACCTCCTCGCCGCGGTCGACGCGGGGCTCCAGCTGCCGGCCTCGGAGCTGCGCCTGCCCGAGTCCGACCGCATCGACCGTTCGCTCGCGCCTGCGGTCACCGTGCTCGGCGCGTGGCTCGCGCAACGGGCGTCCGAGCTCGATCTCGATCCCGCGTTGCTCGCAACCCGCGCCGAGCTCACCCAGATGTTGCAGGACCGACCGAGCCGTCTCGCGTCGGGCTGGCGGGCCGAGCTCGTCGGCGAACCGCTGCAGCGGCTGCTCCGGGGCGAGGCCGCACTCGTCCTGCGCGACGGCGGCCGCCGCATCGAGCTGCAGGATCGATAGCGGCGGGTAGCGTCGGGCCATGGCTCGATTCAAGGTCGGTGTTCAGCTCCATCCGCAGGCGACGACGGTCGAGGCGCTGCGGGCCGCGTGGCAGGCGGCGGACGCGCTCGAAGTCGACAGCATCTGGCTCTGGGACCACTTCTATCCGTTGTACGGCGACCCGAATGCCGCCCACTTCGAGGCGTACACGTTGCTGGCGGCGATGGCTGCCGACACCAGTCACGCGCAGCTCGGCGCGCTGGTCACCTGTAACTCGTACCGCAACCCGAACCTGCTCGCCGACATGGCGCGCACGATCGACCACCTCTCGAACGGCCGGTTCGTGCTCGGGATCGGCTCGGGCTGGTTCGAACGCGACTACGACGAGTACGGCTACCCGTTCGGCACCGCGCCGTCACGCCTGCGCGACCTGGAACGCGATCTGCCGATCATCATGGACCGTTTCGACCGCCTGGAACCGCCGCCGCGTGGTCGTCTCCCGATCCTGATCGGCGGGAGCGGCGAGAAGGTCACGTTGCGACTCGTCGCCGAGCACGCCGACGCGTGGAACACCTTCGGTCCGCCGGAGAACTTCGCCAACAAGAACCGTGTCCTCGACGACTGGTGCCGGAGGCTCGAGCGCAAGCCGGGTCACATCGAGCGCACCGTGGGCATCAACGTCACCGAGGTCGACACTTGGCCGGAATATCTGGATGCGGGTGCGGACCACCTGATCGTGATGGTGGGTCCCCCCTTCGACATGGGCCCGGTCGAACGCCTCTTGCGTGCGGCCCGTACCTGACGACCTTCCCGCAGCCGCCACCCTTGTGCCCTCCTCCACCGTGTGGGGGCGGTGGTGGTGGCGTCGGCGTCCCGGTCGGAACCGGCTTCGGCGCCGGCTTTCGTGACTGGGGCGCGGCGACCGTCGGCGGCGGCGCGACGGTCGTGGTGGTCGGCCGGGCGGGCGCGCTCGGGGTGACGATCACGGCGGCGAGCTCGGTCGCAGGCGTCGGCACCGTGGTCCCGCCGCTCGCGAGGGCGACCGGCGCAGGGGCGGGCGACGGGGTGCTCGGCTGCGCGACGGGAGTCACCTCGGGCGGGTCGGTCACGGTCGTGCCGGGACCGGAACGTCCGAAGACGGGCGGGCCCGCCACGGGAACCCCGTTGCCGTCGGCCACGGCCATGAGCACGAGCGCGAGGAGTACCGCTCCGACGCCGGTCACGAACGAGACCAACCGCCGGAAACGACTGTTGAAATCCCCCTGCTGCACCGCAGTGCTCCCAACCCCGCCCGGAGTGCCCGCACCTATGGCCTCAGGTGTCTCGGCACGCGCGTGCGCGACCTTGAGCCTTTTCCCGGACGCGGGCATACCGGATATCTCGGACGCCCGCGGGCCGGCGGGGTGGGTTCAGGGCACGAGGGTGCCGGTCAGGGCGCGACGGGCGTGTCGGCGAGAACGGCGCCGATGCGCAGGAGCTCCGGCGTCGCCGATCCGAGCGAGAACTCGTAGCGCTTCAACCACAGGAAGTAGCGGTGGATCGGGTAGTCGAGGTCGATGCTCACCCCGCCGTGGATGTGGAGCGCGGCGTGGGCGATGCGGTTCCCGCCGTCGGCGGCCCAGAACTTCGCGGTCGCGACCTCGAGCGGGTCGTCGCGACCCTCGTCGAGGTGCGTCGCGGCCTGGAGCATCGTGAGCTCGATCGCCTGGTTGTCGATGTAGCAGTCGGCCAGCCGCTGCCCGACCGCCTGGAAGGTTCCGATCGCGCGGTCGAACTGCTTGCGCTCCGTCGTGTACTGCGCGGTCAGTTGGAGCACCCTGTCGGCCACGCCCGAGACGAGCGCACACGTCGCGACCACGGTGCGGTTCAGCGTGTAGGCGAGGATCTCGCTCCCCTGTTCGGGTGAACCGAGCCGCGCGTCGGATCCCACGCGCACGCCGTCGAGCCGGAGCTCGAACAAGGGCTCGTGGTTCATGACCTGCTGGCGCTCGAGCGTGACGCCGGTCGCGTTCGCGGGAACGAGGAAGAGCGCGACGCCCGCGTCGGTCGTCGCGGGAACGACGATCAGCTCGGCTGTCGCGGCGCCGGGCACGCTGCCCTTGAACCCGTCGAGCCGCCAGCCGTCACCCTCGGGGGTGGCCGTTGTGGCCGGCGTCTCCGCCTCGCTGCCGTACTCCACGAGCGCGGCGGTGAGCAGGACCTCGCCCGCGACCACCTTCGCCAGGATCGCCTGCTGCGCGTCGGTGCCGTAGCGGGCGATCGGCATCGCGGCGCTCACGAGCGTCGGGACGAAGGGCAGCGGCGCGACGTTGCGGCCGACTTCTTGCAGCACCATGCACAGATCGGTGAAGCCGAGGCCCAGACCACCCGCGCTCTCCGGGAGCGCGATACCGAGCAGATTCGCCTTCGCGAACTCACGCCAGGTGTCGAGGTCGTACCAGTCGTCGGAGCGGTCGCGCTCCTTCAGGTGCTGCAGGTCCATGCGGTCCGCGAGGATGCGCGCGGCCAGGCCGGCGAGCTCCTGCTGTTCTTCGGAAAGTGAGAAGTCCATCGTCCGTCTCCTACTCAGCTGCTCGGCTACTCAGCGCGGGCTTCCGGGCATGTTGAGCCCGAAGATCGAGATCAGGTCGCGTTGCATCTCGTTGGTGCCACCGCCGAAGGTCAGGACGTGCATGCCGCGCAGCATGCGCTCGACCCGTCCGCGCACCACCGCCCCGGGCGACGAGCCCGAGATCGGCGCCTGGTCGCGCATGACCTCCATCAGCAGGCGCGCGGTCTCCATGTAGAACTCGGTTCCGTACACTTTGATCGCGGAGGCGTCGGCGGGATTCAGCGCCTCGCCGTTCTGCGCGCACGCCACGCGATCTTCCAGTTCGCGAGCTTGAGGTACTCGAGCTTGGCGTGCACGCGCGCCAGGTTCAGCTGCACCCACTCCTGATCGATGACGCGGCGACCGTCCGCCAACTTGGTTTCTTGCGCCCATTTGCGGACGTCGTCGAGTTGACGCTCGACGATCCCCGACGAGCAGAGCGTGACGCGCTCGTGGTTCAGCTGGTTGGTGATCAAGGACCAACCCTGGTTCTCCTCGCCGACCAGGTTTCCGACCGGTACACGCACGTCTTCGTAGTAGGTGATGTTGGTGTCCATCTCACCGAAGTTCTCGATCTTCTTGTACGAGAACCCGGGCGCGTCGGTGGGGACGATGATGATCGAGATGCCCTTGTGCTTCTTCGCCTCTTGGCTGGTACGCACCGCGAGCCAGATGTAGTCGGTGCCGCTCGCGAGGCTCGTGAACACCTTCTGCCCGTTGATGATGTACTCGTCGCCGTCGCGCACGGCCTTGGTCTGCAACGACGCGAGGTCGGTACCCGCGTCGGGCTCCGTGTAGCCGATCGAGAAGTGAATCTCGCCCTTCAGGATCTTGTCGACGTAGAACTGCTTCTGTTCTTCGGAGCCGTACCGCATGATCGTCGGTGCGACGGAATTGATGGTGAGCATCGGCACCGGCGCGCCGGAGCGCATCGACTCGTCGAAGAACACGAACTGTTCGATCGGGGTCATGCCCCGGCCGCCCCACTCCTTCGGCCAGCCGACCCCGGCCCAGCCGTCCTTGCACATCTGCTTCCAGACGTCCTTCGAGATCTGGCCGACTCCCTCGCCCTTGCGCAGATCGTCCTCGACCTCGGGGGTGAGCAGGTTGTCGTAGTACGCACGCAGCTCGTCGCGTAGTGCCTCTTGCTCCTTGCTCAACCCGACGTACATTTGGCCTCCGCGACGTGCTCGACAACGGTCACTCGATAGAACGTGTTCCATCTTCGCCGCCCGGCACCCGGGCTGTCGAACGGCGACACCGCGAGCGGCGGCCGGTTTGCAAGACTGGCACCGATGAAGCGTGCGCTCGTCCTCTTCGTGGCGCTCGTCGTCGTCGCCGGGGCCATCGTCGGTGTGGTGGTGGCCAAGTCGCACAAGGCCGAGCTGAGGCTGCCCGCCGCCGAGGTCGACACCTTCTTGCACGCCTGGGCCCGCAACGACCCGCCCACGATGGCAACGCTGCTCGACAAGCCGCCCGCCGATCTCGCGGTGGTGGCGTCGAACCTGCTCGTCGCCGTCCCGGGCAGCTCGGCGACATACACCCGCACGAGTCTCAGCGGCACCGCCACGAACGCCACCGCCACCTACCACGCCCGGATGACCCTGAAGAATCTCGGGGTGATCGAGTGGGACGGCACGCTGGCCCTCGTCCACACGAAGCCCGGGTGGTTCATCACCTGGAATCCGAGCGATCTCTACCCGGGTCTGACCGCCGGCCGGTACCTCACGGTCAACAAGACGTGGCCGGCGCGCGCGTCGATCGTCGCCGCCGACGGGTCGGTGCTCGCGGGCGACGTCGCCGTGGTGACCGTCGGGATCGAGGCCAGCCGGATCAAGACGCCCGCCGATCTCGCCCGGGTGAAGGCCGCGCTGAAGTCGACCCTCTCGGTCGATCCGGCGAAGGTCGACAGCCTCCTGCACGCAAACACCGCGCACCCGGACTACTTCCTGCCCGTCGCGCCGCCGCTCCCGCGGGGTGCGATCTACGACCACGTCCGCGCCGTGCTGTACCCGGTCCCGGGGATCGTGTTCCAACCGGGCAAGGGCGTCGGCGGGGTCGACCCCGCGCTCACGTCGGAGATCGTCGGCACCGTCGGCAACATCACCGCCGAACAACTGTCGAAGCTCGGTCCGCCGTACACGGCGACCGACCAGGTCGGCAGCTCCGGGCTCGAGGCCGCGTACGAGCGGCAGCTCGCGGGCTCGCCCCGCACGGATGTGGTGATCGTCGACGCGCAGCGCAACCCGGTCCGCCTGATCAAGCGGTTCCCGGGCAAAGCCGCGCAGACGGTCAAGGCGACGATCGATCCGGCTATCCAGAAGGCGGCCGAGACCGCGCTCGCGGGGGTGACGAACAACGCCGCGCTCGTCGCCCTCGACACCACGACCGGCGCGATCCGCGCGGTCGTGTCGAAGCCCGACGGCGGCTTCGACCGCGCGCTGGCCGGGACCTATCCGCCCGGCTCGACCTTCAAGGTCGTCACCTCGACCGCCCTGCTCGGCGCGGGCGCGAACGGCGCGACGCCGGCGCCGTGCCCGAAGCAGATCACCGTCGACGGCCGCACGTTCAACAACTTCGAGGGCGAGGCGCCGGGCCCGCTCGACCTCGCGGTTGCCTTCGCGATGTCGTGCAACAACGCGTTCATCGGGCTGGCCGACAAGCTGCCGCCAACCGCCCTCCCGAAGGCGGCCGCCGAGTTCGGCTTCAACACGCACTGGTCTCTCGGCGTCGATTCGTACGGCGGTTCGTACCCCGTGCCGTCGGACGGCGCCGAGCGCGCCGCGTCGGCGATCGGCCAGGGTCGCGTGCTCGCGAGCCCGTTGCAGATGGCGTCCGTCGCGGCGGCGGTCGCGTCGGGCCGCTGGCGCGCACCGACGCTGGTGACCTCCCCGGCGCCCCCGGCCGGACCCGTCGTCCCCGGACTCGCACCGGCCGTCGTCGCCACCCTGCGGTCGTTCATGGCGAGCGTCATCCGCACCGGCGGTACCGCGGCCGGCGCGGGGCTCCCGGCCGACAGCTTCGGCAAGACGGGCACGGCCGAGTTCGGCAACGCGAACCCGCCCGCGACCCACGCCTGGTACATCGGCTTCCGCGGCAATCTCGCGTTCGCGGTGATCGTCGAGGGCGGCGGTATCGGCGGGAAGGTCGCGGCGCCGCTCGCGGCCGCATTCCTCCGACTTCTGCCGCACTGAGCGGCCAGGCCGGGCCCGGTACGATCACGGTGATGCGAACAGGGGTACGGCCGACAGGGGTACGGCCGACAAGCGTCCGGCTGGTGCTGGTGCCGCTCTCGGTGGTCGCGCTCGCCGCGGGCGCGAGCGCGTGCGGGTCGGCGGCGAAGAGCGCTGCGCCCGCCTCGGCGGTCCGATCGACGTCGCCCACCACGACCGCGCCCACGACGACCACCCTCGAGAAGGCCAAGCCCTACGACCCGACGAAGCCGATCGACCTCGGCGGCACGCCGGGCGTGACCCCCGCAGAACAGCACCGCGCCGAGGCGCTCCTGCGCGCCACGATCGTCGACCTGAAGCGCTTCACCACCCCGGCCGAGGCCTACGCCGCGGGCTACCGCTCGATCGGCGACGGAGCCACCGGCGACGAGCACTACGTCAACTGGTCGCTCGTGAACGACGGCCACATTCTCGATCCCGCACTCCCCGAGTCGCTCGTCTACGAGGTGCACAACGGGACGCAGCAGATCGCGGCGGCGATGTACATGCTGCCCACCGGCAGCCGGTTCACCGACGCGCCCGACGTCGGCGGCGCGCTCACGCAATGGCACGTCCACGCCGACCTCTGCCTGACCGACAACCCGACCCAGAAGACGCTCGCGGGATTCACCGCGATCAACGGGAAGTGCGCGCCGGGGACGGAGAAGGCGGGCGACATCCCGATGCTCCACGTCTGGGTCGAACCCAATCCGTGCGGGCCGTTCGTGGCGCTCGAGGGTATCGGCGCCGGGCAGGTGCCCGCCGGTCAGTCGCGCCTCTGCGACACCGCGCACGGCGAGCCTGCGAACAACTGACCGCGAGGCGACCGCCGCCTCACGCCGAAACCGGACGCCGCGGTCAGCGCTCGACCGGTTCGAGCACCCGGGGTCGCAGGCCGAGGGTCGCGAGCATGGCGCGGTCGGACGTGTGGTCGGCGCACGGCGTCGTCTCGGTCAGCATCATGTTGCGCTCGCTCGTGAAGATCGAGTTCGCACCCGCGAGGAAGCAAAGGGCCTGGTCGGAGAAGCTCATGAGGTGGCGACCCGCGGCGATCCGGACCACCGACGCGGGCATGAGGAGACGGGCGACCGCGATCATGCGCACCGTCTCGTCGATCTCGACGTCGGCCGCGTCTTCGAGCGGCGTTCCGGGGACGCGTGACAACACGTTGATCGGTACCGACTCGGGGTGCGGGTCGAGGGTCGCGAGGCGGTGCAGGAAGGAGATGCGGTCGGCGACCGACTCCCCCATCCCGATGATCCCGCCGCAACACACGGTGATGCCCGTGGTGCGAAGGTTCTCGATCGTGTCGAGCCGGTCCTGGTAGGTGCGGGTCGTGATCACCGAGTCGTAGTACTCGGGCGAGGTGTCGAGGTTGTGGTTGTACGCGTAGAGGCCGGCCTCGTCGAGGCGGCGCGCCTGGTCGGCGTTGAGCATGCCGAGAGTGACGCACACCTCGAGCCCGAGGTCGTTGACCTGGCGCACCATGTCGAGCACGCGGTCGAACTGCGCGTTGTCCTTCACGTCGCGCCACGCCGCGCCCATGCAGAAGCGCGTCACGCCCTGCGCCTGCGCGCGCTTCGCCGTGCGCACGACGTCGTCGACCGCCATGAGCGGTTCGGGCTTCACGCCGGTGTCGTGGTGCACCGACTGGGAGCAGTAGCCGCAGTCCTCCGGGCATGCGCCGGTCTTGATCGACAGCAGCTGGTTGACGTGGACGACGTCGGCGTCGTGGAACTGCCGGTGCACCGCGCCGGCGCGGCGGACCAGCTCCATGAGCGGGAGATCGAACAGCTCGCCGACCTCGTCGATCGTCCAATCGGTGCGCGGCGCGCCGGTCATACGTCCATCCCTTCGGGCATCAGCACTTTCGCATCGATCTGTCCGGTGAACAGGCCGCCCTTGAAGCCGCCGTCGCATTCGAGCTGCTCGCCGGTGACGAACGACGCGCGCGGACTGTTGAGGAACACCAGCGGCCAGGCCTGCTCCGCGGCCACGGCGTGGCGACCGAGCGGCACCGGGAACTCGTCCATGTACTTCTTGCCGATCGCCTTCTCGAACTCCGGCATCATCGGCGTGTCGGTCGGGCCGGGATTCACGCAGTTGATGCGGATCCCGTCCTGCGCGAGGGCGAACGACCGGAACGCCGTGTACGCGTTGATCGCCTCCTTCGACAATCCGTACGCGTTGGCGAGCTCCTTCGGGTGCGCTTCGCACCATGTGCGCGCCGCCGCGAAATCGGGGGTGAGCACGAGGCCGAACAACAGCTCCATGTTCTGCATCCAACCGATACCCGCCGTCGACGCGATGCTCGCGATCGCCGAACCCTCGATCATGAGGGGAATGACCGCCTCGGTCACCTGCCGCAGCCCGCAGAAGTTCACGAGCATCACGTCGAGGTTCGGGAACGTGTTCGGCAGTCCGGCGCAGTTGAACAGCGCGTTCACGATCTTGCCGATCTTGGCGACCGTGTCCTCGATCTGCGCCGGTTCGCGCAGGTCGCACTGCGTGAAGCTCGCGAGGCCCGTCACGTCGGGCTTCTTGATGTCGATCGCGTGCACCTCGGCCCCGAGGTCGACGAGGATCGCCGCGGTCGCGGCACCCATCCCCGACGCCGCGCCGGTCACGATCACGCGCTTGCCCTCGTACCCGAGGACGTCCTTCACCGGTCAGCCCTCCAGGGTGATGGCGCGCTCGGGGCAGTTCTCGGCGCCGATCCGCGCCTGCTCGGCGAGGGCGCCGTCGACCTCCGCCGCGATGACCTCGCAGTGGCCGAAGTCGTCGGACGCGAAGACGTCGGGAGCCAGCACGTAGCACCGCCCGTGCCCGACACACAGGTCGGAATCGACACGCACCTTCACCGCGACCTCGTCTCTCGCCACCGCGACCCTCGACCCGGGAGCGGGCCCACGGTGCATGATCCTATGCTCCGGGTCGTGCGGCCCCGCATGTCGGTCTTGGTGTGTCTCGTCGCGCTCGCCGCCGCCGCGTGCAGCGGCGGCGGCGGCGGCAGATCGAGCACACCGACCACCGCCGCGCCGGCCTCGACGACGGTCCCGCGGTACCGCCTCGACGACACGTTGCGGCTCGACCAGGTCCAGGTGCTCGGCTCGCACAACAGCTACCACGGCCGGCCGTACCCGCAGGTGCTCGCGGCGCTGTACCAGTCGAACCCCGGCCTCGCGCGGACGCTCGACTACGCGCACGCGCCGCTGCCGCGACAGTTCGCGATCGGTGTGCGCCAGATCGAGCTCGACGTCTGGTACGACCCCCTCGGGGGCAAGTACGCGCACCCGTCGTTCCCGATCCAGGAGGGCGTGCACATCCCGAACAACCCGGTCATGCTCGCGCCCGGCTACAAGATCATCCACCAGGCCGACGTCGACACGAACTCGACCTGCCTCACGTTCGTGCTGTGCCTGCGCCAGGTGAAGGCGTGGTCCGACGCGCATCCCGGGCACGTCCCGATCGACGTGCACATCGAGATGAAGGACGACCAGCGCGACGGAACCGATGTTCGCCGCGCTCGAGAAGGAGATCCTCTCCGTGTTCGCGCCCTCGAACATCATCACGCCCGACGACGTGCGCGGCGACGCGCCGACGCTCGGCCAAGCCGTGCGCGAGCACGGGTGGCCGACACTCGGGAACGTCCGCGCCAAGGTGTACTTCACGCTCGACAACGAGGGTGCGTTCCGCGCCGCGTATCTCGTCGGCCACCCTTCACTGCGCGGCCGGCTGATCTTCACGCCGTCGGCACCCGGCCAGGACGACGCCGCGTTCGCCAAGCTCAACGACCCCATCGGAGACGCAGCGAAGATCAAGGCCGCCCTCGCCGCGCACATGATCGTCCGGACACGCGCCGACGCCGACACCGTGCAGGCGCGCGCGAACGACCATCACGACGAGCAGATCGCGCTCGCGGGCGGCGCGCAGCTCGTGAGCACCGACTACGAGCAGCCCGACCCGACCCTCCACAACGGATACGTGACGAAGATCCCCGGTGGCACCCCGGCCCGCTGCGACCCGGTCACCGCACCCCCGGGCTGCAAGCCCACCGACGTGGAGGACCCGGCGAAGCTGACCGTCAGAGCTCGCTGAGCCAGTCGCGGGCCTCGACGATCTCGCGCACGCGCCGCACGAACGCACCCGCGTACGCACCGTCGAGCGCGCGATGGTCGAACGCACAACAGAGGCGGCCCGTACGCGCGACGGTGAGACCGCCGGTGTCGTCGACGACGACCTGCTTGGACACACCGTCGGTCGCGAGGATCCCCACCTGCGGCCGGTTGACCACGGGGAACGAGATCCACGTTCCCGACGCGCCGGGGTTCGTGATCGTGAACGTGCCGCCCGCGAGGTCGTCGGCCCCGAGCTTGCGGGCCCGGGCCCGTCGGGCCACGTCTCGGATGGCGTCGCCCAGCGCGCGGAGCCGGAGTCCGTCGGCGTCGTGAACGACCGGCACGACGAGACCCCGGAAGTCGAGGTCGACGGCGATGCCGAGATGCACCGCGCGATGGAGCACGACGGACTGCGCGTCCTCCGTCGTGGTGGCGTTCATCATCGGGAACTCCCGCAGCGCGTCGATCACCGCCCGGGCCACGAACGGCAACGCGGTGAGCCCCACGCCCCTGCGGGCGCCCTCGATCCCCTCGTAGTTCGCGGCGACGACGGCGAGCGCGTGCGCGACCGTGCGCTTCGAACCGACCAGTCCCGCCGCCGTGCGGCGCCGGATGTTGTCGAACGGCACGACCTCGTCGCGCCCGCCTCCAGCCTCGGCCCCGGCCGCGGCCAGAACGTCGGCGCACGTGACGCGGCCACCGTTGCCGCGGCCGAGCAACGTGACCGGATCGACCCCGAGCCGCCGCGCGAGGTTCCGGACCGCGGGCGAGACGAACTGTCGGGTGTCACGCGGCACCCGACGGCGCCAGGGGAGGGTTCCGGACTGGGTCACCACCCCCCAGGTTAGGACTTACACTGCCGGGCAGTGCACGACGCCGCACTCGACCGATCGCTCGATGTCGACCTCGACGAGGCGCTCGACGACTTCCGCCTCGCGTTGGTCTCGCGCTTCTGCGACGATCGGGAGATCGCGCTGCGGCAACAGAACCGCGCGTTCTTCCAGATCTCGGGCGCGGGGCACGAGGCGCTGTTGCTCGGCCTCGCCCGCTCGCTGCGCGCGGGCTACGACTGGTTCCTCCCGTACTACCGCGACCGTGCGCTCGCGCTCGCGCTCGGCGTCACGCCGCTCGAGATGCTCATGCAGGCGGTGGGCGCGGTGGCGGACCCTGCGTCGGGTGGTCGGCAGATGCCGTGCCACTGGGGTTCGGCCCGGCTCAACATCTTGAGCCAGACGTCGGTGACCGCGAGCCAGTGCCTGCCCGCGGTCGGCTGCGCCGAAGCCGCGCGTTACATCGGACGGCGGCCGCACCTGCCCGGCTGCACCGCGCACGGCGACGAGGTGACCTACGTGTCGCTCGGCGAGGGCGCGACATCCGAAGGCGAGTTCTGGGAGGCGCTCAACACGGCCACGCGCCTGCACCTGCCGGTGCTGTTCGTCGTCGCCGACAACGGCTACGCGATCTCGGTGCGGTCGACCGACCAGCACCCCGCGCCGATCTCCGAGATGGTGCGCGGAATCCGCGGGTTGCGCGTCGTGAAGATGGACGGCCGCGACTACTTCGAGGTCCGGCGCAAGGGCGCGGACGCGATCGCGCACGTTCGCGCCGGCGCAGGGCCGTGTCTTGTGCACACGCTCGTCACCCGGCCCTACTCCCACTCACTCTCCGACGACCAGAAGAAGTACCGCGTGCCCGAGGAGCTCGACGACGAGCGCGAGCACGATCCGATCACGTGCTTCGAGCAGCAGCTCGTTGCGGCGGGTGTGCTCACCGCCGAGACCGCGGAGACGTTGCGGGCGGAGGCCAAGGAGACCGTGCGGGCCGCCGCCGAAGCCGCGCTCGCGCAGGCGCGACCGGACCCCGCCACGGTCGTCGACCACGTGCTCGGCCCGATGCCGGTCCGGGACGACCCCGGCGAGCCGGACGCCGGCGCGGGCGCCGGCGCGACGGCCGAACCGCGGCCGAGCTCGTTACCTTCGGGGAGGCCATCCGCCTCACGTTGCACGAGCAGATGGCGGCCGACGACCGGATCCGCGTGTTCGGCGAGGACGTCGCCGACGCCGACGAGCACGTCATCGACGAGGTGCCCGGCAAGGGTGGCGTCTTCGGCATCACATTCGGCCTGCAGCGCGCGTTCGGCGAACGCGCGCTGCTTCAACACCCCGCTCGCGGAGGCGAACATCATCGGCCGCGCCGTCGGCCAGGCCATGCGCGGGCTGCGGCCGTGCCCCGAGATCCAGTTCTTCGACTACGTGTGGCCCGCGATGAACCAGCTGCGGTCGGAGGCCGCGACGACGCGCTGGCGGTCGAACGGCGCGTTCACGTGCCCGATGGTCGTGCGCATCCCGATCGGCGGCTACCTCCAGGGTGGCGCGATCTACCACAGCCAGTCGGGCGAATCGATCTTCGCCCACATCCCCGGCCTGCTGATCGCGTTCCCGTCGCGTGCCCGCGACGCCGCGGGATTGTTGCGCACCGCGTTCCGCTGCGACGACCCCGTGCTCTTCCTCGAGCACAAGCACCTGTACCGCCAGGGCTACAACCGCGACCCGATGCCGCCCGCCGACTGGATGCTGCCGTTCGGCAAGGGCGCGTACGTCACGCGCGGCGACAAGGTGACGGTCGTGACCTGGGGCGCGACCGTGCACCGCGCGCAGGCCGCGGTCCGGGAGCTGGGCGACGACGCGGGCGTCGAGATCATCGACCTGCGCACGATCTCGCCCTGGGACCGCGACATCGTCGCCGATTCGGTCCGCAAGACGGGCCGCGTGCTCGTGCTGCACGAAGACACGCTGACGTGCGGCTTCGGTGCCGAGATCGCCGCGTTCGTCGCCGACGAGTGCTTCGAGCACCTCGACGCGCCGGTGTGGCGCCTCGCCGCCTCCGACACGTTCTGCGCGTACGAGCCGTCGCTCGAGAACGCGATCCTCCCGCAGGTCGACGACATCGCCCGCGACCTGCGCGCGCTCCTCGCGTACTGAGCCGCGACGGATCAGCCGAGCGCGTCGAGGAGCCGGTCGCGGTCGGGTCCGAGCACCGGCGGGCCCGGGCGGTTCTCGCGGTCTTCGTACGCGGCGAAGACCTCGCCGCACGATCTCGGGGTCGGCCATGAGCGCGTCGGGGGTCTCGAGCAGGTTGAACCAGCGCAGGAACGCGCGGAACACCACCGGCGACGTACGCATCGCGGGGAGCAGGCCCTGGCGGAAGACGCTCTGCACGAACGCGCGCGGATCCTCGGACGGGAGCTCCTCGTGCAGCATCCGGGCCTGGGCGTCCTGCAGCACCGCGGAACGGAACCACGGGACGAGCTCCCGTTCGGTGAACGCGGCGAAGTCACGCGCAGTCCCGTCGAGATCGCCGCCGTGCGACGAGAGGGTGTCGGCGAGGCCGAAGGCGTGCACGAACGCGAGGCTGCACCCGCGCCCGTAGAGCGGGTTCGTGCAGACGGCCGCGTCGCCGACCGCGACGAAACCGTGTACGAGCGGATCACCGTCGCTCCCGACGAGCGGGCGGTAACGGTTGCGCAGGCCCGCCATCACGTGCACGTCGGTGATCGGCTCGGCGACGCCGTCCGCGCGCCACGGGCGCGACCGCGACGAGCGAACGCGCGACCGTCTCGAAACCTTCCGGCGTCGCGAGCGCGCGGCGCAGCTGCTCGTCGTGACGCTCGATCGCGAACGTGACCGAGAAGGTGTGGTTGTCGCCGAGGAAGATCGCGTACTTCAGGTAGCCGAGGTCGGCCGCGATCGGCCCGGCGTCGGTCGGCGGGACGGCCGACGAGCCGACGCGATAGAAGCGCGAGTAGTAGACGATGCCGCTCTCGTGCAGCTCCTCGGGCACGGGCGCGCGCGCCGATCGCGGCGAGCCAGTCGTTCGACGACGAACGCGGGCCGCGGGCGTCGACCACGAGGTCGGCGCCGACACCGTCGACGCCCGTCACGGTCGGGATCCGTCCCGCACGGCGCGTCGAGCCCGGTCGCGGCGACACCGTGGCGGAGCTCGACACCGGGTTCTTCGAGCACCAGGCGACGGAGCACCCATTCGAACGTCGTGCGCCGGCAGGCGAGCGCGACGAGCTCCTCGTCGCCGGGACGCGGCAGCCGGTCGGTGAGGGTCAGGGGCAGGTTCGCGCCGAAGGGGATCTCCGTCGCGCCCGCGGCGAGCAGCGCGTCGAGGACGTCGGGAGCCCGCTCGAGCAACAGGTTCCGGAGTCGCGCGAGGAAGGCGTGCGAGTGCCGCACCTGCGGTGCGCCCGTACGTTCCCAGGAGAAGGCGGCGTCCGCGTCGGGCGCCATCGGCGTGTCGTCGCGTTCGAGGACCACGACCTCATGACCCGTACGCGCGCACGCCAGCGCCGTCCCGAGGCCCGCGATACCGCCCCCCACGACGATGATCCGCACCGATCCTCCCGACGGCGTGCACGAACTCCTCCGGCGAGGGTACCGTCCGCGCCCGTCACGGGCAGCGGCACGGCGTCGCCGCGCAACGCGGGCAACCCCGTGCGTAGCGCGCCGCGGCGCCTTCGAGCGACAGGCCGAGCTGGTCGGTCAGTGACGCGAGCCACGCGAGCACGTCACCGATCTCGTGGACCTGCTCCTCGCGGGTGCCCTTGCGCACGGCCCGGGCCAACTCGCCGAGCTCCTCCGCGAGCCACGCGACCGTCGCGTCGATGCCGCGCGCACGGTCCCGCGCGCCGTAGGTGTCCGCCATGAGTTGTTGGAACTCGTCGAGCTGCATGCGCGCAGTCTGGCGCACGGCGCGGGCGCCGCGTCAGGAAGGAAGATCCCGGAACGGCGTGTCCTTGCCCGGGCGGGGTTCGCTCGGCAGGCCGAGAACGCGCTCACCGATGACGTTGCGCTGGATCTGCTCGGTGCCGCCGCCGATCCGGCTGCTCCACTGGCCGAGGAACTGCTGTTGCCAGTAGCCGTTCTGGATCGCGTCGGCGTCGTAGAGCATCGACGGCGCGCCCTGCAGCTCCATGACGAGGTTGCCGTCGTGTTCGAGCCGCCGAGAGGCCGCCAGCTTCAGTACCGACGCCTCCGGACCGAGCCCCTGGTCCTTGCGGCTGCGCGCCCGCAGCCCGAGCCATTTGATCAACTGCGTGCCGCGTGTAGCTCTGGGCGAGCTCCTGGCGCAGCAGCGGATCGCCGGTCACGCCGCAGCGCTGCGCGAGCGCGACGAGATCGCGGAAACCGACCCGGCCGCCGCCACCGATCATCGCCCGCTCGTTCGAGAGCATCGTGTTCGCCGCGCGCCAGCCGCCGCCGGGCGGTCCGAGGCGCATCGAGTCGGGGATGCGGACGTCGGTCAGGAAGACCTCGTTGAAATGCGACGCGCCGGTGATCTGGCGCAGCGGCCGCACGTCGATGCCCGGCGTGCGCATGTCGAGCAGGAACGCGGTGATGCCCTTGTGCTTCGGGGCGTCGGGATCGCTGCGCGCGAGCAGCAGGCCCCAGTCGCTGTAGTGCGCGCCCGATGTCCAGACCTTCTGCCCGTTGACGGTCCACTCGTCGCCGTCGCGCTCGGCTCGCGTGCGCAGTCCGGCAAGATCGGATCCGGCACCCGGCTCCGAGAACAGCTGGCACCACACGTCGTCGCCCCGCAGCATCGCGGGCAGGAAGCGTTCCTGTTGCTCGGGCGTGCCCCACGCGATGATCGTCGGTCCCGCCATCGCGATCCCCACCGCGAACACACCGGTCGCGACGTTGTAGTGCGCCTGCTCCTCGTTGAAGATGCGGGCCTGCCACCCCGGACCGCCGCGGCCGCCGGCCTCGACCGGCCACGTGATGCCGGCCCAACCGCCCTCGTAGACGACCCGCTGCCACTCCTTGCACGCCGCGACGTGCTTGTCGTCGGCGTCGGGATCACCGTCGCCCGGCATGTACGAGTGGTCGGACTGCTCGCCCGCCTTGCGGCGATCGGCGTGCGCGTCGAGCCACTCCCGCACCTCGACGCGAAACGCGCGCTCTTCCTCGGTCTCTTCGAAGTCCACTGTTCAGCCGCCCATCACGGAGCCGTAGTCGGGGCCCCTGCGGAGTTGGTGCCCACCGTCGATTCCCAGCATCTGTCCCGTCACCCACGTCGACTCCGGACCCGCCAGGTAGCGGACCGCGGCGGCGATGTCGTCGACGGTCCCGACCCGGTCGATCGGCATGTTCTCGTGGTAGCTCTCGAGGATCGGCCCGCCCGCGGTGATGAAGGTCATCAGCTCGGTGTCGACGATGCCGGGCTGCACCGCGTTCACGCGGATGTTGTGCTCACCGAGCTCGTCCGCCGCGCACTTCACGAGCATCTCGATGCCGGCCTTACTCGCGCAGTACGCGCTCATGAAGCGGTGGGTGGTGTGGCCCGCGATCGACGACATGCCGACGATCGAGCCCCCACCGGCGCGCATCATCGCCGGGGCCGCGTGCTTGATGCAGAGGAACGTGCCGACCAGGTTCAGGTCGACGGTCGCGCGCCAGCCGGCCGCGTCGGACGCAACGATCGGACCGCCGTGCAGCGAGCCGCCCGCGCACGCGAACAGCACGTCGAGCGAACCGGTCGGCCCGCACGCGTCGGCCACCGCGCGCTCGACGTCGGCCTCGTCGGTGACGTCGCACACGACGTACTGCACCGTCGCCCCCGCGGCCGCGGTGGCAGCGATCTCCCCGACCGCCTCGACGAGGCGGGACTGCGTGCGGCCCGCGATCGTGACGTGCGCGCCGTCGGCCGCGAAGCGCCGGGCACAGCCGAGCCCGATGCCGCTGCCGCCGCCCGTCACGAGCGCGGCCATCCCCTCCATGCCCGGCATCGCGGCCCTCAGGAAGCGTCGACGATCGTGATCGCCTGCTTGGGGCACACCCGCGCCGCCTCTTCGCACTTGGCGCGCAGATCGTCGGCGGGTTCCTCCTGGAGCACGTACAAGAAGTCGTCGTCGCGCACCTCGAAGACCTCGGGCGCGGCGGCCATGCACAGCGCGTTGCTCTCGCACTTGTCGAAGTCGACGACCACCCGGAAGCTCATGTGTTCCTCCCGTAGACACTGACGGGCGGCACCGTAGCGCACGCGCCCCGGCCCGGTTCCGGCCGGATCAGCCTGCGCCGCGTGGCCTCGCGACCCGGCGCGCCGGCTTGTCGAGCCTTCGGTCCCACGCGGCGCCGACGTCGTGCATCCACCCGGCCGCCTGCGCGAACGGAGCCGGCGTGAGCCGGAACACCACCTGCCGCCCGCCCGTTCGCCGCGGCACGAGCCCGGCCTCCTCCAGCAGCGCGAGGTGCTTCACGACCGCCTGGCGCGTCGCCGGGAGACCCTCGGCGATCTCCCCGGCGCGTGGCCGGAGCCCGGCCGAGACGCTCGACGATGCGGCGCCGCGTCGGGTCCGCGAGCGCGTCGAAGACCCGGTCGACCAGGGCGCGCTTCGCGTCAGACACGCGCGAGCGCGCGGAATGCCGACCGCTCGAGCCGCGTGCCGTCGACGCGCGCGTCTCCCGCAGCCGCAGGATCGTGCCGACCGGCGAGGGCTCGAGCGTGATCTCCACCTCGGACGGCCGAAGGTCGTCGTCGCCGACCGCGGAGACCCACCGGAACGCGAGCCGCCGCGCGGGGACCGCGTCGTCGACCGCGCCGATCATGGCGCCGTCGGGGCCGCTCGTCCGGACTGCGCCGCCGGGCTCGGCGACCAGCTCGACCTCGTCGCCGAGCGGGTGGGCAGCTCGTCCCAGACCCGGTCGGGATCGGCCGGCAGCTCGATCCGCCGCTCACGCCCACCGAGGCACTGGAGTACGGGATGATCGACCGGATCGTCGAGCGGCCCGCGGTGGCCCGCGTCCTGCTAAGAGAACCGGCAATGTTCGACGATCTGCTCGACGCCAACCGGCACTACCGGGACCAGTTCCACGACTCCGGCGTCGCGGGCCGGGCCGCGAAGGGCCTCGCCGTCCTGACCTGCATCGACTCCCGCATCGACCCGCTGGCAATGCTCGGTCTCCGCGCGGGCGACGCCAAGATCATCCGCAACGCGGGAGCACGCGTCACCGACGACGCGCTGCGCTCGCTGGTGCTGGCGGTCAACCTGCTCGGCGTGACGCGGGTCTGCGTGGTGCAGCACACCGAATGCGCGATGGTCGGTTCCGACGACGATGCGCTGCGCGCCCGCATCGAGCGCGAACGGGGCGTCGACGCGTCGGGCTGGGAGTTCCTCGCGACCACCGACCAGCTCGCCACGCTGCAAGCCGACATCGACCTGATCGCGGCATGCCCGCTGCTCCCGCCCGATCTCCACGTCGGCGGCTTCGTCTTCGACGTGCACAGCGGGGAGCTGATGCCGGCCGACGACAGGTACGCCGGGCCGGGCGCGCCCGGACGAGCGCGGCCCTGACCGGTAGGTTGCGCGCGATGAGCCCGAGCGACATCACCACCGACGACGTCACGGTCGAAACCGCCGACGGACCGATGCGGCTGTACGAGGCCGTGCCCGCCGGCGAGGCGCGGGGCGCGATCGTCGTCGTGCAGGAAGCATTCGGCGTGAACCCGCACATCGAGGACGTGACGCGCCGCGCCGCGGCCGCGGGCTATCACGCCGTCGCCCCCGACTTCTTCCACCGGTCGGGACCGGGTGCGGTGGTCGAGTACGGCAAGTTCGAGAAGGTGATGGAGTACTTCCAGGCCCTCGGGAGCGACGCCGCGATCCTCGCCGACGTCGACGCCGCGCTCACCTACCTGCGCGCCGCGGGCTTCACCGACGGACGCATCGGCGTCGTCGGCTTCTGCTTCGGCGGCCGGGTGTCGTTCCTCGTCGCGCTCCGGTACGCGCTCGGCGCGGCGGTCGGCTTCTACGGCGGCGGCATCGTCACCGGCCGCTTCCCGCAGTTCCCCGCGCTCGTCGGCGAGGCGGCCAACCTGCAGACGCCGTGGCTCGGCCTGTTCGGCGACCAGGACGGATCGATCCCCGTCGACGACGTCGAGCAGCTCCGCGGCGCGTTGCAGGAGGCGGCGGTCGACACGGAGATCGTGCGCTACGCCGACGCCGGTCACGGGTTCCACTGCGACCAGCGTCCCGACTACCGGGCCGACGACGCCGCCGACGCGTGGGGCCGGACGCTCGACTGGTTCGGCTCACACCTCAACTGAGAAACCCGGACGGCCCGCGCGGCGCGCGGACGCGGGCGCGAGAGCCCCGGGGCGCGGCGACGGCTGCGTAGGCTGCGGCCGATGGCCACGTCCGACCGCCTGCGGGCCGCGCTCGCCGCGATCGACGAGGCGAACGCAGCCGATCCGAATCTCGTCACCGTGCGCGACCGCACCGGGCCGAAGGAGATCGTTCACGCCGAGCTCGTCACCGAGTGGGTGCTGCGCCTCAAGCCCGACGCCGACGACGCCCTGCTCCTCGCGGCGCGCGGCCACCACTTCCGGCGCTGGACCGTGCCGCGCGCGAGCTACCCGCAAGGCCGGGCCGGCTACCTGCGCTGGCGCAAAGACCTCCACGCGCAACACGCACGCGAGCTCGGGGTCGTGCTCGGCGAGGCCGGCTACGACGACGCGACGATCGCCCGCGTGCAGGCGATCGTCCGCAAGGACGGGCTCGCGTCCGCAAGCGAGCACGACGACGTGCAGGTGCTCGAGGACGCGCTGTGCCTCGTGTTCCTCGAGACGCAACTCGTCGACGTCGCGGCCCGCCTCGACCCGGCCAAGCTGCCCGGCGTCATCACCAAGACCGCGCGCAAGATGAGCGCGGCGGGGCGCGCCGCCATCGCCGACGTGCCGCTCGGGCCGGGCGCGCATCGCCTGCTCGACGAGGCGTTCGCGCGCGACGTCGTGGAGCGTTACCTCGCCGGGCTCGCGGGCGGCGACTGGGCGGCCGTGGCCGCCGCGCTCGCGCCCGACGTCGAGCGCATCGGCCCGTACCGCGACAACTTCCGCGGCCGCGAGGAGTACGCCCGATTCCTCGAACAGACGATCAGCTCGCTGTCCGGCTACGTGCTCGTCGTCGTCGACATGATCGCCGACGGCAACCGGGTTGCGGTCGAGCTGAGCGAGACGGTCGACGACGGCGACGCGCGCCTCCACACCGACGAGGCGGTCGTGTTCGACGTCGCCGGCGGTCTGATCACGCGCGTCGCCGTCTACCTGCAGACGTCCGAACGCCTTCCTTCCGGAGCTGTCGCGCGGGAGCCGGCGTGACCGAGCCGATCTGCACGCTCGACCTGGCGCGCATGCGCCGTGAGCGCATCGCGAAGCTGCAGGCGGCGATGGGCGACCGCCGGCGTCGACGTGCTCGTGCTGTGCGGCCAGCAGAACGTGGCGTACGCGACCGGCGCCCGCGCGCCCGCGGCCGACCACATGCGCGCCGCGTGGTGGCGGGCCGTCGCCGTGCTCGAACGCGGCGCGCCCTGGCCGCACCTGTACACCGAGTTTCCCGAAGGCGCGCCGGAGGAGATCCCCGACGAGTTCCTGCACCGCGCGATCGAGGTCGAGACCGGCGCGGGGGCGGCCGCGCTGGCCGCAAAGCTCCCGGCCGGCCGGATCGCGCTCGACGACGCGCCGTTCCCGCTGTGGGACGCGCTCGCGGCGCGCGAGACCGTCGACGCCGGCACCGTCCTCGGGCCGGCGAAGATCACCAAGACCCCGGACGAGCTCGAGTGCATCCGGCGGGCCCAGGCGATCAACGAGGTGGCGATGCGGGCCGTCCGGCCGCTCGCCGTTCCGGGTGTGCCGGCCACCGAGCTCTCGGGCGCGTTCCTCCGCGCGGTCGCGGAGCTGGGCGCGACCGCCAACACCGTCGACCCCGTGTTCCAGGTCATGCCCCGCGCCGTCGCCGAGGGCCCGTTCAGCATCACCGGCGAGCCCGTGTTCCCGATCCCGACCCGGGCCGAGGCGCTGCAGGCGGGCGACGTGCTCTGGATCGACACGGGCATCAACCTCCACGGCTACGCGTCGGACTTCGGCGCCACCTGGATCATCGGGCGCGCACCGGACGCGGTCGAACGCGAGCAGTTCCTGCGGTGGCGTGCGATCGTCGACCGCGCGTTGGCGAAGGTCCGCGCGGGCGCGACCGCGGCCGACCTCGTCGAGGCGGCCGGGCTCGAACACGGCCAGCAGCCGTGGCTCTCGTACTTCTACCTCGCGCACGGCATCGGCACCGACAGCGCCGAGATGCCGTTCGTCGGCACCGACCTCGGGCCCGCGTTCGACGCGGCGCTCACGCTGGAGCCGGGCATGGTGCTCGTGTTCGAACCGGTCGTCTGGGACGACGGCCGCGCCGGCCACCGCTCCGAGGAGATCGTCGCGGTCACCGACGACGGCTACGTACGGCTCTCGGCCCGGCCGAGCTCGACGGGGCCGGTGCCGCGTGAGCCGGCTCGCGGCGTGCCTCGACCTGATGGCCCGCGACGGCATCGACGTGCTGCTGCTCGGCCGCGAGGCCAACGCGCGCACGGTCTCCGACGCGGCCCGCCTCTGGCTCGCGGGACGCGCGGCTTCTCCCCCGGCTGCGTCGTCGTGCGGCGAACGGGCGCGGTGCACGTCCTCGCCAACACCGACGCCGTGGTGCCGACCGGCTTCCCGACCGACCACCTCTACGGCGTCACCTGGAACCCCGAGAAGCTGCTCGCATCGCTCACCGCGATCGAGGGAGTGACCGACGCGCGGCGGGTCGCGGTCGACGGGATGAACCCGGGCGCGCGCGCTTTGCTCGGGCGCGCGGCCGGCAGGGCCGAGATCGTCGACGCGGGACCGTTGTTCGCCGAGCTGTGGCGCATTCCCGACCCGGAGAGCATCGCCGGCGTCGGCGACGCGGTCGATCGCGGCCGGGCGCGGCCTCGACGCGATGCGCGCCGCGCTCCGACCCGGTGCGACCCCGCGCGAGCTCCGCGGGATCTGCGCGGCCGCGTTCGCGACACTCGGCGTGACGACCCCCGCGTTCGAGGCCGTCGCCGCGCCGCTGGCCGCCGGCGCGTCGACTGGCTCGCGCCCGAGCACGCGTTCGGGGACGGCGAACGGGTCGTGCTGCGCGCGGGCGCGCTGCGCGACGGCTGGGAAGCGTCGCTCGCGCGGACCTACGTCGTCGGGTCGCCGTCGGTCGAGCAGCCTGCGCCCGCGGGCTGGGACGAGCTGGTCGCGGCGTGCGTTCCCGGCGCGACGGCGGGCGGTCCGGGCGCGGGGAGCCGTCGTCTACGGCGTCGGGCGGGGCGTCGAGCCTGGCCCGACGACCTCGTCCTCGTCGCCGGGCTGCACGTCGCGCTCGAGCTCGCCGACGAGACGAGCCTGCGCCAGGACGTCTTCCGCGTCACCGACGACACCCCCGTCCTCGTCACCACCCCCTAGAACCCTGCCAACAGTTCGCTGGAAAAAGGGCTCCACGCGCCACTCTCCCTGACAACTGTTGGCAGGGTTACGGGCTCCACGCGCCACTTACCCTGACAACAGTTCGCTGGGTTTCAGGGGTGGATCTGGCTGCGGCCGCGTTCGACGATCTTCATGCGGCGCGACTCGATGCTCGCGGGGTCGAAGCCGGGACCTTCCCACTCGCGGCTCACGCGGGCCTCGATCTTCCAGCCTTCGTCGACGGTCGTCGCGCTGACCTCGTCGTAGGTGCGCAGCATGCGCCGCACGCCCATCTGGTCGTTCGAGACGATGTCGGCCGCGAGCTTGCGGCAGTACGGCAGCAGCTCGTCGTGCGGGACGACCTCGTTCACGAGCGACCACGCGCACGCGGTCTGCGCGTCGAGGTAGTTGCCGGTGAAGCTCATCTGCTTGGCCCGGGCGACGCCGATGCGCTGCGCGAGCAGCACCGTGAGCCCCCAACCGGGCATCACGCCGACGCGCGCGTGCGTGTCGGCGAAGCGGGCCCGGTCCGACGCGATGAGGAAGTCGCAGTTGAGCGCAACCTCGAAGCCGCCCGTCACCGCGACCCCGTTGACCGCGCCGATCAGCGGCTTGGCGTGCGCCGGCAGCGCGCCCCGGAACGCGTCGCGCGTCTCGGCGACATCGCCGAAGCTCTCGCCCTGCGTCACCTGGCCCGACCCGAACTCCTTCAGGTCGACGCCGGCGGAGAACGCGGGATCGGCGCCGGTGAGGATCATCACGTCGACGTCGTCGTCGGCGTCGCAGCGCGTGATCGCGGCCGGCAACGCGCGGCGCACGTCGCGGTTCAGCGCGTTGCGCTGGTCGGGCCGGTTGATCGTGATGACCGCGACCCGGTCCGCGATGTCGACGAGAACGACGTCGCTCATGCGGCTACGCCCTCCAGCCCTCGATCGCCCGCGTGTCGTATGAGAACGACCGGGCCTCCGGGCTGCGCCTGGCCCGTGTCGCTCAGCTTCCCCGGTAGTCGAACGCGACCTTGATCGCGCCCGAGTCGTCCTGCGTGGCGAGCGCGGTGAACGCGTCGCGCCAGGCGTCGAGCGGGAACGTGTGCGTGAGCATGCCGGTGAGATCGATGCGGCCGGACGACACGAGGTCGAGGTAGTGCTCGATGCCGTGCTTGCGCACGCCTTCGACCTCCTCGAACCCGAACGCGTTCGAGCCGACCATCGAGATCTCCTTGAAGTACAGCGGCGTGTCCTCCCACCACGTCGGCCCGTGCACGCCCGCCTTCACGAGCGTGCCCCGCGCCTTGAGCACGCGGGTGCCGACCTCGAACGTCTCCTGCTTGCCGACGGTGTCGTACACGACGTCGATGAAGCCGGGGAACGCCATCGGGAGGCCGTCGCTGGCGCCGCAGCACGCCGCCCGACCACGCCGCCGCCTCCTCGATCACCTGCGACGCGGGCGAGTGCCCGATCACCTTCGCGCCGAGCTTGCGCGCCATCTCGGCCTGCGCCTCGAAGCGGGCGACGACGAGCACCTCGACGTCGGGGTACAGCGCGCGCAGGATCGCGGTCGCGCACGTTCCGAGCGCGCCCGCGCCGTAGACCATCACCTTGCCGCCCGGCTTCGGCGGGTGGCGCGTGACCGAGTGCAGCGACACCGCGAACGGGTCGGCGAACACGGCGAGCTCGTCGGGGACGTTGTCGGGAACCTTGAACAGCTGCGAGTCGTGCGCCGACATCACCTCCGCGTAGCCGCCGTTGACGTCGCGCGCGGTGCCGATGTGGATGCCGGGCGGGATCGGACCGACGTCGAACGAGTAGCAGAGGCTGAAGTCGCCGACCTGGCACGCGGGGCACAGCGGGCGTCACGCCCCGCGGGCCGCACGACAGCCACGGGTTCAGCACCACCCGGTCGCCGACCTCGAGACCCTCGGCCTCCGGGCCGAGCGCGACGACGTCGGCCACGACCTCGTGCCCGAGCACCTGCGGCAGGGAGAAGAACCCCTTCATCGGGTTGTCGGGCGAGCGCACCTCGCCCCAGTCCATGAACACCTGCTTGGAGTCGGAGCCGCAGATCCCGGTGAGCCGGGGCCGGGTCACGACCCAGTCGGGCAGGAAGAACCCGGGCTCGTCCATCTCGACGAGCTTCATCGGGGTGTGCGCGAGGCTGCGCAGCAGCTGGTTGTCGGTCTCGGGCACCGGTACGGATTCGGGCTTCACGCCGTAGAGCAAGGCTTTCATGGCGCGGACGGTACACGCCGCGAGATCGCCCGGTCACCCCGGCCGGTCAACCTCCGGCGAACTGCATCTCGAGCCGCGCCGCGACCTCCCGATACCGGTTCACGGGGATGAGGTGCACACCGTCGAACGCGCCCGACGCGCGTACACCGGCGACGAGGTCGCACGCGAGCTCGACGCCCGCGTCCGGGTCGCGCTCGATCGCATGCACCCACCGTCGGGCACCGCGAGCTGCGGGACGTCGGCGGAGATCTTGCGCGCCATCGCCGCGCTCGGCACGACCATGACGCCCGCGTACACCGGTCCGTCGAACTCGATCCCGGCGCGCCATTCGAGCAGCTCGTCGAGCGAGAAGCGCACCTGCGCGAAGAGGAAGTCGGCGTCGCGTTTCCATGCCGGCAGCGGACCGGCACCGGCCGCGACTCCGGCCCGGAACGGACGGCCACCCGTGTGCGGCGTGGGTCTCGGGGAACGCGCGCAGCTCCCGCAGCATCGACTGCACCGTGAGCTGGCCCGTGCGGGCGCCGAGCGTCGGGCGGTCGCCGTACACGAAGAGGAACTGGTCGACGCCGTACGCGGCCGCGGTCAGCAGGTCGCGCCGGAACCCGAGCAGGTTGCGGTCGCGGGCGTTGAGGCACGCGATCGACCGGCCGCCCATGCAGTTCGACCTCGTGCGCGACCGCGACGCTCGAGACGGTGGCGCGACCGATGTGGTTGTCGGGGATGAGGAACGCGGTCGCGATCTTGCCGAGCACGCCGATCTGGTGGCGCACGTGCATGAGGTCGGGACGCGTCGGCGGCTCGATCTCGCAGATCACGTCGAATCGCCCGTCCGTCATCGTCTCCAGCCTACGGTGAACCCGCTGCGCCGTCCGTTGCGCCGTCCGTTGCGGGCGCCGCGGCGATCAAGGCGATCGTTGCGCACGCCGACAACCTGGGCGTGCCCCGTGCGAACACCCTCAGAGGGTCAGCGGCGAGGACCGCGATCGGCGCGATCGCGGCGGCCACGTTCGCGGCGTGCGGCGGGACGCCGTTCCCGACATCGGCCCCGCCCACCACGGTGGCTCCTCCGGTCGTCGCCGCCCGAACCGGTGCCCGCGCCGCCGGACCTGCCCGTCCGGCACCGCACGCCCCGACGACCACCGGACCGGTTGCCGTCGAAACTCCGAAGCCATCACCGACGACGTTGCCGGCGAGGCGGACGACACCCGCCATCTCGCTGCCGCAGCTCGTCCCGGACGTCGAGGTGCTCGGACCGCTCTGGGAGGACGACGGCGACCCGGGGACGTCCCTCGACCTCACCGATCCGCCCGCCGCCTGCGCGCCCTTCACCCCCTTGATCACGGCTCGCACCGAGACGGTCCTCCACGAGTTCAGCTTCGCCCCGTCGGCCGACGGAACGCTGGAGCAGGGTCATGTGAACTTCGCGGCGCTGCGCCTGTCGTCGCCCGCGACGGTGACGACGGAGTTGGCCGCGGTCGCGCAACCGTCGTTCGCGGCGTGCGCGGACGCGAGCGCCGTTCGTCATTTCCAGGAGACGCAGACCGGCATCATCGACCTGGTTTCGGCGAAGCCCC
The DNA here is from genome assembly GCA_963829195.1 of uncultured Actinomycetes bacterium. GTDB lineage: Bacteria > Actinomycetota > Acidimicrobiia > IMCC26256 > PALSA-610 > PALSA-610. The sequence goes on from CAWHHS010000002.1 coordinate 724,592, forward strand.
TCGACCTCCCTGTCCCCGGTCGGCACGTGCTCTGGCGGGCGACGGTCGCGTACCACTCGGAGAGCGGAACCGCGCACACGATGTACATGGATGTCACCTACGTCGCCGCCCTCGACGTGCTCGTCAAGGTTCGCATCGCGAGTTGCGGTTGCCGGCCGCCGCGCACCGGGGACAGCCCGCTCCTCCCGGGCGAGAACGAGATGCTGCAGTCGATCGAGCAGCGGCTGGTTCCCGTCGTCTCGAGCTGATCCGGGCCGCCTGATCCGCGGCGCGCGAGCGGTTCAGTCGTCGTCCGCGGCGCGACGCCGGTCGCGCACGGTACCGACGATCAATGCACCGCCGAACAGCACCGCGATCGCGCCGATGACGGTCCACAGGCCCTCGCCGGTCATGAACGATCCGCCCAACGCACCCGTGCCCTGCGCGATCCACACCCCGCCGACGGCGACGAGCACGATCCCGATGACGCGCGCGGACCCACACCGCGCGTACGAACCCATCAGATCGTGAACGCCATGTTGTCGACGACGCGATCGCCGAGCGCGGTATCGCCTTCGACGCGCACGACGCCCTGCGCGCGCGCGTGCGCACCGGTCCACCGACCGCCGGCGAGCCGCGCGAACGTGCGCCGGTCGGTCGTGATCCGAACGGTCGGTTGCGCAGGCACGTCGTCGAGCAGGACGGCGCGCCCCTCGGGCGGGACCGAGATCGCGGCGACGATCTCGGGCGTGCCTTCGACGACGAACACCACCGCGCTGCCGGCCGGCGCACCCGCCTTCTTGCCGACCACGTAGCCGAGCGCCTTGGGCGGGATGCGCCCGAGCGAGAGGTCGGCGACCGGTCCTTCGAGGAATCCGGGCCGGCCGAGCGCCTCGCGGATGTCCTCGTCGTGATACCAGCAGTCGAACACCCGGATCTCCATGAACTGCCGGTAGGGCCCCGGGCCTTCGGGGGTGAAACCCTCCGCGTCCCATTCCGCCGCCGTCAGCGCCCGCAACGTGTCGAGGCGCCGCGCCGTGACCGCGCGGAACTCGTCGAGCAACGCCGGGCCGTCCCAACCGCGGTACGTCGCGATCCAGAGCTCGTTGGCCTTGCCGATGTCGTTGCGCACGTGGGGCGCGCTCGTCGCGCCCGCCGACGCGTCGTCGGAGAGCTCCGGCCGATCTCCCGCGAGCATGCGCTCGGTACCGATCATGTGCGCGACGTTGTCGAACACCGACCATCCCGGGCATTCGGTCGGCGCGATCCATTCGTCGGCGGTGAGGTCTCGCACACGGCGACGATGTCGTTCCACACCTCTTCCAGGCGGAGTACCAGCGGCTCGGGCATGCGCGCACGGTACTCCGCGCGGTCCGCTCGTTGTGCGGGGTGACGCCGATCGGCGAGACTCGGGCCGTGGCCGAGTCGTTGATCTTCTATTTCGACCCGATGTGCCCGTACGCGTACCAGACGTCGCTCTGGATCCGCTCCGTGCGCGACCAGCTGGATCTCGACATCACCTGGCGGTTCTTCTCCCTCGAGGAGGTGAACCTCGTCGCCGGCAAACGGCACCCGTGGGAGCGACCGTGGTCGTTCGGCTTCGGCCAGATGCGCGTCGGCGCGCTCATCCGCCGGGAGCTCGGAAACGACGCGCTCGACCGCTGGTACGCCGCGGTCGGGCACGCGTTCTTCTTCGACGGCGTCAAGACGCACGTTCCGCAGGAGCACGCGCACGTCATCGCGCGACGCGGGTCTCGACGCCGCGTTCGTCGACCGCGCGGTCGCCGACGAGTCCACCCTCGACGAGGTCCGCACCGAGCACCAGGACGCCGTCGTTCGGTACGGCGCGCACGGCGTGCCGACCCTCGTCCTCGATTCCGGCTACGCGGTGTACGGGCCCGTCGTCGTGCCCGCCCCGACCGGCGCCGACGCCGTCGCGCTGTGGGAGCTCGTGCGTTCGATGCAACGGTTCCCGCAGCTGTTCGAGCTGCGGCACCCGAAGACGATGAACGACCTGACGAGCATCGCCGAACACTTCCGCACGTACCTCACGACCCGCGACTGGCAGACGGTCGAGAACCCCGCGCCGTAACCGTTACCCGTCGTCGCGGTCGGCGGCCACCGGCACGACCCGCTGCAATCCCTCGGGGCACACCTTGGAACCGCCGCCGTCGCGCGACGCGGCGCGCACCCCCTGGCCGGGCACGACGAGACAGGCGTCGGAGGCGAGGAACGCGAGCGTGTCGGCCGCGGCCGTCACCGCGACCAGCTTGCCGCGGGCCTTGTCGATCTTGGCGGCCTTGAGCCCCGAACCCCCACGGGTCTGCACGGGGAACTCGTCGACCTCGGTGCGCTTGGCGAATCCCTGCTCGGTCGCGATGACGACGAGCTCGCCGTCGCCCGCCGCGCACGCCCCGATCACCCGGTCGTCGCCCTTGAGCCGGATGGCGCGGATCGCGCCGGCCGCGCGGCCCACGGGCCGGACCTCCTCCTCCGCGAAGCGGATGCCCTGACCGTTCGCGGTCACGAGCAGGAGCTCGTACTCGTCCCAGCCGGGGAACACGGCGACGACCCGGTCGTCGCCCGTCAGCTTCATCGCCACGATGCCGTTCTGGCGGCCCGGAAGCCTCGGCGAACTCGCTGAGCGCGGTCCGTTTCACGCCGCCGCTCGCGGTCACGAACACGAGGTTCGGATGGTCGGCGTGCATCCGCGCGTCGAGCACCGCGACGACCTTCTCGCCGTCGCCGAACTGGAACAGGTTCTGCGCCGCGCTCAGCTTCTCCTTCGGCAGCTCGTGCACCGTCGCCCGGTACGCCCGCCCGCGGTCGGTGAAGAAGAGCAGGCCCGCGAGCGCCGTCGTGTCGATCACCTGCGCGACCGCGTCACGCTCGCCGGGGTTGGCGACGAGCGACTTGCGTGTGCGTTCCGGCACCGCGCGCACGTAGCCGCGCGCGGTCACCGTGACGACGTACGGCTCGTCCTCGACGAGCGCCACGACGTCGATCGTCCCCGCGTCGTCGGTCACGATCCGCGTCCGGCGCGGGGCCTTGTGCTCGTCGCGGATCGCCACGAGCTCCTCGCGGATGACGGCCATCAACGCGTCGCGCTTGCCCAGGATCCGGTTCAGCTCCTTGACCGTCGCCTCGAGCTCCTTGCGTTCCTTGTCGAGCTCCTCGCGGCCGAGCTGCGTGAGGCGGCCGAGCGGCATGTCGAGGATGTGGTTCGCCTGGATCTCGGAGAAGTCGAACGGCTTGGCCATCGAGCGCGACGCGCGCCGCGCCGCGGTCCTTCGACGCGCGGATCGCCTTGACGATCGCGTCGATCATGTCGAGCGCCTTCACGAGCCCCTCGACGATGTGGAGCCGGTCGAGCGCCTTCTGCAGCCGGAACTGGCTGCGCCGCGTGACGACGACGACCTGGTGGTCGAGCCAGTGCTGCAACGCCTCCTGCAAGCGTGACAGTGCGCGGAACGTCGTCGACGAGCGCGACCATGTTGACCGGGAACGTCGTCTGCGCCGCCGTGTGCTTGAACAGGTTGTTCAGCACGATCTGCGGGATTCGTGTCGGGCCGCAGCTCGATCACGAGACGCGTCTTGCCCTGGCCCGACTCGTTGCGGATGTCGCGGACGCCGTCGATCTTCCCGGCGAGCACGAGCTCGGTGAGCTTGCCGGAGATCGCGTCGACGCTCGTCTGGAACGGCACCTCGGTGAGGACGATCGCCTGCCCGCCGCGCCGCGGGAGCTCCTCGATCTCGTGGACGGCGCGCACGCGCACCGTGCCGCGGCCCGTGCGGAACGCGTCCTTGATCCCCTCGTCGCCCATGATGAGGCCGCCGGTCGGGAAGTCGGGGCCCTTCACGATGCGCATCAGCTCCGACAGCGTGACGTCGGGCTTGTCGATGAGCTTCATCGCCGCGGTGCACACCTCGGCGAGGTTGTGGGGCGGGATGTTGGTGGCCATGCCGACCGCGATGCCCTGCGAGCCGTTCACGAGCAGGTTCGGGAAGCGCGCCGGGAGCACCACCGGCTCGTTGCGCGAACCGTCGTAGTTGGGTTCGAAGTCGACGGTGCCCTCGTCGATGCCGGCGAGGAGCTCCATCGCGAGCGGCGACAGCCGGCACTCGGTGTAGCGCGAGGCCGCGGGCGGGTCGGAGGGCGAACCGAAGTTGCCGTGCTTGTCGATCAGCGGCGCGCTCAACGAGAACGGTTGGCCCATGCGGACGAGCGCGTCGTAGATCGAGGTGTCGCCGTGCGGGTGGTAGTTCGCCATCACCTCGCCGACGACGCGGGCGCACTTCACGAACGGGCGGTCGGGGCGCAGGTTCGCATCGTGCATCGCCCAGAGGATCCGGCGTTGCACGGGCTTCAGGCCGTCGCGCACGTCGGGCAGCGCGCGCTGCACGATGACGCTCATCGCGTACTCGAGGAACGCGCCCTCGACCTCTTCCTGCAGCGTCCGCGTCGGGATGTCGGCGTCGGGCGGCGCGTCGAGCGTCAGTTGGTTGGTCGTCTTGCGACGGGCCATGTGGTCGTCTCCCTACACGTCGAGGAAGCGGGCGTCTTTGGCGTTGCGCTGGATCCAGTTGCGCCGCGCCTCGACGTCGTCGCCCATGAGCACCGACAGCACGTCGTCGGCGATCGCGGCCTGGTCGACGTCGATCTGCACGAGGTGGCGGGTCGCGGGATTCATGCACGTCTCGCGCAGCTCGTGCGGGTCCATCTCGCCGAGGCCCTTGAAGCGGGCGAAGGCGAGCTGGCGGTTCGGGTGCTCCTCCATCACCCGCAGGCGCGCCGCGTCGTCGGCGACGTACTGCTTCTCGCCGCCGATCTCGACGGAGTACAGCGGCGGCTGCGCGACGTAGAGGCGGCCGTGCTTCCACCAGCGGCGTCATCTGCCGGTAGAAGAACGTGATCAGCAGCGTGCGGATGTGGCCGCCGTCGACATCGGCGTCGGCGAGGATGATGACGCGGCCGTAACGCACCTTGGCGACGTCGAAGTCGGCGCCGATCCCGCCGCCGATCGCGGCGGTCAGCGACTGGATCTCGGCGTTGGCGACGACCTTGTCCATCGACGCCCGCTCGACGTTGAGCACCTTGCCCCGCAACGGGAGGATCGCCTGGTTCTTCGGGTCGCGCGCGTCGCGTGCCGAACCGCCGGCGGAGTCGCCCTCGACGAGGAACAGCTCGGCGCCGTCGCGGTCGCGCGAGCCGCAGTCGGCGAGCTTGTCGGGCATGCCCACACCGTCGAGCGCGGTCTTGCGCCGGGTGAGATCGCGCGCCGACTTCGCCGCCGAGCGCGCCCGCGCCGCGCTCGACGCCTTGGCGACGAGCGCCTTCGCCGGGTTCGGGTGCTCCTCGAGCCAGCGGGTGACGTGGGTGTTGGTTGCGCGCTCGACGAGCGAGCGCATCTCGGTGTTGCCGAGCTTCGCCTTGGTCTGGCCCTCGAACTGCGGATCGGTGAGCCGCACCGACACGATGGCGGTGAGCCCCTCGCGCACGTCGTCGCCCTGGAACGTCGGCGTCCTTCGCCTTCACCAGGTTGCGGTCCTTGGCGTAACGGTTCACCGCCTGGGTCAGCGCGCGCCGGAAACCCTCGACGTGCATCCCGCCCTCGGTCGTGGAGATCCCGTTCGCGAACGAGTGCAGCCCTTCGTGGTAACCGGTGTTCCACTGCCACGCGACCTCGACCTCGCCCTCGGGGCCCTTGTCGCTGAAGTAGCCGACGTCCTTGAACAACGGCTCCTTCGACTGGTTGAGGTGACGGACGAAGTCGACGATGCCGCCGTCGAACGTGAACTCCTCCGACTGCTTGTGTCCCGGCCGCTCGTCGTGCAGCGCGATCGTGAGCCCCCGGTTGAGGAAGGCCATGATCTGCAGCCGTTCCGCGATCGTCGCGTAGCGGAACTCGACCTCCTCGAACACGTCGGGATCGGGCCAGAACGTGACGCTCGTTCCGGTGTGGCCGCGCTTGGACTGCCCGACGACCTTCAACTTCCCCTGCGGCACGCCGGGTTTGACCGCGCCCCGGCCCGCCTTCACGGCCGCGTACTCCTGGCGGTAGGTCTTGCCGCCGCGGTCGACCTCGAGCACGACGCGGGACGACAGCGCGTTCACGACCGAGACGCCGACGCCGTGCAGGCCGCCCGAGACCTTGTAGCCGCCGCCGCCGAACTTGCCGCCCGCGTGCAGGGTGGTCATCACGATCTCGGCCGCCGACTTGCCCTTGTACTGCGGGTGCTCGTCGACCGGGATGCCCCGGCCGTTGTCGGCGACGCGCACGCCCCCGTCGGCGAGGAGGGAGACGTCGATGCGGGTGCACCAACCGGCCATCGCCTCGTCGACCGCGTTGTCGACGACCTCCCAGACGAGGTGGTGCAGACCGGTCGGGCCCGTCGAGCCGATGTACATCCCCGGCCGTTTGCGCACCGGATCGAGGCCCTCGAGCACCTGGATGTGTTCGGCGGAATAGTCGTTCGAGGACGGGCGGGCCATGAGGACCCACCGTAGGTGACGGGTGCGCCGAGATCGTGACTCCGCCGCCGTCAGGCGCCGGGCGGCCAGGAACTGCGCCACGTGCTGCGGGCGGATCGGCGGCCCGAACGCGGGGCCGGTCCCGAAGTCGCAGCCGAGCTCCCGCAGCCGGCGGGCGTGCGCCGCGTCCTGCACGCCGAACGCGACCGACGATCCGGCCCAACGCCACGCGCGTATTGCACGATCGCGGCGAGCAGCGCCGTGCTCGCGTCATCGTCGTCGTTCGCCGCCGCGCGACGGCGGCGACGAGCGGGCCCGCGATCGTCATCGTCGGCGCGGGCAGGCGGCGCAGCTGTTCGAGCGACGACACCGCGGAGCCGAAGTCGCGCAGCGCCACCCCGACGCCGAGGCCGTCGAGCTCGACCGCCACCCGCGACGCGGCCTCGAGATCGTGCGCGACCGCGGCCTCCGGGACACCGAGCCAGCACAGTGACGGGGTGACGGCGGCTGCGCGCGAGCATGTCGCGCACCAGCTCCGGCAGCAGCGGCGAGAGCGCGCCGGTCGCGGGTCGAGCGTGACGCTCAGGCCGGGGACGATCGCCGGCGGGCGGCCGGCGTTCCCAGTCGGCGAGCTGGGCGAGCACCGTGCGCACGAGCGCGACGTCGAGCGCGCGGGACATGCCGGCCTCCTCGAGCACACGCGCGATCGTGTCGGGCTGCTCGCGCGACGCCCGCGCCCTCCCAGTCGACCGTGCAGTCGAACCCGACGACGCCGCCGTCGCCGAGGTGCACGAGCGGCGAGCACAGGATCGGCAGCCGCGGCTGGTCGAGCAGGCGACCGACACTGCCGCGGCGACGCGGCGCGCCTTCGCGAGTTGGCGGCGGAGCTCGTCGTCGAACATCTCGACGCGGCCGCGACCCATCCGCTTGGCGCGGTACGCGGCGACGTCGGCGTTCGAGAGCAGCTGGTCGATCGAGACGGGATCCTCGCCCACCGCGCCCGCGATGCCGATGCTCGCGCCGACCAGCATCTCGTGGCCGTGCACGTCGTACGGTTGCGTTCAACGCCGTCGAGCAGACGCTCGGCGAGCTGCAGCGCCTGCTCGTGCACGGGCGTCGACGTTCCCGCGGGGTCGTCGATCGCGCGGCAACACACGACGAACTCGTCACCGCCGAGCCGCACGCAGAGGTCGCCGCCGCGCAACGCGTTGCGCAGCCGCTTCGCCACCTGCACGAGCAGCTCGTCGCCGGCCGCGTGGCCGAGCATGTCGTTGACCCGCTTGAAGCCGTCGAGGTCGATGAACAGCAGCGCGACACCCGGACCGCCGCGGCGCGTACCCGCGAGCGCGCCGGTCATCTCCTCGACGAGCAGCGCGCGGCTCCCGAGGCCGGTGAGGCGGTCGTGGGTCGCGTCGTGCTCGAGCCGCTCCTCGAGGCGCTTGCGTTCGGTGACGTCCTCGAGCGTGCCGAGGAACCCGGTGACCCGACCGTCGGGCTCGCGCAGCGGGCACCGAGCGCATGCTGACCCAGCGGGTCGCCTCGTCGGCGAGGACGATGCGCAGCTCGCACGCGGCCGCGTTGTCGGTGCGCGTCACGTCCCGCTGTTGGTCGCGCACGCGTTCGAGGTCGTCGTCCGCGATCACCGACGACCAGCCGCGCCCGAGCGCTGGCGTGCGCGTCAGCCCGGTGAGCCGCTCGAACGCGGGGTTCACGAACGTGCATCGCCGTCGAGGTCGAGCTCGAAGATCCCGATCGGGCTCTCGCCCACGAGCGTCCGCCACCGCGCCTCGCGGTCGAACACCGTCTGGTCGACGGCGCGCACGACCGTTCCCTGCACGTCGGGATCGTCGAGCAGGTTGCGGAACACCAGTGTCATGACGTGCCAGCCGTCGTGCTCGTTGTTCACGCGCACGCGGGCGTCGATGTCGATGCCGGTGCGCGCCGGCTCCGGGCGAGCGCGTCGGCGACCAGCCGGTAGTCGTCCTGGTGCACCCACTCCCCGATCCGGACGCTCAGGTCGTCGAGCCGCCCGAAGCCGGCGTAGGCGCCGAGGCGGCCCGAGCATGATCCGGGGCCGGTGGTCGGGGCCGAGGATCGCCACCGCGTCGGCGAGTGCCTGCACGACGGCGGGGGCGCGGACGTCGAGCGGTTCCGCGGGCGCGCCGCGGTCGTCGGGCGTTCCGCCCTCGGGCGCGACGAACGGAGAAACCCCTGCCATCGGGCTTGCATCGACATCGCGCGCCCCGAAGCCTTATAGCGTCCCCGGGATGACGACGAACTTCGCATCTCCACAAGACCTGCTCGGCGCGGTCGGGACAGGACCTCGGCACGAGCGACTGGGTCACGATCACCCAGGACCAGATCGACAAGTTCGCCGAGGCCACCCTCGACAACCAGTGGATCCACGTCGACACCGAACGGGCGAAAGCGGGACCTTTCGGCACGCCGATCGCCCACGGGTACCTCACGATGTCGCTCGCCGCGCACTTCCTGTCGCAGCTCGTGCACGTGAGCGGGATCTCGATGGGCATCAACTACGGCGCCGACAAGGTCCGCTTCCCGGCCCCGGTCCCGGTCAACTCGCGGGTACGGGCCAAGGGCGAGCTCCTCGACGCCAAGGAGGTGCCGGGCGGCGTGCAGGCGACGGTCCGCATCACGATGGAGCGCGAGGGCGGCGACAAGCCGGTCGCGATCGTCGACTCGATCTCCCGGTACCTCGCATGAGCGCGCTCGACGCATTCCGCCTCGACGGCAAGGTCGCGATCGTCACCGGCGCGGGCCGGGGCATCGGCGCTTCGATCGCCCGGACGTTCGCCGACGCCGGCGCCGACATCGTGCTCACCGCGCGCACGAAGGAACAGCTCGACGAGGTCGCCGCCGACGTGCGCGCCGTCGGCCGCAAGGCGCTCGTGATCCCCGCCGACGTCAACGACAACGACGTGCTCGAAGACATCGTCGCCCGCACCGTCGGCCGAGTTCGGCCGGATCGACATCGTCGTCAACAACGTGGGCGGAACCATGCCGCGCCCGTTCCTCGACACGAGCCCGGGCTTCTTCGAACGGTCGTTCCACTTCAACGTCACGACCGCGTTCGTCCTGAGCAAGGCCGCGACCCCGCACCTGCTCGCGAGCGGCGCCGGTTCGATCGTCAACATCTCCTCCGCGATCGGGCGCCTGCGCGACCGCGGGTTCGTCGCGTACGGCACGGCCAAGGCCGCGCTCTCGCACATGACGCGGTTGACCGCGGCCGACCTCGCGCCGAAGGTGCGGGTCAACGCGATCGCGGTCGGCTCGATCGCGACGAGCGCGCTCGAGATCGTGCTCGACAACCCGGAGATCCACGACGAGATGGTGCGGCGCACGCCGCTCAAACGCCTCGGCCGTCCCGAGGACATCGCGCTTGTGCGCGCTCTACCTCGCGTCGCCCGCGGGCAGCTTCGTGACCGGCAAGCTCTTCGAGGTCGACGGCGGTCTCGAGGAGGCCAACCTCGAGATGGGCCTCCCCGACCTCACGTAGCGTCCGGGCGGTGACGCGGATCGGCGCGCCGCCGGCCGGCCGGTTCACGACCATGCCGACCGGGCGCGGTGCGGCCGGCGCGGCTGGCGGCCAGGTCGAGTCGTTGCGCGATGCGGGCGATGACGAGCGTCAGCTCCATCTGCGCGAGCGCGAAGCCGATGCAGTTGCGCGCGCCGCGGCCGAACGGGACCCACCCCTGGTCGGCAATCGTCCGCTGCACGTCGGTGAGATCGGCGAAACGTTCGGGATCGAACTGCAGCGGATCATCCCAGATACTCGGATCGCGTCCGGCGAGATGCGCGGACCACAGGACGAGCGTCCCTTTCGGGATCACGCGCCCGGCGAGCGTGATGTCGGTCGCCGCCTCGCGCGGCACCAGGACGCCCGCCGGATGCAGGCGGGTGGTCTCGCGCATGACGCGGTTCGCGAGGTCGAGCCGCGCGAGCGACGACTCGTCGGCCGGAGCCGCTGGTTCTCCCGCTCGGGACGCCGAGGACTTCGTCGGCCTCGGCGCGGAGGCGTTCCCAAAGGCCCGGCGTCAACGTCGCGCACCAGAGCATCCACGCGAGCGACGCCGAGGTGGTGTCGAACCCGGCGCCGATCAGCGTCACGACCTGATCGCGGATCTCGGAGTCGGTGAGGGTCGGGTCGGTGGCGAGCGCCTCGAGCACGTCGAACGGGTCTCCGGACGGCTCGGCGCGCCGGATCGCGATCTGCTCGTCGATGATCACGTCGAGCGCGCTGCCGGTCGGCACGGACGTGCGCCCGAGCGGTGTACGGGATGCGATGCGGCAGTTGCCGGAAGAACGACCCCTCGAGGTACTGCTGCGGCCCGACGAACCGGGAGCCGATCTCGTCCACGCGCGCCGCCATGCGTTCGCCGAAGAGTGCGCGCACTGCAATCTCCAGCACGAGGTCGCGGCCAACCGGGTACATGTCCAGCGTGCGCGTGTTGCCGTCGAGCGCCGCGATCACGCGGTCGACCGCGTCGTCGGTCCGTTCGACGATCATCGGGATCCAACGGTTGAGACGCCGGCGGCTGAACGCCGCGTGCACCGACCCGCGCCGCCGCTTGTGATCCGGCCCGTCGGAGGTGACCATCGAACCCTCGCCGAGCACGAACTTCAGCACGTTGAACTTATGGTCCCAGCGGAAGGACTCGTTCGGCAGCGCGAACATCTCGCGGATCGCCGCCGGGTCACCCACGATCGCCATGCGGACCGGGCCGGCGCCGAACGCGCACATCGACTCGTAGCGCTCGGCGACCTCGTCCAGCACGGGGATCGGATCGCGAAAGATCGTGCGAATCAGTCGGGGTTGCTCTCGCCAAGGAGCAGCCGTGAGGGGTCGGGCCGTCGCCTGCGTCGCCATGGTCCGCTCCGTCCGCCTCGGGAGATCGTCCCGCTGATCGTTGTCTAGCCGCGCCGAGGCCGGACCATCGAAGGCGGACCGGTCGCGCGTCCGCGATGATTTGCGGGTGCAACGCCTCATCCTCGTGAGCGGCCCGACCGGCACCGGCAAGTCGACGATCGCGGAGCAGCTCGCGGAACCCACCCTCGACATGACCGTCGTCGGCTTCGACTGGATCATGTCCGGCCTGCGCGCCTTTCCCGACGTCTGGGCCGCGGTCGAGCTCCCGGTCGAGAGACAGCGGGCCGTCGGCTGGTCGCTGCTGAGCCGCGTCGCCGAACAGCAACTGCGGCGCGGCGCGTCGGTCGTCCTCGACCTCGTCGCGCGGGAGGAGCCACGCCGCGAGTGGGAGCAGCTCGCGCGCCGGTACCACGCGGCGTTCGACGTGGTCGAGTGCTCGTGCTCCGATCCGGAGTTGCTGCGCGCCCGGGTCGAAGGCCGGCGCCGGTCGATTCCCGGTTGGTACGAGCTGACGGGGGCCGACGTCGAGCGCTCGCGAGCCAACTACGTGCCTCTTGCGCCGCCGAAGATCGTCATCGACTCGGCCGCGCCCGTCGACGTGAACGTCGACTTCGTCTGGAACCATCTCCGCGGCGAGTGAGCCGGCCCGTAGTACAAGTCGGGAACCAGGGAGAGATGGGTTTGCCGGAAAATGGGCGCCCTGCGCCCTTTTCTCAGCGAACAGTTGGCAGGGTTGTGGGGTCAGCCGTCGAGGAGGTCGTGGATCTGGTCGGGAAGGGCGAAACCGTCCTCGCCCCGTCCCCACGGCAACGCGGAGACGACCGCGTCGATCGCGATCGGTCCGTACACGTGCGGGAACTCGCCCGCGAACGCATCCGACGACGGCTCCCAGCGCAGCTCGCTCGTCAACGCACCCGGGTCGATGCACAGCAGCACCAGGTCCGGGATGTCGCGGTAGAACCAGTCGGCGACGTGGTTGACCTGCGTCGGCAACGAGCAGTGGATGTAGCCCTCGGTCTCGAGGGTCGGAGCGCGGTACTCGCCCTCGCGCCGTGCAGCATCCCATTCCGGCGCGGTCGTGATGTGGAAGATGAGGCGGGTCACGGGCGGCGAGCCTACGGGGGCGGGAGACCGTCACGGGCCTCGGCGGTACCGTGACCGGCGATGCCCGCGTACGCCCTGCTCCTCCGGCCCGCCGCGAACCGCCTTTACAGCAAGGGTGCCGGTGCGCTGAACGCGGCGGAGCTCGCCGTGCTCGACGAGGCGGTGTTGCACGGAACGCTGCGCGAGGTCGGGCCGGCCGTCATCGGCGGTGTCGACTACGTCCGCTTCGAGACCGACGACGCGCTCGTCGGAACAAGCCGTCGCGCATCTCTCGAACCTCTCGTCGGCGTTCGCGCTGTTCCGGCTGGTGACGACCACCGACGGCGACGAGTCGACGCTGACGCCGGTGCCGCTCACTCCCGTCGCCCATCTCGACGACGATCTCCTCACGATCCAGCGGTACAAGGGCAAGACCAACGAACAGTTCACGAAGTTGCTCTTGAACGTCACCCTCGCCGCGTCCGACGCACGCGACCGACTGGCCCGGGCAGCGGCTGCGGCTGCTCGATCCGGTGTGCGGCCGCGGCACGTCGTTGAACCAGGGACTGGTCTACGGCTTCGACGTCGACGGCATCGAGATCGACCGCGCCGCCTACGACGCGTACCGGACGTTCTTCGTCACCTGGTTGAAGGACAAGCGCTTCAAGCATCAGGTGCACTCGATGCCGCTGCGCCGCGACGGCCGGGTTTCCGGCCGGCGCACGGAGGTCGTGTTCGCCCGCGACAAGGACGAGTACAAGGCCGACGACGTGCAACGTCTCCGGCTGGTGAACGACGACACCGTCCACACCGCCGAGCACTATCGCAAGCCCGTCTTCGACGCAGTGGTCGCCGACCTGCCCTACGGGGTGCAGCACGCGAGCCGGGCGCGCCCGGACACCCGCACCCGCCGGCCGGAGGAGCTCCTCGACGCCGCGCTCGACGGTTGGACCGGGGCGATGAAGGCGGGCGCGGCGATCGGCCTGTCGTGGAACACGAAGGTCGTCCCGCGTGCTGCACTCGTCGACGTTCTCGACGCGCACGGGTTACGAGTCTGCGAGGGAGACGCGTTCGCGCAGTTCGCACACCGCGTCGACCAGGCGATCACCCGCGACCTCGTCGTCGCGGTCAAGCCCGGCTGACGACTACCCGATCTTGAACTTTGCGCCGGGCTCGTTGACGACGGTGCCGACGGTGCCGACGGAGGAGTCGACACATACCTCGGCGGTCACCTTGGCGCCGACCGGGATCCCACCGGTCGTGTCGGCTCCGACCTGGCCGGTCAGCACGAACTCCTCGGTCGTCGACGCGCAGTCGTGCGTCTCGGTCTCGTCGCCGCTCGTCACCGGAGTCGGCTTGAAGTTCACCAGCGTCGTGGTCTTCCCGTTCGCCCACTTGATCTTCGACGTCGTCTGGAAGACCAGCTTCCCCGACCCACCGGTGGCCGCGGAGCCCGTGCACGTCTTCAGCTTCCCCGAGTGGAGGTTGCCGACCACCGTCTTGCAGACGACCAGCGGCGGCGTCGCAGCCGAAGCCGGCGAGGCCGCGACCGTCAGCAGCGCGCCGCCCGCCAACGCGATCGACGAGACCAGTGCGAGTGTCCTGCGCCCTCGAAGCATGTCGTTGCCTCCCTGACGGTGGCGGCGCCATATGCCCGCACCCGGCGCAGAGCTTGGTCCAACCCGGGCCGGGTCGCAAGACCGGGGCGGGTCCGATCAGCTCGTCGAACGCGGCTGCGAGAGCGCGAGACCGTTCTCGCGCATGACGAGCTTGATCTCCTCGTCGGAGAACGTCGGGAGGTCGTCGACGAACGACTTCGGATCGGCGAGCCCCTCGGCGTGCGGGTAGTCGGAGCCGAAGATCATCTGTGTCGCGCCGAGCTCGTCGCGCAGCTCCTCGAGGTCGTCCTCGTAGTACGGCGACACCCACACGTGCGTCTGCACCTGCTCGACCGGATCGACGCCGTCGTACGCGCCGGGGACCTGGCCGTACGACTTCTTCAGCGCCTTCAGCAGGAGCGCCACCCATTCCGAACCGCTCTCGATCGTCGCGACCCGCAGGTTCGGGTGGCGGCGCAGCACACCGTGGCACGCGAGCGCGGCCACCGTGTCGTAGATCGGCCGGTGCCCACCGGTAACCGTGCGGAAGGGGTCGTTGCGGAACGCCTGGAAGTCGCCGCCCCCGCCCCACTCGTCGGCGTAACGGTTGTAGCCCGCGTCGCCGGAGTGGTACGCGACGAGCACGCCCGCCTCCGCGAGCCGCGCCCACATGCGGTCGTAGACCGCGTCGCCGGGACTGCGCGAGAAGCCGGGACCGCGCACCGGACCGGAGCGCATCACGACCACGTGCGCGCCGTGCGCGAGCGCGTACTCGACCTCCCGCTCGCGCGCGCGCCGGGTCCTGCAACGCGATGTACGGCGCCGCGTAGATGCGGTCGTCGTAGTTGAAGGTCCAGTCGTCGCGCATCCACTCGTTGAACGCGTGGAACACGTCGTGCAGCGCGTCGGGGTCGTGCAGCAACGCCTCTTCGACGCCGACGCCGAGCGTCGGGAACAAGAAGCAGCCTGCATGCCCTGCGTGTCCATGAGCTTCACCCGCGCCGCGGGGTCGCGGTACGCGGGGCTGATCGGCTCGAGCTCGCCGAACGCGGCGCGGATGTCGTCGCCGGCCTGCTTGCCGCGGAAGTAGTCGTCGAGGCAGCCGGGCCGGGCGACCGGGTCGAAGGTGGGGTTCGGGATGAACCGGAAGATCTTGTTGTCGACGATCATGCGGTGCTTGCCGTCGATCTCGGCCCACTGCACGAGCTTCGAGCGGTTCGCCGGCAGGTGCCGGATGAACGCGTCGGTCGCCTCGTAGTAGTGGTTGTCCGCGTCGAACACGTCGAAGTCGACCGTGCCCATGAGCACCTCCGCGATCTCTGGTCGTCCCTACCAGCTCGAATCTAGAACGGTGATTCTAGTCTAGCGCCCGCCGCGGCAGCCGTTCGGCCCGCAGCGCCGAGCGGCGCAGCTTGCCCGCGTCGTCGCGCAGCGGCTCGGTCGTGAACTCGAACGTGCGCGGGATCTTGTAGCGGACGAGGCGCTCGGCCGAGGTGCGCGCGCAGGTCGTCGAGGTCGATCGGCGTGCCGTCGTCGGTCTGCACGATCGCGTGCACGACGTTGCCGAGGTCGTCGTCGGGCAGGCCGATCACCGCGCACGAACGGACCCGCGGGTGCTCGTCGAGCGCGGCCTCGATCTCGGCCGGATAGATGTTCGCGCCGCCCGCGAGGATCATGTCGGTCTGGCGGTCGCTCAGGTAGAGGTAGCCGTCGGCGTCGATCGCGCCCATGTCGCCGAGCGACTCCCAGCCGCCGTCGATGCGCCTCGCCTCGGCACCGACGTAGCGGTAGGTGCGGAGTTCTCGTCGTCGGAGGGCCGCATGAACACCTCGCCGACCTCGCCGGGCTCGGCCTCGGTCCCGTCGGCGCGCAGCACCTTGAACTGGTTGACGTTCACCTTGCCGACCGAGCCGCGGTGCGCCAGCCACTCGACGCCGGTGATGATCGTCGCGGCCTGCGCCTCGGTGCCGCCGTACAGCTCCCAGATCGTCTCCGCGCCGAGCCAGTTGATCCACTCCTCCTTCAACCACGGCGGGCAGGGCGCGGCGAGGTGCCACACGACCCGCAGCGACGACACGTCGTAGCGGTCGCGCACCTCGGGCGCGAGCTTCGAGATGCGCGCCATCATCGTGGGCACGAGGTACATCGAGTCGGGGTGGTACCGGTCGATGAGCTCGCAACGTGCGCTCCGCGTCGAACTTGCCGCCGAGCACCACGTGGTTGCCCGCGAGCAACGCCGTCATCGTCCAGATGAACGGCCCGTTGTGGTACAGCGGTCCGGGCATCAGGTGCGTGCCGTCGAGCGTCATCCCGAGCAGCGGCGTGGCGTCGGGATCGATGAGGCTCGCCTGGTTCGCGAGGATCAGCTTCGGCCGGCCGGTCGAACCACCCGACGTCATCGCCTTGTACGGGTTCGACACCGCGTCGGGCAACGGGCCGGCGTCGAACGCGTCGACGTGCGAGCGGACCGTCGACGACGACGCGGGGCCGCGCGAGCTCGATGATCGCGTCGAGCTCGCGTTGCGGCAGGCGAGCCGAGACGGGTTGCGGGACGGCGCCGAGCTTCCAGCACGCGATCGTCGTGGCGACGAACTCGGCGCCGTTCGGCAGCGCGATCGTCACGACGTCGTCCTGGCCGACGCCCTGCGCCGCGAGCGCCCGCGCCGTGCGGTTCGCGAGCGCTCGAGCTCCGCGCGGGTCGAGCGTCGAGTGCTCCGTCGGTGACCGTGGTCGAGCGCGAGATGGTCGGGATCCGGCGGCGGCGTGGTCGGAGACCGTTGCGGGTACGAGATCAGGGGCACGGCCGAGATTCTGGCGCGCCACCGCAGCGCCGGACAGCCGACTTCAACCACCGCACCTTCGACAGCTCCTCGCAACAGCCGCCGCACACGTCGAGGTGGGCGGCGATCACGAGCATCGTCGTGACGTCGCACTCGCAGTCGACGTACCAGTCGATGACCGCGAGCACCTCGACGCAGGTCGGTTCGGCCGGGATCACGAACATTCGAACCCGCGGATGGGGCCGCAGATTCCCCCTGTTCTAGGGTCCGGCGCCATGAGCACCTCCAACTCCGACGACAAACACCTCTCCGGCTCGTCCGCGCTCGTGACCGGCGGCGCCTCCGGCATGGGCGAGGCGACCGCCCGGCGCCTGGCCGCGGCCGGCGCGACGGTCGTGGTCCTCGACCGCGACCAGGCCAAGGGCGAGCAGGTCGCGGCCGAGATCGGCGGCGAGCTTCGCGCCGGCCGACGTGACCGACGAGAACGACGTATGCCGCGGCGGTCGCGGCGGCCACGGAGCTCGCGCCGCTGCGCACCTGCATCCACTGCGCCGGGATCGGCTGGGCCGAGCGGACGCTCAACCGGGCCGGCGACCCGCACTCGCTCGAGACCTTCCGCAAGGTCCTCGAGATCAACCTCGTCGGCACGTTCAACGTGCTGCGCCTCGCGCCGCGGGCATGTCGGCCAACGAGCCGAACGAGCACGGCGAACGGGGCGTGATCGTGAACACCGCGTCGATCGCCGCGTTCGACGGCCAGATCGGCCAGGCCGCGTACTCGGCGTCGAAGGGCGGCGTCGTCGCGCTCACGCTCACCGCGGCCCGCGACCTCTCCGCCGTCGGCATCCGCGTCTGCACGATCGCGCCCGGGCTCATCGACACCCCCCTGCTCGGCGCGCTGCCCGGCCGACGCCCGCGACACGCTCGCGCAGTCGGTGCTGTTCCCGAAGCGCCTCGGCATCCCCGACGACTTCGCGTCGCTCGCGATGGAGATCGTGCGCAACGGCTACCTGAACGGCGAGGTGATCCGCATGGACGCGGGCATCCGGATGCCGCCCAAGTAGAGCGGCATGGCAGCATAAGGACATGGCGACGCACCCGACCCGCGACGACATCGATCTGCTCGACGGGAGCTTCTACGTCGACGACCCGCACGAGAAGTACACGTGGATGCGCGAGCACGCGCCCGTGTACTTCGACGCCGCGAACGGCGTGTGGGGCATCGCGTCGTACGCGGCGCTGCTCGCGATGGAGAAGGATCCGGCGACGTTCTCGAACGCGGGCGGCATCCGGCCCGACACCGGGCCGATCCCGATGATGATCGACATGGACGATCCCGAGCACTGGAAGCGCCGCAAGCTCGTGAACAAGGGCTTCACGCCGCGGCGCGTGCGCGACAGCGAGCAGAAGATCCGCGACGTGTGCGACGCGATCATCGACACGGTGTGCGAGCGCGGCGAGTGCGACTTCGTGAACGACGTCGCCGCGCCGCTGCCGATGATCCTGATCGGCGACATGCTCGGCGTCGAGCCCGAAGACCGCGACGACCTGCTGCGGTGGTCGGACGACATGGTGAGCGCGCAGAGCGGCAACGCCACCGACGAGCAGTACGTCAAGGCGATGGACGCGATGAAGGGCTACAGCGAGTTCTGCACGCACGCGGTCGCGCAGCGCCAGGCGGACCCGACCGACGACCTCATGAGCGTGCTCGTGCACGCCGAGGTCGACGGCGACCGGCTCAGCCCCGACGACGTGCTGCACGAGTCGTTGCTGATCCTCGTCGGCGGCGACGAGACGACGCGCCACGTGATCAGCGGCGGCATCGAACAGCTCCTGCTGCACCCCGATCAGCGGCAGCTGCTCGTCGACGACCCGGCGAAGATCACCGTCGCGGTCGAGGAGATGCTGCGCTGGGTCACGCCGATCAAGAACATGTGCCGCACGGTCACGCACGACACCGAGTTCATGGGCCAGGCGATGTCGAAGGGCCAGAAGTGCATGCTGCTCTTCGAGTCGGCGAACCGCGACGCGACCCGGTTCGACGACCCGTTCCGGTTCGACGTCGAGCGCAACCCGAACGAGCACCTCGCGTTCGGGTTCGGCGCGCACTTCTGCCTCGGCCAGGCGCTCGCCCGGCTCGAGCTGCGGGTGATGTTCGAGCAGCTGCTGGCCCGCCTGCCCGACCTCGAGCTCGCCGCCGATCCCGCGACCTTGCCGCGCCGGCCCGCGAACTTCATCAGCGGCCTCGAGTCGATGCCCGTGCGTTTCACGCCGAGCGCCCCACTCTACCGGAGCACCGTATGAACAATCGCGAGCTGGTCGAGAAGCTCTGGGTCGATCTGTACGACCGCGACTTCGACGCGGTCGGCGCCGCGTTCGCCGACGACGGCGAGTACACCGACATGCCCACGCCGGCCGAAGACGTCGCCCGCGGCCCGGCCCAGATCGCGGCGCGCCTGCGGCTCGGGCTCGAACCGCTGGCGGGGATCTCGCACGACGTGCGGGCGATCGTCGCCGAGGGCGACACCGTCGTGACCGAGCACGTCGAGCACTGGGAATGGCCGTCCGGCGAGAAGCGCCTCGTTCCCGTTCGTCTCGATGCACGAGGTGCGCGACGGCAAGCTCGTGCGCTGGTGGGACTACTGGGACCTCGCACGCTCATGAACTCGGCCCCGGCCTGGTGGGTCGAGCACATCATGACCGAGTCCGCCCGCATCGGCCTGCGCGACGACTCCGCCGACTGAGCCGCATGATCCTCGTCGACCGCCCGCGCTGGCCCGCGCACGGCACGCACGTTCGCGCACCTCGTGAGCGACACGTCGCGCGAGGAGTTGCACGCGTTCGAGGCGGCGTTGCCGTTGCCACGGCGGCTGCGGTTCCACCACGACCACTACGACGTCCCCGAGCGCGCGTGGCAGACGGTGCTCGATGCCGGCGCCGAGCTCGTGACGACGCGCGAGCTCGTGCGCCGGATCCGCGCCGCGGGACTGCGCGCCCGCCTTACTTCGGCTGGAACCGCACCGCGCCGTCGAGCCGGATGACCTCGCCGTTGAGGTAGCCGTTCTCGATGATGTGCTGGGCGAGCGCCGCGTACTCGTCGGGTTCGCCGAGCCGCTTCGGGAACGGGACGTTCGCGGCGAAGACTTCGCGCATCGCCTCGGGCACCATCATCATCGGCGGCGTCGCGATCGTGCCCGGCGCGATCGTGCACACGCGCACGCCGACGGCGGCGAGGTCGCGCGCGGCGATGATCGTCATGCCGATCACGCCCGCCTTCGCCGAGCCGTACGCGATCTGGCCGATCTGGCCCTCGTACCCGGCGATCGACGCGGTGAGCACGCACACGCCCCGCTCGCCGCCCTCGTCGGGCTCGTTCTTCGGCCATCGCGGCCGCCGGCCGTACGAAGCATGTTGAAGCGAGCCGACGAGGTTCAGCTCCACCATCCGCCGGAACGCGTCGAGGTCGTGCGGGCTGCCGTCGCGGCCGAGCGTGCGGGCCGCGATCCCGCCGCCGCCGCAGTGCACGCAGCATCGCGAACCGGCCGAGCGCGGCCGCGGCGTCGACCGCGGCGGCGACCTCGTTCCTCGGAGGTCACGTCGCAGTGGACGAACCGGTTCTCCCCGCCGAGCTCGGCGGCGACCGCACGCCCGCGCTCGTCGGCGATGTCGGCGAGCACCACTTCGCGCGCCCGCCGCGTGCAGCCGGCGGGCGGTGGCTTCGCCGAGACCCGACGCCGCGCCCGTTACGAGCGCGACGTTGCCGGCAATTTCCACAGCTCATCTCCCTTTTCCGCGATGCGATCGACGAGGGCACGGTCGCCCGCGCACACGACGTACTCGACGTTGCGCAGGTGCGACACCTTCCCGACCTTCTTGCCGTCCGGGTTGTGGATGCCGATCTGCGCGCCGACGTAGCGCCGGGAGTCGAACGCGAGCGTGGCGACGGCGCCGCCGCGCGCCCGGCCCGCGGCTTCGAGCTCCTCGATCGCGACCCACGACTCGTTGTTGTACGAGACGACGACGAGCTCCGCGTCGACGTCCCGGACGAGGTTGCACAGCGCTTCCGGCATCGCGCGGCGGTCGTTGAACACGCTCTTCGTCGCCGGGTCCCGCGCGTCGACGCGCTTGCACGCGACCCCGTAGTGCTCGGGCGCGTCCCACGCCACGAGCGTCTCCCAGACGTGGTAGTTCGTGAAGTAGCGGTGCTGGTTGTACGGCGGGTCGAGGTACGCGAGGTCGAACGACCCGAGCGCGCCGACGACGTCGAGCGCATCCGCCCGCCGCGCGACGCCCGGACCCGCGACCAGCTCCGGGACGCGCAGCCCGATCGGGCGGTACGAACGGTCGGCCCACTGCTTCACGTAGGCCATCTGCACGCCGGTGGTGGAGTCGACCCGGTCGGCCGCCTCGATGAGGCTCGTGAGCAGCACCGGATACATCCAGCTGCCGCGGTAGTCGCGCTCGATCGCGTCGCGCATCGCGTCGATGCGGCGACCGTTGTCGGGCTGGAAGAACCGCGACCGCACACAGAACGTGTCGGTGAAGTAGCCGTCGACGCCCGGGCGCGACATCAGGTCCGCGAGCGCCGCTTCGATCGCGGCGATGTCGGCCGTGTCGCCGTCGAGCTCCACGTAGCACCGGGCGAACATCTCGGCGTAGCGCGCGGTGTCGACCGCGGTGACGTGCGCGCCGCGCCGCTTCAGCTCCTGGGCGACGCGCGTCGTCCCGGTGAACAGGTCGAGCGCGCGGCGCGCGCCCGCGACCGTCGCGATCGCGCCCAGGACCGGAACCAGCCGCCGCTTCGAACCGAGGTACTTGATCACGTCGACCGGCGAGCGTACGCGCCGCGCGTTCAGTACACGATGATGCTGCGGGCGACCTCGCCGGCCTGCATCGCCCGGAACGCGTCGTTCACCTCGTCGAGCGTGATCCGGCGCGTCACGAGCGCGTCGAGATCGAGCCGGCCCGGCCTGCTGGAGCCGCACGATCTCGGGGAAGTCGCGGGCCGGGTCGGTCGAGCCGTACACGCAGCCGCGCAACGTCTTCGCGCCCGACCATCAGCTGCATCGCCCCGAACTTCACCATGTCGGTGAAGCTGCCGGCGCCGACGATCGTGCACGTCCCGGCCCGGCGCGTCATCTCGAACGCGGCCTCGATCGTGTCGGAACGGCCGACGACCTCGAACACGTGGTCGGCGCCGCGACCGGCGGTGAGATCGCGCACCGCGGCGACCGGATCGGCGGCCGAAGCATCGACGACATCGGTGGCGCCGCAACGTCGTGCGAGCGCGAGCTTCGACGCGACCCGGTCGACGGCGACGATCGGCGCCGCGCCCGCGAGCCGCGCGCCCTGGATCGCGGCGAGACCGACTCCCCCGCACCCGATCACGACGACGCTCGCGCCCGGCTCGACGTGCGCGCTGTTGCACACCGCGCCGACGCCGGTGACCACCCCGCAACCGACGAGCGCACCGAGCTCGAGCGGGAAGGCCGGGTCGATCTTCACGCAGGCCCGCTCGGGCACGATCGTCTCCTCGCCGAACGTCGCGGTGCCGAACGCGGCGAGGAACCCGGTGCCGTCCTCCGCGGTGGCGTACGGCTGCGCGAACGCGTGGTCGAGCCCGTGCTCGCACAGCTCGGGATGGCCGCGCAGGCAGAAGAAGCACGCGCGGCACGGCGCGACCCACGCCAGCACCACGTGGTCGCCCGGCGCGACCGTCGTCACCTCCGCGCCGGTCGCGAGCACGACTCCCGCGCCCTCGTGACCGAGCACCGCCGGCAACGGGTGCGGGATCGTGCCGTCCTGGATCGACAGGTCGGAATGGCACACGCCGCTCGCGGCGATGCGCACGTGCACGTCGCGCGCGCCGATCGGCCGCAGCCGGAGCTCCTCGACCGCGAAGTCGGCGCCGGTGCCTCGCAGCACCGCCGCTTTCACGACCCGACCGGGAAGCGCAAGGAACAGGTTCTCGGTCTGACGGATGCCCGGCGAGAACGAGATCGTCGTCTCCGGCGCGAGCTCGTACTCGGGGATCCGCCGGTGGAACTCCTCGAGCGCGACCGTCAGCTCGAGCCGCGCGAGGTGCGAACCGAGGCAACGGTGCGGGCCCGCGCCGAACGCGAGGTGACGGTTCGACGGGCGGTCGAAGCGCACCTCGTCCGCGTCCTCGAACTCGGCCCGGTCGCAGTTCGCGGCGCCGATGAGCAACGTCGCGCCGTCGCCGGCCTGCAGCTCGACGCCACCCATCTCGTAGTCCTGCGCGATGATGCGCGGCACCATCATCACCGGCGTCTGGTGGCGCAGCAGCTCCTCGACCGCACCGGCGACGAGCGAGCCGTCCTCCACGAGCGTGCGCCGCTGCTCCGGGTGTCGCGCGAGGTACACGATCATGCAGTCGAGCGTCGCGGTCACGGTGTCGAGGCCGCCGAGCAGCAGGAGGTGCGTCGTGCCGAGCAGCTCGGCGTGCGTGAGCGGCCGGCCCTCGATCTCGCCGTGCACGAGCGTGCTCAGCAGGCGGTCGTCGGGGTGCGCGCGCTTCTCCTCGATCTTCGCTCGAAGTAGTCGCTGATCGCCTTGCCCGCGGCCTCGCGCTTCTGCTCCTCGTTCCCCGTCTCGTCGGCCTGCGGGCGGATGGTGTCGTCCCGCCAGCGCAGGAACTGCGGCAGGTCGTCCTGCGGCAGGCCCATGAGCGCGAGGAAGATCGTCGACGGCAACGGCGTCGCGAAGTCGAGGTGGAAGTCGCAGGTGCCGCGGCCGGCGAACTCGTCGATGATCTCGTTGACGAGCGCGCGCGCCTCGGGCTCGAGGTCGGCCATCCGCTTGGGCGAGAACTGCGGGTCGAGCAGGCGCCGGTACTTCGCGTGCTCGGGCGGGTCGATCGACAGCGGGATGAGCGGCACGTCGTTGCCGATGTTGACGACGTCCTTCGACGAGAACACCTCGGGGTGCTTCAGCGCCCACAGCACGTCGTCGTAGCGCGACACGTTCACGCTGTAGCCACCGAACATGCCCGGCTCGCGGGTGACGGGACAGCGGTCGTGGACCTCGTGGTACACGGAGTGCGGATCGTCCGCGCACTGCTGCGAGAAGACGTCGAGCTCCGGATCTTCGTTGCCGGTGACGGCGTCGGTGTACATCATTTCTCCTTGGGGCTTGCGAAGGCGGGGCT
Organism: uncultured Actinomycetes bacterium; assembly: GCA_963829195.1. GTDB lineage: Bacteria > Actinomycetota > Acidimicrobiia > IMCC26256 > PALSA-610 > PALSA-610. The sequence continues at coordinate 748,559 of CAWHHS010000002.1, forward strand.
CACGGTTGCTGCAGCTCCTCGGGAACCGGATGGCGGAACAGCTTGGATGCGTTCTCCCACGTGACCTTGCGCACGTCGTCGGGCGGGACGTCGCGCGAGCGCCGCGGTGGCGTTCGGCTGCGTGTCCGGCCACGTGGAATCGGCGTGCGGGTAGTCGCTCTCCAGACAGATGTGGTCGATACCGATGTGGTCGCGGAGCGCGAACGTCGAGCCGATGTCGATCGTGCAGAACCAGAAGTTGCGGCGCAGCGCGTCGACCGGCGAGACGTGCGCGTCGTCCCAGCCGTGGGAGCCGACCGCCGAATGGCCGAGGACGTAGTCGATGCGGTCGATGAGCATCGGCACCCAGCTGATCCCGCCCTCGGAGAACGCGATCCGGATGTCGGGGAACCGGGTCGGGACCTTCGCCCAGAGCCAGTCGGCCGCGGTCACCAGCGCGTTCACCGGGAACAGGCTCGTGTAGAGCTCGAGCGGCGCGCCCGGCGAGCGGGCCGCGGTCCACGACGACGATCCGTTGTGGAGGCACACGACCGTCTGCGTCTCCTCGCACGCGCGCAGGAACGGGTCCCAGTACGGGTCGATCATCGGCGGGAGCCGCAACTGCAGGTCGACGGGGTTCTCGGGGAAGCTGACGGCCTTGAACCCGCGCGCCGCGTTGCGGCGGACGTCGGCGGCGGCGATCTCGGGATCGTTCACCCACGCGAGCTGCAGCGGGATCACGCGGTCCGGATGCGGGCCCGCCCATTCCTCGATGTGCCAGTCGTTCCACGCCCGCAGCGCGGCGAGACCGAGGTCCGCGTCCTTGCTCTTCGCGAAGATCGTTCCCGCGAAGCCGGCGATGAGCGACGGGAAGCAGAGCGTCGCGAACACGCCGTCGAGGTCCATGTCGGCGACACGCGCCTCGATGTCGTAACAGCCGCGGCGCATCTCGTCGAAGCGCGCCGGCTCCATGCTCCACTCCGCCTTCGGCCGGCCGGCCACCGCGTTCAGCCCGACCTGCGGATAGAAGTTGTCCTCGTAGACCCACGTCTCGCGGCCGTCGTCGAGGGTGACGACCCGGGGCGCGCGATCCTGCAGCGCCGCGGGCAGCCGGCCCTCGAAACAGTGCGCGGGCTCGATGAGATGATCGTCGACGGAGATGATCGTGTAGTTGCGGACGCGCGGTGCCGGCTCGGGCAGGAACGTCGCGGTCACGCGCGGCCCACCCCGTCGGCAACAGAACCGCGCGAGGTACTCGGCGAGCTCGCGCGGGTCGGCGACGCGGCCGACGACGACGTCATGGATGCCGCCGAGCAGGACGCCGAACATCGTGCGAGCGTCGCGCTTCGGGTCGTCGGAGACGATGGGTCCCGCGAGACAGGTCGACGAGCGGCGCGAGCGCGACGTTCAGCTCGTCCTCGCGGACCTCGGTGAGCCGCCGGTGCTCGCGTACGAGCACGCCCGCGTAGCCGAGCGCGCCCGGCGGCGTCAGCATGTCGAACAGCCCGAGCACGTACATGCGCAGCGCGTCGGGACCGGCGGGCGCGTCGATCCGGGTCGCGAGGAACTCGGCGCCGAGCCGGCTGTCCTCGGCGAGCAGCGCCAGCAGGAGGTCGTCCTTGCTGCGGAAGCAGGAATAGAAGGCCTTCAACGAGAGGCCGGCCCGTCCGGTGAGCTGGGCCACCGTGAACGCCGCGCTGCCCGTCTCGTTGGCGAGGGCGCGGGCAGAGTCGATGAGACGCTGCGGTCGATCGGCCTCGCCGGAGAACGTCATTCTCCCAAGTTTATCCCCGAAGTTGGTTGCAGCCATCCGGGATGCCACGACCCAGCGCCACTTACCCTGCCAACAGTTGGTGGAGAAAGTGGTTCCCAGCGCCACTTACCCTGCCAACAGTTGGTGGCGAAAGTGGTTCCCAGCGCCGCTTACCCTGCCAACAGTTGGCAGGGTTCTAGGCGGGTTGGGCGCGGAGGACGGCCATCGCGAAGTACTGGGCCGCGCCGCCGTAGGCCTGGGCGAGCGCGGTGCGCGCCCCGTCGACCTGGTGCTCGCCGGCCAGCCCGCGCACCTGCAGCGCGGCCTCGGCGAAGCGCAGCATGCCCGGACGCGCCGATCGGGTTCGACGACAGCACACCCCCGGACGCGTTCACCGGGAACGAGCCGGTCATCTCGGTGTCGCCGCTCTCGACCATCTTCCAGCCCTCGCCCGGCCCGGCGATGTCGTGGCCCTCGAGCCACATCGGCTCGTACCAGCTGAACGGCACGTAGATCTCGGCGACGTCGATCTCCTGGCGCGGCACGCCGATGCCGGCCTGGCGGTACACGTCGTGCGCGCACTCCACGCCGGCCTGGGGCCGGACCGGGTCACGGCCGGGGAACTGGCCGAGCTCGCTGCGCACCGCGGTCGCCGCGACCCACGCCGCCGGCTTCGACGCGTGCTTCCCGTTCGCCTCGTTCGTGAGCACGACCGCGCACGCGCCGTCGGACGACGGGCACGACTCGAGGAACCGCAGCGGGTCCCAGAGCATCGGCGATTCCTTGACCTTCTCGATCGTGATGTCGGGGAGGTGCAGGTGCGCGTACGGGTTCTTCAGCGCGTTGAGGCGGTCCTTCACCGCGACCTGCCAGCCGATGTACTCGGGCGCGCCCGTCTTCTCGATGTACGCGCGGATCCACGGCGCGAACGCGCCGCCGGCGCCGATGCCGCGACCGCGGCCGCCGGCCAGGCCCCACTGCGCGTTGCCCTCGCTCTGCTTCTCCCACGCGATCGCGAGCACGCGTTCGTGGATGCGCGACTCGATCAGGTGCGAGCCGACGATGAACGTCGAACCGCCGACGCTGCCGGCGGTGTGGACGCGCAGCATCGGCTTGCCCGCGCCCCCGAGCGCGTCGGCGAGGAACAGCTCGGGCTGGACGATGCCCTCGAACGCGTCGGGCGCCTTGCCGATCACGACCGCGTCGATGTCGGCCCACGTGCACTCGGCGTCCTCGAGCGCCCGCGAGCGCCGCTTCGCGCAGCAGGCCGGGGATCGAGACGTCGGCGCGCTTCTTCTTGTGGTGGGTCTGGCCGACGCCGATGACCGCGCACTGCTCGGACATGACTACTGCTCCCTCCGCTGCGCAATGCTCCGCTGCGTCTTCACCGTGACCGTTGACCGAGCCTTCGCATTGCTCCGCTGTGTCCGCACGGGATCAGTCACCCTCCATGAGGCAGACGAGGTTGTGCTGCAGGACCTGGCCGCCGGTCGCGTGCGCGAGCCCGCGGTTCGCCTCGCCGTCGATGATCCGCTGCGCGACCTCGACGATGCGCACGAGTCCGGTCGCCATGACCGGGTTGGCGGCGAGCGCGCCGCCGGACGGGTTCACGTTCGCGTCGGCCGGGATCCCGAGCGCGCTCGCGCAGGATCAACTCCTGCGGGCTGAACGTGGACGACAGCTCGATCACGTCGAGCGGTCCGCCGTCGTAGCCGGCCTTGCGGGCGGCCGACGTGGTCGACGTCGACGTCGTGAGGTCGCGCATGCCGGGCTGGTGCACCTCGATGCGGTGATCGAGGCCGCGGATCCACGCCGGGCGTTCGCACAGCGCCCGGGCCCGGTCGCCGCGGGCCAGCACGACCGCGACCGCGCCGTCGGAGATCGGCGGGAGGTCGTGCGCGGCGCAATGGCGCCCGCACGTACGGCGCCCGCGAGCAGCTCCTCGACCGAGTAGTCGCCCGCGACCTGCGCGTTCGGGTTGTCCTTCGCGTTGTGCGCGGTTGCGCACGACGACCTCGGCGAAGTCGCGCTCGGTCGCCTTGCCCGGAGTCGAGCAAGCGCGCGCGCCTGGATGCCGGCGAGCGACGCCGGATCGACGCCGAGCGGCGCGAGGTAGTACGGGTCGAGCTGCTGCGCCCACATCTCCTCGGGCTGCGACGGCGACGACTTGCCCGAGCCGAACACGAGCGCGGTGTCGATGTCGCCGTGCTGCAGCCGCACCCACGCCTCGTACAGCGCCCACGCGCCGTCCATCTCGACGTGCGACTCGGAGATCGGCGGCCACGCGCCCGCGGCCTCGAGGTTCGACACGAACGCGAACGGCCCGCCGGTGAGGTAGTCGCAGCTGCCCGCGCACGTGAAGCCGACCTCGCGGCGGTCGAGGCCGGCGCGCTGCAGCGCCTCGGTGACGATCGGCACGAGCAGTTGCACTTCGCTCTCGCGCGCCTTGCGCACCGAGGGCGTCTGCGCGTATCCGACGATGGCGATGTCGGTTGCGGCCATCAGAAGATGTGCTCCTCGTACACCGAGCGGTCGGCGTCGGGCTCGCCGGTCCACTCGAACGCGTCGATCACCGACGCGACGCTGCCCCAGCCGCGGTTGGAGACCCCTTCGGCGCTGCGTTCGGCTTTCGGCTTCCAGACCGCGCGCACGCGCATGCCGGAATGGAGCTGGTCGTGCGGCACGCCGACGATGTCCTGGCCGCCGAGGTTGCCCGACGAACCGTCGAGCAGCACCGACGCGTACACGAACGGCTCGGTCTCGGTCTGGCCGTAGTACGCGACCGGCGTGATGATCGTGAAGCCCGTGACGGTGCCGTGGTCGCTGACCTCGACCTCGTCGGCCTCGGTGGTCGGCACCACGCAGATCGGGCAGTACCCCTTGCCGGGCACGTACACCCGCCCGCACTGCGGGCACTTGTGCCCGACGATGCGGCCGTCGATCAGCGCGTCGACGTACCGCTCGAGGATGGGCGTGAGCTCCTCCGAGTAGTGGAGCGACACGAGGTGGTCCATCACGAGGTTCTCCTTGGGTGTGCTCGTGGTCATGCGGGCTCCCAGCACGCGAGGTCGTCGATCATGTTGTGCGCCTCGGCGCCGCCAGCGCGGTTGCACGCGCATGCCGGTCGACATGCGGTCGATGCTCCCGGCGTCGACCGCGTGGACCATCGCGGTGTCGGCGCCGTCGGGGGTGATCAGCGCGAACGCGAACGGATGGTCGAGCGGGTGCTTCGGGCGTGGGCCGGTCGACCCACGTCCACGAGCCGACGGTCGCCCTGCGGCCCGACCTCGACGAGCTCGTCGAGCGCGTCGCCGGTGTTCGGGTCGTACTCGAGCGGCGGGACGAGCACCTTGCCGGCGCCGGTGCGGATACCGAGGATGCGGTGCTCCTTGAGGCCGGCGAGGAACGCGCCGACGACCGGCCCGAGCGTCCGCGAATAGGGGAACTCGAGCGTGCTCTCGACGATGCGCGGTTGCGTACTCAGCACGAAGCTCCCTCGTCCCGGCGGCGTGTTCGTTTCTCGTCCGCACGGTCCGCGAAGCTAACCATCCGCCGCGAGCGCCGCATCTTCGGCGAGCGCGCGCTTGTCGACCTTGCCGACCGACGTCAACGGGAGCGCGTCGACCACGACCAGGCGGTCGGGCGCCTTGTAGTCGGCGAGCGCCGCCTTGCAGAACGCGCGGAGGTCGTCGAGCTCGCGGGCGTCGCGCCCGGCGCGGCGACCACGAACGCGACACCGATCTCGCCGAGCACCGGATCCGGGACGCCGAGCACCGCGACCTGCGCGATCGCCGGATGCTCCGACAGGACCCGTTCGACCTCGGCCGGGTACACGTTGTAGCCGCCGCGGATGTACATCTCGCTGCGCCGGCCGACGAGCGTCAGGTAACCGCGGTCGTCGAGGAATCCGAGATCGCCGGTGGTCAGCCAACCGTCGGGCCCGAGCACCTCGGCCGAACGCGGTCGGGGTCGTGCCAGTAGCCGCGCATCATCGCCCCCGACCGGCAGCGGACCCGGCCGACGGCACCGGTCGCACACGCCCGGCCGTCGTCGTCGACGACCTCGAGCTCCACGTTCACGCGCGGCGCGCCCGACGGTCTTCGAGATCACCTCGGGCGAGTCGCCGGGGACGGTGCCGGTCGTGATCGCGGCCTCGGTGCTCGTGTAGCCGATCACGACGGGCACCCGAGCCGCCGTTCCATCTCGCGCACGAGCTCGGGCGGCACGGTCGCCGCGCCCGTCCCCGCGATGCGCAGGCTCGACAGATCGTGCCGCTCGAAGTCGGGGTGGTCGAGCACGAGCCGCCACTGCGTCGGCACGCCCTGGCCGACCGTGACGCGTTCGCGCGCCATCAGGCGCAACGCGTCGGCCGCGGTCCACGGCGTCGGCGTGATGACCGTCGTGATGACGTTCTCGATCTCCTCCCACGGCCGCGACATGAACGCGACGTGCGCGAACGGGAGCGGCGCGAGCCGCACGTCGAACGGCGCGCCCATCGCGCCCGCGCCGACCGCGACGGCTCGCAGGTTGCGGTGGTCGAAGACCGCCCCCTTCGGCATGCCCGTGGTCCCGCTCGTCCACACGATCGCGACCGGGTCGTCGGGTTCGCGCGGTCGGCAAGGTCGGCCGGGCACGCGCCGGTGAACGCGGCGCGCACCGCGTCGAGATCGGCGTCGCGTCACGACGACGCGTGGTTGCGTGCGGTCGAGGATGCTCGCGATCTCGGGCGGTCCGAGCCGGGTGTTGATGCCGGTCGTGATCGCCCGCAGCCGCATCGCCGCCTGGTAGCAGACCGCGTAGTCGATCGACGACGGCACGAGCAGGGCCACGACGTCGCCGGGACCGACGCCCTGCTCCGCGAACAGCGCGGCGACCCCGTCGGCGGCGGCGTCCCACTCGGCGAACGTCAGCCGGCGGTCGACCTCGACGAACGCGGCCCGGTCGGGATGCGCCGCCGCGACCGTCCTCAGCAGGTCCACAGTCGTCTCGGGCGAGGCGCACGCGTGCCAACGTAGTTGTGGGCGCCGCGAGTACCGTTTCCGCCCGATGCCTTCCTCGAAAGAAGTCCGGGCGCGCCAGAACCGCCAGAAGGAGCGCGTCGCCGCCCTGCGCGCCGAACGGCAGCCGCCCGCACAGCGCCGGCGCCGGGTCGGCGCCGCGGTGATCGTCCTGCTGATCGTGATCGCCGTCATCCTGGCGATCACGGTCCCGGGCAAGAACAACAGCAGCCCCAAGGTCGCGGTGTCACCGACCACGGTCGGCACCGACGACCGTCGCGCCGACGACGGTCGCGACGCCGACGACGGTCGCGGCCGGTTCCGTCAAGGGCAAGCCGTGCGTCGGGCTGAAGGATCCGCTGCCGAAGGGCTCGCCCGCGATGCTCCTCGCGCCCGGGCCCGGCGCCGACGAAGTTGGCGACCCAGGATCTGAAGGTCGGCACGGGCGCGGTCATCCCGAAGAACGCGAAGGTGACGGTCAACTACGTCGGCGTGGCGTGCTCCACCGGCAAGATCTTCGACTCGTCGTACTCGCGCAACCAGACCTTCGACGCCGATCTCTCGGGCGGCGTCATCGCCGGCTGGCAGCAGGGCATCCCCGGCATGCGCATCGGCGGCGTCCGGCTGCTCTCCATCCCGTCCGACCTCGCCTACGGCACGTCGGGGAACACGGGTATCGCACCCGACGAAGCGCTGTTCTTCCTCGTCGCCGCGGTGAAGATCGGCTAACCGCCCCCGCCGCCCAGGCTCCCGCCGAGGCTCTTGAGGAGACCGGCGACCAGCGCGGCCCGCTGCGCCTTCGTGAGCTTCGCGTTCGAGTGCAAGCCGAACCACGTGTAGTACGACGGGCGGCATCGAACCGTTCTGCACCGTCTCCGCCGATCTCGTCGCGCCCTCGCCCTGAGGCTTGTCCCACTCGGAGAAGTTCACAGCGGCGCGGCCGTCGTCGACGTGGTTCGTCAACCACCACGAGACCGGCGCGATCTTGCCGTACCAAGGCGTCTTCGTCTGGTTGCTGTGGCAGTCGTAGCAGGCGGCGACCACGAGGGCGCGGGTCTGCGGGCTGTCCCACTTGGGCTCGGCGGTGACCGGCGGGTTCGAGACCCGGTACGGCACGAGCTGGATCAGCCCGAACGCGACGATCACGGACGCGACCGCGACGAAGAGGTTCCGGATCGGGTGCAACATCCCTTCGATCATGCCCGGAGCCGCCCGGGATTCTTCAGGGCCGTTCGTCCCCATCCGCCGGGCGTTCGACCCTTGGAGGCGGGCGTCAGTCTTCGGGATCGCTCAGGTCCATGAGGCCCGATGCCGCGGCCAGCGCGACCGCGCGGCGGGCGGCCTTGTCGTAGGCGAGGGCGAAGTAGTTCTCCGCGATGGTCTCGCGCCCGGGAAGCGGCGGCGGGCCCAGCGAGCGGATCATCGCGGAGGGATCGTCGGGCGGAACGGACGAGCGCGACCGGTTCGTCGCCGGCGTCGCCGCCTTCCCAGAAGTCGCGACGCGGCGCGGCCTTGCGGCGCGTGGCCGAGCGGGCGGACGTGCGGCGCCGGGGCGGGCTCATGCGTTCACCGTGACCTCGTGGTCGTCCTGGTCGAGCTCCTCGGTGAGCAGCGCGTCGGGACGGATGCCGAGCGCGAGCCGCAGCTGGTCCTGGTCGAGGTCGGCGAGCGAGCTCGACTTCGGCAGCACGAGGTCGGCGATGCGGCGCTTGCCCGCGACGACCTCCTCGACCCGTTCGTCGACGGTTCCCGGACAGATCAGGCGGTGACAGATGACCGTGCGGGTCTGGCCGATGCGCCACGCGCGGTCGCGGGCCTGGTCCTCGACCGCGGGGTTCCACCAGCGGTCGTAGAGCACGACGTGGCTCGCGGCGGTGAGGTTCAGCCCGGTGCCGCCCGCCTTCAGCGAGAGCACCAGCGCACGCGGGCCGTCGCCACCCTGGAAGTCGGCGATGATCTGGTCGCGGGCGGTGCGCGAGAGGCCGCCGTGGTAGCAGGCGACCGGCGTTCCCGTGCGCTTCGTGAGGTGGTCGGCGAGCCGCATGCCCCACTCGCGCGAAGTGCGTGAACACGAGCACGCTCTCGCCCGCCGCGAACACCGCGTCGACGATCTCCTCGAGGCGCGCGAGCTTGCCGGAACGGCCGGCGAGCGGGAGGTCGTCGTCCTGGTACGCGGCGGGGTGGTTGCAGATCTGCTTGAGCGCGGTGATCGCGGCGAGGATCTGGCCGTTGCGGGCCTTCCCGCCCTCGGGGAGCGCGGCGCCGGTGACCAGCGTGTCGAGCAGCGCCTGGTACAGGCCGATCTGCTCGGGCGTCATCGCGCAGCGGTCGAGCTCGTCGATCTGGTCGGGCAGCTCGTCGGCGATCGCGGGCTCGGCCTTGGTGCGACGGAACACGAGGATGCCGTTGAGCGCGCGCATCGCGTCTTCGGCCTCGACCCGCGCCGCCCGCCCGTCGCTCGACAGCCGCGCGATGAACTGCGGGCGCGGACCGACGAGACCCGGGTTCGCGAAGTCGAGGATCGCCCAGAGGTCGCCGAGCCCGTTCTCGATCGGCGTACCGGTGAGCGCGATACGTGTGCGCGCGGGGATCCGGCGCAGCTGCTGCGACGTGTCGTTGGCGGGGTTCTTGATCGCCTGCGCCTCGTCGAGGATGACCTTCGACCACGACATCGCCGACGATCGCGTCGATGTCGCGCACCGCGGTGCCGTACGTGGTGACGACGACGTCGGCGTCGGCGACCTCGGCCGCGATCTCGTCGGCCGCGGCGCGGTTCGCGCCGTGGTGCACGACGACGCGCAGCCCGGGGGTGAAGCGCGCGGCTTCGGCGGTCCAGTTCCCGACGACGGCCGGCGGCGCGATCACGAGCGCCGGGCCGGAACCCGCGCCCGCGAGGAGGTCGGCGAGCATCGTCGGCGTCTTGCCGAGGCCCATGTCGAGCGCGAGGCACCCGCCGAGCCCGGCCTTGCCGAGGAAGCCGAGCCACGCGAGCGCCTCGGCCTGGTAGCTGCGCAGCTCGCCGACGAAACCGTCGGGCGCACCGGCGGGCGCCGACGAGACCTCGGCCGCGGCCGCGAGCAGGTCGGCGGCCCAACCGCCACCGACGACGGAGACGCCGCCCGCGAGCGGCGAACCTTCGATGCCGAGCGCGAGGCGCAGCGTCTCCGCGCCCGAGAGCTGCGTCGTGTCCGCGCGTTCGGCGAGCGCCTCGGCCGCGGCCTGGAGGTCGGCCCGGTCGATCGCGACCCAGCGGCCGCCCGAGCGGATCAGCGGGCGGGCCTCACGCGCGAGTCGCGCGATGTCGGCCGCGGTGAGCTCGACGTCGTCGAACACCGCCGACCAGCGCACGTCGGCGAGCTGGTTCGCGCCGACGACCGACTCCGACGCGGCGTCGACGAACACGCGCAGCGACGGCGTCGGCTTGCGCCGCGACAACGCGGGCACGCGCACGTCGAACCCGGCCGCTTCGAGCTGCGGGCCGGTGGTGGCCATGAGCTCCCACGCTTCGTCCTGGCTGAGGATGACCTCGCCCCGGCGCGTCCCGCCCGGCCGCAACAGCGCGGGCAGCATGCGTTCGAGCCGCGTGATCTCGTCTTCGAGGTGCGGCCGGCCCGCACCCGCGTTCGACGATCGCCTGCTCGATCGGGAGCAGCTCCGAGCGGCTGCCGGTCGCGAACACCGCGAGATGCCATGCCTTCGCGTCGTCGGGCGGATCGAGCCGCACGATCAGCCGTCCGCGCTCGCCCGTGACCGAGCGGCCCCACCGCTCGATCCGCGTCGCGACGTCGCCGGCGAGGCGCATCGGCGCGTCGAACGCGCTGCCGTCGAGACGGCCGAGAAACGCTTCGGCGACGTCGGTGGCGGTGCGGACGTTCGGCGGCGGCGCCGGCATCTCGAGTTGGCGCGCGCCGTCGCGACAGATCGCGTCGACCATGCCCGTGAGCGCGGACCGGGTCAGTGCCCGCGCGTCGACGTCCTGGTCGAGCGCGAGGAGCGAACCCGGCATCGTGTCGATCAGCTGCGAGAGCCGGGCCGGGTCGACGAGCGCCGGCGTCCAGCGCACCGAGTACGAGCCGTTGGTGTCCCGTGCGGTGCCGCCCCGCCGTGTGCGCTGGCGCAGGAACGGGACCATCGCGCCGCGCGCGGTGAGCTCGACCGCCCAGATCGCGACCCGTCCGAGCCAGCGCACGCTCGCGCCGACGCCTTCGACCTGGCCGGCGCCGGCGGCGACCAACCAGCCGAGCACGTCGCCGACCGGGATCGCCTGCGCGTCGGCCCGGCCGCCGCCCGGAAGCGGCACCGGCCCGTGTCGCGTCCAGCCCGCGGCGGGCGCGCCGGCGGCGGCGAGCATCTCGGCGAGCTCCTCGGACGCGGCCGACGCCGCGTTCTTCCCGGCCGCCCACGCGACGACCCGGCCCGGCTCCCACGACACCTGCACTTCGACGACGCCGGGTTCGAGATCGCGGGCTTCCGGTTCCTCCCGCTCCTCCCGGTTGGGACGCCCGGCGCGCGCCGGACGCGTCGGCCGACTCCGCGCGCCGCTGACCGGTGTGACGCGCCCACGCGTCGGCGAGCCGGCGGTACTCCGACTCGAGGTCGGCGACGACCTGCTCGCGCTCTTCGCCCCGCAGCGTGCGCGCGCTCGCGAGGTGCTCCTCGGCGTCGCGCAGCAACGCGAGGAGCGCGGCGCGCCACGCGACCGGATCGGCCTCGAGCACCGCGAGCTGTTCGGGCGTCGCGTCGCCGTCGACCTCGGCATCGACGTACATGTCGAACTGCCACGGCGCGACCGGCGTCGGCATCGGCGTTTGTGTCACAGATCTCCGCTGGATACGACGGAGGGCGCAACGTGCGTCCTCGAAGAATGCGGGCTCGAGAACCCGTCCGGTCCCGGGCGCCCGAAGCGGCCGAGACTCGGAAACCCGGCCCCTCCGTGTCGACGGGAACGCGAGAGAAACGTCGACGGTGCTCTCGCCGGAACGGCCGTTGCGAACATTGTACGACATTTCTCGGATGTGAACCGCACGGCGGGTTCGGCCGTAGTCCTGGAGAGAACGTCCTTCTCTCGCGGGAGTCGACCGGCAACACCCTCCGAGAGCGGTCCCGAGCCGTAAGGGACGTGCGACAATGCGGCCAACGTTGCTGGGCAGCAAGGGAGATCCGGCTTTGCATCGGCGACCAGTCCCCTCCACCGACCCGCTCATACGGGTCGTCGTGGTCGACAACCAGACGCTCTTTCGCGAGGGTCTGCTGGCGCTCATCAGAGACGAGCCCGACATTCAGGTCGTCGGGCAGGCGACCTCACTCGAGGCCGTCGCCGACATCGACGCGCCGGCCGACGTGGTCGTCACCGATCTCGCGTTTCCGGGAGTCGACTGCGACCGGGTGATCGAACGGATCCGGGCTCGCTTCGAGAGCGCGGCGATCGTCGTGCTCACCGCTTCCGACGATCTGGGAAGCGTCCGGCTCGTGCTGGCGGCGGGCGCCGACGGTTACGTTCTGAAGTCGGCCGGGATCACCGATCTCCTCGCCGGCATCCGCTCCGTCGCGCGGGGCAGCCTCTACCTGCAATCGTCGATCGGCATCGCGTTCGCGTCGCGCCCGGCCGACGACGAGCGGCCGGCGATCGGCGGCCTCACGCCGAAGGAGACGAACGTTCTCCGGCTCCTCGCGCTCGGGCACACCAACTCCGAGATCGCGCGGCTCGTCGGCGCGAGCCTCCGCACCGTCGAGACGCACCGCGCGCACATCCACCAGAAGCTCGACCTCCACAGCCGCGCGCAACTCGTGCGCTACGCGCTCGACACCGGATTGCTCCGCGTCGACGAAGCGGGCTCGCACGCGCCGCAAGCCGTGGTCGCCGACGTGGAGCACGACACCGTCGATCACTGATCGACCGGCAGCCGTCGGTCTGCAACACTGCCCGCGTGGGTTTCTACGACGACCAGATCCTGCCGAGGGTCATCGACGTGGTCCTCGGGAACAAGAACGTCGGCAAGCTGCGCGCCCGCGCCCTCACCGGCCTCCACGGGACGGTCGTCGAGCTCGGGTTCGGCAGCGGCACGAACGTCCCGTACTACCCGGATGCCGTCGAGCGGGTCTACGCCGTCGATCCCACGCTGGTCGGGCGCAAGCTCGCCGCGAAACGCATCGCCGCCTCGGCGGTTCCCGTCGAGTTCGTCGGGCTCGACGGCGCGGTGATCCCCCTCGAGGACGGGTCCGTCGACTGCGCGCTCACGACCTGGACGTTGTGCACGATTCCCGATGTCGACGCGGCGCTGCGCGAGTTGCGGCGCGTCCTGCGCCCGGGCGGGAGTCTCGTGTTCCTCGAACACGGCATCTCCGACGACCCCGACGTCGCGAGGCGTCAGCGCCGGTTCGATCCGATCCAGCAGCGCATCGCCGGGGGTTGCCACCTCGCGCGCGATCCGGTGGCGCTGATGAAAGCCGCGGGCTTCGGCATCGAGCACGTCGACAATTTCGTCATGGCCGGGCCGAAGATCGCCGGCTACATGTACGCCGGCACCGCCCGGAACTGACGCCGACCGTCGGAGCCGGCGGTTCCACGGGACCGAACTACCGTGCACGCGACATGGTCGACGCTGCTCCCGCCGGGCGACTCCTCGTAGGGACGCTCCCGGAGACCAACGAGATCGAGGTTCGGCCCGGCCGTCGCCCGCCGGACCGTTTCCGCGCCGACATCGAGGGGCTACGCGGCGTAGCGGTGCTCGTCGTCGTCTGCTACCACGCGGGACTCGGCGTCACGCGCGGCGGCTACGTCGGCGTCGACGTCTTCTTCGTCATCTCCGGATTCCTCATCACCCGGCTCCTCTGGAACGAGGTGCACGAGACGGGCCGCGTCTCGTTCGCCGCGTTCTACGGACGCCGGCTCCGGCGACTCCTGCCCGCGGCCGCACTGGTCCTCGCGGTGACCGTCGTCGCGTCCGCGGTCGCGCTCTCACCGCTGCAGGCCCGCGACGTCGTCAAGGACGCGCAGTCCGCGGCCCTGTATGTCGCCAACTACCGGTTCGCCGTGCTGCGCACGGACTACCTCGCCGCGCAGGCTCCGTCGCCCATCCAGCACTACTGGTCGCTCGCGGTCGAAGAGCAGTTCTACCTCCTGTGGCCGTTGCTGCTCATGCTCGGCGCGGCCGTGCTGCCGCGCCGGCTGCGCACGGGCGCGCGCGCCACGCTCGCCGTGGTGCTCGGTGCGCTCGCGACCGCCTCCTTCGTGCTGTCGCTGTACCTCACGCACGCGTCGGAGCCGTGGGCGTTCTTCTCGCTCCCCACACGCGCGTGGGAACTCGCCGCCGGCGCAGGCGTCGCGTTGGCCGCGCCCGCGATCGCCCGGGTGCCGCGACTTCCCGCCGCACTGGCCGGCTGGGTCGGGATCGGCGCCATCGCCTGGGCGGTGACCCGGTTCACCGCGTCCACGCCGTTCCCCGGAACGGCCGCGCTGGTACCCGTCGCGGGCGCCGCGCTCGTGATCGCCGCGGGATGCGCGGCACCCGCGCGCGGCGCGAGCGTCGCGCTCGCGAGCAACCCGCTCCAGCGTGCCGGTCGCATCTCCTATTCCTGGTACCTGTGGCACTGGCCTGTCCTCATCCTCGTCCCCGCGTTCGTCGGGCACCGCTTCGACCTCGTCGAGAATCTCGCGCTGGTCGCGCTCAGTGCCGTGCTCGCGACCGCGACGGTCGCGTTCGTCGAACGTCCGGTCCGGTTCGCGCGCAGCCTCACCAGCCGGCCCCGGCGATCACTCGCGCTGGGCGGCGCGCTCTCGGTCGTCACCGTCGTGACGATCGCGATCGTCGGGACCATGCTCGCGCCCCTCCACGGAACGAAACCGGCCGTGGCGCTCAAGCCCCTCGGACCGGGTGGTGCCGCGGCCCCGCAGCAGAACGCGCCGTCGCTCGGAGCACGACTCACGACCGCATACGCGCCGCTCGCGACCGCGGTCGCGCAGGGCGCCACGACGCGAGCCGTCCCGTCGAACCTCGACCCGTCGCTCGGGAGCGCCCACGGCGACAAAGCCCTTCCGTTCGTCGACGGCTGCAACGCGACCTACAGCGTCACGACCCCGCACACCTGCGCGTACGCACAGACGCAGTCACCCACGAGTGTCGTGCTCTTCGGCGATTCCCACGCCTCCCAATGGTTCCCGGCGCTCGACGCGATGGCGAACAGCCGGAACTGGCGCCTCGTCGTGCTCGACAAGAGCACGTGCCCCCCGCTCGAGCTCTCCCTCTTCAGCCCGGTGCTCGGTCGCACCTACACCGAGTGCGCGCAGTTCCGGCAGTCGGCGCTCGAACGCATACGCGTCGAGAAACCGAAGCTCGTGATCCTCGGCGTCGCGCGCCACTACAGCACCGACTACCACTTCTCCGTGTACAGCGCCGCGTGGATCTCGGGCCTCGCGACGATGGTCCGGGAGATCAGGGCCCTCGGTCCGCGCGTGGTCGTGATGGGCCCGACGCCGAAGCCGAACCTCCCGGACGTGCCCGACTGCCTCTCGGCTCACCTCGGCGACGCCACCGCGTGCGCGACACCGACGAACATCGCCGTCAACGCGTTCGGGACAGCGGCGGAGCGCGACGCGGTCGTCGGCGCGGGCGGGAGCTACGTCGACGTACAGCCGTGGGTCTGCACGACGTCCTCGTGTGCGGTGATCGTCGGCAACCTGCTCGTTTACCGCGACGACAACCATCTCACGACCAAGTACGTCTCCTGGTTGACGCCGGTCTTCGAGACCGCCGTCGACGCCGCGCTGCAGAGTGCGACGGGCGTTTCGATCGCACCGGGCTGACCGCCGTGGAGCGACGGTGATCAGGGCCGGCGTTCGGGAAGCGCGCCGGTCTCGGCGACGTAGTCGGCGAGCTCGCGCAGCTTGATGTTGAGGTTCTGCGACGCGCGACGGAGTTGCTCGAATGCTTCGTCCATCGTGATACCCAGCCGCGTCGCGAGGACGCCCTTGGCCTGACCGATCCGTTCGCGGTTCTCCAAAGCGATCGTGAGGTTCTCGGTGAGCGCGTACGTGCGCCAGTAGACGTCGGCGTTCGTCACGGCGAGCGCGGCCTGCTCCGCGAACAGGCGGGCGAGGTGCACGGTCCCGTCCGAGAAGGTGAGCGGGTGCGACGCGTAGAGATTCAACGCGCCGACGACCTCGGACCTGAGGATGAGTGGGAGCGAGAGCGAGCTGACGATCCCCACCTCGGCGGCCGTCGCCGCGAACCCCGGCCAGCGCGCTGGCGGCCTCCTCGATGCGCTCGACGCGCACGATCTCGCCCGAACGATACGCGGCCAGGCACGGCCCGTCGTCGGCCGCGTACTGCGCTTCGTCGAGCATCAGCGCCGCCTCGCCGTGATAGGCGGCGGTCGCGGGTGAGCCTTCGCGCTGCAGGGTGAGGCCGGCGTTGTCGGCGCCGACCGGGCTCTGACAGGCGATGAACGCGACCCGGCGGAGCGTGTCGTCGAGGCTCTCCTCGTCGAGCATGGACGCGTTGAGCGCGACGACAAGGGCCGCGAAGCCGTCGGGGTACTCGTCCATGCCTGCCTCTCCGCGGAGACAGTCGAGTCCCTGTGCGTTCAAGGTGAGCCGACTCCGAGTCCGGTGATGCTAGCGAGCGCCTCTCGCCGAACGGCGATTCTGTCCGCGCTCAGCGGCGATGCGAGACCCGGGCCAGGGCCGCGAACGAGCAGTAGTAGAAGTCGCGACCGAAGCCCGCGGCCGGGAAGAGCACGGACTGCACCGCGCTGCCCGCGTCGACCCGGACGCGCTCGTCGCCGGTTTCGATGTCCAGCACGACGATCGCGTCGGTCATGCTCGTCGAGTCGTGATCGTTCGTGACGAGCTCGCCCGTGTCGGCGAACAGGAGCGGATGGCAGGCGTGGTTCTGGTCACGCCGCCAGCGGGGAGTGACAGCGCCGTCGGACGCGATGTCGAACGCGGCGAGCACGCCGTTGGAACTGTCGTAGCCGACGGCGATGCGACGCGATTCGTCGACGACCGGAGGATTCGCGACCAAGCCGTTCGGGAGCCCGCAGATCTCGGTCAGCGAGACCGCGCCCGTTTGCAGGTCGACGCGCACGAGGTGCAGTGGCGCGCTCGAGATGCCCCGGCCGCGGAAGGTCCCGACGTAACGTTCGCTGCCCTCGCCGTTGTCGAGGAACCACGCCGCGCCGAGCGCGAGCACCGCGTCCCAACCGTACGTCTGGCCGGGCTCGGTCCGGTATCGCGCCGCGAACGTCTCGTCCGGCACGAGCTGTCCACCGTCCCAACGAACGCGAAAGAGCGTTGACGTCCCGACGACGTACACCTTGTCGCCGTCCGCCGAGAGTCGCGCGATCGACGGCTCCGGCACCTCGCACCGGGCGACAACGGCGAGCGTCTCGGGCTCGAGCACGAGGAGCTCGGCCGGTCGGGGTTCGTGCGCAGCCGGGTCGTGGCCGGGGAGCACACCACCGAAGTCCTTCGTGACCAGATGACCGTCGGGAAGGACGACGAAGCTGTTGTAGGGAAGCAACCGCGGCAACTCGCGCGCGGCGAGCACACCGAGATCGGGCGCGAGCCGGTGGGCGTGATTGCCGAACACCACGTACAGGGAGCCGTTCGCGTGGGCGGCGAGACCTCCGGGCCAGGTCGGCCCACCCGGAAGGTCGTTCGAACGCGCCCGCGTCTCGAGCGTGACCGGGTCGACGCGTTCGACCCACGCCACGGTGTCCGGTCCCATGGTGTGCCGCAGGACGAACACCTCGCCGGGTTCGCGCAACACCACCATGGTCGCGGCGAAGGCCTCACGCGACCGCACCTCGACGTGCGCGGCGGCGAGCGCAGGACCGCTCCCGAAGCGGGGCTGCTGCAAACGGCGCGGTCCCCCGTCCTCACCCGGCCAGCGCGACGACCAGTACCCGATCGCGTCGTCCATCCGTTGCTGCCCCGACCGCGGCTCAGCGCGGGACGCAGCGCGCGGCCACGCGTGTCACCAGTGCGGCCACGAAGGCGGCAACGAGCCGTGCGACGGTGGGACCTCGACGCCGCCCGGAGCACCGAGGCTCTCGAGGAAGCGGGAGAAGTTGTCACCGAACGCGGTCGAGTTCGTACCGTTGAACTGCCCGTTCGCGCGCGCCATCGTGTCGGGCAGCGACGAGCCGTCGGCCCAACCGGTCTCGATGCCGTCCGGACCGGCGTACATGTGGCCGATCACCGAACCCGACGACACCTGGTCGCCGACCTGCACGCTCGCCTCGATGTCTTCGGCGACGAAGACGACCAGCCCACGGGCCGCGCCGTCGCTCAACTGGTACGCGACGAAAGAGCCTCCGGGCCACCCGGCCCCGACCGTGTTGAGCACGACGCCGTTGCCGATCGCGTAGACCGGTCCGAAGCCCGTGTAGTCGACCCCCTGGTCGATCCGTTCGGGACCGAGCGCGGTCACGCCGCGGAACGGGTTCGCGTACCCGCTCGACGACGCCGGCGGAGACGACGGGAGTGATGTCGACGTCGTCGGCGTCGGCGTCGGCGACGACAACGACGCCGGGATCGTCGCTTCCGGAGCGGGCGCGATCACCGGTGTCGCGCGCACCGCCGCGGCCGCGAACGAGCGCTCGGCCGCCTGTTCGTCCGCCGCGCGCTTCGCAGCCGCGGCCGCGAGAAGCGTCCGGAGGTCGCCGTGCACGCGCGTCAGGGTTGCTTCGTCGGACGCGATCGCCTTCGTGGCCGCGTCGCGAGCACTCGCGAGCTCGTGCAGCGTCTTCTTGGCCTGCTTCTGCTTCGCGAGCAGAACGTCTTGCGCGTCCTGGGTGCGGCTCTTGTCGAGCTGCAGCGCCGCGAGGGCGACGTTCAACCGGTCACCCACCGCGCCGAGGTACTGGTTCTGCTCCAGGGCCGTCGTGATGTTCGAAGTTCCCGAGAAGAGCGCGAGCGGCGGTGAATCCATCACGCCGCCGCTCATGTAGGCCCGCACCGCGACGCTTCGCATGTTGCGGGTCGCGACCGCCTCGGCCGCCAGGTCGGCCTCGACGATGCTCTGGGCATGCGCCGTCTGCACGGCGAGCGCATCGACTTGGGCCTGCACTGCGTTGTAGCGGGCGACGAGCGACTGCGCCTGCGCGCCCTGCGCCGCGATCCGCTGCTCGAGCTGAGCGATACTCTTCTGGTCGGTGGCGACGCTCGCCGCGGCCGAACCGGCAGACGCGACCAGTCCCGTGAGGCTGCACACCACCGCGATCGCGGCCGCGGTACGGACGTTGCGCCTTCGGGGCTTTGTGAGCAAGGACCACATAGGCAACAAGGCCCCCAACGCTAGCTGAACCGGCCGCGAAATGGCACAACTCCGGCCCGCGGAGGAAGAATCCGCGGCCGGGAAGGCCGGAAGGACCGGGCCCGGTCGTTCCGGTGACAAGCTGCTCGCGTGCCCGACGACTCGAACCCGGTCCCGGCGATTTCCTGGCAGGGAGGCGTACCGTCGGCCGAGCAGTACGCCGAGGTCGCGCGCTCGATGGCCTCTCAGCCGAACGTCGCGGCCTTGTTGAAACACATCGTCGATTTCGCCACCGAGAACGTCGAGGGATGCGACGGCGCTGGGATTCTCCTCGTGCACAAGAAGCGGATCGTCACGGGCTCGTGGTCGAGCGAGCTCGTCCGTCGGATCGAGACCCTGGAATACGAGCTGAGCGAGGGGCCGTGCATCGACGCGATCTGGCAACAGCCCGTCTTCGAGTCGGCGAACCTGCGCGACAACGCCGACGCGTGGCCCCGGTTCACCGCGCACGCGCTCGACGAGGGCATCGAGAGCATGCTCGGATTTCGGCTGTTCGCCGCGGCGGACACGCTCGGGGCCCTCGACCTCTACGGATCTCGCCGTGACGCCTTCGACGAGAGCAGCCGGGCGATCGGCGGTGTGCTCGCGTCACACGCCGCGATGGCGCTCGCGGGGGCGCAGCTGCGCGAACGCGACGTCGACACCATCGCCGGGCTGAGGGACGCGCTCGTCGCGCGTGATGTCATCGGGCAGGCCAAGGGCATCCTCATGGCGACGCGCCGGGTCGACGCCGACGCCGCGTTCGATCTCCTCGTCAACACCTCGCAGCATCTCAACGTGAAGTTGAGAACCGTCGCCGACGAAGTCGCGCGTACCGGTGCGCTGCCGGACGAGACGGCGCAGGGCGACTGAGACGCGCGGGCGACCGATGGACGGTTGGTTGCGGGTCGCGCCCGAAGGAGTCCGGACCAAGAGACAGCTGGAGGTTTGGGCGGCCCGCGGCGTCACGTACGCGCGCTCCCTCCCCCCGGAGAAGGAACGCCGCCGAGGTCAGTAGGTGAACAGATCGAAGCTCCCGGTCGCGCTCGTTCCGGCCTCGTTCGTCACGGTCACGTCGACCGTTCCCGAACCCGGCGGAGACACCACCGTGAGCGAGGTGTTCGTCATCTTCGTGATGCTCGCCGGCGTCGTGCCGAAATCCACCTCGGTCGCGCCGTAGAGATTCACGCCGGTGATCGTGACGGTGGTCCCGCCTGCGACCGGCCCGGACACCGGGCTGATCTTGACGACGGTCGGCGCGACGTAGGTGAACCCGGCCGGCACCGTTGCCGTGCCGGCAGCCGTCGTGACACTCACGTCGACCGACTGGACGCCGGAGCCGGCCTCGGGTGGGGTCACGGCGGTGATCCGGGTGCCGGTCGAATTGACGGTGAAGGTCGATGCTTCGACGCCGCCGAAGGTGACATCGGTCGTCCCGCCGAAGAAGTGCCCGCTGATGACCACCTTCGTGTTCCCGCCGGCCGAACCGTTCGCGGGAACGATCGTCGAGACCGTCGGCGCGACATAGGTGAAGACGTCGAGGGGTGTGATCGCGCTCGTCCCGTCGGCGTTGGTGACGGTCACGTCGACGGGCTGGACGCCCGAGTCGGGTTCGGGCGGGCTGAACGCCGTAATCGAGGTGCCGGTTGCGTTCACGGTGAATCTCGACGCGGAGGTGCCGCCGAAGCTGACGTCGGTCGCCCCCGCGAAGTTGTGACCGCTGATCGTCACCCGGGTGCCGCCTCCGGCCGCACCGACCGCAGGCGAGACCTTGGTGACGACGGGTCCGTAGCTGAACTGGTCGGCCGACGTGACCGCGCTCGTGCCCGAGGCGTTCGTCAGCGTCACGTCGACGACCCCGGTCCCGGGCGGCGCGGTTGCGGTCATCGACGCGTCGCTCTTCAACGTGAACGCCGTTGCGGGCGTCGTACCGAACTCGACGTCGGTCGTACCGGTGAAGTTCGCGCCGCTGATCGTGACGACCGATCCGCCCGATGGGCTGCCGTAGTTCGGCGTGATCTTCGTGACGGTCGGCGAGAGCGGGTTCGTGACCGTCGTGTACGTGAACAGATCGGCAGGATTCGTTGCGCTCGTGCCGCCGATCGACGTGACGGTGATGGCGACCGTGCCGGCGGCTTCGGCCGGGGGCGAGTAGGCGGTGAGCGAGCTGTCGTCGTTCACCGAGAATCCGGCGGGCATGTCGCCGAACGAGACCGACGCGGCTGCGGCCATACCGGATCCCGTGATCGTCACCGTCGTGCCGCCCGAGATCGGGCCGCTGTTCGGGACGACGCCGGTCACCGTCGCGGCGGCGACGAACGTGAACTGGTCGGCCGGGCTGGCCGCACTGGCGCCACCCGCCGACGTGACGATCACGTCGACCGTACCGGCGGGCGCGGCCGGCGCCACCGACGAGATCGAAGTGTCGCTGTCCACGACGAAGGCCGCGGAGACGCCGCCGAAGCTGACGTCCGTCGCGCCGGTGAACCCGGTGCCGGTGATGGTGACGCTCGTGCCGCCGCCGGCCGGGCCCGTGATCGCCGAAACCGCGGTGACCCTCGGTGCCGGGACGAATGTCGGCGCGAGCGCGAGGAAGGCACTGTTCGACGCGTTGTAGATCTCGTTGCCGTTCGCGTCGAACGCGGAGAACGTCGGATCGGTCACGGGTGCCGTGGAGAGGGTCGCGTCGGAGACCACCGCGCCCGTGAAGTCCCACGTGACCGTGGCCCACGCCGAATACGTCGTCGTGTGGTAGCCGCCGCCGCGCCCGCTTCCTCCGCAGCGGGTCTGCATGTAGACGTCGCCGGTCGGGTAGCCGGTCGTCGGGTCGAACCCGGTCGCGAACGCCTGTTCCTGAATTCCACCGCACGAGTGCCCGAGAATCGAGAACGCGTTGGACTGCGGCAGGAGGAGTTGGATCGTCGTCGACGCCCGGGCGGCGCCGGCGGTGCCGACGAGCATGCCCGCGGCCAGCGCGGCGACGATCGTCACCCGGCGCGCCGTGGCCGTGGCCGCGAGACCCCGCCGACCTGACCGCCGCCCGTAACTCGCAATCCGCGAACCGAACACTGAGATCCCCCCGCGCCGTGTTGAGTTTGAGCGGACGGAACGTACGCCTCGGAACCACACCCGGCGAGGTGGTTAAGAAAGGCTTACGGGAGACTTAGCGTGGCGAGGAGACCAGGGGAGGTTCCTTCACCGACGTGAGCACGAACGACACCTTCCTCGCCGAGCAGTACTCGTAGGACGGGGTTCACGCGCCGCCGGTGACGATCTGATTCCGGCCGGCGGTCTTCGCGGTGTACATCGCGTGGTCGGCCGCACGGATGACTTCCTCGATGCCGGCCCCGTGATCGGTCGACGAGATGCCGATGCTCACCGTGAACGGGGCGAGATGCGCGTCCGCGAGCTCGTCGACGAGAAGCGTCTGGATGCGTTCGGCTACCGCACCGGCGTCGGCGCTGTTGGCGTCGGGAAGCAACACGACGAACTCCTCTCCGCCGTAGCGGGCGCTGAGATCACCGGGCCGGGTCGCGCGCTCGAGCACGCGCGAAGGCGCGCAGGCATTCGTCGCCCGCCTCGTGACCGTACGTATCGTTGAGGTCCTTGAAATGATCGAGGTCGGCGAACACGACCGCGTACGTGGTCGAGCTCATGCCCGCCCCGATCGCGTGTTCGAGCGTGCGCCGGTTGGCCAACCTCGTGAGCGGGTCGGTCGCCGCCTGGAGCTGCGAGTGCGCGAACACGCGTAGCGAGCTCGTCCGCTCTCCGAGATTGCGCGCAAGGATCGCGATCCAGTTCGCCTGCTCGACCGGCAGGTGCTCGCCGACCGCAGCATCCGCCCGCAGCACGGCCAGCGTCTGATCGTCGATCGTGATCGGCACACAGACGCACTGGCCGACCCGCTCGTGGCGGCGCCGGACGAAGGGGCATGCGTCGATCGCGTCGGCGTCCACGAAGTCGAGTCGTTGGCGCAGACGCACGGCCGGGCAGTCGGCGGCACGCTCGACTCCGCATCCGTCGCCCGACGTCGGCGGGATGACGCGGGCGAAGTCGGCCGCGTCGTTCTCCGCCACGAGCAGTTCGGCCGCGTCGAACCCGACGACCGCGAGTGTGTGCGCGACGGATTCCCGAACCGCGGTCTCGTCGACCGAGAGCGCCATCGAACGCTGCACGCGGGACTCGAAGTCGGTTTGGCGTTCCCGTGTTGCCCGTTCGAGCTCGTTCCGAGCGCGCTCCTTGACCCGTCGTGACGCGCGCCGCGCGGCGATCACCGTCAGCGCGGCGCCCAGCGCGAGCACCACCGCCGTCGCTCCGATCGCCGACCTCGCGACACCGCGCTCGTTCGCGGCGACCTGCAGCTCGTCGTGAGTCTCCTCGGACAGGTACAAGCCCCGCAGGTCGGCCAGGCGCGCCTGGCGCGTGCTCTGCAGCACACGAAGGCGTGCGACCGTCACCGAGATGACGCTCGTGGGCGTCGCCGCGCTGACGAGCGCGGGCCCGAACTGCCCGGCCAGCTGATTCCATGCATCGGTGGCACACGTGTACACACTTCTGGCCGCAGCCTCGTTCGGAAGGTTGATCGACCTCTGCACGTAGGTGCTGAACGCGCCCGTCCCGATGATCCCGGCCGCGCTCGCCGCGCTGAACTGCACCGCCCACGCGCCGGCCGGTTGGACGGCGACGGCGCGATCGAAGGCCGACTGCAGCTCGACATTGGCCTGCCCGACCGCTTCGAGATCGGCCGCGACGCTCGCAGCCGTGTTCGCCCGCCGCGCGGTGCTCGATGCCGCCGACGCGCTCCGGTCGACCGCGAGGAGGACGGTCATCAACAGGACGACGACGAACAGGATCTGCGCCATCGCCAGCGCAACGAGGTGCGGCCGATGCCACGGACGCGGGACCTCCGTACCCCGCGGGATTCGGTCCGTCGTGGCCCACCCTCCCACCTGGTCCGAGCGCGCGGCCGCTTCCGTCGATCCACGTCGCGAGAACGCGGGATTGCGCCCCATGCCGTCAGTTCGACCGCACCGGCCTCCGAGTCCATGGGTATTCCGCCGGGACCGACACGACACGACACGACACGACACGACACGACACGACGGAGAGTGCCGGCCGGCCGCTGGTCTCGCCGGTCTCGCCGGTCTCCACGTCGCTTCGCGCCCGGCGGCGCCGGCTGACGACGTTGCTATGCGTGGCGGAGCTGCACGGTGACGGTCGGCTCCTCGGCCGACAGCCCTACGGTGCCGGTCGTCTCGACGACGGTTCCCGCGCTCGCCGTCGCGATGTTGTCGACGAACACCGGGACCTCGAACAGCACGGGGCCGCGCGATCCGTGCAACGTCAGCGTGACCGACCGATCGTTCGTGGAGATGCTGATACCGACCCGGTTGCCGTTCGTCGTCGCGAAGTTCGTGACCGAGATCGTCTTGCCCGGCGTCACCCAGTCGTCGGGATCATCATGCCCGGTTCACCGATCGGCGGTCGAGCAACTCACGTCGGCCGGCGTGACGCGCATCGTGACACGACCGTCACGCTCGCCGCGTAGAGAAGGCTCATGCAGGCGACCGTGATGCATCCGAGCGAACTGGGCGAGCCGGAGCTCGCACAGTGGCGGCGGATGCAGAGCGAGGTGCCCGCGCTGCGGCATCCCTTCCTCAGCGCCGAGTTCGCCCGAGCGGTCGGTGAGGTGTCGAAGCACGCGCGTGTCGCCGTCGTCGAGGATGCGGGCGAGCACGTCGGTTTCCTGGCGTACGGGGCCAACGCGTTGGGAATCGCCCGGCCCATCGGAGGGCGGCTCAGCTACCGCCAGGGGTTCGTGCACGCCGAGGCCGCGGCGTGGTCGTGGGCGGGGCTCATGCGGGCGACGGGCGTCCACGCGATGGAGTTCACGGACCTCGTCGGCTCGCAGTCGGGCCCCGACGACGGTCTCGCCGTCAACCCTTCTCCGATCATCGACACGTCGATCGGCTGGGACGCGTATCTCGAGCACGCGCGCAACCACAGCGACGTGCGCAAGGCCATGCAGCGCGGGCGCCGTCTCGAACGAGAGCACGGCCCGCTCGACTTCACCTGGGGCCCGGTCTCCGCCGACGTGCTCGCTCGTCTCATCGCGTGGAAGTCGGAGCAATACCGGCGCAGCGGTTGGCCCGATCCTTTCGCGAGACCGTGGATTCGCGACGTGCTCGATGTGCTCGCCGAGCGCAGCGACGGTGATCTCAGGCTGCTGTCCGCGACGATACGAGCCGGCGACGACCTCGTCGCCGCGGACATGAGCCTCGTGTACGGCGACGTGCTCGCCGCGTGGATCAGCTCCTACAACGACGAGTACGCGCGCTATTCGCCGGGCAGCATCCGCAGGCTGCGGACGATCCGGCATGCCTGCGAAGCGCACCTCGCGTACATCGATCTCGCTCGGGGCGACGAACCGTACAAGCAGGACTTCAAGAATGCCGATCTCATGGTCGCGACCGGCCTGCTGCGTGAACACGCGGGATCGGCACTGCTCTACCGCGCCGTACACACTCCGTATCAGGGAACGCGATCGTGGATCCTCCGCCGGCCGCGCACGCGCGCGCTCGTCCGCTCGTCGCTGCGGAATCTCGGCTCGTTACGGGTGAAGGTCCGTCCGCACGGCGCGGCGCCGCGGCCGGCGGAACCGGCCGAGGCGCGACGCGGGTAGCGGCGGCTGTACGCGCGAGCCGGGGCGTTCACCACCGTTGGCGCGCCTCCTCGGCGAAACCCTGCAGCCCTGCGAACTCCAGTGCGAGGCCGTCGTCGGTCACGAGCCGACCCGCCCACGTTCCGAACACCTGGTGCGTCTCGCTCTTCAGGTCGGGACCCGCATCGACGGCGCTGTGCTTGTCGAAACGCGGCGTGAGCACCATGTCGAGCTGACCGCCCGGATCCAAGACCCGCCACGGACGCATTGGGGCGCCCCAGTCGTACTCCCAAGTCAGTTCGGCACCCAGCTTGCTCAGACGGCCGTCGACCAGGAGGCCGTTCTCGGTGAAGCCGGTCCCTTCGGTCCACTTCGCGCCGACCTGGAGCCCCACCACATGGTCGCCGGCGCGACCGGCTCCGCCACCCCAGTTCCACCTGATCTCCGCGGGCCACCGCCCCCGGCCGACATCGAGCACTCCCCACGACTCGGCACCGTCGGGTCCGCCGATCGCCCGGCGTCGTTCCCCCACCACCAACTCGCCGACCGCGGGGCGGGCCTGCTGCTTGGAGGTGAAGTTGAACAACTCGTCACTCCACGGAATGACGACATTGAGCGACTCGTGACCGGCGGGGCGCTCGACCACGACGTCGAGCCGTCCGGCGCCACCGTCCGGCTCGGTCCAGCCCGCGACGAGACGGGTACCGGCCGCGTCGTCGGTGATCCGGAGATCGAGGCCGTCACGATCGACGACCAACGGCGCGGCACCCGAGAGGTCGGGAAGCTGCGTGACCCCGGCCGGGGTGACGATCGCGTGACCGCCGGTCTCCCCCGTCACGAGATCGACCCAGTACACGTCGGCGAGACCGAACCGGTCGAGGTCGGAGTACACCGACGACACCACGAAATCACCGGCGAGGATCGCCCAGTAGTCCCAGCGCTTGTCGGCACCGGGCCGACCGCGCAAGTTCGCGCGGTGCAACGGGCGACGCGACCAACCGCGCGCCGCGGGGTTCAACCGCGCGCCGTCGGCGGTGCAGAGATCGACCGGCCGGGTCAGTTCCCGTTCGGAGGTGGTCATGCGCCGCGGCCGCAGCCGTCACCTCTCGACATGGCGTGAGCCTCGCAGACGCGGTCGAACCCGGCAACGGACACCCGATCGCCGCCGCATTGGCGATCACGTGAGCTTCAGGTACGTCGCACCAGTCGCGGCTCGGGAAAGCGCGGCACGATCATTCCGCGCGCGTCGACGCCGACTTCATGGGTCCACGGCGGGAGGTGGCGCCGGCGCGGCTCGACGACGACCGGCGCCATTTGCGGCTCGGACGGCTGCTCGCGCCACGCGGGTACACGCGGCGTCCGACTCACGACGCGCGCTCGCTCGGGTTGGTGGTCTGCACTTCCGTGATCGACGGCGGCTCGACGGTCTCGCGTTCGGCGACGATCGCGGCGGCGATGCGCGCACCGACCGCCGCCGCCATGGCGATCGCCTCGGCGCGGCTCGCCGGCGACAACGCGACACCGCTCGTCGGCGACGCGGGCACGAGAACGAATCGGCCCAGCGTGAAATCACCGTGGCGTACGGGGAGCTCGACGCCGACCTGGCCCGCCCACGGCCGGATGCCGGGTTCTTCGGCGGGCAGGACGATCCGCCCGGGTTCGATGCGCGGAAGTTGCATGTCGAAGGGGAACGATTCGAACCAGCACGCGCGCAGGTCGAACATGGCGATGAGCTGCGGAACCGTCGGCTCGGCGATCGCGCCGCCGGCGGGCGGTTCCCAGCGCTCGGGTGCGGGAACGGGCGATGATCCGAACATCGAAACCCCTTTCCGGGCCACCTCGTCCAGGAATGGCTCCACGAAAGTTGTACGCCCGGCCTCTGCGTCGATGACCCGCCCTTACGCGTTCCTTGCGTCCGATTGCGGGATCGAGACGGATTCCTTGCGCGCGCCGGTCACGGGGTCACGCCCTCGGGCGGCCAGCCCGGCAGGAGGCCGCGGTCTGCGCAGAGTTTCGGCGCGTAGACCCACTTGCCGGCGAAGCGGAGTGCCTCGTCGGTGCCGGCGAGCCAGGCGACCACCGCCCCGGTCGCCTCGGCCGGAGCCGATCCGAAGCCGCGCTCGTAGTCGTCGTCCGGATGCTGCAGTCGTCGCTTCTCGGTGATGACGTTCCCGGGATCGACGTTGAAGGCGCGGACGCCTCGGTCCTTGAACTCGGCTTCGATCCCGCCCGCAACGCGGCCGAACGCCGCCTTCGAGGCCGCGTAGAGGATCCCCCATCCGCCCGCGCCTGCGGCACCCGGCGGATCGTGCCGGGCCGAGCCCGAGACCATGTTGAGGATGCGGCCCGTGCCCCGCTCGAGCATGTGCGGCAGGACGAGCTGGATGAGACGCAGCTGGTGCGCGAAGTTCCCGCGCATGGTCTTGTCGATGTCGTCCAACCTCATGTCGAGGATGCGATCCATCGTGCCGCGTCCTTGATAGATCGCGTTGTTGAACAGCACGTCGATACGGCCCCACTCCGCGAGCACCTTCGGCGGCACGGCTTCGACGCTCGGCCGGTCGAGCAGGTCCATCGGCACGATCAACGCGCGTCGTCCGCGGGCCGCGATCTCGGCGGCGGTCGACTCGAGGCTCCCCGGCAGCGCCACGATCGGATCGTCGCCGCGGATCGAGTTCGGTTCGCTGCGCGCGTCGCCCTCGCGCACGGTCCGCGCGGTGATGGCGACGTCGAACCCGGCCGCGGCGAGCGCGAACGCGGTGGCCTTGCCGATCCCCCGGCTCGCGCCGGTGACGAGTGCGACCGGTGCGTCGGTCATGTTGGGCCCCTCCTTCAGCCGGTTGACAGATTCGGTCGTTCACCCTACGGTCGGAACAGTCGGTGTGCGCCCGTGCACCTCTCGTCCGGTACTTGCCAGGCACGGAGAGGAAAGCACGCATGTCACTCTTGCTCGAGGATCAAAGCTCGACCGCCGATCCGCAGAGAATCGCCCGCCTGACGGGCATCCTCTTCCTCGTCACCTACGTGACGTCGATCCCCGCGCTGCTTCTCTACCATCCGGTTCTCCACGACGCCGGGTACATCGTCGGTAACGGTGCTGATGGTCGAGTGACGCTCGGCGCGGTCCTGGAGTTGCTCCTCATCGTCGCGAACATCGGCACCGCGGTCGTGCTGTACCCGATCGTCAAGCGCCAGAGCAAAGGCCTCGCGCTCGGTTTCGTGACCGCGCGGATCGCCGAAAGCGTGTTCATCGCCGTCGGGATCGTGAGCCTGCTCGCAGTCGTCACGTTGCGGCGGTCCGCCACCGGCGCGGACGCGACGACACTCGTCCCGATCGGCAAGGCGCTCGTCGCAATCCACAACTGGACGTTCGTGCTCGGACCCGGCTTCGTCGTCGGCATCGGGAACGGGCTGATCCTCGGTTACTTGATGTACCGCTCGGAATTGGTGCCCCGACGCATGGCGATGCTCGGCCTCGTCGGCGGTCCGCTGATCTGCCTCTCGGGCATCGCGGTCGTGTTGAACATCATCGGCCGAGGCTCCGTGGGTCAGGGCATCGCGACGATCCCGGAGTTCTTCTGGGAGTTGTCGCTCGGCCTCTATCTGACGGTCAAGGGATTCAAGCCCGCACGCATCATCGAATAGGCAGCTGCGCCAGGATCGACTGCGCGACTGCGACGAAGAGCGCGTCGTTCTGCCGGACCGGCAGTTGCTCGTGGTGAAGCCCGCCGACAATCGTCACCTCGAGACTGTCCCGTCCCTTACGGGCATCGAGGATCGTGATCGGTGACGTACCCGGCGGGTAGGCGGCGGCCGCTTCTCCCAAGCCCGGGACGGCCCGATATCCCGCATAGCGCTGGAAGAACGCGCGCATCGCCGCCGCATCGGGCGCCCGGTATATGGAGTACTGGATGACCGCACCCGACCCGTTGATGCTGTCGGCGACGGTTTCGACCCGAGCGTTGCTCACATCGATTCCCGGCGCGTACTCGATGCGGCCGCCGTTGGCCACGGGCGCCTTGCACGGTTGGCCCAGCAGCCGGGCGGCCGTCGCCGTGGTCATCAACGACGCGGCATAGTCGCCGGTCACGAAGGCGTTGACGCTCGTCGCCTGATCGAGCGACGGAAACGGGGGCGGCGTCGAGCTCTTCGCGGCCGCGAGCGCTCCCTGTTGTGTCGTGCCGTCGGTCTTGTTGATCGTGTACGTGACACTGCCCACTTCGGACGTTTCGATCACCGCCTTGATGTCGACAGAGGAGATCTCGCGATGGCCCGGCACGTCCGTCGCGCGCAGCTGAACGTGACCGAATCCCTCGATCGTCACTTCGATCCGCCCCAACTGCGGGGTCAGGGCGACGGCTTGGTCGGAAGTCGCGTCGTACTGGTCGACACCGACGACGTAGGTCGTGGGCCTCGGGCCGTCGCCACCGAGCAGCGGTCCGTCGAATGCGACCGTATACGTGGCGACGCGGCGAACGACATCGAGCGCGATCGACGCCTCGGCGGTTCCCCGTCGGCCCCCGTCTTCGACCCACGCGCTCGTCCACTTCCCTGCGTAGCGGTCGCGGAACCGTGTGAGCTGCGCCGGGGTGAACCGCTTCGACACGGGTACGGCCGGGCCGTTCGACGTAAAGGTGGTCGGGGATCCCGGTCCGGTCGATGCGGGCGTTCCGGCAGCCCGTGCCTTCGGCGACGTACCCGAGCACGCCGCGAGAAACGCCAGCCCACCGAGCAACTCGATCAGCTCGCGGCGTCCCATGTTCCTGGCTTCCATACCGACTCCGACTCGCCCCCGCGCGCCGACGTCGCGCGCCCGTGCACGTCAAACCTACGCCCCGGACGATGGCGCCCGCCCGACGATGAACCGCTCGGCGCTAGTTTCCCGGCGGCACCCGGACCGAAGAGGGCAGGAATATGGACCGTTCCGCGATCGACGAACTGCAGATGCACGGACAGGACATCCCCTGGCTCCTGCAGCACTGGGCCGAGCAGAAGCCCGACCATCCGGCGCTGATCTGGGACCCCGTCGCCGGGTCGCAGACGACCTGGACGTACGCGCAACTCCTCGCGGCCACACGCGACCTCGCGGCCGGGTTACGGGACCGAGGGATCGAGATCGGCGACAAGGTCCTGATCCACGCGGACAACTGCCCCGAGATGCTGCTCGCCTGGCTGGCCTGCGCGACGTTGGGAGCGGTGGCCGTCACCACGAACACGCGATCCGCGCCCGCCGAGGTGGGCTGGTTCATCGACCACGCGGAATGCGTCGCGGCGATCACGCAACCCGAGTTCGTCGGCCACGTGGGCGCCGCGCGCCGTGACCTGCGTTGGGTCGCGATCATCGGCGATCGTCCCGAACCGGGCACCACGATCGCGTTCGACGACCTGCGCGGCGACGGGGCGTCGTGGGCGGGCCGGGCCATCGAACCGCTGCGCCCGTTCGGGATCATGTTCACCTCGGGCACGACCAACAAACCGAAGGCCGTCGTCCACACCCACGCCAACGCGGTGTGGGCCAGCCGGATCGGCCCGCGCAACATCGACCTGCGCACCGACGACCGCTACCTGATCTACCTGCCGTTGTTCCACGTCAACGCGCAGAGCTGGTCGATGTTCTCCGTGCTCGGCGTCGGCGCAACCGCGGTGCTCATGCCGAAGTGGTCGACCAGTCGCTTCTGGGACGTCGTGGTCCGCAACGACATCACCCACATCTCGCTGATGCCCTTCGTCATTCCCACGTTGATGGAGGCCGACAAGCCCGCGAGTCGCCTGCGCGTCGGGGTCTTCGGCCTCATCATGAAGATGCTCGACGACCTGTGCGGCATCGACGTCTACGCCGCCTACGGGATGACCGAAACGGTCATCCATGCCACCAACGGCCGGCCCGCCGACCGCCTGCCCGAGCGCTCGATGGGCCACATCACCCCCGGCTACGAATTCGCGGTGGTCGATCGAGAGAGCGGCGCCCTGTGCGCGGAGGGCGAGACCGGGGAGCTCTGGTTGCGGGGAACGCGCGGCATCCAGTTGTTCCTCGAATACTTCAACAATCCCGACGCGAACGCGAAGGCGTTCGAGGGCGACTGGTTCAAGACCGGCGACATGGTCGTGCTCGGTGAGGGCGGCAACCTCTTCTACCGCGAGCGCGACAAGGACCTCCTCAAGGTCGGCGGCGAGAACGTCTCCGCGAAAGAGGTCGAGGAGGTCGTGGCGACCGTTGCGGGAATCGGGCAGGTCGCGGTGGTCGGCAAACAGCACGAGTTCCTCAGCGAGGTCGTCGTCGCCTTCGTGATCACGACGCCGGCCGCGCCCGATGTCGACGCGCTGCAGGACCAGGTCATCGAAGCGTGTCGCGCGCAACTCGCCGACTTCAAGGTGCCGCGCGCCGTGTACGTCGTCGACGAGTTTCCGCTCGGCACCCTCGACAAGATCCTGAAGAACAAGCTGCGGGAGATGGCCGACGAACGACCGCCGGTCTGAGCCGGCCGGCCGCCGAGCCGATCACCGGGGATCTTCACGGGGCTATCGTTTCTCATGAGCGGTGAGGGCGCGGTGCACGACTACGGATCCGACATCTACACCGAGGCCGACGGTAGCGACGACACGCTCGCCAACCTCGGTCCGCTCCGTCCCCTTGCGGGTATCTGGACGAGTGCCGAAGGCGCAGATGTGCATCCCGTCGGTCCGGGGTCGGACGTGACCGGTCCGGTCGTCGACGGCGACGAGCACAACGTCTTCGTCGAGCGGTACGAGTTGCAACCCATCGACCCGCAGACGAACGGACCGCAGTTGCTCTACGGCCTGCGGTATCACACCCATATCGTCAAGCCGGGTGAAGTCGAGACCTTCCACGACCAGGTCGGGTACTGGCTCTGGGAACCGGCCGCACGCACCGTTCTCCACACCCTGGCGATTCCGCGCGGCCAGGTGCTCTTGGCGGTCGGCCCGGCGGAGCCGGACGCCGCCGAGTTCGAGGTGAGCGCGGCGCTCGGCTCCGAGGTCAACGGCATTCTGTCGAACCCGTTTCTCGACCGGGCCTTCCAAACGGTCAGCTTCCGCATCCGCGTCACGGTCCACGAAAATGGAACGTGGTCGTACGAGGAACACACCGAGTTGCGTGTTCCTGACCGTCAAGGTCTGGTCGATCACGTCGATCGCAACACACTCCAACGGATCGGCGAGCCGACACCGAACCCACTCGCCGGCGCCGGCTAGGGAAGCAGGCCCGGCAGGTCGGCGATCGAGATGACGTAGGCCTGGCGGGGGAAGACCTTCTTCGTGAGGACGCCGTGGACCTCGGGGTCGAAATCCGCGCAGCAGTCCTCGAGGACGTACAGGCGATAGTCGTGGTCGGCCGCGTCGCGCACGGTCGACAGGACCACGCCGCTCGTGCTGATACCGGCGAGGACCAACGTGTCGATGTCGCGGTCGCGCAATTGTCGTTCGAGGTCGGTGGTCGAGAACGCACCGACGCGCGTCTTGCGGACCTGGATGTCGCCGGGTTGCGGTGCGATTGTCTCGTGCACTGCGGTCTCCGGCGCGTCGGCGTGCATCTGGCGGCCACCGGCAATGACGCTGAACGACTTGTTCGTCGCGGGCACCGCCGCGTAATCGGCATCCTCGAAGGCCACACGGACGTAACCGACGTGCATCCCGCGCTCGACGCACGAGAGCAATCGTGTCGCGCATTCGAACGAGGAGAGCGTCGGAGTCGGGCACGCGACCGATGATCGCAGCCTGATAGTCCATGACCATCAAGGCGGTGTGACCCGGGTCGATCGTGGGCGTTGAGTCGGTCATCGTGCTCCTTGGTGTGCTTCGGAACGGCGGCCGGCGACCAGCCCGAACAGCGCCGCGACGAGTGCGGCGACACCGCCGATGAGGACGGGCCAGCGCGCGCCGATCGCGTCGGAGATCGCGCCGAGGATCGGTCCGCCGATTGGCGTCGTGCCGATGATCAGCACCGTCTGGATCGCGAGGACACGCCCGATCATCTCCTGATCGGATCGGATCTGCGCAAGGGACGTGGCCGCGGTCATGAACGCGACGCTGCCCGCGCCGACGACTGTCGCCACCGCGACCGCGAACACGATGTCGGGCACGATCCCGAGCACGAGCATCGATCCGCCCAGCCACGAGGCGCCGAACGCGACCGTCAGGACGCTGACGGTCGTCCGCCGGGCGACGAGCAGCGCGCCGGCGAGCGCGCCGGCGCTGAACGCCGAGTAGACGAGCGTGTACGCGCCGTCGCCACCGTGCAGACCCTTCTCGACGAAGAGCGGGAACACGACCGTGAAGTTGTAGCTGATCGTCCCGACGATCAGCATCATCACGAACGAGATCCAGAGCTCCGGAACGGCCGCGATGTAGCGCAGACCGGCGCGGATCTGCCCCGCCGCGCGCGGCGTGACCGCGACCCGGCGGAGTTCCGAGGTGCGCATCATGCCCAGCGCGGTCAGCACCGTCGCGTACGAGATCGCGTCGATGGTGAAACACCACCCGAAGCCGACGGTCACGATCAGAACGCCCGCGATGGCCGGCCCGAGGATGCGGGAGATGTTCACCATCGCGCTATAGAGCGTCACCGCGTTGGGGACGTCTTCGGGCGGCACCATCTGGTTGACGAACGTGCGCCGCACCGGGTTGTCGAACGCGAGCATGCAGCCGCCCGCCACGGCGGTGCCGTAGAACGCGCCGAGGGGCGCGTGGTGCATGAACGCGAGTGCGGCGAGTGCGAACGACTGACTCATCTCGAGGGTCTGCGTGACCACGAGCAGCTTGCGCTTGTCGGTGCGGTCGACGATCACCCCCGCCCACGCCGACAACAGCAGGATCGGACCGAACTGACACGCCGACAGCACACCGACTGCGACTCCGCTGTCGGTGCGGTGCAGCACGAGAAGGGTGAGCGCGACCATCGTCAGCCAATTGCCCGTGTTGGAAACGGTCTGGCCGATGAAGAACAGCCGGAAGTTGCGCGAGCGGAACGACGAGAGCGTGCGCGCGACGAAGCCGGGTTGGCCCGCGCCTGCGGTCAGAGATGGTCGGGTCGTCGACACGTCAGATGCTCTGCGCGATTCGTTCGATCAACGGCGCGGCCGCACGGAGCTGCTCGAGCTCGTCCCGTGTGAGCTCGGTGGAGATGGCCCGCGCGATCAGCGCGGTCCGGGCCGACCGCCGCCGGCGCAGTGCCTGGAGCCCGGCCCGGGTCATCGTGATCACCGCGCGGCGGCGGTCGTCGGGATCGGGGCGGCGCAGCACGAGACCGCTCGCTTCCAGCGCGCCGAGCGTCGC
This sequence comes from uncultured Actinomycetes bacterium, assembly GCA_963829195.1. Lineage (GTDB taxonomy): Bacteria > Actinomycetota > Acidimicrobiia > IMCC26256 > PALSA-610 > PALSA-610. The sequence goes on from CAWHHS010000002.1 coordinate 783,536, forward strand.
GCCCATCGACTGCGGGCTGATCTGTTCGAGCTTGGCGAGCTCGGTCGCCGTCATCGGTCCACCGCGATCGAGGCGCGCGAGCGCCGACCGCTCCGGGATCGTGAGCTCGCCTTCGGTTTGCGCCTGCCGCAGGGTCCGTACGAGAAGACCCATCCCCGCCATCAGCGCGCCCGCAACTTCGTCGACATCCGGGTCCCGAGCCATATAGTAAGCCTACCCTTATCAGTTTCGGCTTACCAATGGCCGGACGCGCCCTCCGATCTCAGGGGTCTTCGTCGGATCGCGGGTCGCGGCGACGGGCCGCGAGCCGTTCCTGCAGCGCGACGACGCGTTCGCGGAAGCCGTCGCGCTCCATCGACCAGCGCTGAGGCGACAGCTCGAGCGTGACTGCCGCGTCGTTGTCGGCGATGGCCGCCGAGGCGTCGAGGGTCGCCTTCGTGCGCCGCACGAGCTCCGGGTCACGGCTCGCGGCGCGGCGCGCGAGCCCGCGTGCGACGTCGACGAGCTCGTGGGCGGCCACGCACCGCCACGCGAGACCGGTACGGGCGGCGTTCGCTCCGTCGAGGTCTTCACCGCACAGTACGAGCGCGGCCGCGGCCTGCCGGCCGATGCGCTCGCGGAGACGCCAGAGGTGTCCACCACCCGGGTGGATACCGACGTCGAGCCAGCGCGGGTCGAACCGAGCCTGCGGGGAGCACACGATCACGTCGCAGGCGAGCGGCAGGTTCACGCCGGCACCGACGCAGGCGCCGTCGACCGCGGCGATGGTCGGCACCGGGCAGCGCGCGAGCGCCAGGAACCCGGCATACGTCGCCTCGAGCGGCGCGCGGGGCGCGACGAGGTCGTCGAGCGACCCGCCCGAGCAGAACACCGGCGGCTCGGCGCGCAGCACGAGCGCGCGCGCGTCGGCGGCCAACGCGTCGTCGACGGCGCCGGCGAGGGCTTCGGTCATCTCGAGCCGCAGGGCGTTGCGGCGCGCCGGATCGGCGAGCGTGACCGCGGCGACACCGTCGTCGCCGACCTCGAGCCGAACGAGCTCGCCCTCTGCGGAGCGGGCGTCGGTCACGCGGCCGGACTCCTCACCGCCTTGAGCAGCGCGGCGTTCGGCTTCTCGGGAAGATCGGTGAGCGGCGTCGCAAGCTCCTCGACCGTGGGGCCGTATTGCGCCGCGAGCGGCGCGAGCGCGTCGAGGTCGAAGTCGAAGCAACGGGCCGCGTTGCCGGCGAGCACATCGCGCAACTCGGCCTCGGGCACGTTGTTGAACACCGCCCGCAACGTCTCGCGGGTATAGGGCGGGGTGCCCTCGTCGTGCGGGTAGTCGCTGCCCCACATGAAGCGCCCGGGCGCGAGCACCTTGCGGGCTTCCCAGTCCTCGGGGCCCGGGAAGCTGGCACCGGCCCAGCAGTTCTGCCGGAAGTACTCGGTGGCCGAGCGCGGCAGCGCGTTCTCGGCGGTGTACTTGAGCTCGCCGATCTCGCCTTTGCGCACGTTGGCGATGATTCCGTCGAGCTGCTTGAGCATCGGCGGGACTGCCGACACCGCGCTCTCGGTCATCACGAACTTGAGGCCGGGAAAGCGTTCGAACACACCCGAGAGGAGCATGTGCACGAACGGTCGTGACCCGTAGAAGCCCACCTCGCTGATCATGATCATCGGGACCGACGAGAACTTGCCGTAGTTCGGCGAGCCGGTACCGCCGTGCAGCTGCACCGGGATCTCGAGGTCCTGCAGGACGCCCCACAGACGGTCGTAGCTGGGGTCGTAGAGCGGCTTCACCCACGTGACGTCGGGCGCGACGGTCGGCAGCAACACACCGCCGCGCAAGTTGTGCTCCTTGATCCACGTGACGTCTTCGATCGCGTCGTCGATGTCGTTGAGGAAGAATTGGCCGACGCCCGCACGTTGTGCGGGCTTGCGCGCGCAGAAGTCGACCAGCCAGCGGTTGTGCGCGTGGATGCCGGCGCGTCGGTGCTCGTACTCGTCCGGCTTGGGCGGCGCCGCGAACAACACGAACCCCGGGTAGAAGGGCGGCACGGTGTTCGGGAAGATCACCTCGCCCACGACGCCGTCGGCGAGCTGGTCGGCGTCGCGCCGGTCGTCGTCCCAGTTCCGCACGCGCAGGTCGGTGTCGCGCAAGTCCTTCCACGGGTTCTTGTACTTGCCGCGCCAGGCGTCGAAGTCGTCGCGGAACTTCGGGTCGAGGTACTCGCGGTAGGTCTCGTGGTTGGCGCCGGCGTGGCAGTCCGACGAGATGAGGGTGTACCGGAGGGCGGCCGAATCTGTGGTCATTCCCCGACTATAAGCAGATTCTCGTTCTATTATCAAGGTCATGGCCGTCGTACTGCCCAACCCCGCCTCGCTCCCCCGCGGGCAACAGGAACGCCGACAACGGATCGTCAAGGCGGCGATCAACCTGCTCGAGAGGGGCGAGTACGACGCGATCCAGATGCGCGACGTCGCCGAGCAGGCCGGAGTCGCCCTGGCCACGATATACCGCTATTTCACGTCGAAGGAGCATCTCTACGCCGCGGCGATGCTCGAATGGGCGTCGGGCTACCCCACGGCCGGACGAGCCGGATCCGTCTCGGGCGCCGGTGACGAGTCCCGCCTGCGAGCGCTGATGCGCCGGGCCGTCCGCGCGTTCGAGCGCTACCCACAGATGATGCGCGCCGAGATCGTGCTCGAGAGCTCGAACGATCCGAACGCGCGAGCGCTGTGGGACGAGTTCGCCGCGCAGAACACCGCGACGCTCACCGCCGCGATGTCGTCGACCGATCCCGGCACGGCGGCCGCGATCGTCGACATCGCAAACGCGGTCATGGTGACCCGGCTGCGGTCATGGGCACTCGGGCGCTGCACCATCCGTGACGTCGACAAGTCGGTCCAACGCGCCCTCGACCTGCTCTTCGGAACGACGGCGATCAGGTGAAGGCGACGACATCGCCGTGCGCGGCGTATTCCGACCCTGCGACTTCGCCCGACGGCCGCGGGCCTGTTACTCCGAGTCGGGTTGGTGTGGGTCGTCGAGGGTGAGACCGAGCTCCTCGAGCTCCGTCTGATCGACCTCGAGGAGCTCGGCGACGGTCAACTCACCGTCGTCCTCCTCGGCGTCGTCGCCACTCCCGAGCTCGGACGCTTGTTCCCACGCGTCGCGGCGCTCTTCCCGATCGAGCTCTGCTCGTTCTTCCGGTCCGGGTTCGTTGCTGCTACGACGCGGGCTCACGACCTGCCTCCTCGGATTCTCGACGCGAGTCACACACGCTACGCGCGAACGCGGGCGGAACCTTCTCGTCGGCCGCGGCCGGGGACGCGGTCGGTTCAGAGCCTTCTGGCGTAGGTCCGGGAGATCGACGCCAGGGCCGCGGCGACCGGTGTCGCCGCGGCCTGGTTCGACGCCGCCCCCGTTCCCATCACGTTGATGGCCTTGACGGTGAAGAAGTACTTCGTGCCGTTCGTGAGCCCGGTCACCGTGTAGCTCTTCGCCACCCCGCCGAGCGGCGTCGCGTTCACGGGTGTCGCTGACTCACCGCCCGACACGGTCCCCTTGTAGACGTTGTAACCGGTGATCGGGCTCCCGCCCGTCGCCGTCGGCGCAACCCACGTCAGCGCCACCTTTGCGTTCCCGGCCACGCCCTTCAACGCCGTCGGAGCACCCGGAACCGTCGCCGGGATCGCGGACAGCTGGTTCGAGCTGGTACCGACACCCTGGGCGTTGATCGCCCGCACCTTGAAGTAGTAGCGCGTGCCGTTCGTCAGTCCCGTGACCGTGTACGTGCGCGCACCCGCTGCGAGCGGAGACGCGTTGACCGGCGTCGACGTCTGCCCGCCGGAAACCGTGGCTTTGTACACGTTGTAACCGGTGATCGCTCTTCCGCCGGTCGAAGTCGGTGCAACCCATGTCAACGCGACCGTCTTGTTGCCGGCTCTGGCGGTCACCAGGGTCGGCGGGCCCGGAACCGTTGCCGGCGCCGCGGCGACCTCGTTCGACGCCGCACCGATCCCGTCGGCGTTGATCGCCCGGACCGTGAAGTAGTACGTCGTTCCGTTCGTCAGACCGCTGATCGTCGTCTGGGTTTGATTGCCGCCGAGCACGAACTGGTTCACGGGCACGATCGATTCACCGCCCGGGGTCGTGCCGTCGAACACGCTGAAGCCCGTGATGAACCTCCCGCCGTTCGACAACGGCGCCGCCCACGTCAACGAGACCTTGCCTTTGCTCGGTACCGCCTTCAACGTGCGCGGCGCACTCGGGACACTTGTCGGTTCCGCCGGCGTCGCGGACGCCTGATTCGAGAACGCGCCGACACCTTCGCGCGTTGATCGCCCGTACCTTGAAGTAGTACCTCGTGCCGTTGCGCAGTCCCGTCGCGAGGTACGACGAAGCCGACGCCGGCAGCGGCGACGCGTTCACCGGCGTCGTCGACTCACCCCCCGACGCCGTGCCCCGGTACACGTTGTAACCGGTGATCGCGCTGCCGCCATTCGAGAGGGGTGGCGACCACGTCAACGTCGCCTGCGCATTCCCTGCGCCGGTCGTCAGGTAGACCGGTGCGGTCGGCACCGTTGCAGCTCCGGTCGGTGTGGCCGACGCCTCGTTCGACGCTGCGCCGGTACCCACCGCGTTGATGGCCTTGACTTTGAAGAAGTACTTCGTCCCGTTCGTCAAACCCGTGACGAGATACGACGAAGCCGATGCGGCCAAGGGAGATGCGTTCACCGGCGTCGCCGACTCACCGCCGGCGGCCGTGCCCTTGTAGACGTTGTAACCCGTGACCGGACTCCCGCCGTCCGAGGCCGGCGCCGACCAGTCCAACGACGCTTGCGTCTGCCCGGCACTCGCGGTCAGGTTGGTCGGTGCACCCGGCACCGTCGCGGCCGCGGTCGGCTTCGCCGACGCCTCGTTCGATGCCGCGCCCGAGCCGACGCCGTTGATCGCTTTCACCGTGAAGAAGTAGTTCGTGCCGTTCGTCAAGCCCGTCGCCGTGTACGACGCCGCGGACGCCGGCAACGGCGATGCGTTCACCGGCGTGGCCGACTCGCCGCCGGCCGCGGTGCCCTCGAACACGTTGTAGCCCGTGATCGCGCTGCCGCCGTTCGATACCGGCGCGGACCAGTTCAATGATGCCTGCCGCGTTGCCGGGGCTGGCGGTCAAACCGACCGGTGCACCCGGAACGGTCGCGGACGCGGTCGGTGTGGCGGACGCCTCGTTCGACGCCGCGCCCGTGCCCACCGCGTTGATGGCCTTGACGGTGAAGAAAGAGGGCGTGCCGTTCGTCAGACCCGTCACGACATACGACGATGCTGAAGCGGCCAGGGGCGACGCGTTCACCGGCGTCGGCGACTCACCGCCCGCGGACGTACCTCTGTAGACGTTGTAACCGGTGATCGCGCTCCCGCCGTCGAATGTCGGCGGCGACCAGTTCAACGCCGCTTGTGCATTTCCACCACTCGCAGTCAAACCGATCGGCGCGCCCGGTGCCGTCGTGCCCGCGGTGGGGGTCGCCGACGCCTCGTTCGAGACCGCGCCTTCGGCGACCCCGTTGATCGCCGTCACCGTGAAGTAGTACGTCGTGCCGTTCGTCAAACCGGTTACGGGGAGCGACGTCGCGTCGGCCGCCAGTGGCGACGCGTTCACCGGCGTCGTCGACTCACCGCCTGGAGACGTGCCTTCGTAGACGTTGTAACCGATGACGGCACTTCCGCCGTCGGATGCGGGCGGAGACCAATTGACCGTCGCCTGCGCGTCGCCCCCGCTCGCGGTGACGCCGACCGGCGCGCCCGGCGCCGACGAGCCACTGCCGACCGTCGATCCGAAGGGGCAGATGCTTCCGTCACCGACGATGTTGAACGGGCCGAGCCAGTTGCCGCCGGTGCTGCCACTCAGCGGGCCGACGTTCACCTGCGCAACCCAGTTGCCGGCGACACAGATGTCACCGTCGACACTGAGCGGCGGGTAGGTGATAGTCCCGATGGCGCCTGCGGTGAGGCCGGCGCCGACGTTGGCGAAGCTCGGACCGACCTGCAGCCACAAGGGCGAGACGGTGAGCGTGCCGGTCAGGGAAGCGCTGAACGCGGTCGTCACGCAGTCGGTCGTCGGGTTCCCGTTGCCGTCAACACAGTTCGATACCACGGAGGCGCCGCGCGTGTCGTCGGCGTTCGACCCGGGGATGTATCCGCCCCCGAGGGTGTACGTGCCCTGGTTGATCGTGATCGTGAGCGTCGCCGATCCGGAGATGCTGCCGCCGACCACGAAGTAGAAACCGGCGACGTTCGGGATCGCGAGATCGGGTATCGGAATCTGTTCGCACGCGGAGAGCGTTCCCGACAGCGACACGGTGATCACGATCGGACTGACCACGGTCAATGTCGCCGATCCCACAATGGTTTCCGGTACTCCCAGTTCCGATTCGGAGACGCCGTAGTTCGCCGCGAGCCCGAGGCCGCCGCCGGTGACGGAGCCGCCGATCGTCAGGCCGGCGGACACGCCGGAAGTACTCCCGGTGCCGCACGCGCTGCTGCCGGCCGCGGACGCGCTGGCCAGGGTGTCGCTCCAGTTGAGGTTGAACGGCGCGGACGGCCCGAAGGTGTCCGAGTGCTCGCTCATGTACATGTACTCGTCGGGGCAGCCGCCGGGCAGCAGGACGGCGCAGGCCTCCGGACTGGTTCCGTTCACCTGGTCGGCGACCTGCACGGAAACACCTTCGTTCGCCTGCGCGCCCGAGGCCGGCGGGACGACGCTGACGTGCGTCGCGTCGACCGGGGTGATGTTGTTCGTCGCGACACCGGTCGCGCCGCTCAGGCCGCTCGGGTTCGCGAACCAGACCGCTTCCGGGGCGCCGGCGTTGCTCGTGGTGACGGTGACCGCGCCTGATCCGGGTGCGGCGTCCGTGCCGCCGCCTTGGGGACCGGTGGGCGGGTTGACGTCACCGACCGACGGTTCCGCGCTCGGGTTGGTCGTCGCCGTGCCCGCGGTCACGGTCTCGGTGTCGAAGACGGTGCTGCCGGTTGCGTCGGTGTACAGCGTCACCTGGACGGAGTCGCCGGGTTGGATCGAGTAGCCCGGGCACGTCGGTCCGAGGTCGCCGACCGCCAGGATGAGCACGGTGCTCGTCGACTCGCCGATGAGGACCTTGCAGGTCGTGAACGTGTCGGTGTCGTGGCCGGCCTGCCAGCCGCTGCTGCCGTCGTTGTTGTCGACCACCGAGACGAGCGTGCTGTTGCCGTACTCCTGGACGCCGACCGTCGAAGGGTCGGCGATCGGCAGGCCGCTACCGTCGAGCACGATCGTGACGGCGCAGTTGGTACCTGCAACCGGCCCGATCCCACAGGTGTCGGGGCCGCTGGTGCGCACGCCGACGACGGGCTCGACCGAGAAGCTGCCGGTGGATGCGGAGGCCGCGGGCGCGCCGACGGCGGCGATCACCCCGACGAACCCGACCGTGACGGAGAGCAGCGTTGCCAGGACGCTCCGTCCCCGTCGCGAGCCTGCACTGCGAGCACCAAAGCCTTGACGCACGTTGCCTCCCGGTCATCCACACACGCGGCCGCGCTGGCGGCCGCGCTGGCGGCCGGGCTGGGCCACCGTCGCGGAGCCTCGTCCCTCCTGCGCGTCACCTACGCATCACCCTGCGGACCGCTTCGGGAGGGGAAAGAGCATCGAAGGACGCGGACCGAGGTGGCAGTCATGGCATATTTGTGGCATAGTTATGCCATGGCCAGGACTCGTGTGAGCACGACCGTCGACGAGGCGTTGCTTGCCCGCGCCCGCCAACTGCACGCAGGAGCGACCGACGCCGCGCTCATCGACGAAGCGCTCGCGGCGCTCCTGATTCGCTATCGAGCTGCAGAGACCGACGCCTTGTACGCCTCGGCCTACGAGGCACACCCTCTCGACGAGGCTGACGACTGGGGAGACTTGGCGTCGTTTCGCGATGCGGCCGGCGCGACGTGACCGCAATACCCAGACGAGGCGAACTGTGGTGGTGCGAGCCCCCCGACATCGGACGACGTCCCGTCGTCGTGCTCTCGCGTGACGCGGCCATCCCCCGCCTCCGAAGGGCCCTCGTCGCGCCGTGCACGACCACGATTCGCGGATTGCCGAGCGAAGTCGTGCTCGAGCCGGCCGACGACCCTATCGGCCGTCGGAGCGCGGTGAACCTCGACTCCGTCGAGAGCGTCTCGATTACGGTCCTCGTCGAGCGACTCGGCACACTCGAGCGCGGTGCGATTGCGGGAGATCTGCGCGGCGCTCGAAGTCGCCGTCGATTGCACCTGATCCGCATCGCACGACCGGCGTCACGCACCCGTGTCAGTCTCCCGATCGCACACGATCTCGTACACGGTTGAGACGAGATCGCGGACGGGCTCGCCGCGACGTCGACGTCGAGCGTTACGAGGCGGCGCAATACGGCGTCGGGCGGTCCGGTACCTCGCTGAGCCTGCCGTCAGTTTCAGCACGCAATCCTGCGCGCAGGCGTGCACCGTCGCCAAACGGCCACCAGGGAGCGAACACGTACATCCACAAACCCGACCCGCGCGCCAAGCGCGGCGTCGACATTCGCCCACTGCTCGGCCGTCGGCGATTCAGACGCGACCGTGACAACGTACGGAGTGGGGCGAGATCCTTGCACCTGAGCCACGAGCATCCCCGCGTGCACGTCGAACGAAAGGGGCTCTACGCGATGAAGCGTGGTTGACGGCCTCGCACTCTCGTGGTGGGGACAGTGTGCCATTGGACGCCGCAGTGCAACAGGAGCCGTAGCCGGTAGTTGTTGAAGTTGCGGAAGCCGTGCCCGACGCGTTTGACCTTCTTGATCAACAGGTTGATGCCTTCGGTCGGCCCGTTCGAACGGCCAGTCGTGTGGAAGGCGAGGACCTCGGCTTCCCAGGCGCGAATGGTGCGGGCGAGTCGTCGGCATTCGTGTACGCCGGTCTGATCGCAGTGTTCGTAGAAGCGACGCAGCCGCCGCCGAGCGGCGCGGACCGTTTCGCGTGTCGTAGACGTCGCGGAGGAGCTCCTTGGCGAGGTACGTGTTGGTGACGTCACCGTGGCGGTCGCCGTGGCCCAACAAGGTGAGCAATCGTTCGTGTTGTTGGTCGCTGAGACGTTCGTGTCCGACGAGGAGGCGGCGGCGGATCCGATACAACGGATCGTCGCGCCGGCCTCGATGACCGAGCGACTCTTGTTGCACGTGGCGACGAGCGTCATCGATCGCCTTGTTCGCCAACCGGATAGCATGGAAGTGATCGACCACGATCGTCGTGTCGAGCCGGTCGGTGAGCCCGGTCGCATAGCCGCGGAACGGGTCGATGACCGCCACGTCGATGGCTTCGACCCATTGGCCGGCCGATCATCGAGCCAGTCGTGAACGACCTGGCCAGAACGTCCCTCGGCGACGTCGAGGAGCTGGTGACGGTCCAGGTCGACGAACCCGGTGATCATCACCGTCGGGCGTGTCGGGCCGGCCGGCAGCAGCTGGTCTCGTCCAGCCCGAGCGCGCTCGGCGCACCCAAACCGTCCGGGTCGTCGACGAGGCGCATCCCGTGTTCGCGCACCGCCGCCATCGTGGTGTGCCAGCCGACGCCGAACTCGCGCGCGACCTGAGCGACGCTGTCGGCGTCTTCGACCGACTTGGCGGCAGATCTCGATCGGAGAGTGGCCCGTCAGCGACGCCCGCGGGCGGATCTGACGTGCTGTTCGCTCCACGTCGCGAGTCGTGCAGTCACGGTCGGGGCAGCGCCAGACCGCTTCGCCCAGACCAGCCACGAAAGGTCGGCCCTCGTCGCTCAGGGGATAGAGCATCGGCTTCTGAGCCGACTCAACACAGGTCGCTATCAGTCGCAAGTGTCCGTCGCGGTTCACAACCTGCAGCGATGTGTTCGCAATCGTTCGCCCGCGATGGACGGTGCTGTGTCAACCCCGCCATGCGTCGAGGACATTCGACTCGATGATCACGCGCGCTCGGGTCGCTGCCTCGGCGGCAACGCTGATCGCGTCATCGACGTCGTCGGTCGTCGGTTCGCTGGCGCTGTCTCCGGGGTACTCGAAGCGATTTCGATTCCGACGGAGTCTTCCGAACGCCCTGAACGCGAGGACGCCAAGATCGCTCTCGCCGAGGAGACGTGCTGCTCTGCGTCTCGAACAAGACGGTGAGCAATCTCGACGCTGGGCTCGACCTGCTCGAGCTCGCCCGCGTCGACCAACGCGCGGACACGCTCGCGGCCTGGCGACCAGGGCACGACTTCACGCTCGCGTGGCCGTCGAGCTCGAGTTCGACGAGCGGCCGTTTCGCAATCTCTTTGCGGAACGCGTCATCCCCGCCCTCCCACCAAGTCCGGTGCCGAATCGTCACCTGGACCGGCAGCGAGAGGCGCTGCTCGACCCGCGTGAGCGCGTCGTCGAGCGCGTCGCGGTCGGGCTGGCCGATGACAAGCACGTCTACGTCTTCGGGGGCACGGCCGCGCTCGCCACTCCTTCGTCTCGAAGCTCTACGAGGTACGCGTCGTAGAGGTCGTCAGCCACCGGGATCGCCCACTCGTAGGGCGACGTTCGGGGTTCCACGTCGCGTACGCGCCAAACTGCGAAGCGTGCTTGTCGTTCGAGCGACCAAGAAGCTGCTCGACCGCTGCGGCGGTCCCTCGCTGTCTGACCAGCCGGCGACAACGGCGCTCGGCGATTGGTACGCAACGGCCCTGTTCTGGCGGCCGCAGGTCGCACTCTTCGTCAACGAGCCGACCCGGCTACCCGTGTTCGTACCGCTCGCTCCCGCCGCGACTCTCGCGCCTCGCTTCGTGTCCCACCTCCGCACCGTCTTCGACGTGTTCGGCCTCGATCCCCGGTTCATCGACTCGGAACTCTCTGAGATGACACAACACCGCTTTGCAAAGACCGCGAATCGCAGCGTCGTGGGAACCATGAATGACTTCTCGTCGCTCGCCGAGTTCCATCGCGACCGGTACGGCGACGACGACCTCCTCGCGCTCTCGCTCGAGTTGGCACACACGCCTTGCGGGCCACTCGACAAGGGACACGGATTCCCCGATCTCGAGCTCAAGGCGATGGTGCAGCAGATCCCCGGCATTGGGTGCTGATCGCTGCGAAGCGCAGCTTCGAGATACTGCCTTGAAAGACGGGCGCAGTCCGTCGAAGGGATGGGTATGCAGCAGGTTTTCCGTCGCCGGGATCCCCGCTTGCCGTCGCGCCCTCATCCGCGTTGGCTACCGCCGGTCCGTCTCCTGCTCGCCTTCGTCATGTTGCCTCCCATACTCGGCATGGCTCTGCTGGCGACATCGTCCGCCACAGCACGCTGGGCTCAGCGGGCTGCTGCCAACTCGATGACGCGAGACGCGGCACAACTGGACCGGCTCATCGTGCTGCGCGGCAACATCACCGCCGAGCATGTCACCACCACGAGCATCGCGACCGCAACTGAGCTCGGTATTACGTCCGCCCGCCTTTCCGCGTTGTATCACATCGACTTCATCGGTCAGATGCGACTGGAGCGCGAGAAGGTGGATGCAAACCCAACGGTGACCGCATATCCCGACTTGGCAGCAGATCTGGCGCGCCTGAGAACACTCCGCGCCGACATCGACAAGGGAACCGCGGGATCTGCCGCCGTCAATGCATCCTTCGCGAGGTTCGATGGCGACATCGACCGCCACTGGCAGAGCTACTTCGACGATGCGCGCCACCTCGACACGGCCGAACTTGGAATTGGCTCCGCCGACAGGCAACTCGACGTCGTTCAGGCGACCTTTACCGCGTTTCGCGAGGCGTTCGCTCGTATCGGAACCACCAACGCCCTGCTGACGGGGCAAGAAACGGGGGCGAACGTCGAAGCACTGATCGCCGCAAACACCCGATTCTCGACGGCAGTCGCCGACTTCAGTGGACGGCTCGGACCCATAGCGACGATCGCATGGCGCGAAGTACAGGCCGACCCGGCCAGCCGTCGGTTCGATGCTGTCGTCGCCGAAGCAGTCCGAGTCGGTGTCGGCGGCCACCGTTCTGCCCTCTCTTCCGATCCGACGGCGTACGGGGCTGCTCTGATCGCCGCAGGCAATTGGGTTGTCGACCTCACGCACGTCAATGCGGCGGCGTCCATCGATCTGAATGATCACATGGGACTGCTCGGGGCCTCGGCCCAGCGCGCGTATCTCATCTCGATGATCGGTGCGTCACTCGCGATCGTGCTGGCCGCCGTGGCCGCGGCAGTGACCGCCCGCGCCGTCGCCCGGCCCGCGCGGCGACTCGCCTCTTCCGCCCGCCGGATCAGCAACGGCGAGTTCTCGATTCCGCCGCTCTCTCGCGAAGGAGTCCGCGAGCTCGCCGAGACGAGCCGTGCGCTGAACGACGTGACGGCGACCTTGGCCGCGCTGGAGCAGTACGCCATCACGCTCGCGGGCGATCCCACGTCGCCGACGTTGAACCAACGCCTACCCGGTCCGACCGGCGCGGCACTGCAAGCGACAGTCGATCAACTTCGCGACTCGGTGCACGAGCGCGAGCGACATCGCCTCGAGCTGCAAGAGGCCGCAACCCATGACGCGCTCACCGGACTCCTCAATCGAGGCGCGGCGATGGACGCGATCGCGCGCGACCTCGCGCGCTCGCAGCGAGACGAGACTCCCATGATGATGCTGTTTATCGACCTCGACGCCTTCAAGAGCATCAACGACACCTACGGGCACAACATCGGCGACGCGGCGTTGAGACTGACAGCCGAAGCGCTGAGGGCCGCAACACGCCAGTCCGATATCGTCGCCCGCCTCGGTGGCGACGAATTCCTGGTCGCAGGCGTCGCATCGGGTGCGGAGGAGATGGAAGTCATTGCCCGGCGCGTCCACGATGCCATTTCGTCGCGGTCCGTCTCGAACGATGGCCGGGGTATTGCGATCGACAACAGCATCGGGATTGCATCAATCCAACCTGGCGATACGGCCGACTCCATGATTCGAAACGCCGACGAGGCGCTCTATCGCGCCAAACGGCGCGGACGCAATCAGGTTGCCTGGAATCGTCCCGACCTCTCCCAAACCTCACGCTGAACGCCGCAGCATCGACGACGTGCTGGCGGCGCCAACCAAGAACCCAAGGAAGACAAGCGAACCGCCCGCTGCGCCGACAAGTTCGCCGGTGTCCGCCGAACATCGCGACACGCGGTCGCGCAAACCGTTCGTCGTCCGATCCGCTCGACGCACACGACGGCAAGACGGTTGGCCGTCAGTACGGCCGTCAACTCGCTACCTTTAGGCACTCACGTGCACTGTCGAACACGCGAAGGCGCAGGTCAGAGCGCGTTGCCCTCGTAGCTCAGGGGATAGAGCATCGGTTTCCTAAGCCGACTCGACACTGTTCACCAATGGCCGCAGACTTCGATGGTGCGATGTTGACGGCCAAAGTTGGTCTGCACCGCCACAACAACCGCCTCGACCTCTGTGCGTTCTGGGACACCTGTGAGCGAGCGGGCGGTCGAGAGTGCGGCAGATGAGTGCGGCTCGTTTCATGGTGCCAGGAGCTTCTCGATCTTCTCGAGCAGGCGGGGGAGGTCGATCGGCTTGGTGTCGAAGTCGTCGCAGCCGGCCGCAATGGCCCGCTCCCGATCGCCCGACATCGAGTGCGCGGTCAATGCCAGCACGGGGATCGAGCTCGTCTGCTCGTCACCTTTGAGCTCGATCGTCGCGTCCCAGCCGCTCAGCACGGGCAGGCTCATGTCCATGAGGATCAGGTCCGGCTTGTCGACTCGGGCCATGGCGACACCCTGCGCGCCGTCGACGGCCATCGAGACCTCATGGCCGCGCTTGGCCAGGCGCCGCGAGAGCATGTCGCGGTTCATCTCGTTGTCTTCGACCAACAAGATGCGCGCCATCAGCGAGTCATCCGTGTCTTGACCGTCACGATGCGGCGAATCTCCTCGATCAGGTCTGTCATCGAGTAGTCGCCCTTCTGCAAGATCCGTCCCACCCCGCCGCCGAGACGCGCCCGGTCGGCCGCCGACACATCCATGGATGTGACCACGATGATCGGGATGTTGCGCCAGTCGGGTCGCTCGTGCAGTGACGCGACGAAAGCGAAGCCGTCCATCTCAGGCATCATGAGATCGAGGATGATCAGCGAAGGTGTGTCGAGCGCGATCACGTCGAGTGCCACTCGTCCGTTCTCCGCTTCGCGCACTTGCCAGCCGGCGCGCTCGAGCGCGCGCTTCGCAAGGTCGCGAGCAGAGAGGTCGTCGTCGACGACCAGTGCTGTCCCTCGATGTCCCACGTGCATGCGGTCGAGGACGGTGCCGAGCCGGTCCCAGTCGACGGGCTTCGTGAGGTACTCCGCGGCGCCGAGCGCGTAGCCGAGGTTCTTGTCGTTCGTGATCGTCATCAAGATGACCGGGATGTCTTCGAGCTCGGGAGCGGCCTTGAGCGCCCGCAGCACCTCCCAGCCGTCCATTCCCGGCATGATGACGTCGAGCGTGATCACGTCGGGCCGCTGCTCACGCGCCATCCGCATCGCCTGCTCGCCGTTCGCCGCAGTCAACACCGCGAATCCCTCACGATGCAGGAACCGACTGATCAGGTCGCGTGCGGCGGCGTCGTCGTCGACCACGAGCACCGTGGTGTCGCCGGCGATCTCGTTGGTGGCGAGCTTTCCGGTGCCGGCCGTGACCGGGGCTTGCCGATCATCGACCGTAGCGAGGTCGGGGAGCCGCACCTCGAACATCGAACCGACACCCGGCTCGCTCTCGACGCGGATCGAGCCTCCGAGGATCTCGCAGAACTGCCGGGTGATGGCGAGCCCGAGACCCGTACCGCCGTAGTCGCGCGCGGTCGTCTCCTCCGCTTGGCTGAAGGCTTCGAAGACGCGACCGAGCTGCTCGGGCGTCATGCCGATGCCCGTGTCACTGATACGGAACGTGATCCAGTCCTCGCCGGCGGGAACCGCTTCACGTTCGAGCTCGAGTGTGATCACGCCGTCACGGGTGAACTTCGAGGCGTTGCTCAGGACATTGAACAGCACCTGGCGGACCTTCGTCGCGTCCGAGCGCATCGATCCGAGTCGCGCGCCGCAGCGGACTTCGATGGTGTTCGAGTTCTTGTGCACGAGCGGACTGATCGTGCCCTCGATGCCGCGCGCGAACTCATCGAGGTCGAATGCCTCGACGTGAACCTCCATCTTGCCGGCCTCGATCTTGGAGAGGTCGAGCACATCGTTGATCAGACCGAGCAGGTGCCGGCCGGACGCGACGATGCGCTCCAAGTCGGTCAGGTACTCATCGTGCTCGTTGTCGCGAACTTCCTCCTGAAGCATCTCGCCGTAGCCGATGATCGCGTTCAGCGGAGTGCGCAGCTCGTGGCTCATGTTCGCCAGGAAGTCGCTCTTGGCCCGGCTGGCTTGAAGCGCGGCGTCACGCGCCTGAGCCAGCTCGCGGTGCGACTTCGCGAGCTCGGCTGTACGTTCCGCAACCTTGCGTTCGAGCGACTGTTCCGACTCGCGCAGCGCCTCGTTCGCGGCGCGCGTGTCCTCGAGGGTGTCGCTCAGCCGGTTGTTCGACTGCCGGATCGAGAACATGCACAGAATCGCCCCGACGAGCGCGGCGAAGGCCGCGAGGCTCTTCACGAGCAGGTCCGAGACGCCGTCGAGCGGCAGCAGCGGATCGAACATCGTGGCGGTCGCGCCGACCACGAGGATCCCGGATGCGACGAGCAGGAGCCGAAGCAGGTGCGCGCTGGTGACGAACGGCAGCGCGAGCACGACCGACAGGATGCAGAAGACGGCGGTGAGCGGCCACAGCGCCGGGGCGAAGATCGCCATGGCGAGGACCGGACACCAGATCGCCAGCGCCAGCGCCGTCGTTGCCTCGGCAATGCGATTGCGCTTGGCGTAGTAGACGGCAAAGCGCTGGATCACCGCCGTCGGCACGATCGCCAAGGCCAGGATCAGCAGCACGGTGTCGCCGTAGTACCAATACAAGGCAAGCACCGCGGGGATCGCGATCGGGGCCGCCGGCTCGTTGAAGCTGATCAACTGGCGGAGCAGCACCGCTTCGGGCGTCATCACCGGCAGGTTCGTGCGGGTCGTGCACTCGGCTCCCACCCCCGGGACGGGTTGCTGCATACGGCATGACGCCCGGGGCCTGGCCCGGCGCCGGTGCCTGTTCGTATGCTTAGCAGGAGATGAGCGCGGCTGGCGACGGTGGGGGCGAGACGCGCACGACGATGCGCAGGTTGCAACACGACCTGCGGACTCCGCTCGGTCAGATCCTCGGCTACGGAGAGATGCTCCAAGAGGAGCTCCACGACCGTGCGCTCACCGAGTTGCTCCCCGATCTCGAGCGCATCTGTGCGGCCGCGACGACGGTGCTCGGCCTCGTCGACGGGATCTTCCGACCCGAGGACGTCGGCGAGTCGCCGGCGACGAGCTCGACCGGCGCAGTGCAGCGGGACGAATCTCCATCGGGCAATCGCACCGGTCGATTGCTGCTCGTCGACGACGAGTCGTCGAATCGCGAGCTGCTCCGCCGCTGGCTCGCCCGCTCCGGATACGAGGTGTCCGAGGCCGCGGGCGGACGGGCCGCGCTGCAGATGATCGAGGAACAGACCTTCGATCTCGTCCTCCTCGACGTGATGATGCCCGACCTCGACGGCCTCGAGACCCTGGAGGCGATTCGACGCACACGATCGGTCACCGAGCTGCCCGTGATCATGGCGACGGCGCTCGCCGGGAGCGACGACACGATTACGGCACTGGAGCGCGGTGCGAACGACTACGTCACCAAGCCGTTCGACCGGGGCGTGGTCGCGGCGAGGATCCATACTCAGCTGGCACTGCGCGCGGCGGCACGCGAGATCGAGACGCTGGCGCGACAGCTCGAACTGCGCAACTCGTTCCTCCGGCAGACGTTCGGGCGCTACCTGTCCGACGAAGTCGTATCGAACCTCCTCGAGAGCGACGAAGGGCTCGAGATGCGCGGCGAGCGACGCCGCGTCAGCATCCTCCTCGCCGACCTCCGCGGGTTCACCGCGTTGACCGAGTCGCTCACTCCGGCCGAGATCGTGTCGATCCTCAACACCTATCTCGGAACGATGTCCGACGTGATCCACGACTACCACGGCACGGTCGACGAGTTCCTCGGCGACGCGATCCTCGCCCACTTCGGAGCACTCACCACGCGCGACGACGACACCGAGCGTGCAGTCGCGTGCGCGATCGCGATGCAGCATGCAATCGAAGACGTCAACCGCATCAACGGCGACCATGGCCATCCCCAGGTCGCGATGGGCATCGGCATCGCAACCGGAGAGGTCATCGTGGGAAACGTGGGGTCGGAGAAGCGCTCCAAGCACACGGCCATCGGCAGCGCCGTGAATCTGGCATCGCGCATCGAGGGGTACACGCTCGGCGGCGAGATCCTCATCTCACAAGCGACGTTCGACGATGTCGCGGATCTCGTGGAGGTCGATCGCGTGCGCGAGGTGTGGCCCAAGGGCTTCGACGCGCCGATGCGAGTGCATCGCGTCGCCGCGATCAGGGGCCGCCACGAGCTGACGGTGCCGCAGGACCGCGCGCAGCTGGTCGAGCTCGCCGAGAAGATCGGCATTCGCTTCACCGTGCTCGAGGGCAAGTCCGTCTCGGGGATCTTCCACGACGGCCAGGTCTCGGCGCTGTCGTCGACCGGTGCCCGCATCCACACCGATGCCGACGTGCGGGAGCTCGCCGATCTCCGCATCGAGCTGGCGGATGATGACGGCGCCGAAGTCGTGTACTACGGCAAGGTCGTCGATCGCGACACCGATGCCGAGACGGTGCTCACCGTCCGATTCTCTGCCCGCTCGCTCGCGCTCGATCCCGCGGTGCGCAGATCGGATCCCGCGCTCATCCACCACGCCGAGAGAGCTGCCCCATGACTCCATCGCTCGCCGCCATCGACCTGCTCGAAGACACGTGGGCCCGGGCCGTTCCCTACGAGCAGTTCGAGCTGCTGCGGCGTGAAGCGCCGGTCTATTGGCACGAGCACCCCACCGCCGAAGGCTTCTGGGCGGTGACCCGCTACGACGACGTGCGCGCCGTCAGTCGCGATCACGAGACCTTCTCCGCGGAGCTCGGTTCCACCTTCATCATGGATCAGGAGCCCGACGCGCTCGAGATGATCCGCATGACGATCCTCAACATGGACCCGCCGAAGCACTCTCGCTACCGGCGACTGGTGAGCGCCGGATTCACGCCGCGGATGATCGGCCGGCTGATCGACAACATGCAGGCGCGCGCCACGGCCATCGTCGCCAACGTCGAGGGGCGCGAAACGATCGAGTTCGTCGAGGAGGTGGCCTCCGAGCTTCCGCTCCAGATGATCTGCGAGATGATCGGCGTGCCCGACGAGGACCGGCATCGGATCTTCGATTGGAGCAACCGGCTGGTTGGCTTCCAGGACGAGGAGTTCCGCACCTCGGAGGAAGACGGCCAGATGGCCGCGGCCGAGATCTACGGATTCTGCGAGGAAATCGCGGCCGATCGTCGCGAGAACGGCCGCGACGACATCATGACCGCGTTGGTCAACGCGGAGGTCGACGGCGATCGCCTGCGCGCAGGACGAGATCAACATGTTCTTCGTCACCCTGGCCGTCGCCGGCAACGAGACCACTCGGAACCTGATCGCGCACTCGTTGCTGGTGCTGTTGCAGCGGCCGGATGTCAAGGCCGACCTGGTGGCCAACATCGACGACGACGCGCTGTGGACCTCTGCGACCGAGGAGTTCCTGCGCTGGGGATCTTCGATCCACAACTTCCGTCGCACTGCGACCCGCGACACCGAGATCGCCGGTCAATCGATCAAGGCCGGCGACAAGGTCGTCATCTTCTACGCTTCGGCCAACCGGGATCCTGCCCACTTCGAGTCGCCGAACGTCTTCGACCCACGCCGGACGCCGAACGAGCACCTCACCTTCGGTGGCGGCGGCGCCCACTTCTGCCTCGGCGCCAACCTCGCGCGGGCGCAGATCAAGGTGATGATGCGCGAGTTCCTGCGTCGGTATCCCGATGTCGAGCCGGCCGGCGAGCAGCGGCGCATGCGGTCCGACTTCGTGAACGGGATCAAGTACCTGCCCATCCGACTCGACCGCGTGCGGGCCTGAGAAGCACGGATGCGAGCGGTCGTCACGGGAGCCACGGGCTTCGTCGGTCAGAACCTCGTACGGCATCTGCGCGCCGAAGATGTCTCCGTTCGAACCGTCGACGTGCGGCCCCTCGGCAGCACTGACGCCGAAGGCGTAGAGCACACGCTCACCGACCTGCGCGACCAGGCCGTATTGGAACTGGCGTTCGCCGACGCCGACATCGTCTTCCATCTGGCGTCGAAGATCACGCTCTTTGCCCGCGACTCCCAGACCTGGGAGACGAATGTGCACGGCGCGGCCACGGTCGCGCGCGCCGCGCTCGCCCAAGGCGTGCCCCGGTTGGTGCATTGCTCGTCAGTCCACGCGTTCGACCTGAGCCGGTCCCGTGGTCATCTCGATGAAGAGAGCCCCCGGTGTACGTCTGACGACCGGCCCGTCTACGACCGGTCGAAGGCCGCGGGCGAGGCCGAGGTCCGGAAGGTGGTCGACGCCGGTCTCGACGCGGTGATCGTGAATCCCACGGCGATCTTCGGCCCGATCGACGTGGGTCCGTCGCGCGTCAACCGCGTCCTGCGACTCGCCGCACGGGGCCGGGTTCCCTTTGTCGTGGGCGGTGGCTTCGACTTCGTCGACGTGCGTGACGTCGTTGTCGGACTCGTGGCCGCCGCGCGGCACGGGCGTACGGGTGAGAGCTACCTGCTCGGGGGACACCGGGAAACCGCGCTCGGACTCGCGCGCCGCGCCGCGCGGACCGCGGGTCATCGCGGGCCTCGCTGGGCAATACCGCTGCGACTTATTGCGCCTTTCGCCCCCCTCGGCGAGCGCGTCGGTCGGATATTCGGATCCGACTCGTTCGCAAAGGCCTCGGTGTCGACACTCGCCGAGGATCCGGTCGTCGACATAAGTAAGGCGGCGCGCGAGCTCGCCTATGTTCCTCGATCACTCGACGACACGATCGAGGATCTCGTCCGGTCGTTCGGCCACAGCGTTCGCGCGACCGCGCACACTTGAGTGGCGGCCGGTGGCGAGCGATCTGTCGTTCAAGGCGCTGAACGCGATGCACCGGGGGGTGCTCAGGCTGACGGGCGGCCGCGTTGGCTGGCACGCGCGCCGGATGCCCATGCTGGAGCTGACGACCGTCGGGCGTAAGAGTGGCCTGCCGCGCTCGGTCATGCTGCCGTCTCCCGTACAGGAGAACGAAGCATGGGTGATCGTCGCGTCCCGGGGTGGCAGTGACCGTCATCCGGCGTGGCTCCTGAACCTGCGGGACCATCCGGATGTTGATGTGATCTTGCAGGGCAAGGTGAAACAGAGAATGCGCGCCCGAATCGCGACGTCAGAAGAGCGGACGCGGCTATGGCCGCAGGTCACCTCCGTGTACAAGGGCTATGCCGAATACCAACGGAAGACTGTTCGCGAGATTCCACTGGTCTTGCTCGAGCCGAAGAACTGAGGCGGCGTCCCGAAACGCTCGAGCGAGAAGCCATCGAGGCATCTCACAACGCCGGGAGTGGGGCCATTGTCCGACCAGCGACGAAGCCGTGCGTACATTCGCGAACCGGCCCCGAGCAGCCGATCTGCGTTCTCGGCCTCAGGGGCAGCGGAGTGATCTCCGAGCCGGTCGGGCCGCTGCTCGTTCGCCGCTCCGCACACGCGCCGAGTCGCAACGTTCGATCGGCGAAGTTCCTTGTCGCGTTTTCGATGCTGCGCGCGCTTATCCCCTTCGTGACGATCAGACCGACCGAACGAGCACCGCCGACGCATGCACGAGTGGTCAGGAGAGCCCCCGATCTTGAATCGGCTGAGGCTCGCCACGGACCACCACGAACGTGAGCGAACAAGCGCGGCGCTCACGTGGCCGTAACTTGGCCGTCAAGGCGGCTGGGTACGCGCGAAACTGGCCCGTCAGCCCTCGTAGCTCAGGGGATAGAGCATCGGTTTCCTAAACCGTGTGTCGCATGTTCGAATCATGCCGAGGGCGCTTCTCTGACCAGGGGTTATGGACCGCGGCGCACTCCACGGACGTGCTGGCAAATGCCTCCCCGCTTCTGAGCGAGTCTGCGCCCTTGAGTTGGTCGGCGAACTTCTCGAGCAGATCACCGGCGCAGGAGGCTTTCGAGGACGTCGGCGAAGAGGGTGCCGACGGTGCGGAGATCGTCGTCGTTCACCGCGGCCATGTCGGGGGATCGTCGTGAGCCACCGTCGGGTTTGGCTCGCGTTGTTCTCGAAGACGTCGCGTACTCGGCTGATGCACCACCCGCCGAGACCGTCGGGAGCGGCTGCGAGCTCGCGGGCGATGCTTCCGTCACGAAAGGGCGCGACCAGGAGCCGGCATGCGTCGTACGCATCGGACGCCCGCTTGTTCAGCGCGCCGGCGCGCCGTTGTTGCATTGCTCGTAGCTTCATGGCGACGAGCGCGGCCGGGGTCGCGACCCGCGCGGTCGCTCGCGTCACGCGGTCGTCGGTTGTGCCCTGCGCCTCGATCGTCAGCCAGGTCGCCGACGCGAGGCCGTACGCGTGGGTGATCACAAACATCGCGTCATCGACGTCGTCGGGGAGTTGGCTCGCTTCGTAGTCGCTGACGGCAATCAGGTCGATGTGCACGTCGCCGAGGTCGACGCCGTTACGACTGCGCGTCGCCCCGTGCTCGACCAGCAACGCGATCGGGTCCGCCGAGGTGCCGTCCCGGGTCCATGTCACGGTGTCGAGATCTTCGGTGACCCGGTCCTCGTTCGCAAGGCGAACCATCACTAGCGAATCCGCCGATGACCGCAGTGCGGCCGATCGAGATGTTGGAGACCGTTGGAGTGCCGCCGTGTAGCGAACCAGGTGGTCGTCGGCGCCCGAGCGCAAATGACGGTCGGCCCGCCGTCGCCGTTCACCATGAGCGGCGGAACCCGTCGGGCCCTGATGGTTCCCACGCCGCGAGGATCTCGGGACCGCGTGAACGGTCGCGCACGATCGCGAGCGCGACATACAGGGGATGCGTCACGAGCCAATCCGTGCCCGGCATCTGATAGCGACGATCGGTGGCGAACGGCACCGGCGCGACCGTGATCGTTGCGGCCCGGGTGCTGAAGTCGTCGGCAGGTCCCAAGAGATGGAGCGCGCGGTCAAGGTCTCGCCGGGTCGGGAGCGAGAAGTCGGGGGGATAGTCGGCAGTGACCGCAATGTGTGCACCCCACGCGATCGCGCCGAGCGTGTCGCTCAGCGCCCAACCGTGCACCGTGGGATCGTCCTCGTGCAGCCCGAGGATTTCGGCATTCTCCGGTCGCGGCGCGGCCGCGACGGCAACAACCTCGGCCGGCCAGGACTCGGCGAGCGCTTCGAAGGTCGACGATTCGAGCGGTCTGCCGTTCTCGTCGACGAGACCCACCTCGACAAGCGACGCGCGAGCGTTCGACAACGCGACATGACTGAGCCCGGCGCGCCGCGCAACCGCGCGTAACACCGGCGTCTCGTCGGGACGCTCGAGCGCGGCGGCGAGATACGCGATCCCGGCCCGGCTGCGGATCGGTCCAAGCGCGCGCTCCCCGCCGGACTCCGCAACGTCGCGACACGGCTGCGGATCAGGTAGTTGTCGCCGACGCGCAGAGCAAGTTCGCCTCGGCGGTCGAGCCAGCCCCAATCAGCAGCGTCGAGAAGCGTGCGCGGCGTCGCGACTGATGCGATCGGCGACGAGGAACTGGAGCGACTTCGCCGTCGCGTCCGAGATCAGTGCCCCGACCGACGACGCCGACGCCACCGCCATCGAATGGAGCTCGACGGGCACATCGCGCTTCCCCACGCGGATCGTGAGCCCGCCCTCCGAGGAGTGGCCGAACGGCACGGCCAATTCCTGCAACGCCGCGTCGAGATCGTCAACCGCCGCGGCGGCCTGGTCGACTCTCGTGGTTCGCACCCGTCAGGCCTTTCGGTAAGTGCTAATGAATACATTACCACTTACCGCGAATCCGAGGATCGATCGGCGCGCCGGTCAGGCGGTGGGGCCGCTGCCGAGCCAGCCGCGCCGCCGGAAGAGGACGAGCAGGATCACGATCGCGACCAACTCGGAGCCGATGCCGAGGAAGAGGAACTCGTTCATCGTCGTGAGGTGACGCGAGCGGCCACGCGAAGTTCTGGCCGAAGAACCCGGTGAGGAAACCGAGGGGCAGGAAGATCGTCGCGATGATCGCGAGCTGCTTCATCACGACGTTCAGCCGGTTGGACACCATCGACAGGTGCGTGTCCATCGCGCCGCTGATCAGGTCTCGGTAGCTGTCGACCATGTCGCTGATACGGATCAGGTGGTCGTAGAGGTTGCGGAAGTAGGCCGAGCCCTGGTCGGTCATCCCGGGGATCGCGACCATGCCCGCGTTGAGCGTCGACGATCATGTCGCGCTGCGGGCGTGATGACCTTGCGGATGGTCATGATCTCCCGCTTCATGTCGAAGAGCGTGCCCAGTTGCTCCTCGGTCGGGTTCTTCAAGATCGCGCCCTCGAGGTCGTCGATCGCATCGTCGAAGTCGGAGAGCACCGGGAAAGAACGAGTCAATCGAGCGTGTCCATGATCAGGTAGAAGACGCCGACCTGCGGGGGGACCACCTGCGTGCGAGTGGTGGCTCGTCGATGCGATCGCGCACCGTCGCGAGCGCCGGGCAGTCACCCTGATGCATGCTGATGATGAACTTCTCGGTGACGAAGCAGTGCACCTCGGCGCACGTCTTCCCGTCGCCGGCCATGCCGAAGGTGACGATGTGGACGAAGTCGTCGTAGTCGTCGATGCGCGCCCGTTGCCCGAACTGGTCGGCCGCCTCCACCGCCACCGGATGGAAGTGGAACGTGTCGATCAGCAAGTCCGTGACGTCATCGTCGGGTCCCGGGTCGTGCACGTCGAGATCGAGCCAGAAGAACGCGCCTCCGGCGACGGCCTGTTCGATCCCCTCCGGCGTGGCGTCACGGCATTGCCGTCCTGCGTGAGAGTCCCCTTCATGGCGACGATGTTCTCACGCACAGGAGTTGATGCGTCCGTATCGGGCTCGACCGGCCCGATTGCCGCCGCCTCGGCGTCGGCCGCGGCATCGATGGCAGCCACCTCGGCCGGCGTGGCACCGAGCCGGCGCTCGACGTCGGCGAGGCGATCGCTGATCACCGCCAGTGCTCGCCCAAGGTCGGCGTGGCCCTTCTTGAGTCGCCTCTTTGTTGGCATCGGTGTGCTCCTTGATGAACACCGAGGCCACGGTCGCGGTGAGCACGCCGATGAGGCCGATCCCGACCAGCATCAGGATCACCGCGACGGTGCGGCCCCCGCCGGTGCATGGGGAACCGGTCGCCGTAGCCCACCGTGGTCACGGTGACGATGGCCCACCACAAGCGCGTCGGGATAGTTGTGGATGTTGCTCCCCTTCGCGTTCTCCTCGAAGAGCAGAACCAGCCAGGCGCCGAGTGAAGAGCGTCGCCGCGGCGGCGAGGAGCACGCGGAAGAGGCTGTGGTGCTTGAGAATCGCCTCCATCCGCAACTCGCCCTCGTGCAGGAGGAGGCACATCTTCTCGATGCCCGACGAAGCGCCAGCCCTGGAGAGGAGGCACCACAACGGTCGCCGGCTCCACCCACCGCCGCTTGAGATAGCCACGACGGTCGGGGGTGACCACCAGGCGCACGAGGTACTCGATCAGCAGGATCGCCCAGAGCGCGAAGAGGGCGCCGACGAGGCCGATCGAGGCCGAGCCGTTGACGTCGGTCGTGAGGATCACGATGGCGACGACCAGCCACGCGATACCCAGGAGCACCATCGGGTACTTCGTCATGCGTTCGATGTCGTCGACGAGATCGTGGCGCCCGCCCGCCGGCTTGGCGCCGGCGATCGTCTGGCGCCGGCGCTCCTCCTTGCGGGCCTTCTCTTCGAGGCGCTCCATCTCGAGCTGCTCCAGCCGATGGATTCGCTCGAGCGAAGACGGCTTCTTCCCCGTCCTGCCGTCCCCCGGAACCGTGCTCACATCGTCGGAGTCGCCCACGATGACGAGAAGTTAGTAGTACAGCGCCCTCGTCGAGCGGTCCCGATCGCCGCCGCGCCGACGACCTCCGGCCGTGGGCCCGCGTCGAGTCGTCGCCGAGAACGCGCGTACGGCTTCAGCGGATCGTCATGGACGGCGGCGCCGCGCCGGATGCGCTCCCCCACCGCGTGCTCGGGAGGTTCGACAGCGTGAAGGTGAGCCGGGCGCCGGTGGCCATCGTGCTCGCGGGCAACCACGGGCAGGCGTACGCGCCGCCGGTGGCACAACCGGCCGGTACGGCGATGCCGGTGACGGAGAGGTGCCGCACGTAACGGTTCGCGGCCGAGGCCTGAGGCGCGTCGATCGTGATCGTCGTGCCGTGCGCCAGCTGCACGGTCACCTGCGGGAAGAGCGGGCTCCCGAGCACGAGCTCGGCGCGACCCGGGGTCTCGGGATACATCCCGATCGCCGCCCACACGTACCACGACGACATCGCGCCGAGGTCGTCGTTGCCGGGCTCACCGTTCGGCGTCGGCGCGTACAGCTGCGTGACGATCCGCCGGACGACGTCCTGAGTCCTCCACGGCGCGCCCGCGTAGTCGTACTCCCACGGGATACCGAGCGCGGGTTCGTTGCCGGCCCAGTCGTACGGCTCCTTGCGACTGCTGTTCAACGCGGTGAAGAAGGTGTCGAGCTTGGCGACCGCGGCCGCGTTCCCGCCCATGAGGTCGAACAGCCCGCGCAGGTCCTGCGGGACGCTCCAGGTGTACTGGATCGAGTTGCCCTCCTCCCAACCGTCCTGGCCGATACCCGGGAGCGGCGAGACCTGGAACGCGGGCCCGGCCGGGAACTGCCCGTTGGCGTCCCGCGCCGCGAGGTAGCGCGTGGCGGGATCGAAGAGATGACGCCAGTTCGCCGCCCGCGCGAGGAAGGTGCGCGCGACGCCCGTGTCGCCGAGCGCACCCGCGAGCTGCGCGATCGCGTAGTCGTCGACGGCGTATTCGAGCGTTTCCGAACCGCCGATGCTGTAGTCGAGCGACGTCCGGTCGCGCCGGCCGGCTTCGACCCACCCCTGCTCGAGGTATTCGTCGAGGTCCTGCCGTTCCACGTCCCATCCGGCGCCCGTCCCGACCGTCGTCGCGCCCTTCACCATGGCCGCGAGCGCGGCACGCGCGTCGAAGCCGCGCACGCCGAACGCGTACGCCTCGGCCAGGATCGGATCGGCCGAGTCGCCGTTCATCTCGGCCGTCTCGACGTCGGTGTACGGCAGCTTGGGCAACCAGCCGCTCTGGTCGCGATCGGCGAGGAGCGAACGCATCATGTCCCCGGTCTCGGACGCGGCGATCGTCGCCAGCAACGGGATCTCCGATCGGTAGACGTCCCAGCCGGAGAAGTTCGCGTACTGCGTGTAGCCGCGCGCGACGTGGACCTTGCCGTCGAAGCCCGCGTACCGGCCGTTGACGTCGTCGAACACGTTGGGATGCAGGAGCGAGTGGTAGAGCGCCGAATAGAACGTCGTCCTTTGCGCCGCCGTACCACCGTCGACGCGCATGCGTCCGAGCATCGCGTCCCACCGCGCGGTCGCCGCGCGCTCGACCGCATCGAGGCTCCAGCCGCGGTTCTCGGCGGCGAGGTTGGCGCGCGCGCCGGCGACGTTCACGAACGAGATCCCGACCTTCACCGCCACGGTGTGATCGGTGCGCGTGTCGAACGACACGGCGACGCCGGAATGAGGACCGTCGCCGGTTCGTCCGCCCGGCCGCAGAACCCCTCCCTGCCACGTTGCCGTCGTCCGGAACGGGCGGTCGAACACCGCGTCGAACGCCAACGTGTAGGTCCCCGGCGTGTCGCAGAAGTTGCCCGAGACGACGGTGCCCGTGATCTCGTCATTGCCGACCACCTGCGCGTGGGCGCGAGCCGCGGGCACGGCGCTGTCGGCCACCTTGAAGAGCAGGTTCGCGGCCGGCGTCGACGGGAACGTGAACTGCGCGAGACCGGTGCGCGTCGTCGCCGCGAGCGCGACCTTCACCCCCGGACTCCCGAGATCGACTGCGTACCGTCCCGGTGCGGCGCGCTCGTGCGCATGGTCGAACCGGTCCGTCGACGACTCCGGGCTCGCGCCGAGGCTCCCGACCGTGGGCAGGATGGGAACGTCGCCGAGCGCCGGGCACCCCGGCCCGCTCAGGTGCGTCAGGCTGAAGCCGGAGAGCGCGGTGTCGCCGAACGTGTAGCCGCCACCCGCGGCGCGGTGCGGTGACGTGTCGGGCCCCCACTGCAGCATCCCGAACGGCACGACCGCGGCCGGAGACGTGTTGATGTGGCCGACCGCCTTCCCGCCGACACCGGTCCCGACGAAGGGGTCGACGAGCGCACTCAACGATGCGGCCGTCGCGACCGCGGGCGCCGCCGCCCGAGCCCGGGCCGCCGCGTGCGAACCCGAGCTCGAACACGCGCTCGCCGCCACGACGACCGTGACGACCCCGACGGCGAAGACTCCCGTGCGGGCGAATCGGCGCCCACGCCCGCGGCTCACGCCGGGAACCGTAGTGGTCTACGGCCGCCGGCCGCCGCGCAGGTCGACGATCGGCTGGTAGTGCAACGCGCGCGGTACGCCGGGGCGGTCGGTAGTGTCGCGCCGGAGACACGCATGGCCGACCAGTTCCATTTCGACCCGGTCACCTACCTCGACATGGTGCGAGCCGAGGTGCCCGAGTACGAAGCGTTGCAGCTCGTCATCGCCGACGCCACGGCCGAGGTGCACGCCGATCGCATCCTCGATCTCGGGACCGGGACGGGCGAGACGTTGCGACGCGTCGCCGCCCGGCACGCGGACGCGCGGCTCGTCGGCGTGGACGAGAGCGACGCGATGCTGGCGGTCGCGCGGAGCCGCGGTGCCCGCCGCCGAGTTGCGGATCGCCCGGCTGCAGGATCCGTTGCCCGACGGCCCGTTCGACGTCGTCGTGTCCGCGCTCGCGATCCATCACCTCGACGCCGGCGAGAAGGCCGACCTGTTCGCGCGGGTCGCGGCCACGCTCGCGCCGGGTGGCCGGTTCGTGCTCGGGGACGTGGTGATTCCCGACGACCCGGCCGATGCGATCACGCCGCTCGACGAGGGCTACGACCTCCCCGACCGCGCCGACGCGCAACTGCAGTGGCTCACCGAAACGGGCTTGCAGGCCACGCTCCGCTGGCAGCGCCGCGACCTCGCGGTTCTCGTCGCCTCACACCCCTGAGCGGGTCGTCCCGCCGCGGGTCGTCGGGCGAACGCGTGGGGAGGCGCCGGGAGGCGGCCCGGGTTCCCCCGTCCGTAACCCCGACCCGACACGCGAGCGGTGCGGCGACATTGCCGCCCGCCGGGTCGCTCAGTGAATGCCCACCACCCGCAACGCACGATCCGGTACGCACCACGCCATGAGCCAACGCATCCCTGCCCCCCAACGCCTTCCCCTGACGCTAAGCGTGGCAGCGCCGACCACAGACCGTCAAGTGCGTGGCGACGAGGATTCCACCCGCGCGAGTGGTCACGGACCACGGGGATGGCGATTGGGATGGCGAGACCCTGGTCCCGGCCGGGTCCAAGGGGGGAGGACGACGCCGGCCGAGACCCGAGGTCTCGCCCGTCACGATGCCCCCGCAGGATGAGTCTCTCCTGAGAGCCGGGGCATGATCGGCTGAGCGCCGACGGGCGGCGGCGGTGCCCGCCCGCGGCGATGCCCTCTGCGGGGGCGAGAGCATCGCGGTGGGACTTCCGGGCCGGGCCGGCCGAACGGGGGTCCCGAGGGCTCCACCTTCCGCAGTCCACGTCACCGAACCGTGACCGCCGCCCGAATGCGACGAAAGTGCTCGGGTCGGCCAACGGCTTGGCGATAGGTGAATGGTGAACTTCGCGACGACGGCCCGCGCCCCCCGAAACCTCGTCGTACTCGCGGCGGCCGTCGCGTTCGCGTTCCTCGCGGGGCTCGCGTGGCGGTCCACCGGCCCGATGGCGTGGGAGCGCCCGGTCATCGGTGCACTCGCCGCGCGGCCGCTCCCGTTGCGCGACCTCTGGATCGCGCCGTTCGAACCGGTTCCGTTCGCGGCACTCGTCGCGGCGCTCGCGGCCGCCACGGCGCGCCGCGGCCGGCGCCGGTTGGCCGCGGCGGGCGCCATCGGTTGCGTCCTCGCAGTGTTGGCGACCGAGATCGTGTTCAAGCCGTTGATCGACCGGGTCCGCATCGTGACGGTCACACACGCGCACCGGCACCGCTTCTACTTCAGCCGCCCGACGTTCCCCTCGGCGCACGTGACCGCGGCCGCCGCGCTCGCCACCTTCGCGTGGTTCGCGCTCGGGCGCCGCACACGGCTGTGGCCGCTGCTCGTCGCGGTCCCCCTCGTCGTCGGCGCCTCGGTCGTGTCGCGCCGGATGCACTACCCCACCGACGTGCTCGGCGGGTTGCTCGTCGGTCCGACCGTGGTCGGCTGTGTGGTCGAGACCGCGCGCCGTCACGCGCGCCGCCACCCGCGACGCGACCCGCGACCCGCGCTCGAGACGGAGCCGCGCCGATCCGACGTCGTGCTGGAAGCCGCCCACGGCGGCCCCGCCGAGTTCGCCGCGTCGAACCCCTGACGCGCCGCCTTTGATCCCGGGGCGCCGCTCGGGCCACGATCACGGCATGGCAGAGCCGAGAACGGTCGGGGTCGGGATGATCGGTGCCGGAATGATCGGCACCGGCCACGCGTACGCATTGCGGCTCCTCGCCGAGGACGGCGAGGTCCGGCCCGTCGCCGTCACCGACTTCTCCGCGGAGGCCGTGGAAGCCGCGCGCGGTATCTGCCCGTTCGAGCGCGTGGCCGCCGACGCGCAGGCCGTCATCGACGATCCCGACGTGGAAGCGGTCGTCATCGTCACGCCGACCACGACGCACCACGACCTCGTGCAGGCCGTCGTCGCCGCGGGCAAGCCGCTGCTGTGCGAGAAGCCGCTCGCGACGCGCTTCGACGTCGTTGCGGAGATGTGCGCGCTGGTCGGGTCTTCGGGCCTCACCGCCCAGGTCGGATTCCATTCGCGGTTCCACCCGTTGATCAACGAGCTCGTCCGCCTGGTCACGAGCAACGAGCTCGGTGCACCGATGGGCTACACGCTGCGCGACGACCAGTACTGGCCGACCGGCGACGTCGTCCCCGGCCACAGCTCCTGGCGATCCGCAGCGCGCGCACGCGGGTGGCGGCGCACTGCTCGAGCACTCGATCCACAGCGCCGACATCCTCACCTGGCTCTTCGGGCCCGCGACGCACGTCTTCGCCCGCACCCGCAACGTGTTCGGCTACGACGTCGAGGACACCGCGGTCTGCACGATCGAGCACGACTCGGGTGTCGTCGGCACGTTGATCTCGATCTTCAACGGTGTGCGCGGGCGCGAGGAGCGCCGGCTGGAGGTGTTCTTCGAGCGGGGCGCGGTCGAGGTCACCACCGACTTCCTCGTCGGCGCGCGGGAAGACAGCTTCCTCGTCCAGCGCCCCGACCAGGAACCGGAGCACATCGACGTCGCCGCACTGCGCGACCGCCACTTCGAGGCCGAAGGCATCGCGCGGCGCGACTTCTTCGTCTACCTGTATCCGGCGGCGCGGGCGTTCGTCCGGTCGGTGCGCGAGAAGCAGCCCGCCTCGCCGACGTTCTCCGACGCACTCGCCGCGCACGCGCTCGTCGATGCCGCGTACCGTTCGGTCGACGGCGACGCCGCCGCCGTGGTGGAACTCCCGGAGAGCTAGGTCGCGGTCGCGGTCGCGCGCGCGAGCCGGCGCAGCGTGTACGGGAGGATGCCGCCGTCGAGGAAGACGGCGAGCTCGAACGGCGTGTCGATGCGGGCCCGCATCGGGAATTCCCGGCCGTCGGCGTGGACCGTGACCTCGCGCGGCAACGGCCCGTCGTCGGCCAGCGCCTCGAGCCCGACGACCCGGTACCCCTCGTGGCCGGTCAGCCCGAGCCTGGCCGACGGAGGCGCCGTCGACGAACTCGAGCGGGAGCACGCCCATCCCCACGAGGTTCGACCGATGGATCCGCTCGAAGCTCTCGACGAGCACGGCGCGGATGCCCAGCAGCTGGGAACCCTTCGCGGCCCAGTCGCGCGACGAGCCCGAGCCGTACTCCTTGCCCGCGAGCACGACGAGCGGGACGCCTTCGTCCGCGTAGCTGCATCGCCGCGTCGTAGATCGACGCCGCCGCGCCGTCGGGCAGGTGCACCGTGACGCCGCCCTCGGTGCCGGGCGCGAGCCGGTTGCGCAAGCGGACGTTCGCGAACGTGCCCCGCACCATCACCTCGTGATTGCCGCGCCGTCGATCCGTACGAGTTGAAGTCGGCGGGCTCGACGCCGTGCTCCTGGAGCCACGCGCCCGCCGGACCGTCGCCGCGGATCACGCCCGCCGGCGAGATGTGGTCGGTGGTGACGCTGTCGCCGAGCAGCGCGAGCACGCGCGCGGCTTCGACGTCGCGCTGGCGCGGGCGCGTGCGCGGTGATGCCTTCGAGGAACGTCGGCCGGCGGATGTAGGTCGAGTCGGGGTCCCACTCGTAACGGTCGCCGGTCGGCGCCGGCAGCGCGCGCCAGTTCTCGTCGCCGTCGAGGATCGTCGCGTAGCTCCGCTCGAACATCGCACGGTCGAGCACCGACGCGACCACGCCCGCGACCTCGGCCTCCGCCGGCCAGAGGTCGCGCAGGTACACGGGAGCGCCGTCGGCGTCGTGGCCGAGCGGGTCGTTCGTCAGGTCGACGTCCATCGTGCCGGCGAGCGCGTACGCGACGACGAGCGGCGGCGACGCGAGGTAGTTCATGCGGCAGTCGGGATGGATGCGGCCCTCGAAGTTGCGGTTGCCCGGACAACACCGACGCGACCGAGAGGTCGCCGCGGTCGATCGGCCTCGGAGATCTCGGGCGCGAGCGGCCCGGAGTTGCCGATGCACGTGGTGCAGCCGTAGCCGACGACGTCGAAGCCGAGCCGGTGCAGCGGCTCCATCAGCCCCGCCCGTTCGTAGTAGTCGGTGACGACGAGCGAGCCCGGCGCGAGCGAGGTCTTCACCCACGGCGGAACCGTGAGCCCGCGCGCGACCGCGTTCCTCGCGAGCAGGCCGGCCGCGATCATCACCGACGGGTTCGACGTGTTCGTGCACGACGTGATCGCCGCGATCACCACATGGCCGTCGGCGAGCTCGAAACTCCGGCCGTCGGCGAGCGGCGACCGGGCAGTGCTTGCGGTCGAGCAGGAGCGGTCGCGTGCCCGTCGGCGGCGGGCGGAGGCACGGACGCGGCGGCGCTCGGCGCGGGCGCGGGCGGGTCGCTCGCAGGGAACGACTCGATCGAAGGCTCGTCGGCCTTGGTCCGCGTCGGGCCGATCGGCACGGGCGCGTGCGCGACCCCTTCCTCGCGGCGGAACGCGAGCAGCGCCTGCTCGAAGCTCGCGCGCGCGCCGGGCAGCGAGACGCGGTCCTGCGGCCGGGCCGGGCCGGCGAGCGACGGCTCGACCGTCGAGAGGTCGAACGAGATCGTCTCGTCGTAGACGGGCCGGACAGCCGGGTCGTGCCAGAGGCCCTGTTCCTTCGCGTACGCCTCGACGAGCGCGACGAGATCGTCGGGGCGGCCGGTCGCGCGGAGGTAGCGCAGCGTCTCGTCGTCGACCGGGAAGATGCGTGCACGTCGAGCCGTACTCCGGCGACATGTTGCCGATCGTCGCCCGGTTCTCGAGCGGCACGCGCCCGACACCCTCGCCGTAGAACTCGACGAACTTGCCGACCACGCCGTGCTTGCGCAGCAGCTCGGCGACGGTGAGCACGAGGTCGGTCGCGGTCGAGCCGACCGGCAGCGCGCCGACGAGCTCGATGCCGACGACGCGCGGCAACAACATCGAGAGCGGCTGGCCGAGCATCGCGGCCTCGGCCTCGATGCCGCCCACTCCCCAACCGAGCACGCCGAGCCCGTTCACCATCGGCGTGTGCGAGTCGGTGCCGACGAGCGTGTCGGGATACACGAGCTCCCTCGGGCCCGCGGAACACCACCTGCGCGAGGTACTCCAGGTTCACCTGATGGCAGATGCCGCGGTTCGGCGGGAAGACGCGCAGCGTCTGGAACGCCGACTGCGCCCACCGCAGGAACGTGTAGCGCTCGCGGTTGCGCGCGAACTCGAACTGCGGCGTTGCGGACGAACGCGTCGGCGACACCGGCGACGTCGGCGACGATCGAGTGGTCGATGACGAGGTCGACGGGGATGCCCGGCTCGATGAGGCGCGGGTCGCCGCCGAGATCGGCCATCGCGTCGCGCATCGCGGCGAGGTCGACGATCGCGGGGACGCCGGTGAAGTCCTGCATGAGCACGCGGGCGGGCATGAACTGCAGCTCGCGCGTGCCCGGCTTCGGCCGCGGCGCGGGAGCGGTCGGCGAGCGCGCGGATGTCGTCGGCGCCGACGTTCTCGCCGTCTTCGTGGCGCAGCAGGTTCTCGAGCAGGATCCGCAGCGAATACGGCAGTGAGTGCGGGTCGGCGACGACCGCGTCGAGCCGGTAGAGGCCGTACGTGCGATCGCCGACGGAGATCTCGCGCACGCGCCCCGAAGCTGTCGAGAGTCACGAAGGCAAGCTACCCGTGACCCTCCCCGGTCATGTCCCCAACCCTGCCAACAGTTGTCAGGGAAAGTGGCGCCACGAACCACTAACCCTGCCAACAGATGGCAGGGAAAGTGGCGCCGGGTACCGTTGCCGCGTGGGTAGCGACGGCTCGATTCTCGCCGTCGACATCGGCGGCACGAAGCTCGCGGTCGGCGTCGTCGACGCGGCGGGCCGCATCCTCGATCGCCGCGCGGTCGCCGACCCCGTCGCACGACCGACGCCGACGTGCTGTTCGCCACGCTGACCGCCGCGATCGACGCGCTCGACCCTCCGTCCGGGGCGCGGCCGCGGTCGGGGTCGGGTGCGGCGGCCCGATGACCGGCGGCGGCGAGCAGGTGTCGCCGCTGAACATCCCCGCCTGGCGCGGCTTTCCCCTCCGGGCCCGGCTCGCCGGCCACTGCGGGCTCCCGGTCCGGGTCGACAACGACGCCAAGGCACTCGCGCGCGGCGAGGGTTGGATCGGCGCCGCGGCCGGGGTGCGCGACTTCATCGCGCATGGTCGTGTCGACGGGGGTCGGCGGCGGCATCGTCGTCGACGGCCGGCTGCTCGACGGCGCCGACGGGAACGCGGGCCACGTCGGCCACGTCATCGTCGAGCCCGACGGCGCCGTCTGCGCGTGCGGCGCCCGGGGCTGCCTCGAGGCCGAAGCGTCCGGCACCGCGATCGCGCGGGTGACGGGCGAACCCGCCCGCCGAGGCGCCGCCCGAAGTCCGCGCGCGCACCGGACGGCTGGTCGGGCGCGCGATCGCGTCGGTCGCGAACCTGCTCGACCTGCAGCTCGCGGTCGTCAGCGGCTCGGTCGCGCTCGGCTACGGCGACGCGTTCTTCGCGGCCGCGCAGGCCGAGATCGACGCGCGCTGCCGCCTCGACTTCTCCCGCGGCACGCGGATCGTCCCCGGCGCGCTCGCGCGACGACGGCCCGCTCGTGGGCCGCCGCCGTCGCCGTCTCGACGGCGTGTGTCGCTGATCGCGCTACGCGCGAGCTGGAAGCGGCCGCCGTCGATGACGACGACGCCTTCCTGGTTGACGGTCTGGAAGATCGAGGCGCCCGAACCTTCGTCCCACATCTTCACGGTGAGCGTGTCGCCCGGGTAGACGGGCTTCGAGAAGCGCGCGTCCATGCTCCCGAACTTGGCGACGTCGGAACCGCACAGCTCGTGCAGCAGCGCGCGTCCGGTGACGCCGTACGTGCACAGCCCGTGCAGGATCGGCCGCTCGAAGCCCGCGAACTTCGCGAGCTCGGGGTCGGAGTGCAGCGGGTTGCGGTCGCCCGAGAGGCGGTAGAGCAACGCCTGGTCGGGGCGCGTCGCGTACGTCACCTCGTGGTCGGCGTTGCGCTCGGGCATCTTCGGCGGATCCGCGATCACCGGCCCGCGACTCTCGCCGAAGCCGCCCTCGCCGCGGATGAACGCGGCGAAACGGGTCGTGAACGCGGGCTTGCCCGTGTCGACGTAGGTCGACTCCGACTCGAGCCGCACGACCGCGGCCTTGCCCTTGTCGTAGATGCCGACGATCTTCGTGATCGAGTCGACCTCGCCGTCGGGCGGGATCGGTCCGTGCACCGTCACGCCCTGCTCGCCGTGCAACAGCATGCGGAAGTCGAACTCGCCCCAGCTCGGCAGGCCGGGACCGCCGCCCATGCCGAGCACGACCGGCATCGTCGGCAGCACCCGCTGCGGGACGTTCTGCGAGTTCTCGGTCGTGAACTCGAGCTCGAACCCGGTCGGGTCGACCTGGCCCGCGCCGGTACCGAGCGCGTAGAGCAACGCGTCCTTCGACGTCCACGAGATGCGGTTCGGGTTCGAGACCGCACCCACGGCGTCCAGATTCATCGGCATGGTGTTGCTCCTCGTTTACTCGGAGTCGGGTTCTCGCAGTGGTCGTGAGTCAGGAAAGCATGTTCGACGGCTCGGCCGCCTGCGCGACGAGGTCGGGGACGACCTTCGTCAGCTGCGCGGGCTCCCAACGCATCTTGTTGTTCGTGGCGGTCGGGCCGCGGTGCCAGCCTTCGGCCACCGACACGCGGTCACCGTCGACGAGGAACACGCGACCGCTCACGTCTTCGTTGTCGTTCGAGCCGAGCCACACGACGAGCGGCGAGATGTTCGCCGGGTCGAGCGCGTCCCAGGCGCCCTCCGGCGCGGCGCCGAAGCCGAGGTTCTCGGTCATGCGCGTGCGCGCAACCGGTGCGATCGCGTTGGTGCACACGCCGTAGCGGCCGAGCTCGAGGCCGCAGATGATCGTGAACGCGGCGATGCCGGCCTTGGCCGCGCCGTAGTTCGTCTGTCCCGCGTTGCCGAAGATGCCCGACGGCGACGACGTGTTCACGACGCGCGCCTTGATCGGCGTGCCCGCCTTCGCCTGGTCGCGCCAGTACGCGGCGGCGTGGCGGGTCGGCGAGAACGCGCCCTTCAGGTGGACCGCGATCACCGCGTCCCACTCGCTCTCCTCCATGTTCGCGAGCATGCGGTCGCGGAGGATGCCGGCGTTGTTGACGAGCGTGTCGAGATGGCCGAACGTGTCGATCGCGCGCTGGACCATGCGGCCCGCGCCCGCGAAGTCGGCGACGTTCTCGCCGTCGGCGACCGCTTCGCCGCCCATCGCCTTGATCTCCTCGACGACCTCCATCGCCGGGCTCAGCGAGCCGCCGTCGCCGTGCATGTCGCCGCCGAGGTCGTTGACGACGACCTTGGCGCCTTCGCGCGCGTACGCGAGCGCGTGCTCGCGGCCGATGCCGCGTCCCGAACCGGTCACGATCACCACGCGGCCGTCACAAATGCCCATGCTGTCGCTCACCTCGAGAAGTCTGTTCGGAGCTGCTCGCGCAGCTGGTGCTTGTAGAGCTTGCCGTTGTCGTGCCGGGGCAGCGCCTCGACGAAGATGACCCGCCGGGGACACTTGTAGTGCGCGATGCGGTCCCGGCACCACTCGACGAGCTCGAATCCGAGCGCCTCGGTCGGGTCGACGCCCGGCCTGCGGCTCCACCGCGGCCACCACGATCTCGCCCCATTCGTCGTCGGGGCGGCCGACCACGCCGACGTCGCCGACCGCCGGGTGGCCGAGCAGCGCCGCCTCGACCTCGGCCGGATAGATGTTCACCCCCCCGCTGATGATGAGGTGCGCGCTGCGATCGGTGAGGAAGAGGTAGCCGTCGGCGTCGACGTAGCCGACGTCGCCGAGGGTGAAGTGCGTGTCGCGGTACGACGCCTCGGTCTTCTCGGGCGCCTTGAAGTACTCGAAGCGGTCGTCGTCGGGCGCTCGCAGGTAGACGGTGCCGATCTCCCCCGCCGCCGTCTCCCGGCCGTCGTCGTCGAGGATGCGGACGTGATCGGGCGGGTCGACCCGGCCGACCGTTCCCGGCTTGCGCAGCCATTCGTCGGGGCCGACGAGCGTGCCCGCGCCTTCGGTCGCCGCGTAGTACTCCCACACGATCGGGCCGAGCCAATCCATCAGCCGCTGCTTCACCTCGACCGGGCACGGCGCCGCGCCGTGGATGACGAAGACGAGCGACGAGATGTCGTAGCGCGCCTTCACCTCGTCGGGCAGCGAGAGCAGCCGGTGGAACATCGTCGGGACCATGTGCGTGTGCGTGACGCGGTGCTGCTCGATCAATGCCAGCGTGTGCTCGGCCGACCAGCCGTCCATCATCACGATCGGCACACCCATCGCCGCCGGCGCGGTCAACGAGAACGACAGCGGCGCGGCGTGGTACAGCGGACCGGTGCAAAGGTGCACGTGGCGGTGGCCGCGGTACTGCGTGAGCATCGCGACGTCGAGCGCGCTGCGCGGATCGGGCGGTCGGCGCACACCCTTCGGGCGTCCGGTCGTGCCCGACGTGTAGAGCATCGTGGCGCCGGAGACGGGATCGTCGATGTCGGCGCCCGGCTCGGGTGCGAGCACGTCGTCCCAGCGCTCGAATCCGTCGATCGCGCCGCCGACCGCGACGGTGGCGCGCAACCGCGGCGCGAGATCGGCCGCGGCGCGGGCGACTGTTGCGAACCGGGCGTCGGCGACGAACGCGGTCGCTTCGCAGTCGTCGACGATGTAGCCGGCTTCGTCGCCGGTGAGGTGCCAGTTGACCGTCGTGAGGCGCAGTCCGGCGCGCCGGGCCGCGGCGACCGTCTCGAAGAACTCGGGCCGGTTCGAGCACATGAGCGCGAGGCCGTCGCCCGCGTGCACGCCCCGGGCGCGCAGCGCGCGCACCAGCCGGTTCGCGTTCGCGTTCGCCTCGGCGCGGGTGCGGTCGCCGGCCTCGGAGATGACGGCCGGGCGATCGGGATCGTCGGCGGCCCAGAACGCCGCGAGCATGCCCCGGTCGGCCGCCGCGTTGAGCTTCTCGGGATCGGGCGCGCTCATGCCACGATGCTTGCCGTTCTTGTCCATCGCGTCCACAGGGTGGTACCACCGGTGGTACCAGCGGCGGCCAGTCATGCGGTACCACCGAGTTTCGACGGGCGTGCCCGTCACGGAGGCTTCAGCCGCTTCCGGCCGCTTCCCGAACGACAAGGCCAGCGAGCGGAACGGTGGACGTGACGCTGCGCGCTTGCCTGACGAACGGCGACTGACGCCGTTCAGCTCGCGGCGGCGCGGTCCTTCTCGACCTCGTCGAGCGCGGCGTACTCGTCGCCGGTGTCGGCCCAGTCCTCGAACTGGATCACGCCGATCTCGGTGAAGCGCTCGCGCAACCAACCGTCGGCCGCGTCGAGCAGGCCGAGCTTCTTGCAGTTCGGGACGATCTTCGAGAACAGCAGCTGCTGGAACATCTGCTGCGCGGGTGGGTTGACCTTGTCCATCGTGCGGTAGACGGCCTCGGGATCGACACCCATCCGCGCCCACATCTCGGTGTGCGCGAACCGCCGCTGGAGACGGCGGGCGACGTCGAACGCGAACTCCTGCCGCTCGCGCATCTCCGGATCGCTCAGCTCCTTGTAGAACTCCTGCAGCGAGAGCACACCGAACGCGACGTGGCGCGCCTCGTCGCTCATCACGTAGCGCAGCAGCTTCTTCAGCAGCGGCTCGCTCGTGATCTGCTGCATCAGGCCGAAGGCCGCGAGCGCAAGACCCTCGACCATGATCTGCATGCCGAGGTACGCGATGTCCCAGCGCGGATCCGAGAGGATGTCGTCGAGGATGCCCTTCAGGTTCTCGTTGATGCCGTACTGGTTGCCGAGCTTGTCGTCGAGATAACGCGGCGAACACCTCGACGTGGCGCGCCTCGTCGACCACCTGGGTCGCGGCGTAGTACTTCGCGTCGATCCACGGCACCGTCTCGACGATGCGCGCGGTGCAGAGCAACGCGCCCTGCTCGCCGTGCATGAACTGCGACAGCAACGAGTTCTGCAGCTCGATGCCGACCCGGCGCCACTCCTTGTCGCCGAAGTGCTTGACCGGCGAGCCTTCGGCCTCGGCGAGCGCCTGGAAGCGGGCCGTCCCGCCCTGGCCGAGCTCGTCGGCGACCTTCTCGGGATCGACGTCGATCGACCAGTCGAGATCGGTCGACGCGTTCCACTGCGACGTCTTGGCCTTCTCGTAGAGCTTCATGAGCGGGACGCGGCTGCGCTCGTAGTCCCAGGTGAAGATCGTGCCGATCTCGGCGGTCACCGCGTGCACGAGCTCGAGCTCGTCGCCGGCAACGGCCGTTGTGTCGCTGGTCATGTCGGTCGTCACTTCGCTTGGTCCTCCGAGACGGCGTCGAGCAGACGCGAGATCAATTCGTGCCACGCACCCTCCGCGGGTGCGTCAACCTGCAACGTGCGCAACACGAGCGCACCCATCGCGAGCGTCAGGCCGAAACGCGCGAACACATCCGCGTCGAGCGCCGGATCGAGCGCGCCGTCCTGTTTCGCCCGCTCCACGATGCCGACCAGCACCTGCTCGCGTGCGGCGACGCGTTCGCGCAGTGCAGCCGCGAGCTCGCCGTCGCGGCGGGCGGCCGCGACCGCGTCGATCAGCAGAGGTGGTTGCTCGCCGCGGACGCACGAGTTGGTCGCCGAGCAACTCGAGGAATGCCCGCGGCTCGTGGTCGAGCGCGCCCGCGAGGAGCGAGTCGACCTCGACGCCCACCCGGGCGCCGATCGCCGCGAACAACAACTCGTCCTTGCCGCGGAAGTTCGCGTAGACGGCGCCGGTCGTGAGACCGGCGGCCCGGGCGATGTCCTGCAGGCGGGCGCCTTCGTAGCCCTGCTCGACGAAGACCTCGACCGCGGCCGCGAGGAGGCGGTCGCGGGTCGTCGTGTCGTGCACCGCAGCCATGCCGGCGATGATAACGATCATTATCTCGACCGGCAAGACGCCTCCGGCCCGGACCGTGGGTGCCAAGATGCGGCCGTGGACCTCCCGGTGACCCTGGCCGACGTGCAGGCCGCGGCCGACCGGATCCGCGGCGCCGTCCGCGAGACGCCGACCTCGCATTCGGCCACGCTCTCCGACATCACCGGCGCGCGCGTGCTGCTGAAGTTCGAGAACCTCCAGTTCACGGGTGCGTTCAAGGAACGCGGCGCCCGCAACTTCCTCGAGCAGATGTCGGCGGACGAGCGCGAGCGCGGCGTCGTCGCGGCGTCGGCCGGCAACCACGCGCAGGGCGTCGCTTATCACGCCCACCTCCTCGACATCCCGGCGACGATCGTCATGCCCGCCGACACGCCGTTCACCAAGGTCGTCAACACCGCACACCACGACGCGCGCGTGGTGCTCGAAGGCGCCGGCTACGCGGAGGCGTTCGCGTGCGCGCAACGGATCGCACGGGAGAACGGCGCGACGCTCGTGCCCGCGTTCGACGACGCCGCGCGTCATCGCCGGGCAGGG
Source organism: uncultured Actinomycetes bacterium (assembly GCA_963829195.1). Lineage (GTDB taxonomy): Bacteria > Actinomycetota > Acidimicrobiia > IMCC26256 > PALSA-610 > PALSA-610. The sequence continues at coordinate 824,049 of CAWHHS010000002.1, forward strand.
CACGATCGGCCTCGAGATCCTCGCGCAGACCAAGGACACTCCGCCCGACGTGATCGTCGTGCCGGTCGGCGGCGGCGGCCTCATCGCGGGAATCGCCGTGGCGGTCAAGGCGACGCACCCCGGGACCCGGATCGTCGGCGTGCAGGCCGAGGGGTACGCCGGAATGCTGCGCGCGCTCGGCCGAGGCGACGGGAACGGCACGGCGGGCGGCCCGACGATCGCCGAAGGCATCGCGGTGACGGAGCCGGGACTGCTGACGCGGGCGATCGTCGCCGAGCTCGTCGACGACATCGTCACCGTGTCCGAACAGCGCATCGAAGAAGCCGTCGCGCTCGGCGCCGAGATCGAGAAGACGATCCTCGAAGGTGCGGGCGCGGCCGGGCTCGCCGCGCTCCTCGAGCACCCGGCGCTGTTCCGCGGGCGCACCGTCGCGGTCGTGTTGAGCGGCGGCAACATCGACGCCCGCATGCTGTCGTCCGTACTGCTGCGCGCGCTGGCCCGGTCCGGCCGGCTCGTGCGGCTGCAGATCGAGTTGCCCGACCGGCCCGGAGTGCTTGCTTCGGTGGCCGAGATCGTGGGTGGCCTGCGGGCGAACATCGTCGACGTCGAGCACCGCCGCGACCTCCCGGGCGTGGCGCTCAAGAGCGTCCGTCTCGACGTCTCGGTCGAGACCCGTGACCGCGCCCACGCTGACGAGATCGTGACCGCGCTCGAAGCCGCGGGATTCCGTGTCGCAATCGCATGAAGGCGTTGTGGCCTGAGTAGTGTCTCGATTTCCAGAGGTGGGAGGTCCACAGTGCGTAGGTTCGGAATCCTGGCCATGACGGTCGCGTTCGCCGCGACCGCGGCCGCATGCGGGAGCAGTAGCAAGACCAGTTCGTCCGGCTCGACGACAACGGTCGCCAACAGCTCGTCGTCGACACCGTCGACGTCGTCGACGCCGACGACGGTGGCGAAGATCGACTGCGGCGGCACGAGCGCGTACGTCACCGACATCGGTCAGCCGAGCGACTTCAAGCCGGTCGTGGCCGACACGCTCACCGTCGTCACCAGCCTGCCCGGGCCCGGGCTTCTTCGTCGGCAGCGACAGCGACCCGACGAAGATCACGTCCGGCTACGAGTACGACATCGCCAAGGCGATGGAGCAGGCGTTCGGGCTGCACAAGCTGGTCGTGCGCAACGAGAACTTCGACGCGATCACGGCGGGCACCGTGACGAAGTACGACGTCGCGTTGTCGCAGATCTCGATCACGTGCGACCGGGCCAAGGTCGTGAAGTTCTCGATCCCCTACTTCCAGTCGAACCAGGGCGTGCTCATCAACGCGGGCGGCCCGTCGATCACGACGCTCGCCGAAGCGAAGACAGTCCAATGGGGCGTGCAGACGAGCACGACCGCGATCGACCTGCTGAACAAGATCAAGCCCGACAAGAGCCCGAAGGTCTTCCAGCACCTCCCCGACGCCTACACCGCGCTGCAGGCGAAGCAGATCGACGCGGTCCTCATCGACACCGCGATCAACCTCGGTGAAGCCGCGCGGTCGAACGGCAAGTTCCAGGTCGTGTCGCAGTTCGCCCAGACCGGCGGCCCCGACCAGTACGGCGCGATCCTGCCCAAGGACTCGACGAACGCCGGCGCCATCAACGCGGTGTTGAAGAACCTCGAGGACTCGGGTCAGCTCAGCCAGCTCGCGAAGACGGATCTGACCGCCGACCCCGGCACGCTTCCCGTGATCAGCGTGCCTTGACCAAGAGCGAAGTGTGGCACCAGACGAACTGATCTCGGTCGCACCGCCCGGCGCATCTGAGCGCCGGGCGGTGCGCTTTCGCGGCAACCTCCCCGCGGCGGCGATCGCCGCGATCGCGTCGATCGCCGTCACCGTCTTCACGTTCGCGATGCTGTGGAAGTTCGATCAGTCGTTGCACGTCGACGGGGCCCGGATTGCAATCGCGCGCGTCATCGAGGTCGCGCTCGCGCTCGCGACACTCAGCGTCCCCTTCTACGGGATCCGCGCCCTCGTGACGTCGCAGCGCGCCGAACGGCTCGCGGCTCGCGACGAGTACCAGGACGCCCGGATCGCCGTCGAAGACTCCCGCGACCACATCTGGGTCGTCGTCGGGCTCGGCCTCACCGCGGCCGTCGGTGGGTTCGTCGCGTTCCTGCTCTCGGCGAACCACGGCGCGGTGCGCGGTCGTGCTGTTCGACTGGTCGATCATCTGGAGGAGCCATACGGGCCTGCTCAGAGGGCTTCTGGCTCAACATCAAGCTGTTCGTGGTCGAGCGAGGTCCTCGTGCTCGTCTGGGCGCTGCTCGTCGCGGTGGTCCGGTCGCTGCCGGGCCGCGCGTGCGCGCCGATCCGCTTCCTCGCGATCGTCTACACCGACGTGTTCCGCGGCGTCCCCGCCGTCATCTCCATCTACCTGATCGTGTTCGGCTTCGCGCTCGCGGGCGTGCCGGTCGTTCGACAGCATGAGCCAGAACGGCCAGGTCTTCTGGCTGGCGATCCTCGCCCTCGTGCTCGTCTACGGCGCGTACGTCGCCGAGGTGTACCGCGCCGGGCTCGAGAGCATCCACTGGAGCCAGACCGCGGCCGCCCGCTCGCTCGGACTGTCGCAGTGGCAGACGCTTGCGTCACGTCGTCATCCCGCAGGCCGTCCGCCGCATCATCCCGCCGCTGCTCAACGACTTCGTCGCGCTGCAGAAGGACACCGCGCTCGTCGGCATTCGTCGGCGCGCTCGACATCCTCAACATCGCGACGATCTACAAGAGCCAGTACTTCAACCTCTCGCCGGTCACCGGCGCGGCGATCGCCTTCCTCATCATCACGATCCCGGTCACCCGGTTCGTCGACTACCTGATCCGCATCGACAAGGAACGGACGCAGGCGCGGATGAGCGCGTTCATCGAGCTGCGCGACGTCCACAAGAGCTTCGGCGACAACGAAGTGCTGCGCGGCGTGAACCTCAGCGTCGACGAGCACCAGGTCGTGTGCCTGATCGGGCCGTCGGGGTGCGGCAAGTCGACGTTGCTGCGCTGCATCAACGCGCTCGAGCCGATCGACGGCGGCGAGATCCGACATCGACGGCGAACGCGTGTCGGGCCGCGGCGTCGACGTGAACGCGCTGCGCGCCGACGTCGGCATCGTGTTCCAGAGCTTCAACCTCTTTCCCGCACATGAGCGTGATCGAGAACGTCTCGCTCGCGCCGCACAAGGTGCTGAAGCTGAGCAAGGACGAGGCCATCGACCGTGCGTACGGGCTCCTCGACGCGGATCGGCCTTGCGGAGAAGGCGCACGAGTATCCCGACCGCCTCTCGGGCGGACAGCAGCAGCGGGTCGCGATCGTCCGCGCGCTCGCGATGCAGCCGCGCGTCATGCTGCTCGACGAGGTCACCAGCGCGCTCGACCCGGAGCTCGTCTCCGAGGTGCTGACCCTCGTCAGCGAGCTCGCCAAGCGAAGGCATGACGATGCTGCTCGCGACCCACGAGATGGGCTTCGCCCGCGAGGTCTCGAGCAAGGTCGTGTTCCTCTACCAGGGCCAGATCGAAGAGGAAGGCCCGCCGGACCAGATGTTCAACGAGCCGCACAGCGAGCGGACACGCGGCTTCCTCCGCAGCATCATCGAAGCCAAGCGACTGTAGGATTTCGGGCATGGGCGGTGGCGGCGACATCTCGAAGACCGAAGCCGACGTGACGCTCATGCGCGTCGGCGCACGCCCGCCCCGGCCGGTTCAACCGGGGCGTCTGGATCCGCTTCGTCCTCGCGATCATCCCGACCGCGACCTTCGCGGTCCTCGGCGCGATTCAGCAGCACCTGCAAGCGCATTGATCACGGTTCGTCCCGCCACCGCCGACGAGTACGAGCGCGTCGGCACGCTCACCGTCGCCGCGTACCGGGCGCTGGCCGTCGACCACCTCTGGGGCGGCTACGACGAAGAGATCCTCGACGTGGAGAAGCGGGCCGCGCACGGCGAGATCCTCGTCGCCGTGGTCGACGACCGCGTCGTCGGTTCGGTGATGTACGTCGACGACGCCGCGTCGGAGTGGAGCGAATGGACGGAGCCCGGCGAGGTCCAGTTCCGTCTCCTCGCCGTCGATCCCGCAGCGCAGGCGGCCTGGGCGCCGGGCTGGCCTTGGTACGGGCGTGCGTCGTCCGGGCCGAAGCCGAGCGGCGGGCGATCGTGATCCACACCACACCGTGGATGGAGACCGCGCAACGGCTGTACCTGGGCGAAGGGTTCGGTCCGCGACCCACACGCGACGTGCCCTACGAAGCCTGGAGCAGTGGACGCGACCTGACGCTGCCACCGGAGTGGATCGGCCAGGCCTTCCTCACCTACACGCGCCCGCGTGCCGCGGACTGAGTCGAGCCCGCCCGACCGACGCCCGCGCTCGTCGCTCAGCCGGCGAGGATCGTCACGGTTCCGACCGCCCGGACGACGCTGACGCCGCCGGCCAACGCGGTCAGCGTGATCGTGAACGTCCGGTCGCCCGTCGCGCCGGGGCGGGGCCAGATCTTCACGTTCACCCGTTGCACGACGTTGCCCGCCGCGAACGCCAACTGGCCGCTCTGCGGTCCGCCGTAGTCGGCGCCGCCGTCGGCCTTCGCACCCCAACTCGCGCTCGCCGTCATCGAGCGTGTAGCCGACGGCAACAGCGGAGGCCGACTTCGCGGAGAGGAACACGGGGATCGCGAGCACGAGGGGTCGGGTGTCGGTCGCGGCCTGGACGATCGAGACGTCACCGATCCCGGTCGTGATCACCGACGCCGCCGATGTCGTGGAGGGGCCCGGCCCGGACGACTCGGAACCGGACGACGAACCGGACCCGGAACCGGATGACGACTCGGAACCGGATGACGAGTCGGAACCGGCCCCCGGTACGGCCGCGATGCCGTCGTCGTTGAGGATGGTCCCGGTCGCGACCGCGCGGGCGAGCGCGATACCGCCGGTCGGGTTCGAGAGCTCGACCGCGAACGTCTCGTCGGGTTCGATCGTCGTGTCACCGGCAACCGTCACGCCGATGGCTTTCTCGACACCGGTCTCGCCCGACGCGGCGGGTGTGAAGGTGAGGGAACCGGTCTTGAGCTTGAAGTCGGCGCCCGCAACGGCCTTAACGGCACCGGTCGCGCTCGTGGCGGTCACCGCGTACTGCACGGTCACCGGCACCGACAACGGCTGCGAGAGCGTCACCGGGAACGACATCGTCCGCGTCCCCGAGTCACCTTCGAGGATCGACGCGTCACCGATCGAGACGGTGGCCAAGGGTGCGACCACGGGGGGCACGGACGTCGGATCGGTGGACGGCGGTCCGTCCGTTTGGGAACCCCCGCCGGTGTCCGTGTTCGCACCCGACGACTGCGCGTCGCCCGAGCCGCTCTGTGCGTCGGAAGCGAGCGGATCGGAGGTGACCGCCGCCGCGGCAGAGCCGGTGCCGCCGGTCGCGGAACCGGAATCCCCGCCGCGACCGGCCGCGGCCTTGCCCATGGCCGCCGCGTGCGATCCGGTCGAGCCCGAGCCCGATCCCGTGGCCGACGCCGTCCCGCCGGCGGGGTGCGACGCCGACGCGAGGGCGACCGTGTGCGACGACTTGTGCCGCGCGACGTGTTGCGCGGGCGCGGCCACGAACGACGTCGCGACCGCGGTGGTCGCGACCATGACCCCGGCCGCGACACTCGGCGCCGCGGCCGCGGCGACACCCGTCGCGCCCTTGGATGGCGGCGCCGACCGACGCCGGGAACCGCACCGCGCTGCCGAGGTACGGAACCTGCGCGAGCGACGCCAACGGACCGGCCGCGAGACGCAGCTTGCCGAGCGACACACAGAGGAACGCGCGCACCACCTCCGGCGAGAACTGCACACCGGCCGCGCGCGTCAGCTCGGCCCGCGCGACGCTCGCCGGCATCGACTTCTTGTAGGACCGGACCGCGGTCATGACCTCGTAGGCGTCGGCCACCGCGACGATCGCGGCCGACTGCGAGATCTCGTCGCCGCGGAGCTTCCGCGGGTAGCCCGGTGCCGTTCCACCATTCGTGGTGACCGCCGACCGCGTCGGCCCACATGCCGAGGAACGGGCGGAGCGGCGCCACGAGCCATTCGCCCGCAGCCGGGTGGCCGCGCAGGATCGCCCACTCGTCGGAGTTCGGCGCGCCCTTCTTGTTGAGGATCTCGCCGGGCACCTTGAGCTTGCCGAGGTCGTGCAGCAACGCCGCCCATTGGAGCTTCTGGCGCTCCTCCTTCGAGAGGTGCATCTCCTCGCCGATCAGGTCGGCGTAGAGCCGGACCCGCTCGGAATGGCCCCGCGTCCGGCGGTCGTGGTCGCCGATCGCGGTGATCATCTCGACGACGCGCTCCGCGGCCTGCCTGGCGTCGTTCGGGAGCCCCATGAGCCGCGTCTCCGCGACGAGCCGTTCGACGCGCTTGCTGCTGCCGGCCTTCAACGCGACGCGAAAGCGCGACGGCGCGCGGTCGGGGAAGACGAGGGAGAGCCGGTAGAGCGCGGCCAGCGGCAGGAGGCGCCGGGCGGAACGGTCGACGGCGAACACGAGCGCGGTCGAGGTCACGGTGACGAGCAACACGCGCAACACCGTCGCGACGAGCGTCGACGACGTCGGCAGCTCGCGGGTCAGCTCGATCGCGACGGTCGCGCCCACGGCGACGGGCGCGAGGGTGACGAACGCGCAGACGAACCGCGCCCACCATGGCCGCGCGGTCCATTCATCACGACCGCGGCGCTCCGACGCGCTGCGCCCGCGGCCCCCCTCTTCCCGATGAAAACGCATCCGAGTTTCTCGGCGACGCCCGGAACCGAATCGAGGCGAATGCCGCGGAGGTGACGGACTCCACTCCGGCGCGGGGATCGAGGTCGCAGAATGCGTCGAAACCGGACGTCGGTCCTGGCCGGCGAAGCGGCCCGGTCGGGCTCAGCCGAACCAGCGGTCGCGCCCGCTGGAGCGGAACTCCTTCTTCCGCGCCGCCATCTCGAGCGAGGGCTCGACGCGTTCCATGCACCCACCTGCTCTCCCGATCGATGCGCAAGGATCCGAAGCCGACGCGCGCGACGGCCGTCTACGCTCCCGGCCTGCACGTGCGAGCCTCCAGAATGGACACCCCATGCAAAACGGCCGGCGAGGTGCGTGGTACTCGCGCAGGGCGCTCGAGGATTCCTTCGAACGCATCGTGAAACGGTCGGCGAGCATCGCGTCCCCGTGTGCGGCGCCGCTCCTGCAACTCTCCGACCGCGTCTTCGCAGGCCGGGTCCCGCACAGTACGTACGCAACCACCGCCGGACATTGCATTGTGGCGACGGGGCACCGCAGCACACCCGAGCGCAAGTTTCTGCCCGAAGCCATCGCGTCGCTCCTCGGCCAAGGCTCGACTCTGGGCTTCGCGGTCTTCGTCCACGGTCCGACGCCGGCGAGCGTGGTCGCCGATCAACTCCGCGAGTTTCGACGCACTCGCGTCGATGTCCGTCGAAGTGATCTCGCAGCCCGACGCGGCGCGTTCCTCCTCGAACCTCGGAATCGGGTCGCGTGTATCGACGCAACCGTCAAGGGAAATCCGTGGCGGCTCACCTGGGCGCACAAGGCGTTGTTCCGGGAGCTGGTGTTGCAGCACGACGTGTTCGAGCACGCGACGCACCTGGTCTACTCCGAGGACGACATGGCGTTCGCCCCCGACGCGCTCGAGTACTGGTGCACCTTCCGCGCCGTGCTCGCCGACCACCGACTGCTCCCGGGGTTCTTGCGGGTCGAGGGACCGGAGGAGAACCGGTGCGTGACGGGCTGGCCCCGTCGATCCAAAGGGCGTCCACGCGTCGGCGTACGCCGTCCGCGCGGAGATGCAGAATCCGAAGAGATCGTCTGGTTCGTCAACCTCAACAATCCCTACCAGGCGATGTACATCCTCGACGCGGAGCTCGCGGACTGGCACTTCCGGCGCTCGGATTTCCGTTCCTACCGTCGCAGCAAACTTTCGCCGACATGGGGTGGGCGCTGGGGGGTTCCCGAGCGCGCCGCGGCCGGACCGATCTTCGACGGTGAGATCCCCGCCGGCTATCGCTCACGCAACGTCTTGCCGTTGCTCGCGACGGGCGGTACCGCGGCAATGCCGCTCTCGGCGTCGTTGATCCACCACCTTCCCTGGAAGGACTACAACAACCCGAACGTGCCGCAGGGGAAGGAGCGCGTGCGTGACTCGTTCGTCCTCGATCCGCCGCCGACCGCAGCCGAGCTCGCGCGCCTCATCGATGCGGGCGGCACGGACCGGCTGCGCTGAGTCCGCGCCGACTCAGGGCCGATTCGCCGGTGAGCACACGGCGTCGCTGCGGACGGCGACCACCGCGACCGGGTCGATGAGCGGCGACCGGTAGTAGCCGTACGCAACCACGCGCGGCGAATGAACCCCGCCAATCGGGTTGAGCCGCACCGTGACGCAGTACGGGGTTCGGCGTTTGGCGTCGGTCGCGTGGAAATTCGTCCACTCGAACCCGCCGTCGACCTGTTGCGGGACTCCAACCCGCGCGGGTTGCCGCGGTCGGCAACGCGCCACCGGGTCGCGTCGAACGAGGCCGAGTCGATCGTGAAGACCAGGCCGATGAGCCCGACGACCACGAGCGCGCAGGCCGCCGGCATTCGGTGTTCACCGCGGGGCGGAGCCGCAGTTCCGGACTCGGACTCGGCAAAGGGCGTCGAACGACCGACGAGCATGAGGGCGACGAGCGGGACAATGGGCAGGACGTACCGGTCGCCGATCGGGAGGCCCGCGAGACTCGCGAGCGCATACGCGGCCGCGTAGCCCGCAACGATCACCTCGACGAGCAAAACGCTCGATTCCCGGCGCGGCGCGTGCTCGCCGCGGCGCAGGAGCCGTTCGAGGTCGACCAGGGCAGGCACGAGCGCACCCAGGAGCACGAGGCTCGAGAGGGTTGCGCCGGCGACGACCAACCACCACCCACCGTACGGGAGGATGTCCGGCCGCAGACCGCGGACGACCTCACCCGAGAGCGCTCCGTTCGGCGTCACATAGTTCCCGGCGAACGCGATGCGCGGCGAGGAGAGGGCAGTGAGAACGAGGGCGACACCGGCCACGACGACAACGAAGGTCGTTGCCGGAGTCCGCATCGCCCGGGCCCGACGCACGATGCGGACCGGGCCGAGGAAGACCAACAGCGGCGCCAACACGAGGGCGGCGAGCCGGAAGAGACCGACGTCCTTGTTGAACGTGGTACTCACCGAGTGCAGGGTCGGAAACGTCGGCTCGAACGGCTTGATGTTCGGGATCGTCTGCCAGAACGCGAGCACGGCGATCGCGGCGACCGTGAGCGCGGCCGCCACACCGACGAAGGCGGCGAATCGCTTCGGCGAACCTTCGCGTCGTAGCGACAACGCACCCACGAACGTGAGTCCGGCGAACGGCACGGCGACGTACTGGCGAATGGTGAAGCCGACGAACGCCATGACGAGCGCGGCGACGAGAAACGGGAAGGAGGTCCGCTCGGCGCGCAGTGCACGAACCCCGAGCGCACACGCGACCATCGTCAACGCGAACGCGGGGACGTCGGTCATGAAGCTCGCCGCCAGCGGCCCCCAGAGCGGGCTCGCGGCCATCGCGACCGCGATCAACGCGGCGACGCCCATCCGGCCGGTGGTCATGACACCGAGCCACAGAACCGCGAGGAGGCCCACGAGGCCCATCACCGCAGTGAGCACCTGCACCGCGGTGATGTCGTTCCCGAACGAGGCGACGACCGGTCTCGCGATGACGAGCTGGCCGAGGAGGGTCATCGAGACCCAGTGATTGAAGTCGAGCTTGCCCGTGTCGCGCCAATGGAACAGCGCGCGGAGATACGACCAGTCGTCGTTCCGGGGGATCCCGAGCGCGCCTTGGTGATGTGCGATGACGAGAGGAAGCACGAGACCGACGACGCTGATCGTGACGACGCTCGCGGCCGCGACGACGGGAGGCGGACACGTGTGCCGTCTCCCGGCCTCGACGTGCACCGTCATGCCGCCCGGAGGTCGTGGCTCGACGTCAGCCGGCAATGTCGGGCTGGTTCAACTCGATGAAGTTGCCCGACGGGTCGTGTAGGAACGCCTGCCGCCCGGCTCCGGGAATGTGATCGATCGGGTTGACGGTGACGCCGCTCGCCCGGATGTCGGCGACCGCGGCGTCGAGGTCGTCGACTCGGATCGCGAAGTGGTCGCCGCCCGAGCGCGCGCTCTCGCTCTGCATCAGGTGCAGTTGCTGGCCGCCGGCGTCGAGCCAGTAGCCGCCGAAACCGAAATCGGGTCGGTCGAGCACGGTGAGACCGAGGACGCCGGTGTAGAACGCCACCGCTTCGTCGGCATCACGAACGCAGATGGCCACATGATGGATCCCGGCGGGCTTCATACGAGAACAGTAGGTGCGCCGTCGCCGGCCGATCCAGCACCGGCCGCCGGACGGCGGGCCCGAATCGCCGGGCCGCCCGCTCGACTTGTAGTTTCGCCGTCCGACTGGAACCGGTTCTCGGAGGCGACGTGGGTGCACTCGACGGCAAGGTGATCGCGATTACGGGCAGCGGGCGCGGGATCGGTCGCGCGGTCGCGCTGGCCGCGGCGGCCGAGGGCGCGGCCGTCGTCGTCAACGACTACGGCGTGTCGATGGACGGCAACGAGCCGACCAGCGAGGTCGCCGACTCGGTGGTCGAGGAGATCAAGAGTGCGGGCGGGCGGGCCGTCGCGAACGCCAACTCCGTCACCACGATGGAGGGCGGCGCGTCGATCGTGCAGTCGGCCGTCGACACGTTCGGCCGCATCGACGGTGTCGTGTGCGTCGCCGGCATCCTGCGGGAGCGGATGCTCTTCAACATGTCCGAAGACGAGTGGGACCCGGTCATCGAGACCCACCTGAAGGGCACCTTCACCGTCTTTCGCGCCGCCGCCGCGATCTTCCGGGGCCAGAAGAGCGGCACGATGATCGGCTTCACGTCCGGCGCGTTCGCCGCCAGCGTCGCGCAGGCGAACTACTCGGCCGCCAAGGGCGGCATCGTGTCGCTCGTGCGCAGCGCGGCGGCAGGCATGCAGAAGTACGGCGTGACCGCGAACTGCATCGCGCCGGTCGCGAAGTCGCGCATGTCGGGCCAGGTGCCGTTCGGTCTCGAGATGGGCGAGCCCGAAGACGTCGCGCCGATGGTGTGCTTCCTGTTGTCGGATCTCGCCCGCGAGGTCACCGGCCAGATCTACACGGTGAACGCGGGCCGGATCGCGGTGTGGAACCAGCCGATCGAGGTGCGGGAGATGCGCAAGGACGGTCGCTGGAACGTCGACGAGATCGCGCAGCGTTTCCCCGAGGTGGGCCAGGAACCGATGCCGATCCTCGAGCGTCTCCAGGCGATGGAAGCCGCCGCGAAGGCCAAGGACAAGCCGAACGCCTGACCGCGCCCGCCCCTTCGTCGGCCGGTGCGGCCGTGGCTACAGCAGCCGCATCACGAGGTTGACGATCGAGGCGATGCCGACGACGAAGATCGGCAGGGCGAACAGCGCGAAGACGCCGTAGGCAACGTACGTCCACCCGCCCCGATCGCGGCGTCGTGGGTCAGCTTCGGAGGACCCACTACCGCGCGCCCCGGCCGGCGGCGATACTGGTGGCGTGGGCCTGATCCGGCGCTCGGCACGGCGGGAGCCGTGGTTGACCTTCACAGCCTCGGTCGCAACGCTGTGCGCGTTCACGCTCGTGGCGATCCGATGGTTGGCCGTGCTGGGAGTCGTTCGTGACTACGCCGTGGCCCGCACGTCAGGGTCCCTCCCTCCCGCGGTCGGCGGATGGGGCTACACCACGTCGACGTACCACCGACAGCTGGGGTTGCTGACCGGTCCGAGCCTCGCGCTGACCCACCTCGACAGCTGGACGTGGCGAGTCGGCTTCCTCGCGGGCGTCTTCTGGGTCTTGCGGCTCGGGCTTCGGAGCGCGAACCGGCGGGTCGGGGTCCTGCGCGGCTTCGGAGTCGTGTCCGGGTTCGGAGCGTTCGTCGCGACCGGCGTGGCGCACCACGTTGCCGACGCCGTCATTCCGTCAGTACCTGCGCGTGATCGGATGCACCGTCTCATCACGTTGTGGTGTTTCGCCGCGGTCTTCACTGCCGTCCTGGTCGGAATGACCGTCAGTGTCGGTGCCGCGTCGGACAACCTCACGACACTCGGTGATCACGCGGTGCGTGCTCCCGCCGCCTGGTCGATTGCTCGCAACGCGATGCAACTGTTCGTCGTCGTCGGCGGTTGGTCGCTCGCGTGGTCTCTGACGCGCAGCTGGGTCAAGGGCGGCGGCCTCGATCCGGCGCCGAACCTCCATCACTCCGCATCGAGTCGTCGAACGGCCTGACCTCCCGGCACGAATGCGGAGCTGTTCTGCGATCGGGGTATGTCTCTCCGTCGAAATCGACGGTACCGTCACCCCATGCATCCCACCCGTTCGAGTTGGGTCACCGTCGCCGGTGAGAAGCCGGCGGCACTGCACCGGATGAGCAACCTCTCCGGTCGAACGTGTTGCGGCAAGCGGGCCGAGTTGCGACCGGCGACCGCGAGCAACCCCGTCGTCTGCCGGCGGTGCATCGCCCTGGACACGGCCCGCCGGGCCGGCCTGCCCGACTGGTACTGAGCGCCGCTCACACCACGAAGTGCGGTCGCGGTCGGGGCGCGGCATCTACGCTCCGCAGCCGTGGACGGAATCACGCTGCGCGCCGGGAACTACGAAGCGACCTTCCGTCCGGATGCGGCGATGCTCGGTACGTCGTTGCAGTTCCGCGGCGACGAGTACGTCGCCTGGCCGCGGCCGCTCGACGAGTTCCTCGCCGGACGCGCCGACCGCGATCCCGCTCGTGCACCCCTGGGCGAACCGGCTCGCGGCCGACAGCTACCGCGCCGCGGGCGAAGAAGTGTCGCTCGCCGGATGCACGCTCCCCCACGACCCGAACGGCCTGCCGATACACGGCAACCTCTTCGGGGTCGCGTTCGAGGTCGAGCAGGCGAACGAGACGCGCCTCGTCGCGCGCCTCGACTACGGCGCGCATCCCGACAAGCTGCGCGCGTTCCCGTTCCCGCACCTCATCACCGTCGACGTGCGCCTGCACCCGACGCGCGGTCTGAACATCGTCACCCGGGTCGATCCCACCTCCGACCGCGCGGTCCCGATCTCGTTCGGTTGGCATCCGTTCCTCACCCTGCCGAACGCGCCGCGTGCCGAATGGGAGCTGCGCTGGCCGGCGTGCGAGCACGTCGAGGTCGACGACCGCGTCATACCGACCGGCGCCCGGACGCCCCAGGGCGCGCAACACGAGCCGATCGCCCAGCGCACCTTCGACGACCACTACGCACTCGGTGGCGACCGCACGTTCTCGATCTCGGCCGGCGCCGGCAGAGAGCGGCGCACGCTGACACTGCAGTTCGACCCGTCGTACCCGTACGCGCAGCTGTTCGTCCCGCCGGAACGCGACCTCGTCGCGATCGAACCGATGACGGCCGAGATCGACGCGCTGGGCCGTGGGACCGCTCCCCTCGCACCGCCCGGCAGCCGTTTCCAGGCCTCGTTCAACATCGCGGTCACGGCAAGCTGACGTCGGCGTCAGGTAGCGTGCGCGCCGTGCGAACGCAGTGGACGCGCGCCGCAGGGCGTGCCGTACCGAGGGAGCAGTAGCCCATGCCCGGCGCACTCGACGGTGTCCGCATCCTCGACCTCTCGTGGGGCATCGCCGGACCGCTCGGCGTCCTGCTCCTCGCCGAGCAGGGTGCGGACGTGATCAAGATCGAGCCTCCGGGGGGCGACCCGTTCCGCGCCTACGACGGCTACCGGGTCTGGAACCGCAGCCGGCGCTCGCTCACCGTCGACCTGAAGTCGGACCGCGGGCGCGAGGTGTTCGACCGTCTGCTCGCGACGGCCGACGTCGTCGTCGAGTCGTTCCGGCCCGGCGTCATGGAGCGCCTCGGGTTCGGCTTCGACACCGTGCACGAGGCCCACCCGCGCGTCGTCTATCTCTCGTGCCCCGCGTATCCCGACGGCCACCGGTTCGCGCAACGCCCGGGTTACGACGCGCTCGTCCAGGCGAGCAGCGGGCAGATGTGGGAGCAACCGGGCTGGCGCAACGGGCCGATCTTCCTGCACATGCCGATGCCGTCGATGGGCGCGTTCTACCTCATCTCCACCGGGGTGCTGACCGCGTTGATCGCACGCGAGAGCACCGGGCGCGGCCAGCACGTCACGACGTCGTTGTACGCGGGCGCGATGCTCTACACCACGCAGATCTGGCAGCACGTCGAGAAGTCGAACGCGCAGCTGCACGAGCTGATGGGCAAGTCATACCCGCCCGGCATCCACCAGACGATGATCTTCGAGTGCGCGGACGGCTGGGTGCACGCGTCGATCATGAGCGGGCTCACGCCGACGAAGTCGCAGGACGCGATCCTCGGCCTCGAAGACGCGCCCGATCCGTTCGTGTTCATGGCGCTCCCTCCGGACGAGCGGGAGGCGTTCACCGCGAAGCGCCGCGAGAAGTTCAAGGAATGGAAGCGCGACGACCTCGTCGCCGCGTTCCAGGAGCACAATCACGCGATCGAGGCGATCATCACGCCCGACGAGCAGTTCTCGCACCCGCAACTGATCGCGAACGGGATGGTGACCACGGTCGACGACCCGGTCGTCGGGCCGACCACGCAGGTCGGCAGCCCGCTGCACATGTTCGGCACACCGACCGCGGTGCAGGGGCCGCAGCCCACTCCCGGCGAGCACAACGAAGAGATCCTGAAGGAGCTGGGGCTATGACGCTCGCGCTCGAAGGCGTACGGCTGATCGACTTCGGCCAGTACCTCGCGGGCCCGTTCGGACCCATGATCCTCGGCGATCTCGGCGCGGAGGTGATCAAGGTCGAGCCGGTCACCGGCGACGGCATGCGGCTCGCCACGAAGCCGTTCTTCGGCTGCCAGCGCGGCAAGCGCGACATCGCCCTCAACGTCAAGGACCCGCGCGGGCTCGCGATCGCGCTCGAGCTCATCGCCTCCGCCGACGTCGTGCACCACAACATGACGGCCGGTGTCGCGACCAAGCTCGGCATCGACTACGCGGCCGCCAAGTTGGTAAAGCCCGACATCGTCTACTGCAACACGTGGGCGTACGGTCTCGAAGGGCCGCTCGCGCGCTTCGGCGGACTCGACCCGCTGTACCAGGCGTCGTCGGGACTCGAGCACGAATCGGCCGCCGTGCACGAAGGCAACGTGCCGCTCTACTACCGCTTCGGGATGTGCGACGCGTCGAACGCGATGCTGTCTGTCGTCGCGGTGCTCGGCGCGCTCTACCACCGCAAGCGCACGGGCGAGGGTCAAGAGGTGTGGACGTCGCTGTTCGACGGCGGCGCCATCTTCACGTCCGACGCGCACCTCGTGGGCGGTGTACCCGCGCCGCGGCCCGCACCTCGACAAGGAGTTGACGGGCGTCTCCGCGACGTACCGGCTCTACCGCACCCAGGACGACGACTGGATCTGTGTCGCGGCGATCACCGACGACCAGTTCCGCGCGCTGTGCACGGCCCTCGGCGTCGCCGAGATCGTCGACGACGAACGGTTCGCGACCGCGGCGAGCCGTTCCGAGCACCGGCGCCAACTCGAGACGATCCTCGAACCCCGTTTCCGCACCAAGACCGCAACCTTCTGGACCCGCACATTCGACGACGCCGGCGTCCCGAACGAGGTCCCGCTCGACACCCGGGGCGGCGAGGGCCCGCTGTTCGACTCCGACAACGTCGAGCTCGGTCTCGTCGCGCGTTACTCCCACCCGCTCCTCGGCGACATGCGCCAGTTCGGCGAGCTCATCGACTTCTCCGAGACACCCGGCCGCGTCGCCGGTCCCCCGCCGCTCGTCGGTCAGGACACCCGCACGATCCTCCACGAGCTCGGCCACCGCGATCCGGAGATCGACGCGCTGATCGCCGACAACGTCTGTTACGAACCCGACGACCACTACTCCGAGCACTTCGTCAACTAGTGGAGCGACGTGCGCCTCCTGCCGCCGGGCGCGCACACCGGCTTTCTCGGCAACCTGTGCGTGCCCGACGACCTCTACTGGGTGGCGCGGGAACCGGTCGCGCTCGCGGGGATGTCGTACCCCGGACGCGCGGACTGGACGTTGCTGCACGAGCACGGCATCGGCCACATCGTGTGCCTCTCGCATGCGCAACCGTCGTACGACCCGGCACCGTGCACGATCACCGCGATCCGGCTCCAGGATCTCGTGAGCGGCGGCGACCCGAACGAACCCGAACGGGAGCGCGCGCTCGTCGAGGAGGCCGCGGCCGACGTCGTCGCGCACCTCGAGGAAGGCATCGGCGTCGCCGTGCACTGCATGGGCGGCCGGGGCCGCACCGGCACCGTCGTCGGCGTCGCGCTCGGTGACACTCGGCCACGACGCCGACGCGGTGGTCGCGCACCTCGACCGGCTCGCGAAGGCGCGTGGCCGGCGCGGTTGGCCCGAGAGCCCGTGGCAGTCGGAGGTCGTTCGTTCGGTCAGGTGACGACGCCGGCGCCGTTGTCGGCATCGCCACCCGACCGCCAGCTCCGGGATCAGGGCGCCTGCATGAGGTCAACCGCCCACGAGCCCGAAAGCGATCCGAAGTAGTGCGCGTCGCCGAACGCCCACACACTGCCGTTCTGCCCGAGGATGTAGTAGCCGTCGTTGGACGGCAGGCTGCGCATCCGCACGCTCGGGACGTACGGATATCCGAAGAGGCCGCGGGCGCGCGGCAGGCTGCCCTCGTACGGCACGTCGAAGGCGAAGATGCCGCCGTCGTCGGCGACCATCCAGTAGCCCGAACCCGTGACCGCCGCGGTCATCGAGCGCACCGGCTGTGCCAGCTTGATCGACCCGGTCGAACCGTGGAAGTGCGCGTCGCCGAAGGAGAACACGCCCCCGTCGGCCGCGACGAACCAGTAGCCGTGACCGTCGGCCGTCATCGTCATGTCGAGGACGGGCGCGTTGAGCCGCCAGCCGCCGGTCGACCCGTAGAAGCGCGCGTTCCCGAAGGCGAAGATGCCGCCGTCGCGGCCGAGCAGGAGGTATCCCATCCCCTTCGGCGTCGCGGTGATGCCGACGATCGGGGAGCTCAGGCGCCGGCCGCTATCCCGCCGAGGAACGGCGCGTCGCCGAACGCGTACACCGCGCCGTTCGCGCCGACGAGCCAGTACCCGCGGCCGTCAGGCGTCCGCGCCGCCGCGACCACGGGCGCGGAGAGCGCGACGTGGCTGAGGTCGCCGTAGAAGTGCGCGGCGCCGAAGGTCCGCACGTGACCGTCGGCGGTCACGATCCAGTAGCCGTGACCTTTGGTCCCCTGGTCGATCCGTTCCGGCGACACCGAGAGCAGCGCGCCACGCGGGTTGACGAGCCCGGAGCCGTACACCGGGTCGGGGCCGGGCGCCCCGAGATCGATCGCCGTCGCCTCCACCGCGTGGGTGAGCTGGGCGGCGGTCAGGTTCGACTTCTCGCCCAGCACGAGCGCGGCGGTCGCCGTCGCGTACGGGGTCGCCATCGACGTCCCGCTCATCTCCGCGTACTGGGTGCGGCCCTGGCCGTAGGTCGACCAGATCGAATCACCGGGTGCGACGACGTCGAGGTAGTTGCCCGTGTTCGAGAAGGCGGCATGTTGCAGGCTCGACGTGATCGCGCCGACCGCGACCGCTTCGGGATACGCGGCCGGGTAGGTCGGCTGGTTGCCTTCCTGGTACGAGTTGCCGGCCGCCGCGAACGTGACGACCTGCTTCGAGAGCGCGTACTGGATCGCGATCTGCATACCCGGCGACGGTCCGCCACCGAGACTCAGGTTGATGACGCGCGCGCCGTGGTCGGCGGCCCAGATGATCCCCTCGGAGACGTCGGACGAGGAACCGCTTCCCGACGCGTCGAGCACACGGACCGACATGATCTTGGCCCCGGGCGCGGCGCCCGCGATCCCGACGCCGTTGTTCGGATGGGCGGCGATGATCCCCGCGACATGCGTGCCGTGACCGTCGGGATCCACCTCGCCCGTGTGCCCCGGGTCGTACTTCGCCGCGTCGGCCGCGAGGTCGATGCCGGGCACGACCGAGCCGGCAAGGTCCTCGTGCGAGGCGAGCACGCCGGTGTCGACCACCGCGACCGTGACGCCGGCGCCGGTCGAGATGCTCCATGCCGACTGGTAGTCGACGGCGTTGAGCGCCCATTGCTGCGAGCGCAACGGATCGTTCGTCGTGAGCAGGTGCACCGGCTCGTCCTGCTCGCTCGACAGCACCTGCGTCGACTCGCGCCCGAGGCGGTTGTCCATCGCCGCCACCGCGGCATGGAGTCCGCGCACCACGTGCAGGTGGCCCTGCGGATCGCGGGTCAGCGACCACAGGCCGGCCGTGGCCTGGTCCGCACTGGCCGACGAGCCGGGCGCGGTGGCCACGAGCCCGGCGATGACGGCCAGCGTCGCGGCCACGCGCCGCGTGGACCCTTCGCATGACTTCGGAGCTTTCGCGCCTCCCAAACGCATAGAGTGGCCATCGGCACGATTTTCGGCGACCTCAAGACGCTATTCGGGCACCGAGGGTGGCGGACACCGCGGCACGGCTCTCACCAGGGCGGACGCCCTGCGTGAACGGCTCAGCGCACGAGCGAGGCGACGAGACCGGCCTGGCCGAGGTGGTAGGTGACCATGATGGCCACCGGCGCCCAGGCGAAGGGCCGGACGAACCGGTCCCAGGCGATCATCGAGTCGGAGGCGACGAAGAGGGCGGCGCCCACGCCCGCCCACGGATTGCCGGACGCGAGCGCGGCGGCGAGCATCGCCGAGATGACGACGATGTAGCCGGCGACCGCGACGCGCAGCTCACGCGGCTCCGCCGAGCGCGGCCAATGCGCCGAGGATCCGCCGCCCGAGCGGGATCACGGCGGCGACGACCACCGCGATCGCGATCACCAGCGCCCACGCGTGCGGACCATGGGTCGCGAAACCGACGACGTAGCAGCAGTGGCCGACCAGGAAGGCGGCGAGGCCCGGGACGAAGAGATCCTGCGGGAGCATGAGGAGCACGTCACCGACGAGCGAGAAGGCCAACGCGGCGACGAACCACACGCGGCCGCGTGTGCGCGTCGACGGCGGGATCGAGCAGCGTCGCGACCGCGATCAACGCGAGCAGCGTCGCGGGCTTGCAGACGTATTCGAGCGCCCGGCTGCGCCGGCCGCTCGGGCCGGGCCTTGGCCGCCCAGTTCCCCACCGCGAACACGGCCGCGACGACGAACGCCGTCACGCTCGCGGCGTTCACGGCGCGAGCCGTTCGCGTACCCACCCGCGGCCGTCGCCCGACGCGCGGCGGTAGCGCACACGATCGTGCAGACGGTCGGGCCGGCCCTGCCAGCACTCGAGCTCGTCGACCCCGACGACGAAGCCGCCCCAGAAGTCCGGGAGCGGCGGCTCGGCGTCGCCTCCGCCGCCGAAGCGCTCCGTGACGGCGGCGACGCGCGCCTCGAGGTCCCCGAGATCGATCGACGCGGCTCTGCGGCGAAGCCCACGCACTCAGCCGGTGACCGAGCGGCCGGCTCGCCCAGTACCGCTTCGCGGCGGCGTCGTCGACCCGCCGCACGCCGCCGACGACGCGGACCTGACGTTCCTGCTCACGCCAGTGGAAGACGAGCGCCGCCCGCGGATTGGCGTCGAGCTCGAGACCCTTGGCGCTCTCGAGGTTGGTGAAGAAGGCGAACCCGTCGCTCGTCGAGGCCGCGGAACAGGACGGTGCGGGCCGACACCACCCCGGCGGGCGTCGCGGTGGCGAGGGTCATCGCGTCGGGTTGGCGCACCCCGGCCGCCACGGCGTCGTCGTACCAGCGCCGGAACTGGGCAACCGGTTCGGGATCGACCGTCGCCGGGTCGAGGGGTTCGCTCACGGACGGCACAGCCGGCAACGGTGCCAGACCGCACTGCGGCCGTGCCACCCGGACCCGGCGATGTCGGGCCGGCGACCGGGATGCCAAAATAGGCGCATGGCCTTTCACCACGTCGCCATCGCCACCCGGGACCTCGACGCGACCCACCGGTTCTACACCGAAGCCATGGGCTTCGAGCTGGTGCGGGTCGAGGCGCAGCCCTACGCCGAGCACGGTTGGGCCCGGCACCTGTTCTACGACACGGGCAACGGCGAGATGTTCGCGATCTGGGATCTCCACGACGTGAACCTCCCCGACTTCGACCCCGCGATCTCGACCGCGCTCGGCCTGCCGAGCTTCGTCAACCACATCGCGTTCGACGCGGCCTTCGACGACCTCGACGCCAAACGCGACCGCTGGCTCGCGCACGGCTTCGACGTCGTGCGCATCGACCACGGCTGGTGCACGTCGATCTACGCGAACGACCCCAACGGGATCATGGTCGAGTTCTGCGCGACCACGCGGGCCTTCACCGCGGAAGACCGGCGCGAGGCGCAGGAGCTGCTCGCGGCCGAGATCCCGCCGTTGAACAAGGTCGAGCCGCCGATCGACTTCTTCGAGGCCCGTTCACGCGACGACGCCACCGTCTCGTAACGCCGCGATCTCCTCGTCACTGAATCCGCCGAGGTCGCGCAGCACCGCGTCGGTGTGCTCGCCGAGCGCGGGCCCGACCGCCCGGATCGAGCCCGGGGTGCGGGAGAAACGCGGCACCACCGCGGTCATCGGCACGTCGGTCGCGAACCCTGCCGCGAGCCGGACGATCATCTCGCGTGCCGCGATGTGCGGATCGGCTGCGAGGTCGGGCGCGCGGTTGATCAGGCCGACGGGAACGTCGTGCGCGCGCAGCAACGTGATCAGGTCGTCGGCGGTCATCGTCGCCGTCCAGGCCGCGATCTCGTCGTCGAGCGGGTCCTGGCGCGCGGCACGCGCTTCGTGCGACGCGAGATCGCGGGCGAGGTCGGGGCGCTGCATCGCATCGCACAGGCGCGCGAACACCGCGTCGGCATTGCCCGCGATCACGACGTCGCGGCCGTCGGCGGTCGGGTACGCGTTGGCGGGCGCGACGTCGCGCAGGATGCCGCCGGAACGCGTGCGGGTCACGCCGCCGAGCTCGTAGTCGGCGACCGTCGACTCCATCAACGCCATGACGGCTTCGTAGATGGCGACGTCGACCTCCTGTCCGACGCCGCTGCGGCTGCGCTCGTTGAGCGCGGCGAGCGCGCCGACGACGGCGAACAGGCCCGCGAGCGAGTCGCCGATCGACACCCCCGTCCGCGCCGGAGGTCGGTCGGGGTCGCCGGTCGTGTGCCGGATGCCGCCCATCGCCTCACCGATGGAACCGAAGCCGGGCTCGGCGGAACGGGGCCCGGTCTGGCCGAACCCGGAGACGTGGACGAGCACGACGCCGGGGTTGTCGGCCGCGAGGGTCGCGTAGTCGAGGCCCCACCCGGCGAGCGTCCCGGGCTTGAAGTTCTCGAGCACGACGTCGCAGCGGGCCGCGATGCGGCGCGCGGCGGCGCGGCCCCGCTGGTCGCGCAGGTCGATCGCAACCGACTGTTTGTTCCGCGCGATCGCCGGCCACCAGAGGCTCCGGCCGTCGACCCGCACGCCGTAGCGGCGCATGATGTCGCCCACCCCCGGCGGTTCGATCTTGATGACCTCGGCGCCGAGATCACCGAGCAATTGGCCCGCGAACGGGCCCGCGATGAACGCACCGAGCTCGAGCACGCGGACGCCGGCCAGCGGAGTGTCGGTCACGGGCCGAAGAGTAGGGTCTGGCCAATTCGCCGTGCGGACGAGGATGCTCGCCTGCGCGGATGCGCCCTCAGAGCCGCACGAGGGAGCCGTCGACAAGGAGGCCAGGATGGACTTTGCCCCGAGCGCCCGAGCCGTCGAGCTGAAGGCCAAGCTCGTCGAGTTCGACACCGACATCGTCCGGCCCGCGGAGCCCATCTACCGCGACCAGCGCATCGAGTCGGGCAATCCCCGCTTCGCGCCGCCGATCATGGAGGAGCTGAAGGTCGAGGCCCGCAAGCGCGACCTCTGGAACCTCTTCCTGCCCGAATCCGACCACGGTCCCGGGCTCACCAACCTCGAGTACGCCCCGTTGTGCGAGGTGATGGGAACGTCACCGCTGCTCGGGGAGGCAACGAACTGCTCCGCGCCCGACACGGGGAACATGGAGATCCTGGAGCAGTTCGGCACGTCGCTGCAGCAGGAGCAGTGGTTGCGGCCGTTGCTCGACGGCGAGATCCGGTCGTGCTTCGCGATGACCGAGCCGTGGGTGGCGTCGAGCGACGCGACCAACATCTCGAGCCGGATCGTTCGCGACGGCGACGACTACGTGATCAACGGGCACAAGTGGTTCACCAGCGGCGCCCTCGACCCGCGCTGCAAGCTCGCGGTCTTCATGGGCGTCACCGACCCCGACACCGACACGTATCACCGCCAGTCGATGATCCTCGTGCCGATGGACGCGCCCGGCGTCACCGTCGTACGCGGCCTGACGGTGTTCGGCCACGACGAGGGACCCGGCCACGCCGAGACGCTGTGGGAGAACGTGCGGGTGCCGAAGGAGAACCTCCTCGGCGAGGAGGGCAGCGGCTTCGCCATCGCGCAGGCCCGCCTCGGCCCCGGTCGCATCCACCATTGCATGCGCGCCATCGGCATGGCCGAGCGCGCGCTCGACCTCATGTGCATGCGCGCGCGAGACGCGTGTCGCGTTCAAGAAGCCGCTCGCCGACCAGGGCGTCGTGCAGGCCAACATCGCCGAATCGCGCATGCAGATCGAACAGGTCCGGCTGCTCACGCTGAAGGCGGCGTGGATGATGGACACGGTCGGCAAGAAGAACGCCCGTACCGAGATCGCCGCGATCAAGGTCGTCGCGGCACGCGTCGCAACCGACGTGATCGACCGCGCCATCCAGCTCTTCGGCGGCGCGGGCGTCACCGACGATTGGCCGCTCGCGTCGATGTACGCGCACGCCCGTACGTTGCACCTCGTCGACGGCCCCGACGACGTGCACCTGCGCCAGATCGCACGCGACGAGCTCGGCAAGTACGCGCAGCTGCGCCCCGCCGGCTTCTGAGCGGAGGCGACCGATGCAGGCCGGACGATGAAGGCCGGAAGATGAAAGTTCGCATCGGATACGGGCTCGGCAATCTCCGTCCCCTTTCCGGCGCGGCGCTCGGCGCGCTCGCCGAGGGGCTCGAACGCAACGGCTTCGATTCGCTGTGGCTCTCGGAGCGCATCAGCGGTCCCGCGCCCGACCCCGTCCTCGCGCTGACCTACGCCGCGGCCCGCACGCAGAAGATCAAGCTCGGCACGAGTGTCTCCGTGCTCCCGGGCCGCAGCCCCGCGCTCGTGGCGAAGGAATGGGCGACGCTCGACGTCCTGTCGGGCGGCCGGGCCCTCCCCGCGTTCGGGCTCGGCATCGTGCACCCCGTCGAGCAACAGGCGTTCGGAGTCGAGCGCGGCGACCGGGCGTCGATCTTCGACGAAGCGCTCCCGCTCCTGCGGCGGCTCTGGGCCGAGGACGACGTCGACCACGAAGGCCGCTGGTTCCACTACGAGCAGATGACCGTCCTGCCCAAGCCCGCGCACAAACTCGACGTCTGGCTCGGCGGCAAGGCGCCGTCGGAGCTGCGGCGTGTCGGCCGCCTCGCCGACGGCTGGCTCGCGAGCTTCGCGACTCCCGACCAGTGCAAGACCGGGCGGGTCACGATCGAGGAGGCCGCGCGAGGCCGCGGGACGCGAGATCGATCCCGAGCACTACGGCGTGATGGCGCTCTACACCCACGACAAGATCCCCGAGGGGTTCGCGCAGGCTATCGCGGCGCGCAACCCCGACGTCGACATCGACGATCTCGTCGCGCGACGGGCACGGGCAGCTGCACGACCTCTGCGCGCGCTACATCGCGGTCGGGTTCTCGAAGCTCGTGCTCGTACCGCTCAGCGCGCCCCGCGACTGGAGCGACGAGCTCGCCGCGAACGCGGCCGCGCTCCTCCCCCTGCAGACCTCGAAGTCCTAGACGCTGGGCGCGCCCAGTGCGGAGTTACCGCATCAATCGCGACCGTTTCACCGCGTCCGCGACATAGACGTGGCCACAGATCGGCTCGAGCAACTGAACCGAGGGAGAAGGCATCATTCCTACAACCCAAGGGCGGGTGGACCATTCAATGCCGGAGATGGGAGGGGCACGATGGCCGGTAAAGGCGTGAAGCATCGATGAACTGCTTGCCGAGCAGGAACGTTCATCTGTAACGGCGACGGTGGAACGCTCTTCGCAGAGGCGACGAGTACGTTCGGCTGACTCCGTTCCTGGGCGGTGATGAGGGTTGCGCCTGCAACTTCGCCCTCGACGTGCAGAGGACTGCGCTCGGAGGACTCAAGCGCACCGGGGAGACACATGTGTGTTGCGGGAAGCGCCTCGCGGTTGTCGAGATAGACTTCACCGACGACACCACTTGAGATCTCTTGGCTCAGGTGGCCGTCGCAGCGACGTGAAATACAGGTGCATCGCTTCACCACGACGAACAGCGTGTGCGCGCCTCGGAGAGTACCACGATTCCCCACGAAACATCGTAGAACAGTGGCGGTGTTTGGGTCGATCGGTGCAAGGGTATGTAAGCAAGAACTATCGCACGTTGACCCGCAGAATGGTCCCGCAACCCGCCGGGCCGTCATGTCCCGAGCAGGCCGACTCGCCGCGTATCGGCATGAACACGACCCGACGGATCGCAGACGCTAGTGAGATAGTAGGAGCAAAGACGGAGGAATAGAAAAGTCAAGGTTCACGACGTGTTCGGCTTCGACGACGTCCAACACAGCACGAAACAAGACAAATACGTGGCTAGTACTGATGAGACCCTAAAAGAGGAGGACAAAAAGAAACACAGATAGGCAGACTAAAAGCACACAGTTGGCGCAGAAGCACAGCAGGGTAGCCTGTCTTCTCACAGAAATCGGTAAAGATTGCTGATGCTACAAGTGGAGAAATACGCGAAGGAAAATCGACGAAAACAGATAGGGAGAAAGAACAAATAGGTGGCAGGCTAAAGGACTGTTAGTGCAGCTCAGCCGGCATAATCAACGGCGCATGAGTAGACGTAATTGTATACATAGTAACTGAAACAAAAAACATCTCGTTTCACCGTTATCTACAAAAGAGAAAACCGTAAAAAAAGGACAAGACGCTCTCGGAGTCGGCATCATCATCTTCCGTATAAGCACAGTAAAAGGATAAAAGCGTATATTGTAAAGCAGTAACGATGAGATGAGCGCGCATAGAAGGTTGGTAAGACAGAGAAAGGCATGAAGTGCCTCGAGGGCCTAGACCTCGAGGAAGCGGCGGAGTCCGACGATCGAGCCGATCACGCCGATCCCGGCGCCGATCGCGAGGATCAAGAAGCCGATGCCGATCGCGTCGGCGGAGGTGACCCGGAACGTCGAAAGCAGCGTGTGCTGGTTGCTCAAGAGGTTCGCGATGATGATCTTGAGCGCCCAGACGAGGCCGAACGCGAAGCCGGCACCGATCGCGCCCTGCACGAGGCCCTCGGCCATGAACGGCACCCGCACGAACCAGTTCGACGCGCCCACGAGCTTCATCACCTCGATCTCGCGCCTGCGGGCGAACGTCGCGAGCCGGATCGTGTTGACGATCAGGAACAGCGACGACGCGAGGAGCACGCTCGCCATCGAGATGAACGCGAGCCGGATCCACCGGGTCGCCGTCAGCAGCCGTTTGATCTGTTGCGCGGCCGTGATAACCGTCGTGACGCCGGGCTGGTTGTCGTAGGCGCTCGCGAGCACGGCCGTGAGCTCCGCCCGCTTCGGGACGACGCGGAACGACTCGGGCAGGTCACTCGCCTTGGTCGACTCGACCAGCGTGGGCTGGTCGGAGAAGTCCTTCTTGAAGATGGCGTACGCGTCGGCCTGCGTGAGGTGCTCGAAGCTCTTGACGTTCGGGTCTTGGCCGAGCTCGGTCTGGATGTTCTGCACGTCGGTCGTGCTCGCGCCGACCTTCATGAAGATCTCGAGCTCGATGCCGTGCTTCCACTGCTGGGTGCCGTGGTCGACAGTGGCCGACACGAGCAGGATCCCGCCGAACAGGAACAGTGAGATCGCGACCGTGATGATTCCCGCGATGGTCATCAGCAGGTTGCGCCGCAGCGAGATCAGCGTCTCGCGGACGAAATAGGCGAGGCGCGACATCAGCTGCCGACGCCGTACACGCCGCGCACCTGGTCGCGCATCAGCGAGCCGTGGTCGAGCTCGATGACACGCCGGCGCATCGCGTCGACGATGCGCTGGTCGTGGGTGGCCATCACGACGGTGGTGCCGGTGCGGTTGATGCGGTCGAGGAGACGCATGATGCCGACGGTCGTGGCCGGGTCGAGGTTTCCGGTCGGCTCGTCGGCCAGGAGGATGAGCGGCCGGTTGACGAACGCGCGGGCGATCGAGACGCGCTGCTGCTCTCCACCCGACAGCTCGGTCGGGAAGTTCTCGGCCTTCTTGGTGAGGCCGACGAGGTCGAGGATCTGCGGCACCTGGGTGCGCACGATGTTCTTCGGCCGCCCGATCACCTCGAGCGCGAAGGCGACGTTCTCGTAGACGGTCTTGTTGGGCAGGAGCTTGAAGTCCTGGAAGACGCACCCGATGTTGCGGCGCAGCTGCGGGACCTTCCAGGCGCCCAGGCGGCCGATGTCGCGGCCCGCGACCAGCACCCGGCCCCCGGTGGCGACCTCGTCGCGCAGGAGGAGCTTCAGGAAGGTCGACTTGCCGGACCCCGAGGGCCCGACGAGGAAGACGAATTCGCCCTTCAGGATCTCGAGGGAGAGTCCCTTGAGGGCGACGACATCGCCTTTGTACGTCTTGGTGACGTCTTCGAAACGAATCATGGGGAGCGCAGCATCGGAGGCGGAACGAGGGTAGCAGCGGGTCGCCCGACTGCGATGCCTCCTACCCAATTATCCCGAATTGCGGCCTCTGCGCCACTGCAGGTAGGCCTCGATGAAGCCGTCGAGGTCGCCGTCGAGCACCGCCTGCACGTTGCCGGTCTCGTAGCGCGTCCGCTCGTCCTTCACGAGTTGGTACGGCGCCAGCGTGTACGTGCGGATCTGATTGCCGAAGGCGACGTCCTGTTTGTCCCCCGACAGCCGCTCGAGCTCGCGGCGTTGCTCCTCGCGTTGGCGCTCGGCCAGGCGCGCGGCCAGGATCTGCATCGCCTTCGCCCGGTTCTGCAGCTGCGACCGCTCGTTCTGGCACGACACGACGACACCCGTGGGCAGATGCGTGATGCGCACGGCCGAGTCCGTGACGTTGACGTGCTGTCCGCCCGCACCCGACGACCGGTAGGTGTCGATCCGCAGGTCGGACTGCTCGATCTCGGGCTGCTCGGCCTGTTCCAGCGCCGGAACGCAGTCGACCGACGCGAACGCGGTCTGGCGGCGGGCGTTGGCGTCGAACGGCGAGATGCGGATGAGGCGGTGCACGCCGCGCTCGCCTTCGAGCATCCCGTACGCGTAGCGCCCCTTCACGATGAACGTGGCCGACGTGATCCCCGCCTCCTGGCCTTCGGCGATCTCGTCGACCTCGACCTCGAAACCCTTCGTCTCGGCCCAGCGCCGGATCATGCGCAACACCATCTGCGCCCAGTCCTGCGCGTCGGTACCGCCCGCGCCGGAGTGGACCTCGCAGATCGCGTCGCGCTCGTCGTGCTCGCCGCTGAACAGCGCGCGCAACTCCAGCTTGTCGAGGTCGGTCGCGAGCGCGGCGATCCCGTCGGCGATCTCGGCCTCGACCGACGAATCGTCTTCCTCGCGCGCGAGCTCGTACAGCGTCTGCACATCCGAGAGGCGACCGTCGAGCGCATCCATCAGCTCGACGTCCTCGCGCACGCCCGCCATCTCCGACGTCACCTGACGCGCGCGGTCGGCGTCGTCCCAGAGATCGGGCGCGCTCGCCTGCTGCTCGAGGTCCGCCAGGCGCGTCCGGGCGTCGTCGATGCGCAGGTACTTGTGCGCATCCGAGACCCGACGCGCGAGATCAGCGAGTTCCTCGGAGAAATCCCGCATTCCGAGTTATCGCCCGTGACAGAGCTTGTACTTCTTGCCGCTGCCGCAGAAGCAGGGCTCGTTGCGGCCCGGCGTCTTCTCCGCCCGCACGGGTTGTTGCTGGACCGGCTCGCTCTGCATCGGGACCGGCACCGCCTCGTCGTCGTCGAACGCGAGCGGCATCTCGGCCATCTGCGCGGCGCGGGCCGCCTCGATCGAGTCGGAACCCTGCACCGGATCCGTCGGCGCGCTGTAGGAAACGTTGCGGATGTCGGGGCGGGGCTCCTCGTCGACGACGACCTGGAGGTGGAAGACGTAACGCACGAAGTCGTCTTCGATCTGGCCCATCATCGCCTCGAACATGTCGAAGCCCTCGCGCTGCCACTCCGACAGCGGGTCCTGCTGGCCCATCGCCCGCAGGTTGATGCCCTCCTGCAGGTAGTCCATCTCGTAGAGGTGCTCGCGCCAGTGCTGATCGATCACCGACAGCATCACGCGCCGTTCGATGTCGTGCAGCGTGTCGACGCCGATCTGCTCGCCCTTCTCCTCGTACAGCGCCTTGGCGTCGTCGACGAACATGACCTCGAGCGCCTCGCGCCCGATCACCTCGTCGATCTGTTCCTTGGTGATGCGCGTCGGGAAGTAGAGCTTCGCCGCGTCGAGCAGGCCGGGAACGTCCCAGTCCTCGTAGTACTCGCCGGTGCAGTATTGCGCGATGAGTCGGCTGAGTGCCGATTCGATCGCGATCACAGCGTCCTCGCCGAGGTCCTCGCCGTCGAGGATCTGTTGGCGGCGCCGGTAGATCACCTTGCGCTGCTCGTTCATCACCTCGTCGTACTTGAGGACGTTCTTGCGGATCTCGAAGTTGCGGTCCTCGACGGTTCCCTGCGCGCGCTCGACGGCCTTCGAGACCATCTTCGACTCGAGCGGCATGTCGTCGGGGAACGACGCGTTCATCACACGCGACATGAGGCCGGTCGCGAAGAGGCGCATCAGCTCGTCCTCGAGCGACAGGTAGAAGCGGCTCTCGCCCGGGTCGCCCTGGCGCCCGGCGCGGCCGCGCAGCTGGTTGTCGATGCGGCGCGACTCGTGCCGTTCGGTACCGAGCACGTACAGACCGCCGAGCGCGCGGACCTTCTCGCCCTCGGTCTTGCACTCGGCCTCGTAGCTGGGCAGGAGCTCGTCGTAGCGGGCGATGAACTCGGGCGAGCCCGCTTCGAGCCCCTCCTTCAGGCACTCGCGCCGGGCGAGCCCCTCGGGGTTCCCGCCGAGCAGGATGTCGACGCCGCGGCCGGCCATGTTGGTGGCGACGGTGACCGCCTGCAGCGTGCCGGCCTGCACGACGATCTCGGCCTCGCGCTCGTGCTGCTTCGCGTTCAGCACCTCGTGCGGGATGCCCTTCTTCTGCAGCTCCCGTGAGAGGTGCTCCGACTTGTCGACCGAGATGGTTCCGACGAGAACGGGCTGGCCCTTCTCGTACCGCTCGGCGATGTCCTCGACCGTGGCCGCGTACTTCGCGTCCTCGGTCTTGTAGATGAAGTCCGCGTTGTCGCTGCGGACCATCGCGCGGTTCGTCGGGATCGAGACGACCTGCAGGTCGTAGGTGTGCGCGAACTCGCCGGCCTCGGTCGACGCGGTGCCGGTCATGCCGCCGAGCTTCTCGTAGAGCCGGAAGAAGTTCTGGAGCGTGACGGTCGCGAGGGTCTGGTTCTCTTCTTTGATCTTCACGCCCTCTTTGGCTTCGACGGCCTGGTGCAGACCTTCGCTCCAGCGGCGCCCTTCGAGAATGCGGCCCGGTGAACTCGTCGACGATCTTCACCTCGCCCGCCTGGACGATGTAGTCGACGTCGCGCTTGAACAGCTCCTTGCCCCGCAGCGCCTGCTGCAGCTGGTGCACGTAGTTCTGGTGGACGTTCTCGTAGAGGTTCTCCACCCCGAGCGCCTGCTCGACGCGCGGCGATGCCTTCCTCGGTGGGAACGACCGTGCGCTTGGCCTCGTCGACCTCGTAGTCGCGGTCGCGCTGCAGCCCCTTGGCGACGCGGGCGAACTGGTAGTAGAGCTCCGCGGCATCGGCGGCGCGACCGGAGATGATGAGCGGGGTGCGGGCCTCGTCGATGAGGATCGAGTCGACCTCGTCGACGATCGCGAAGTAGTGGGGCGACCACGACTGGTTGCGGTGGCCGCGCTGCACCTGCTCGCCGATGTCGACGACCATGTTGTCGCGGAGGTAGTCGAAGCCGAACTCGTTGTTCGTGCCGTAGGTGATGTCGCAGTCGTACTGCACGCGCTTCTGGTCGGGCGTCGAGTCGTCGGGGACGACGACGCCGACCGTGAGGCCGAGGAACCGGTGCAGGCGGCCCATCCATTCCGCGTCGCGCCGGGCCAGGTAGTCGTTCACGGTGACGAGGTGCACACCCCGGCCCGCGATCGCGTTGAGGTACGCGGGCAACGTCGAGACGAGGGTCTTGCCCTCCCCCGTCTTCATCTCCGCGACCCAGCCGAGGTGCAACGCGGCGCCGCCCATGACCTGGACGTCGAAGTGACGCTGGCCGAGGACGCGGCGGCCGGCCTCGCGGACGACCGAGAACGCCTCGGGAAGGATGTCGTCGAGGACGTCGCCGACGAGATCCTTCTCGTGGTCGGGGTTCTTCGCTTCCGACGCGCGCGGTCGACCCGTTGCTTGAACTCGCCGGTCTTGGCGATCAGCTGTTCGTCGGACAGGTGCTCGATCTCGGGCTCGAGGGCATTGACCTCGGGCACGATCGCTTGGACCGCTTTGAGGCGCCGCCCCTCCCCGGCGTGGAGGATTTTGTTGAAGAGACCCATGCGGCGGGCGAGTCTACCGGCGGATCTCCGGGGCCCCGGGCCGCCTGTCCGGCCTCGGTCCGGGCCAGGTCAGGGTGCGTCGACGAGCTTCTCGCGCACGGCGTACATCGCCGCTTCGACCCGCGAGCGCACCTGCAACTTCTCCAAGATGTTGCGGACGTGGTTGCGGACGGTGTTCTCGGCGATCACCAGCTCGGCGGCGATGTCCTTGTTCGACATGCCGCGGGCGATGAGCCGCAGCACCTCGAGCTCGCGGCCGGTGAGACGCCGGCCGTCGTGCTCCTCCTCGAGCCGCCGGGACAGCGCGTTGAACTCGGAGAGGAGTTTCGTCGTCATCGAGGGCGACATCTGGGCCTGCCCCGCCGCGACGGCGCGGATCGCGTCCGCGATCTCGTCGATCGCGACCTCCTTGAGGAGATAGCCGGTCGCGCCGGCACGCACGGCCGCGTACAGGTCCTCCTCGTCCTCCGACTCGGTCAGCATGAGGACACGCGTCGCCGGCTGGGCGGCCCGGATCCGGCGCGCGGCCTCGATGCCGTTCACGCTCGGCATCCGCACGTCCATCAGGACGACGTCGGGCAGGAGGGCGGCGGCCTGCTCGACCGCCTCCATCCCGTCGCGCGCCTCGCCGACGATCACGAGGTCGGGCGCGGTGCGCAGGACCTCGATCAGCCCGTGCCGGAACAACGCGTGGTCGTCGACGACGAGCACCCGGAGCGGCGGCATTTCGTCGCCGACGAAGTCCAAACGTTCAACCCGTCACTTCGATGAGGCCGAGCGCACCGTCGCGGCGGCGGTACAGCACCGCCGCGTTGTCGGAGTCGGTGTTGCGGAACAGGAAGAAGTCGTGTCCGAGCAGCTCCATCTGGAGCGCGGCCTCTTCCGGCGGCATCGGCTTCACCGCGAACTGCTTGCTCTTCACGATCTCGGGGCCGGCATCGGCGTTGTCGTCGACTTCGCCGACGCTCGCGGCCGGGACGTCGACCCGGGTCTCGCGCCCGTGTGCATTTCTCCCGCGGCGCACCCGCCGCTCGTGCAGGCGCCGCATCTGGTGCTCGACCTTCTCGAGCGCGAGGTCGAACGCCATCACGTGCTCGACGGCCGCCGCGCTCCCCTTCACCAGGTGATTGGTGAGGTGGACGAGGATCTCGCAGGTACACGAGTCGCCGGCGCGGCGGGTCTGGTGCATGCCGTAGTCGACGTCGACGCGGCGGACGTCGTTGGCGAACTTACCGATGCGTTCGACCTTCTCCAGGGTCACCGCCCGCAGGGCCGCATCGACTTCCACATGCTTGCCGAAGACGACGACGTCCACGTGCTCCCTACTTCGTTCGGGGGCCCGGCTGGGGGCCGGCCGGAGTAGCCGGAGTATATGCAGCCGCCTCCCGAGCGGCCCCGGGCCTCGGGGTGCGGGCGACCGTCGCCGCGTAGACGCCGGACGCGCCGGCACCGAGCAGCGCCCGGGCCGCGGCCGCGAGCGTTCCGCCGGTGGTGGCGACGTCGTCGACGACGAGGACGGTCGCGCCCGCGACCGGGCCGACCGCCTGCAGCGACGGGCCGGCGACGCCGGTCGCTCGCGCCGAGCCCGGTCTGCGCGACTCCGGGTGCACGCACGAGCAACCCGGCCGCGCGGACCCCCGCGGCCCGCGCCACCGCCCGGGCGAGCAGCTCACCGTGGTCGACGCCGTGGGCCCGGATGCGCGCCGCGCTCGCGGGCGCGAAGGTCACGAGATCGAAGGGTGCAGGTGCCGCGGAGGCGGCCGCCGCGACCTCGCGGGCGACGAGCACGAGGAACCGGCGCTCGTTGCGGTACTTCGCCCGCGCGACGAGCTCGCGCGCGACGCCTTCGTACGCGAAGCAGGCGGTCCACCACGCAACCGGCGGCGGCGGTGCACTCGGCGGCGCGGGGCGCAGCGTCGCCCGGCACGCGTCGCACACCGGCGCGCCGCGCCGGCCGCAGCCCGGACACCGGGCCGGGAGGAGCGCGTCGAGCAGGTCGTCGACGACGGTGCGGACGCGGCGGGAGCTCGCACCGGCCGCGTCCGTCCCTGGTGCTCCGCGCTCCGCCATCGCGGCGACGCTACGGGTGCGGTGTGACAATCTCCCCGCTCCGGCGCACGTGCGCAGGGAGCGATCGCCGGTAGGGCGGCCGGGCGGCCCCGCACTCGGTGAGGATCGCGGTGACGAGGCGCGCCGGGGTCACGTCGAACGCGGGGTTGTACGCCGGCGCGTCGACGGGCGCGACGCGCTGCGATCCCGCGTGCGTCACCTCGGCCGGATCGCGCGCTTCGATCGTGATCGTGTCGCCGCGCGCGGTCGAGAGGTCGATCGTCGACGCGGGCGCGGCGACGTAGAACGGGATCTGGTGTTGGCGCGCCGCGACCGCGAGCCCGTAGGTACCGATCTTGTTGGCGACGTCGCCGTTGGCGGCGACGCGATCGGCGCCCACGATCACGAGATCGACCCGGCCCCGGCTCATCAACGCCGCCGCCGCGCCGTCGACGACGAGCGTGGCGTCGATCCCCAACCGTCCGCACTCCCACATCGTCAAGCGCGCACCCTGCAACAGCGGGCGCGTCTCGTCGACCCACACGCGGGGCGCGCGGCCGGCCTCGAACGCGGCGCGCACCACGCCCAACGCCGTGCCGTACCCCACGCACGCGAGCGAACCGGTGTTGCAGTGCGTCAGCACCGCGCCGCCGGTCGGCACGAGGGCGGCGTTGCGGGAACCGATCAGCCGGTTGCGGTGGACGTCGTCGGCTGCGGTCGCACGCGCGGTCGCGAGCGCCGCGGACGCGCCGCCTTCCTCGTACGCGGCGAGCGCGAGCGCGACACCCCAACCGAGATTCACGGCCGTCGGACGCGCCCGCGCGATCCGGCCCGCGGCCGCACGCACCTGGCGCTTCGTACCGAGCGTGTGGGCCGCGAGCGCGACACCGAACGCGCCCGCCGCACCCAACGCGGGCGCACCGCGGACCGCGAGCGACGCGATCGCGTCGATCAACGCGTCGACGTCCTTGCACACGACGAACCGCAGCCGGCCCGGGAGCGCCCGTTGGTCGAGAAGACGCACCGCGCCGCGTCGCCACTCGATGGTCGGCGGGATCGGATCTGCAACCGCCACGAGACGCGTGCGATCAGAACGGCAGGCCGAGTTGCGGGTTCGCGCGTTGCTCCAGCGACCGCAGCCGCCCGTTGACCCCGTCGACCCAGAAATCGCCTTCCCGGTCGTGGGTGAGGATCCAGAATCGCTCTTCCCTGACCGCGGCGAGCACCTGGGCGGCGACCTCGTCCGGCGGCATGCCCTTCTCGATGAACGTCCGCAGGACCGCCGACGCGTCGGCGTCGGGCACGACACCTGCCTGCAGGTGCGCGGGCCGGTTCCGCGCGCTCTCCGCGATCCCGGTGTTGACCCAGCCCGGGCACAGCACCGACACCTTGACGTGCGGCGCCATCAACGCCAGCTCGTGGTGCAACGTCTCGGAGATCGCGACGACCGCGTGCTTCGCGGCGTTGTACGGACCCATGAACGGCGCAGCCATCAGTCCCGCGACCGACGCGGTGTTCACGATGTACGCCTCGGGCTGTTGGATCAGCAGCGGGACGAAGGTGCGCACGCCGTGGATGACACCCCAGAGGTCGACGCCGATGACCCACTCCCATGTCGACAGCGGCATCTCCCACGAGAGTCCACCACCACCGACGCCGGCGTTGTTGAAGAAGACGTGCACGCCGCCGAAGCGCGCAACCGCGGCGTCGGCGAGAGCCTGCATCTGCGCGGGGTCGGTGACGTCGGTGACGACGCCTTCGACCTCTGCGCCCGACTCGAAGCGCAACTTCGCAACGGCCTGCTCGAGCGCGTCCGCCTCGACGTCGCCGATGACGATGTGCGCGCCCTGCGCCGCGAAACGGGCCGCGAGCGCCCGGCCGATCCCGCTCGCACCGCCGGTGACGACGACGACCTTGCCCTGGAAATCCTGCACGGGCCGATGCTAACGCCCGGCCCGTGCAGGCTCCCGTGGATCAGTACGAGTGTGTCAGTAGCGCCGGATCAGTACCGGTAGTGATCGGGCTTGAACGGCCCGTTCGCGGGGACGCCGATGTAGTCGGCCTGCTCCTCGGTGAGCGTCGTCAGCTTCACCCCGAGCTTGTCGAGGTGGAGCCGCGCGACCTTCTCGTCGAGGTGCTTCGGCAGGACGTGCACCTTGGTCTCGTAGAAGTCGGTGTGCGTGAACAGCTCGATCTGCGCGATGACCTGGTTCGTGAAGCTGTTCGACATCACGAAGCTCGGGTGACCGGTCGCGCAACCGAGGTTCAGCAGGCGACCCTCGGCCAGCACGATGATCGCGTGCCCGTCGGGGAACACCCACTCGTCGACCTGCGGCTTGACGTTGCGACGCTCGATGCCCTCGAACGCGGTCAGGCCCGCCATGTCGATCTCGGTGTCGAAGTGACCGATGTTGCCGACGATCGCGTTGTGCTTCATCTTCGCCATCGAGGCGACGGTGATGATGTCGCGGTTGCCGGTGGTCGTGACGAAGATGTCGGCCTCCGACACGACGTCTTCGAGCGTCGTGACCTGGTAGCCCTCCATCGCCGCCTGCAACGCACAGATCGGGTCGATCTCGGTGACGATGACCCGTGCGCCCTGACCGCGCAGCGACTGCGCGCAACCCTTACCGACGTCGCCGTAGCCGCAGACGACGGCGATCTTGCCCGCGATCATCACGTCCGTGGCCCGGTTGATGCCGTCGATCAGCGAGTGTCGGCAGCCGTAGAGGTTGTCGAACTTGCTCTTGGTCACCGAGTCGTTGACGTTGATCGCCGGGAACAACAACGTGCCCGCCGCGTGCATCTGGTAGAGCCGGTGCACACCGGTCGTCGTCTCCTCGGTCACGCCTTTGATCTCGGCCGCGATGCCGTGGAAGAGCCGCGGCGATTCCTTCTGGAGCTTCGCGAGCAGGTTCAGGACAACCGCGTATTCCTCGCTGTCGGCCGTCTCCGGACCGGGGACCTTGCCGGCCTTCTCGAACTCGACGCCCTTGTGGATGAGGAGCGTGACGTCGCCGCCGTCGTCGAGGATCATGTTGGGGCCACCGCCGTCGGGCCACTGCACGGCCTGCTCGGTGCACCACCAGTACTCCTCGAGCGTCTCACCCTTCCACGCGAACACAGGGATGCCGGCCGCGGCCATCGCGGCCGCCGCGTGGTCCTGGGTGGAGAAGATGTTGCAGCTCACCCAGCGCAACTCGGCGCCGAGGGCGACGAGCGTCTCCATGAGCACGGCCGTCTGGATCGTCATGTGGAGCGAGCCGGTGATGCGGGCACCGGTGAGCGGCTTGCTCGCGCCGAACTCCTCGCGACACGCCATCAGGCCGGGCATCTCGATCTCGGCGAGCGCGATCTCCTTGCGGCCGAATTCGGCCAGCGAGATGTCGGCCACCTTGTAGTCGGTGAACGTGCCGTCCGCGGGCACGCGGGATTCGATCTTCGTCATATCTGGTCCTCCGGTAGCGGACGCGCCCTGGCGCGCCACGAGGTTCACGGAGGCCGGCCCGGATCACCGGATGACAGCCCGACAGGGCCCGACCGAGCCCTCATGGTAGCGCGACCACCCCCAGAACCCTGCCAACTGTTTGCTGGGAATTGGGCTCCACGCGCCCTTTTCCCAGCGAACAGTTGGCAGAGAAATGGGTCACGACCAGTGCGACTCGAGGGCGGCGGCGACCTCGGCGGGCTTGGTGACCGGCCACCAGTGCCCGCTGTCGGGGAACATGACGAGCGCCGCGTTGGTCCGTTGTGCGAGGCGCTCGCCGAAGTCGGCGGTGACATACGGGTCGTCCGCGCCCCACAGCACGAGACCCGGGAGCGAGATCGCGTCGACGGCGTCGTGCCAGTCGTCGAAGCCCCCGGCCGCGGAGCGGTACAGCTTCAGGATGCAATCCTTCATCGTGTCGTCGACGTGGCTCGCGACGACCGCGGCCTGCTCCGCACCGAGTTGCTCGGAGAGGGCCTCGGCGAGCGCGTCACCGACCATCGACGCCATGATCTGCTCCCCGACCTCGGGTGTCTGCCACATCTGCGCGAGGTCGTGCCAGACGTACCCGCGGTCGACGGTGCCGGAGCCCGCGGCCCACGTGCGGACGAGATCGGGCCGCAGCGAGACGACGCGCTGCACGAGGAGCGAGCCCCAGTCGTGACCGACGATGTCGACGGGTTCGCCGATCGATTCGACCTCCCGGATCAGCCAGTCGACGTACGCCTCCTTGCTC
Source organism: uncultured Actinomycetes bacterium (assembly GCA_963829195.1). Lineage (GTDB taxonomy): Bacteria > Actinomycetota > Acidimicrobiia > IMCC26256 > PALSA-610 > PALSA-610. The sequence goes on from CAWHHS010000002.1 coordinate 861,159, forward strand.
GCGTCGAAACCCGCGGGAAACGGCGCGGCGAAACCCGGGAGTGCGGGCGTGACGATGTCGGTGCGCGCGAGATGACTGCGCACGCCGTCCCACAACTGCGCCGTGTCGGGAACACCGTGAACGAGCACTGCGGGCATGAATCGCTCCTCGAAGGTCGGCAGAGAACGCGATCAGGGGGTCTGCGCGAGACGGGCCTTCAATGCGAAGATCGCGTCGATCGGGCCCGGATCGACGTCGTTCTGCAACGCGAGATAGCAGCTGGTCCAGTCGCCGAGGTACATGAGGTCCAGCAGCTGCGCGAGGCGTCCCTCACCCTGCGCCTCGACCGAGAGCACCTGGTGCACGCACTCCTCGATCATCTCGCGCGACGCGTCGAACCGGAGTTGCAGCCGTTTGTGCTCGAAGCCGTGCCGGAGCTCGACGAGCGAGAAGATCTGGCGGGTCACGTCGCCGTGCTGGCCCCAACCGCAGATCTCGTTGTGGTCGAGCTCCGGGTGCTGGTGCCAGAACGCGGGCGCCTTCGCGTTCTCGTTCACGTCGCACTTCCACCGGTACGCGGCCACACCGCCGAGCGCGCCGCCCCCGTAGAAGAGCGGGATCGTCCGGTCGAGCCGCCGCGCCAGCTCGCGAGCCGGGTTCGCGGCGCCGGTCACCGACTGCACGCACCGGTCGCGCCGGTGCGCGAGCTGCGCCTGCGCGTTGACGAGATGCGCGTGCGCGCCGGGCGCGAGACCGGAGCGGAAGAGCGTGACGAGCAGGGGCGCGACGAGCGCGCCGACGGCGGCCCGCGGCAGGAGCCCCGACGGGCACGGCAGGTGCAGCGCGCCCGCGTCGCGCGCGATCTCGGCGAGGCGGCCGCCGCACGAGATCGCGACGAACTGCGCACCCCGCTCGACCGCGCTCGAAGCCATCGAGACGGTCTCCTCGGTGTCGCCCGAATAGGACACCGCGATCGCGAGCGTACTCCGGCCCGACGAACGCGGGCGTGCGGATCTGCTTCAGCACCGTGATGGGTACCGGCAGCTCGTCGTTGAAGGCTGCGGTCACGACGTCACCCGAGATCCCCGAGCCGCCCATGCCCAGCACGACGATGTTGCGGATCGTGTCACCGCGCGGGAAGGCGTCGGCGTGGACGGCTCCCGCGACCTCGTGGGCGTGGGCCAGCTGTTCCGGGAGACCCGCGACCGCGTCGAGGAAGTTGAGCGTGTCGGCGGTCACGGCGCCGCGGTCACTGCTCGAACGTGGGCTCGACGCCGTCGCTTTCGGCCTTCTTCGTCAACCGATCGTGCTCGGCGTCGTCGACCGTCTCCGCGTCGTCGATGAGCAGGTCGGGAATGTCGCCCTCGAGCACGCGATAGCGGCGGTGGAGTCGCGGGTTGTACATCGACTGTTCGTCCGCGAAGTACAAGAGGGGGCCCTTGTCCTGCGGGCACGCGAGAATCTCGAGCAGTTTCGGGTCGAGCGCCATGACGCGCAGACTAGCGGCGCCGTGCACACACCTGCCGGGTCAGGCGACCCGGCCGCCGCTCAACGACCCTGGGCGCCGATCAGCGCCAGCACCTCGCTCGTGTGCGCTTCGCATTGCGGCGTGTCGGGCGCCTCGAGGTTCAAGCGCAACAGCGGCTCGGTGTTGCTCGGCCGCAGGTTGAACCACCACTCCCCGCAGTCGACGGTCAGCCCGTCGAGGCGGTCCTGCGCCGCCTTCGGGAACTTGGCCGCGACCGCGTCGATGATCGCCTCCGGGTCGTCGACCCGGGAGTTGATCTCGCCGCTCTGCACGTAACGCTCGAACGGCTTGCGCAGCTCCGACAACGGGAGCCCGGCGCGACCGAGTTGCTCGAGCACGAGCAGTGCCGCGATCGAACCGGAGTCGGCGCGCCAGTTGTCGCGGAAGTAGTAGTGCGCGGAGTGCTCGCCGCCGAAGATCGCGCCGGTCTCCGCCATCACCTGCTTGATGAACGAGTGACCCACACGGGCGCGCACGGGCGTGCCGCCGTGCTCGCGGATGATCTCGGGGACGGCCCGCGAGCAGATGAGGTTGTGCACCACCGTCTCGCCCGGATGACGATCGAGGATGCCGGCCGCGACGATCGACGTCGTCGTCGATCCGCTCACCGGCACACCCTTGTCGTCGACGAGGAACACCCGGTCGGCGTCACCGTCGAACGCGAGCCCGACGTCGGCGTTGAGGTCGAGGACCGCGCGCTGCAGATCCTTCAGGTTCTCGAGCTGGATCGGGTCGGCGGGGTGGTTCGGGAACGACCCGTCGAGCTCCCCGTAGAGCACCGTCAACGAGAACGGGCAGGCCCTCGAAGACGGCCGGGACGACGAGACCCCCCATGCCGTTGGCGGTGTCGGCGACGACCTTGAGCGGCTTCAGGGCCGTGGTGTCGACGAACGAGCGCACGTGGTCGCCGAACGCCTGCAGCAGGTCGACACGTTCGAGCTTGCCCGACGTCTCGCCGCGCGAGATCACACCCGAAGCGACCATCTCCTTGATCTGTTGCAGCCCGCTCTGCTCGCCGACGGGCGCGGCCCCGGCCCGGCAGAGCTTGATGCCGTTGTACTTGGCGGGGTTGTGGCTCGCGGTCAGCATCGCGCCGGGCGCGTCGAGGTGGCCCGACGCGAAGTAGACGAGGTCGGTCGACGCGAGGCCGACGTCGGTGACGTCCGCGCCCGCGAGCATCGCTCCTTCGATGAACGCGGCCGCGAGCGGTTCCGATGACGGCCGCATGTCGCGGCCGACGACGAGGTGCTGCGCGCCGGTGAAGTGCGCGAACACGTTGCCGATCCGGCGCGCGAGCGCTTCGTCGATCTCGTCGGGATAGACCCCGCGTATGTCGTAAGCCTTGAAGACTCCGTCGAGCGACACGATGTGCTCCTACCCACTTCCCAACCGTGGTTCCGGCCTCAGGGCCGGGTCATGGTAGCGCCGGGACCGGGATTCTCCGGTCGGGCGGCTCCTCGTCGGGACCCGGTAGCGGGTCTTCCGCAGGTGGATCCGGGTCGGCGTCGTCCGAGCGGTCCTCTGCGTCGTCGTGGTCGCGGCCTTCGGCCGGGTCGCCGACGATGCCACCACCGTCGCCCGCATTGTCGTCGGCGGTCGCGCGTCTGGTCCCCGCCGGCCGCGAACTTCGTCGCGCCGGTCCACAACGCGAGCACCACGAGGCCGACCGCGGCTCCGCCGGTGATGACGCGCCCGGCCCAGTCGGCGGTGGTGAGGCCGTACCGCAACTGCACGTGCGTCGACGTCGGGACCACGACCATGAGGTTCGGCGCCAGCCGGTACGGACCCGACGCGCCGGTGACGTGCCAGTTGGGGAAGTACGACTCCTTGACCTCGACGGGCTTGCCGATCTCGGAGACGTCGAAGGAGATCTGGTCGACCGACGTTTTCACGTTGGAGACCTGGGCCGGGACGACCGTGCGGGGTTGCGCGTGGGCGAGGTCGGCGGCTTTGACGCGCTGCCAGCTGCTCGGTCCCGTCTGCGCGTACGCCGTCCCCAGCTCGGAGCGGTTCACCCACCACGGCGCGGACGTGCACTCCCAACCGTCGAGCATGCGCGGCTCCGGCCCCGAGGTCGCCGCCCACGCCTGGTCCCAGCACGACGAGTACTTCGGCTCGCCCGCGGGCAACGACGTCAGCACGACGGGTTCGTGATCCATACCGACGACGAGGTCACTGTCGGCGACTTGGTAGACCTTCCAATCCTTCAACTGCGTGTCGGGCGAGGGACCGGGGATCGAAGGATTCTGCGGAATGTCCTTCACCAGCGTCAGGTTCGCGTTCTTCGACGCGAGCTTCTGCATCTCCGGCGTCCAGGCCATGTAGTAGCGAACGCCGAGCATCTGCAGGTGCCGGACGCAGAGGTCGAAGTCGGTGTCCGGGTTGCCGTAGACGAGACCGCGCACCGGGTTCGAAGGGTGCTGGGAGCATTCGGCCACCGTGAGGAAGTGGTAGTCGGTCGTGGCCGACGCCTCGAAGTAGATCCCCTCCATCGAGGCGATCTTGCCGTTCGTGAAATACGGCAGCAGCTCCAACGCGAGACTCGTGCCGTAACTGTTGATCGCGTCGGGGCTGCCCGACGACGGCTCCCACAGCGCGCGGCCGGGACCGTTCGTATCCGCGACCTGCTCCATGCCGGTCATGATCGCGTGATACTGCGGGTAGTCCGCCTTCTCCTCGTACCCCGAGTAGTTCCACGCGGCCCATCCCCGGATCGCGATCGCGGAGTTGTGGCCGGTCGCGCGGAAACCGCGCTCCAGCGCGAACACGCCGCCCATCGCCACCACGAATGCCAGCACCAGCGTGCCGAGGCGGCGGCGGCGCGCGTCGACGACCCGCGGGGACAATCGCGCCGGCGGTTCCCACCCCTCCGGCCCGCGATCGAACCGCCGGTCGGCCAACGCCCACGCGGCGTCCTTGCGGGCCTCGGGATCGATGCCCGAATCGTCGTCGGCGGTCGCGATCTCGGCCCACGCCCGGGCGCGTGCATCCTGCAGGTCACCGTCGCGGATCCACATGTACGCGCTGCTCACGAGCAACGCCGCGAGCCGTGCGATCTCGGTCGCGCCCATCGCGGCGACGAACGCCCACGACAGCATCCAGAACGGCAGGAAGCGCGTGTTCCAGATCGCGTGCTCGGGCCACTCGATGAACATCACGCCGATGACGAGCGCGAGGACGAGCAGCACGAGCGTCGACCGGCGGCGGTACCAACCGGCCGCGACGATGGCGACCCCGGCGAGCAGCCACATCCACCACGGCAACCACAGCGTCGGCGACATGTGCCGGATCGGATTCGTGTTGGGATCGAGCGGCGGTCGCTGCACCGCGTTCCACAGACCCTGCAGCGTGAACCGCACGGCGCCCGGCAGGGGCATCCACGACGGCAGCTTGAAGCTCCCCTTCGGGTAGAGCTTCTCGTACCGCATGCTCTGCGTGAACGCGCTGCTGCCAGAGGAGCGGCAGCAACCAGACCGCACTCAACGCGACCGCGACGACGCCGACGGGGATCGCGATCGCCCACGTGCGCTGCGGGCGGCGGGTCAACCACAGCAGGAACGCGGCGACCATGATGAAGATCGCGACGACGATGTGCGACATGATCGCCAGCGCGATCAGGACCGCCGGCAGCCAGCGCCGCTTCCCGGTGTCGAGCGTGTACGCGAGCGCACCGAGACCGAAGAGTGCGAACGCGAGGCCGATGCAGAACGAGAACTCACCCGCGAGCGTGCTCGCGATGTTGCCGCCGTAGATCTGCCAGTCGGTGCGCGTCTGCACGAGCGTGCCGAACGCGGCGATCGGCGAATGCGGCCGGCGCGGGCCACGGCGCGCGGAGCCCCTTCGCGAAGTAGTACGCGGCCGCCGGGAGCATGAGCGGCCCGCTCACCGTCACGAGCTTGAACGCGACGTTGTACGGCATCACGACCTGCAGCGCCCAGACCATCAACGCCGGCACCGGGAAGTAGTACTGACCGACCGGGAAGCCCGCGTACCAGTCGGGCGCCCAACCCGCCAGGCGGAACTTCGGGAACCAATGGTCGATCAGGAACTTCGGCCACCAGACGTGCGCGCCCATGTCGCCGCCGTTGGCCGTCGTGTTGCGGAAGAGGTCACCGAACTTGAAGTGGTTCAGCGCCGGCGTGAAGTTGTGGTTCGGATCGATGATGCAGAAGACGAGCCACGTGCAGACGGCAACGACCAGCCAGCCGAGCGCCCGCTCCCAGAGCGCGCGCGGCTGGTCGTCCTCGTCGAGCGTCGGACCGGGCCGGGCCGGTGCCTCGTGCACGATCGCCGTCACGGCTTCGGTCTCGGTCGTGGGAGCAGCCACCGGGAGCAAGGATGCCAGACCGCGTTGGCGCGCCGGACGCACCCCCGCCGTGGACCCGCCCGGGTTCTGCGCCTACCGACCGGCTCGGGCGAGCTCCAACACCTCGGTGAGCGAGAGGACGCCGTCGTCGTCCTTCCACGTGTTGGCCTCACACTTCGAACAACGGTGGAACACGATCTCGCGTCCCGCCACGCTCATACGGATCGTAATGAGCGCCGTTTTCGCACATCCTGTGCAAAGCAGCATTCCATGCCTCCCTGACACCACGCCGGTGGTTTTGGTCGGCATCGAGACCGTCGGGCTGAAGTGCTCCGTCGGTGACTTTCGCCACGCAACGCGTCCGGGGGCGGGCGCGAACGGTGTTATAGGGCCAAAAGTGTGGTCACGAGGTTGAACCCGATGTGCATCATGATCGACGCGGAGAGGTCGCCCTTGCGCGTCGCGACGATGCCGGACACCGCGCCCAGCATGAACAGCGCGGGGACGACGGCGAAGTCACCGAGCGTCGGGCTGAGCATCGGGTGCGCGAGTGCGAACGCGAGCGCCTGGACGATCACGGCCGCCGTCGGCGACATGCGGCGGCGCAGGGCACGGAGCAGCAATCCGCGAAAGAGCAATTCCTCGCAAACGGGCGCGACCAGCGCGGCGACGATCGCGAACACGGCGAGCTTCGCGCCGCTGGCCTTGTCGAGGTCCTGCACCACCTGCTGGTGTGCGTTGGCGAGGTTCACGATCGGAGCGATCAGCACGGTGCCGATCAGGAACAGCCCGAGGCCCGCGAACGGCGCCCACCAGTCGCGCAGCTGCAGGGACAGGCCGAAGTCCTCGGCCGCCGACCGGCCCTTGAGGCGTGCGATGAGCACCACACCCCCGAACCATGTCCCGAACTGGGCGAGCGTCTCGAGCGCGGTCGTGACCGCGCCGACGTGATTGGCGGTGTCGCCCGTGAACGCGAAACCGACCGAGACCCCGACGACCGAAGCGAGGATGCCCGCGAAGTAGATCCAGACGAAGTCGCCGATCCCCCACCCGACGCCGACCCGGTCCCGGGCCGGAACGCGCTCGGGTGGCGTCGAGGAAGATCCGGGATCCACCCGTGCAGGCTACCGAGGAGACCGCGACTGCCGATCGGCAGGAGAAGATCCCGACCCGGGTCTCGCGGTCCCGCCCACGACACGACGAGCCGGAATCGATCGGGGAACGGGAAACGGCGTCCGTGCGCCATACGATGGGCTCCGATCGACTCCCGTGGAGAAGCACTCATGAGCCCAGGCCCCGACAACCAGTGGCGCCCGCCGGAACCTCCGCCGGGTCGCTCACCGCGACCGGGCTCGACCGGTGGGCCGATGAAGGCGGGAAACCGCCCCAAATGGATGCCGTGGGTCATCGTCGGGTTGATCGTCGTGATCTTCGTCGTGTGGCGCGCCGCGCCCCCATCCACGACCTCGCAGCAGAAACTCGACTACGGCGACTTCCTCACGCTGGTCCGCCAGGACCACGTCTCGAGCATCAAGTACGACGCGACGAGCGGCAAGATCACGGGCGCGTTCAAGAGCGGGTTCACCCAGGACGGCAAGAAGGAGTTCACGACGCAGGGGCAGCTCAACCAGCTGCCCGACGCCGACATCACGCTCCTCACCCAGCACAACGTCGCGCGTAACTACAAGCCCCGGTCGAGCGACATCCTCGGGACGCTCCTCGTCTATCTCCTGCCGATCCTGTTGATCGGCGCGATCTGGTTCTTCGTCGCGCGCCGCGTGCAGGGCCAGATGGGCGCGGTCATGAACATCGGCCGGTCGCGGGCGAAGGTCTACAACACCGACAAGCCGAAGACGACGTTCGCCGACGTCGCCGGCTACGGCGCGGTGAAGGAGGAGATCACCGAGGTGGTCGGCTTCCTGAAGCAGCCGGGCAAGTTCAAGGAGATCGGCGCGCGCATCCCGAAGGGCGTGCTGCTCGTCGGCCCGCCCGGTACCGGAAAGACGCTCATCGCCCGCGCGGTCGCGGGTGAGGCCGGTGTCCCGTTCATCTCGATCACCGGCTCGGACTTCATGGAGATGTTCGTCGGTGTGGGCGCGGCGCGTGTGCGCGACCTGTTCCAGACCGCGAAGAAGCAGGCGCCGGCGATCATCTTCGTCGACGAGATCGACTCCATCGGCCGCAAGCGGGGCGCCGGCCTCGGGGGTGGTCACGACGAGCGCGAGCAGACGCTCAACCAGATGCTGGCCGAGATGGACGGCTTCGAGGCCACCGAGGGCATCGTGATGATGGCCGCCACGAACCGGCCCGACGTCCTCGACCCCGCGTTGCTCCGCCCGGGCCGCTTCGACCGTCAGATCATGGTGCCGTTGCCGACGCTCGACGAGCGGGTCGAGATCCTCAAGGTCCACATGCGCGACAAGAAGGTCGACCCCGACGTCGACGTGAACGTCGTCGCGCGGGGACACCGGGCATGAGCGGCGCCGACCTCGCCAACCTCGTGAACGAAGCCGCGCTCTTCGCCGTACGCCGCGAAGCGCACGAGGTGCACCGAGAAGACTTCGACGCGGCCCGCGACCGCGTGCTGATGGGGTTGAAGCGCGAGTCGCTCGCCCTGTCGGAAGAGGAGAAGGAGATCATCGCCTACCACGAAGGCGGTCACGCGGTGTGCGCGTACGTGCTCGAGCACGCCGACCCGCTCCACAAGGTGACGATCCTGCCGACGGGCATGGCGCTCGGCGTCACCCACCAGCTCCCGGTCGAGGAACGCCACATCTACAAGCGCGAGTACATCGCCGATTCGCTCGTCGTCCGTCTCGGTGGCCGGGTCGCCGAAGAGCTCATCTTCGGGCACCAGTCCACGGGCGCCCAGAACGACCTGGTCGGCAACACGGAGCTCGCCCGCAAGATGGTCCGCGAATGGGGCATGTCCGACCGCATCGGCCCGATGGCGTGGGGTTCGCAGGGCGCGGTGTTCCTCGGCGAAGACCTCATGCACACGCGCGACTACTCCGACGAGACGGCCCGGGTCATCGACGAAGAGGTCGAGCGCATCCTGCGCGACGAGGAGGACCGGTGCCGCAAGGTCCTCACCGAGTACCGGCCCGGTCTCGACGCGGTCGCGTCCGGTCTCCGTGAGCGGGAGACGCTGAGCGGTCAGGAGGTCGCCGACATCGTCGATCAGGCGATGGGCCGCAAGGTCGGTGGACCCCGCGTGCTCACGACGGTCGACGGCGTCGAGGAAACGGTCGACTCGATCATCCCGGTCGCGGGAGCCGAGACCGCGAACGGCGGCGCGAACGGCGACCGGCCCGAGGCCGCCGCGCCCGTCGAGCCGCAACCCGGCTACGGCGACTGACCACCGCGTCGCTCCGAGAGCTCTCCGAGCCCCGGACGCCTCCGGCTACGAAGCCGCGCGGAGCTCCGCGACCGTGGCCCAGAGCTCGGGGGCGGCGAACGCACCGAGGAACGACGCCCGCACGACACCGTCCCGGTCGGCGACGAGTGTCATCGGCGCGGCATCGACGTGGTATCGCTCGTGCAGGTCGGGCCGGGCGAAATACTCGGCCTCGGTCACGGTCACGTCGTCGGACTCGAGGGCGGCCGCCTTCTCGAAGAGCCCGACGCACGAGTCGCACGTGCTCGAGGTGAAGAGGACGACGAGCCAGGGCACTTCGGGCCGGGGGAAATCGGCGCGATCGAGCTGATCGGGCGGGATGCCCGCCGTCTGAGTCGGCGGGTCGCTCCGGCGGCGCCGTTCGAGCCACCACGCGAGCGCGGCGAGCACGGCGAACAGGGCGATGGCGACGACGACACGCGAGAGCACCTCAGCACCGTCCCGGAATCGCGGTCGCCGGAGTCGTGACCATGCGCCTCATCCCATCACGACGCCGACGGACGTCGAGATCTCGTCAGCGGCGACGATCGTCCGCGACACGTCGACGGGTCCGGTGGCGTCGACGGTCAGCGCCGCGTCGTTCTTCGGCGCCTTCGGGCCGCCCACGACCGTGACAGTCACTTCCCGCCCCGCCGGGACGGTCAGGTGCTGGAGCGCGGCCGGCCGATCGACGCCACCCGCGTGCACGAGACCCACGCGCACGACCGCGGCGACCGCGGTCGGGTTGAAGAACGAGAGGTTGGTCGCGCGCTCACCGTTCACCCGGCTCCGGGCGAAGGCCCACGATCGGGCCGCCACCATCTCGCCCGGCGTCGATGCCACCCCGATCGCCGCCGAGGCCTGGCCGTAGCGGGTCAACGTCTGGGCGACGATCGCGACATCCTGCTCCGATCGGACGTCGAGGCTGTAGCGCGTCCCGGCGGGAATGTTCGCGCAGACACGAACCGTCGCGGCCGAGCAGCCGCCGAGCTGGACCCACACGACGGCGTCCTGCGCAAGGGTGAGGCTCGTCGTCGGGATGGCACTCTTCGGCCGCTCGGGCTGGGGTTGCACGTCGATCTGGGCGCTGTCCGTGCCGACGTTGGCGATGCCGACGAGCGCGACGGAGCCCGCCTCCACGACGCCACCGGCGAACGACCAGTCGGTGCCGGCGACGGGCGAACCGATCGTCGAGCGCGACCCCCGGGTCCCGGCGTCGGTCGTGTACACGAGCGTCTGGCCCGCGACCACCGATCCGTATTCGGTGTCGACCTCGACCGCGACCGCGCTCTGGCGCACCGCGAGGTCGTGCAGCGCGATCACGGTGCGCGACCTGCGGGCAACGTCGAGACTCTGCAGCGGGCCCGGCTTGTTCACGCCGGTATTCGTCCGCAGCGTCACGTCCACCTTTGCGTCGGAGGCGTACGGGTTGTCGATGACGAGCCATTGCTGCACGCCGCGCAACGTCGAGCCCGCGGCGAAGTACCAGTGGCCGGCAGCCTCCGTCGCGCACGGTGTGCTGTCGAGCGCGAACGGGCCTTCGACGCCGTCCTCGACCACCACCCGGCCGCCGAACGTCTCGACGGTGAGTGCCCCGGGGCCGCCGAGCGTGTCCCGGGACCGCGCCACCACCGAACGGGCGGGGATCGAGAACGTGAAACGCGCGGAGCCGCCGTGATCGGCAAGGTCCGTGACGACGACTTCGGCCGGGGCGTCACCGACGTTCGAGAACACGACCCGCCCCTCCGACTGGCGCACCGAGGGCGGGAGTCCCGGGCAGAACCACACCGGGTTCGCGCCCGTGAGAGCGGCGGCCGCGGGTGAGGTACGCGCGGACGGCGACGCGGGCGGCACGGGGTTCGAGGCGTGGCCCGCAACGAGCGCGACCGTCACCAACGCGACCAGGAGGACGACGAAGAGGAACCGGCGTGACGTCATACGCCTGCACCCGCGCCCGCTTCGACGGTCTCCGCGCCGGCCGCCGCGGGCGTCCCCCGGCGCCGGCGGGTCGCGAACCAGAGCCCGGCGAGACCGATCCAGAGGACGATTGCGATCACCCGCACCGCGGCCGTGGTCGCGTCGCCCTCGTACCGGACGTGGACGGGCGCGTGTGCGTCGAGCGCGAACGCGTTCGTCCACGCGAACGCGTCGCGGCGCGTGAGCGACTGCCCGTTCGCGCTCGCCGACCAGTGCGGGTCGGCGGCCTCCGACCAGAGCAACGTTCCCGGACCGGCGGGGTCGGTCGTTCCCGCCTTGGCGTTCACCCCGATCACGTGGTCGAACTCGGACCGGACCGCGGTTGCCTGCGGGTCGGCCCCGTCGACGTGCACCGCGGTGTCGCCGGGCGCTACCACCGCCCGCGCCGGCAGCCACGCGTCGTTGTCGTAGACGACGGCGGACGGATCGACGCGCGACAACGTGAGATCCAACTGCCGCGCCAGCGCGTCACCGACCGCGTGCTCGTCGCGCCCGAGCGCGCCGCTGGTCGGTGCGGCGCGCTGCACGAACACGATGTAACGCACGCCGGCGGGCGCAACGAGATGACCGAACCGGACGGTGGAGCCCGACGAGACGGCGTCGATCATTCCGGCGAGAACACGGTCGGCGTGCTGTTCGGGCGCGGCCCACGATCCGCGCGCGTCGCCGACTCCGCCCCGGGTCAGCGCGAACCCGACGTCACCGGCGACCTTCGCGTCGGCCGGGAGCACATTCGGGTCGCCGACCCACAGCACCCGGAAGCCGCCGGTCGGGACCGTGTCGGACATCCACGAGTAGGTCGACGACCAATCGTCGGCGTGGAGCCCGAACCGGCCCGAGACGGTGTCTCCCGACAGACCGAGGACCGCCAGTCCCAGCCCGGTGAACGACGCCAGCATCATCACCTGCCGCCAACCGAAGTGGAAGCGACGGATGTCGTCGAGTACGGCCGCCACGCCGAGGCCCGCCGCGAACGCGAGGCCGATCGCGGCCGCGACGAGCACACCGTCGGGCGCGAGCACCGTCGCGCCCGCGTGCAGCCGGCCCGGCAGCCACGCGAGCGCGAACGACATCACCGCGAGGACCCACGCCCGCGTCGCCCACGCGAGCCGGGGGCCCGTCGCGATCGCGAGCGGAACGACCGCGGCGACGACGATGCCCCACGGCGCGATGCCCGCGCCCGCGCGCCCGGCATGGAACGCGAGCACGGACCCGAACGACAGCGATACCCGCGGTTGCGCGCCGAAGGTCGCCGCGTCTGCACCGAGGAGCGAGAACGACCACGGCGCGAGCACCACCGCCGCCGCGACACTCGCCCCGAGCGCGCCGGCGAGGGCGCGGGCGGCGGTGCGCGCGCCGCCGGCGAAGGGCAGCGCGAGGCAGATCGCGATCGCGACCGCGGGTGCGAACAGGAGTGCGGGCGGCCAGACCGACGCGGCCACCGTCACGAGGAGCACGACGGTGCACACGACGTGCAGGCGATGCTGGCGCGGCGGTTCGTCGCCCGTCGCGCGGACGAACGCGCCGAGAACGAACGGCGCGAGGGCGAACAGCACCAACGGGCCGAGCTCGCCCTGCCAGATCGCGTTCCGGGCGACGGGGTTGGCCGCGTACGCGGCGGCCGCGGCGACGCCGGGCCACGACGACGACGCGAACGGGCGCAGGAGGCGGTACGCACCGAACGCGCCGAGCGGAAGTGCGCCACCGATGACGAGTGACTGCGCGAGCCCGGGATGGTCGAACAGGAGCGCGCTCGCGCCCGCCATCAGCGCGAAGACGGGACTGGCCGGGCGCGCCGCTCCCATCATCGTCGTCCGCCACGAGCCCGTGAAGGTCGCCCAGGCCGCGCCGACACCCGGCCACGACTGGAACGAACCGACTTCGGAGACGTGACCCGCGAGCAACGAGCGCGTGCCGAACACGACCAGGACCGCGAGGAGCAGCGCCGTCAGCGCGGGCAGGCGGCGCAACCGCTGCGCGGCCGCATCCATCCGCTCGCGCGTGCGGCTCGAGACCTCGACGATGCGGTCCCCGGCGTGGACGCGTTCGATCATGAACCGGCGCAGGCGCGCGCTGCCGCGGACCATCAGGTCGCGCACGTCGCCGTCGTCGATCCGCCGTAGCCGTTGCGTGGCGGAGCGCGCCCGTCGGAGCTCGCCCGGGTGCGCGAAGGCCGACAACCATCCGGTCACGACCGCGCGCGCCCGCGCGACGCCGCCGGTGAGGAGGAGGCCGATCGCCTCGAAGACGTTCAGCAGGAACACGACCGGCAGCACCCAGACGAGCGCGACGGCCGAATACGACTTGTAGAGCAGACGCACGCGCGACCGGGTCTCGTCGTGCAACGCCGCCGCCGACCGACCGGCCGCGCGGACGGCCTCCGCCCCGCCGGCGCGACTCTGGCGGACCCGCGGCCGCGGGCGCGACGATGACGCGCGCGCCGGCGAGCCGCGCCCGCCAGCACAGATCGATCGCGTCGGCTCCCGGCGCGGTGGCGGGGTCGAAACCGCCGAGCTCGTGGAACAAGTCGGCGCGCACGAGCATCGCGGTGTGCGACACGTAGAAGACGTCGCGCACCCCGTCGTGCTGTTCCTGATCGACCTCGTCGGGCTCGAGCCCGGAGAAGGCGACGCCGTAGTGGTCGATCGACATCCCCACCTCGACGAGGACGTCGGGGTTGTCGTGGTCGACGACCTTCGGCCCGACGATGCCGGCGTTCGAGCGGTACGCCTCCTCGACCATGAGCCGGGCCGCGTCGGGATCGAGGACGACGTCGTCGTGGCAGAACAACAGGAAGACCGCGCCTTCGACCGACGCCAGCGCGTCGTTGGCCGCGGTCGCGAACCCGCCTTCGGTCGGGCACCGGCGCACGAACGCCCCCGGCAGGGCCCGGCCGATCCGGTCGGTCGGGTCCTCGGCGGACCCGTTGTCGAGCACGAGGACGGACAGGGCGGGGTAGTCCTGGGCCCCGAGGGCGGCCAGGCTCTCCTCGAACCGGGGGCCGGGCTCGCGGGTGACCACGACCGCGACCACGGGCGGGACGACCTGGACCGGTTCGTTTTCAGCGTCGCGCTCGAGCAAATCGGCGCTGATCGAGTCGGGGTCGATCGTCTCCATGAGGCCGGGCGAGGATAGCCCGCCCGGCCGTGCGGTTTTGTGCACCGATTCACAACCGCTTGCAGAAGTTAGCAGTGAGTGCTATCGTCGCGAGCGCGGACGGTCCCTCCGAATCCCCCCGTTCGGAGGGACCGTCCCTTCCCCACCGCAGTCCGAGGAGCCGTCATGTCCACCAATGTGCAAAAGACCCTCACCGACGCCGGCTACATCGCCGTCGGCCTCGGCGTCATGAGCTTCCAGCAGGCGCAAGTGCGTGTCCGCGCCGCCCGCGGGCGCCTGTCCGAAGCGGGCGACTGCCTCGCCGGTCGCGCCCGCAACGCCCGCAGCGCGCTCGACACCCAGACCCAGACCGCGCGCACGCAGGCCGAGACGCAGGTCCGCCACACGGTCGCCCAGCGCCGGCGCGATCCGCGACGAGCTCGGCAAGCGGGTCGAGCCCGTCGTCGGCCAGGTCCAGGCCCAGCTCGGCGATCTCCCCGAGCGCGTCGTGCAGGCAATGGAGCCGGTCGCCGCGCGCGTGCGCGAGCTCGCGGGCAACGCCGCCTGACGAATCCTTCACCGAACTCCGTGCCCGGCCACCGGCGGTAGGGTCGCAGCGTGCTTGCGACTCTCGCCGGTGGTGTCGGGGCCGCCCGTTTCCTCGCCGGTCTCGTTCGGGTCGTTCCGCCCGCCGAGGTGGTCGCCGTGGTCAACACCGGCGACGACGACGAGTTCCACGGGCTGTCCGTCTCCCCCGACCTCGACTCGGTCACCTACACGCTCGCGGGCGCCTCGAACGTCGCGCAGGGCTGGGGTCTCGAAGGTGAGACGTTCGCGACGCTCGACGCGCTCGCGCGCTACGACGTCCCCACGTGGTTCCGCCTCGGCGACAAGGACCTTGCCACCCACCTCTTCCGCACCGAGCGCCTGCGCGCCGGCGCCCCGCTCTCCGCGGTGACCGCCGAGATCAGCCGGGCCTGGTCGCTCGCCGTGCGTCTCCTGCCGATGACCGACGACCGCGTGCGGACCCGGATCACGGTGCGGCGCGAGACCGGCGCCGCCGAGGAGATGGCGATGCAGCAATGGTTCGTGGGCGAACGGGCGGGCCCGCCCGTCGTCTCGGTCAGGTTCGAGGGCGCCGAACGGGCCCGCCCCGCCCCCGGCGTGCTCGACGCGCTCGAGCGGGCGGACACGATCGTCGTCTGCCCGTCGAATCCCGTGATCTCGATCGGCCCCATCCTCGCGGTGCCGGGCATCCGGGAGATCCTCGAGGCCCGGCGCGACCGGGTCGTCGCGGTGAGCCCCATCGTCGGCGGTGCGCCGGTGAAAGGGCCCGCCGACCGGTTGATGGCTCCGCTCGGCATGGACGTGTCGTGCGTCGGCGTCGCCCGGGCCTATGCCACGATCTGCGGCGCGCTCGTGATCGACGCGGTCGACGCGGGCCGGGCCGCCGAGGTCGAGGCGGCCGGCGTGCGCGCGGTCGTGACCGACACCATGATGCGGAGCCCGGAGATCGCGGCCGCGCTCGCCGCCGAGACCCTCGCCGCGGTGGCGTGACGCTCACCATCATCCCCGTCACCGGCATCGGCGAGATCCGGCCCGGCGACGAGCTCGCCGTGCTCATCGCCGACGCGGCCCGCGCCCAGGACACGCCATTGCTCGACGGCGACTGTCTCGTCGTCACCCAGAAGGTCGTGTCGAAGGCGGAGAACCGCCTCGTCCCGCTCGATCCCGACGATCGCGACGACGCCGGCGCGCACTCGTGGAGTCGGAATCCGTGCGCATCGTGCGCCGCCGCGGCGACCTCGTCATCAGCGAGACGCGTCACGGTTTCGTGTGCGCGAACGCCGGCATCGACCTCTCGAACGTCGAAAAGGGATGGGCGGCGCTGTTGCCCGTCGACGCCGACCGCTCGGCCAAGCACGTCCGCGACGCGCTGCGTGCCCGCGCCGGCGTCGAAGTCGGCGTGATCGTGTCCGACACGTTCGGCCGGCCCTGGCGCCGGGGTCTCACCGACGTCGCCATCGGCGTCAGCGGCGTCGCCGCGGTCGTCGACCTCCGCGACACCCCGGACGCGCTCGGGCGCGTCCTCCAGGTGACAGAGGTCGCGGTCGCGGACGAGATCGCGGCGGCCGCCGAGCTCGTCATGGGCAAGGCCGCGGCCGTGCCGGTGGCGATCGTCCGCGGTATCGACCCCGGCTTCCTGCGCGAGGGCTCCGTACGCGAACTCATCCGCCCCACGAACGAGGACCTCTTCCGTTGAGCGCCGTTCCCGCCTTCGTCGAAGCGCGCCGGTCGATCCGCGCGTTCCTGCCCGAGGCCGTCGACCGGGCCGATCTCGACGCGATCGTGGAAGCCGCATGCCTCGCGCCCGCGCCCCATCACTCGCGCCCGTGGCGCTTCGTCGTCGTCGACACCGACGACGCGAAGCGCGCGCTCGCGCTCGGTATGGGCGAGCGCTGGCGCCGCGATCTGCTCGCCGACGGCGTTGCCCCCGAGCGCGTCGACCGAGCTCGTCGACGCCTCGTACGAGAAGCTCGTACGGGCGCCCGCGCTCGTCGTCGGCTGTCTGACCTGGAACGGCCTCGATCGCTACCCGGACGAGCACCGTCAGCGCGCGGAATGGGGCATGGCGCTGCTCTCGCTCGGTGCGGCCGTCGAGAACCTGATGCTGACCGCAACCGATCGGGGTCTGGCGTCGTGCTGGGTCGCGGCGCCCATCTTCTGCCCAGAAGCGGCGCGCGACGCGCTCGCGCTGGCGCAGGAGTGGTTGCCGCACACGCTCGTGCTCGTCGGCCGGCCGGACCCGGCCTACGTCGGCCGCGCCCGGCCGCCGGTTCCCCTCGACGAGATCCGGCGCTTCGCGGGCTGACGTCGCCGGCCCGCGGGCTCAGCACGCGGCGCGCTGGGCCTGGAAGTGCTCGAGCGTGCGGGCCAGACCCTCGTCGAGCACGGTGAAGGGCTTCCACCCGAGGTGGATGCCGGCCTTGCTCGGATCGACGGCGCTGCGGGCCAGCTCGCCGGCCCGGGCGGGCTTGTAGTCGGCCGCCTCGCGAAAGCCCGTGAGCTTCGCCATGGCGTCGTACAGCTGTTGCACGCTCGTCTCGATGCTCGTTCCGATGTTCATCGTCAGACCGCCGCCCTTCTCCGCCGGCGCGCACGAACGCGTCGACGACGTCGTCGACGTAGACGAAGTCACGGGTCTGCGATCCGTCGCCGAAGATGATCGGCCGTTCGCCGTCGAGGAACTTGTCGGAGAAGATCGCGACGACACCGGCTTCACCGTGCGGGTTCTGGCGCGGCCCATAGACGTTCGCCAGCGCGAGCACCGAATACTCGAGCCCACGTTGCGTCCGGTAGTAGTAGAGATAGTCACCGACGGCCTTCTTGGCCACTCCGTACGGCGACTCGGGATGCTGCGCCGCGGTCTCCTTCGTCGGGATCTTGTCGGGCGACCCGTAGAGCGTCCCTCCCGACCCCGCGAACACGATCTTCTTGACGCCCGCCGAGACGGCGCCTTCGAACACGTTCAGCGAGCCGATGATGTTCGTGGTGGCGTCGAAGACCGGCCGCGCCACCGACACGCGCACGTCCATCTGCGCGGCGAGATGGAAGATCACGTCCGGCTTGCGGTGGCCGATCAGGTCCGCGACCGCGGGCGACGCGACGTCGAGGCGGTGGAACGAGAACCGGCGATCCGGCAGGGTGCGCGCCATCGTCAGGTTCGCGAGCGATCCCGACGAGAGGTCGTCGACGACGTCGACGCGCCAATCCTCGGCAAGAAGCCGATCGACGAGGGTGGAACCGATGAAACCCGCGCCGCCGGTGACCAGTGCCTGCATCCGCCCGCTCCTTATTCGCGCTCGGCCGGCACGCGCCCGGCCGAGATCCGGGTGCCCGAGGGGATCGTCGCTCCGGCGCCGACGAGCGTCTCCGCCGAGAGCGAGACGTCGGGCTTCAGAACGGCGAACGCGCCCACGACGGAGTCGCGGACACGGCCACCGTGCGAGACGCGCGCGCCCGTGTGCAACACCGCGCCGTCGATCTCGGCCCGGGCCTCGACCACCGCGGCCGCACCGAGTACCGACGCGCGCACGCGCGCACCGGATTCGATGCGCGCGCCGTCGCCGATGATCACGGGCGCTTCGACGCGGGCGTCCGGCTCGATCATGGCGTCGCCCTGCATCCACACGCCGCTCGCGACTTCGCGGGCTCCCGGCGCGGGCGGGAGGCTGAGCCGGCCGGCGAGCACGTCGGCGTGCGCCTCGAGGTACTTCTCGGGGGTCCCGATGTCGAGCCAGTAGGCATCGCTCTGGAAGCCGAACAGCAAGCCGGGCTCGGCGAGCATGCGGGGGAACGTCTCCCGCTCGACCGACACGTTCAGCCGGGCCGGGATGCGCTCGAGGAACGACGGCTCGAGCACGTAGGTTCCGGCGTTGATCCAGTTGCTCGGCGCCTTCCCGGGCGCGGGCTTCTCGACGAACGCGATCACCCCGCCGTCGCTCTGGGTCGGCACGACTCCGAACGCGCTCGGATCCTCGACCTGGGTGAGCGAGATCGTCACCTCCGCGCCGTGCTCGTCGTGGAAACGGACCATGGCGTCGAGATCGAGGTCGGTGAGCACGTCGCCGTTGCAGACGATGACCCTTTCGTCGATCCCGGCCGCCGCGAACCGGATCGCCCCCGCGGTGCCGAGCGGCTCGTCCTCGACCGCGTACCGCAGGATCACGTCGCCGAACACGTCGTGGCCCGATCCGTCGTGCGCGAAGTGCCGGTGGAACGCGTCGGGCAGGTACCCCATCGACAGTACGACCTCGTCGACGCCGTGCGCCGCGAGCCAGGCGAGCTGGCGCTCGAGGTGCGGCTGATTCGCGATCGGGAGCAGTGGTTTGGGCGTCGTGTACGTCAGGGGCCGGAGCCGCGTTCCCTCGCCCCCGACGAGGACGACCGCCTTCACGGCTTCGACGTCGTCGGCGTGGTTGCGGGTTTGGTCGTCACACCGGTCGCAGGACCGGTGGTCGCGGGTGTCGTCGCCGGCGTCGAGATCGGCGGCATGGTGGTTCCCGTCGCACCCGGCGTCACGCCTTCGGCCCCGACCGCAGTCGCGAGGTTGGGCACCGAGGGCGGGTTGCCGATGCTCGCGATCGTCTTGTTCGCAGGCAGGAACGCGATCACGACGATGTTGTACTGGAACAGCTTGTACTTGGCGGGGTTCCCCGTCATCACCGTGTACTTCTGCTTCGCGTTCGCGCTCGTGTTGCCGTCCCAGGTGGCGACCTCCCATTGGAGGGTGCCGGGCGACGAACCGCACTTGTCGCCGTTCTTCACGGATGTGCCGAGGAAGCTGAACCCGGTCGCCGAGAGCTTCCAGCCGCCGTAGTCGAAGTACAAGCCGACGGTCGCGCCGCGACCGGCTTCGGCCGAGACCGCGGGCTCCATGTGGATCACGCCGTCGTCGTGGCTGTGCAACCCGGCGTAGACGTTCGTGTCGGAGGCACGGGCGGGCTGGCCGCCGGGGGTCGCGTTCGGCCAGTTCCATTTGCCGGCGCCGCTGCTGTCGCCCATCCAGTGGTCGCAGTCGTAGACGCCGAGGGCTGCGTGCCAGTGCGTGTCCTTCTTCGTCGGGTTGTTCGCGTCCTGCAGGTACGGCCCGACCGCGGCGGGTGCGGTGGCCTGCGTGTACGCGATGAGCGCGATGCCGGCGATGACCACGATCGCGGTCAGCCCGTACCACCAGCTGTTCTGCCGGGAGCGCTTCGCGGACCGGACCGCCGCGCGCTTGCGCTTCGCTCGAGAGGCGTTCGTCACGCCGGGCAGGCTAGCCGCGGGTGAGGGTCGGCCTGGATGCATGCCAGGCGTGTTCGGCCATCGCCAGCGCACAGCGAGCCGCCAGGTACACCGCCGCGAACGGCAGGAGCACGCCCGAGGCGCCGCCGAGACGGCGCCGCGCGTATCGCCAGGCCGACCGGTGATGCTGGATGAGCATTCGGTACGGAGTGCGCGAAGTGCTCGCGCCCTGCACGTGGGTGACGGCGGCGCCCGGCTCGTACGCGACCTCGTAGCCCGCCTGGCGGAGCCGGCGGCACAGGTCGAGGTCTTCCATATACATGAAGTAGCGCTCGTCCCATCCCCCGACGGCGTCGAGCCCGCTGCGGCGTAACCAGACGGCCGCGCCCGACACCCAGTCGACCGAGCGCGGCCGCGACGCGTCCACGTTCAGCTGGCGGTACCGGGCCGTGAACGGGTTGGTCGGCCACCAGAGCCCGAGCAGGCCGTGCGCGACCGCGAGCGGGACCGACGGCGACCGGCGCGCGGACGGGTAGTCCGTCCCGTCGAGGTTGCGGATGCGCGGGCCGCACGCGCCGAGCGCCGGCTGCGCGTCGAAGCGGGCCAGCATCGCCTGCGCACTCCCGGGCTCCATCGTGAGGTCGGGATTCATCACCGCGACGATCGGCGCGCGGGTCGCCGCGATCCCGAGGTTCGCGGCGCGCGCGGTACCCGACGTTGCCCGGCGAGGTGATCACGTGCACGTCGGGAACCGCGGCGCGCAGCATGTCGACGGAACCGTCGGACGAACCGTTGTCGACGACGACGAGCTCGACCTCATCGGCGCTCGTGTCGGCGAGGATCGAAGTCACGCACTCCCGGAGGAGCGCACCGGACTGGTAGTTGACGACGACGACCGCCCACCTGCGGGTCACGGCAGGTCAGTCCCGGAAGCGGTACTTGACGAGCGTCCACAGCGCGGACACTCCATCGCGCCACGTGATCTTCTTGCCCTCGTCGAACTCGCGCCCGGAGTACGAGATCGGGACCTCGTAGATGCGGATCCCCCGCTTGAGGATCTTCGCCGTGATCTCGGGCTCGATCTCGAACCGGCTCGAGGTGAGCTTCAGCTCCTCGAGGATGCTCCGGTCGATCAGCTTGTAGCAGGTCTCCATGTCGGACAGCGTCGTGTTGTAGAGCACATTCGTCGTCATCGAGAGGAACCGGTTGCCGATCCAGTGCAGCAGCAACATGTTGCGCCGCTCGCCCGTGAACCGGGAGCCGTACACGACGCGCGCCCGGCCGCGCAGCACGGGATTCAGCAGCTTCGGCCAGTCCTCCGGGTCGTACTCCAGATCGGCGTCCTGGACGAGCACGTACTCGCCGGTGGCGTGCCCGAACGCGGTACGCAGCGCGGCACCCTTGCCCCGGTTGACGTCGTGCAGCACGATGCGCACCGTGCTGTCGCCGAGCTGGCGCAAGACGTCGCGGGTGCCGTCGGTGCTGCCGTCGTCGACGATGATGATCTCGCGTTCGATGCCGTCCGGCAGGTCGACCGCGCGCATCCGGCGCACGACCTCGACGAGCGTGTTCCGCTCGTTGAAGACGGGGACGACGACCGTGAGCTTGCGCAGCTTCGGCACCCCGGCGTCACGCGCGGCCATGGAGACGCTCCTCGAGGTACCAGTCCCGCATCCGCGAGAGTCCGTCGCGCAGTGACACGGTGGGCTCCCAACCGAGCAGCGTACGGGCTTTCGTGATGTCGGGACGCCGGCGGGCCGGGTCACCGATCGGCAACGGCTCGAATACGATCTCGGACCGCGAGTCGGTGATCTCGCGCACGATGTCGGCGAGCTCGAGCATCGTGATCTCGACCGGGTTCCCGATGTTCACGGGATCGCAGATGTCGGAGTCGAACAGCGCGAGGATCCCGCGCACTTCGTCGGCGACGTAACAGAACGATCGGGTCTGCGTTCCGGTACCCGCCATCGTCAACGGCTTGCCGTCGATCGCCTGCAGCAGGAAGTTCGACACGACCCGCCCGTCGGCCGGGCGCAGGCGCGGGCCGTAGGTGTTGAAGATCCGCACGATGCCCGTCGGCAGGTCGTACAGGCGCCGGTAGGTCGTGGCGAGCGTCTCCGCGAAACGCTTCGCCTCGTCGTAGACCGCGCGCGGCGCGTTCGGGTCGACGTTGCCGTTGTAGGACTCGGTCTGCGGATGCTCGTGCGGGTCACCGTAGATCTCGCTCGTCGAGGCGAGCAGGAAGCGCGCTTCGTTCGCGAGCGCGAGATCGAGCGCACGGCGGGTGCCGAGCGAGCTCACATCGAGGGTCTCCAGGGGCACCGCGAGGTATTCCGGCGGGCTCGCCGGGCTCGCGAAGTGCAGGACACCGTCGACCGGGCCCTCGACCGGGATCTCCTTGCTGACGTCGGCACGGACGAAGCTGAAACCCGGCCGTTCCGCCAGGTGCGCGATGTTCTGCAGCCGCCCGGTCAACAGGTTGTCGACCGCGACGACCTCGTCGCCCCGGGCGAGGAACGAGTCGCAGAGGTGTGATCCGACGAACCCGGATCCGCCGGTGATGACGATGCGGGCCACTCAGCGCCGCCCGACGCCCTGATAGGCGAAACCGCGCCTTCGCATCGCCGCCGGATCGAGCAGGTTGCGGGCGTCGACGATCGCTTTGCCGCGCATCGCCTCCAGCACGCGATCGAAGTCGAGCCAACGGAACTCGTCCCATTCGGTGAGCAGCACGACGGCATCCGCGCCCGACGCGGCATCGTACGCATCGGCGGCGAGCTCGATCCCCGGGACGAGCGTTCGGGGCCGATCGCCGGCGCCCCGGTCGTACCCACGCACGATTGCGCCTTCCTCGAGCAGGCGGCGGGCGACGAAGATCGCCGGAGAGTCGCGCAGGTCGTCCGTGTCGGCTTTGAAGGTGAGACCCCAGAGCCGCGACGGTGACGTCGGTGAGATTCCCGCCGACCGCGGTGCGGACCTTCTCGATCATGCGCTCGTGCTGCGCCTCGTTGACGTCGACGACGCCGGCGAGCAGGTCGAACTCGTAGCCGGCCGAGGCGGAGATGTGGAGCAGCGCGGCGACGTCCTTCGGAAAGCAGGACCCGCCGTAGCCCGGACCGGGATTCAGGAACTGGAACCCGATGCGGGTGTCGTAGCCCATGCCGATCGCGACCTCACGCGCGTCGGCGTCGACCGCTTCGCACAGATTCGCGATCGCGTTGATGAACGACACCTTCGTCGCGAGGAACGCGTTCGACGCGTACTTGATCATCTCGGCGGAGGCCGGGTCGGTGACGAGGACCGGGGCGTCGACACGCTTGTAGAGCTCGCTGACGCGCACGGCCGACTGGGGGTCTTCGCAACCGATGACGATCCGGTCCGGATTGAGGAAGTCGCGAACGGCCTGACCCTCGCGGAGGAACTCGGGGTTCGACGCGACGGTGACGCCCTCGGCGCGACCGCCCGATTCCGAGAGGATCCGCTGCACGAAGCGGGTCGAACCCACCGGCACCGTCGACTTGTTGACGACGACCGTCCCGGGCGCGAGCACCGGCGCGATCTCGCGGGCGACGCTCTCGACGTACGACAGGTCGGCCGAGCCGTCGGCGCCCTGGGGCGTCTGCACGCAGAGAAAGACGATCTCGGCGCGGGGCGCGGCCGTGGCCGCGCCGACCACGAACTCGAGACGGCCGGTCCGGAGGCCGTCCTTGATGAGCTCCGGAAGGCCGAGCTCGAGGATCGGCACCTCGCCCTTCTTCAGGCGCGGCGACCCGTTCGGCGTCCAGATCGGCACACACGACGTCGTGGCCGAGGTGCGCGAAACAGGCGGCGGTGGTGAGCCCGACGTATCCAGCCCCGATGACCGCGACCCTCACGACGCGCGCCGCCCCCAGTCTCGACATGAGCGACCAGTCTAGGGGGTGACCGCGGTTTCCGGGCCAGCTAGCAACCGACCGCGGGCACGGTCGTCGGCGTGGTACCCGCCGCCGAGGCGCCGCCCGACGGACGGGTGGTGCCCGATGCGGCGGTGCTTCCCGTCCGTCGCGGTGACCGAGGTGAGGCCGTTGTAATCGGTGCCCAGCACCAGGACGACGTCGGTTCCCGCCGGAGCGGCGCCGCTCAACGCGACCACCTTGCCCGCCCCGCCGAGCTGCGACAGGAGGAACTGCGCTTTCGTCTGCGCGCTCCGGACGCGTAACGCACCTCGGTGACGGAGTAGTCGCTGCGATCGGCGTTGGTCGCCGACCCCACGACCGAGTAGCCGAGCCCCGACAGCGAACTGACCGCCTGCGCGCCGAGTCCCGTCCGGCCGCTGCCGTTCTCCACCGCGACGTGAACGGTCGCGGGTGCGACGGCGACCGTCTTGGCCGACGCGTTCGCCGGGTTCCCGATGCCGCGCAGACGGGCGAGGATCGGCGCCGCCTTCGCGTCGTCGAGCACCAACGCGTCCTGGCCGTCGATGAACTGCCGGTTCACGGGCAGCGTCTGGGTCTCCACGCCGCCCGGATTGTGGAACGCGTACGCGATCGCGCGCAGCGGCGAGAGGCCGAGGCTGCGGGTCGCGGGAGATGTCCTTGAGCATCGAGTCGAGCAGGTCGCTCGCCTTCCACGGCGGAGCTGATCGCACGGTGCAACGTCTGCCTGCGCGAGCGTGCGCAGGAAATACTGCTGGCGTTTGATCCGGCCGAGGTCGGACGTCGGGTCGGACTGCCACTTGCCGTTCACGAACGACTCGTAGTACCGCGAGCGCACGTACGCGAGCGCCTGGTCGCCGTCGAGGTGTTGGCAACCCGCCTGGGCGATCGCGAGGCCGCTCTTGGTGTCGCGGGCCGGCGCGGCGAAGTAGATCGGGATAGTCCCGATCGCGTTCACCATGTTGCGGAAGCCCGCGAAGTCGACCTCGAGGTAGTGGCTGATCGGGACGTCGAAGTCCTGCTCGATCGTCTCGATCATGCGCTGCGGGCCGGCGTTGAACGCGGCGTTGATCTTCGCGTGCCCGATCCCCGGGATCGCGACCCAGAGGTCGCGCGGGAACGAGACGAGCAACGCGGTGCCGGTCGCGGCTGTCGACGTGGGCGACCATGATCGTGTCGGACCGTTGGCCGGTCTGCTGCTGCGCGTTGCCGAACTGCTGAGCCTCCTGGGAGTTGTCGACGAACGCGCGCGAGTCGGAGCCGATGATGAGGAAGTTGTCGCCCGACTTCAGCACCGACGTGTCGATGTTGGCCCGCGCCACACTCGACACCTTGCGGCCGCCTCGGCGTACGCACCCGCGATCGAGGACGGTGGTCACGCAGGACCACGATGACGAACGCGGTGATCAGGCGGTGCAGGAAGGCGCGCGGCGACAGCGCCTTCACCGCGTGACCTCCGGGGTCTCGGCTCGCGTCACGAGCTGGGGCAACCGACCAACGGGCCGCCCGTCTTCGGGTCGACCGGCACGAAATTCGTGTTCACCGTCTGGTGCGCGATCGTCGTTGTCGTCGTCGATGTCGTCGTGGTGGTCGGTCCCGTGGTCGTCGGCGCGACCGACACGGTCGGCAGCGTGACGGCCGGGCGCGGGATCTTGTCGAACGCGTGCTTCAGGGAGTCGTAGTCACGACCGACGATCAGCAGCGCGTCGCCGCCCAGCGTGTTGCTTCGCCGACGCGGCCGGAACGAGGTTCAGGGTGCCGACCGCGACGGCGACCGTGTAGCCCTGTCGGAACTTGCCCGGCGCGTAGCGCACCTGCGTGAGGTAGTCGCTGCGGTCGGCGTCCGCCGGCCGGCCCGGCCGATTGGAAGCCCGCGGCGGTGAACGTGTCGAGCACCTGGCCGGCGACGCCCTTCATGCCCGACCCGTTCACGACCCTGACCTTCACCTTGTCGGCCTCGAGCGGCTCGACGACGGCTTTCTTCGGCGGCGTGAAGTTCGCGAGCCGGTTGGCGACGATCATGGCGTCGGGGAACTTCGCGATCACGTTCGCGCTGAACCCGTTGGTAGGGCGCGGGCGCCCACGGGATCGTCATCATCTTGATCTTCGCCGTGTTCGAGATCCCGGAACGTCACGCGCCAACTCGCTCAGCTCGCTGATACGTCAGCGTCTGGTCGTGCGAGAGGTTCTTGAACACCGAGTTGAGCAGCCGCGGTGATCTTCGTGGGGTCGCCGCCGATCTTGCTGATCGCGGCCTGGCTCGAGCGTGCGCAGGAAGTACTGCTGGCGCGGGATGCGGTCGAGGTCGGCGAGCGGGTCCTCGTTCCAGCCTCGCGATCCGTCCTCGGGGTGGGTCGTAGCTGCGCAGCACGAACGGCGCCGGGTTCTGCAGGTTCTCCGGGATGAAGTAGTGCCGTGAGCGCGCGTACGCGAGCGCCTGGTCGCCGTTCAGGCTGACGCAGCCCGACTCGGCGATGTCGAGCCGCGTGAAGAAGTCGCGCACGGGAGTCGGGAAACAGATGTGCACTGTGCCGATCGCGTCGACGATGTTCTTGAACCCGCGGAAGTTCACCTCGAGGTAGTGGTTGATCTTGATCGGCGGGAAGTTTCCTCGAACGTCTGGATCACGAGCGCCGGACCGCCGAACGAGTACGCGGCGTTCAGGAGGTGGTGCCCGTGAGCCGGGGATGTTCACGACGAGTCGCGCGGGAACGACACCACGATGCCGGTCTGCCGAGCGCGGGCTCGACGTGCAGGACCATCATCACGTCGGAGCGCTGCCCGCCGCGTCGGCCGGTGTCCCGAACGCCGCCGCCTCCGCGGGCGTCTCGTTCGGCGGGCGGACGTCGGAACCGAGGATCAGGATAGTTGGCGGGCGTCGCCGGGCTTGCTCGGCGTGAGCAGGCTCGTCGGGGATGTGGATCGTCGTGCTCTTCGCGAACTTCTGCGTTGCCGTACGACTTGCCGCCGGCGACACGCGCCGCGGTGAGGGCCACGACGGCGACGCAGCGCGATCGCGAAGCGGCGCAGGAAGGAGAACACGGACGAGGGCGAGGGCACCGACGCAGCAGTGTAGTGACGCGAAGTCGCGCGTTCGGCCGCTCGACGACCTTCACACGATGCTCATCTCGGTTCCGCGGCCGTCACTCCACAGGCAGTCCCAGGCCCCGGGCGAGCACGAGGCGCTGGATCTCGCTCGTTCCCTCGCCGATCTCGAGGATCTTGGCGTCGCGGTAGAAGCGGCTGACGGGGGTCTCGTCGATGTAGCCGTAGCCGCCGTGGATCTGCACGGCCTCGCGCGTCGCGTCGACCGCGATCTCGCTCGCGTAGAGCTTCGCCATCGCGGCCGCCTCGCGGATCGGTCGGCCCTGCTCGCGCAGCCACGCGGCCTTGTACACGAGGTTGCGGGCGTTCTCGACCGCGACCGCCATGTCGGCGCACTTGAACGCGATCGACTGGTAGCGGCCGATCGGTCCGCCGAACGCCCGCCGTTCGCTTCGCGTACGCGACCGACGCGTCGAGGCACGCCTGCGCCATCCCGAGCGCGAGCGCGGCGATCGCGATCCGGCCGTCGTCGAGGATCCGCAGGAAGGTCTTGAAGCCCTCGCCGCGCGTGCCGAGCAGTTGCGCCTCCGGGAACGCGGCAGCCGTCGAACACGAGCTCGTGCGTGTCGGAGGCGTGCCAGCCCATCTTGCGGTACGGCGGCTGCACGACGAAGCCCGGCGTGCCGGAGTCGACGACGATGTTCGAGATCTCGTTGCGGCGCGGTGCGCGCGGTGATCGTGACGCACTTCGTGATCGGGGTGCCCGAGTTCGTGATGAACGTCTTCTGACCGTCGATGACCCACTCGTGCGTGTCGTCGTCGAGCACGGCGCGCGTGTCGGGTCGCGCCGGCGTCGGAGCCGGCCTCGGCCTCGGTGAGACCGAACGCGCCGAGCACCTCGCCCGCGATCATCGGGACGAGGTACTCCTGCTTCTGCTCCTCGGTGCCCGATGTAGAAGAACGGCGCCGCGCCGAGACTCACGCCCGCCTCGAGCGTGATCGCCATCGACGCGTCGACCCGGGCGATCTCCTCGATCGCGATGCAGTAGGTGAGGTAGTCGGCACCGCCGCCGCCGTACTCCTCGCGGGAACGGCAGACCGAACAGGCCGAGCTTGCCCATCGCGCGCACCGTGTCGACGGGGAAGACGTGGTCGCGGTCCCAGTCCGGCCGCGTGCGGGGCGATCTCGCTCTCGGCGAACTCGCGCACGACGCCGCGGAACTGCTCCTGCTCCGGGGTCGGGTCGAAGTCCACGGTCGCGACGGTACCCGCGGCGGTACCGTTGCGTGCCCGTGGATCGCGCGGCCAGCGCGCTACGCGGTCGTGCGTGACGGCGATCCGCGCGACGGACGCGCGGACATCGTCGCCGCCGTCCCGCGCGGTCGTCGGCCCGCGGGCGCCGACAGCGTTCGCCGCGCTCGCGAGATCGACGCCGGGGGCTTCTGGGTCGGGTTCGTCGCGTACGACGCCGGGCGTGCGATCGAGCACGTCGAGCCGTGCACGCCGACGACTCGACCGACCCGACCTCGGCGCTCCCCGACCTCGCGTTCGTGCGGTTCGACGACGTGCGCGTCATGTCGACGACGCTCGCCGCGCCGGTCACGTCGCGAGCTGCGCCCGACGCGACGCACTCGGTCGCGCCGGACGCTCGAGCCTGGACTCGAGCCTCGAGCACGCGCTCGTCACGTCGGCGCGATGCACGACGCTGACTGCTGCGGCGGGCGAGTGCTACCAGGTGAACCTCACCCGCCGGCTCACGTTCGACGCCGCGCCCGATCCGCTCGCGCTCTTCGACGCGCTCGCGCGCGCCAACCCCGCGCCGCACGCGGCGCTGTGCACGTTCGGCGACGCGCTGCCCGGGACGTCGCGGTCGTGTCCGCGTCGCCCGAGCTGTTCCTGCGCGTCGACGGCCGCGACGTCGGAGACCCGGCCGATCAAGGGCACCGCGGCCGACGCGCGCGACGCTTCGCGGCGAGCGCGAAGGACCGCGCCGAGAACGTGATGATCGTCGACCTCGCCCGCAACGATCTCGGGCGGGTGTGCGAGTTCGGCTCGGTCGCACGTTCCCGCGCTGTTCGCGGTCGAGGCGCACCCCGGGCTCGCTCCACCTCGTGAGCACGGTGCGCGGCCGCCTGCGCGCCGACGTCGGCCTCGCCGACCTCGTCCGCGCGACGTTCCCGCCCGCGTCGGTCACCGGCGCGCCGAAGCCGCGCGTGCTGCAGGCCATCGAGGACCTCGAACCGGTCCGGCGCGGCGTGTACTGCGGCGCGGTCGGCTGGATCGACGCCGACCGCGGCCGCGGCCGAGCTCGCCGGTCGCGATCCGCACGTTCACGATCACGCGGCGGGCGCACGCACCTCGGCGTCGGCGGCGGCATCGTCGCCGACTCCGAGCCCGACGACGAGTGGGCCGAGACCGAGCTGAAGGCGCGCGCGGCTGCTCGCGGCCGCGGCCGCGGCGCCGCGCGGACCGAGCCGGTCGAGGCGCCGATGATCGGTCTGGATCGACGGCGACGCTCGTGCCGCTCGCCGACGCCAAGCGTCTCGGTGCTCGACCACGGGCTCGTCGTCGGCGACGGCGTGTTCGAGACGCTGCGCGTCTACGGCGGCGTGCCGTTCGCGTGGACGCGCCACCTCGCGCGGCTGCGCGCGTCGGCCGACGGTCTCGGGCTCGCGCTGCCCGACGTCGCGCGAGCTGCGCGCCGCGGCCGACGCGGTGCTCGCCGCCGAACGACCTGACCGAGGCGCGGCTGCGCATCACCGTGACCGGCGGGCCGCGCCGCCCGGCTCCGGGCGCGGCGACGGGCCGCCCGACCGTGTTCGTCGCTCGCGTTCGCCGCTCGAGCCCGCGGCGCCGACCGTCGACGTCGTCGATCGTGCCGTGGACCCGCAACGAGCACGGCGCGCTCGCGGGCCTGAAGACGATCTCCTACGCGGAGAACGTGCGCGCGCTCGCGTACGCGCACGAGCGCGGCGCGGGCGAGGCGATCTTCGCCGAACACCGCAGGGCAATCTGTGCGAGGCGACGGGCTCGAACGTGTTCCTCGTGCGTCGACGGCGACGCTGGTCACGCCGCCCGCGGTCGGCCGGCTGCCTGCTCGGCGTGACCCGCGCCCTCCTGCTCGAGCTCGGCGCGACGCTCGGCATCCCGAGCGAGGAGCGCGACGTGCCGATCGGCGCGCTCGCCGCGGCCGACGAGGCGTTCCTGTCGTCGACCGACGCGCGAGGTGCAGCCGATCGCGCACGTCGACGGCGTCGCCGCTCCGCGCCGTCGCCGGATCCGATCAGCGCCGCAGCTCGCCGCCGCGTTCCGCGACCTCGTCGCGCAGCGACCTCGACCCCTGACGTCGCTCGACGTCCGTGGCCGGACGGCTGACACTGGACGTCGGCGGCCGTGACGCAGGTGCACGACGTCGCCCGCGGTCACGACGCGGCCGTCGACGACGAGGTAGCCCTCGTCGGTGAGCGCGGTCGCCGTGCCCTCGAACGTCTCGTGCGCGAGCTCGACGCGCACGCGCCGGCCGAGCGTCGCCGAACGCGCGGTCGCCGCCGGCCACGACGTCGTCGAGCGCGTCGAGCCGCGCGTCGTAGGCGACGCAGCCACGCCGACGAGCAGCTCGCTCCCGGTCGACCGTCGACGCGCGGTCGCGATCGTCGCGCAGCTCGGGCGGCGAACGCGTCGGCGCCGCACGTTGAACCCCATGCCGACGACGACCGCGCCCGCGCCGTCGGCCTCGGCGAGGATCCCCGCGAGCTTGCGGTCGTCGACGACCAGGTCGTTCGGCCACTTGAGCCCGGCCGCGGACCGGCGGCCAGCACGTCGATCGCGTCGAGCGCGGCCAGCCCGGCCGCGAGCGTCACGAGGTGCACGCGCTCGACCGGCACCGCGGGCCGGAGCAGCACCGACACGAGCAGCGCCGAGCCCGGCGGCGCGACCCACGTCCGGCCGAGGCGGCCCCGCCCGGCCGTCTGCTCGTCGGCGACCGCGACCACGCCCTCGGGCGCGCCGTCGCCGCGCGCACTGGAGCAGGTAGCGATTGGTCGAGTCGACGGACTCGAACCAGCGGACGTCGCGGAACCGCGTGCCGCGCGAGCCGCGGATCGTCCACCGGGCCGGCTCGACTGGGTCACGCACGTCCTCGCGCCGCATTGCGGGCCCGTACGGATACGGCGACACTTCGCTGCGTCCGCGCGCCACCCTTAGGATACGCAGCCGTGCTCTCGAAGATCCTGATCGCGAACCGAGGCGAGATCGCGATCCGCGTCATGCGGACGTGTCGCGAGCTCGGCATCGCCACCGTCGCCGTGTACTCCGAGCTCGACCGCGACGCCGCGCACGTGCGCTACGCCGACGAGGCCTACGCGCTCGGCGGCCAGACCGCGGCCGAGAGCTACCTCAACACCGAGGCGATCCTCGACGCGATCCGCAAGAGCGGCGCCGACGGCGTGCACCCCGGCTACGGGTTCTTCTCCGAGAACGCCGACTTCGCCCGGGCCGTCACCGACCTCGGCGTCGCGTGGATCGGTCCGCCGCCCGAGGCGATCGAGATCATGGGCGACAAGATCTCGTCGCGGCTCGCCGCGGCCCGGGCCGAGGTCGAGAGCGTGCCCGGCACCACCACGCCGATCACCGACGCGAGCGAGATCGTCGCGTTCGGCGACGAGTTCGGCTACCCGATCGCGATCAAGGCCGCGTACGGCGGCGGCGGTCGCGGCATGAAGGTCGTCGAGCAGCGCCGACGACGCGCAGGCGGCGTTCGACTCCGCCGCCCGCGAGGCGCAGGCGTACTTCGGCCGGCCCGAGTGCTACATCGAGCGCTACCTGACCCGGCCCCGCCACGTCGAGCTGCAGATCTTCTGCGACACGCACGGCAACGGCGTGTACCTCAGCGACCGCGACTGCTCGACCCAGCGCCGCCACCAGAAGCTCATCGAGGAAGCGCCCGCGCCGGGCATCCCCGACGCGACCCGCGCGCGCGATGGGCGAAGCCGCGGTGAAGGTCGCGCTCGCCTGCGGCTACGTCAACGCGGGCACCGTCGAGATGCTCTACCAGGACGGCGAGTTCTTCTTCCTCGAGATGAACACGCGCCTGCAGGTCGAGCACTGCGTGACCGAGGAGGTCACCGGCCTCGACCTCGTCGCCGAGCAGCTCCGCGTCGCCGCCGGCAAGCCGCTGTCGTTCACGCAGCGATCGATCGAGCACCGCGGCCACTCGATCGAGTGCCGCATCAACGCCGAGGACCCGACGAAGAACTTCCTGCCGTCGCCCGGCACGATCACCCGCCTGCGCGTGCCGTCCGGGCCCGGGCGTGCGCTGGGACGGCGGCTACGAAGAGGGCGACACGATCTCGCAGTACTACGACAACCTCGTCGGCAAGCTCATCGTGTGGGCGCCCGACCGCGACCGCGCGATCGAGCGCATGGTCCGCGCGCTCTGCGAGTTCGAGATCGCGGGCATCAAGACCACGATCCCCGCGCACCTCACGCTGCCTGCAGACGACCGACTTCCGCGACGCTCGGCCACTCGACGAAGTGGGTCGAGGACGAGGTCGACCAGTCGCAGTTCGCCGAGCCACCTGCGCGGCGCGAGCGCCGCCGCGTCGGCGCACCGCCCGCCGACGGCGACGCGCGCGGCCCGCTCGTCGAGCAGACCGTGCCCGTCGAGGTCGACGGCCGCCGCTTCTCGGTCAAGGTGTGGCTCCCCGAGGCGCCGGCGCGGCGCCGTCGCGGGTCCGGCGCCGCGGCCCGCAGCCGCCCGAAGCCCGCCGTCACCGGCGGCAGCGGCGGTGCGGGCGGGAGCGGCACCGTCACCGCGCCGATGCAGGGCACGATCGTGAAGGTGCTCGTCGAGGTCGGCGCCGCAGGTCGCGACCGGCGAGGCGCTGGTCGTGCTCGAGGCGATGAAGATGGAGAACCACATCAACGCCGAGACGTCGGGCACCGTGAAGGAGATCCGCGTCAGCGCCGGCGACTCCGTCGGCACCGGCGACGTCCTCGCCGTCATCGCCTGACCCGTCCAAAACCCTGCCAACAGTTCGCTGGGAACAGGCTCCAGGAGCCCGAAACCCTGCCAACAGTTCGCTGGGAAATGGGGGCGGTCGGTGGGCGGGGCGTGAGAGCATCGTCGCATGAGCCTGCCGATCTTCGTCGTCGACGCGTTCACCTCCGAGCCGTTCCGCGGGCAACCCGGCCGGTGTCGTGCTCGGACACGGCGACGAGGCGTGGATGCAGCGCGTCGCGGCCGAGATGCGGCATTCGGAGACGGCCTTCGTCGCGGCACGTGACGACGGCGCCTTCGACCTGCGCTGGTTCTCGCCCGAGGTCGAGGTCGACCTCTGCGGCCACGCGACGCTCGCGAGCGCGCACGTGCTCTACGAGACGGGCCGCGCCACGCCGGGCACGACGTTGCGCTTCCACACCCGCAGCGGCGAGCTGCGGGCCGAGCACGCGGGCGAGCACGGCATCACGCTCGACTTCCCCGTCGCGGCGCCCGTTCCCGTGCCCGCCGATGCCCGGGCTCTTCGACGCGCTCGGGCCTTCCGCGTCGGCGAGATGCTCGCGCACCGACGGGCAGTTCTTCCTGTGCCCCGTCGACGACGCCGCGACGTGCGCGACGCTCACGCCCGACTTCACGCAAGCTCCGCGCGCTCGACGACGTGCGGGGCGTCTACGTCACCGCGCCCGGCGACAAGGGCTACGACATCGTGTCGCGGTGCTTCGGCCCGAAGGTCGGCATCGACGAGGACCCGGTCACCGGGTCGATGCACTGCGTGCTCGTCGCGTACTGGGGCCCGCGGCTCGGCCAGGACGAGCTCCGCGCGTTCCAGGCGTCGGCCCGCGGCGGCGAGATGACCGTGCGTGCAGCGAGGGCGATCGCGCCCTGCTTCACCGGGCGGGCGACGACCGTGCTGTCCGGCGAGCTAACCGCGTGAGCGGTGCCACGCGAGCTGCGCGCGCAGCACCGTCGCGGAGCGCTGACCTCGCGGCGCCCAACCGAGCAGCTCGCCCGCACGAGCGATCGAGCCGCCGTTGCGGAACGCGTCGCCGGCCTGGCGCGGCTGTTCGTCGATCTTCACCGGCGCGCCCGCGAGCTCGCCGACGAGATCGATCAGCTCGGAGAGCGTGATCTCTCCCCCGCCCGCGACGTTGCAGTACGAGCCGGGGGCGACGTCGCGCTCGGCCGCGAGCAGGTTGGCGCGCACGATGTCGGCGACGAAGGTGAACTCGCGGATCTGGGTGCCGTCGCCGTAGCGCGGGAACGACGATGCCGTGGATCGCGGCCTCGCACAGCCGGTGGATCGACATGTCGGGCCGTTGCCGCGGACCGAACACCGTGAAGTAGCGCAGCGACACCGTCGGGACACGCCAGTTCTCCGCGTAGAGCCCGCACAGGTGCTCGGCCGCGAGCTTGGTGACGCCGTACGGGCTGAACGGCTTCGGGAGGTCGTCCTCGTGCGTCGGGTAGCGCGGCTGGTTGCCGTAGACCGACGACGACGACGCGTACACGACCCGCGCGCCGCGGCCGCGCCGCGACGACCGCTTCGAGCAGCCGCTGGGTCGCGAGCACGTTGTGACCGACGTAGTCGGCGAAGCCCGCCCGACCACGACAGCCGCACGCCGGCCTGCGCGGCCTGGTGGAACACGGCGTCGACGCCGTCGAGCAGCGGTTCGATCGCGGTCGGCGCGCAGGTCGGCCTCGACGAGCTCGAATCGGGACGACGCGCGCGCCGCCGCGAGGTTCTGCTCCTTGTCGGCACGCGCGTAGTACGGCGTGAAGCAGTCGACGCCGAGCACCGTGTCGCCGCGGGCGAGCAGCGCCTCGGCGAGATGGCTCCCGACGAACCCGGCCGACGCCGGTGACCAAGCGCCCGCATGTCAGGAAGCCGCGTCGGCGAGCGACTCCGAGAGCGCCGGGTGCACGAGCAGCGAGTCGACGATGTCGACGACCTTCAGATGGTTCGTCACCGCGACCGCGATCACCGAGATCAGCTCGGCCGCGTTGCGACCGACGATCGCGCCGCCGAGCACGACACCGGTCGCGGGGTCGGAGAGGATCTTCACGAAGCCCCGCGTGTCGCCGTTGATCAACGCCTTCGGGTTCGCCGAGAACGGCACCTTGGTGACCCGCAGCTTGCGGCCGGCCGCGAACGCCTCGGCCTCGGCGACGCCCGACCTCGGCGATCTCGGGATCGGTGAAGATCGCCTGCGCGGCCTTGTCGTAGTCGAGGTGGCGGTGGGCGCGGGCGGTGAGCCCCATCACGTGCTCGGCGATCTTGCGGCCCTGCATCGCCGCGACCGACGACAGCGGCAGCCGGCCCGAGACGTCGCCCGCCGAGTAGATGTGCGGGAGGTTCGTCTGGCAGTGCCGGTTGCCGGGGACGTAGCCGTTCTCGTCGACCTCGACGCCCGCGAGCTCGCAGCCGAGACCTTCGGTGTTGGGGACCGAACCGATGCACAGCAACGCGTGCGAGCCGTCGACCGCGCGGCCGTCGTCGCACGCGATGAACACCTTGTCGCCCTCGCGCCCGATCGACGTCGCACGCGCGCCCTTCAGCAGCTTCACGCCCCGCCGGAGGAACTCGTCCTCGAGCACCGCCGCGACCTCGGGGTCCTTGTACGGCAGCACCTGCTGGCGGGAGACGATCAGCGTCACCTGCGAACCGAGCGCGCTGAACATGTGCGTGAACTCGACGCCGGTGACGCCGGAACCGATCACGACGAGGTGCTCGGGGATCTCGGGCGGCGGGTACGCCTGGCGGGTGGTGAGGATGCGCTCGCCGTCGATGGCCGCCCAGTCGGGCACACGGGGCCGCGACCCGTCGAGAGCAGGATCGCGTCGGCTTCGAGCTCCTCGGTGCCCTCGTCGGTGTCGGCCGCGACCGTGTACGCGCCGGTGAGCCGGCCGGTACCGCGGATGAGGCGCACGCCCTGCGACTCGAGCAGGCTCGTGACGCCGGTCCGGAGCTTCTCCTCCATGCCCGAGATGCGCTCGCGCAGCGCGCTCGACGTCGAGGCAGCCCGACGCCTCGAGGCCCATCGTCTTGGCGAGCGAGAGCTCGGCGAGCGCGTTGCCGGTCGCGACCATCGCCTTGCTCGGGATGCAGTCCCAGAGATGCGCGGCGCCGCCGACGACGTCGCGCTCGATCATCGTCACCTCGGCGCCGATCGACGCCGCGACGGTCGCCGCGGTGTTCCCGCCGGGACCGCCTCCGATGATCACCAACCGCACGGCCATGCGGTCCAGGCTACGCGGCGCGGGCCGCCTACCCTGACCCTTCGATGCAACAACTCCTGGTCGACGAGCTGACCGGCGACCGCGTGATCCTCGCGCCGGCGCGTGCGCTGCGGCCCGACACCTTCCGCGTGCACTCCGAGCCGCTCCCGCGCAGCGTCGCGACCTGTCCGTTCTGCGCGGGCAACGAACGCGAGACCCCGCCCGAGGTCGCGCGGTTCGGCCCCGGCGAGCCCGACACGCCGGGCTGGACGCTCCGCGTGGTCCCGAACAAGTACCCGATCGTCGGCGACGGCGTTGCCGGGCGCGCACGAGGTCGTGATCTTCTCCCCCGCGCACGACGCCGACCTCGGCGCGCTCGACGGCCGCGGCCGCGCCGATGTCGTGCTCGCGCTGCGCGACCGCGCGCGCTTCCATCTCGCGCACGGCTGCGGTACGCGCAGGCGTTCGTGAACCAGGGCAAGGCCGCGGGCGCGTCGATCGAGCACCCGCACGCGCAGACTCGTCGCGCTCGACACTCGTTCCGCCGCGCGCGCAGGCGCGTCTCGATCGCTTCACCCCGGAGGTGTTCGCCGCCGACCGGGAACATCGCGATCGCCGACGGCGCGGTCGTCACCTGGTGCCCGCCCGCGTCGGCCGACACCGTTCACCGTCCGGCTCGCGCTCGCCGACGGCGGCGCGCGGTTCGACGAAGCGACCGACGACGAAGCGCGCGCCGTCGGCGGCGCGCTCCGCGATCGACGCTCGGGTCGCATCCGCACCGTGCTCGGCGACGTCGCGTACAACGTCATGATCGAGACCGCGCCCCGCGACCACGCCGGCGCGTTCCGGTGGTGGATCGACATCGTCCCGCGGGTCGCGGTCGCCGCCGGCTTCGAGCTAGGCGACCGGCCTCTCGGTCAACATCGTCGCCCCCGCCGACGCGGCCGCGGCGCTGCGGGCGCCCCGATGAAGATCCGGGTCGGGATCACGATCGACGCGCCGGTCGCGACGACGTGGCGGGTCGTCGAACCGATCGAGCGCCACGTCGAGTGGATGGCCGACGCGGAGTCGATCCGGTTCACCGGCGCGCAGACGCGCGGCGTCGGCACCGCGTTCGACTGCGTCACCAAGGTCGGGCCGCTCCGGCTGACCGACCGCATGACGGTCACCGAATGGGAGCCGGGCCGGCCGATGGGCATCGAGCACCGCGGCGTCGTGACCGGCCGGGGCCGGTTCACGCTGCGCCGCCGGCGCGGCGGCCGCACCCGGTTCACCTGGGACGAACGGCTGACGTTTCCGCTGGTGGATGGGCGGCCCGGCCGGCGCGCTCGCGGCCAAGCCGGTGCTGCGCGCGATCTGGCGCCGTAACCTGCGCCGGCTGAAGACGATCGTGGAGGCGAGATGACGAATCGGGCGGTGAGCGTCGCCGGGCTGCAGACGCTGGGCGCCGGCCTGTCGCTCGAGGTCGCCCGCGAGGCCGACGACCTCGGCTACGCCGCGGTGTGGGTCGCGGAGGCGAACGCGGCCGAAGGGCATGTCGCTGCTCGGCGCCATCAGCCAGGC
This sequence comes from uncultured Actinomycetes bacterium, assembly GCA_963829195.1. Classification (GTDB taxonomy): domain Bacteria; phylum Actinomycetota; class Acidimicrobiia; order IMCC26256; family PALSA-610; genus PALSA-610. The sequence goes on from CAWHHS010000002.1 coordinate 898,944, forward strand.
CGCGCCCCACATCGGCCTCGGCACCGGCGTGCTCGCGCTGCAGCTGCGCACGCCGCCGCTGCACGCGATGGCCGCCGCCACGCTGCAACAGCTCGCGGGCGACCGCGACGTGTTCCTCGGCGTCGGCATCTCGTCGCCCGCGGTCGCCGGCCAGTGGCACGGCGCCGGGCTACACCGACCGGCCGATCGCGCAGGTGCGCGAGTTCCTCACGCTGCTGCGCGAGTGCCTCGAGCGGCGAGACCGTCACGTTCGAAGGCGACTTCTACAACGTCAAGCGGTTCCGCCTCGGCCTCAAGCTCGGCGACCGGCGCCCGAAGATCGCGCTGGCCGCGCTCAACAAGCAGATGCTGCGCCTCGGCGGCGAGCTCGCCGACGTCGTGCTGCTCAACTACCTCCCCGCCGCGCTCGTGCCGTGGTGCGTCGCAGCGCGTACGCGAAGGCGGCGACGCCGAGATCCACGCGTACGTGCACTGCGCGGTGACCGACCGCGACCGCTACGCCGACCTCGCCCGCAAGGATCTCCTCAACTACGCGGTCGTCCCCGCGTACGCGACCCAGTTCGAGCGCGGCCGGTTTCGTCGACGAGGTCCAGCACTTCCAGAACCGGTGGGCCGCACGCGACCGCGACGGCGCGCTCGCGGCGATCAGCGACGAGTGGGTCGACGCGATCCAGATCATGGGCGACGAGCAGCACGTGCGCGACGCGGTGCAGGCGTACGCCGACCACGGCGTCGACGTGCCGATCGTGTTCGCGCTGCCGTGGGGCGAGGACCGCCGCGGCGACGGTCAGCGCAACGCTGCGCGCGCTCGCCTGAACCCGCCGTCGGCGCGGCTCAGCGACCGGCGAACTTCGCCTTGCCGGGGCCGTCGGCGAGGAACGACTGCACGCCGGTGGCCGCGTCCTCGGTGCCGAACACCTCGACGAACGCGTCGCGCTCGAGGTCGAGACCGTCGCGCGAGCGGGACGCCGAGGCCGGCGTCGATCGCCTGCTTCGCGAGACCCATCGCGACGACCGCGCCCTTCGCCGAGCTCGCTCGCCCAGTGCAGGGCCGTGTGCTCCTCTTCGCCGGTGGGACGACCCGGTCGACGAGCCCGATCGCGAGCGCTTCCTCGGCGCGCACCTGCCGCCCGCTCCAGACCATCTCCTTGGCGCGCGCCGGGCCGACGAGCCGCGTCAGACGCTGCGTCCCGCCCGCGCCCGGGATGATGCCGAGCAGGATCTCGGGTTGGCCGAGGCGGGCGCTCTCGCCCGCGACGCGCAGGTCGCACGCGCACGCGAGCTCCAAGCCCCCGCCCAGCGCGTAGCCGCGGATCGCCGCGATCACCGGGCGCGGGATGGCGGCGACCGCGTCGAACGCCTCCCGGAACGCGTCCGCGATCACGCGCGCCTCGTCCTGCTCGCCGAACTCCGAGATGTCGGCGCCCGCCGCGAACGCCTTCTCGCCGCCGGCGACGACGACCGCCTTCACCGTCGCGTCGGCCGCCACGCCGCGGGCGACGTCGCGCAGCCGGCCGAGCAGCGCGATCGACAGCGCGTTCATCGGTGGACGGTCGAGCCGGACCACGACGACACCGTCGTCGTGGTGTTCGGTGAGCACGAGATCGTCGGCCATGGCCGGACCCTATTACCCGTACCCGCGTCACCGGGCCGGGCGGCGGGAACAACACCTCCGCTGCGACGGGGACGAATCCGCCGCGGCGAGCGTGCGCAGCGACGCGGCGTTGCCCGGCGCCACCTGCGCCCAGAGCGGCTCACCGGCCGGCGCGAGATCCGCCGCGGCCCGGGCCAGTCGCGGCCGAGCCCGCAGCCCCGGGCGGCGGGGAGCACCTCGAAGCCGAACTCCCAACGGTCGCAGACCCCGCGCCCGATCGCGAGCACCGCGGCGTCGTCGTCGGTGACGAACACCCGCATGTCGCTCCGGTAGCGCGACGCCCGTTCGACGCGCGGGTGGTCGTGCCCGTCGACCTCGCGACCAGCGGGCGCCGGCCCGGCCGCCGGCAGGCAACGCGTCGAACGCGGCCGAGCCGTCGGCGAGCCACTGAGCAACGCCGACATCGGACGAGAGTCGCCGGGGATTCGAACCGTCAGCCGTCGGTCGCGGCCAGCCGAAGTGCCGTGAACGTCGCGGCGGCGAGCCATCGGGACGGAGACGCGTCGCCGGGCGGGAACCGGCCCGCGGCCGCGTCGTCGAACAGCGCGCGCAGCGGGTGCGGGCTCACCGCGCCAGCAACTCCTCCGCCGCGGTGTAGGGATCCCGGGTCCGCTGCGCGACCTCGTCGACGATCGCCTCGAAGCGCGGTCCGCGGCAGATCACCGACCGCGCGTTCCGACATCTCCGCCGCGACGAGCCCGCGCAGCTCCTCGCGCAGTCGCGCCCGGCGGCGCGCTTCCGCGTCGCCGGTCGCCTCCAGGTGCGCGCGGTGCGCGGCGATCGCGTCGAACAGCTCGTCGACACCGTCGCCGGTCGTCGCCACCGTCCGCACGATCGGCGGTCGCCACGCGCGCCGGCCCGACAGCTCGAGCATGCCGGCGAGATCGCTCTCGGTCTCGGCCGCGCCCGGCCGATCGGCCTTGTTCACGACGAAGATGTCGGCGATCTCCATGAGGCCGGCCTTCGCGGCCTGCACCGCGTCACCCCAGCCCGGGTTCACGACCACGACCGTCGTGTCGGCGTGGCCCGCGATCTCGACCTCGACCTGGCCGACGCCGACCGTCTCGATGACGATCCACTCCTTGCCGACCGCGTCGAGCACGCGCACCGCCTGCGGCGTCGCGAGCGCGAGACCGCCGAGATGCCCGCGCGTCGCCATCGAGCGGATGAACACACCGGCGTCGGTGGTGTGACTCTGCATGCGCACGCGGTCGCCGAGGATCGCGCCGCCGCTGAACGGGCTCGTCGGGTCGACCGCGAGCACGCCGACCTCACCGCCGGTCGCGCGCAGCTTGCCGACGAGCTGGTCGGTCAGCGTCGACTTTCCGGCGCCGGGCGCGCCGGTGATCCCGATCGACCACGCGTTCCCGGTGCGCGGGTGCAACATCTGGATCGCGGTGCGGGCACCGTCGCCGCCCTGTTCGACCAACGAGAGGACCTTGGCGATCGACCGGCGGTCGCCTGCGAGCGCGCGCTCGACGAGCGCGACGGTGGCGTCTCCCATGGAGCGCCGACGCTACTCGTCGGCAACGACCTCGGTGATGCCCGGGACGCGGTCCATGATGATCCGCTCGACGCCGGCCTTGAGGGTCATCATCGAGACGGGGCAGGTGCCGCAGGCGCCGACCAGGGAGACGTGGACGACCGCGTCCTCGTCGATGCCGTTGAAGACGATGTCGCCGCCGTCGCTCTGCAGCGCGGGGCGGATCGCCTCGATCGCCTCGAGGACACCCGGTTCCATTTCGGCGAGATCGAGCGCCATCAGATCTCCCTCGCGTGTTTCTGAGCCGGACAACACCCTGGCCAACCACTCCAGTATGGCCCTTGTTCCCGGAGGCCCTCGACCCGAGCTCCTCTCTACTGGTCGCTCGCGCTACGCCGCTCGACGAGCGGCCTGCGGCGTCCGGCCGATCGGCTCCGCTGCCGCTCCTCTCTACTGGTCGCTCGCGCTACGCCGCTCGACGAGCGGCCTGCGGCGTCCGGCCGATCGGCTCCGCTGCCGCTCCTCTCTACTGGTCGCTCGACTACGCCGCTCGACAAGCGGCCTGCGGCGTCCGGCCGATCGGCTCCGCTGCCGCTCCTCTCTACTGGTCGCTCGCGCTACGCCGCTCGACGAGCGGCCTGCGGCGTCCGGCCGATCGGCTCCGCTGCCGCTCCTCTCTACTGGTCGCTCGCGCTACGCCGCTCGACGAGCGGCCTGCGGCGTCCGGCCGATCGGCTCCGCTGCCGCTCCTAGTCGAGGCGCTCGACGTCGGCGCCCAGCGAGCGGAGGCGGCCCGCGAGGTCGGGATAGCCCCGCTCGATGTGCTCGCCGTCGTGCACGATCGTCTCGCCGTCGGCGACGAGGCCGGCGAGCACGAGCGCGGCGCCGGCCCGGACGTCGGAGGCCCGCACCGGCGCGCCGGAGAGCCGTTCGACACCCCGGACGATCGCGTGCCGGCCCTCGGTCCGGACGTCGGCGCCCATCCGGGCGAGCTCGTCGACGAACTGGAACCGGCCGTCGTACACGTTCTCGGTGACGATCGCCGTGCCTTCGGCCACCGTCATCAGCGCCACCGCGAGCGGCATGAAGTCGGTCGCGAAGCCGGGATGCGGCAGCGTCGCGATGTCGACCGCCCGCAGCCGGTGCGAGGCGAGCGCCCACAGGCCGTCGCTCGTCGGCGAGATGCGCATGCCCATCTCGCACAGCTTCATCGACACGATCTCGACGTGCTCCGGGCGCACTCCGACGAGCTCGATCTCGCCGCCCGCGATGCCGCACGCCATGAGCAGCGTCCCGGCCTCGACGCGGTCGGCCATGATCTCGCTGTCGACCGCGTGCAGCTCCTCGACGCCCTTCGATCTCGATCGTCGACGAGCCCGCGCCGATCACGTGCGCGCCCATGCGGTTGAGGAACGTCGCGAGCGCGGTGACCTCGGGCTCGCGCGCCGCGTTCTCGATCACCGTCGTGCCCTTCGCGAGCACGGCCGCGCACATCAGGTTCTCGGTCGCGCCGACGCTCGGGAACTCGAGCACGCTGCGGGCGCCGTGCAGCAGCTCGGTGCGCGCGACGACGTAGCCGTGCGCGACCTCGACCTCGGCGCCCATCGCCTCGAGCCCGCGCAGGTGCATGTCGACCTTGCGGCTGCCGATGTTGTCGCCGCCCGGCAGCGCGACCCGGGCGTGCCCGCACCGGGCGAGCAGCGGCCCGAGCACGTTGAACGACGCGCGCATCCGCGCGACGAGCTCGTACGGCGCCTCGGGAGTGAGCTCACCGCTCGCGTCGACCTGCACGACGTCGGGTTCGGGCTGGGTGACGACGGCACCCGTGGCGCGCAGGAGGTCGATCATCACGTCGAGGTCGCGCACCGTCGGCATGTTGCGCAACGTCGTGACGCCGGGCGCGAGGAGCGCCGCCGCCATCTGCTTCAGGCCCGCGTTCTTGGTCGCGCCCGACGGCTGGATCCGGCCCGACAGCGGTCCGCTCGCCCGGACCCGGAATCGCGTCATAGCGGCGAAGGCTAGCTACCCGAGTAGTCGGGTCGGCGTTGCTCCACGAACGCCTGGATCGCCTCGCGCATGTCGGCCGACCGCAGGCACACGGCCTGCGCCTCGGCCTCGACGACGAGCCCTTCCGCGACCGGCACCCGCCCGGACGCTTCGACCGCCCGCTTCGCGCCCTGCACCGCGAGCGGCGGTTGCGCGGCGATCGTCGCCGGCGAGCGCGGTCGCGTCGCGCTCGAGCGCGTCGTCGTCGACGAGCCGTTCGCACAGCCCGATGCGGTACGCCTCGTCGGCGTCGATGCGCGCCGCGGTCCAGATCATCTCCTTGGCCTTCCCCGCGCCGACGACGCGCGGCAGCCGTTGCGTTCCGCCGAGGTCGGGCAGGATGCCGTACTTGTGCTCGAGCAGGCCGACCGACGTGCCGCGCGCGAACACGCGGATGTCGCACGCGAGCGCCATCTGCAGTCCGGCGCCGAGCGCGAAGCCGCGCACCGCGGCGATCGTCGGGTAGCGCGCCTCTTCCAGCCAGGAGTACGCCTCCTGCGTGCGCAGGATGCCGTCGACCGTCGGGTCGCGGTGACGCGTCCCGATGTCGTCGCCGCCTTCGATCGAGTCGGTCGAACCGCCGGTGAACACCGACGTGTCGATGCCCGACGAGAACGCCCGCCCGTTGCCGATCACGACGAGCGCGCGCAGGTCGGGGTCGTCGCGGAGCTCCTTGCCGAGCGCGCGCAGCTCCTGCCACATCACGATCGTGAACGAGTTGAGCTTGTCGGGACGGTTGAGCCGCAGCCACCCGACATGACCGTCGCGCGTGAACTCGACGGTGGTGTAGTCGGTCATGCCCGAACGGTATCGCCGGCCGCCGCACAGCCGAAACGCACGACCTCGACCGGGGCGTGGATGCCCGCGACGGAGATCATGCCGGCCGGTTCGATCGGCGTGCCGGCGGGCGCGTGCAGTCCGAGCTCGACCGTCGCGAGGATCTCGTGGGCGCGTGCCGCGTTCATCGAGCCGCGCCGCGAGGTTGACGGAGCGGCCGGTGTAGTCGTCGCCCTCGAGCAGGATCACGTCGCCGCCCGCGCAACCCGCGTGCATCGACAACGGCAGCTCGAGCTCGTGTGTGCACTCCTCGAGCTTCGCCACGCTGCCGATCAACTGCGACGGGTCGACCGACACCAGCATGCAGCCGTCGCCGAGCCACTTCGCGATGCGCACGCCGAAGTCGGTCGCGACCTGGCGCACCGCGGCCCGGAACGCCGTGAGCACCCGCACCGACTCGTCGTCGCCGAACTGGTCACCGAACGAGGTGAAGCCGGAGAGGTCGACGAACGCGAACCAACGATCGACTCGCACGGTCCCGAGTCTGTCACTTCCCGTTCGGGAGCCCGGTAACGAAATCGACGACGGTGCGGGCGACGTCGGCGAGCACGCCGTCGACCGTCGCACCGCTCGACTTCAGCGGCTTGAAGCCGTGATCGCCGGTCTCGATCCAGTGGAACGACACCGGTCCCTTCAGCTTCTTGGCGTGCTTTTCAGCTCGGCCGGCGTGCCGAACGCGTCGCGCGTCCCGCTCACGAAGAGCACCGGCATCCGCACGCGCGGGAAGTGCTCGACGCGGAGCTTGTCCGGGCTGCCCGGCGGGTGCAGCGGGTAGCCGAGCAGCACGAGCCCGAGCACGCGGGTCAGGTCGTTCGCGTCGGCGCTCTCCGGCGGGCGGTCGGCCGCGACCATCGAGCAGATGCGGCCGCCCATCGAACGACCGCCGAGCACCAGCCGTTCGGGCGGCAGCTTCGCGCGCCGCGCGAGCTCGGCCGCGGCTTCGCGCACCGCGGCCTCGAGCACGGGCGCGCGGTCCGGCGCCTTGCGGCCCGCGGCGCGGTACGGGAAGTTGAACCGCAGCGACGGCACGCCCGCGGCCGCGAGCGCGTCGGCGACGGTCGTGAGCGTCGCCGCGTGCATGTCGGCGCCGGCGCCGTGCGCGAGCAGCACCGCGCGGTCGGCGCCGCGCTTCGGACCCTGATACGCGAGATCGGTCAGCACCATCGCGCGCAGGAACACGTCGATGCGCTCGAGCTCGTCGGCGACCGTCGCCGAGCGGCGCCAGCCGTGCCCTTCACCGTCGTACATGTGGTGCTCGACCGCGGCGCCCGCTCGGGTCAGCGCGGCGGCGAACGCGGCGGTGCGTTCCGCGTTGACGACACGGTCGTCTTCGCCCTGCAACAGCAGCACCGGCAGGGCGGATCCCGCCGTGTTCGCGATCGGCGAGCGGGCGTCGTAGGTCGCGCGCGCGTCCGGGAGGGGCCCGACCAGGCGGGCCGTGTAGCCGGACTCGAAGCGGTGCGTGGTCGCGGCGAGGTCGAGCAGGTCGGTGACGGGAAAGAGCGCGACGACGCCGGCCACGAGGTCGGGATGCTGCGCGGCGACGTTCAGCGCGGTGAAGCCGCCCGCGCTCCCGCCCATGAGCGCGACGCGGCCCGGTCGCGCCCAACCTTCCTTGACCGCGTGCTTGATCCCGGCCGCGACATCGGCGACGTCGAGCTCGCCCCACCGGCCGTCGAGCGCGTTGCGGTACGCGACGCCGTAGCCCGTCGAGCCGCGGTAGTTCGGCTGCAGGACGGCGTAGCCCTGCTGCACGAACCACTGCACGCGCGGGTTCCAGTCGGCGAGCGCCTGGCCGGTCGGGCCGCCGTGCACGTGCACGACCGTCGGCAACGGCCCGGCGCTCTCGGCCGGCCGCCAGAGCAGGCCGTGGACCGTCGCGCCCCCCGACTTCCACATGACCGGACGCGGCTCGACGAGGCCGGTCGCCTCGAACCCGCCGACCGGTCCGCGCGCGACGGCGCGCCGGCCCGAGCCGTTCGCGGCGAGCACGACGATCTGCGACGGCGTCACCGCACCCGAGCGCACGCAGACGATGCCGCCTTCACCCCAGTCGAGGCCGCGGTGCCAACCCTTCGAGAGCTCGCGCGCCGACTTGCGCCCGGGCGCGCCGACCACGAGCCGGCCGAACCCGACTCGTTGCGGCACCACGCGAGCTCGTCGCCCGCGGGCGACCACGCGTACGAGCGCTGGCCCGCGGACCACGCCGGCTCCGCGTACTCCTGCTTCTCGGGCCGCACGAGCACGGGCTCGCCGTCGACGACGAGCTCACCGTCGCGGATCCACGCGAGTCGCCCGTCGGGGGAGAACCGCGGCTGGCTGCACGCGCCTTCCCCCGCGACGACGGCGGGCGCACCGCCGTTCGCATCGCTCTTCGCATCGCGGCGCATGATCCGCGACGCGTCCCACGGCATGTCGGGAGATCCCACTCGTGCCAGACCAACGCGTCACCGTCGGGCGACCACGCGGGATCCCACGCGAAATCGGCGTGCGAGACCCGTTCGGGCCAAGCCGATCCGTCGAGCGGGACGGTCGCGACGTCGCACGCGTCGTCGCGTTCGATGGCGAACGCCACCTCCCCGCCGGGAGACCGCGGGCGCGAAGGCGCGCCCGTCGCGGGTGAGCGTCCGTTCCACCCCGCCGGCCGCGCGCACGACCACCAGCCGGCCGTCGCCGGCCCCGACCACGAGCGTCTCGTCGTCGGCCCAGGCGACCCTCCGCCGACCCCGCACTCGGCGGTGACGACCACGGCGGGGCCGAAATCGCCGGACGGCGCGACCACGAGGTCGGCCCGGCCGTCCGCCTGCTCGACCCACGCGAGGCGGCTGCCCGACGGCGACCAGCGAGGCTCGCTCACGCTCCGTGACCGGCTGAGCATGGAAGGTATGATCGACGGCGTCACCGAGCGACGACGCTAGTGCGCGGCTTGCCTTCCGGGCCGCCCGCCCTCCATCCTGGATGACTCATGCCGACCCCCCGATCTGCCCTTTCGCGCCGCGCACGCCCCAGCCCGGCGACCCGCTGCGCATCGCCTTCCTCATCTACCGAGGCAACCCGCACTGCGGGGGCCAAGGCGTCTACAGCCGCCACCTCACCCGGGAGCTGACCGAGCTCGGTCACAGCGTCACGATGCTCGCCGGGCAGCCGTGGCCGGTCGCCGACGCGCCGGTGACGCTCGAGCACGTGCCGAGCCTCGACCTCTACAAGCGCGAGAACCCGTTCCGGGTGCCGTGGCCGCACGAGTTCCGCACCTGGACCGACGTCGAGGAGTTCGCGATCATGGCCGGGGCCGGCTTCCCCGAGCCGTACGCGTTCAGCCGGCGCGTGTACGCGCACCTGCGCGACCGGCGCGACGAGTTCGACCTCGTCCACGACAACCAGTGCCTCGGCCGCGGCCTGCTCGGCTTCGTCCGCGACGGCTGGCCGTTCGTGAACACGCTGCACCACCCGATCACCGTCGACCGCGACCTCGACCTCGCGGCCGCGAGCCTCGCCGCTGCGGAAGCTGACGCTGCGCCGTTGGTACGGCTTCCTCGGCATGCAGATGCAGGTCGCCCGCCAGCTGCCGCGCCACATCACCGTGTCGCAGAACTCGAAGAAGGACATCGTCGCGCAGATGCGCGTCGCACCCCGACACGCTGCACATCGTGCCGGTCGGCGTCGACCAGAAGCAGTTCCGCCCGATGCCGCACATCGCGCGCGTTCCCGGCCGCCTGATGACGACCGCGAGCGCCGACGTCCCGCTCAAGGGACTCACGTACCTCATCGAGGCGCTCGCGAAGGTCCGCACCGAACGCGAAGACGCGCACCTCGTCGTGATCGGCCAGCCGCGCCACAAGTCGGCGGTGCCCGCGCAGATCGAGCGGCTCGGCCTGCAGGGCGCGATCGAGTTCGTCAGCGGCGTGACCGACGAGCGCATCGTCGAGCTGTACGCGGAAGCCGAGATCGCCGTCGTGCCGTCGCTCTACGAAGGCTTCTCGCTGCCCGCGATCGAGGCGATGGCGTGCGGCGTGCCGCTCGTCACCACCACGGGCGGCGCGCTGCCCGAGGTGGTCGGCTCCCCCGGCGACGGCGCGATGATGGTGCCGCCCGGCGATCCCGGCGCGCTCGCGCAGCAGCTCATCGACGTGCTGAACGACGACGAGCTGCGCGCCCGCCTCGGCGAACGCGGCCGGCGGCGCGTGCTCGACCGCTTCACGTGGCGCAAGACCGCCGAAGGCACCGCCGAGCAGTACTACCTCGAGCTCGAAGCGCACGCGAAGCGGCGCCGCGACTCCGGGTTCGCCGCCTGATGCTCACGGTCGACTTCGACCGGCTCGGCCTGCTCCGCGGCGAGCGTCTGCTCGACCTCGGCGCCGGGCGGCGGACGCCACGCGTTCGAGGCGATGCGGCGCGGCGCGCGCGTCACCGCGCTCGACTACTCCGCCGCCGACCTGAAGGACGTCGCCGCGGTCGCGGGCGCGATGATCGCGGCCGGCGAGATCACGTACGACGCAGTGGGCCGGCGTCGTCAACGCCGACGCGCTCGACCTCCCGTTCCCCGACGAACGTCTTCGACCGCGTCATCGTCTCCGAGGTGCTCGAGCACATCTGGGACGACGAGCGCGCGCTCATCGAGATCGCGCGCGTGCTCCGCCCCGGCGGCCGCATCGCGGCAACCGTCCCGACCCGCTGGCCCGAGCGGGTCTCGTGGGCGATCAACTGGCACTACCACGACACGCCCGGCGGTCACGTCCGCATCTACCGCCAGCACGAGCTCGAGCCGAAGCTCGAGCGCGCCGGCTTCTTCCTCCGCGGCTCCCACCACGCGCACGCGTTCCACTCGCCCTACTGGTGGCTGAAGTGCGCGTACGGCCTCGACAACACCGAGGCCCCGCCCGTGAGGCGCTACCACGACTTCCTGTGCATGCTGATCGAGCACAACCCGCGCTGGGCGAGCGTCACCGAGCGGGCGCTGAACCCGGTGCTCGGCAAGAGCGTCGTGCTGTACGGCGAGAAGGTCGCACCGAGCATGGCCAGATGGGGGAAGCGCAGCCTTGACTGAACACGAGCTCCCCGAAGTCGCCGGCCTCATCACCCGCGCGCAGGTCGGCCAGACGGTCGACGCGATCGCGTCGGTGCAGCTGCCCGACGGCAACATCCCGTGGGTGCCGGGCGACCACACCGATCCCGTGGAACCTCGTCGAGGCCGCGATGGCGCTCGACGTCGGCGGCCGCTTCGCCGAGGCCGAGCGCGCCTACGAGTGGCTGACGCAGATGCAGCACGACGCCGGGAGCTGGCACGCGTACTACGTCGGCGACGACGTGAAGGAGCACACGCTCGACACCAACGTCAGCTCGCTACGTCGCGAACGGCGTGTGGCACCACTACCTCTGCACCGCGCGACTCGGGCTTCCTCGAGGCGATGTTCCCGGTCGTCGAGCGGGCGATCGACTTCGCGCTCGACAACCAGCACCCGACCGGCGAGATCGAGTGGGACGCCGACCCCGAGCGCGTCGACGGCAAGGGCGCGCTGCTCACGGGTTCGTCGAGCATCTACTCGTCGTTGCGCTGCGCGATCGCCGCCGCCGAGCGGCTCGGCCGCGACCGTCCCGACTGGGAGCTGTCGCTCGGCTCGCTCGCGATCGCGATCGCGCACCGGCCCGAGCGCTTCCTCGACAAGGACCGCTGGGCGATGGACTGGTACTACCCGATCCTCGTCGGCGTGCTGCGCGGCCACGCGGCCGAAGCGCGCCTCGCGGCGAAGTGGGACACGTTCGTCGCCCCCGGCCGCGGCGTGCGCTGCGTGTCGGACCAGCCGTGGGTCACCGCCGCCGAGACGTGCGAGCTCGTCATGGCGCTCGACGCGATCGGGCTCCACGAGCGGGCCCGCACGCTGTTCGAGTGGGTGCAGTTCCTCCGCCACGACGACGGCTCCTACTGGACCGGCATGAACTTCGACGGCGACCGCTTCGACGAGCTCGGCGAGTACTTCACCGCCGAGCAGCCGACGTGGAACAGCGCGGCGGTCGTGCTCGCCGCCAACGCGCTCGGCGGCTCGGGCCCGACGGCCGGGATGTTCCGCGGCGAGGGCCTGCCCGGCGGGTTGACCGCCGAGGAGCTGATCGACGCGGGCGCCGCGATCGAAGCCGACCGCGCCGCTCGCGATCGCCACTGACGCACGCTCGTCCGGATCGCGCGGGTATGCGCGGAAAACGGGCGAAGTCGTCGTACCATCCGCGCAGGATGCGGGTGTGGTGGAATCCCTGGGCGAAGGCGGGCGATCGCGCCGTTCCGGCCGCGCCCCCGATCGTCGCCGACGCGGCCGAGACGCCCGCACCATCGGAACCACTCGCGCCGCCGGAACCGCCCGCGGCGGGCACGGAGCCGCCCGGCGAATCGCCGGCCGTCGTCGCCCAGCTCGAGATGCAATCGGAGTTCCTGCGTCTGCTCGAGGTCGTGACGAGCATGTGCGACCACGTCATCGAGTACATCGAGGCCGACCGGGCCGAGCGCCGGCTGATGATCGAGACGCTCTCCGAGCTCAGCCGGACGATCACGGGCGGCGCGGCGGCTGCTCTCGCACCGCCGGCGCCGACCATCGCGTCGGAGATCCCGGCGGGGCCCGTCACCGTCTCGGAGCGCGTGATCGGCGGCTCGATGCCGGCGGGCCCGGAACCGGTCATCGACCTCGTGCGTCCGCAGCCCGAACCCGAATGGCACCTCGACGGCCCGCCCGACATCCATCTCGTCGCCGACGAGGACGTCGACCCGGCCGATCCCGCGGACCACACGAACGGCTCCTCGGCGCCGCGGATCGCGGTCGAGGTCCGGGGTCGGTTCGGCGACCGCTGGGTCGACGGCTTCGAGATCTGCGAGGTCACGACGACCGCCGACGGTCAGCGCTACCGGTTGCGGCGGCGCCGTGACGGCGTCGTGCTCCCCGAGTTGTTCGACGCGACGAACATCCGCCACGTCGAGACGTTCGAACAGCTGAACGGCGACCAGCTCAGGAATTCGCAGGGCTACTGGACGCGTTCCTGAGCACGCGCAGCGAGCCGGTCGTCGAGACCGGCTCGAAGCCGTCGGCGACGGCGCGTTGCCACACGTGGAACGGCGCCTGCCCGCCGTCGGCGGGATCTTCGAACACGTCGTGGATCGCGAGCACACCGCCGCCCGTCACGTGCGGCGACCAGAGTGCGTAGTCGGCCATCGCGACGTCCTCGGCGTGACCGCCGTCGATGAACAAGAACCCGAGCGGCGTGCGCCACACGCGCGCCGACCGGGACCGAGTGGCCGACGACGCCGACCACGACGTCTTCGAGGTCGGCGGCGTGGATCGTGCGCCGGAAGAACGGGAGCGTGTCCATCCGCCCGGTTTCGGGATCGACGACCTCGGGGTCGTGATGTTCCCAGCCGGCCTGGTTCTCCTCCGAGCCGCGGTGGTGGTCGACGGTGAACAACACCGTGCCCGGCCCCGCGCGCCGCCGCGCCGAGGTACACGGCCGACTTCCCGCAGTAGGTGCCGATCTCGAGCAGCGGCCCGAGCGCGCCGCCCGCGCGTCCCGCGTCGTACAGCGCCAAGCCCTCGTCGTCGGGCATGAAGCCCTTCGCGGCGCGTGCGACCTCGAGGAGCCGATCGTCCATCAGATGCGCGGGGTCTCGACCCAGCGGCCGAACACGTCGGCCAGCGCATCGACGATCTCGCCGAGGGTCGCGTCGACGCGCGCCGCGTCGACGAACGCGGGCATGAGGTTGACCTCGGGATCTGCGGCGTCGGTCCGGATGCGGGTCAGCGCCGTCTCGACGGCCGCGCCGTCGCGCTCGCGCCGGACCTTGTCGAGCCGGCGGCGCTGCTCCTCTTCGACCTCCGGACCGATGCGCAGGATCGGCGGCGGCGGCTCGTCGTTGCCCTCGAGGAACCCGTTGACGCCGACCACGACGTGACGGCCGGAGTTCACCTTGCGTTCGAGCTCGTAGGCGGAGTCGGCGATCTCGCCCTGGTACCAGCCTTCCTCGACACCCCGGACCGCGCCGTCGAGCATCGAGCCGTCGCCGAGGTCGCCGATCTGATCGAACAGCTCCTCGGCCCGGCGCTCCATCTCGTCGGTGAGCGCCTCGACGTACCACGACCCGCCGAGCGGGTCGGCGACGTTCGTGACGCGGGTCTCGTGCGCGATGACCTGCTGGGTCCGCAGCGCGATCCGTGCCGCCTTCTCGGACGGCAACGCGAGCGTCTCGTCCATCGAGTTGGTGTGCAGGCTCTGCGTCCCGCCGAGCACGCCCGCGAGCGCCTCGATCGCGGTGCGGACGATGTTGACCTCGGGCTGCTGCGCGGTGAGCGAGACCCCCGCGGTCTGGGTGTGGAACCGCATCTGCAACGAGCGTTCGAGCCGGGCGCCGTAGCGGTCGTGCATCCAGCGCGCCCAGATGCGACGCGCGGCGCGGTACTTGGCGATCTCCTCGAAGAAGTCGACGTGCGCGTTGAAGAAGAACGAGAGGCGCGGCGCGAACGCGTCGACGGGCAGCCCCGCGCGCAACGCGAGCTCGACGTACGCGAACCCGTTGGCGACCGTGAACGCGAGCTCCTGCGCGGCCGTCGAACCGGCTTCGCGGATGTGGTAGCCGGAGATCGAGATCGGGTGCCAGCGCGGCATCTCCGCGGTGCAGAACGCGATCGTGTCGCGCACGAGCCGCAGCGACGGGCGGGGCGGGAAGATGAACTCCTTCTGCGCCTGGTACTCCTTCAGGATGTCGTTCTGCAGCGTGCCGCCGAGGCGCGCCCGTTCGACGCCGGTCGCCTCCGCGTTCGCGACGAACATCGCGAAGATCACGGCCGCGGGACCGTTGATCGTCATCGACGTCGTGACCGCGCCGAGGTCGATCCCCCGGTAGAGGTCGTGCATGTCGGCGAGCGTGTCGACCGCGACGCCGCACTTGCCCACTTCGCCGAGCGCGAGCTCGTCGTCGGAGTCGCGGCCCATCAGCGTCGGGAGGTCGAACGCGGTCGACAGCCCGTCGCCGCCCGCCGCGAGGAGCTCGTGGAACCGGCGGTTGGTGTCGATCGCGGTGCCGAAGCCCGCGAACATCCGCATCGTCCAGAGCTTCGACCGGTACATGTCGGTGTACGGCCCGCGCGTGTACGGGTACGCGCCGGGGCGCTCCGCGTCGGCGGGCCCGTAGACGGCCTCGACCGGGACACCCGACATCGTTTCGAAAACTGGTTGGGTCTCGAAGACCGGTCGGGTCTCGAAGACCGGCGGGTCCGGGTCGGCGCTCACCCGGTAATGCTAGATCCCGAACATGTCGGTGACGCCGTGGTCGCGCCCGGCCGTGTAGCCGCCGTCGACCGCGATCGCCTGGCCGGTCACGAACGACGCGTCCGCCGAGACGAGGAACGAGGCGACCGCCGCGATCTCTTCGGGGCGCCCGAGGCGGCGCAGCTTGTGCTCGTGGCGGATCTGCTCGCGGACGTGCTCCATGCCCGGCATCCCGAACACCCCCTCGAGCATCGGCGTCTCGATGAAGCCGGGGCAGATGGCGTTGGCGCGGATGCCGACGCGGCCGTAGTCGATGGCGAGGTTCTTGGTGAAGATCACGACCGCGCCCTTCGACGCGTTGTAGGAGCTGCCGCCCGCGGTGCCCTCGAGGCCCTCGACGCTCGCGATCGTCACGATGCTGCCGCGCTCGCCGTCGATCGGCTCCTGTTCGAGCATGCGCGCGATGGCGTGCTTGGCGCACAGGAACGTGCCGGTGAGGTTCACGTCGAGCACCCGCTGCCACTCGTCCCGGTCGAGGAGGTGCGCGGGGCCGCCGCCGGCGACCCCGGCCGCGGTGACGATCGCGTCGATGCGCCCGTGCTCGGCGACCAGGGCGTCGATCACGGCCGCGATCGCGTCCTCGTCCCGCACGTCGGCCTGCGCGAACGCGACCTCGGCCGCGTCCGCGGGCAGGTCGAGCGCCGTCGCGGGCTCGGTCACGTCGATCCCCACGACCCGCGCGCCCTCGGCCGCGAAGCGGGCGACGCAGGCCAGGCCGATCCCCGAGGCGGCCCCCGTGACCAGCGCACACTTGCCTTCCAGACGACCCATGCCGACGTTCTAGTCCGCGGGCGGCACCCCGTGGAATTCCCGGGGCCCTCGACTAATGTCCATCGACCGTCCAGAGAGTGGAAGAGGGGAAATGGAGCCCGAGCAGCAGCCCGATCGCAACCTCGCAATGGAGCTCATGCGCGCCACCGAGGCCGCGGCGCTGGCCGCCGGCCGCTGGATGGGCCGCGGCGACAAGAACGCGGCCGACGGAGCCGCCGTCGAGGCGATGCGCGTCGTGCTGAGCACGGTGCGCATGGAAGGCGTCGTGGTCATCGGCGAGGGCGAGAAGGACGAAGCCCCGATGCTCTTCAACGGCGAGCAGATCGGCGACGGCTCGCCGCCCAGCATGGACATCGCGGTCGACCCCGTCGACGGCACCACCCTCACCTCCCTCGGCCAGGACGGCGCGATCGCGGTCATCGCGATGAGCGAACGGGGCACGATGTTCGACCCGGGTCCGTGCGTCTACATGGACAAGATCGCGGCCGGCCCCGCGGCGGCCGAAGTGATCGACATCAACGCCCCGGTGAAGGCGAACCTCGAAGCGGTCGCCAAGGCGCTGGGCGAGAAGGTGAGCGACGTCACCGCCGTCATCCTCGACCGGCCGCGGCACGAGGACATCATCCGCGAATGCCGCGAGGCCGGCGCCCGCATCCGCCTGATCCCCGACGGCGACGTCGCCGGCGCGATCTCGGTCGCGTGGCGGAACTCGGGCAACGACATCCTGTTCGGCGTCGGCGGTACGCCGGAAGGTGTGATCGCCGCGTGCGCGCTCAAGGCGCTCGGCGGTTCGATCCAGGGCAAGCTCTGGCCGCGCAACGACGAGGAGCGCAAGGCCGCGGTCGACGCGGGCTACGACCTCGACAAGGTCCTCATGCTCGACGACCTCGTGTCCGGCGACGACGTGTTCTTCGCCGCCACCGGCATCACCGACGGCGAGCTCCTCCGCGGCGTGCGCTACTGGGGCGAAGGCGCGGGCACCCAGAGCCTCGTGATGCGGTCGAAGTCGGGCACGATCCGGATCATCGAGGCCCAGCACCACTGGACGAAGCTGAACGCGTACTCCGCGGTCAAGTACAGCTGACCGTCGGGACGTCCGCGACTCCCGCGGGACGTCAGTGCGCGGTGAGCATCGCGAGCGCGAACAATCCGAACGACAGGCTCCCCACGATGATGCCGAACCAGGCGCGCCCGCGGCCGAGCTTGCGCGATGTCGCGATGCGCCGCAACGCGACCCCGCCGCAGACGACGGCGGCCGCCGACGTCAGCGGGTTCGGCAGGAGCGAGAACAGCGCGAGATATCCGGCGGCGATCGCGAAGCCGTCGCGGTTCACCGGGAGCACCCAGTCGAGGTCGTGATTCGGTCCGGGCATCCCCGGACCGGGAACGGCGGCCATCGGCGGCTGCCACCCGGGCGCCTGGTGTTGGGTCCACTGCACGCCGTCCCACCAGCGCAGGCTCGCGGGCTGTCCCGGATCGGGATACCAACCGGGCGGCGGTGTCGCCGCCGAGCCCCACGCCGTCACGAGATGGGTATCGGCACGGGCCGTTCCCGCCTGAGCCGCCTCGGGCCGTCCGGCGGGCGCGGGCGTCAGGTGGTCGGCGGCGGGGATCCGAGCGATGTCGTGGTGGTCGATCCGGCGGGGGGCGACGTCACCGTTGGTGTCGTGGTCGTCGTCGTCGGCGCGGAGCTCTTCGGCTTCGTCGTCGTCGAGGTCGACGACTTCGGCACGGTCGATGTCGACGTGGACGTCGGCCTCGGTGCGACGGTCGTCGTCGACGGCCGCGTGGTCGGAGGCACGGTGGTCCGCGCGGTCGTCGGGACCTCCACCGCCGGGACGGTGACCCGCGGCGGTGGCGCGGCCGGACGCACCAACACGTAGAGCGCCAGCGTCGCCAGGAACACGCCACCCAGTACCGCCGTGGACCGGCGGATGCGAAGCTGCATCAACCCGGTTTCGCCGCGCCGCTGGTCTCGAGATCGGCGGGCAGCGTGATGCCCTCCTGCCGGAGCGCGGTGGCGATGCGCGCCCGCAACTCGCGGCCGACCACGAACTGTTTGCCCGGAAGCGTGCGGGACACGACCCGGATGCTGAACATGGCGACGTCGATGCTCTCGACGCCCATCACCGTCGGCGCGTCGAGCATCAGCGGGCGCATTTGGTCGTCGGCGTAGAGATCCTCGCCGACACCCTGGAGCAATTCGTTGACGCGGGTGATATCGGCGGTCGCCGGCAGCGGGACGTCGACGACGGCCCGCGCCCAGTCCCGCGACAAGTTCGTGACCTGGTTGATCTGACCGTTCGGGATGAACACCACCTCACCGTTGGCGCTGCGCAGGCGCGTGCTCCGCAGCGTGACGGATTCGACGGTGCCGGTCACGCCTGCGGTCGAACCCAGGTTCGAGATGCGGATCAGGTCACCGAACCCGTACTGGCGCTCGGTGATGATGAAGAACCCGGCCAGCACGTCCTGCACGACCCGCTGCGCACCGAAGCCGAGTGCGACACCGGCGACCGTGGCCGGCGCGATCAGCCCGGCGAGCGGCACGCCGAAACGGGAGAGGATCAACACCCCTGCGATCGCGTAGATCAGGACGATGGTCGCCCACGTCAGGACCTGGGTGAGCGAGTGACGATGCTTCGCGTCCTCGGAGCGCACGAGCGCGTCGGTGCTCTGATCCCGCGCATCGATGCCGGAGGTGATCTTGGCGCCGAACCACACGACGAACCGCGTCAACAGGATCGAGCCGACGACGAGCAGGACGATCTCGAGCCCGCTCCCCCGCGCCCATCTCCGGAAGTCGCCGAGCGACGTGATGGCCAACATCATGGCCGCCATCTTTACCCCAGTGACCGCCGGCCACATGAAACGCACCGAGGCCGGCGCGCCGGGCTCTCGCGCCGCCCGTGTCGCGGCCTCTCCGACCTGCAGGTACTCGAAAGTCGATACCGCGCGAATTCCCGCAGGTACCGCCGGCAAAGGACGTTCGCGACGACGCCCTCGACTGGCTCCGGGTCAGGCGGAGGCGGCGACTTCGAGGCGCACGTCGGCTCGGAGCAGCGCCGCTTGGGCGAGCTCGTCGTCGGCGTCGGCCCGCAACTGTTCCTCGGCGCGGGCCTTGGCCTCGGTGGCCCGGCTGACGTCGATCGCGGCGGCCGGCTCGGCGACGTCGGAGAGGATGATCACCTGGTTGTGACTGACCTCGACGAAGCCGCCGTGCACCGCGAACCACGCCTGCGTGCCGTCCTCGAACTTCACCCGGGCCGGCCAGTCGGCGAGCGCGCCGAGGAACGGGGCGTGGTTGTCCTCGAAGGCGATGTCGCCGCCCCCGAGGGTGCGCACGACGACCATCTTCCCCTCGCCCTGATAGAGGATCTGTTCGGGCGAGACCAGCTGCACGTCCACGAAGCGGTTCCTAGCCCTCGAGCGTCTTCGCCTTGGCGAGCACCGACTCGACGCCGCCGACGTTGAAGAACGCCTGCTCCGGCACGTGGTCGAGCTCACCGCTGACGAGCGCTTCGAAGCTCTCGACCGTCTCTTCGACCGGCACGAAGATCCCCTTCAGACCGGTGAAGACCTCGCCCACGAAGAACGGCTGGCTCAGGTACTTCTGCACCTTGCGGGCCCGGGCCACGGTGACGCGGTCCTCTTCGGAGAGCTCGTCGAGACCGAGGATGGCGATGATGTCCTGCAGCTCCTTGTAACGCTGCAGCGTCTCCTGCGTACGGCGGGCGACGTCGTAGTGCCGCTGGCCGACGATCTCGGGGGCAAGGATGTTGCTGGTCGACGCGAGCGGGTCGACGGCCGGGTAGATGCCGAGCGCCGCGATCTCACGGGCGAGCTCGGTGGTCGCGTCGAGGTGGGTGAAGGTGGTGAACGGCGCGGGGTCGGTGTAGTCGTCGGCGGGCACGTAGACGGCCTGCAACGACGTGATCGAACGACCCTTGGTCGACGTGATGCGCTCCTGCAGCTCGCCCATCTCGTCGGCGAGGGTGGGCTGGTAACCCACGGCCGAAGGCATGCGGCCGAGCAGCGTCGACACCTCGGAGCCGGCCTGCACGAACCGGAAGATGTTGTCGACGAACAACAACACGTCCTGGTTCTGCACGTCGCGGAAGTACTCGGCCATCGTGAGCGCGCTCAGCGCGACCCGCAGCCGCACGCCCGGCGGCTCGTCCATCTGGCCGTACACGAGCGCGGCCTTCTCGATGACGCCCGACTCCTGCATCTCCAGCCAGAGGTCGGTGCCCTCCCGGGTGCGCTCGCCGACACCGGCGAACACCGACACACCACCGTGCTGGGTGGCGACCCGGTTGATCATCTCCTGGATGAGCACCGT
The DNA here is from genome assembly GCA_963829195.1 of uncultured Actinomycetes bacterium. Lineage (GTDB taxonomy): Bacteria > Actinomycetota > Acidimicrobiia > IMCC26256 > PALSA-610 > PALSA-610. Next base: position 919,377 of record CAWHHS010000002.1, read on the forward strand.
CTTGCCCACGCCGGCGCCGCCGAAGAGGCCGATCTTGCCGCCCTCGACGTAAGGCTCGAGGAGGTCGATGACCTTGATGCCGGTGACGAACATCTTCGCCTTGGGCTCGAGCTGGTCGAACGGCGGCGCGTCGCGGTGGATGTCCCACCGCTCCTTGATGTCGGTGACCTTGCCCGCGGTCACGTCGAGCTGCTCGCCGATGACGTTCCACACGTGACCGAGCGTGCGTCGCCGACCGGCACCTGGATGCCGTGACCGAGGTTGCGCACGGCGGTGCCACGCTGCAGACCGTCGGTCGGCTTCAGGCAGATGGCGCGGCAGCGGCCCTCGCCGATCTGCTGCGCGACCTCGGCCGTGACCGTGATCTTCTCGCCCTCGAGCTCGATGTCCATCTCGAGCGCGAAGTTGATCTCGGGCAGCGCGTCGGGCGGGAACTCCACGTCGACGACGGGACCGAGGATCGCGACGACCCATCCGTCCTTGAGATCCGTTGTGGGTTCGGCGGTTGCGGTCATGGCAGCTGTTGCTCCCGAAGTTTCAAGCGGACTTGTCGTAGTACTCGGCGGCTTGCACGTCGTCGTGGTCGGCCGCACCCTGGCTGAGCGCTTCGGCGCCGCCGACGATCTCCATGATCTCGGTCGTGATCGAGTCCTGGCGGGCCCGGTTCATGCGCCGGCGATAGGTGAGGATCAGCTCTTCGGCGTTGTCGGTCGCGGCTTTCATCGCGCGCTGGCGGGCCGCGTGCTCCGACGCGGCCGCGTTCAGCAGCGCCGCGTAGATCCGCGACTCGGTGTAGCGCGGCAACAACGTCTCGAGGATGGCTTCGGGGTTCGGCTCGAACTCGTAGTCGGCACTCGCTTCGCCGGCCGTGTGATCGGAAGGCGCCTCGACGACCTCGGCCGCCTCGAGCGGCAGCAGCGGCTCGACGACGACTTCCTGGCGACCGGCGGAGATGAAGCGCGTGTAGACGAGCTGCACCCGGTCGAGCTCGCCCGCCTCGAACCGGCTGACGACCGCCGACGCCACCTGGCGGGCGTCCTCGTACGTGGGGCTGTCGCTGAAGCCGGAGAACGCGGCGTCGATCGGGTGGTCGCGGAAACGGAAGTAGCCCTCGACCTTGCGACCGACGGTCACCAGCGAGTTCGCCCGACCGGCCTTCTCCTGGTCGCGCATGTCGTGCTCGGCGGCGCGGATCACCGTGGAGTTGTAACCGCCGCACAGACCACGGTCGGCCGCGATGGCGATGTTGGCCACCGTGCGCACCTCGGCGCGCGGCGTGAGCAGCGCGCTGTTCGACCCGCCGCCCGCGCTCTGCAGGTTGCGGACGACATCGGTGATGCCCTCGGCGTACGGCTGGGCGGCGTGCACCCGCGCCTGCGCCTTCACGATCCGCGACGCCGCGATCAGCTCCATGGCGCGCGTGATCTTCTTCGTCGACTCGACGGACTTGATCCGCCGACGAAGAATGCGCTCCTGACCGCCGGCCATCGATTACTCCGTGCCGCTCGCGGCCGTGGGCACGAACTGGGCCTTGAAGTCGGTGACGGCCGACTCCAACGCGTCGCCTTCGGGCATCGTGCCGGAGTTGCGGATGCCGTTCACCATGTCGGCGTGACGCGTGCGGATGAAGTCGAGCAGCTCGATCTCGAACCGCTTGACGTCGGACACCTCGATGTCGTCGAGGTAGCCGTTCGTGCCGGCGTAGATCGACACGACCTGCTCCTCGACCGGCATCGGCGCGTGCAGACCCTGCTTCAGCAACTCGACGAGACGAGCGCCCCGCTCGAGCTGCGCCTTCGACACCGCGTCGAGCTCGGAACCGAACGTGGCGAACGCCTCGAGCTCGCGGAACTGCGCGAGGTCGAGCTTCAGCGTTCCCGAGACCGACTTCATCGCCTTGGTCTGCGCGGCGCTTCCCACGCGGGACACCGAGATGCCCACGTCGACGGCCGGACGCACACCCGACTTGAAGAGGTCGTCCTGCAGGTAGATCTGACCGTCGGTGATCGAGATCACGTTGGTCGGGATGTACGCGGACACGTCGCCGGCCTTGGTCTCGATGACCGGGAGGGCGGTGAGCGAACCGGCGCCGCGCTCGTCGCTGAGCTTGGCGGCCCGCTCCAAGAGACGCGAGTGGAGGTAGAAGACGTCGCCCGGGTACGCCTCGCGGCCCGGCGGCCGGCGGAGCAGCAACGCCATCTGGCGGTACGCCTCGGCCTGCTTCGAGAGGTCGTCGTACACGACCAACGCGTGCTCGCCGTTCTCCATCCAGTGCTGACCCATCGCGCAACCGGTGTACGGCGCGAGGTACTTGAACACCGCTTCGTCGGAGGCGGGTGCGCTCACGACGACGGTGTACTCGAGCGCGCCGTTCGCGCGCAGCGTCTCGACCGTCTGCGCGACAGTGGAGCCCTTCTGCCCGATCGCGACGTAGATGCACTTCACGCCCTGACCCTTTTGGTTCAGGATCGTGTCGACGGCGACGGTGGTCTTGCCGGTCTTGCGGTCGCCGATGATCAGCTCGCGCTGGCCCCGGCCGATCGGCGTCATGGCGTCGATGGCCTTGATGCCGGTCTGCAGCGGCTCGTGCACGGGCTTGCGGCCGGTGATGCCCGGCGCCTGCACCTCGAGCCGGCGGACGTGGTCCTGGGCGATCGGGCCCTTGCCGTCGATGGCGACGCCGAGCGCGTTGACCACGCGGCCGATCAGCGCGTCGCCGACGGCGACCGAGAGGATGCGGCCGGTCGCGGTGACGAGCTGGCCTTCCTCGACCGAGTCGGCGTGACCGAGGATCACCGCGCCGATCGTCTCTTCTTCGAGGTTCAGCGCGAGACCCTGGGCGCCGCCTTCGAACTCGAGCAGCTCGTTGACCGAGGCGTGCGGGAGCCCGGCGACGCGCGCGATGCCGTCGCCGACCTCGAGCACCCGGCCCACCTGGGCCCGGTCGACCTCGGGTCGGAAACTCTCGACGTTCTTGCGCAGTACGGCCGCGATATCGGCCGCGTCGATGGTGAGCTCTGCCATTTAGAGCGTCTCCTTGAGCTGGTCGAGACGGTGACGGACGGTGCCGTCGATCACGGTGTCGCCGATCGTGGCGACGAGCCCGCCCATGAGGGTCGGATCGACCACCACGCGGACCTCGATGTTCTTCTTCGTCGCGCGGCCGAGCGCCTGCGCGAGCTTCTGCACCTGCGCGTCGTCGAGCGGGACCGCCGAACGCACCTCGGCGACCTCGTGCTCACGACTCTGCGCCGCGAGCTCGACGAACCGGGCGACGATGCCCGGCAGGTCGTGGCCGCGACCGGCGCCGACGATGAACGCCGCGATCGACCGCGTCATCTGCAACGAACGGTTCTCGAGCAGCTCGTCGACGATCGACGCCCGCCGTTCGGCCGACTGGCCCGGGTTCGAGAGCGCCATGCGCAGGTCGTCGTTGCCTTCGACGATCCGCGCGAAGCGGAACAACTCGTCCTCGACCTCGCTCAGGTGATCCTCGGCCTGTGCGATCTCGAGCAGCGCCTGCGCCCAGGCTTCGATGCGGTCGGGCACGACTAGTTGCTCCTCGAGACCTGGTCGATGAAGCTGTCGACGAGCTGGCGGTTGGTGTCGGTGTCGAGGTTGCGCTCGACGATGCGGCCCGCGAGGTCGATCGACAGCGCCGCGACGTCGGTCCGCAGCTGCGCCATCGCCTGGTTCGTCTGGTTGGCGATGTCGGCCTGGGCCCGGGCCCGGATGTCGTTCGCTTCCTGCTCGGCGCGTGCGACGAGATCCGCGCGCACCGTCTCGGCCGCTTGGCGGGCCTCTTCGATGAGCCGTCCGGCCTCGTTCTTGGCGTCGGCGATCTGCGCGAGGTACTGCGCCTTCTCCGCCTCGGCCTCGACCCTGGCCTTCTCCGCCGACTCGAGGTCGTTGCGGATGCGGTCCTCGCGTGCCTTCTCCATGTTCTTCACGGCCGGCACGCCGAACTTCCACATCGCGACCAGCAACACGACGAACGCGGCCGAGCCCCAGATGATCTCGTTCGTTCGCCGGCAGCAGCGGCGACGGCGCCTTCTGGCAGTCGTCGATCGAGCCGCCCTTCGCGAGCTTGTCGGCGCATTGCTTCGCCGCCTCGTTGGCGTACTTCGGCGTGGTCTCCGCGGCGTGCACGGGCGCGGCCACGACGAACACCGCTACCGCGATGCCGACAACTGCGATCAGTGCACGGATGCGCTTTCGCACTTCTGCCCCCTCAGCCGGAGATGATGAACGCGAGGACGAAGCCGAACAGCGCGAGCGCCTCGGTGAACGCGATCCCGAGGAACATCGTCGTGCGGACGGTTCCGGCCGACTCGGGCTGGCGCGCCATGGCGGTGATCGCGTTACCGACCACGAGACCGATGCCGATGCCGGGGCCGATGGCGGCGCCGCCGTAGACGATGCCTCGACCGATCGCGGTCAGACCCTTGGTGGGGTCGGCGGCCGCCTGGGCGAGGAGGAGATGGAGCAGAGCCACGTGGGTTCTCCTTGTTGTTTTCTTCTTGTGCGAGTGATTCGGGTCAGTGCGAGGGGTGCATCGAGCTGTCGATGTAGACAGCCGTCAGGATCGTGAAGATGAAGGCCTGCAGGAAGCTGACGAGGATCTCGAATCCCGTCATCGCGACGAGCAGCACGAACGAGAACGGCATGATGACACGGTGGCCTTGAGCCGCCCAGAGTGCCGCCGAGAGCGCCGCGAACGTCACCAGGATGAGGTGACCGGCGAGCATGTTGGCGAAGAGTCGGACCATCAGCGAGAAGGGCCGCACGACGAACGTCGACACGAGCTCGATGATCATCACGAGCGGCAGGATCGCCTTCGGGACGCCGGGCGGGATGAGCGAGTTCTTCAGGTAGTGCAGCGGACCCTGCTTGACGACGCCGACCACGTTGTAGATCACCCACGTGACCAGCGCGAGCGCGAGCGGCATGCCGAAGCGGGCGTTCGCCGGGAACTGCACGCCGGGGATGATCTCGGTGATGTTGCTGAAGAAGATGAAGAAGAACAGCGCGGTGAGGTACGGCAGGTACCGCAGACCGTCGGTGCCCATCGTCTGCATGATGATCTGGTTGCGGACGAAGCCGACGCCGGATTCGGCGGTGTTCTGCAGCAGGCCGGACGGCACGAGCGCGTCCTTGCGGCGCGTGCCGAAGTAGAAGAGGAGCATCGTCGCGACGGCGGCGAAGATGTAGATGGCCGCGGTCTTGTTGAAGCCGAGCGGTCCGCTTCCCCAGATCGTGACGTGGCTGATCGGCGGTACGTCGACCGCGAGCAGGAGGTTCATTGGTCTCCGGAAGGTCGTGCCGGCTTCAACCCCGGCGCAGCGAGCGTGAGACTCACGTACTTCATTTCCCAGACCAGCAGACCGAGGTGGGTTCCGACGATGGCAATGCCGAGTGTCGGGAGGTCGATCCAGGGCTGGTGACGCAACAATACGAGTGCGACGAGGATCACGGCGAGGCGGACGACATATCCGCCGAGCGCGGCGGCGCCGATCGCAGTCGGGCCGCTCTTCGCGGCCCGCGTCATGATCGCGGCGGCGGCGAGGAAGTTGACGAGCACGAGGCCGAGCGCGATGGCCGCGCTGGTCGCGCCGTTCCAGCCACGGATCAGGCCGGCGGCCGCGATCACGACCGGCGAGACCATGAGGCCGCGGCGGACGATGTCGAGCGCGACCTCGCGTTCGACGAGCGGGACTACCGGCTCTTCAGCCACGGCTTGCCCTCCTCGTCGCGGTGTACCTGGGCCATGTACGTGTAGTAGGCGCGGACGCCGAGACCGATCACGGCGAGCAGCCCGAGAACAACGGTGAAGAGCGGGCGGGTGCCGGTACGGCCGTCGATCCAGAGGCCGAGCAGCACGAACAGGACCGTCGTCGCGACCATCTCGAACGCATTGGAAAGCGCGTTCGAGAATCCGTGCCACGTGTCTCGCTGGTCGCGACGCTCCCCTGCCGGAACCACGCCGAAAGCCCCTTCTGGATCACAGCGTCATGGCCCCCGCCACCGTTGCCGGAGGGCGCTTGTGAATCCATTCGCAATCTATGAGAGCTGTGAAGAACGAGTCAAACCGGGCAGGGATTTTTCACCGCGTCACGTTGGCGGCGGCGTTCGGCGAGGTCGACCACGTCCTCACCGGGCTGGCTCGTCGGGTGCCGGGCGCGCTCCTTGCGTTCCCGGCGCGACCTGATGCCCGGGTGGAACCAGGCCAGCAGCAGGAGTGCGAGCGCGGCGACGACGAACGGCACCAGCGCGTTGCTCCCGCTCTTGGGGAAGTAGGTGGGGACGAGCGCCACGCCCGAGAGCAACGCGGTCCAGGCCCAGAGGATGACCACGGTCCGGCGCGGCCCGTGGCCCAGCCGCATGAGGCGGTGGTGGAGGTGGCCCGCATCGGCCTGGTGCCAGCGCTGGCGTTTCACCATGCGTCTAAGGAACGAGAACACCGTGTCGAGGATCGGCACGCCGAGGATGAGGACCGGGATCAGCAGCGGCCCGAAGAAGAAGAACGTGTTGCCCGAGAACGCGTGGTCGGTTCGCCCGCCGATCGTGATGGTCGGGACCGCGAGCAAGACCCCTAAGAACAGCGCGCCCGCGTCTCCCATCATGATCTTCGACGGGTGCCAGTTGAACGGCAGGAAACCGAGACACACGCCGACCGCGATGATCGCGATGAGCGGCCCGATGTTCGTGCCGTCGATGAAGTTCTGCTTGAACAACCGGTCCGCGAACAGGAACAGCGCGCTGCCGGCGATCGCGACGATGCCGACCGCGAGGCCGTCGAGGCCGTCGATCAGGTTGACCGCGTTCGTCATCAACACGACCCACAACGCGGTGACGAGCGGCGCGAACTGCGAGCCGAGCACCACCGTGTCCGTGTGGAACAGGTTGAACGGCATCCGGAAGTAGAACATCACGACGCCGTAGAACGCGAGGAGGCTCGCGGCCACGACCTGTCCCGCGACCTTGGCCGGGGGCGACACGTCGATGAGGTCGTCGAGACCGCCGACGACGAACATCACGCCCGCGCCGAGGATGATGCCGAACGGTTCCGAGCTCGACTGGAACATGTCGTGGAACTGGTGCATGTGCGACGCGACGGCCATCGCCAGCAGGAACCCGACGAACATCCCCGTTCCGCCGAGCGTGGGCGTCGGACGCGTGGTGCACGTGCCGCGCGATCCGACGACGGCGACACGACCGCGCCGAAGCGGATCGCCATGATCCGCACGAGCGGCGTCAGGAGCAGCGTCGTGCCGAGGGCGACGGCGAGGACGACCGCGTAACCCGCCACCTGCTATCTACCCGACCTGTTGGTCCGGCTCACGTGGCTTCGGGATACGGGGTGAACTTCGCGCACAGCCGGTTGGCCTGCTCGCGCACGTCGGCGGCGACGGCATCGTCGTCGACGGCGCGCAGCACCGTGCCGATCAGCGAGGCGATCTCGCGCATCTGGTCGGGGCCCATCCCCGCGGTCGTGCACGACGCCGATCCGAGCCGCAGCCCGCTCGTGACGAAGGGCTTCTCGGGATCGTTCGGGATCGCGTTCTTGTTGCACGTGATCCCCGCCCGGTCGAGCGCCTCCTGCGCGACCTTGCCCGTCACCCCGAACGGCCGCAGATCGACGAGCATGAGGTGGTTGTCGGTGCCGCCGGAGACGATGCGAAAGCCCTCTTCGGCCAGCCCGGCCGCGAGCGCCTGCGCGTTGGCGACGACGTCGGCCGCGTACTTGCGGAACGCCGGTTCGCTCGCCTCGTGGAACGCGACGGCCTTGGCCGCGATGACGTGCATGAGCGGCCCGCCCTGCAATCCCGGGAACACGGCCTTGTCGATCCCGGCGCCGTGCTCGGCGCGGGAGAGGATCGCGCCGGCGCGCGGACCCCGCAGCGTCTTGTGCGTCGTGAACGTGACGACGTCGGCGACGGGGACGGGCGACGGGTGCGCGCCGCCGGCGACGAGCCCCGCGATGTGGGCGGCGTCCACCAACAGCAACGCGCCGACCTCGTCCGCGATCGCACGGAACGCGGCGAAGTCGATGACGCGGGGGTACGCGGTCGCGCCCGCGATGATCATGCGGGGCCGCTCGCGTACGGCGAGATCGCGGATCGCCTCGTAGTCGAGCATCTCGGTCTCGTCGTCGACGCCGTACGCGACGAAGTCGTACATCCGGCCGCTGAAGTTGACCGGCGATCCGTGGGTGAGGTGGCCGCCCTGGTCGAGGCGCATGCCCATGACCTTGTCGCCGGGCTCGAGCAACGCCATGAACGCGGCCTGGTTCGCGTTCGCGCCCGAGTGCGGTTGCACGTTCGCGTGTTGCGCACCGAACAGGGCGCACGCGCGCGTGCGGGCCAGGTTCTCGGCGTCGTCGACGACGTAGTTGCCACCGTAGTAGCGCTTGGCCGGGTAGCCCTCGGAGTACTTGTTGGTGAGGACCGAACCTTGCGCCTCGATCACCGCCCGCGACGTGAAGTTCTCCGACGCGATCAGCTGGATCGTCGTGTTCTGACGTTCGAGCTCGCGCCGGATGATGTCGGCGATCTCGGGATCGGTGCGTTCGAGCGGTGTCGTCATCGACCTGACTCCTCGGTCTCGATGGCCGTGATCTCCTCGATCCGGCGCACGTGCCGTCCGCCGTCGAACCCCGTGTCGAGGAAGATCCGGGTGATCTCGTCGGCCAGCTCCGGGGCCACGATCCGGGCACCGATCGACAAGACGTTCGCGTCGTTGTGTTCACGCGCCATGCGCGCGGTGTAGAGGTCGTTGCAGAGCGCAGCCCGGGCGCCGCGGACCTTGTTCGCCGAGATCTGCTCTCCCTGGCCGCTGCCACCGAGCACGATGCCGGCGTCGACGTCGCCCCGTACGACCGCACGCGCGACTGCGGCGCAGTAAATCGGGTAGTCGACCGGGTCCTCGGAGTGTGTCCCGAGATCGACGACGTCGTGCGCCCACTCCTTCAACCGCCCGACGAGATGTTGTTTGAGCGGGTAGCCGGCGTGGTCGCTGCCGATTGCGATGCGCACCCGGCGAGTGTACCGGGCGCCTCCCGGACGTCCTCGGGCATCGAAAGCTCCGAAACACCGTCTCACCCGGCCGGTAGCGTCGTCCGCGATGGATCGCGAGGAGCTGCCGCAGATCACGCCTGCGCACCTGCGCCGCGCCGACGAGATGTGTCGCCGCCGCCTCGCACGCGAGGTGAACGGCGGGAAGCGTCTCGCCAACAAGACCGGCGAACATGCGATTCGCGGTCTCGAACCGGGTCGAGGCCGATGCCCGGCTCGCGCAATCCGAACCCGGACCGCCCCGGCCGGAGGCCTTCGTCGAGCCGCGCGAGCTCGAACCCGAGCAACAGGCGCTCTACCGCGCGGCAAAGCGCGGTTACCTCGACGCGTTCGGTCGCTCCCAGGCCCGGATCGTCGACCTCGGGTTCCGCACGCATCTCCCCGAGCTGGGCGTCGAGCTCTCGACCAATGTCGGTCTCGCGGCGGAGCGGACCGACGGCGGCCGCGAGCTGCGCAAGATCCTGGTCGGCTCCCATCGTTCGGCCCGGCTGCTCGACCCCGTCGACGTACGGGTCGCGCTCGGTGCGCACCGAGGAGTGGGCGCCGGTGGATCTTCGGATCGTGGTCGTCGATGTCATCGACCAGCGCGTCGCGACACACGAACCCGACCTCGATGCCGATCGCGCCGAGGCGCACCGTTGGATCGGCGACCGGGTCGAGGAGATCCTCGAGCTGGCCGGCGATCCGCGACCGAAGATCGGCCGGGACTGCCAGGGCTGCGCGTTCATCTCCGGCTGTTCGAAACATCCCGGCTGATGGCGCAGAAACGGCTCCTGTCCGAGATCGTCGCGATCACCCCGAGCAACTACGAGGACTTCCGGCGTTGCCCGCGGCTCTTCTACTGCACCGCGTTGCTCGGCCTGCCCGCGAGCGATCCCGTGCCCTCGACCGACCAGGGTCTCCAGGTGCACGACATGTTGCGCAAGATCCACGACGACGGCGAGTGCCACGACGGCGCGCACGTCGCCGACACGCTGGCGGCACACGGTTTCGACACGCCCGCGTTTCGCGACATGGTCGACCCGGCACGCGCACCGGTGCCCGTCACGAGGTGCCGAGAGTTCCGCGCACGAGGTCGACGTCGCCCGCTTCCACCGCGCGCCGCCGCCCATGTTCATGGCGACCGCGCGCATCGACGCGGTCTGGATCCACGACGGCATGCTCGACGCGCGCGACTACAAGACGGGCGGCCGGTTCACCGACGCGGTCGCCGATGTGCCGGCCGCACACGTGCAGGCGTTCGTCCTCGCGGCGAAGGCCCGCGAGCGTGGTCTGCGGTTGCGGCTGCGCTACGAGTACCTCCAGCCCGAGGTCGACGAGGATCCCGAGCCCTGGGAGCTCGACGACGAGACGCTGGCCGAGGTCGAAGAGGAACTGCGCTTCGCGGTCGAACGCATGTGGGCCGAGGACGAGTGGCGCGGCGTCGCCGAAGTCGAGACGTGCCGCACGTGCCGGTACCGGTCGATCTGCCGCGACAGCGCGGCGCCGGGCGAGCCCGCGTGGCCCGTCCTCAGCACCGACTCCGGAGCCGACGATCTCGCGGGTTGATCGGTAGGGTGACGCCGTGCCCGTGGTCGATCGCCGTGCTCCGGTCATCGTCGGCGCCGGGCAGAACGGGCAACGGACTTCTCCCGAGCTCGCGCGGCCGCCGATCGCGTTGCTCGCCGACGCCGCCCGCGCCGCCGACGCCGACACCGGGGCGCGCGTCTCGCTCCTCGAACGCACCGATGTCGTCGCGGTCGTCGCGATCGGTTCGTGGAAGTACCCCGACCCGGGCGCGCTCCTCGCCCGCACACTCGGTATCTCCCCGCGGGCGACCGCGACCTCGACCGTCGGCGGCAACAGCCCGCAGTTGCTCATCGACGAGTTCGCCGACGCGTATCCAAGCGCGGCGACTGCGACGTCGTGCTCGTCGGCGGGGCCGAGAGCATGCACACCCGCTGGCGCGCACGCGCGCGAGCCGCGCGTCGAGCTCGACTGGGAGACGGGCGACGACCCGCCGTGCCCGATCGTCATCGGCGACGACGCCCCCGGCTCGAGCGAGTACGAGATGGCGCACCTCGCGGTCGCACCCACGATCGTGTACCCGCTCTTCGAGACGGCGCGCCGGGCCGCGCTCGGTCACGGCGTCGACGAGCACCAGCGTTACGTGAGCGAGCTGTGGTCGCGGTTCTCGGTCGTCGCGGCCGGGAACCCGCACGCCTGGTCACGGGTCGCATACACGCCCGAGGAGATCCGCACGATCTCCGACGACAACCGCGTGGTGTGCTTCCCGTACCCGAAGCGCATGTGCGCCAACATCGACGTCGACCAGGGCGCGGCCGTGCTGCTGTGCTCGTACGGCGCCGCCCGCGACGCGGGGGTACCCGACGACCGGATCGTGTTCCTGCACGCCGCGGCCGAAGCCCACGACCACTGGTTCCTGACCGAGCGCCACGCGCTCGCCCATTCGCCCGCGATGGCCGCGACCGGCGCGGCGGTGTTCGCATCGACCGGGACGACGGCTCGACGACATCGCGCACTTCGATCTGTACTCGTGCTTTCCGGCCGCGGTCCAGATCGGCGCGGCCGCGCTCGGCATCGACCCGGCCGACGCCCGTCCGCTCACGGTCACCGGCGGCCTCGGGTTCGCGGGCGGTCCGGTCAACAACTACCCGACCCACGGCGTCGCGACGATGGTCGACGTGCTCCGCCGTTCACCCGACGACATCGGGCTCACCACCGCGCTCGGCTGGTACCTGACCAAGCACGCGGCCGCGATCTGGTCGGCGCGGCCGCCCGCGCAACCGCTTCCGGCGGATCGACGCCCAGACCTGCGGTCGACGCGCTCCCCGGCGCGCGCCCGCCGGACTCGTCGACACCACGGCCGTGATCGAAGCCACGGCGGTCGCGTTCGAGCGCGACGGCACACCCTCGGTCGCGATCGTGACGGCACTCACCGACGACGGCCGCCGCGTGATGGCCAACTCCCGGGAGGTCGACGTGCTGCGGGACATGACGGAGCAGACGTGGGAAGGCCGGCGCGTGCGGATCACGAACGACGGATCGTCGAACACGGTCGTCGCCTCGTGAGCGAACGCAACCTGCACCCGTCACGCGGGCTCATGTTGTGGCGCGGCGCAATCCGCCACTGCCCGCGTTGTGGCGGAGGGAAGCTCTTCCACCACTGGTTCGGGATGGTGCCCGACTGCCCGCACTGCGGGATCCACTTCGAGCGCGAACCCGGCTACTGGGTCGGCGCCGTCGCGATCAACACGATCGTGATCGGCTTCTTGTTCGCCGTGCTCCTCGTGACGTTCAGCGCGCTCACGGTCCCCGACATCCCGTGGGTCACGTTGCTCCTGCTGGAGGTCCCGATCATGTTGATCGGGCCCGCCGTCTTCTATCCGTTCTCGAAGACGTTGTGGGTGGCCGTCGACCGCGCGTTCCTCGCCCATCTGTAGCGGCCGAACGCGCGCCGCGTCGCCTCGGCTCGGGTCAGCTCGGGCGGAGGTCGATCTTCAGGGTCAGCACGCCGTCGTCGAAGGACCAGGTCGCGTCGCCGATCATCGCGAAGTCCTGGAAGTCGAGCTGCGCCCGCTCGAGGAACTGCTGCCGTTCCGGACCGGCGACGGGCGGGAGCCCACGCTTCTGCACCGCGTCCGCCCGATCGCGAAAGCGCGCCAGCATCCCGTCGATGTCGAGCTGGTCGTCGGAGGAGGCCATGCGCGTGAACTTACCCCGTACGCGCGACCAGGACGCGGGCCCGGCCGGTGAGGTCGGCGCGAACCAACACCTCGACGTACCCGAGCCGGCGCGCGTGCTCCACGACCACGTCGGCCTGGTGCGGTGCGATCTCGCAGACGAAGGTGGCGCGCGGCGCGAGCCACTCGCGCGCGGCCGCGAGGAGCTGCTCGATCGCCTCGGTGCCCGTCGGTCCCGACACGAGGGCGCCGCGCGGTTCGTACGCGGCGACCTCCTCGGGCAGGTCGGCGACCTCGTGCTCCGCGACGTAGGGCGGATTGGACACGACGAGCGGTAACGAGCGGCGGAGCTCCGCCGGCAGGGGGTCGAACCACTCGCCCGCGGCCGCGATCCGGACCCGCGCGGCCGCGCAACCCGCGACGTTCGCGCGCGCGACCGCGAGCGCGTCGTCACTGACGTCGGTCGCCCACACCTCGACGTCGGGGAGCTCCGCCTCGAGCGCGATCGCGATCGCACCCGATCCCGTGCCGAGGTCGACGACGACCGTGGGCGGCGCGGCCGCGTCGACGAGCGAGAGCCGCCGGCGCGAGCGACGCAGGCCGACCCGCACCGCCTCTTCGAGCGCGACCTCGACGACGTACTCCGTCTCGGGCCGCGGGATCAGCACGCGCCGATCGACGAACAGGTCGAGGCCGCGGAATCCCCAGGCACCCAGCACGTACTGGAGCGGCTCGCCCGCGACCCGGCGGCGCAGCATCTCCCGCAGCTCGCGCTCACCGCGCAGAGGAACCGGCGCGTCGGCGATCTCCAGCCATTCGCCCGCGTCGTAACCGGATGCACGCTCGACGATGAACCGGGCCTCGGTCTGCGCGGGACCGATACCCGCGCCCGCCAGCGCGCGTTGCGCCTCGGCCCGCAGGTCACGCCATACGAGCGGAACGTCGCTCATCGACCGGTGATCAGTCGCCGCCGAGCTGGCGCGCGCGTTCGTCGGCGGCGAGTGCGTCGACGACGTCGTCGAGCTCACCGGCGAGCACGCGGTCGAGCGAGTGCAACGTGATCGGGATGCGATGGTCGGTGAGCCGGTTCTCCTTGTAGTTGTAGGTGCGGATCTTCTCGGAACGCCCGCCCCCTTCGACCTGGTCGCGCCGGGCCGCGCTCACCTCGGCGTGCTGGCGGTCCTGCTCGGCCTGCAGCAGCCTCGACCGCAGGATGCGCATCGCCTTGTCCTTGTTCTGCAGCTGGCTCTTCTCGTCCTGGCAGGACACGACGAGGTCGGTCGGCTTGTGCGTGATCCGCACCGCGGAGTCGGTCGTGTTCACCGACTGCCCGCCGGGTCCGGTGGCGCGGAACACGTCGATCTCGAGGTCGTTGGGGTCGATCTCGACGTCGATCTCCTCGGCTTCGGGCAGTACCGCGACCGTGGCCGCGCTCGTGTGGATGCGGCCCTGGCTCTCGGTCGCGGGCACACGCTGGACGCGGTGCGGACCGCCCTCGTACTTCAGGCGGCTCCACGCGTCGTCGCCCTTCACGATGAAGGTGACGTCGCGGTATCCGCCGTGCTCCGACGGCTGACTCGAAAGGACCTCGATCTTGAGGCCGTGCCGCTCGGCGAAGCGCTGGTACATCCGGTACAGATCGCCCGCCCAGAGGTTGGCCTCCTCACCGCCCTCGGTGCCCTGGATCTCGATGATGACGTTGCGGCCCTCGTTCGGGTCGTGCGGGAGGAGGAGCTCCTTGATCCGGCCCTCGAGCCGCTCGAGCTCCGCTTCGGCTCGCTCGAGCTCGGCGCGCCAGTTCTCGCGCTCGGCGGGATCGGTCTCGCTCTCGAGCAGCTCCCGGATGGCGGCGACGTCCTGGCCGACGGCCTGCCAGGCCCGGTGCGCCTCGACGACGGGCCGGAGCTCCTGCACCCGCCGGCCCGCGTCCCGGGACGCGCGCCGGTCGCCCGCGGCGTATATGCGGGGAAGGTCCGCTTCGAGGCGATCGAGCTCATCGGAGAGCGCATCGAGCTGTTCGAACATCGGTTCGGAGGGTACCGGGACGGTCCTTGCTCAAGGCGCTCCGGGGACGCGCCGACAACTCCGTCAGGTACGGGCTGGGAACGATGTTGCCAGGGACGGCAGCATGAACGTACCGAACATAGGTCAAGGTCCGGTGAGCGCCCCGGTGCTCCCGCGGACGGTTGCAGGCGGCGAGAACGTCACGCCTCGACCCGTCGCGGCCGCGCCGACGGCGGTCCGGTCCCACCCCGTCCCCGGCATCTCGCTCACGCGTCTGGCCTGCTTCGACGTCAACGGCGACGGAAACATCGATCCCAGGAGCGCGAGCGCGGGCGGCGACGCCACGTTGCTCGTCCCGACCCACGAGGTCGACCTGCCGACGTGGCCGCACGCGGCGAACCCGATGGAGAGCGCCCACGACCGGGCCCGCCCGCACGCCGAGACGCGGACGGTGACGAACGCCACTGCGCACCCCGCGGCCTCGACCGCGGGTGCCGCCGGCACCGCCAACGCGGCGCAGACCAACCGCGCGGTCGGGGCGTACCAGCGCTACGGCCAGGACACGGGCGGCGCGGCACCGGCACGGACCACCGCCGGCGCGACGCCCTCGGCGACCACGATCGACGCCGCCCCCGCGCCGCTCGCGGCCGGCGGCGAGCTCACGCCCGTCCCCGCACCGGCGCCCGCACTCCCGGGCGCGGGGGCGGGCACGGTCAACGGCCGCTGATCAGACCTTCGATCCCGCCGGGACCGATCGCGGACTGCTCCGCGAACTGGTCGAGCATCTGTGTGGAAGTCGTCGTTGCCGAAGCGGTCGGCCATCGCTCGCGGGATCGCCGGGAACGCGTAGTCGGCCGACGGCAGCGGCGGATGATCCTCGGCGCGGCTTGCGCGCCATGACCGCGTCGATGACCGGCGCGAGGCGCTGCTGCCTTGTCGCGGCCGCGGCTTCTCGTCGCGGTCCTTGAACTCGGGCAGCACCTCGCGGCCGAACAGCTCGAGCGCCTCCATGATGTGCTCGTGGCGGTTCTTGCCCGCCTGGAAGCAGAAGATCACCTGGTCGACGCCGCACTCCTCGTAGCGGCGGAGGTACTCGCGGAGCTGGTCGGGCGTGCCGACCGCGCCGCGCAGCCCGCCGATGCCCTGCTCGACGACCTTGGCGCCGAGCCGGTCCTGGTTCTCGGCGGCCGCGATCACCGCTTCGGGGTCGTAGCCGTGCTCCGCGCGCCGCTGCTGGAACTCGTCCCACACGCTCGTGATCGCGGGCTGGTGGCGCCCGAACACGTAGTAGTGCGCGAGCGAGTAGCCGAAGAAGTTCGCGCCCTCGAGGCCGCGGCGCAGCGCCTCGTCCTCGTCGTCGTGGCACATGAACGTCGTGACGCACGCGACGTTCGCGTTCACCGCGTCGCCGATCGGCACGCCTTCGTCGGCGAGCGTCGCGTAGTAGTCGTCGACCCAGTACTTCGCCTCTTCGGGATCGACGAACGCGAACGCGAGCGCGCCGATCGCCTTCTGCGCGGCGAGGTGGATCGTGTCGCGCCGGCTGCACGCGACCCACAGCGGCGGGTGCGGCTTCTGGCGCGGCTTCGGCACGACGTTGCGCGGCGGCATCGTGACGAACTCGCCCGAATGGCCGGTGAACGGCTCCTCGGTCATGCACCGCACCGCGACGCGCAGCCCCTCTTCCCACATCGCGCGCTTGCGCTCGGGATCGACCATGAACCCGCCGAGCTCGGCCTCCGACGACGACTCGCCGGTGCCGAAATCGGCGCGGCCGCCGCTCACGAGGTCGAGCATCGCGATGCGTTCCGCGATGCGCGCCGGATGGTTGAACGGCGGCGGCGTCTGCACGATGCCGTGCCCGAGGCGGATGTTCTTCGTGCGTTGCGACGCGGCCGCGAGGAACACCTCGGGCGCGCTCGAGTGCGAGTACTCCTCGAGGAAGTGGTGCTCGACCTCCCACGCGTAGTCGATGCCGATGCGAGTCGGCGTACTCGATCTGGTCGAGCGCGTCCTGGATCAGGCGGTACTCGGAGTCGTCCGTCCACGGGCCGCGGGAGCTGGTGCTCGTAGAAGATGCCGAACTTCACGCCGGACCCGGCGACGTCGTCGGCGCCGAGCGCGTGGAAGCCCTCGAGGATGTCGTCGCGCCGCGGGTTGCGACGTCGAGCGCGTGCTCGACCTCGGCGCGTCGCCGTGCGCACGAAGTTCGTCGCGGTTCGCGCCGAGCGAGAGCTCGAGCGCGGCGTCCCACAGCGTGCCGATCACCTCTGCGCCCGGGATCGTGCGGCCCGACTCGCCGACGAACGTGCGGTCGCGCATCTCGGTGAGCGCGGTGCGGAGGTAGTCGACGTGCGGCGTCTCGTCGGCGCGGATGTAGCGCGACGAGCTCGGCCGCCGCGCCGTCGCCGGCGACGAGGTCGGTCGTCGGAGAGCACCTCCTCGGCCCACGCGAACGTGTGGAACGCCGACACCTCGATGAACAGCAGCCCGACCATGCGCCGCACCATCATCTCGAGCGACGAGGTCGAGATCGGGGAAGCGCCGCATCGCCTCCGCGTTGCGACGCGTCTCCTCCGGCGTCGGGCGGCTTGCCGCCGGCGGGCACGATGCCCATGCGCACGAGCATCGTCTGCGTCATGTCCTCGGTCGACCGGATGCTCGAACGCGATGTCGCGCGCCGCGAACCACATCTGCTTGTGGCCGGCTTCTTCTTCCCATCCGGCTTCGTCGCGCGCGTGCGCCTCGAACAGACCGCGCTGCAGGTGCGCGATCGCGGTGCCGTCGATGCTCTCGTCGAAGTGCTGCTGCATGTCGTCGACGACGACCGCCGCGGATCATCGAGCCGAACCCTTCGACCGTGCCGATGCGCGTCAGCGCGCTGATCGTCGGCTCGGGCACGCCCTCGCGCAGCAGGTACTTCGTCTGCGCGACGTTCGGGAACACCTCGGGCCACAGCTCGATCGGCGCGTCGAGGATCTCGGTGCCGAACTGCTCGCGGTGCGACTGCTGCCAGGCCTTCGTCGCCGGCACGCGGTTCTTCGTGCGCGGCGACACGTACCTGCCGTCGCCGGCGAACCCGCCGTGGCAACGCACACCGCCCGCGACGAGCGGCTCGGCGACGTCGTCGTTCGGCGAGCAGCTCGGACTCGGTCCAATTCAGCTGGAGGTTGCTCACAGGTCCCAAGTGTAAACGCTAGAGTTACACCTGTGGCAAGCACGCCCGTCGAGATGACCGAGACGGCGACGGTCCCCCGCCGGAGCCCTGCCCGCCGCCTCGCCGTGCTCCAGGCCGCGGCCGAGGCGTTCGCGCACACGGGGTACGCGGCGACGTCGATGGACGAGATCGCGGCGACGGCCGGCATCACGAAGCTGATCGTCTACCGCCACTTCGAGTCGAAGGAGACGCTCTACCGCGCCGTGCTCGAGCAGGTCTTCGACCGCCAGGTCGAGCTGTTCCTGGCGAACATCGCCCAGGGCCTCGAGGCCGAGGGCAGCACCCGCGCGTTGCTCGCCGTCGCCCGCGAATGGCCCGACGGCTTCCGCCTGCTGTGGCGCCACGCGGCCCGGGAACCGCAGTTCGGCGACTACGCGCTGCACCTGCGCGACGTCGCGGTCGAACGCGGCGCGCGAGGTCGTCACCCCGCTCGTCGCCCCCGAGCTCGCGGAGTGGGCCGCGCAGACGCTGTTCGACCATCTCGTCGACGCCGTCCTCGACTGGCTCGACCACGGACGGGCCGCGCACGACGAGGAGTTCGTCGTGTCGGAAACCGCGGCGCTCCACGCGACGGTCGCGGCGTGGGCCGCGGTCCGCCCGGCGACGCCTGCGCACGCGCCGGCGACCGGTCGAGATGCGCGGGAGCGACCGCGGGGACGCGCCGGCCGGCGCGGGCGTCGACCTCGGCGAGCTGGTCGGCCGTCATCACGGCCCGCAACGACGCGATCGCGACCTCGAGCTGGTCGAGGTCGGGCTGGCGGGTCGTGAGCTTCTGCAGCAGCAGCCCGGGGCGCATGAGCACCCGCACCCACCGCGCGGTTCATGTTCGCGGCCGCGAGCCGGATCACCTCGTAGCTCAAGCCCGCGATCACCGGGATCAGCACGATCCGCGAGCCGATCACGAACACGAGGTTCGGGCGCGGGATGACCGAGTACACGAGGATCGCGACGACCATCACGGTCAGCAGGAAGTTCGTGCCGCACCGCACGTGCGCGGTCGAGAACTGCTGCGCGGTCTCGGGCGTGAGCTCGACGTCGTTCTCGTACGCGGCGATCGCCTTGTGCTCGGCGCCGTGGTACTGGAACACGCGGCGGATGTCGCGGATGCGCAGATCGCGAGCAGGTACACGACGAAGAGCCCGAGCCGGGCGACGCCTTCGACGATCGGGAACGAACCGTGGAAGAGGTGACCGAGCGAGTGGCCGGCGAGCGCGGGCATCACGATGAACAGCGCGGTGAACACGACCGCGGCGACGCCGACCGCCCAGCCCATCGCCTTCTCGGAGACCTGCTCCTCCTCGGGCACCTGCTGGTTCGCCGACCACGTGAGCGCGCGGTACCCGAGCCCGAGCGACTCGGCGAGACCCATCACGCCCGCGCACGACCGGGATGTCGCGGTAGCGCTCGGCCCAGCCGGGAACCTCGCGCACGTCGACCTTGATCGCGCCGTCGGGATCGCGCACGGCGACGGCCCAGGTGGACGCGCCGCGCATCATCACGCCCTCGAGCACCGCCTGGCCGCCCATGTAGCGGGGCTCGTCCCGAGGCATGCGAGGCGCCTACTTCTTGGTCTTGGCCTTCGCGGCCCGGCGCTGGAAGCGCTCGACGCGACCACCCGTGTCGACGAGCTTCTGCTTGCCCGTGTAGAAGGGGTGGCACTCCGAGCAGAGCTCGACGCGCAGCTCGGACGCGGTCGAGCGGGTCATGAACTCGTTGCCGCAGGAGCAGTGGACCTGGCACTCGACGTATTCGGGATGGATGTCGGTCTTCATGGTCATTCCAGTCTATTGGCGCCTCAGGCCCCCAGGTCGGGAGGCAACGGACTCGCTATGGGCCTTGGGTCACCGGGGATCAGGTTCCCATTCCCGTGGGCGCCTTGGCGATCTCGGTGAGGAACTGGGCGTTGCTCTTGGTGCTGCGGAGCTTGTCGATCAGCAGCTCGAGCCCCGAGCCGCCTTCGAGGGCGCCGAGCACCCGCCGCAGCTTCCAGACCTGCTGGAGGTCGTGGCGGTCGAAGAGCAGCTCCTCGTGGCGGGTGCTCGACTGCTCGACGTCGATCGCGGGGTAGATCCGCCGGTCGGCCGTGCGCCGGTCGAGCCGCAGCTCCATGTTGCCGGTGCCCTTGAACTCCTCGAAGATGTGCTCGTCCATCTTCGAGTTCGTCTCGACGAGCGCGGTCGCGAGGATCGTGAGCGATCCGCCCTCCTCGACGTTGCGGGCCGCACCGAAGAACTTCTTCGGCGGGTAGAGCGCGCCGGCGTCGATACCGCCGGACATGATCCGGCCCGAGGCCGGGCGCCGCGAGGTTGTAGGCCCGGGCCAGACGCGTGATGCCGTCGAGGATGATGACGACGTCCTTGCCGCACTCGACGAGACGCTTGGCGCGCTCGATCGTGAGCTCGGCGATGTGGCAGTGCTCGTCGGACGGACGGTCGAAGGTGGACGCGACGACTTCGGCGCGCAGCACGTGCCGCCGCATGTCGGTGACTTCTTCGGGACGCTCGTCGACGAGCAGCACGATCACGTGGCACTCGGGGTTGTTGCGCTCGATCGAGTACACGATCTGCTTGATGATCGTCGTCTTGCCCGCCTTGGGCGGCGAGACGATCATGCCGCGCTGGCCTTTGCCGATCGGCGAGATCAGGTCGATGATGCGGCCGGTGATCTCGCCGGGGTCGTCGTCGAGCTCGAGCCGCAGCCTCGAGTCCGGGAACAAGCGGCGTGAGGTCCTCGAACCGGGCGCGGTGGCGCGCCTCTTCGATCGGGGTGTCGTTGATGAGGTCGACGCGGACGAGCGCCGGGTACTTCTCGCTGCTCGCCGGCGGGCGGGTCGCGCCCTTCACGTAGTCGCCCTTGCGCAGGCCGAAGCGCCGCACCTGCGACGCCGAGACGTACGCGTCGTTGCGGCCGGCGAGGTAGCCCGACGCCCGCAGGAAGCCGTAGCCCTCGTCGCGCAGGTCGAGCAGGCCCTCGATCTCGATCTGGTCGCCGCTGTACTCGTCGCCGCGTTCCATGCGTTCGCTCCGTTCGGGCCGCACGTCGCCGGCCACGCGCGGCTCGCCGGGCACGCGCTCGCGGTCACGGCCGCGGCGCCGACGCCGGCGCTTGTTGCCCGACCCGTCGTCGTCCCGCCACTGTTGCTGGCCGGGCTGGGCGCGGTCGGCGGCGCCCGAGTCGCCATCGTGGTCCGACTCCGACCCCCGGTCGGTGTCGCGGTCGCGTGTCCCGGTCGGTGTCGGTGCCCGAGCCCGCGTGCGAGCTCCCGTACGACCGGTCGGACGGCGCCGCGTCGGCGGCCGGGCCGGTCGTGAAGGTGGACGTCGTGGCCGGGTCCGAGCTCGCTGTCGGCGCCGTTGGCGAAGCGGCCCCGTTGTCGCCTGCCGTTGCGCTCACCGCCGCCGCCGGTCGCCCGGCGCCGCGGCCGGATGAGCGCCATCTCGTCGGCCGGTTCGGCTTTCCCGGCGAGCGCGTTCTCCTCCTCGGCGATCGAGGCGAGATCGTCGCTCCCGGCCCCCCGGGTCGAACGCACCTTGCGCGGTGCGGACCGCGGCGCAGCCGTTCGACCCGGCCGCCGCGGTCACGATCGCCTCGACGAGATCGGCCTTGCGCATCCGGCTGATCGACTTCACGCCCAGCGCCGAGGCGATCTCCGAGAGCTGGTCGCGGTCCTTCCCGTCCAGTTGCGAACGGTCGAAGGTCTCACTCATGTTCTGCTCCTCCCGACCGGTTGCGGCGCTGCCGACGACGGCCGGAGTGTGAATCCGTGATCTGTGATGCCAAGGACCCACGCGGGGACGCGCCGCCGGTCGCGAAGCCCTCGGAAGGTCTTGCACGATCTCGCCGAGCGTGCCGAGCACGGAAGAAAGTGAGGTGACCCGGCCCCCGACCTCCGGGAAACGTTCCCGGGGCGAGGTCTCGAGGGATCGCCGACACCCTATACCCAAGGGGCGAGCGCCGCAGTCCCCTCCGTGAACAGTCGGCGCCGGTGATCGATTCCTGAGGGCGGCGGACGCGGCTCAGGCCCCGACGAGCCGGGCCATCAGCGAGTGGCCGGCAACGGGCTCGCGTCCCGCGGTCGCGGGCTCGGTGTAACGACCGCCCGCCGCTGCCCGCGTCGAGTCGAAGAAGAGGTACGGCACGGGGTCGCCACTGTGCGTCTTGGTGTCGCACGGCGTCGCGTGATCGGGCATCAGGAGGATCCGGTAGGGCTCTCCGCCCGCGTCGAGCGCGTCGACGACCGGCCCGATGACATCGGCGTCCCAGCGTTCGAGCGCGTCGACCTTGATGTCGGCGCGGCCCTGGTGCCCGGCCTCGTCGGTCGCTTCGACGTGGAGCACGAACAGGTCGCGATCGGCGAGTGACCGGATGCACGCCTGCGCCTGCGCGCCGTAGTCGTTGTCGAAGCCGGCCGTCGCGCCCGGGACGTCGACGACCTCGATGCCGGTGAGCACGCCGAGCCCCTGCACGAGATCGACCGCGGACGACATGCGGCCCGCACGCCGAAGGTCTCCGAGAACGACGGGAGCGCGGGCTTCACACCCTGGCCCCACAACCAGATCTGCGTCGCGCTCGAACCGACCGCGCGCGCCGATTCGGAAACGACGGCGCGCGACGCGTCCATCAACGCGTTGAGCTTGGCGGCCGCCGCGCCGGTCGGGAACACCGCGGGTTGACCGGTGAGGTCGTGCGGCGGCGTGCAGTCCGCGTCGGTCCAGTCGCTCGGCACGACGCAGAGGTGGCGGTACTCGACACCGGGATGGAAGAACACGCCGTCGCGGCCGTTTCCGAGGCGCGCGTCGAGCGCGGCGACGATCGCGTGGCTCTGCTCGTTGGTGGGATGACCGGCCGCGAAGTCGACCATGATCGGCTCGTCGTCGGCGGAGAGCGTGACGAGGTTGCAGCGGTACGCGACCTGGTCCGGTTCGAGATCGATGCCCATCGCCGCGGCCTCGATCGGCGCGCGGCCCGTGTGGTAGCGGGCGGGATCGAAGCCGAGGATCGACATGTTGCCGACGTCGCTGCCGGGCGGCAGCCCCGGCGGGATGACCGCGGCCCGGCCGACCTCGGCGCGCTCGGCCAGCGCGGCCAGGCGGGGCATGCGCGCCGCCTCGAGGGGAGTCCGGTCGCCGAGCTCGGGCAACGGGACGTCGGCGCAACCGTCGGGTACGAACACGACGTACTTCATCGCGCGCATCATACGGGCGCCCCGCCGACCCACCCGAAGGAGCGCGCGGCCGGAGCTCACCGGCGCGTTCCGTAACGTGCCGGACATGCGTCGTGCGGGGCTGCTCATCGGTGCGCTCGTGCTGGCGGCGTGCGGCAGCGGCGGGAGCTCCGCGAAGACCGGTTCCGCCAACCCGATCCCGCCGACGAGCCCGGCGCCCACGACGACCCTGCCCGCGACGTCGTCCTCGCCTCCGACACGCCCACGAGTCGGACGGCGGCCGTCGCACCCGACCTGAACGCCGCGCACGTCACGCTCGCGCGCGGTCGTGTCCGGTCTGCAGAGCCCGGTCGCCCTCGCGTGGCGCGCGCACGACCCGCGCCTGTTCGTGGCCGAGCAGGACGGTCACGTGCGCACCGTCGACACGGACGGTCACGTTTCGTCGACGCCGGTCGTTACCGTCGGTCCCCTGTCCGGCGGGAACGAGGAGGGCCTCCTCGGCATCGCGTTCTCGCCCGACGGCACGAAGCTCTACGTCGACTACACGGATCCCGGCAACAACACCCACGTCGACGAGTACACGATGGCCGGCGAGGTCGCGGTCGCGTCGACGCGCCGGCAAGTGCTCGTCGTCGCGCAGCCGTTCGACAACCACAAGGGCGGCGAGCTCGTCACCGGACCCGACGGAATGCTCTACATCGGCCTGGGCGACGGCGGGAGCGAGGACGACCCGCAGCACAACGGCCAGAATCTCGCCACGCTGCTGTCGAAGATCCTGCGCATCGACCCGGCCGCGGTCGGCGGCTCGCCGTACTCCGTCCCGGCCGACAACCCGTTCGTCGGTCGCAGCGGTGCGCGGCCCGAGACATGGATGTGGGGACTGCGCAATCCGTGGCGGTTCTCGTTCGACCGCGTCGACCGGCGACCTCTGGATCGGCGACGTCGGCCAGAACAAGTACGAGGAGATCGACTTCGCCGCCCGCGGCGCGAAGGGGATCAACTGGGGTTGGAGCGCACGCGAAGGATTCCACGCCTTCCGGGGCGCGGCTCCGAGCGACGCGCGCGACCCCCTGCTCGAGCTCCCCCACTCCGACGGCTACTGCGCGATCGTCGGCGGGTACGTGTACCGCGGTGCCGCGATCCACGCGCTCGACGGTGTGTACGTCTTCGGCGACGACTGCCGCTCGAACCTCGTCGGCATCGTCGCGGCGGGCGGGCACGTTGCTCGCGCGACGCGACCTCGGCCCGCAGGTGACGCAGCTCACGACCTTCGGCGAGGACCCGAGCGGCGAGCTCTACGCCGCGTCCCGCCTCGGCACCGTGTACCGCCTGACCGCCGGTTCGAACCGTCAGACGCCGGCGCGCTTGAGCACCATCGCGCCGCACGCGGCGCGAGATCGCGTGCGGTGACACCGCCGAGATGTTGCCGAGGACCTTGTTCACGGTCCCGGGGATGACGATCGCGCGGTTCTTCGCGAGCCCGTCGAGCCCGGCACGCGCGACTTCGGGGGCCTCCTGCCACATGAAGCCCGGGACCGCGCTCGCCGGCGCGTTCGCGCGTTCCTGGAACTCGGTGTGGGTGAACCCGGGACACAGCACGGTGACCGACACGCCCGTACCGCTCAACTCTTCGTGCAGCGCCTCGGTGAACGACGTCACGAACGCCTTCGTCGCGCCGTAGGTCGCGTTCGACGGGCCGGGCTGGAAACCCGCGAGCGACGACACGTTGAGGATGCCGCCGCGGCCGCGCTCGGCCATCGCCGGCCGCGGCCGCGTGCGAGAGCCGCACCAACGCGACCACGTTCAGGTTGATCTCGCGCACCTCGGTGTCGACGTCGAGCGTGTGGAACGGGCCGAACGTGCCGAACCCCGCGTTGTTCACCAGCACGTCGACGGTGCGGGCGCGCGTCCTCGACCGCCGCGAGCTGCGCCGCGTCGGTGAGGTCGGCGGCGAGCACCTCGGCGTGCACGCTGCTCGCTGCTCGATCTCCTTCGCGAGCGCCTCGAGGCGGGCGGCGTCGCGCGCGACGAGCACGAGATCGTGGCCGCGCTCCGCGAGCTGGCGCGCGAATTGCTCACCGATCCCGACCGACGCGCCGGTGACAAGGGCAACGGGATTGCTCATACGGCCTGCTTTCGAGGGCGAGGACCCGGCCTCGGCCGGCACGCGGGATGCTACGCCGGACGCGGGATGTCGGCTACGAGCTTTCCCTTCACGACGATGCGCTGCGCGGCGCTGTGCTTGGGGTTGCACGCGATCAAGCGTGACGGTCGGGAGCGGCGTGGGGTCGGTCACGTACAGAGCGGTCGGCAGCACGATCTGCGTGCCCGTCACGCGGTACACGCAGTCGCGTCCCGGCATGTGGAAGATGATCTGATCGCCCGGCGACAACAGGTCGAGGTTGAGGAACGGGTGCGTGTGGGTGACCCGGTGCCCGGGGAACACGCTGTTGCCCTGCTGGCACGGCAGCGCGGATCCGGGCCAATGGCCGGGACCGTGGTCGATCACCGTGAGGGTGATGCCTTCGAACACCGGGTGCACCAGCCCGATCTTCGGGATCTCGATGCTGCCGACCTGGACGATCGGCGTCGCCGCGTACGGGTCGGCGGGCGGCGGTATCGGATGCGGGAGCTTGGCGAGGTCGATGGTCGTCGGGCTCGGCGTGCGTGGTGGTCGTGCGCGGCACCGTCGTCGCGGTCGTCGACGGGACGAGGAGCGGCGAGTCGTCGGCCGAGTGCTGGTCGCCGCCGTTCATCACCGCGGCAGTGGTGAGCGCGGCCGCGACGACGATGCCGAGCACGCTGAGCAGCGCCACCCATCGCTTCTTCGTCATCGCGCCGTCCTGGCTTTCGTCTCGAGAGTCCGCGCACGGACTGCTTCGATCAGAGCCCGAGCTCCTCCAGCACCACGTCGATCGAGGCGTCGACCGCCGGCCGCGCCTCGATCTCCGCGATCGCCCGGTTGGGGTCCTTCAACCCGTGGCCGGTGACCGTGCACACGATTGTCTCACCTCGTTCGACCAAACCCGCCGCGGCCGCCTGCAGCAGGCCGGCCACCGAGGCCGCCGACGCGGGCTCGACGAACACGCCCTCGTGCGAGGCGAGCATCCGGTAGGCCTCCAGGATCTGCGCATCGGTGACCGCGCCGATGTGCCCGCTCGACTCGTCGCGGGCCGCGATCGCGCTGTCCCAGCTCGCCGGATTGCCGATGCGGATTGCCGTCGCGATCGTCTCCGGGAACGGGACGGGCTCGCCGTGCACGAGCGGTGCCGACCCCGCCGCCTGCCAGCCGAGCATCCGCGGCGACGCGGACGTGATGCCGTCGCCCTCGTACTCGCAGTAGCCCTTCCAGTACGCGGTGATGTTGCCCGCGTTGCCGACCGGGATGCAGTGCACGTCGGGGGCCGCGCCGAGCGCGTCGCAGATCTCGAACGCGGCGGTCTTCTGGCCCTCGATGCGGAACGGGTTGATCGAGTTGACGACCGTGACGCCGCCGCGCTCCCCGAGCTCGCGCACGACTCGGAGCGCGTCGTCGAAGCTGCCGCGGATCGACACGACCTTCGCGCCGTGGATCAGCGCCTGCGCGAGCTTCCCGAGCGCGACATGACCGTCGGGGATGATGACGGCCGCGAGCATCTCGGCCCGGGCCGCGTACGCGGCCGCGCTCGCCGACGTGTTGCCCGTCGACGCGCACACGACGACCTTGGCGCCGTCCTCGGCGGCCTTCGAGATCGCCATGGTCATGCCGCGGTCCTTGAACGACCCGGTCGGGTTCGCGCCTTCGACCTTCAACATGACCCGCGCGCCGACGGTGTCCGAGAGGCGCGGCGCGTCGACGAGCGGCGTGTTGCCCTCGTTCAGCGTCACGACCGGCGTTCGGTCGCTGACCGGCAGCCGGTCGCGGTACGCCTCGATGATCCCGGGCCAACGTTGCCACGACTACCCCTCGCCCCCGACGACCCGCAACACCGAACCGATCCGTACGACCACGTCGAGCTCGCGCACTTCGTGGATCGTCGCCGTCAGCGCCGCCTCGCGGGCGAGGTGCGTGACGAAGATCGAGCCGCGCGCCCTCGCCCTGGCCCTTCTGCTGCATCGACTGGATCGACACCTCGTGGTTGCCGAACACGCCCGCGATCGTCGGCGAGCACGCCGGGCTGGTCGGCGACGTCGAGCGACACGTAGAACTGCGACGCCGTCTCGTCGATCGGGCGGATCGGCTTGCGCACGAGGTCGCCGATCGTGGCGCCCCGCGCGCCCGCGTGCAGGTTCTTCGCGGCGTCGATGAGGTCGCCGAGCACCGCGCTCGCGGTCGGACCGCCGCCGGCGCCGCGGCCGAGCAGCATCAGCTGCCCGACCGCCTCGCCTTCGATGAACACCGCGTTGTACGAACCGCGTACCGACGCGAGCGGATGGTCGAGCGGGACCATCGCCGGGTGCACGCGCGCGCCGACCCCGCCGTCGTGTTCCTCGGCGACGGCGAGCAGCTTCACGACGTAGCCGAGCTCCTTGGCCGCGGCGATGTCGTCGGCGGTGATGTTGGTGATCCCTTCGCGGTACACGTCGCCCGCGACGATGCGCGCGCCGAACGCGATGCTCGCGATGATCGCCGCCTTCGCGGCCGCGTCGAAACCCTCGACGTCGGCGGTGGGATCGCGCTCCGCGTACCCGAGCTCCTGCGCTTCGGCGACGGCCTCGGAGAAGCTCGAACCTTCCTCGGTCATCTGCGTGAGCACGTAGTTGGTGGTGCCGTTGACGATGCCCATCACGCGGGTGATGCGCTCGCCGGCCAGCGACTCGCGCAGCGGCCGCATGAGCGGGATGCCGCCCGCGACCGACGCCTCGAAGAGGAGGTCGACGCCCGCGGTCTCCGCGGCCTCGAACAACTCCTCGCCGAAGTTCGCGAGCAGCTCCTTGTTCGCGGTGACGACCGGCTTCCCCGACTTCAACGCGGTGAGGATCAGCCGCCGGGCCGGCTCGACCCCGCCGATCACCTCGACGACGACGTCGACGTCGGGATCGGCGACGACCGCGTCGGCGTCGTTGGTGAGCACGCCGGGACGCGAGGTCGACGTCGCGCTCCTTGGTGACGTTGTGGACCGCGACCCGCGCCGACCTCGAGCCGGACGCCGGCCCGCTGGGTGATGAGGTCGGCGTTCGCCTCGAGCAGCCGCACGAGCGCGGCGCCGACGTTTCCGCAGCCGAGCAGGCCGACTCGCACGACGTCCGTCACCCCGCCATTCTTGCGGATGATCCGACCCCGCCTCGACCGGTGGCCGCGAGGAGCGCCCGCAACCGGGCGGTTCCGGGTCGTCCGACCGATCCGACCGCTTCGAGCCGACCGATCACCGCGCGGACAGTGAGGACGCCGACGGCGCCCGCGCCCCGCGAGCGCGACCTCGAGATCCGCGGCGCTCAGCACGGCCGCGAGATCGAAGAGCGTGCGCACGGGCGCGGTGACCGGAAGCAGACCGACGCGACAGACATCGCGCGATTCGAGGTGCGCGACGCGGTGAACCTCGACATCCGCGGCAGCCGGGGCGCACGGGTCGCGGGAACGACGATTTCCGGACGGTCGAAGGTCGGCACGGGGATGCGCCAGACCGCGGCCGCGCTCGTGTGCGAGAGCGCGCACCCGGACCCGCCCCAGAGGACGGCGGCCCAGCGCAACAACGCGCCCGACGGCGGTGTCGCCGCGTACCGGTAGACGCGCGGGAACACGCGCACCCACAGGCCGTTGCGGACACGCCGCTCGATCCGGCCCGCGCCGAAACCCGCGCCGAGCGCCTGCGACCTCGAGAACGCGCCGGCCTGCGCGACCGCGACGGCGGCGAGGCGCGCTTCACACTCCGGCGTCGACGATTCCCCGCGTTCCGCCACTCGCTTCTCCCGTGCGATCGCGTTCGTCGGGGGAAGACGAAAAACGGTGGAGTGGGTGGCGCGGACCCGGCGGAAGAACCTACGCGGAGCGGTCGCCGGTGGCGTCGACGGCGTCGAGTCGAACGAGATCCGACTCGGTCTCCCGGCGGACGACGAGCCGGGCGCGGCCGTCGCGGACGAACACCACCGCCGGACGCGTCACCTTGTTGTAGTTCGACGCCATCGAATGGCCGTAGGCGCCCGTGACCGGGGTCGCGAGCACGTCACCGACGTCGAGGTCGCCCGGCAACGTCGCGTCGCGCACGATGATGTCGCCCTGCTCGCAGTGCTTGCCCGCGATCGTCACGACCACCGTCCGTTCGGCGGTCGCGCGTGCCGGGAAGGAACGTCTCGTAGCGCGCGCCGTAGGTGATCGGGCGCAGGTTGTCGCTCATCCCGCCGTCGACCGCGACGTAGGTGCGCACGCCGTCGATCGCCTTGATGGTGCCGATCGTGTACAGCGTGATGCCCGCGGCGCGCGACGATCGAACGCCCGGGCTCGAACATCAGCTTCGGCCGTGAACGCACGCCCGCGTCGGCGAGCGCCCGGCCGACCGACTCGTGCACGACGCTCGCGTACTGCTCGATCGTCGGCGGCGCGTCGTCGGGCAGATAGCGCACGCCGAGGCCGCCACCGAGGTTGAGCTCGTCGACCGGGACGCCGATCTCGGCCTCGATCGCGTGCACGAGCCCGACCATCTTCTCCACCGCGCGCTCGAACGAGTCGAGCCGGAACACCTGCGACCCGATGTGGCAGTGCACACCCGCGAAGTGCAGCAGGCCCTTGCCGACCACGCGCTGCACGGCCGCCAAGCGCCTCGCCGCTGTCGAGGCCGAACCCGAACTTGGAGTCCTCGGTGCCGGTCTCGATGTACTCGTGGGTGTGCGCCTCGACGCCGGGCGTCACGCGGATGTGGACACGCGGCGCCGGGAGCCCGTCGTTCACCAGCGTCTCGAGCCGGTCGAGCTCGTCGGCGGAATCGACCGCGATCCGTCCGACGCCCGCTTCGAGCGCGCGCCGCAGCTCCGCCGTCGACTTGTTGTTGCCGTGGAAGACGATCCGGGCGGCCGGAAAACCCGCAGCGAGCGCGACGTAGCAGCTCCCCGCCGGTCGCGACGTCGAGGTGCAGGCCCTCCTCGTCGACGAGCCGCGCCATCGCGACGCAGAGAAACGCCTTGCTCGCGTACGCGACGCCGTCGCCGAAGACGGCGCGGTACGCGCGGCACCGGGCCCGGATGTCGTCCTCGTCGTAGACGTAGATCGGCGTGCCGAACTGTTCCGCGATCGACCCGAGGTCGACGCCGGCGATCGCGACGCGTCCCGCGCCGTCGACCGACGCCGAAGCCGGCAGCAGCGACAGGTCGAAGGCCGTCACTTCACCGGCTCCCACGTGTCGAAGCCGCCCTCGTCGTCGTCACGATCGAGGCGGGTCATCTCTTCCGGGGCACCGACGCCGAGCACGCCGAGCGCGTTCGCAAGACCGGTCCGGCACGCCTCGGTGAGCCAGAGCCGGGCCTGGGTGAGCGCGGCGTCGTCGGACAACACCTTGCAGTCGCGGTAGAAGCCGTGGAACTCGCTCGCGAAGTCGCGCACCCAGGTGCTGACCTTCTGCGGCGCGCGCATCACCGCGGCTTCGTGGAGCGCGTCGGGATAGTTCGCGAGCGCACGCAGGAGCTCGTGCTCGCGTTCGTGTACGAGCGGCGAGAGGTCGGTCTCGGCCAACGGTTGCCGGTCGACGCCCGCGGCCGCGGCCTTCCGGCCGATCGACGCGATGCGCGCGTGCGCGTACTGCACGTAGTAGACGGGGTTCTCGCGCGACTGCTCGGTCACGACGTCGAGATCGAAGGTCTGCGCGGTGTCGATGCCCTGCAGCAGGAACGTCATGCGCGCGACGTCGGGATCGACCTCGTCGAGGATGTCGGCGAGCGTGACGATGTTGCCGGTGCGCTTCGACATCCGCACTTCCCGGCCGTCCTTCACGACCTTGACGAACTGACCGAGGATGATCTCGGGCTCGCCCGCCGTCGAAACCGAGCGCCTCCATCCCCGACTGCAACGACTTCACCTGGCCGTGGTGGTCGGCGCCCCAGATGTCGATGAGGTGGGTGAAGCCCGCGCCGGAACTTGTCGCGGTGGTACGCGAGGTCGTTGCAGAGATAGGTCGTGCTGCCGTCGCTACGGACGAGCACACGGTCGCGCTGATCGCCGAAGTCGGTCGACCGCAACCACCGCGCGCCATCGTTGTCGAACACGACGCCCCGGGCCTCGAGCTGCGCGAGCACGTCGATGACGTCGCCCCGCTCGTGCAGCGTGCGCTCGGAGAACCATGTGTCGAAGTGCACGCCGACGCGACCGAGGTCGTCCTGCAGGCTCTGCACGATCTTGCGATAGCCCCACTCGCACGCGACGTCGGCGCTCACGTCGTCGCCGAGCTCGCGCGTGGAGCTCGGCCGCCATGTCGACGAGATACTGACCCTGGTATCCGTCCTTCTCCGGCGGCTCCCGGCCCTCGTAACGCGCGTAGAGGGAGTCGCGGAACATGTCGAGCTGCGCGCCGGCGTCGTTCAGGTAGTACTCGCGGTGCACCTCGGCGCCCTGGGACGCGAGGAGATTCGCGATCGCGTCGCCGACCGCGACCCACCGCCCGCCACCGGCGTGCAGCGGCCCGGTGGGGTTGGCCGAGACGAACTCGAGGTTGATCCTGCGCCCCTCGAGCACCGTCGAGCGGCCGTACCGCTCTCCCTGCTCAACAACCCCACGGAGCACATCGTGCAACCAGGTGGGTGCGAGGAAGAGATTGAGGAACCCCGGCCCGGCGATCTCGACCCGGGCAAGATGCGCGACAGTCTGCGCCTCGAGCGCGTCTTGCACGCGTTGGGCGATCTCGCGCGGGTTCCCGCCGACCTGTCCCTTCAGTTGGAGCGCCACGTTGGACGCCCAGTCGCCGTGGTCCCGGCTGCGGGACGGCTCCAGGCCGATGCCGCCGGAGGGCTGCGGAAGCCCGGCCGCGTCGAGTGCGCGGGCCAGCGCGGAACGAAGGTCGTCTCGGATCATGGGGGCGACATCACGAAGGCTGGCACAGAATCCGCTCGGTGAGATCGGATCGTACATCCCGCCTGGTAGCGGGCTCCGACCCATTTTCACACGAGGCGCGCACCTCACTATGCTGCGTATACAAACGAGCAGCTACGTCAAAGGAGCGGCGCGCCAAGGGGCGGGGGGCCGTTGCGATGGGCCAAGGAGGGCGATCGTGTCGCAACAGTCGGGTATCGCTCGTGGACTCGGAGCCCTGTTTCCGGGTTCTTCCGGGCAACGCGCGACGAATCCCGACTCCATCGGTATCGACGCCCCGAGCGGGGTGAAACGGATGAACGCGCTCGGCGAGGATTTCGCCACATCGGTTGCGACGAGCGAGTCAGGCATCGCGCTCATCTACCAGGCTCTCGACGCGCTCGTCGCGCAGTTCGAGCTCGACGACGCCGCGGTCGTCATCTCCGAGCCGAGCCTGGGCACGCAGGTCTTCTGTGCCGGCCGGCGCCCGCTGCGCGCGGACGACGAGGAGCTGCTGGTCTCGCCGCCGGGGCTCTACACGCGCCCGGCGCTCGACGACCACACCTTCGACCGCTCGCTCATGCTCACGTTGTGCGTGCTCGCGCTCCGCCTCGACGTCCTGCGCTACGACGCCTGGCACGACCCGCTCACCGGCCTCTACGACCGGCGCAGCTTCGATCGGCTCCTCGAGATGGCGGTCGCGCGCAGCAACCGTTACGGATGGCCGTTCACCCTCGTTCTCCTCGACCTCGACGCGTTCAAGACCATCAACGACGAGTTCGGCCACCAGGCCGGCGACGCCGCGCTGCGCGACCTCGGCGAGCGGTTCCGGCGCGCGTTGCGCTTCGGCGACAACGCCGGTCGTATCGGTGGCGACGAGTTCGCGATGATCCTGCCGAACACCGAAGCCGACCTCGTTCCCGCGCTGCTCGATCGCATCCGCCGCGCCGAAGGCGTGGAGAGCGCATGCCCGGCGTTCTCGTTCGGCGTCGCGCAATGCCCGCTCGAAGCAACCGAGTTCGACAAGCTGGTACAGCTCGCCGACACGCGTCTCTACGAGGCGAAGGAGGCGAAGCGATGAACCGGCCGGCGCACACCGACGCGGTCTGGTCGCTCGACGACCTCGAGCTCGAGCTCCGCAAGTTGCCGGGCGTCCGCGCCGCCGGTTTCGACGACAACGAAGACCTCCTGCTGGTCCAACTGCACGTCGCCGACGAAGAGAACGTCAACCGGCACGAGCGCACGGAGCACTCGGTGCCGGTGACGGCGTCGAGGATCGCCGCCCGGCATGCCGATCGTCCGGTCACGGTCGAGGTCGTGCGCTGGCGCTCCATGCCCGCGGTCGGCGCGCCGCCCGCGCCGCCGGCTCCTCCCGCTCCGCCCGGGCCGAGCGCGCCCGCCCCGACCGAAGCCGTCGACGTGGTCGAAGCGGTCGAAGCGGTCGATGTGATCGACGTGATCGACGTGCAGGCGGTCCCGCCCGAGTCCGCGACAACGCTCGACACGAGCCGCGCCCGGCTTCTCGCCGTCCTCGCGTTCCCCGACACCGACGAGCTCGAGGTCCACCTCGTGCTCGACGGCAAGCGCACCATCGGTCGGGCGCCTGCGAGCCGAGGCGTCGAGGGCGCCGTCGCCGCGACCGTCGACGCCGTGCGGGAGCTCAGCCCGGGCGATTCACCCTCGTATGCGGTGGGCTCGCGCGCTCGACGAGGCCGACATCGACGGGCGGGTCGTCGTCGCGGTCGCCCTCGACGACGTCGACAGCCGATCGCCGTCGCACTACGGGCTCGCGGCCGGGTCGAGTCTCATCGACGCCGCCGCCCGCGCCACGCTCGACGCGCTCAACCGTCACCTCACCCGCGAGCTCTGAGCGGCTCGAAAGCACCAACCCGCGGTCGCGGGTGGGCGAGCCCGCTACGATCGCTTCCCCTTGCCCTCGTAGCTCAGGGGATAGAGCATCGGCCTCCGGAGCCGTGTGCGCAGGTTCGAATCCTGCCGAGGGCGCTTACCGACGAGTGCTGTTTCTGCTGGTCAGGCGCATCGTAGACGTGTGCGGCCGCAGATTCGATCCGCGCTATCTCGCGACGCGATTTCGCGTCTCCGACGACCGAACCAGAAGGGTTTGGTCATCTCGGATTGCGCGGACGAGGGAAAGCGTCAGCCAAACTGGTCGTGTACGGTCCGTAGCGTGGAGACCATCCTGCGGGTACTTGGAGTCTTCGGCTTCAAGAAGTGGGCGCAGAAGAGACGCGTCTGATCAGGAGCTTTGGAAGCGCCAAGCTGCGCGCGGCGAGATGCCCCACCGCTTGAAACCTGGCGAGGTCGAGTCGGGCTCCTACGCCGCCTTGCTACGCGACCTCACGAACCAAGAGTAGAGACAGCTCTGCACGAGCAGCCGACTACCCCTCGTAGGGCGAGTCCTTCACAAGGCTTGTCGGCAGCTAACACGTGTGGCCGAGCATCTCGTAAGGCCCCGCGGTAGGTAGCGGTATGACGATCATCTCGTTGCGATACTCAGGTCTGGCAGGGCACTGCCAACGGATGTGAGCCAGATCTCCCGTCTTGGGGTACGACAGCGCCTCAGTCCCCGCCGCGAGATCCTCCTCGCAGACCACACACCTTCCATTGGCGTCGAGCGTTACGACTCGGCCGTGTTCCGCGATCGCGACGAGTTTCGTGCCATATTCGGCCTCTGTTTCCAGCACGACGCTCTCTCGCTTGCGCGCGTTGCTCACGTCGCCCGATGCGCGCCGATGGTGCTTCATCTTGGCCATTTCGTCATCTCCTACGCCTGGCGCCGCGAACGACGCGCCTACCTCTCCGAATGAATTAACTTGTGGGGGCGACGTCGGCAGCGATAGAGGACGACGTCGGCGAGCTGCTCCGTGGTCCTCGCAGCTCCGACTGAGCGACGGCTTCAAGCCGTCGCGAGCTGCATGGCTCGCGTGGTGCGCTCACCATGCACTAGCGCGGAGCGACTGCCTTAGCAGGAGCGACGTGGTTCGCTCGTCAGGCTCTCCACGTAGCTCCCAACAAGTAAGGCGACGGCCGACAGAGCCGTCGCCGACCGCGAGCACCGCGCCCGCACGACCGCGGGCGCTTGAAGGTATGACTCGGCCGTACGGAGCTACGGGCTCAGTTCGGTCGAGTTCTGAGAGCCGAGGCGCTTGCTAAGGCGGGCTCCTGAGACACGTGCAGTCCAGGTTTGACCCACGGCAAGGGCCATCAGGCGTTGTCCTACCGCGGTTTCGTCACATCGCTGCGATCACGCGGTCTTCCTTCGGGCGACCGCGCCGTTTGTCGCGTCGGCATTCGGCGCAATCCCGCATCCTCATTGACCCCTTCGGGCCACCAAGCCGATCGGGCAGCCGACGAAGGAACGAAGCGCACCTGCGGAACATCTGGCATGACGGGCACAGCTCTCGGCCGCGCGGCGGCAGCGCCGCGGAAGGCTCGCTTGTTGGCCAACCGCGCTCTTCCGCAGGTAGCCGCACCTTCGCCAACAGCGCCGCTGCGTCGCCTCCTACGAGGCGTAGATCGCTCATCGCTGGTCCAGCCCCAGCTGCGCAGCGAGACGCTCCAGGAGCCTCTCGTAGCGCTGCCGCTTCGGTCCAGGACGGGGGCCTCGGCCATTCTCGTAGTAGTGCAGCGAGGTCACGGACGCGCGCGACCTCGGCGTGCGGCATCGGCCAGGGTCAGACGTGCGCCGCAACGCAGAGCACGGCGGACCTCGGGTGTCGGGAGACCAGACATGGAACCTCTCTTGAAGAACATTCCTACCTAATGGGCGGCTCGTCCCACGACCACGGAACGCGGAGAAGACCACGCGATGGCGTGGTCTCTAGCGGCAGCATCGTCTCCTCGGGCGAGAGGTCTGACCGCACCACCATTATGCGCGTGTGCTCCTGCGCTACGACCTTGCCGAGACCAGTACCGACGCTCTGGAGCCATCAACGCCAGCGCGTAGAAGCCCGCTCGACCAGCCCGAGCCGACCTCAGCGTGTGCCCGCACGATCGAGCGCCAGCTTCACGGTCTGCGGCCACCACACGCCACCTCGCTTCGTGCGGAAGCCTTCTGCATCCAGCGCCGCGCACACCTCGCGGAGCGCACCTGCCCTCCGCCCTGAGGCTGCCTCATGCGATCGAGGGCGGCCTGTTCGGTGTCGTCCGCGACGTACTCGCCGCCGTCGACCCGCCAGCCAAGGGGCACCTGTCCGCCGACGTAGCCCCCCGCCGCGCGTTTCCGTGCTTTACCACTCCGCAGGCGAAGCCTAATCATCGAGCGCTCGTACTGAGCAACGGCGCCGAGCACCTGGCGGATCAGCGCGCGCGACGGATCGTCGGCAGCGCCATTCGGATCGAGATAGGCGTCCTCCGCCGCCGACGTCGAATAGACGTGTCGCCCCATCCTCCACACCTCTCCGAGCAGGCTCTCCTGGAGAACGAGATCGCGCGCGAGGCGATCGAGGCGATAGACGACCAGCGCATCTGCCGCGCACGTTCTGAGCGCCCTCAGCGCGTCCGCCAAGCCCTCGCGCGCGTCGAGCCCATTGCTGCCCGACACGCCCTCGTCGGCGGTCCAGAGGACGATGCGGTAGCCGTTCGATTGCGCCCACGATCGAATGGCTGCGCGTTGCACGTCCAACCCGAGCCCCAGCTCGGCTTGGCGGTCGGTCGAGACACGGATGTACGCCACGATGTTCATGGGCGGCAGCATGCGCACCCTGTCAATCGCGTGTCAGCGCTGTTTACACCGCAGGTCAGGCCGATCCGACCGATGCGGTTGCCGAGTCGATGGCGATCGCACTCGATCTTGCGCCATCGTCACGCGTCACGGGGGAGGTAGAGGGGGGGTGGGGGACGCGTTCGTCAGTATGAGTCTCATGCTGCGGGCGATTGCCCTGGACGTGCGAGCCTGAATTGATTTCACCCTCGTCCGCGCGCGCGGCGCTCAAGTTGCGGAGAGCTACCTGGCGGGAGTGCGACGAGAATCTCTCGTGTGCACGAAACAAAAAATCACTGTGAGCCTTGAGTACGAAGCCGCGCGTTCATCTGGAATCGTAACACCCATCGAACAAACGAAAGCGCTTGTGTCCAGGCGAGCGCTGTGAACGACAGGGCAGTGACGCTGCTGAACGAGGGCGTACCGTTGCGCGGGTGCGAGCTGCTGTCACAGACGGTCGGTAGCGTCGGCGGGTGCAGCTCTACCACCTGACGAACGACGGCGCGCGTGAACAGATCGTTGCACTGGGCGCGATCGAGCCCGCGGTGGCCGACCGCGGGCTGGGGAAGCTCGTACCCCTGGCCCCGCGTCGTGTGGCTTACGACTGAACCTGATCCCTCACGCCAAGGGTGGAACACGAGTAAGCCACCGCTGACGGCACGATTCGTCGTCGATCTCGACAGCAGCTCACTTCTGCCCTGGAGCGAGCGCGCGAACGAGTGGCGGTGGGAGTCGGTGCGTGCGCTCGAACGGGGCTGCAATCCGAGCCGATGGTTTCTGGTCGAGCGACCGATCCTCTCGCAGGAGTGGATCAGCGTCGAGGACATTTTGTCTTCGTGAGTTGTCGCGGATCCCTGATCCTGGTGTTTGGAGCGGCGCGATCGTGGGCTGCATCTGCGACGACCAGCCTGATGGCCGCGCGGGCTTCGCTCGGCGACGCGAAGGCGACCCGACCGACTGCACGCGCGAGTACGTGCGGATGCAATGTCTGCGGAGTGCACCCGTGAGCAATCGACTATGACAGATCGGGATTGGGCCACGGTCATTTGGTTCACGATCGCGATGGGAATCGTTTTGGCTCGTCGCGGTGGGCGAGCATGGGTGCGATCGTCGATACCCCCCCTACTGCGAGAAGTGATCAGTCTTACGATAGGTGTACCGATCCTCATCGTTCTCGCGTCGATCGCCGCTTCGACCTATCTCGCTTGGTACGTCTCGCTCTGGACGCCTGCGCTCACGCGCGACACCGTGGTGTGGTCGGTCGGCGCTCTCGGACTGTTGTTCGGCGCGACGACACGCTCGGGCACGGAGCACTTCTTGCGCAAAGCCGTTGTTGCGGCGATCGGCTTGAGCGTCCTGGTCGAGTTCTACGTCAACGACGTCGTCACCTTTAGCCTGCCTGTCGAGTTCCTCATCATCCTCCCGTTGGCGACCACACTCGCGTTGATATCCGTGTCGATTCGAGTCACGGACCAAGACCCGACCGTGCAACGAACCGTCAACGTCGTCGTAGCGGTCGCCTCTGTCCTGCTGCTCGTAGCTGTCACGTGGCGAGTCGCTACAAGGTGGAACGCGATCGACAAGCTGGATGAACTCCGCGCGCTTGTTCTGCCGTTGTGGCTCACGATCACGCTCGTCCCGACCCTCTATCTGATCGGTCTCTACTCTGCCTATAACGCGGCCTTCGTCTGGTTGAGGTTCCGAGGAAGGTACGGGTGGACTGCGCGAGCGCGGGCGAAGCTCGCGATGATGACGACGCTTCGCGGTCGAACCCGAGAAGTCCGCGCACTCAACAGCGTGTGGGTGCAGAAGATCGCGGAGGCGTCCTCGATCCGTGAATCACGAGAGACGATCAAGCGATTCCGCAGGTCTCCAGACGTGTGGGAAAGTGGCGATGACGTGTAGCCGCCGATTTGGCTCGCTCGCATGCGTGTGGGCGGCTGGGCGCGCGACCATGTGACGCGCCCGTCGAAGTGCTCACACGGGTGCGCAGACGCGCACGCGCGCTGACGACAGGGCGGCGGGTGCTCCCGCCGCGCTCCTGAAATGCTCGCGTTCGCAATGACAGTGGAACTATCACGTCGCCCTACGATCACAGGGGTACGACTGCGCACGCCTGGTTCGTCGTGTTCGATGAAGACTCCGCCGTCATCGAGCGTGACGATGCCCTCGACCTGCTGCTCGCGTGACTCGGCGAGAACAATGGCCGCGAGGTGAAACGCGCACGCAAGGCGACCCTGCACGTCGAACATCGGCATATTGCTGCACAGATTCTCGCCCTCGATACCGCTGCAGCGGTCGGCCCTGGTCAACATTCCCCCGTCTGATCTGCGTCGCGGTTGACCGTAATCGGTCGGGCGGCGAGATGTTCAGCGCTGTGCCGAACACGGCGAGCCGACATGTCGGTGTCAGTGATCGTGCTCGATCAACAGCTTCACCCGTCTGATGTTCGTGCCACCCTTCTGGCCCATCGACACGCTGCCCATCGCGGTGACGTGCCAACTGCTCGCGCTCCAGCGCTGCACCATCGGCAGGTGACGCTCCGTCATCTTCGGCGTGAAGTATCCGATCGTGCTGCTGCCGATGCGCACCTCGATGCACCGTCCGTTGCGCGTCGCGTGCGGGTTCGCGTCCACGATGATGAGATCGCACAGCACTGGCCAGCGTCGTGCTGGGTCCCAGTTCGCAGGCATCGATGCTTCGATCGTCGCCTGGTAGTGCTCTTCGCATGTCACCGTGACATCGGAGCCGCTGATCTCGGCATCGCTGCCGAAGTTCGGCGACACGCGGTGCTCGTTCGGTGCAGCCGAAGGCGGCTTCGGCCACGGTTCGCGGAGTGAGGCATCGAACGCGTCGGGTCGGATGCCGAGCCGCAAGGCGTCATCGGTCGTGATCCACACGTGGATGCCGTAGTGGCCTTCGCTGTACTCGTCCTTCCAGCCTCCGACGATCATGCCGCGCGCTTCGAGCACGCCTCCGCAGTGTTGCAACATGGCGGGCGAGAGCTTCTCAGCGATTCTGCGGCTCGCGAAGCCGACGTGCTGACCCATGCACTCGACGCGCACGGCGTTCGCATCATGCGGGTTCGTCGGCTCGCAACGCAGTGTCACGCCGAAGTACGCCTGCTTCCCTTCGACGCCCTTCGGTCCCGCGAGCCGAGCGAGCGCATCCTGTCGGAAGCCCTCGCCGTGCACCTCGATCTCGCACAGGTCGACGCCTCCGTCAGCGGCGCCTCGCATCTCGTGCGCCTGCATGTCGCGCATCGTTATCGGTTGCGCCGTCGTGCGCCCGA
Organism: uncultured Actinomycetes bacterium; assembly: GCA_963829195.1. GTDB lineage: Bacteria > Actinomycetota > Acidimicrobiia > IMCC26256 > PALSA-610 > PALSA-610. The sequence continues at coordinate 959,505 of CAWHHS010000002.1, forward strand.
ACAGTCGATCGAACAGGCTCATTCGCCCTCCCCGCCGTTAGTGCGCCGAGAGCTTGCCTGATGTATTGACAGCCCGCCAGCGTCGCCGCGTTGCTGTTACGCGGTCTCGAACTAGATGTGGCGATTGAAGCTCGCACGCAACGTGCGGCCGTTCTCGCCGCTCGCGGAACCACTCGGCAAGCTCGACGTGCGATACGCGGACGTAGACCATCGTCGTCGTAATCGAAGAGTGGCCAAGAAGACGCTGGATCATCTGCACGGGAACGCCAGCGCGTGCCAGATTCGTAGCCGCCGAATAGCGCAGGCAATGCAGGGAGAACGCCCCAGAGAGGTCGAGCTCGGCGAGCAGCTGGCGAAGCCGCTTGCTCGCGATCTGAGGGTCGACAGTACCAGGCGGGCAGTACGTGCTGGCGTGGGCGCTTGGATGCGCAGAGACTCGATCTGGTCAGCCCACGGCATGAGAAGCCCGCGACGTGGCCGGGCTGCAACGGCCGCCTTGAGCGGCGCCAGGAAGCTCTCGGTGCCGTCGGGACCGAACAGGTGCGGCATCTCGCGTTCGAAGATCGAGAGCATCATCCCGAACGGGAGGACGGCGTCTCCACCGCCCTTGCGTTCGAACCTCACGAGCTGCAGGCCTCGCAGGTCGACCTGCTCGGTGCGCAGAGACGCGATCTCGGCGCGACGTAGGCCGCAGAAGAAGCCGAGGCCGAGAAGGACTCGGGCTTCGTCCGCTGAGTCTCGCGCGACCAGACGTCCCCCCAAAGGTCATCGGGGATTACGCGAGGCTCACGCTTCGGTCGTCGTGGTGCGACGAGCAGCGTCGTCGGATTGCGGTCAACGTGATCGCGAGCAACGAGGTACTCGTAGAGCCCCCGCAGCGTGCTCACCTCTCGGCGCAACGTGCCAGGCGCAACACGCGGGCCGCGGATCTTTGTCCGCGGTCTGCGCAGGAATGCCTCAAGATCGGTGCAGACGCACCGTTCGGAGTGGATCGCTCCCCGAGCGATGCAAGAAACGGATCGAAGGTCGCCGCGTAGTTGTAGATCGTTGCGGGTCGGTGGCCTCGTACGTCGCGCAACCACGCGACGTACTCGCGGACGAGCTTTTCGTTGTGCCGTGACGTAGACCCCACGTTGTGCCCTCTCGCTGAGAGCACTACGTCGGCGTCACGTCCCCCTTACTCCGTGTGCGCAGGTTCGAATCCTGCCGAGGGCGCGCAACTCATCGACACTGCGATCGGCACCCTTCACCACGGGCCAAAGCTCGTCGGGCTCAGGCATCAGCCGGGAGCGGGAGCCGGACCACGACCGTCGTTCCGTCGCCGGGACGCGATGCCACCTCGATGGTGCCGTCGTGCGCCTCGATGATCTGTTTGACGAGGAACAGGCCGATTCCCGTTCCCTGGGTTTCGAGTCGGCGCGAGAGGCTGGAGCGGAAGAAGCGCGTGAACAAGCGGGACTGTTCGTCGAGCGGGATGCCGATACCGGTGTCGCGCACCGAGATCACCGCGTCGTCACCGTCGCGCCGTCCTTCGATGTAGATGTGCCCGCCCGCGGGCGTGAACTTGACGGCGTTGGAAATGAGGTTGACGGCGGCACGTACGACTTGTTCGGCGTCGACCTCGACGAAGACGTCGTCGTCGACCGCGACCTCGCTCGTCAGGCTCAGCTTCGCCATCTCGGGTACGAAGCCCTCGAGCGCCTGGTCGATGATCGAGGAGAGCGCGACGGGTTGGCGATGGACTTCGAGCGTGCCGGCGCTGATGCGCGACATCGTCAAGAGATCCTCGACGAGCTTCAAGAGGCGGATTCCGTTGCGCTCGATGACGCCGAGCATCGAACGTTGCTCGTCGTCGAGCGGGGACGCGTCCTTGTCGGTGAGGAGTTCGACGAAGCCGAGGACCGACGCTAGGGGGCTTCGGAGCTCGTGCGACACCCGTGCAACGAAGTCGGTCCTCGCTCGATCGAACTCGCGAGAGCTCTCGAGTGCATTCTGGCGGAGTTCTTCGAGGCGTCTTTCTTCGCTGAGATCGCGTGCCGACGAGATGATCGCCCGTATCCGGCCGGCACTGTCGCGGAGCGCGAAGGCATTGAGAGACACCGGGGTGGTCCGACCGTCGTTGGCAACCGCGGAGAGCTCGTAGTTCTCGACCGCGCCCTCGCTCGACACCCGTTCGAGGAAGTCGCTCGTGCGCTCCGCATCCGCGAGATGGGCTCGCAGATCCGTGCCGAGGATTTCCTGGCGGGGAAGCCCGAGCAACGACTCCATCTTCCCGTTCACGTCCCGGATCGCGCCCGCCGGTGTCGTGGTGACCACCGCGTCGAGATTCAGGTCGTAGAGCGAACGGGTGTAGTAGCCGGCCGCCCGGAGATCGTTGGCGATCCGTTGACGGATCGTGATGCTGGCGAGCATCCGCTCGACTTCTCGTGAGGTCTGCGGCGCGGCGAGGAACTCCTCGGGCGGGACGTAGTAGGGGTTCTGCGACATCTCGCCGCCGAAGCCGATGACCGGATGTGTGCGAATGACGTTTCGGATCGTCTCGGGCGCGAACCGCTTCCGGTTGTACTGATGTATCGCGACGACATCGGTGTGGGCCGCGAGAAACGAGTTGAGCTTCGATTCGTACTCGATCAGACGCTCGTTGCCGACGTCCGACGCGAGGGACCAGGTCATCTCCGCGGTGACGCAGAGGCCGTTGAATCCGTCGGCGAGCGCCTCGGCGAGCGCGGTCTCGAGGAAAGCGATCATGTCCTTCGGGTCGAACGCCCCGAAGCGCTGGTAGGTCTCCTCCTTGGTTGCGATCCGAAGCGCGCCCGACGCCAGCGCGCCGGCCGCGTCGACCCCGCCGGCCTGCAACGCGCTCTCGACGCCCGCGACCTGGTGTTCGTCGGCGATGTACAGACACCGCGCGCCGCGTTCGAGACTGTCCTGCACGATCGGGACGACGACCACGAGCTGCTCGACGTTGGTGTCGTGGATGACGCACCAATGGTTGGTCGGCCCGACCGGTCGTTCGAGGTCGGCCAGCGTGTCGAGGACGTCTTCTTGCCCGAAGGTCCCCCGGCTGCGGCCGAAGGCGGTCGACAGCAACCCGTCGAACTGATTGCGAGGGAGAGACTCACCTCGAGATCGGCCGCCGGTCTGCATGCGCCGACTATGTCGCTGACGCGCGGCTACCGGCGGCGAGGAGCGACCTCATGTCTTCGATCTTGCAATGATCTCGCTCACGCGTTCGACGAGGTCGTCGTTGCGAAACGGCTTGACGACGTAGTCGTCGGCTCCGAGCTCGAACCCGCGGGCGACCTCCGAGTCCTGCGCCTTCGCCGACAGCATCACGACCGGAAGGTGCGCGGTGACGGGCTCGGCGCGCCAGCGTTCCAGCAGGTCGAGGCCGGAAACACCCGGCATCATGATGTCGAGCAACACGAGATCGGGCACTTCTTCGGCGACGGCTCGAAGCGCGTCGTCGGCGTTCGTCGCCTGCCGTACGTCGAATCCGCAGCGACGCAGCTTGAGCGTGACCAGGTCACGCAGATCCTTGTCGTCGTCGACGATCAGAACGTTGCTCAAGCTCGATCTCCTATTCGAAGAACGCCGGATCGAGCCACTCGGCCCCGTCGATCTCGTCGTACACGACTGCGGCCGCGACATCCGAGAGTCGGCGGTGATAGTGGCTCTACGCGATGAAGCGTGGTTGACGGCCTCGCACTCTTGCGGTGGGGACAGTGTGCCATTGGACGCCGCAGTGCAACAGGAGGCGTAGCCGGTAGTTGTTGAAGTTGCGGAAGCCGTGCCCGACGCGTTTGACCTTCTTGATCAACAGGTTGATCCCTTCGGTCGGACCGTTCGAGCGGCCGGTCGTGTGGAACGCGAGGACCTCGGCTTCCCAGGCCCGGATCGTGCGAGCGAGCCTGCGGCACTCGCGCACGCCGGTCTGGTCGCAGTGTTCGTAGAAGCGACGAGCCGACGACGCGCGGGCGCGGACCGTCTTCGCGTCGTAGACGTCGCGGAGGAGTTCCTTGGCGAGGTAGGTGTTGGTGACGTCGCCGTGCCGGTCGCCGTGACCCAACATCGTGAGGATCCGTTCATGTTGGGTGTCGGTGAGGCGTTCGTGACCGACGAGGAGCCGGCGGCGGATCCGATACAACGGGTCGTCACGTCGGCCCCGATGACCGAGCGTCTCTTGTTGGGTGCGGCGGCGCGCGTCGTCGATGGCCTTGTTCGCGAGGCGGATCGCGTGGAAGTGATCGACCACGATCGTCGCGTTGAGCCGGTCGGTGAGGCCGGTCGCATACCCGCGGAACGGGTCGATGACCGCAACGTCGATCGCCTCGACCCATTCGGCCGGCCGTTGGTCGAGCCAGTCGCGAACGACCTGGCCAGAGCGTCCTTCGGCGACGTCGAGGAGCTGGTGACGGTCCAGGTCGACGAACCCGGTGATCATCACCGTCGGATGCTTCGGACCGGCTCGCAAGAAGCTGGTCTCGTCCAGCCCGAGCGCGCTCGGCGCACCCAGACGATCGGGATCATCGACGAGGCCCATCCCGTGCTCGCGCACCGCCGCCATCGCGGTATGCCAGCCGACGCCGAACTCGCGCGCGACCTGAGCGACACTGTCGGCGTCTTGACCAACCCGGCGGCAGATCTCGATCCGAGCTCGGGCCGTCAACGACGCCCGCGATCCGATCTGGGCGTCATGTTCGCTCCACGTCGCCGTTGTGCAGCCGCGGTCAGGGCAACGCCAGATCCGCTTCGCCCACACCAACCGCACCGGCCGACCCGCGATCGGCAGGTCGCGCACCTGCGACGCGGCGGCGGCCATGCCCAACCGCGCGCACCCCACACCCGACACAGCCCACCCGATCGGCGGTCGTTTCGATCAGCAGCCACCACTCGCCAGCCTCGACCACGTGCGCGACGACCACGAAGCCGGCCATGTCGAACAACGCGGTCGCGCCTTCACTACCGTGACCAATCACCAGGGGTCTCCCTCTCGAGCTGTCTTCGACAACCGCAAGAGTGGCGAGGCCCCTGGCCTCAATCGCGGACCAACAAACCCGACCCGATCACGACACGACCCCAGCGTTCATCGCGAAGAGCCGTGATAGTGCCGTGCGTACGCGCGCATCGCCCGGAACGCGGCCTCGTCATCCAACGGTGTGCGAGCCATGAGGATGGCCTTCGCCTGCTCGACGACGAGGCGACTGTCGTTCGCGCGCTGCAACTGAGTGGCGAGCGAGCGGTGCTCCTCCGGCGTGCGGTATTGCAGGATGCCGATTGTCGCGGCGTCGGCGACCGCCTGCGCAGCGGTTTGATCCTCGGCCGCGAGCGGCCCTGTGGATGTGCGCAACAAGTTGAGAGAACCGATCGTGTCTTCGCGCAACCGCATCGGCACGGCCGCGACCGAACCGATCCCGGCGGGAATGGCTCCCGCGGCGAACTTCGGCCACCGGGCGGCCAGCTCGGAGGGCTCCACACACGAGATGAACTCGCCCGTGCGGAACGAGTCGACGCAAGGACCCTCCTCGTGTTGCAGTTCGAGGAGCTCGAGGCGATGCATCGCCTGACTCGACGACGCGGCGACCTTGAGCCCACCGTCGACGGCAATCATCATCCCGGCCAGGTCGACGTCGAAGAGCTCGACGCAACGCGACGCCAACGTTGTCAGCATGTCGACGACGTCGTAATCCTCGACGAGTGTGTCGGCGATCTCGACGAATGTGAGAGCCAGCAGACTTTCACGACTTTGCATCGCGGCCGCCGTAGATACTCGAGCGTACGCCTCCGGCGAAGCTGTTGCTCAGTGAAAGGTCACACTACAGCAGGGTGGGGCAATTGCAATGGACTCTCCGGCCGCTCTCAGTGGGCGAAACCGGCGCCGAACACTCACGTCTCAGTGGAGACGTGCAGACGGTCACTCAACGCATCACGCTGACGCGATGGAGAACGCGCGGATCGGCGTGATTCCGTATGGCGTCGCGTACGAACACGCGGTGTTGCCGACGTTGTCGTCCGCGATGAAATCGCGCACGGCGGACGCGAACGCAACGTACCGACCGTCGCGCGACGTCCACACACCGTCGACTGCACTGCTGTTGTCGTTCGACGGTCCGCTCGACGTATCGACGCTCGCACGCGTCGTGGTGTTGGCAACAGCGACGGCGCGGTGCGAACGTCGAAGCGCCGGAAGAATGCGCGCGCCGGTCAGCGCTGGCGACGGCGTTGCCGACGCCAGTAGCGCCGCTCGAGCCAACGCCGCGGCTTCTCGGAACTGACGACGACGGCGATCGCGATGCGCGGCCATTCCCACCAGGAAGATCGTCGTCACGGATGAACTCTCGCGCCGGCCGCGCCGTAGCGCCAAAGAGGGCCCGGCCTCCGGAGGCCCGCCGGGTCGGGGGCCGCCGCGGCCCGGTCAGGAGGCGGTACCGGCCGGAACCGGTGCCCGACGGGCGGCCAGCCGTTGGCCGATGCGCCCGATCCGCGCGATGTGTCCGACGATCCGCCGCGAGCTTCCTCGGCCTGCGGGTCGAGGCCCTTCGATCGTCTCGATACCCCAGTGCCGCAACACGACCGGGACCAGCACCTGGTCGTGGTGCAGGACGAAGTCGTAGATGCCCGCGGCCGCGATCGCGGACGCATGTGCGGTGAAGTCGGGGATACCGACACCCGGCATCTCGAACGTGCGCACCTGGCGCTCGATCGCGCACACCGTCCCCGACGGATCGATCTCGAGCGCGGCCGACACGAGGTCGCGGTAGAAGAGATAGTGGAGGTTCTCGTCGGCCGCGACGCGCGCCATCACCTTGTAGCCCGCGTCGTCGTCGAGAAGGTTGCCCGTGTTGCGGTGCGAGATACGCGTCGCCAGCTCCTGCAACGCGACGTACGCGAGCGTGTCGGCGGCGGAGTCCGGCTGCGGAACCTGCCCACCGCAAACCTGGTGCATGCGCGCGTTCTCCAGCGCGACGAGGTCGACGGCGCGCGTGACGGTCATGTAGTCGCGGATGACGATCGCGTGCCGCATCTCCTCGGCCGTCCACCGTCGCGCCCACGCGTGCCACACCTCGTGCGGGAACATCCGGTTGATCGTCTCGAAGTAGTACGGAAGGTTGTCCTCGGTGAGGAGGTTGACGACGAGCGCGCTGCGCACGCCCGCGGGCAGCGTCGCGTCGGACTCGTGCCACGCGCGGGTCGGATCGCTCTCGGCGGCGCGTGACCACGGGACCAGTTCGTGGGGCATCCACGGTTTGGTGGTGGCGAGGTGCCGTTCGAACAGCTGCTCGACGTTCGGGACGAGTGCCTCGAGGAGGTCGGGCGCGGGCATGGACGTCATGGGCGCAGCCTACCTACCCGTAGGTAGGCCCGCTCGCATCGCGGACGCCTCGAGCCCTGTCGCCCGCCCGGTCGCCGCCTCCGGGCGGGCGAAGGGTTGGGGCGGCGCCCGCCGACTGGATACCGTCCGGACATGATCATCGTCGTCGCGGGCATTGAAGGGCGGGGTCGGCAAGACGACCACATCGGTGTACCTGGCGGCCCTCGCGGCCGCCCGCCACCCGGCCACGCTGGTCGACGCCGACCCGCAGGCCAGCGCGGCCGACTGGATCGAGAGCGCCGAGGACGAGTACTTCGAACGGGTGACCCTCGTCGAGGCGCCGACCGACCGGCTGCTCGTGAAGGCGCTCGACCGGATCGACCCCGAGGAGGTCGCCGTCGTCGACACCCCGCCCGGGAACGAACGGCTCCTCGCGAAGGCGATCGAGCGCGCGAGCGTCGTCGTCATCCCGACCCGGATCGGCGGGGTCGAGACCGCGCGCGTCGAGGCCGTGCTCGACCTCGTCCCCCGCAAGCTGCCGGTCGGGCTCGTCATCTCCTCCGCCCGCACCTACACGCGCGACTACCAGGACGTCGTCGCGGCCTGGACGGAGGCGAACGTCGCGGTCTGGGGCAGCGTGCCGGAGCGCGTCTCGATCGCGAGCGGTCCCGAAGGCCCGCTGTCCCCCGACGGCGTCGACGCGTATCGATCCGTATGGCGGCGCGCGCTCCGCGCGACCCGCGAGGCTTAGAGAATGCCGCGGCGTTCGAGCACCGGGCCGAGCAGGTCGGCGAAGTTCTCGACGTAGAAACGTTCGCGCGCGTCGGCGCCGAGGTCGGCCGCGTCCATGCTCCGCTCGAACCGCGCGATCGGGTTCCGTCCGCCCTCGACGTGCGGGAAGTCGGACGAGAACATGCACACGTCGTCGCCCGCGTTCGCGATGGTCCAGCCCGTGTCCTCGTGCGGGTAGGGGGTGACCCGCACCTGACGTTGCACGTATTCGCTCGGTCGGAGATCCATCTGTTGGAGTCGTTCTTCGTTCTTGCGGAACGCCTCGTGGGCCGAGTCGAGCGATCGCATCCACCCCGGCACCCACGTCGCACCCAGCTCGATGACGCCGATCCGCAACGCCGGATACCGCATGAGCACGCCGTCGATGATCAACGCGTTCAACGTCTGCATGACCGGCAGCGGGATCGAGAGGTAGTCGATCGACTTGAAGTTCGTGTCGCCCCCGTGGAAGTCGGGCACCGGCGGCCGACCGTTGTCGAAGAAGTCGGGAGCCATGACGTTGGCGCCCGCGCCGGCGACGTGCAGCACCACGGGGACACCCGCCTCCGCGCACGCCGCCCACATCGGCTCGAGCTCGACGTGACTCGGTGAATGGCCCGCCGGGTACTGGCCGATCCAGATGGCCGCGCTGCCCGCGTCGATTGCTTCACGCGTGAGCGCGACCGCAGCCGCGGTGTCGCCGACGGGAACGACGGTGACGGGAAGGAGACGCGCGTCGACGGAACACCAGTCGAGTACCGCACGGTGTTGCGCACGTGCGATGTCGATCGCGAGCTGGTGGTCGCCGTCGCGATCGAAACGGAGCGAGTGCGGGCTCGTGAACGTGTCGAACACCAGCTGGCTGGTGAAGCCGAGCAGTTCGAGCGCGGCCGCGCGGTCAGCGTTCAGGAACGAGCCGGTCGCGAGGAAGTTCTTGCGCAGCGTGATCTCGGTCGCATCGCCGGCGCGGTACGACGGGTCACGATGCAGCGCGGTGGCGCGCGCGACCGCGTCGAGCGGTGTCGTGTCCTCGTTCCCGTCGTCCCAGACGAGGGGGAAGCGCTCCCGCGTCCCGGCATCGAGATAGGGATGCAACCAGTCGGCCGGCTCCATGATGTGCGAGTCGGCGTCGTGCATGGTCCGGGTCGCGTACGGCACGCCCCGACGCTAACGTGGTCGCCTCCCTCGTGCGGGCGGCCGGGATCAGCGTGGTGTTCGCCACCTTGTCGATCCTGCGCTACCGCCGGGGCGGACCGGTCGACGCACCCGGTCGGGGCCTCGGAGGCGCGTCCCGCACCGGTCGGGTGCATTGACCAGCTACTCTGGTGTCTCGGGTTCCCGAGCGCATTGCTTAGGCCCGCGGCCGTCCCTCACCTGTTTCCGTCCGGAGATGCCGAGGATCGGCCTCCGATACGACATTCAGGTTGAGGAGAAACGTGACCACATTCCAAGAGCTCGGCCTCCGGGCCGAGATCGTCGACGCCCTTTCCGCCCAGGGCATCGACGAACCGTTCCCCGTCCAGGCCCTCACGATCGAGGACGCCCTCGCCGGGCGCGACGTGTGCGGCAAGGCCAAGACCGGCTCGGGCAAGACGCTCGCGTTCGGCCTGCCCGCGCTCCAGACCACGCAGGCGTCCAAGCCGGGCCACCCCACCGCACTGGTGTTGGTGCCGACCCGGGAGCTCGCGAAGCAGGTCGTCGACGTACTGAGCCCGATCGGCAAGCAGATCGGCGTGCGCGTCGCCGCGTTCTACGGCGGCACCTCGATGGACCGCCAGATCCGCAACCTCTCCCGGCGCATCGAGGTCGCGGTCGCAACGCCGGGTCGACTGATCGACCTCCTCGAGCGGGGTGAGCTCGACCTCGACCAGATCGGCATCCTCATCATCGACGAGGCCGACCGCATGGCCGACATGGGCTTCCTGCCGCAGGTCGAGTGGATCATGCGCAAGGTTCCGAACGACCGCCAGACGTTGTTGTTCTCGGCCACGCTCGACCGCGAGGTCGACGTGCTGGTCCGACGGTACATGCACGACCCGGTCGTGCACGAGGTCGTCTCCGAGGAGCAGGACGTCGAAGACATGCTGCACCGGTTCTTGAAGGTGCACGAGCTCGACCGCATCAAGGTGTTGGCCGCGATCTCCGAAGGCGTGTCCCGCACGATGGTGTTCGTGCGCACGAAGCGCGGCGCCGACAAGCTCGTCTCGCAGCTCAAGCGCGAAGGCGTCCCGGCGGCGGCCATCCACGGCGACCTGCGCCAGTCCGCGCGCGAGAAGGCGTTGAAGGACTTCCAGAACGACGAGCACGGCGTGCTCGTCGCGACCGACGTCGCGGCGCGGGGCATCCACGTCGACGACGTCGACGTGGTCGTCCACTGGGACCCGCCGGAGGAGCACAAGTCGTACGTCCACCGCTCGGGCCGGACCGCCCGGGCCGGGAACGAGGGCATGGTCGTCACCTTCGTGCTGTGGAACCAGGAGCTCGAGGTCGAGCGTCTGCAACGCCGGCTCGGAATGCGCGAACCGATCATCGAGGTCTTCTCGAACGACCCCCGTCTGGCGAACCTCGTGGCGCTCGACAGCCCGGCCCCGAGGCGCAAGACGGCGCTGGTCTAATCGCTCGGAGGGCGGCCGGCCCCGGCCGGTACCATTCGCTTTCGTGACCCAGATGGAACCCGGTAACGACGGATCCGGCCGCGCCAGTTCACCGGGTGAAGGACCCGTCACGCCTGAAGTCGTGATGCCGATGATCCTGCCCGAAGGCTCGACCGACGACAGCGAGCAGGTGGCACGACCGACGAAGCTGATCCGGATCGCGGCGATGGTCCGGGCGCTCCTCGACGAGGCGCGGCGCGCGCCGCTCGACGACGCGGGCCGGCGGTCGCTCAAGGAGATCCACGAACGCTCCATCCACGAGCTCGAGGAGATCCTCTCCCCCGACCTCCGCCAGGAGCTCTCGGACGTGACGTTGCCGTTCTCGAGCGACACGCCGAGCGAGTCGGAGCTGCGCATCGCGCAAGCGCAGCTCGTCGGCTGGCTCGAGGGACTCTTCCACGGCATCCAGGCGACCCTGTTCACCCAACAGATGCAGGCGCAACGGCAGTTCGAGGACATGCGCAACCGGCGCGGTCTCGACCCGGCTCCCGGCGTGGGCGAACGCACGCCCGGCGCCTACCTCTGATCCCGATCGACTGTTGGCGACCTCGCGATGACCGCACCCGTGCCGCTGCACAACCTCGACTGGGATCCCGCGAGCTGGCGCGGGCGCGTCGCCGCGCACCAGCCCGACTGGCCCGACGCGGTCGCGCTCGACCAGGTCATGCAGGAGCTCCGGCACATGCCGCCGCTCGTGTTCGCAGGCGAAGCCCGGTCACTGCGCGAGTCGCTCGCGGCGGTGAGCAAGGGCGACGGCTTTCTGCTGCACGCGGGCGACTGCGCCGAGTCGTTCGCGGAGTTCACCGCCGACAACATCCGCGACAAGCTCAAGGTCATCCTGCAGATGTCGGTCGTGCTGACCTACAGCACCGGCGTGCCCACCGTGAAGGTCGGCCGCATCGCGGGCCAGTTCGCCAAGCCACGGTCGTCGCCGGTCGAACGCCGTGACGGCGTGGAGCTGCCGTCGTACTTCGGCGACATCGTCAACGACTACGCGTTCGACGCGCACGCCCGCACGCCCGACCCCGAACGGATGTTGCGCGGCTACAACCAGGCCGCCGCGACGCTCAATCTCCTGCGCGCGTTCACCAAGGGCGGGTTCGCCGACCTGAACCGCGTCCACCAGTGGAACCTCGAGTTCATCGCATCGCGCCAGGAGGGCCGCCGCTACGCCGAGGTCGCCGACGGCATCGAGCGGGCGCTGCACTTCATGGCCGCGTGCGGGATCGACCTCGCCCACGAGGCCCAACTCCACGAGGTCGACTTCTACACCTCCCACGAGGCGCTCATCCTCGGTTACGAGGAGGCGCTCACCCGCCGCGACAGCCTGACCGGCGACTGGTACGACTGTTCCGCGCACCTGTTGTGGATCGGTGAGCGGACCCGCCAGGTCGACGGCGCGCACGTGGAGTTCCTCGCCGGCGTGCAGAACCCGATCGGCGTGAAGCTCGGGCCCGACGCCACCCCCGAGGAGGCCGTCGCGCTCTGCCGGCGTCTCGACCCCGGCAAGGAGCCGGGCCGGCTGGTGCTCGTCAGCCGCATGGGCGCCGAACGGGTCGCGGCGAAGCTCCCGCCGCTCCTGCACGCGGTGGCCCGGTCGGGGCATCCCGTGGTGTGGGCGTGCGACCCGATGCACGGCAACACGTATACGCACGAGAGCGGCTACAAGACCCGCGACTTCGACGCCGTCATGCACGAGGTCGAGCAGTTCTTCCTCGCGTGCCGCGCCGTCGACGTCTGGCCCGGCGCCGTCCACGTCGAGCTGACCGGCGACGACGTCACGGAATGCCTCGGCGGCGGCGACGACGTACGGGGCGAGCAGCTCGAGGACAAGTACGAGACGCGTTGCGACCCGCGCCTCAACGCCCGCCAGTCGCTCGACCTCGCGTTCCGCCTCGCCGAGCTCGTCCGGCGCTGACGCGGCGGACGGCCGCCGCCGCGCTCCGCGCGGGTGCGATTCGACCGATTGGGTGTCATACGCTCGCGGAGTGACAACGGGCGGGCTTCCGCCCCGGAACGAGGTGCGTTCACAATGACGACCGGAGCGACGCCGTCCGGGCCTCGCCTCGCGGAGCTCGGCCCCAATGCCGGGCTGATCGACGAGATGTACCGCCTGTACCGCGAGAATCCCAACGCCGTCTCGGCCGGATGGCGCGAGTTCTTCGCCGACTACCAGCCCCGCGGCGACGTGATCCAGGCCGTCGCGCCCGCACCTCCCGCGGCACCGGCACCGGCACCGGCGCCACCCGCCGCGACCGCGACCGACGACGGCACCCGCCCCCCACTCACCCTCGACGGCGAGTCGCCCCAACCGCTGCGGGGTGCGTCCGCGCGCATCGTCGAGAACATGGAGGCGAGCCTCGGCGTCCCGACCGCGACATCGGTGCGGACGCTGCCCGCGAAGCTGCTCGAGATCAACCGCCAGATCCTGAACAACCAGCTCGCCGCGGAGCGGAGCGGCAAGGTCAGCTTCACGCACCTCATCGGCTTCGCGGTGGTCCGCGCGCTCGCGCGACGTGCCGGGCATGAACGCGAGCTTCGGGTTCGTCGACGGCACACCGAGCGTCGTGCGGCACGCGCAGGTGAACCTCGGCCTCGCCATCGACCAGCAGAAGGCCGACGGCACACGGACGCTGCTCGTCCCCAACATCAAGCACGCCGACGCGTTCGACTTCGCCGCGTTCCACGCCGCGTACGAAGACCTCATCCGCCGGGCGCGCACGAACAAGCTCACCGTCGACGACTTCGCGGGCACCACCGTCTCGCTGACGAACCCGGGCACCATCGGCACGCTGCACTCGGTGCCGCGGCTCATGCCCGGCCAGGGCGTCATCGTCGGCGTCGGCGCGATCACCTACCCGCCCGAGTACGAGGGCGCGGATCCGCAGACGCTCGCGGAGATCGGTGTCAGCAAGACCGTGACGCTGACGAGCACGTACGACCATCGCATCATCCAGGGCGCCGAGAGCGGCGAGTTCCTCGCGAAGGTGCACGACCTGCTGCTCGGCGGCGACAACTTCTACGACGACATCTTCGCCAGCTTCGGCGTTCCGTACGAGCCCGCGCGCTGGTCGCCCGACCGCAGCCCGCTCGAAGGAACCGTCGAAGCGCAGCACAAGGTCATCGCCGTCCAGCAACTCATCAACATGTACCGGGTCCGCGGGCACCTCATCGCGAACCTCGACCCGCTCGGGCTGAAGGAGCCGCGCACACACGAGGAGCTCGACCCGAACCACTGGGGTCTCACGATCTGGGATCTCGACCGCGAGTTCCCGACCGGCGGGCTCGCGGGCCGCGACAGCATGAAGCTGCGCGACATCCTCGGCGTGTTGCGCGACGCCTACGCCCGCACCATCGGCGTCGAGTACATGCACATCCAGGAGCCCGACCAGAAGGCGTGGATCCAGCAGAAGGTCGAAGGTGTCCACGACGACACGACCATCGACGACAAACGCAACATCCTCTCGGCGTTGAACGGCGCCGAGGCGTTCGAGCGGTTCCTGCACACGAAGTTCCTCGGCCAGAAGCGCTTCAGTCTCGAAGGCGCCGAGACGCTCATCCCGATGCTCGACTTCCTGATCTCCGGCGCGGCCGACGCCGGTATGGAGGAGGTCGTGATGGGGATGGCCCACCGCGGCCGCCTGAACGTCCTCGCCAACGTGGTCGGCAAGTCGTACGAGCAGATCTTCCGCGAGTTCGAGGGCGAGCTCGACCCGAACGTCCCGCAGGGCTCCGGCGACGTGAAGTACCACGTCGGCGCGACCGGCAAGTTCACCGCCCCGTCGGGCACGACGATCGGCATCACGCTGGCCGCGAACCCGAGCCACCTCGAAGCCGTCGATCCCGTCGCCGAGGGCATGGTCCGCGCCAAGCAGGACCGGCTCGGCGATGCCGACCACGACCGCGTGCTCTCCGTCCTCATCCACGGCGACGCGGCGTTCGCGGGCCAGGGTGTCGTCGCGGAGACCTTGAACCTTTCGGAGCTCCCCGGTTACGACGTCGGCGGTACGGTGCACGTCGTCGTCAACAACCAGGTCGGCTTCACGACCACTCCCGGCTTCGCCCGCTCGACCGTGCACGCCACCGACATTGCGAAGGCGGTGCAGGCACCGATCTTCCACGTCAACGGCGACGATCCCGACGCCTGCGTGCGCACGATCCGCCTCGCGTTCGACTTCCGCAACGCCTTCAAGAAGGACGTCGTCGTCGACATGGTCTGCTACCGGCGGTACGGCCACAACGAGAGCGACGAACCCGCGTTCACGCAGCCGAAGATGTACGCGGTGATCGGGAACCGCCGTTCGATCCGCAAGCTCTACACGGAACTCCTCGTCAACCGCGCCGATCTGACGTTAGAGGAGGCCGAGCATGCCCTCGACGACTTCCGTTCGCGGATGGAGGAGGCGTTCGACGAGACCAAGGCCAGCGGGCGGCCGCCCGCGACGGTCGGCACGGACCGGCCCGAACCCACCCCGACCCGCCTGGACACGGGCGTCCGGCGCGAACGCCTCGACCAGATCGTCGACGCGCTGACCACGTTCCCGGACGGATTCGAACCCCACCCCAAGTTGGCCCGCATCCTGGCCAACCGGCGCACGGAGTTCGACACCGACCAGGTCGACTGGGCGCTCGCCGAAGCGCTCGCGTTCGGTTCCCTCATGCTCGAGGGCACTCCGGTGCGGATCGCGGGCCAGGACACCCGCCGCGGCACGTTCAGCCAGCGGCACGCGGTCGTCGTCGATCACCGGACCGAGCAGGAGTACACGCCCCTCGCGCACCTCGAAGGCGACGCCGCGCCGTTCATGATCTACGACACGGTGCTCTCCGAGTTCGCCGCGCTCGGGTTTGAGTACGGCTACTCGGTCTCCGACCGCGACGCGCTCGTCTGCTGGGAGGCCCAGTTCGGCGACTTCTTCAACGGTGCGCAGACGATCATCGACCAGTTCGTGGTCGCGGCCGAGGACAAGTGGGGTCAGCGCAGCGGGCTCGTCATGCTGCTCCCCCACGGCTTCGAGGGTCAGGGTCCGGAGCATTCGTCGGCACGGATCGAACGCTTCCTCGTGCTCTGCGCGCAGGACAACATCCGGGTCGTGTATCCCACGACCGCGGCGCAGTATTTCCACGTGCTTCGACGCCAGATGCACGACCCGACGAGGAAGCCGCTCGTCGTCATGACGCCGAAGCGCTACCTGCGCATGCCCGCCACCGCGTCACCGGTCTCGGCGTTCACGGCCGGCGGCTTCCTTCCGGTCCTCGAAGACCCCGCGCCGCCCGCGTCGGTCGAGCGTGTGATCCTCTGCAGCGGGAAGTTCGGACAGGAGCTGATCGCCAAGCGCGACGCGGAGCACGCGCCCGCGGAGATCGTCCGGCTCGAGCAGTTGTATCCGTGGCCCCGCGCCGAGGTCGCGGCGGTTCTCGACCGTCATCCCGATGCGGCCGTGTACTGGGCCCAGGAGGAACCAGGGAACATGGGCGCCCGCTACTACGTGCGCCGCCGGATCGAGGACCTCGCGCACGGACGAACCGTCCAGCTCGTCGCGCGGGCCCCGAGTCCGAGTCCGGCGACGGGCAGCTCGACCGTGCACGATGCCGAACAGAAAGCTCTGCTCGAAGCCGCAATTCCCACCCCGGGCTAAACCTTCGCGGTCGGCGTAGCGTTTCCCACACGATGGCGGCGTGGCAGTTCGACGACTTCTACGAGTCCTACTTCGATCGGGTCGCCCGTTCACTCACGCTCGCGGGCGCCGACCGCGATCTCGCCCGCGACGCGACCCAGGAGGCCTTCGCCCGGGCGCTCCGCCACTGGCGCAAGGTGCGCGGCATGGATCGCGCCGACGGCTGGGTGTACGTCGTGGCGATGAACCAGCTCCGCGACCACTGGCGCCGCCGCGAACGGCGACGGGAACGCCCGGATGATGCGGACGGCGCCGCCGACAACACCAGCGCGGTCGCGACCCGCGTGTCGGTGCGGGAGGCGATCGCAACACTTCCGCCCCGCCAGCGTGAAGCAGTGGTGCTGCGCTACCTCGCCGACCTTCCGCTCAACGACGTCGCCGCGGCGATGGGTTGCGCGACGGGAACGGTCAAGGCCGCGCTGCATCAGGCCCTGGCGAACATGCGCATCGAGCTCGACGACCCGGAGGATCACGATGCAGATCGATGAGCTGCGCCGCGAGCTCACCTCGCTCGCGGACGAGATCGAACCCTTCACCGGCGATGCGCCCGAATTGCACCGGCGCGCACGGCGGCGGCGGGTCGCGACGGCTTCGCTCGCGGTGGCGTTGGTTGCCGTCGTCGCGTTGGGCGCGCTCGCGGCACGCCATGGTCGGGACCCACAGAAGATCCGTATCACGGGGATTCCGAGCAAGCAGGTGCCGGCCGCCCGGATCACTCACATCGACGCGATCGTGGTCCCCGCGACCCCCGACGTGCAGGCCGCGCTCGACGCGTCACCGCTCGTTGCCCGCTACGCACGAATTCCGGCCGGCGCCCGGCACAACAACGGGTCGTCGCTCCTCGTACCCGCCGGCGCCGACCCCGCATTGTGCGGGCTGCAGACCCGCGACGGGTTCGCGGTCGACGCGGTGCCGGCCGACACCAACGTGCAGGCCCCGCTGGCCGGCCTGCTCGCCGGTCGAGGCGCCGTGTACGACACCTCGGATCCCTGGGGCGCGGACTTCGAGATGTTCTTCCACGTCGGCGTTGCACCCGAATACGCCGACGCAGTGCTGTCCAACCTCCACGCGGACCCTGATGTGCAGTCGGTCCACGTCGTCTCACAGCAGGACACGTACGGCATCTTCAAGAAGGACTTCGCCGACCAGCCCACGCTCGTTCGAAGCACGAAGCCCTCCGACCTGCCCGAGTCGGTCCGCGTCGTCCTGCGGCCCGGCCGGTCGGTTGCCACCGTGATCGCCCGCTACACGCACGCGGACGGTATCGACACGGTCATCACGTTCCAGTCCGCAATCGCGCGACTCTTCGATCCCTCGGAGATCGTTCCAGGACCCGCGAAGGCGGTCCCGCCCTGCACGAGCCCGTGACCCGCCGACTCGTCTGACGTGCGGCTGCCGGTTGTCGAACTTCTCCGCACCAGGGGCGGAAATCTCCGACAACTGTTGGTGAGGTGTTCAGCGGGCGCGGAGGGCTTTGACGCCGATGGCGCCGGCGCCGATGCCGAACGCGATCGAGATCACCGCGAGCGTGTCGTGCACGAGTTTGAAGCTCATCGGGTGGTCCTGGCGACCGATGATCACGATCAGCGTGATCCAGATGTACAGGGACCAGGCACCGAGAGCGACGAGGAACCAGGCGACGCGTTTCGACACGCCGCCGAGGCTACGGGTGTGACGCGCGGGCGACCGCATCGAGGCAGCCACGGACGGCCTCCGGCGAACCGTTCGTGAGTGGCAACCGGACGTCGGGCGTCGGGATCCGGCCCTGGGCGTGGAGCACGCCCTTGAACACCGCCGGGTTCGGGTCGACGTAGGCGGCCCGGATCACCGGGAGCAATGCCTCGGCGTGGGCGCGGCCGTCCTCGATCTTGCCCGCCAGACCGCACTCGATCATCGCGACGAACCGCTCCGTGCAGAGGTGCGCGGCCGCGGAGATCGTGCCGGTCGCGCCCATGCACATGAGCGGGAACAGCAACGTGTCCTCGCCGCCCAGCACCGCGAACCCCTCGGGTGCGTTGGCGAGCACCTCGAGGGTGTCGGCGTCGAGCGTGGCGACGGCCTGTTTGACACCGGCGATGTTCGGGACGCGCGCGATCTCGAGCAGGCCCGCGGCGCCGAGATCTCGGCCGGTGCGGGCCGGGACGTTGTACACGATCACGGGAACCGGACTGGCCGCGGCGACGGCCTCGAAATGGGCGACGATGCCCGCGGTCGACGGGCGCACGTAGTACGGCACGACGACGAGCGCACCGACGACGGCGGGATACTCGGCGAGGGCGGCCGTCGCCGGACGTTGCGTCGGTGTTGTTCGACCCGGTCCCGACGATCACGCGGGTTCCCGCCGCCGTGCACGCGCGCACGATGGTCTCGATGACGATTCGCTTCTCATCGGCGTCGAGCGAGCTCGCCTCGCCCGTCGTACCGAGGGCGACGATGCCGCTCACCCCGGCGGACGAATACTCGTGACAGAGGCGCTCGATCGTCGCTCCGTCGACCGCGCCCTGCGCGTCGAACGGCGTGATCAGGGGCACCCAGACGCCGCGGAGGTCGAGATCGCTCGTCATGCGCCGAGCGTACTCCGCGGCCCCGCCCGACTTCCGCGAGAAACGAGCGCCGCGCTCGGGACCGGCTACCTTCGCCGCCGTGCCGCTGTGGGCCGAGATCGTCATCACCCTCCTCGTCGGCGTGGCCACGGGCGTGCTGTCCGGCATGTTCGGCATCGGCGGCGCGGTCGTCTCCACGCCCGCGATCCGGGTGCTCGGCGCCACCGCGCTGCAGGCGATCGGGTCGACGCTCCCGTCGATCCTGCCGTCGTCGGTCTCGGGCTCGCTGCGCTACCGGCGCGAACGGCTGATGCGCCCGCGGGTGGTCGCCATCACCTCGGGGTTCGGTGCGTTCGCGTCCGTCGTCGGGTCACGGCTCTCGGGCGCGGTCCCCGGCAACGGGCACGCGCTCGATGATCCTGACGGCCGTGCTGGTCGCGTACACGGCGTACCGCACCGCGTTCCCGACGGTGCGCACCCTCGAGCGGGCCGGGACACCGCTGAGCGACGAATGGTGGCGCCTGGGGATCATCGGGATCGCGGCCGGCGCGCTGTCGGGCCTGCTCGGCATCGGCGGCGGGATC
This sequence comes from uncultured Actinomycetes bacterium, assembly GCA_963829195.1. GTDB lineage: Bacteria > Actinomycetota > Acidimicrobiia > IMCC26256 > PALSA-610 > PALSA-610. The sequence goes on from CAWHHS010000002.1 coordinate 979,044, forward strand.
CTCATGGTGCCCGCGTTCGCGGCATGGGTCGGGATGCCACTGAAGGAGACCATCGCGACCTCGCTCGCGTGCGTCGGCCTGCTTCGCGATCCCCGGCACGCTCACGCACTGGTACCTCGGGCACATCGACTGGACGTTCGCGATCGCACTCTCCGTCGGCGTGATCCCCGGCGCGCAGATCGGCGCGCACTTCACGATCAACGCGGCCGACAAGATGTTGCGTTACAGCGTCGGCTCGGCGCTCGGGGTCATCTCGTTGATCTACGGCGTCGGAGAGGTGCTCGCGCTGATCAAATGACGGGCGCGCTCGAACACCGCGTCGAGCATCGGCGGTGTCAACTTGCCCGTGAACGTGTTCTGCTGGCTCGGGTGGAACGCGCCGACGATCGTGATGCGCCCGCACGGAACCTCGAGCAGGTGGGTGAAGCGGGGCCGGCGGGCCGGGAGCGCGACGCCCGCGAGCTCGGCCGCGCGCAGCGTCGCCCAGGTCGCCTCGTACCCGAAGGCGCCGAGCACCACGATCACTCGGACCTGCGCCAACAGCTGCAGCTCGCGCACGAGGTACGGCAGGCAGGTGTCGCGTTCGACCGGCGTCGGCTTGTTCGCGGGCGGCGCGCACCGCACGGCTGCAGCGACGTACGCATCCCGTAAAGCCAGTCCGTCGCCGGGCCGGACCGATTCGGGCTGATTCGCGAACCCGGTTCGGTGCAGCGACGCGAAGAGGAAGTCGCCGGAGCGGTCGCCGGTGAACACGCGGCCCGTGCGGTTGCCGCCGTGCGCGGCAGGCGCCAACCCGATGATGACCAGGTCCGCGGCCGCGTCGCCGAAGCCCGGCACCGGACGGCCCCAGTACTCCTCGTCGCGGTACGCGGCCCGCTTCTCGTCGCGCGACCTGCTCGCGCCACGCCACGAGCCGCGGGCAGGCGCGACACGCCACGATCTCGGCGGTCAACGCTCGGAGGTCTGCGGCGGGCACGGGTTGCGAGCCTACGGTCGCGGCGCCGCTACCCTCCGGCGGTGCGGGTCTTGCTCCTCGTCAACGCGACCGCGTCGTCGGTGACCGCCCGCAAGCGGGTGATGATCCGCAAGCTGCTCGCCGGACCACCACGACGTCGAAGTCGCGGAGACGTCGCGCCACGGGCACGCGACCCGGCTCGCGCGCGCGGCCGCCAACGACGGCTTCGACGTGGTCGTCGTGCTCGCCGGCGACGGCACGTTGAACGAGGCCGCCGACGGACTCCTGCACACGGACACCGCGCTCGCGCCGCTCCCCGGCGGCTCGACCAACGTGTACGCGCGCACGCTCGGCTTCTCCACCGATGCGATCGATGCCACGAACGAGCTGCTGAGCTCGCTGTCCGCGGGGTGCGACGAAGCGCATCGGGGTCGGCCGGGCGAACCGGCGGCCGTTCCTGTTCAACACGGGAATCGGCTTCGATGCGGCCGTCATCCGGCGGGTCGAGCGGTACGGCGAGCTCAAGCGGCACTTCGCTCATCCGTTGCACGTCGCGGCCGCGTTCGAGGTCTACTTCCGAAAGGAAGGCACGAACACGCGTCTCGACATCGAGCTCGACACCGGCGAGCGCATCGAAGGCGTCCGGTTCGCGATCGTTTCCAAGACCGACCCGTACACGTTCCTCGGCCGTCTCCCGCTGCACATCGCACCGGCCGCCGGTCTCGACCGCCCGCTCGCGCTCACCGCGTTCCGTAAGCCCGACGCGCTCACGCTCCTCGGTGGTGCGGCCTCCGCGATCCGTTCGGGCCGTTTTCTCGCGCAGCGCCGGGGCGTCGACCACCGCCACGATCTGCACCGGCTGTTGGTCCGCAGTGGCGAACCGTTCGCCTACCAGGTCGACGGCGACGACGTCGGCGACACGCAGCAGCTCGACATCGAGTACGAGCCCGACGCGCTGACGATCGTCGTTCCCTGAGCGCGCGCCGGCGTGTCGGCTCAGCCGCGGAGCGCGCGTCGCTGCTGCCGAGCGCGTCGACCGCGACATCCGGGACATCGGTGATGATCGCGTCGACCCCGGCGGCCGCGAGCGCGAGGATGTCGGCCGGCTCGTCGACGGTCCAGACACTGACGCGCAATCCCGAGGTCTGCGCCGCGGCGATCTCGGTCACGGACGCCGCGAGCGCCGAGACGCGATCGGGATTCAGCCAGGCATGACCGTGCTCTTTCGCGACGGGCGCGGCCTTGGCCACCGCCTGCCCGCTCGTCAACCATCCCGTCGCGATCTCGGGTGCGATCGCGCGGACGCGTCGATCGCGCCGATGTCGAACGACGAGACGATCACGTCGCTGATCGTCGCGTGCTTGCGCAACTCGTCCACGACCGCGTGCACCACCGCGCGTTCGTCGGTATCGGCGTCGGGCTCCCACGGCAGGCACTTGATCTCGACGTTGACGATCATCCCCGCGCACGCTTCGAGCGCCTCGACGAGCGTCGGGACCTCCGGGTGTGTTCTCCGCAGCGCCGCGAACGGGTGGTCGACGATCAATCCGAAGTCGGCGACCGCGGGATCGTGGTGGACGACGAGCACACCGTCGGCCGTACGGCGCACGTCCAGCTCCACCCCGTCGGCGCCGAGCTCGCGCGCTTTCGCGAACGCGGCGAGCGTGTTCTCGGACCGGGCGTGCGAGGCACCCCGGTGACCCAACACGAGCGGACGAGCGGCCATCGGCTCCCAGCCTACGGATCGGAACAACCGGAACACGTTCCACCAACTGCCGCGAAAGCCCTGATCAGACCCCTTGCCGCCGGATCAGCCGACCGTTAGCCTGCGTTCGCCTTGGAAGAAGGCCTGTGGAGACGGTTGTGGGGATGTTTGTGATCGGGCGCACAAGTGAGCGGCGCGGCCGCCGTAGCTATGCGACCCGAGCAAGGGGGAAGAAGTGGCGTTGACATGGATTCGGACCCACGATTGGGACGCCGAGGACTGGCGCGACAAGGCCTCTTGTCGCGACACCAGCCCCGAGCTGTTCTTCCCGATCGGCACGACCGGCCTCGCGCTCGACCAGATCGAGGCGGCGAAGCAGGTCTGCGAAGAGTGCCCCGTGACGAACCAGTGCCTCGAGTTCGCGCTCGCGACGAACCAGGAGGCGGGCGTCTGGGGCGGCAAGGCGGAAGACGAACGGCGCCGGCTCCGCAAGGGCCTCGACGTCGTCGCGTCGTCGGCGCCCGCCACGCAGCTCGCGTAGCCAGGCGCAGATCCGTAGGCCCGGGCTTCGACGCGCGCGTGCGCGGAGCTCGAGGGCCGGAGGTCGTAGCCGCATAAGAATCGCTAGAGATCGACGCGGGGCATCTCGACCGGGACGCGCACGCGCACGGACGTGCCGTCGTCGTCGTGCATCTCGATCGAGCCCTGCAGCTCGCTCGTCACGAGCGCGTTCACGATCGACAGGCCGAGGCCACCGGATCCCTCGAGGCTGAACGTCTCCGGGAGCCCGGCGCCGTTGTCGCGCACCTCGATCTCGACGTAACCGTCGGTGCGTCCGAGCGTCACCTCGACGAGCGCGTCGCCGCGACCTTCGGGGAACGCGTGGTCGACCGCGTTCTGCATGAGCTCGTTGAGGACGACCGCGAGCGGGGTCGCGACCTCGCCGGGGAGCTCCCCCGCGTCGCCTTCCACCTTGAACCGGATCGTGTGCTCGGGCGTGGACGCGGTGTCCTCGACCAGCCGGGCGAGCGGACGGACGATCTCGTTGAGCGACACGACGTCGCTCGCCTCCCGCGACAACGTCTCGTGGACGATCGCGATCGAGCGGATCCGCCGCTCCGACTCCGCCAGCGCGACCCGCCCCTCGGGGGACTGGAGGCGCCGGCCCTGCAACCGCAGGAGCGAGGCGATCGTCTGGAGGTTGTTCTTGACGCGGTGGTGGATCTCCCGGATCGTCGCGTCCTTCGAGAGGAGCAGGCGGTCGCGCCGGCGCAGGTCGCTGACGTCGCGCAGGAGGACCAGCGCGCCCGCCGGTTGCTTCTGGTCGACGAGCGGCAACACCCGCACCAGGACCGACACGTCGTCGCGTTCGATCTCCTCGGCGACGGGGAGGTGCAGGAGCATCGCGCTGCGCGCCGCGGTGTCGTCGAAGCCGACGTCGATCAGTCGCTGCGACTGCGCGTACGCGTGAATGCCCATGCGGTGCAGTGAGCTCACCGCGTTCGGGCTCGCGAACTTCACCGCGCGTCTCGGCGTCGATCACGATGACACCGTCGCCGACGCGGGGGGCGCTCTCCATCTCGACCTCGTCGACGTCGAACGGGAACGTGCCGTCGGCGATCATGCGGGCGAAGCGGTCGAACACGTCGAAGTAGGTGCGCTCGAGCTCGCCCGAGCGGCGGGCGAGCGTCATGGACTCCTCGCGGTGACGAGCCCGATGAGACGGTCGCCGCGGCGAACGGGGATCACCTGCACGCGGACCCGTTCCTTGGAACCGAGCGCGGCGGTGTCGCCGCGCACGATGTCGCCCGAACGCCAACACCGCGCGTACAGGGGCCGCTCGACCTCGTCGACGACCGTGCCGACGAGGTCCTGCGGGTAGTTGGTCTGCCCCGTCACGGGCCGGACCTGGGCGAGCACGACGAAACGGTGCCCCTCCTCGCCCGTGATCGGGGCGAGGAGCAGGAGGTCGGCGAAGGAGAGGTCGGCGAGCGGCCGCCAGGCGGAGACGAGCCGTTCCATGTGGACGAGGTCGGCGCCGGTGAGCGCGGTGCGGGCGAGCGAGAGGTCTTCGAGCGTGCTCACGTGCGCGCTCCGTTGAACAGGTAACGACCGAGCGCGTCGAGGCCGTCGACGTCGCTGATGTCGTCGGAGAACGTCGGGATGCGGGCCACGACCGCGGGGACCCGCGCGAGCTCGGCTCGCAGCTCGGCCTCGCGCATCGCGACGACCGAGAAGTTCCGGAACGACTCCCCTACGGTCCGCAACACGCGCGCGGTGCGCGCCCGGTCGGCGAGCGCGGGATCGCCGGTATCGGCGAGGGCGTCGGCCAGCGCGCCCGCATCGTCGATGCACGCGCCGGCCGCGGCGGCGCCGGCGGGATCGCGCAACGAGTCGGGCAACGTCTTGTTCAGCACGAGCGCGCCGAGATGGAAGTCGCGAGCGACGAGCGTCTGGCAGAAGCGTTCGGCCTCGTGCAACGGCGCGGCCTCGAGCGTCGTTACGACCGCGAACGTCGTGCGCTTGTCGTGCAGCAGCCGTTCGACCGACCGCGCGCGCGTGACGAAGCCGTCGTACATCGACTGGAAGTTCAAGAAGAACTCGGCGATGTCCTGCAGGAATTGGCTGCCGAGGATGCGATCGGCCATCTGGTAGAAGGGCCGGCTCGCGACGTTCAACACCCGCGTTCCCCGTTTCCCTCCGACCCGGTACGGCAGCGTCAGCCAGCGCAGCAGCCGACTGCCGAAGAAGTCGGCCATGCGCGCCGGCGCGTCGAGGAAGTCGATCGCGTTGCGGGTCGGCGGGGTGTCGATCACGATGAGGTCGTACTCGCCGCTCGCGTGGATCTCGAAGAGGCGCTCCATCGCGATGTAGTCGTGACTCTGCACGAACCGGGCCGTCAGGTTCGTGTACAGCCGATTCTCGAGGATCCGGTACGCGGTCTCCTCGTCGGGCGCGTGCCGCAGCACGAGGTCGTCCCACGACTGCTTGGTGTCGAGCATCGCGGCCCAGAGCTCGCCCCGCGCGTCGATGCCGGCGGCCTTCAGGATCTCGGGCGAAACGCGGTGGGCGCGATTGCCGAGGTCTTCCAGACCGAGCGCGGTCGCGAGCCTCCGGGCCGGATCGATCGTGAGCACGAGCACCTTGCCGCCGAGGTGCACCGTGGCACCGAGCGCGGTCGCCGCCGCGACCGATGTCTTGCCCACGCCGCCCGAACCGCAGAAGACGACGATCTCCTTCGCGGCCAGCAGCTGCTCCAGCGTGACGGGCGCGTCGGATTCGCGCCGGAGCGCGCTCACAGTCCGAGCTCCGCGCCGAGGGCGTCGGCGACCATCCGCGTGACGCGCAGCCCGTGCGCACGCACAAACAGGTACGGCACGTACATGAGCGGCAGGTCGACCGACTGCTGCAGGAATTCGAGGTGGACGGCCCGCGTCCGGCGCAACGACACCGCGAGCCGCGCGGCGTCGAGAACGTCGGTTGCGCCGCGGCCGACACGCGCGGCCAGCAGCTCGCGCGCCTGGGGTGCGCGCAGCGCCTCGAAGGTCGCCTCGTCGGCGCGCGTGAACAGCTCGGGCAGGACGCGGTTGACGATGACACTCCCCAACGGCACGTCGACCTCGCGCCGGAGCCGGTCGACGAGCTCGATCGTCTCTGCGACCGGCATCTCCTCGGGGGTGGTGACGACGTTGACGGCCGTGATCGCGGGATCCGACAGCAACTCCGACACCCATTGGGTCTGGCTGCGCAGCGGGCCGACGTCGACGAGCTCACGGATCGCGTCGGCGGCGCCGAGTTGGGCGACGATGTGACCGGTTGCGGCGGCATCGACGACGACGAGATCGTGGTCGGCGCGGCCCTCGATCGCCTCGCGGACCTCCCACGCGATCTTGCCGATCGTGAGGATCTCCTTCACGCCCGGCGCGGCCGTCGCGACGAAGTCGAGCACCCGCGCGAGCGGGCCGATCCGGCCGATCACGGGCACCCGGAGATTGAGCCGCAGGTACTCCTGGAGCGACGCCTCGGTGTCCATCGCCATCGCGAGGATCCCGGGATGGATCTCCTTGGGGGTGAACCCGACGGGCGAGTGCTCGAACTGCGCGGGGATGTCGCCCTTGGCGTCGACCTCGACGAGCAGGACGCGTTTGCCGATGCTCGACGCGAGCAGCGCGGTGGCCGCGGCCATCGTGCTCTTGCCGACGCCGCCCTTGCCCGTGAAGAAGAGAAGTCGTCGGTCGAGCAGCTCGGGCACGGGCCCGTTCACGACGACGTGCGCGCTAGCTCGCGCCGAAGCCGACTTTGCGGCCGCCCGCGTCGGCCGCGACCTCGACGTACGCGATCTTGTCGACCGGCACGCCGATGCGCCGTCCCTTCGTGTCGGTGAGCCACAACAAGGTGTCGCCCTTCGACATCGCGCCTTCGATGGCCGCGGTCACGCCGTCGACCGAATCGTCGGTCTCCACGGTGAGCTCGCGGGCCGTGTACACCACGCCGATGCGTACTTCCATGCCTCGGACCCTAGCCGTCAGACGATCTTGAGCTGGGTTCGGTAGATCCGCTTCGGCGCCATCTCGACGTCGAGCCGCTCCGCCATCGCGGTGAAGGCCCGCGCCGCGGGGTCGTCGGGATGGGTCACCACGATCGGTTCGCCGTTGTCGGCACCGGCGCGCAGCTCCGGCACCAGGGGGACCTGGCCGAGCAGCGGGACCTCGAGCTGGTCGGCGAGCTCCTGGCCGCCCCCCTCGCCGAACAACCGGTACTCCGATCCGTGGTCGCACACGAACCACGACATGTTCTCGATGACGCCGACGACCTGGAGGTTCACCTTGCGCGCCATGTACGCGGCGCGTTGCGCGACCTTCTGCGCGGCGGGCTGCGGAGTCGTGACGACGATGACCTCGGCGCGCGGGAGGAACTGCGCCATCGACAGCGCGATGTCGCCCGTTCCCGGCGGCATGTCGACGATCAGGTACTCGGGCTCGCCCCAGTGGACGTCGGTCAGGAACTGCTCGAGCGCCTTGTGCAGCATCGGTCCGCGCCACACGACGGGCTGGTCTTCGCGGGCGAAGAAGCCCATCGAGATCAGCGTGACACCGTTCGCGTCGGGCGGGACGATCACGTCGTCGATGACGGTCGGCGGACGGTCGATGCCGAGCATGCGGGGCATCGAGAAACCCCAGACGTCGGCGTCGATGGCCGCGACCTTGCGCCCGCGCTGCGCGAGCGCGACCGCGAGGTTCGTCGTGACCGACGACTTCCCGACCCCGCCCTTGCCCGACGAGATCGCGAGGATGCGCGTGTTCGAGTCGGTGAACGGGTTGTTGCGGTGCTCGTGGCCGTCGGCGCCGTGCGCGTGGCCGCCCTGCAGCTGTTGGGAGAGTGCCGCCCGCTCCTGGTCGGTCATCACGTCGAGGTCGACGTCGACGTGGGTGACGCCGTCGAGCGGGGCCACCGCGTCGGTGACCAGCCGAACGATCTCGGCCCGCATCGGACAGCCCGCCACGGTCAGGGCGACGGTCACCTTCACGTTCCCGCCGTCGATCCGGATCCCCCGCACCATGTTCAACTCGACGATCGAGCGGTGGATCTCGGGGTCCTCGACCGGGCGCAGGGCTTCGAGCACCTGAGACTCGTTTGGGGCCTCGCTGGGCATGGCTGGGCCTCCCGGGGATTTCCACTACGGACGTAGGTACAATACCCAGCGTGGCAAACGAAGATCTCACCGCGGACGAGTTCGGGGCCGCGGTGGCAGCCGTCACGAGCGCGTTCGGTGACCCCACCCGCCGCGAGATCTACCTCTTCGTCCGCTCGTCCGCCGAGGGCGCCAAGGCGGCCCAGGTCGCCGAGCATTTCCAGTTGCACCCGAACGTCGCGCGCCACCACCTGGAGAAGCTCGCGGCCGGCAGCTACCTCGACGTCGAGCTCGAGCGCCACGTCTCCGCCGGCCGCCCGTCGAAGCGATACCGCGCGGCCGCCACCGACGCGCACCTGTCCTTCCCGCCCAAACGCGACGACCTGCTCGCAACCTTGCTCGCCCGCGCGCTCGAACGCCTCCCGATCGACGAAGCGCGCGCGCTCGCCGAGGAGGTCGGGTACGACTACGGCCGCTCGATCGCGGCGCGCATGGAACCGACCGAAGGTCACCGGTCGGTGAAGGCCGCGGTCGCGTCGGTCGCCGACGCACTGACCGCGCACGGCTTCGCCGCCCACACCGAGGCGCGCGGCAACCTGCTCACGCTCGTCTCGGAGCACTGCCCGTTCGGGGAGGCCGCGCAGAAGTGGCCCCACGTGTTGTGCGCGGTCGACACCGGCATGGTGCGCGGCATGCTCGAAGGCCTCTACGGCGCGACGCAGCCCGAGCTGACCGAGAGCCGGCCCGACGGCGACCAGCACTGCGTCACCCGCGTCTGATCGCCCGGCCCCCGTCGCCATGGCGCCCGCACGCGCGTATCTCGACCACGCCTCGACCGCACCACTGCGCCCCGCGGCGCTCGCGGCGATGCGCCCGTTCCTCGAGTCGTCGTTCGGCGATCCGGGCCGCCTCCACACGGAGGGGCGGACCACCCGGGTCGCCCTGGAGAACGCCCGTGATCAGGTCGCCGCCTTCTTCGGGGCCCGCCCGCGCGAGGTCGTGTTCACTTCGTCCGGCACCGAGGCGGTCAACACCGCGATCGTGGGCGCGCTGGCCGCGCGCCGGCTCCGGCGCGCATGGGGTCACCACCGCGATCGAGCACTCCTGCGTGCGCGACGCGCTCGCCCGCGCCGCGGCGGAGGTAACGATCGCAGGCGCCGACCGAACGGGTCGCTTCGATCCCGCCGCGGTCGTCGACGCGGTGCGGGCCGAGACCGCGCTCGTCAGCGTGCAACTCGCGAATCACGAGGTCGGCACGCTGCAACCCGTCGCAGAAGTATGCGCCGCGCTGCGCGAGCGAGAGGTGCTCGTACACGTCGACGCGTGCGCGGCCGCCGGGCACGCGGTCGTCGACTTCGCCGCGCTCGGCGCCGACCTCTGCTCGGTGACGGCCCACAAGTTCGGTGGACCGCTCGGCGCGGGCGCGCTGCTCGTGCGCCGCGGTCTGCGGCTGCCGCCTCTGCTCGTCGGCGGCGCGCAGGAACGCGCCCGCCGGGGCGGGATCGAGAACGTCCCCGCCTGGGTCGGGTTCGGCGCCGCGTGTGCGGCTGTCGACCCGGCCGCCGAGGCCGCGGCGCAGCGGGCGCTGATCGACCGGGCTGCCGCGGTCGCCGGGCGGTACCCGACGTCGAGCGCTTCGGCGACGGATCGCTCCCCAACCTGTTGTGCCTCGGTGTCGGCGGGGTGGAGGCCGAACCGATCCTCCTCGCGCTCGATCAGCACGGGGTCGCGGTGCACTCCGGTTCGGCCTGCTCCTCGGAGACGCTCGAGCCGTCGCCGGTGCTCGAAGCGATGGGCGTCGACGCCGACCGGTCGCTGCGCGTCTCGGTCGGGTGGTCGTCGACGCCCGCCGACGTCGAACGGTTTGTGGAAGTGTTCCCGGGAATCGTCGAGCGCCTCCGGGGGTTACGAGCGACATGACTGCCACTGTTCGCCGACTCAACCACGCGGTGCTGTACGTGCGCGACGCCGCGCCGGGCCGCAACCTTCTACGAAGAGGCGTTCGGGTTCGAGGTGCTCGTCGACTACGGCCAGGGCGCGGCGGTGTTCATGCGTGCGGCGGGGACCGAGAACCATCACGATCTCGGGCTCTTCTCGATCGGACCGCAGGCGCCGCGGCCCGAACCGGGCCGCGTCGGGCTGTACCACCTCGCCTGGCAGGTCGAGACCATCCACGACCTCGCCGAGATCCGCGACACGCTCATTCGCATGGGTGCGCTGGCCGGCGAGAGCGACCACGGCGTCACGAAGTCGCTCTACGGCAAGGACCCCGACGGCAACGAGTTCGAGGTGATGTTCATGCTCCCCCGCGAGGAGTGGGGCGACATGGAACGCGACGCCATCACCAAGCGGCTCGACCTCGCGGCCGAGCTCGCCCGCCACGGCTAGTCACGACTTCGAGCTGTACAGGAGCGACCCCGGCGTCGTCAGCAGCTCGCCCGACTCGAGCCACGTCTTCAGGCCCGACAGGATCATCGGCCAACCGCCGTAGAGCTGGTCGTTGGCACCCTCGCGCATCTGGTCGTGCGTGATCGTGAGGCGGCACGAGTCGGCGATCGGTTCGATCTCCCACGTGATACGCGACGTCCCTTCCGCCTTCGCCTCTTCGCTGAAGAACGCGTCCATGGTCTGGACGAGCCGGCGCGGCGGGTCGACCTCGAGGTTCTCCCCTTCACCGAGCAGGAACTCGCCGTTCGGCCCGGCGCTCATCCGGTAGCGCGAGCCCGGCGTCCAGTCGGAGTGGACACCCGCGCCGAAGTTGTACTTCGCGCGGATCTCGGGGTCGGTGATCGCTTCCCAGAGGCGTTCGGGCGTCGTGCGGATATAGATCTCGAAGACCTTCTCCATCGTCTTTGCGGGTTCCATCTCGTGCTCCAGTCGCTGCTTGAGGTCGCTCAGCCCGGCCACCCAGGGCTCGGCGTACTTGCTCACCCACCGGTCGTGGACGAGCCGGATCGGGACCGGGTTCAGGAAGTGGAGCTTCTCCCGGCCGCGGCGTCGGGTGACGACGAGGCCGGCCTCCTCGAGCTGCTTCAGGTGTTTCATCACGCCGAACCGGCTGATGTCGAAGCGCGCTTCGAGCGCGTGCAACGTCTGGCCGTCCTCCCGGAAGAGCTCGTCGAGCAGCTCCCGGCGGGTCGGGTCGGCGAGCGCCCTGAACACCGCATCCACGCCCCGACAATAGGTGACCATATGGTCACATGTCAAGGCGTGGGCGCGGCTCCAGGCGAGGCGTCGTACCTGGCGAGACGCCGTACCTACCGGGTCGCCAGGAGGTTCAGGGCGGAGCCGGCCTTGAACCAGGCGATGTGCTCGTCGGAGAGCGTGTGCTTGGCCGGGAAGGCGTCGGTGCTGCCGTCGGCGTGCTCGACGACGACCTCGACCGTGCTCCCGGGCGCGAGCGCCGCCAGGCCCGTCAGGTCGACGAGGTCGTCGGCGCGGATCTTGTCGTAGTCGGTCGGGTCGGCGAACGTGAGCGGGAGCACGCCCTGCTTCTTCAGGTTCGCCTCCGCGATCCGGGCGAACGAGCGCGCGAGCACCGCGCGCCCGCCCATGTAGCGGGGCTCCATCGCCGCGTGCTCGCGGGACGATCCCTCGCCGTAGTTCTCGTCACCGACCGCGAGCCACTCGATGCCCGCGGCCTTGTACTCGCGAGCGAGCTCGGGCAGCGGCTTGACGCTGCCGTCGCGCGCGTCCACACCCGTCCCCGGTTGCTCGTCGGCGAACGCGTTGACGGCGCCGAGGAACAGGTTCTGGGAGATATTGGTGAGATGGCCGCGGTACGTCAGCCACTTGCCCGCGGGCGAGACGTGATCGGTCGTGCACTTACCCTTGGCCTTCAGCAGCACGCGCAGACCGCGGATGTCCTTGCCGTCCCAGGCCGGGAACGGCTCGAGCAGTTCGAGGCGGTCCGAACCGGGCGCGACCGACGACGGTGACCGAGTCGGGGTCGGCGGCCGGAGCCGAGAAGCCGCTCGCGCCGCGGTCGAAACCGTGCGACGGCAGATCGTCGGCAACCGGCGGGTCGAATTCCGTGAGGAACGAACCGTCGAGCTTGCCGCTCAACGCCATGCCCACGACCGTCTCCGGCGAGCCGATGAACGCGAGCGTGTTCTTGTTGCCGTCGTTGCGGGCCGGGAAATTTCGGTTGAACGACGTGACGATGACGTTCGGTCCCTCAGGCGCGTCGTCGCGCTGCCACTGGCCGATGCACGGCCCGCACGCGTTGGCGAGCACGGTCGCGCCAATCGCCTCGAGATCGGCGAGCAGACCGTCACGTTCGATCGTGGCGCGCACCTGCTCCGAGCCGGGCGTGATCATGAGCGGCGCCTTCACGCGCAGGCCCCGCGCCGAGGCCTGGCGCGCCAGGTGCGCGGCGCGCCCGATGTCCTCGTACGACGAGTTCGTGCACGAGCCGACGAGCGCGGCCGAGATCTCCTGCGGGTAGCCCTCGCGTTCGGCCGCCGCCGCGATCTCCGACACCGGACGGTCGAGGTCGGGCGTGTGCGGACCGACGAGGTGCGGCTCCAGCGTCGACAGGTCGATCTCGATGACCCGGTCGAAGAACCGTTCGGGATCGGCCGCGACCTCGGGGTCGTCGACGAGGTATTCCGCGTAACGGTCGGCCAGGTCGGCGATGGCTTCGCGCCCCGTCGCCTTCAGGTACTTCGCGGTGTTGTGGTCGTAACCGAACAACGAACAGGTCGCGCCGATCTCCGCGCCCATGTTGCAGACCGTCGCCTTGCCCGTCGCCGAAATCGACTCCGCGCCCGGCCCGAAGTACTGGACGATCGCGCCGGTACCGCCCTTGACCGTCAGGATGCCCGCGACCTTCAAGATGATGTCCTTCGCCGCGGTCCAGCCGGAAAGCGTCCCGGTGAGCTTCACTCCGATGAGCTTGGGCACGCGCGTGTTGTACGGCCAGCCCGCCATGACGTCGACCGCGTCGGCGCCACCGACTCCGATCGCGACCATACCGAGCCCGCACGCGTTCGGGCGTGTGCGAGTCGGTACCGATCATCATCCCGCCCGGGAACGCGTAGTTCTCGAGCACGACCTGGTGGATGATGCCGCTGCCCGGCTTCCAGAAGCCGATGCCGTACTTCGCCGAGACCGAACGGAGGAACTCGTAGACCTCGCGGTTCGTGTCGAGCGCGACCTTCATGTCGGCGTCGGCACCCGTGTGCGCCTGGATGAGGTGATCGCAGTGGACGGTGGTCGGCACCGCGACCGCGGGCATCTTGGCCAGCATGAACTGCAGCAACGCCATCTGCGCGGTCGCGTCCTGCATCGCGACCCGGTCGGGCCGGTAGTCGGCGTAGTCGACGCCGCGCTCCAGCCCGACGGTGCGCGGGTCGTCGGCGTGCACCGCGAGCACCTTCTCCGCGAACGTCAGCGGCCGGCCCAGGCGCTCGCGCGTGATCGCGACACACTCCGGGAACCGCGCGTAGACGGCCTCCACGAGCGAGACGGGGGTCGAAGGTCCGATCTGGTCAGGCATGCTGCAGCGCTCCTGTTCTCAACGAGAACTCGATCTCGAATGTCGTGCGGTCGGCGGGATAACGGTGTTCGGAAACCAGCGTGGGGACGCCCGCGGCGTCGGCGGTGACGCGCCGGCAGACCAACAGCGGCGCACCGGCAGCGCACGCCAACCGGCGCGCCGTAGCCGTGCTCGCGACTTCGGCGGTGATCGTCTGGTGGACCGAGCCGAGCTCCACGCCCCGCAGGGGCAGGAGGTCGTAGAACGGCGCCCGCTCGACGTCGGCGCGCGACACGTCGGCGCCCACATCGGCGCGGACCCACACCGTCACCAAGGCGAACGGCTCGTCGTCGGCGAGGTTGACGCGCTCGACCCGCAGCACCTCGGCGTCCCGGTCGACGTGCAGGGCGTCGGCGACCGCGGCGGGCGCGTCGACGAAGCCGAACGCGAGGATCTCACGCCCGGGCCGCGCGCCCGCGGCCTCGACCGCGGCCTCGACGGTGGTGACGCGCCCGAGCGGCTGGCGGACCGGGTCGAGCGCGGCGAACCAACCGGCGCCGCGCCGGCTGGTGACCAGACCCTCCTGGCGGAGGAGATCGAGCGCGCGCCGCACCGTGACCCGGCTCGTCGCGTACTCACGGGCGAGCTCGAGCTCCCCGGCGAGCGCCCCCCCGGCACCGACGTCACGGGCCGCGATGCGGGCCCGCAGAGCGTCGGCGAGGTCGAGGTAACGCACGAGATGTATGGTACTTGTCTATCTCGGGGCTGACAAGTACCCCTCGACCGGTCAGTCGCCCCAGAAGCGCTGTTCGAGCCAGGGGTCACCGACGTTGTGGTAACCGTTCTGCTCCCAGAAGCCGGCCTGGTCGTGATCGAGGAGCTCGAGCCCCCGGAGCCATTTGGCCGACTTCCAGAAGTACAGGCGCGGGATGACCATGCGCAGCGGGCCGCCGTGGACCGGTTCGAGCGGCTCGCCGCCGACAGACCACGCCAGGAGCGCGTCGTCGGCCAGCACCTCGGACAGCGGCGTGTTCGTCGTGTAGCCGTACTCGGCGTGCTGCAGCACATGCGTCGCGTCGGGCCGCACGCCGACCGAATCGAGCACGTCGCGCACGCGCACGCCCTGCCAGTGCATGTCGAATTTCGACCATTTCGTCACACAGTGGATGTCGACGGTCGTGTCGGTGACGGGCAGGGCGTGGAGGTCGTCCCAGGAGAACGTGCGCTCGTTCGTCACCAACCCGAAGACCCGCAGGTCCCAGCGTCGCGAGATCGACGGTCGGGACGTCGCCGACGTGCAGGACCGGGTAGCGCTCGGTGTAGTACTGGCCGGGCGGTAGTCGGTCGGGACTGAAGCCCTTCTCGATCAGTGACTTGCGGTTGCGATCGAAGAAGCCCACGACGGTCCCCCTAGTGCGCCTTCCACGCGTCCTTCGGACGGGAGCGCTCCTTCACGACCGCCGGCAGCTTGCCGCGGCGATGTCGGCGATCGTGACGTGCTCGAGCACGTCGCGCAGGCTCTGCCGCAGCGCCACCCAGACCTCGGGGAGCTTCTCCGCCGCGCCCTTGTAGACGAGATCGTTGGGCCGGATCCCCTGCACCGCGGCCAAGGGCCCTTCGACCGCACGCAACACCTCGGCGACGGTGATGTCGTCGGCGGGCCGGGCCAGCTGGTAGCCGCCATCCGCCCCCCGGCGGGTGCGGATGATCCCGGCCCGGCGCAGCTCCGTGAGGATGTTCTCGAGGAAGTTCTGCGGGATGCCCTGCAGGCGCGCCAGCGTCTCCCCTTTGACCGGTTTTCCCGACTTTTCGGCTGCCGCGAGCTCGACCGCCGCGCGTACCGCGTAATCCGCCTTCGCCGTGATGCGCACAGGGAGATTCTTACCCGATGAGACCGGCCGTGACCGGCGTGGTCATCGACGCGCTGTTCTTCGGCACGATCCGGCGCGCGATCCGCAGGCGTTACGGCCTGATCGACGCGGCTGCCGACTGAGCCGGGCGGCCTACCGGTCGCGCGTCTTCGATCTCGACCTTCTTGAACACGTCTCCGACCTTCGTCGCCTGCGCGACGTCGATGCCTTCGACGACGTGGCCGAAGAGGTTGTAGTTCGGCGTGAGCTTGCGGGTGCAGTCGTCGATGCAGATGAAGAACTGCGAACCGTTGGTGTCGGGGCCGGCGTTGGCCATCGCGACCGCGCCGAGGGTGTACTCGCCCTTCACCGGCTCGTCGGCGAACTTGTAGCCGGGACCACCGCGACCGCTGCCCTCCGGGCAGCCGCCCTGGATGACGAACTCCGGCACGACCCGGTGGAAGGTCAGCGAGTCGTAGTAACCCTGGCGCGCGAGACCGATGAAATTGTTGACGGTGTTCGGCGCGAGCTGCGGGTCGAGGTCCATCACGATCGAACCGCGGTCGGTCGTGATCGTGACGCGGTAGATCTTGGTCTCGTCGGTCTGCGGTTCCGGCATCTTGGCGGCCACGACTGGCTCCTTACGGCTTGGTGGTTGGTGTACTGATCGTCACTTTGCACTTCCCCGCCTTGACCGCCTGCGCGAGCGCGGTCAGCACGGTGGGGCGCATCGAGTTGTCGTTCGGCGCGGCGCACGAGGAATTGCTGGAACGCGAGCGCGCCGTCGCAGGGCCGTTTCTCCATCTGCGAGAGCAGCAGGCCCTTGAAGACATAGGCGTCAGGGTAGGTCGGATCGACCGAGATCGCCTGGTCGAGGTGACTCGCTGCGGAATCGAGCAGCGTCTTCTGGGTCGCCTTGTCGGTCACCTGTTGCGCGACCAGCACCGTGAGCCAGCCCGCGTACGTGAGCGGTTCGGGCTGCTTCGCGTCGAGCCGCGACGCGTCGACGAACTCCTCGATCGCGGTCGGGAGGTCGCCGGTCGACATCAGGGCCCGCGCGTAGCTGATCTGCGCGTCGTAGCTCTTCGGTTGGGCGAGCGCCGCGGCCTTCGCCGCGGCCAGGGTGACCGCTTCCGAAGCGGTCGTCGGGGTCCCGCCGTTCGACTGGGAGTCGCCCGTGATCTGGCCGTTGGTGCCGCGCTGACCGACGGCGTGCGCGAGCAGGATCGCGGCGAGCACGGCGAACACCACGATGCCGCCGATCGTGACGAACCGCATGGCCGGGGAACGCGTGGCGCCGCGGCGCGTCGTCGCGCTCGACCCCGTCGGCGATCGACTGGATGACCGCCGACGCGCGCGCCGTGTAGTCGTCGTGCAGGACGCGGTACTTGTCCGGGTCGAGGTTCCCGGCCATGAGCTCGCTGTCGAGATCGTCGAGCGAACGCAGCAGGAAGTCGCGCTCCGCCTCGAGACTCTCGTGCTTGCCGAGCGTCGTCGCGGTCGTCGCTCATTCGAACGCCTCGCCCGTCGCGCGTTCGCGCGCCCGGCGCACGATGTCCTCGTCCGCCTCGGTCGCCGCGAGCCTCGGCGTGCGGCTCCAACGCCGGACCGCCACGACGATCCCGGCCGCGCCGAGGATCACGGCGAGCGCGGGGATTCCCCACGCGACGATCCCGATCCCGGAGTTCGACGGTGTCTCGAGGATCTTCTCGGTGTACCGGGAGACGTAGAAGGCGCGGATCGCGGCGTCGGACTGGCCGGCCGCGATCCGGCGGGGGATGTCTTCGCGGATCGCCTCGGACTGCGGTGAGTTGCTGTCGAACACCGACTGGCCCTCGCACACCGGGCAGGCGAGCTCGTGCTCCAGCCGGTTCGCGCGCGCGGCCGGTGAGTTGTCGGGGCGCGAGCGCACCGACGAGGACGACGACACAGACCACCACGACGACGGCGAGCGCGAGCCATGCCCACGTCTTGCGCGATCTCACTTGGCCGCCGTGCACTCTTGACCGCCGCGGGCGGCGGTCAGCCACGTGTCGAGCTCGGCCTGCGTCGACGCGCCGAGATTGCCGCACACCGCGACGCCGTCGGGTGAGATGACGTAGGTCTCGGGTTGTCCGGTGGTACCGAAGTCGAGCGACGCGGCGCCGCGGGGATCGACCCCGACCGGCCACGTGATGGCTTGGCTGCGCACGTAGGAACGCATGGTCGTGGCGTCGTCGTCGAGGATGATCCCGACCATCGCGAAGTCGGGCTCCGACCGGTGCTCGGCGTAGAACGCCTTGAGTGCGCTCTCCTCTTGCTGGCACGGGATGCACCAGCTGTTGAAGAAATTGACGACGTAGGTCTTGCCCTTCAACGGCGTCGACGAGATCGGCTTGCCGTCGAGTCCCTGCAAGGTGAAGCTCGGCGCGGGGGCGTGCTCGAGCACCAGCCGGGGCAGCGACGGCTCGGCCGGCTTCTTGCCGACCTGGATCGCGAACACGACCGTGACCGCGACGACGACGATGCCGACCGCGAACGCGATCAGGCGGATCGGCGACTTCATCAAGTACGCGCCTCCGCCAGCGGCACTCGCGTCTCCTCGTCGTCGGGCTCGTCGTCGCCGGGTGCGACCGGGTCGGCGCGCCCGAGCACCTCACGTTTGCGCGCGGGAACGAGCGCGAGCGCGGTGCCGAGCGCCATGATCAGCCCGCCCAACCACAGCCACATCACCATCGTGCCGATCTGCACGCCGATCGTGACGCGACCCGACGTGGGCGACGACACGAGGGTCAGGTAGACGTCGTGCCACGGCGTCGTGTGGATCGACGGCGTGCCGATCCCTTCCGCCGCGTTCGGGAAGGTGGAGATCGCGGGCGCGAGCTCGCCGATGCCGCTCACGTGGACACGCGCCTCGATCGTGGTCTTCTGCGCGGACGTGTCGATCTTGCGACCGAGATAGGTCACCGTGTACCCGCGCACCTTCGCCGACTGGCCGACCGAGAGCTCGACCGTCCGCTTCGTGGTGTAGCCGCCGGTCGTCGCGAGCGCGATCGCGACCACGACCACTCCGGTGTGCACGAGCAGGCCGCCGTAGAGCCGGGGGTTGCCGCGCACGGTTCGCCCGAACGCGACAGGAAGTGCCTCCGCCGTCGCACGTTTGCGCGCCTTCACCCCGAGAACGAGCGACCGGCCGATGCTCGTGAGCGCGAACGCGCCGAGCCCGAACGCGCCGACGTTGGCGATGCCGTGCGCACCGGCGATCAGCACGATCACGAGCGTGAGCGCGCCGACCCACGCCGGGATCAGCAGACGGTCGCGGAGCACCTGCCCGCTCGCGGCGCGCCACGGCAGGACGGGGCCGATGGCCATGAGGAAGAGCAGGGCGATACCGATCGGCACGCCCAACCGGGTGAAGTACGGCTCCCCCACCGTGATCTGCTTGTTCTGGAGCGCCTCGACGAGCAACGGGAACACCGTGCCGGTGAGCACCACGAGCGCGAAGCCCGCGAACAGCAGGTTGTTCAACAGGAACGCGGCCTCGCGCGACACCGCGGAGTCGATGCGCCCCGGAGACCGGAGCCTGTCCCCGCGCCAGGCGATCAGACCGACGCTGAGGAACGTGCACAGGCCGAGGAACGTCAACAGCCACGGCCCGATGTCGGATTGCGAGAAAGCGTGGACCGAGTTGATGACCCCGGAGCGGGTCAGGAACGTGCCGAGGATCGTGAGGCAGAACGTCGACAGCACCAACGAGAGGTTCCAGACCCGCAGCATGCCGCGCCGTTCCTGCACCATGACCGAATGGATGAACGCGGTCGCGGTGAGCCACGGCAGGAGCGACGCGTTCTCGACCGGGTCCCAACCCCAGAACCCGCCCCAGCCGAGCACCGAGTAGCTCCACCACGCACCGAGCACGATCCCGATCGTGAGGAATCCCCACGAGATGAGCGTCGTGCGGCGCACCGCCGCGAGCCAACCCTCACCGAACCGACCGGTGATGAGGGCCGCCATCGCGAACGAGAACGGGATCGCGAACCCGACGTAGCCGGTGTAGAGGAACGGCGGATGGATCGCCACGAGCGGATGGTTCTGCAGCAGCGGATTCGGGCCCGCGCCGTCGAAGGGAATCGCTCCGGGCTGGGGTTTGAACGGGTTCGCCGCGAACAACATCAGCGCGAAGAAGAACAACAACACCGCGTATTGCACGAGCGTCGCCCACGCGACGAGCGGGTCGTCGGAGCGATGACGGAACTGCCACGTGACGACCGCGACGTAGACCGAGAGCAACAAGGCCCACAAGAGGATCGAGCCTTCGAGCGCGCCCCACGCGGCGGTGAACGTGTAGAGACCGGGTGTCGCCGCGCGACGTTGTCGGTCACGTACTTCAGCGAGAAGTCGTGGCCGTAGAGCGCGGTCTCCATCACGACGAACGCGCCGATCACCGCGACGAGGATGACCACCACGTAACGGCGGCCCAGGTCGAGGAGCGAGCGGCGCTTCGTCGCGATGCCGAACGCGAGCGTCGCCAACCCGAGCGCGGAGGCGACCGTCGCGATCGTGAGCAGGCCGTAGCCGAGTTGTGCCCGCATGCCTCAGTTGCCGAACGGATCGGCAGGGCATTGCGTCGACGTCTTCGGCGGCTTGTAGTCGGCCCCGTGCTTGATCAGCAGGCGTGTGGAGTCGAACGTCGACGAGCCCGGCGCGCTCCAGTGACCCTCGGCGACGACCGGTGCGCACGCTTTGAACAACTCGGGCTCGTCGCCGGTGTGGTGGACGTGGACGGTGACCCCGCCTTCGGTGATCTCGAAGTCGGCGCCGTCGGAGCGCTGCTGGATGCTGTTCGGGATCACGCCGCCGCCGATCCGCATCGTGCGGGTGCCGTCGTGGGCCTCGTCGTGCACGGCCTGGGAGACCGGCTTGAAGAACACGACGTTCTTCGTCATCAACACCAGCATCCAGGCGACGGCGCCGAGACAGAGCACGCCGACGACGACATAGCGCAGGCGACTCCGCTTGCGCGGCGGCACCGGCGGCGCCACCGACGCGGCCGGCGCGTCGGCGAGGCTCTGCGTGTCGGGATCAGTCACGGGTCTCGTCGCCGAGGTTGCGGCGGAGCTGGCGCGACCGCTGACGGATCCAGACGAAGTACCCGACGAACACCACGCCGGTGATCGAGTAACCGGCGATCACGAAACTCCAGTTGTGGCTCACGCGGGCACCGCCTCGATGTTGTCGGCCCGTACGCGATCCGCGATCGCACGTTCGAGCTCGCGGGCCTCGCGGCCCTCTTCGAGCTGTGCGAGCTGGAAGCGCTCGAGCACGAGGTACGCGTAGAGCATCGTGAACGCGACGACGGCGAGGATGAGCGTGAATGCCATCGAACCGTCGATCAGCACATTGTTCTGCGGGTTGAACACCGTGCCCTGCTGGTGCAGCGTCTGCCACCACGTGACGGACAGGTAGCTGATCGGGACGTCGGCGAAGGCGATCAGCGCCGCGATCGAGCTGCGCTTCCCGCGCTCCGCCGCGGTCGCGCCGGTGCGCCGCAGCGCGAGGTAGCCGAGGTACAAGAAGAAGAGGATCGCCGTGGTCGTGAGCCGCGCGTCCCAGACCCACCACGTTCCCCACGTCGGCCGGCCCCAGATCGAACCGAGCGCGAGCGTCAACGCGGTGAACACGACACCGACTTCGGCCGACGCGCCCGCGAGCAGGTCCCAGGACGTGTCGCGGGTGCGTGGGAACAGCCAGAGTGCGGAGGCGAGCGCGGTGACCCCGAACGCGAGGTACGCGACCCACGCGGTCGGGACATGGAGGTAGAGCAGGCGGACCGCGTCGAAGCCCTGGTTGGCGCGCGGCGGGGTGACCCACAACGCGAAGAACACGGTCACGGCGAGCGCGACGACCGTGACCGCGAGGAACAGCCGCTTCATGCTTCCTCCAGCAGCGGCCCGAACGCGACCGTGCCCGCGGTGACGGCCAGGACGGCGAAGGCGACCAGGAGTTGCACCCAGGGCCACGCGTCGCCCGGCGTCCCGTCGAGCGCGGCCTGGAACGAGCGGGTCGCGCCGAGCATCACCGGCATCACCGCCGGGAGAACCAGCAGCGGGACCAGGGTCTCGCGGGCACGCAATCCTCCGGCCAGCACGCCGTAAACCGTACCGGTGGCGGCCAGCCCGACCGTGGCGGCCAAAGCTGCACACAGCAGGACGATCGCGCCGTGGACGGTGATGCCGTAGAGGACCACGACCGCGCCGCCCACGATGACTTCGAGGAGGCACATCTCGACCGCGACCGCGGCCGCCTTGCCCAAGAAGATGGAGCCCCCGTCGAGCCCCGAGAGCCGCAGGCCGTCGCGGGCCCGGTTGGCCTCCTCGATGGAGAACGACCGCCCGACGGCCAGCAGTACCGCCAGCAGCACCGCGGCCCAGAAGAGCCCGGGGGCCGCCCGCTGCAGCAGGGTGGGGTCGGAGTCGAGCGCGAACGCGAACAGGACGACGACGATGGCGCCGAAGGGCACGATCTGCTGCAACGCGACCCGCGAGCGTCGCTCGATCCGCAGGTCCTTGCCCGCAACGAGCAGCGCGTCGCGCAGGAACGTCACGCGGGGCTCTCGATTCCCGTCGCGACCGCGGCGGCGGTGGGCCCGGACTCGGCCGCGGGCCCGGACGGCGGAGCCGGTTGCACCTGGCCGGCGACGATGCGCACCTCGCGGGTCGCGAGGCGGCGGGCGAGGTCGAGCTCGTGGGAGGCGAGCAACACCGTGCACCCCGCCGCGGGCGCGTCGCGCACGACGGCTTCGAGCACCTCGCGGCCGCGTTCGTCGAGACCGGCGTGGGGCTCGTCGAGGAGCAGCAGTCGGGGTTTGCGGGCGATCGCGTTGGCGAGCGACAGGCGGCGGCGCTGTCCCTGCGAGAGCCGGCCGTGCGCGACGTTCGGCGACGCGCCGGAGACCGACCCGGTCGAGCGCCTCCTCCGCGTCGGCCGTGCGGTGCCCGGTCGAGCGGGCGACGAAGCGGACATTCTCCGCGACGGTGAGGTCGTCGTAGCAGAAGGTCTCGTGACCGACGAGCGCGACCGCGCGGCGCACCCGCCGCGGCTCGACCCTCATGTCCACTCCCAGCACTTCAGCCTCGCCTGCCCGCAACGTCAACAGCCCGGCACAGAGCCGCAGCAGCGTCGTCTTGCCCGCGCCGTTCGGTCCGCTCAGGAGCACGACTTCGCCCGTCTCGACCTCGAGATCGGCACCGGCGAGCGCGGGAAATCGTCCGAGCATGCAAACGGCCGACCGAAGGCGTACGCAGCGCAACCAGAGCTCCGGGGACCGGGGGTGCGGTACGAGCGAAGTGTACGGAGCGGTCGGGGAACCCGGCGAACCGGCCCGGCCACCGCGCGCGGGCGCCGAATCACGGCCGGTACCATCACGGTGTGCGACGTGCGATCTCGGGTATCGGGCGGACCCTGGTGACGCTCGGGATCCTCATCCTGCTCTTCGTCGTCTACCAGCTCTGGGGCACCGGCATCTTCACCGCGCGCGCCCAGGAGAACCTCAGGAGCCAGTTCAAGAAGGAACTGCAGCAGGACAACACCGACAACCCGGTGATCGGGTCGAGCACGACCACCACCACGAAGCGGGCCACGCCGACGGTGACGACCCCGACCGTCCCCCACGACGGCATACGACCGTCGCCGCCGATCCCGGCCGACGGCAAGGTCGAGGGCACGATCACGATTCCCGGCGTCCTCGGAACGATGGCCTTCGTCGAGGGCACGACCCGCGACGACCTGAAGGAGGGTCCGGGCCACTACGCGGGCACGCCGATGCCGGGAACGCTCGGCAACGCCGCGATCGCGGGGCACCGCACCACGTATCTCCACCCGTTCTGGGGCGTCGACAAGATGAAGCCGGGCGACGACATCATCATCCGGACCATCGCCGGCACCTTCGTCTACAAGATGACCCAGCAGTTGATCGTGCAGCCGACCGACCTCGCCGTGGTCGCGGACACCCCCGACGCGGAGCTGACGCTCACGTCGTGCAACCCCAAGGGCTCGGCCGCGCAGCGCATCGTCATCAAGGCGAAGCTCGACGTCGAGAAGAGCTCGCCGCCGGCGCTCCCCCGCCCGATCCCGGCGACGGTCGGTACCGGGAAATCGCGCGCCACACCGCAGGACGGTCTCGCCCAAGGACTCTCGGGTCAGACGCGCAGTCTCCTGCCGAGCATCTTCTGGGGAATCTTCGCGCTGATCGTCGGGCTGGGCTGGTGGTGGTCGTTCCGGCGCTGGCGCCATCCGGCCACCTGGTTCATCGGCATCCTCCCGTTCCTGATCGCGCTCTTCCCGTTCTACGTGTACCTGGAACGCGCACTCCCCGCCGGGTACTGAACCGGAAGCGGGACGCGTGACGGTCGATCGCGCGCACGTCGATGCGGCGGCGGCGCGCATCGCGGCATTCGTGCACCGGACGCCGGTGATGCGGTCGCGTTCGCTCGACGAGTGGGTCGGCGCGCAGGTCTTCCTGAAGGCCGAACATCTCCAGCGCGTCGGGGCGTTCAAGTACCGCGGCGCGACGAACGCGGTGCAATCCCTCTCCGACGAGGAGGCCCGGCGCGGGGTCGCCGCGCACTCCTCCGGCAATCACGCGGCCGCGCTCGCGCTCGCGGCCGCGACGCGCGGGATTCCCGCCTTCGTCGTGATGCCGAAGGGTGCGTCGACGGCGAAACGGGCGGCCGTGCTGCGCTACGGCGCGCAGGTCACCGACTGCGGGAACGATCTCGACGCGCGCCGCGCGGTGCTCGCCGAGGTTCTCGACCGTACGGGCGCGGTCGAGATCCACCCGTTCGACGACGAGCGGGTGATCGCCGGCGCGGGAACCGCCGCGCTCGAGTTGGCGGAAGAGGTTGCCCACCTCGACGCGGTCGTCACGCCCGTCGGCGGCGGCGGGCTCTGCTCGGGAACGTGCATCGCGGTCGCACCGGTACCGGTGATCGGCGGTTCGCCCCGGGACCGGGCGCACGGCATGGCCGACGGGCTGCGCACCGGTTGCTCCGAACGGACGCAGTCGATCCTCGACCGCCACGGGGTCCGCCACGTCGTCGTCGACGACGACGCGGTCGTCGAGGCGATGCGGGCGGTGTGGGAGCGGACCAAGCAGCTGATCGAGCCGAGCGCCGCCGTCGCCTTCGCCGCCGCGCGCACCGCCGACCTCGACGGCGCGCGCATCGGCATCATCTGCTCGGGCGGAAACGTCGACCTCGACACGCTTCCCTGGTAACGGTCACGACACCGCGGCGTCCTCGCGCTGTCCGCGTGCCGGCCTCGCGGCGGCGAGGTCGAGGCTCGTTCAGGCTCCTCGTGGAGCCCGGCCGCGACCGACGCGACGGCGAGAGCAGCCGCACGGTCACGAGGAAGACGATCCCGATCGCCGCCGCGAGCACGCACCACTGCCAAAGACGGTTCGAACGGTCCGTTCCCGCCAGGAAGCCGTGCACCGTCGCGAGCACGAGCATGGGGACGCTCAACACGTGGACGCGGTGCCACAGTTTCCGCGGCAGGCGCCGCATCATCCACGACGTGATCTGAATCGCGAGCAGCAGATAGACGGCGAAGATCCCCCACGCGACCGCATGCGGACGCCACGTCGCCGCGAAGGGCACGAAGAGCTGCTTCGGGGTGAAGTTCACGAACGAGTCGAGCCAAATCGCGCCGACGTGGACGATCACGAAGACCACGGTGAGGGTGCCGAGATAGCGGTGCAGATCGAGGATCCACGCGGGCGCGCCGCGACGGCGAATCAACTTCGTCGAGGCGAACAGGCCCCAGGCGACCGCCGCCGCGACGAACACCCACGCGACCACGCCCGATGCCCGCGAGATCCACCACCACACCTGTGGGTCCATCGCCGCGTTCATGTGACCTCCCGATCGCTCTTCGTCGAACTCGGTGCGACGGCGGTCACGGACACTTGGAGCCGTGACACGCAGGCGGCGCCGGGGGTGGCGGCGGCGCCGGGGCCGGCGGAGGCGGCGCGGCGACCGGAGGCGGCGAGGGACTCGATGTCGCGACCGGTGCCGCGGTCACAGCTCCGGCCGAGTAGCTGCGCACGGGCGCATATCCGCCCGAACTCTGCCCGCCCCCGCCCCCGCCCCCGCCGCCGCCGCCGCCGTATCCCGCGGGCGGGTCGGTGACGACGATGACCCGGTGCACGACTCGCCACACGATCGTGGTGGGCGTCGCGAGCGGAACGGTTCGGGCGTGCGCGGCGGTGATCGATGTGGCGTCGACCGGAGCCGACGCGGTGCTCGTCGTGCCCGAGGTCGCGTGCGCTCCGAGCGCGCCGACGATGCCGAGGAGCGACGCCGCGCCGAGCCCGGAAGCCGCGACGCGCGCACCCGCGGCCTTGTGGCGGCGTCGCCGCGTGAGATCGGTGTTCTCGCTCATCCGGCCACCGCACTCGTGCGCGTGGCCGCGGTTGCGTCGCCCTTGCCGCCACCGCCGCCGCCGTGTGTTCCCTCGTGATCGCCGCCGTCGTGACCCTCGTCGTCGACGTAGGGAACCGTTGTCGGAGGGACGGTGGTCGAAGGCGGTGCGAGTGTGGTCGGCGCCGACGACGAGGTCGACGCGGCGACGACAGCGGGCGCCACCACCGCGACTGCCGCCGTCGCGGGCGGCGTCGGTGCGTACGCCGGAGAAGGCGCGCGGCGATGCACGACGTCGTCGACGTATCGCGTCTTGACGATCACGCGTGGACTCGGTTTGCGAGCGGCAACGGTGCGTACCGCGCTCCTCGTCAGGCCCGACGCGGACGCGACCGAGTCGCGACCGAAGCCGAGGATGGGCAAGTGGAACACTGCGGCGCCGGCAACGGTTCCGCCGGCGGCGACGAGTGCGACGGACGCCGCAAGGGCCCGGACTGTGGTCTTGGAAAACGTCACGAGTACCTCCGTTGAGATGGGGTCGTCACGCATTGTCGGGTGCGCGCGCACCGCTTGGAAGGCGCGCGCGGGGCATTTGCCCGAGACTTGGGACGGAGTTGGCCCGGCTCTCAGCGCCGCCGTCCGAGCGGTCGAGCCGGACTCACGCGAACGCAAAGATCATGCAAAACCTCAGGAATTCGGTGCAGCCAGCTCGACATCGACGCGCGCGCCGCCGAGGTTGCTGCGGCCGCACGTCAGCGTTCCGCCCGCATCGCGCGCGATCCGGCGCGCGATATCGAGACCGAGCCCGCTCCCGCCCGCATCCTTCGCCGCGGTCGCTTCGAACCCCCCACCGGCATCGTCGACGACGAGTCGGGCGCCACCCGCGGGACGAGGTTCGGTCGTCACGCGCACCGCGCGGCCCGACGGTGTGTGCCGCAAGACGTTGTCGACCAACACGTCCACGAGTTGCTGCACCTCGTGCCGGCGCGCGTTCACGCGCAGAGGCTCCGTGTGCAGGTGGAGCTCGAGGCGGCGCCGTTGTGCGCCGCGAGCACTTCCCAGAACGCCATCCGACCGTGCACGACGTCGGTGAGATCGGCGCCCCGCAGATCGACCGAGCCGCGCTCGCGTCGCGTGTCGGCGATCACGTTCGTCACCGCGGCTTCGAGATCGTCGACGGCCGCCATGATCCGGCGCGCCTCGACCTTGTCCTGCAGGAGCTCGGCATCGAGTCGCAGCGCGGTGAGCGGAGTACGCAGGCTGTGCGAGAGATCGGCCGCGCTCTCCCGTTCGATGCGCAGGAGGTCGCCGATGCGACCCGCGAGCAGGTCGAGCGCGCGACTCACCTCGACGACTTCGGGCGTGCCCCGCACCCGTCGAGCGCGCGTCGAGATCGCCGTCGGCGAGCCGCCGGGCGATGACCGAGAGAGTGTTCAGTGGGGCCGTGACCGATCGCGCCATCCGGTCCGCGACGAGGCCGGCGATCCCGACGAGTGCGATCCCGAGCCCGGCAAGCGAGAGCCACGCCGTCATGACGCCCCGGCGCAGCTCGCTGTACCCGATGCTCTCCCGCACGACCGCGGCCTGGCCACCCGGTTCGAGCACGGGCAGGAACACGTCGACGCCGCTCGACGTCGAGCGGCTGAACGACCGGCCGCGGCGGGCCAGCTGCAGGCTGTCGGCCGCGGGCGTATGGGTCCCGTCACCGATCACGGTCCCGTCCGCGTAGAAGACGGAGATCTTGCCGACCGAGGAGGCATCGGCCTGTGCGATGAGGCCGGGCGCGGCGGCGCGGTCGCCGGCGATGATCTGACCGATGTACTGGGCGTCGGCATTCGCACGACTGATCGCACGATCCGATGCCATCGTGCGCACGAGGAACGCCAGCGGCAGCACGAAGGCGATGACGACCATCGACGTGATCGCCAGCGTCATCGAAACGAACTGGCGGCGCACGGGCCCGTTCGGCTCAGCCGCGCGGCGCGAGCAACTTCACGCCGACACCGCGCACGGTGTGCAGGTAGCGCGGCGCGCTCGCGCTCTCTCCGAGCTTGGCTCGAAGCCACGAGAGGTGCGTGTCGACGGTCTTCTCCACCCCACCGAACGGCTGCGACCAGATCTCGGCGAGGAGCTCCTGCTTCGTCACGACATGGCCGCAACGGCGCGCGAGGTACAGGAGGAGGTCGAACTCCTTGCGGCTCAACTCGAGTGGTTCACCCGCGAGCTCGGCGGTGCGCGCCGAGGCGTCGACGGTGAGGTCCCCGACCTCGACGCGGGTCTGCGCCGCCCGAGCCGTCCGGCGCAGCAGCGCGCGGATCCGCGCGTCGACCTGTTCGGCCGAGAACGGCTTCACGATGTACTCGTCGGCGCCCGCGTCGAGGAGGCGGACGATCTCGTGCTCGTCGTCGCGCGCCGTCCCCACGATCAGCGGCACCGTGCTGACCGCCCGCAGCATCTTGAGCAGGTCACCGCCGTCGATGTCGGGCAACCCGAGATCCAGCAGCACGACGTCGGGCGGGTCGTCGACGATCGACTGGAGTGCGGGGAGTCCGCACGAGGCCTCCGCCACCGCGTGCCCTCGAGTGGAGAGCGAATGGACCAGCGGGACCCGGACACGGTCGTCGTCTTCGACGATGAGCACCTTCACCATGCGGACTCAGGGTATGGCCATCCGAGGCCCGCTCCGAACCCCGGACGAGGATTGGCGTGTTCTTGCACTCCACTTGAGCACGCGGGCACCGAGTTTCGGCGAGAATCCACGGGTGAGGCGGGTTCTTCTCCTCGGTCTGGTCTGGGTCCTCGGCATCGTCGTGGGGACCACGATCGCGTTCGCCGCGGTCGGCGCGGTCGCCAGCCGGGTCGCACCTTCGGACGTCGCCCGCTTGTCGGAATCCCAGGTCGACGACGCCCTGACGGGACGGGGTACCGGCCCGGCCGGCGGGCCGACGTCGCCCGCAACGGCCCGGTCCACCAGCTCGACCGCTCCGGCAAAGACCCGGGCATCGGTGACCTCGACCACGGCCCCGCACACGACGCCGACGACCGCCGCGTCGGCCCTGACGGTGACGAGCATCCTCGTTCCGGCCAGCGGTCCGACCCAGGCGACCCTCCCACCGGTCACCGAGGATTCGACGCCACCGACGCAGCCCGATCCCCCGACGTCGACGACCGACGACGTGCCGACCACGGTGCCGCAGTCGGACACGGTTGCGACCTCACGCGGCGGAACGCTCTTCAGCCGCTGCGCGGCGCCGTGGAAGATCGTCTACGTCGCGGCCGTGCCGAAGCCCGGGTACGAGCGCACCGTCGACGTCGAGAAGCCCACCGGCATCCGGCAGGTGTTCGTCAACAGCCAGCACAAATCGACGATCACGGCGTCGTGCAGCGAAGGGGCGGTGCAGGTCCAGATCGAAGAGGAATCGCTCGGGCTGAACGGCGCGCCGCTCGACCGCCGTCAGACGGCGCGTTCGGCGACCAGGCTGAACGTGAGCGGGACGCGCGCCAGACCGGGCGGCAACACCCAGGTGCGGTCGTCGCGGCGTTCCAGCCAGGGCCACCGCTGCCACACGGTCCAGTCGTGCTCGGTGAGCCACACGAGGCGCAGGCCGTGCCGTGTCAGCGCGGTCACGATCTCACCGAGCGAATGGTTCCACTGGTAGCTCAACCGGTGCTCGAGCGGTCGGGACATGTCGGTGTAGGTCCGGTCGGACTCGTCGACGAACGGCTCCTGCTCCTCGAAGTACGTGTGCTCGATCGCGAAGCTGTCGTCGGACATCGCCCACGCGAGCGGGTGGACGTCGTGGATGTAGAAGCGGCCGCCCGGCGCCACGAGCGCGGCGACCTGCTCGGCCCAACGGTCGACGCTCGGCAGCCAGCACAGGGCGCCGAGGCTGACGTAGACGACGTCGAAGGTCGCGTGGTCGAGCGCAGCCGTCGCTTCGTAGACGTCGGAGCACACGAACTCGGATCGATCGGCGAGGCCGGCGCGCGCCGCGATGTCACGCGCGGCCGAGATGGCGACCGGCGAGAAGTCGAGGCCGGTGACGCGTGCTCCCATGCGGGCCCACTCCAGCGTGTCGAGCCCGAAATGGCACTGCAGGTGGAGCAGGCGGAGTCCCGTGACGTCACCGAGCGCCTCGATCTCGAACGCGCGCGGCTTGCGCTCGTCGCGGAACCATTGATCGAGGTCGTAGAACGCCGAGCCGAGGTGGATCTCGGTGCGGTCGTCCCAGCTCCGCGGTTGGCCTTCAGTCGGTCGTCCATCACTGGTCCCGTGGTACGCCTCCCGCCGAAACTAGCGCCGCGTTACGGTCTGCGCGACGAGCGCGCCGGACGGCACAGGAGACGTAGATGACCCATCAGCACCGCGGCGCAGCCGCCTCCGACGAGATCTCGGTCAACCCGCTGTTCGCCCGCGGCGCGGAGACGACCGTCCCCCGCTGGCGGATACCGAACGACGAGATGCTGCCCGAAACCGCGTACCAGATCATCCACGACGAGCTGCTGCTCGACGGCAACGCCCGCCAGAACCTCGCGACGTTCGTCACGACGTGGATGGAGCCCGAGGCGACGCGGCTCTACATGGAATCGTTCGACAAGAACATGATCGACAAGGACGAGTACCCGCAGACGGCGGCGATCGAGGAACGCTGCATCCACATCCTCGCCGATCTCTGGAACGCGCCCGACCCGCACGCCACCATCGGGACATCGGCGATCGGATCGTCGGAGGCGTGCATGCTCGCCGGTCTGGCATTCAAGCGGCGTTGGCAG
Source organism: uncultured Actinomycetes bacterium (assembly GCA_963829195.1). GTDB lineage: Bacteria > Actinomycetota > Acidimicrobiia > IMCC26256 > PALSA-610 > PALSA-610. The sequence continues at coordinate 1,009,835 of CAWHHS010000002.1, forward strand.
ATCGCGCGCCGCGCGGCCGGGAAGTCGACCGAGTCGCCCAATATCGTCTTCAGCTCGGCGGTGCAGGTCGTGTGGGAGAAGTTCGCAAACTACTTCGAGGTCGAGCCGCGCTACGTGCCGATCACGAAGGAGCAGCCGTACCTGACGCCGGAGAAGATGATCGCCGCCGTCGACGAGAACACCATCGCCGTCGTGCCGATCCTGGGCGTCACCTACAACGGCGTGTACGAACCGATCAAGGCGCTCGCCGACGCGCTCGACACGCTCGCGGCGGGCGGCGGACCCGACGTGCCGATCCACGTCGACGCCGCGTCGGGTGGGTTCATCGCGCCGTTCCTCGATCCCCATCTCGAGTGGGACTTCCGCGTCCCGCGCGTGCACTCCATCAGCGCGTCGGGACACAAGTTCGGGCTCGTGTACCCGGGTCTCGGGTGGGTCGTGTGGGCGACGCGGGCGTACCTGCCCGAGGAGCTCGTGTTCAACGTCAGCTACCTCGGCGGCAACATGCCGACGCTCGCGCTGAACTTCTCTCGGCCGGGCGCGCAGGTGTTGCTCCAGTACTACAACTTCCTCCGCCTCGGCCGCGAGGGCTACCGCCGCGTGATGCAGGCGTCGAAGGACGCGGCCCGGCTGCTCTCGGCGGAGCTTGCGAAGATGAACGCGTTCGAGGTCCTGACCGACGGCTCCGACATGCCGCTGGTGACGTGGACGACCGACGGCCGCGACCGGCACTGGGACCTGCACGACCTCTCCGGCGAAGCTGCGGGAACGCGGCTGGCAGGTGCCGGCGTACCCGATGCCCGCCGACATCGAGGACATGACCGTGATGCGCGTCGTGTTCCGCAACGGCGTGTCGTCCGACCTCACCCGCCTGTTGATCGACGACCTCACGTCGTCGTTGCATTTCCTCGACGCGCTGCCCGCGCCGCTCCCGATCGACCACAGCGGCGCCACGGGTTTCCATCACTGAACCGGCTCTTGTCGCGGGCACGAGTGGTACGTCAACCACCGTTCGGACGTCGCCGAGCGCGGTCGGAACCCACTGCACCGGCGTCTGTAGCGCACGATATGTGCGGCGCGTTCTGCTGCGGGGCTATGAAGGCGACATGCTGCGCGCGATCGGCAGTTGGACGGGGTGAGGATTGCCCTGATCAGTAGGCCGAGCCTCGGACAGCATCTAGATTGGGTGCGTGGCGGTGATCCGGGCTCTTCGAGATCTGAACATTCGATCCACCTACGCCCGCGCTCGTCATCCGCTCCGATGGAACGCGTCTTTCGGCGCCTTCATGGGGCTCTTCTACCGGATCCTTTCCGGCAATCTGCCCTTCGCGTTGTATGTCGCCGCGATCTGGACGGTCGGCGGCTGGGTAATAACGCGCGACGATTGGGCGCGCAAGAAGCATGCTGCTTGGGCAGCAAAGCATCCGTACCCCTCGCGTGGCGGTCGGAGCACATAGGTCGGTCAGCCCGGGAGAGAAAGCGCCGATCGGCAGTTCGTGACGACCTTTTCGTCGCCAGGGAGCGCTCCTCGGATCACCGCGAAAGCAGAAGGCCGCATACACCGAAGACGACCGCGGCCCATGTGAGCACCGCGATGGTGATGTTCCGCGCCCGCCTGCCGCTGGAGAAGTATGGCCGGGCACCTCGCCACTTCCCGACGGCTACCAGGGTCCGCAACCCAGCGGTCAAGACCGCGACGGCCACCCAGATTCCCCAGGCGACCGAGCTTTGGTCCGTTGACACCGGCGCACACATTGCCAGATCGCGCGCCAGGCGCGGGCAGGCCAGAGCGATTCAGACTTCCCTGCGGCATCCCTCGGCTGACGCCGGATCGATCGCGTTTCGCGCGGGCCATCGAAATCCGCAAACGTTGCCTGACACGGCGGTTACCAGCCGACGGCGCCGTCGATCAGCTCCCGGATGAGGTCGGCGTGGCCGTTGTGGCGCGCGTACTCCTCGATCATGTGGACGTAGATCCAGCGCAGCGAGCACGGTTCGCCGTGCCGGATGCCCGTGTCGTCGAGTTGGCGAGCGGCCGCGGCCGTGCGGGCGGCATCGCACTCGGCGTTCCACGCCGCGAGGTCGTCCGCCCAGACCGCGTCGTCGAGCGGGACGAGCTCGCTGTCCTCGACTGCACGGTCGTACCAGATCGGCGGCGCGTCGCTCTCGCGCAGGAGCACCCGCCGGAACCAATTGCGCTCGACCTCCGCCATGTGCCGCAGGAGTCCGTGCAACGACAACTTCGACGTAGCCACCGGACGGAGCTTGCGTTGTGCGTCGTCGAGTCCCTCGCACTTGAGCACGAGCGTGGTCCGATGGAACTCGAGCCACTCCTCGAGCATCGCCCGCTCGCCGAGGAGGAACGGCGGCTCCTGCCGGCGGGGGTCTTCCAGATCGTCGACCATGGGCGGTACCTCCGGGTGGCGGTGTCTCAGTTGCCCTTGAAGTTCGGTATCCGCTTCTCGGCGAACGCCGCCAGACCTTCCTGCAGATCGTTGCTCGCGAACGCACCCGTCTCTTGCGCCGCGATCTCGGCGCGGGCCGCGTCGGCGAGCCACTCGGTCTCCGCGACCAGGTTCAGCGCGCGCTTGTGTCCTCGCACCGTCAAAGGTGCGGATGCGGCGATATCGCCCGCGAGCGTGAGGGCCGCCGCCAACGCGTCGTCGTCGACGTATTGCACCAGCCCGAGCCGCAACGCCTCGGTGCCGTCGACGGTTCGGCCCGCGAGCAGGAAATCGCGCGCGGTGCCCTGACCGACGAGCTGCGCGAGCCGCCAGATGTTGCGGCCGCTCAGGTGGATACCGAGCTTGCCGCCGGGGATCGCCATGCGCGCGCCGGGGGCCGCGATCCGCAGGTCGCACGCGACCGCGAGTTGCATGCCGGCGCCCATCGCGGGCCCGTTGATCGCGGCGAGAACGGGGGCGGGGTGCGCGACGATCGCGTCGAGCACCTCTTCGAAGGCGGGCCGGAAGGTGTCGGTCGCGGAATCGCCGTGCGCGGCGAAGCGCGTCACGAGGTCGGCGCCCGCGCAGAACGCTGAACCCGCGCCGGTGATCACGATCGCGCGCAGTTCGGCCGAACGTTCGAGATGGCCGCGCAACTCCGCGCAGAGCTCGCCGCTCAGCGCGTTGCGGCGTTCCTGACGGTCGATCGTCGCGACACCGACATCACCTTGGATCTCGAACCGGATCACGCGGGATCGCTTCGCTCAGGACTCGTCGATCAGTGCGATGCGATCGCCCTCTTGCACCGTCTGCCCCGGTTCGACGTCGAGCTCGCGCACGACGCCCGGGATCTCGGTGATCACGGGGATCTCCATCTTCATCGACTCGAGGATGCAGATCTCGTCGCCCTCGGCGACCATCTGCCCCACCTCGACGCCGACCTGCCACACGTTCGCGGTGATCTCTGCGTAGATCTCGGCCATGGCGGGATCGTATTCGGCGTCAAAGGTGCGTGCGGGATCTAGACCGGGAGGACGCCGTGCTTGCGCCACGGGCGGTCGACCTGCTTGTCGGCCGTGATGCGCAGGCCGCGCACGATCGCGGCCCGCGTGTCGGCCGGGTCGATGACGTCGTCGAGCTGCGCGTGGCCGGCCGCGATATACGGGTCGATGTTGGCCCGGATCTCCTCGGCCAGCTCGAGGCGCTTCGCGGCCCGCTCGTCGTCGTCCTCGATCGCTTCGAGCTGGCGACGATGGATGATGTTGACCGCGCCGTCGGGGCCCATCACCGCGATCTCCGCGGTCGGCCACGCCACGATGTAGTCGGCCTCGTAGGCGAGACCGTTCATGACGAAGTACCCGGCGCCGTAGCTCTTGCGCAGGATCACCGAGATCTTCGGGACGGTCGCCTCGCTCACCGCGAACAGCATCTTCGCCCCGTGGCGGATGATCCCCTGCTTCTCGACCGCGGAACCGACGATGAAGCCGGGCACGTCGTGCAGGAACACCAGCGGGATGTTGAACGCGTCGCACAGCCAGACGAACCGGGCCGCCTTGTCGGCCGCGTTCACGTCGAGCGCGCCGCCGAGCACCATCGGCTGGTTGGCGACGATGCCGACCGGCTGCCCCTCGAACCGAGCGAGACCCGGTCACGAGGTTCTTCGCCCAGTCGGGCTTCATCCAAAAGACGTTGCCGTCGTCGACGATCGCGTGCACGACCTTGCGGACGTCGTACGCGCGCGCGGGCGCGGTCGGCACGACCTCGTAGAGCTCCTCGGCCCGGCGGTCGACCGGATCTTCCGTCGGCCGGTGCGGCGGCCGCTCGCCGATTGTGCTGGGGGAAGAACGACAGGTAGTCGCGGACGATGCGCAGGCACTCCTCGTCGTCGGCGACCTCGAGGTCGGCGACGCCGGAGATCTTCGTGTGGACCGCGGATCCGCCCATCTCCTCTTCGGTGACGTCCTCGCCGACCGCGGCCTTCACCAGGTGGCGGCCGCCGAGCGCCATCGACGACGTGCCCTTCACCATCGGCACGAAGTCGGCGAGGCCGGGGATGTACGCGGTGCCGGCCGCGCAATGGCCGAGCATGGCGGCGACCATCGGGACGACGCCGCTCATCGCGACCTGCTCGCGGAACAGCGCCCCCGCACCCGCGAACGTCGAGCCGCTCGTCGACTGGATGCGGGCGCCGGCGGAGTCGAGCAGCCAGACGAACGGGATGCGCTGGCGGAGGGCGTGGGCGCGCATCCGGGCGATCTTGTTCTCGCCGACCGCGCCCATCGATCCGGCCATGACCGTGAAGTCGTAGGCGGCGACGGCGACGGGCCGACCGTCGATGTCGCCGACGCCGGTGACCACTCCGTCGGCGGCGAGGTAGCGGTCGCCGAGACCCGCGTCCATGTGGTCGGCGAGGAGCCCGTACTCGACCCAGGTGCCGGCGTCGACGAGGAGCTCGAGGCGCTCGCGCACCGTGCGCTTGCCGAGTGATCGTTGCCGCTCGACGAGCTTCTCACCCCCCATCTCGAGCGCGCGGGCTTTGCGGTCGGCGAGGTCGCCGACGAGCGGACCCCAGTCGTGACGCGGGTCGGTCATCTCAACGGCCCTTCCATACGGGTGCCCGCTTCTCGGCGAACGCGGCCACGCCCTCGGCCGCGTCCTCGGTCTGCGAGGTGACCGTCAACATGCCCTGCAGGTACGAGAGGGCGGCGTCGGCGTCCATCTCGAGCACGCGGTAGAACGCGTCCCTCCCCCACCGCATGATGATCGGCGACTTCGACGCGAGCTCGGCCGCGAGCGCGTCGACGGTCGCGTCGAGATCGGCCGCGGGGACGACCCGCTGCACGAAACCGATGCGCGCGCCTTCGTCGGCGCTGACACGCCGTCCCGTCATCATGAGGTCGAGCGCGGTCTTCGGTGGCATCGACCGCAGCAGCGGCACCGTGATCATGTACGGCCACAGGCCCACGTTGATCTCCGGGGTACCGAACACCGAGTCATCGGACGCGACGACCATGTCGCACGCGCACGCGAGACCGAAGCCCCCCGCGAGCGCGTAGCCGCGCACCCGGGCGACCACCGGTTTCCCGAGCGACCACATGTCGCGGAAGAGATCGGCGAGCAGCCCGCGTCCGTCGTGGGCCGACGCCGCGCCGTCGGCGATGCCGCCGCTGCCCAGGTCGGCGCCCGCGCAGAACGCCTTGTCCCCCGCGCCCGTGAGCACGACGGCGCGCACGTCGGCGTCGGAACGAATACGCGCGAACGCGTCGCGCAAACCCTGCATGACGCCGAACGACATCGCGTTCCGGCGTTCCGGACGGTTGATGGTCACGCGCGCCACACCGGCGTCGCTCTCGTACAGCACTTCGTTAGACATCAATTCGGGATCGTATTCGCATACCATTCGTCCCGTGCTGGCGTACGCGATCGCGATCTTCGTCGCACTGGTCATCCCGCTCGTCACCCGGGGCTCGTACGGGCGCCTCTTCGGGGTGCGCTGGCACTTCGGCACCGTGCTGTTCGCGGGTCTCGCCATCCAGATCGTCCTCGAATACGTGACCATCCCGAGGGAGCACTGGCACGACCTCGGCTTCGGGCTGCTCGTCGCCTCCTACGTGCTGATCCTGGCGTTCGCGGCCCGCAATCTGGTGCTGCGCGGCATGGGCATCGTCCTCATCGGTATCGCCTGCAACGCGCTCGTCATCACGCTCAACCAGGGCATGCCGGTGAAGTTCCCCGCCGAGTGGAAGAGCCAGACCTGGACCCAAGCGACGGTCAAGCATCATCCGCAGCAGCCGGACGACAAGCTGCGGTTCCTCTCCGACATCATCGTCTTGAAGAGCCCGTTCGACTGCGTGCTCAGCTTCGGCGACCTCATCTTGCTGGTCGGGCTGTGCGACGTGGCGTACAACGCGAGCCGCAAGCTCCGGCCGCGTGGCTCCCGGCGCGCCGACAATCAGGGTGACGGCGCCGGCTCGACCCACGCGTCGGATCACGCCGACGACGGCGCCCGGAGCCATACGCGTCGGCGCAGCCGCGGCCCGCGGCGCGAGCCGATCGACCTGACCGACGAGGTGTTCGAGCCGTTGCCCGAACCGGAGCCCCGACCGGTTCCCCGCGCGTCAGGAGCCCGCGACGGTCCTGCCCCGCAGAACGCGTTCCAGCGCGACGACGACCCGTTCGTCGTAGACGTACGACGGCGCCGACCGCAACGACTCGACCGCGAGATCGCCGGAGACGTGGTCACGAACGGTGAGGTCGTCGTACTCGCTCGCGATCCGTAGGGCCTGCACGGCCAAGCGGCGCTTGGGGTCGTCGACGTCGCCGGCGACGATCTCGCCCGCGCCGACGAGTGGACGGATGGCGCGCAGCATGGAACCGGTCACCGTCGTGACCTCCGCCGGATCGGAGCCGTGCGCGTCGACCGGATCGTCGAGGGTCACCTGGCCGAGATGGTGCAGCAGCGCGGCCATCTCGAGGTCACGCACGTCGGCGGTCGTGAGGCCGAGGTGCTCACCCATGGCCGTGGCGAGCGTCGCGACACGTTCGGCATGACCGGGGGGAACCATTCCGCCGAGCTCCGGCGCCATCGCGAGCGCTTCGATCGTCTGGCGGTAGGACCGGGTGGCCGAGTCGAGCCGTTCGAACGCGTACCAGGCCGCGAGCAGCGGGGTGGAGAAGAGCAGCGGACCCCAGATGCCGACCCGGCCGCCGCCGTCGACGCCGCGGTAGCCGATCGCCATCAGCATTCCCGAGGAAGCGATTGCCAACCAGGCCAGCCGACCGCGTGCGGAGAACGAGCCACCGAGGTGGAGCAGACGGCTCGCACCCGCGTCGACCACCACCTGCGCGAGCGCGGCGATCGCCAGCGCGCCGAGCACCGTCCCGACCTCCTCGCGTTGGCCGACGAGATGCCAGGCGAGCCGGTACGCGCCGTAGGTCGCGGCGGCGACCGACATGCGCACCACGAAGATCTTGATGCGCCACGTCGCGTTCCGGTCCGTGATGCGCAACAGGATCGAAACCAGCTCCGCGCCGAGCACGGCGACGGTGAACTCGCGCAGGCCGAACGACGACGCGAGCACGACGAGCACCGCGTAGGAAAGCGGGAGGGCACCGCGGTCCTCGACCCGTAGCGACAGCAGCTCGCCGAGGACGAGGCCGGCCGCGAAGAACGTCAGCGCGTCGGCGCGACCGTTCGGGTCCGCGAGATGAGCGGCCATTCCCGCGATCAGGCCGAGGAGGCACACGGTGCCGACCCGGCGGCCTCGGTTCACCCTGTCGCGCCCGTGTGTCGAGGAACGAGTCGCATCAGTTGTTACTCGGCAGCCTCCACCCGACGAAAAGGGCTGATCAGCCCTCTCTAACACCGTCGATGGTAGCCAGCCCGACCGTCCGGGCCGCGGGATCGTCGCGGTCCCGGGCGTCCCGGATCGACCCCGGCCCGATCAGGCCGACGACGACGCCGACGACGACGCCGACGACCGCGGCGACGGGTCCGTGCCGAGGAGGTCCCCGAGACCCGCGCTCCCGAGCCCGGCGACGGGGGCGTTGGTGAACTCCGACTCGCGCTCGAAGCCGTCGCCGTGCTTCTCGCCCCGCTTCTCGACCGCGAGGATGAGGGCCTCGACGCAGGCCGGGTGGAACTGGATCCCGGCCTTGTCACGCAGCTCCTGGAAGGCGACCTCCTGGGGCAACGCCTTGCGGTACGCCCGCGTCGAGGTCATGGCGTCGTACGCGTCGGCGATCATCACGATGTAGGGCTCGATCGGGTGATCGAGGTCGTCGGGGTCGAAGTGGGTGTTGTCGCTGTGGGAGGCGGCGGCGATCGGGCGCAGGAAGTCGATGTGGCTCAGCATCTGCACGCTGACCTTCTCGTGCACGCGCACCCGGGAGAACTCCTCCGGCGTGAGCCGTCCCGGCTTGTTGAGGAGCTGGTTCGGTACGACGAGCTTGCCGATGTCGTGCATCAGCGCCGCGAAGCGCAGACGTTCGAGCCGGGCCGGCATGAAGTTCAGCTCTTCGCCGATGTAGCGCGCGTATTCGGCGACACGCTCGGAGTGGCCCGACGTGTAGCGGTCCTTCGCCTCGAGCGCCCGGATGAGCATCCCGACCGTCTCGTCGTGCGATTCCTTCACCCGGATGTAGGAGGCGAAGACCTCGCGGGCGATGAACAGCGGCACGATGAGCATGAGCACCGCCGCGGCGCCGATGCCGAGGTAGAGCTGGCCGAGGAAGAAGCCGAGAACCGAGAAGGGGATGGACTCGACCGCGCTCGGTGCGAACTCGCCGATCAACGGCTTCAACCGGTGCCCGCGCATCACGAAGCCCGGGGCCAGCACGACGAAGATGCCGACCGCGCACACGATCGAGACCGGTACGGCCGCCAAGAGCGCGGCCGGCATGTGCGCCGACACCGATTTCGGGAAGAGGTCGTACATGGCCGAGGCAGCGAGCATGGCGAGTCCGGTCGCGACGTTCCAGGAGATCAACGACCACGACCGCGACCGGAGGTGCGGGAAGTAGATGCCCTTCGACATCCCGACGAGCAGCGGGCCGAGCAGGAAACCCGACGTGCCGTGGAACGCGACGACGGCCGCCATCAGCACGATGAACCCACCGCTGACCGCGGCGCCGTCGGTGAACTCCACCGACCGGTGCTCGCTGTAGACGGTCAGCGAGCAGAAGAGCAGCGTCGGCCACAACGGCGGGGCGCCGTACCGGAGCGCGAGGAAGCCAACGGCAGCCAAGGTCACCGACACCATCGCAGTGGTGTAGGTGCGAAATGCCCGCGGTTCCGACGCCATCACAGTGTTACTCGGCACAATCCCCTGATTCTTCGGCACAAATTCCGAACCGGAAAAGAGGCGGCAAGGCTCGGACCGGCCTCGGGCGCTACCGCCCAGACCAACTCGCTGCACCACCGGCGAGCAAAACGGCCACCAGGCCGCCAGCCACCGCAGCCACACGGACAGCAATCTTCTTCACGGGAATTCCCCCTCGCGTCAATCACCTCCGTCACTGCGCTAACGGTGACGGGGCCCATCCGCTTCGCTCAGGGCAATCGTGTTCGTGTGAATAGGACAACCGGCCCGAGGCCTTGCCGTCTGTCTCCCAGGTCGTCGCGCCTAGGCAACCCCCCTCGCACACCCGCCCGCAATCGCCCACGTCGACCTCGTGAGCAACAGCAGCCACACCGATTGTCCGGCAGATTCTTCCATGGGGTGCCGGGCCTTCGGCCAATTCTCCCCGGGGTGCGGCCTTTGCGCAAGAGATACCGTCGGGACAATCCCGACATTCGGGCATCTTCGCCACTTACGGGCGATCTTTGTTATTGCGATCTTTCGGGCTTGCCCCCGTAGCGTGTGTCGGTGGGGACACGGGGAGTGGCGATTCTGGTCTCGGCGGCCCTCGTTTCGTTCGCTGCGTGTTCGACCGCTCACTCCGGGTCGGATCCGGCGCCGAGAGCCTCGAGTGCAACGAGCACGACGAGTGTGCCGGAGCGAGCCGTCGCACCCACGACGACAACGGTCGCCCGCCCGGCGAAGCCCCGCCCGCCGTACAGCTTCGACGACTCCGTCCCGCCTCCCAAGGTGGTCAACACCGGCACCAACTACGTCGCCGTCCTGAAGTGGTTCCGCGACTACAACAACTGGCTGTACGCCCACCGGCCGGACCCAAAGTTGCTCGACGCACTCGTCGCGCCGAACACCAAACTCGCCTCGGTCGATACGCAAGACCTCGCAGACTTTCGTAACAACCACATACGTGCATTCGAGACGCTCGGCGCTCAGACGACTTACGCCATCTTGAGTTCGAACGCCGACGCATTCTCGGCGAGGGTTGTCGAAGACATCCGAGCGCAAGAGTCCGTCGACGCGACAGGTCGCGTGACAGACAAAGTCCTCTACAGCAACCCGACGACGTACGTCTACATAGCCGTCATGGTCGGTCGTCAGTGGCGACTCGCTTCGCTCGAAGTCGAATCGCCCGTACAGGTTCACCTCTAATGAGACGACTCGCACTGGCAGCCCTCGCGATCCTCGTGTTCGCTTCACCGGCGCAAGCGGATATCCGGTGGAGAAAGGGCAATGTCGACAAGAACGGCATCACGGTTGGGATTTCGGTTTCGGCGCCGGGGGGCTCTACCGCGGGCCACGGTGGTGACGATGCGGGGCGGCCGTTGGTGACGTATCTGGTGACGTGGTCGGTCGACCCGCAGACCGCGGACGCCGGAAGTCTCGACGGGTTGTGCGCGGCGCCGGGCGGCACGCCGACCGCACCGGTCTTCGGGTTCCTCTACCACCTCGTCGGGACCGACTCGAACGGCAAGATCGTCGACGACCGCTACGAATGCGTCGCGTTCGAAGGTCCCGACACGACCACGCGGCCGCCCGCGCCGCCGACACCCACGCTCCCGACGTTCGGCGAGGCGTGGGCGAGCGCGCACCTGCCGGCACCCGTCGTGACGCTCGACCCCGCGCGCCGCGGCATCACCGGGCTCGAGACGCGCATCTCCACCGCCGGGCCGACGACCGTCGTCATCGACGCGACGATCCGGGGCGACACCGTCGTCGGGACGGCGACGCTCGACCACTACGAGATCAGTGTCGACGGGCAACCGCCGACCGTCGCCGATCACGGGCACTACACATTCGAGACCAAGGGCGATCACACCGTTGCGGTCGGCGCGGTCTGGCGCGGCACCGCGACCGTCTCCGGCCCGGACGTCGGCCCGGCGCGCCCGCCCCTCGATCTCGGCACCGCGACGATCACGTCGACCCGCACGTATCCGGTCGGCGAGGTCCGCTCCGTCCTGCGTCCCTGACAGCGAACACGGCGCGCCGCTACGGTGCCGCCGATGTCGTTCGCGGACGCCCGGCTCTTCCACGTCAACGTGAACTGCTCGGATCTCGAGCGGTCTCGGCGCTTCTACACCGAGGCGCTCGGATTGTCGGAGGGCGCGCGCACGACGCCGGACGAGGCGCAGCCGGGAACGGCGTTCGGGCTCGACCGGGCCCGATGGGATGCATCGATCCTGCTCGGCGCGCACGGCTTCGAGGGCGGCGCGATCGACCTCCTCGAGTGGCACGAACCGCGGCCGGTCGGCGCGCCGCCGGCGCGCGTGACGCAGACCGGTTTCCAACGTCTCGGGTTCCGTGTTCCCGATCTCGACGCGACTACGGCGCGGGTCACCGCCCTCGGCGGGAAGGCCTGGAGCGAGCCGTTCGCGCACGCGCTCGACGACGGTGGCGCGATCCGGCTGGTGCTCGTCGAGGATCCCGACGGGATCGCGATCGAGCTGATCGAGGGCGGTCGCCCCGAGGTGTCGTTCGTCGCGATCACGTGCGCCGATCTCGACGCCTCCCGGACGTTCTACCGGTCACTCGGCTTCCACGAGGCGGCGGCATACCCGAGCGAGAATCCCGACGGCGCGCACCTGCGCGTCGACGGCCCGGTCGCGATGAACGAGGTCGTGCTGGCGGCGCCCGGCGGCGGCCGCGTCCTCGTCATGCTCGTCGGGTTCCGCGCGCCGTTGTGCGAACCCTCCTCTCCGCGCGTCGCGAACACGCTCGGCATGTGGCGAGCGGCGTTCATCGTCGCCGACCTCGATTCGGCTGTCGCCGAGCTCGGGCGCCTCGGGATCGACACGATCTCGGCCCCCGTCGCGATGGCGATGGGGCCAGGGTTGCCGGAGTTGCGTTTCGTCTGCTTCCGTGGGCCGGACGGCGAAGTGATCGAGCTGATCGAACAGCCACGATCGGACGAGATGGTCACGCACGGCGAAGCCCCGCCGACGTAATGTCGCGCAGTTCCCGATCGGAAAGTGCGAGGGCGTGGACGAACTCGATCTTACGGAAGTCGAACGGGAGATCTGCCGCCTTCCCGACGTGAGCATCGTCCGTCTCGTCGCCGAGCCGGATGGTCGGGTCTCCGAGGTCCACGTCGTGGCGCAACCGGGGAAGCACCCGAAGCAGATCGTGCGCGATGTCCAGTCGATCGCGCTCGCGTCGTTCGGGCTCGAGCTCGACCGCAGGATCATCTCGGTGGTGCAACTCGGCGGCGCGGCGCTCGACGAACAGCCGGCCGCCGAACCCCGCCCGTCGATCGTCGCGATCACCGCCGAGGCGAGCGGTCTGCGCTCGCTGGTCCGCGTGACCCTCGCCCTCGACGACGAGGCCGCGGTCGGCTTCGCGGAGGGTTCGATCGCCACGACCGCGCGTCACCGCCTCGTCGCCCTCGCCACCGTCGACTCGCTGCGCCAGCTCGAGCCGGCCGCGGAGTGCGTCGACGTCGACCACGCGCAGATCACCCGGATCGGCGCGCTCGACGTCGCCATCGTCACCGTGGTCTACGTCATCCCGCCCGCCGAGCAGTTGGTGTCGGGCTCGGCCATCGTGCGTCCGCAGCAGGAAGCCGACGCCGTCGCACGGGCCGTGCTCGATGCGACGAACCGTCGCCTCGCGTACGTCTCGGCCCCCTAGCTCGCTCTATCGTCGGCGCCATGGCGCCGCAGGCGGTCACGGTTTCGTTCCGTCTCGGCGGCGACGACGGGGTTTCGGTCGAGGCCCGGAAGTGGTCGGCCGCGCTGCAGCAGCTCGGCTTCACGACCCGCCGGGTCGCGGGCCGGATCGAGGACGCGGGCGAACCGGACGACGTCGTCCTTCCCGGCCTCGCGATCGCACCGAAGGACGCCGCGCCGGTCTCCGAAGACGAGCTCGCCCGGGCGCTCGACGGTGCGGACCTCGTGATCGTCGAGAACCTCTGCTCGCTGCCGCTCAACCTCGCCGCGTCGCGTGCCGTCGCGAACGTCGCCGCGCGAACGCGCACGCGTGTCTGCTTCCGCCATCACGATCTTCCGTGGCAACGGCGCCACCTCGCGGAGCTCGAGTCGGAATTCCCGCCGCGCGTCGTCGGCGCGCTGCACGCGGCGATCAACCTGCGGAGCCGGCGCGAGCTGCACGCGCGCGGCTACGCCGACGCGGTGACCATCCACAACTACTTCGACCTCGACCCGCCCGCCGGTGACCGGGCGACGACCCGCAAACAGTTCGGGTTCACCGACGCCGACTTCGTCCTCTTCCAACCGGCTCGCGCGATCGAGCGCAAGAACGTCCCCGGCGCCGTGCGTTTCGCGGACCAACTCCGCGGGCTGACGCCGGGGCTCGCGTTGCAGCTCTGGATCTCGGGACCCGCGGAGGACGGCTACGGCCCGGTGCTCGACCGCATCGTCGAACGCGTGGAGGTCCCGATCACGATCGGGCGGGCCGCCACCGCCGGCGACGCGTACGCCGCCTCCGATCTCGTCGTCTTCCCGTCGACGTGGGAGGGCTTCGGCAACCCGGTCGTCGAATCGGTCGCGTACCGGCGCGCGTGCGCCGCGTATCCGTTCCCGGTCCTGGCGGAGATCGCCGCGGCCGGCGTGCGGGTGTTCTCGACCCAGCAGCCGGAGAACGTCGCGAAGTTCGTCGCCGAGAGCCCGGCGGTCCGCGACCGCTTCTTCGAGGCGAACGTGCATCGCGCCCGGGTGTCGTACTCGATCGCAGACCTGCCCGCCGCGATCGACGAGGCCTTCGCGAACCACGGATGGGTCGCGTGGTGAGCGACGACCCGGTCGTCGCGTGCCGGGAACGCATCGCGCGCTTCGCGGCACGGGGCAAACGGATCGGCTACTCCGCGCTCGCCGTCGCGATCGTCGCGTTCTTCGTCGGTGTGGCCACCTCCTTCCCGCCGTGGACGGTCGCGGTCTCGATCGCGGGTCTCGCGGTCTCGAGCGTCGTCCTTCCGATCCCGATCGTTCTCGGCTACGGCGTGCGCGCCGCGGCGCGCGAAGACCGCGAGCGGGGAATCTGAGGGGCGCGTTACGCTCGCGGCCGCCCGACCAGGAGGAATTCCGATGCCCAAGGCCGCAGTGTGTTCCGCGCTCAACGAGGCGCTCGAAGTCATCGACGTCGGGCTCGACGGACCCAAGGCCGGCGAGGTCCGGGTGCGCATGGGCGCGTCCGGCGTCTGCCACTCCGACCTCTCCGTCGTGAACGGCACGCTGCTCTCACCGCTCCCGTCGGTGCTCGGGCACGAGGGTGCCGGGATCGTCGACTCGGTCGGTGAAGGCGTCGAGCGGGTGAAGCCCGGCGATCACGTCGTGCTGTCGTTCGTCCCGCAGTGCGGCGTCTGTTACATGTGTACGCACGAGTCGCCCGAGATGTGCGAGACCGGTTTTCTCGCGATGGCGATGGGCGCGCAGCTCGACATGACGCCACGCTTCTCGCGCGACGGCGCGGCGCTGCACCAGATGTCGGCGCTCGGCACCTTCAGCGAAGAGCTCGTCTGCCCCGAGATGAGCACCGTCAAGATCGACCCCGACGTCCCGTTCACGAGCGCGGCGCTCATCGGCTGCGGGGTGCTCACGGGATTCGGCGCGGCCGCGAACACCGCCGACATCGCGCGCGGCGACACGGTCGCCGTCATCGGGTGCGGCGGTGTCGGGCTCAACGCGATCCAGGGCGCGAAGTGGAAGGGTGCCGAGCGGATCATCGCGATCGACCGCTTCGACTCGAAGCTCGACATGGCCAAGCAGTTCGGTGCAACCGACCTCGTGAACGCGGGCAACGGCGATCCCGTCGCGCAGGTCCAGGAGCTCACGGGCGGCCGCGGCGTCGACGTCTCGTTCGAGGTGATCGGTCTGAAGGACACCGTGCAGCAGGCGTTCGCGATGGCCCGCCGCGGCGGCCAGGCGATCATCGTCGGCGTCCCGAAGATGGAACAGATCATGGAGATCCCGATCGCGATGGAACTGCTCGTGAACGAGAAGCAGGTCCGGGGCTCGTGGTACGGGTCGTCGGACGTACAGCGCGACGTGCCGCGGCTGATCTCCCTCTACAAGGACGGGACCCTCAAACTCGACGAGCTCGTCTCTCGCAAGATCGGGCTCGACGGCATCAACGACGCATTCCGTTCGATGGAAGCGGGCGAAGTGGCCCGGTCCGTCGTCGACTACGGCATCTGAATAGCCTCGGGCCATGCGCAATCGTCAGTTGGGTCACAGCGACCTCGTCGTTTCCGAGGTCGGTTTCGGAACCTGGACACTCGTCACCGATTGGTGGGGCCGTACCGACGACCCGCACGACATGATCAAGGCCGCACTCGACGCCGGGATCACCTTCTTCGACACCGCGCCCGTTTACGGCTCCGATGGCGCGGGCGAGACGATCCTGCGCGACTACCTGAAGACGCACGACGAGATCGTGCTGACCACGAAGGTCGGCTACGACATCGACGCGGAGCGGCGTTTCCCCGGCCAGTCGGAACGGCCGCACGACTGGGATCCCGCGTCGGTGCGCCGGCAGGTCGACGCCTCGTTGGGCCGGCTCGGGACGGATCACATCGACCTCCTGCAGCTGCACAACCCGCGCATCGAACCGATCGTCGACGACGCGCTGTGGGAGACGCTCCTCGCGTTGCGCGCCGAGGGCAAGGTCCGCGAGCTCGGGGTCGCGCTCGGCCCTGCGATCGGCTGGGTCTCGGAAGGGAACATCGCGATCGACGACCGGCCGATCGCGACGCTGCAAACGGTGTTCAACATCATCGAACAGGAACCGGGCCTCACGTTCGCGGCGCGAGACCGCGTCCGCAACGGCGACGTCTCGTTGATCGCGCGCGTTCCGCACGCGTCCGACACGCTGTCGGGGAAGATCACGCTCGACACGGTGTTCCCGCCCGGAGACCACCGCGCCCACCGCAACCGCGACAACATGCTCGACAACTTCGAGAAGGCCGACACGCTCGGGTTCCTCTGGGCGGCCGAAACCGGACGCACGATCGGCCAGGCCGCGATCGCCGGCATCCTCGCGAACCCGTCGTTCGCGTGCGTGCTCCCGACGGTGTTGTCGGTCGACGAGGTCCGCGAGTACGCGGCCGCTTCCGACTTCCCGCTCACCACGGACGAGGCGACTGAGCTCCAGGCGTTGTTCGTCCGGAACTTCGACCACGTCGACCGCTACACGATGCCGCTCAAGTCGAGTGTCTGAGCCGGGCGCGACCCCGATCCGGCCGGTGCAGCGGCTGCCCGCCGATCAGCGCCGCCAGCAGCTGTTCGAAGTCGCCCGGGAGCGCTTCGCGCATCAAGGCTTCCACGCGACCTCGATGGACGAGATCGCGGAGGCGGCGGGCGTCACCAAGCCGGTGCTCTACCAGCACTTCCCGAGCAAGCGGGCGTTGTACGTCGAGCTGCTCGAGGAGACGGGCCGCCAGCTCCTCAGCACGCTCGCCGACGCGACCGAACACTCGACCTCGTTGCGCGATCGCGTCGAGCTCGGATTCCGCGCCTACTTCCGCTTCGCGGTCGGCAATCGCTCGGCCTACCTGTTCCTGCTGGGCACCTCCCTGCGCTCCGATCCGGAGTTCGCCCGCATCGTCGAGGAGATCCTCGACGCGGCGGCGGAGACGATCGCGACGTTGATCGAGATCCCCGCTCCCGACGAGCAGCGCCAGATGCTCGCGAACGCGATCGTCGGGATGGCCGAGTCGGTCGGGCGGCGCGCGCTGCGCGACCCCGCGGCCGTGGTCGACGGCGACCAGCTCGCGCAGTGGATCTCCGAGCTCGCGTGGTTCGGGCTTCGCGGAGTCCGGACCGAAGCGAGTGCGGCGATCGACGCCGCGCTCGACGGCGAACGGGACCGCCGGTTACAGCTTCCGTAACCGCACACGCCCGATCGCGTGGTCGGGACCCTTCTCGAGCACGAGGTGCGCGCGTCCCCGAGTCGGCGCGATGTTCTCGCGCAGGTTGACGAGGTTGACCTGCCCCCACACCGATCGGGCGAACTCGCGGGTCGCGTCCTCGGAATACTGCGTGAGGAAGTTGAAGTACGAACGCGGATCGTGCAGCGAGGTCTCCCGCAACAGGAGCAGCCGGTCGACGTACCAACGTTCGAGATCGGCCTCCGACGCATCGACGTAGATCGAGAAATCGAAGAAGTCGGAGACGACCACGCTCGCCTCGACGCGACCGCGACGCGACGGCGTCTGCAACACGTTCACGCCTTCGACGATGACGATGTCGGGCGACGTGAGGATCGTCTCCTCGTCGGCGACGATGTCGTACGTGAGATGCGAGTACCGCGGCGCGCGCACCTTCGGCGCGCCGGCCTTCAACTCCGCGAGGAACCGCATCAGACGGCGGACGTCGTAGCTCTCGGGGAACCCCTTGCGGGCCATGAGCCCGCGGGCTTCGAGGGTCGCGTTCGGGAAAGAGGAATCCGTCGGTCGTGACCAGGTCGACGCGCGGATGATCGGGCCAGCGGGCGAGCAACGCCTGGAGCATCCTCGCGATCGTGCTCTTGCCGGCCGCGACACTTCCCGCGATCCCGATCACGTAAGGCGCCCCCGCGTGCAGGTGACCGAGGAACGTCTCGGTGACCGCGTGGCGTTCGCGCGTGCCGCGGCGACGTTCAGGTTCAGCAGCCGCGACAGCGGCAGGTACACGTCCTCGACCTCCGCCATCGGCATCGGTTCGCCGAGGCCGCGCAGCGCGGCGAGATCGTCCTCGGCCAGGGAGAGGGGCGTCGAAGCCCGCAGCCGGCTCCACTCGTCGCGAGTGAAGTCGACGTAGGGATCGATCTCCTCTTCCTCCGGCGCGTCGTTGCTCATGCGCCCCTCACTCGGCGCGTGCTACTCCGATCGGGCAGCTCACGCCCGTACCGCCGAGGCCGCAATAACCGTTCGGGTTCTTGGCGAGGTATTGCTGGTGGTAGTCCTCGGCGTAATAGAACGTCGACGCGGGAGCGATCTCGGTCGTGATCTCGCCGTAGTGCGCCTCGTTCAGCTGCTCCTGGAACATCGCGCGCGACGCCTCGGCTGCGCGGGCCTGCTCGTCGTTGAACGTGTAGATGCTCGAGCGATACTGCGTGCCGATGTCGTTGCCCTGGCGCATGCCCTGCGTCGGGTCGTGGTTCTCCCAGAAGATGCGCAACATCTCGTCGAGCGACGTGACCTTCGGGTCGAACACGACGAGCACCACCTCGGTGTGACCGGTCCGACCGGAGCAGGCCTCTTCGTAGGTGGGGTTCGGCGTGATGCCGCCCGCGTAACCGACGGCGGTCGTGTAGACGCCGGGCGCGGTCCAGAACTTCCGTTCGGCACCCCAGAAGCAGCCCATGCCGAACACGATCTGCTCGAGTCCGGCCGGGAACGGCGGCTCGAGCGGCGTCCCGAGCACGAAGTGACGCTCGGGCACGGCGAACGGGCGCTCGGCCCGACCGGGGAGCGCCTCTTCGGCGGTGGGCAGCTGGGACTTGTCGCGACGCAGGAACATCGACGGACCTCTTTCTCGACGCGGATACCGTCATCGTGAACCACCGTTCTACCCAAAAAAGGTCCCCGTCGAGTGCAGATCCCGGCCCGGTCCGGCTTACGGCCCGGTCGACCGCTCCCGCGGCTTGGCGCGCGCGAGCTCGACGAACCCACGGGCCGACGGTGTCAACGGGTGTGCGCGGTGCAACAGGCCGATCGTGCGGGTGAGGGCCGGAACGAGCCGGGCGACGACCGCGCCCTGCTCCCCCAGCGCATCGGCCATCGACCTCGGAAGGAACGACGTGCCCGCACCACTCAGCACGAGCGGCGCGATCGCCTCCCGTTGCGCGATCTCCACGGCGATGACCGGCGCGACCGCCGCGGCCGCGAGCGCGCGGTCGAGGAGGTCGCGCGTCGAGGTCCCGGCGGGGGTCGCGACGAGCGGCATGCCTTCGAGCCGCGCGACGGGCAGACGGCCGGGCGCGGGGAGGCGGGTGCCGGGCGGGCACACGGCGACGATCTCCTGGCGGCCGAGCGGGATCGCGACGAGATCGTCGCGGCGCGCGGGCAGCTCGGCCAGACCGACCTCGCTGTGCCCGTCGGCGACGCGATCGGCGAGCGCGGCTCGCGTCCTCGGGTTCGGCGACGCGGACGACCACGCCGGGATGCAGGGTGCGGAAGCGTCCGACCAACGGTGCGAGCGGGTCGACGGCGAGCGTCGGCAGCGCGACGAGGTCGAGCGTGCCGGTGTCGAGCGTCCGGACCGCGCCCACGGCATCGAACACGACCGCCCGCTCCCTGAGCATCCCGCGCGCCGGCCCCTCGAACGCACGGCCCGCGTCGGTGACGATGACGGCCCGGCCGACCCGGTCGAAGAGCCGCACGCCGAGCTCCGCCTCGAGCCGCCGGACTCCTTCGGAGAGCGAAGGTTGGGTCACACCGAGCGCCGCCGCCCCGGCGGTGAAGCTGCCTTCGTCGATGACGGCGAGGACGTACTCGACCTGGCGAAGCTCCACCGTCCTCCGTTCGTAGCCACGGGAGCCGTCCCGGGCGTTCGGCCCGCACGACTCATAGGTATATCCAATGATATCGGTAGCCTCCAGAGGCTTGAGCAATGCGGTCGGCGCGCCGTTCAATGGGGTGTGGCCTTGCACATCCTCCTCGGAGCGCTGCTGATCGGAGCCGGCGTCGGCTTCCTGTCGGGCGCGTTCGGGAAGGGCGGGTCGGCCGTCTCGACGCCCCTGCTGCACGTACTCGGCGTTCCCGCGATCGTCGCGATCGCCTCGCCGCTCCCGGCGACCATCCCGGCCACCTGGCTCGCGAGCCGCCGGTACGCCCGCGAGGGCCACGTCGACCGGCGGGTGCTGCGCGTCGGGATGATCGTCGGCATACCGGTCACTGCGCTCGGCGCGTTCCTGACCCGTTGGATCGCAGGCGAGCCGCTCGTGCTCGCGACCGACGTCATCCTCCTCGTGCTCGGCGTGCGCGTCCTGCTCGGCGCCCACACCCCGGCCGACACCGACGGTGCGGATGCGGGCACCGACGACGCGGACCTCGAAGCGCCGGCGTCGCGGCTGCGCACGGTGCTCGTCGTGTCGGCCGCCGGGATGGTTTCGGGACTGCTCGGCAACAGCGGCGGCTTCCTGCTCGCACCGCTGTTCATGAACGTGCTCCGCATGCCGGTGCGCCGCGCGCTCGGCACGTCGCTCGCGCTCGCAACCGCGCTCGCGGTGCCGGGCACGCTCGTGCACGCGTGGCTCGGACACATCGACTGGTCGTTGTCACTCGTGCTCGGATGCGCATCGATTCCGTTCGCCACGCTCGGCGCGGCGGCCGCGTTGCGCATGCGGGAACGTTCGCTCACCGTCGCCTACGGCGTCGGCATCGCGATGCTGTCCGGCGGGTTGCTCGTCTTCGCTCGGTGATCAGTCGCGATCGGGACGGTCGCGCTTCGCGGGCGACCGCGCCGGGAGCCAGTGCCGGCGAAGACGTCCGATGCTGTGCAGGGTTTCGCCTTCGCCACCGGCGCCCGCCGGCGCGAGGCCGTGCGCGCCCTTCGGGACGGCGAGGCGCTGCGAACCGTAGATGCCGCGGTGCGACGAGAACACGTACGACACGACGCAGCCGACCGCGAACAGCACGAGGCCCGACGCACCGAACAGCTCCGCGCCCATAACGGTGCACGCCAGGGGGACGTTCGCGGCTCCTGCGAACACCGCCACGAAGCCGATGCACGCCATGATCTCGACCGGCACACCGAGCAGCCGGCCGAGGGTCGCACCGAGCGTCGCACCCACGACGAACAACGGCGTGACCTCTCCGCCCGGGAACCCGGAGCCGAGGGTGACCGAGGTGAACAGCAACTTCAACGCGAACGCGAACGCGACGACCCCCGCGCCGCCCGCGAGCGACCTGGTGACGAGCGGCAACGACAGGCCGTTGTAGTCGCGGTTGCCCGCGAGGAAGGTCAGCACGACGATCATCACGCCACCGATGAACGGCCGCAACGGCGGCCACGCGACCCAGGCCTCGAACACGCGCTTGATGCCGTGGGTGAGCTCGGCGAACAGCAACGCCGCGAACCCGAAGACGAGCCCGGCCAGCGCCACTTTCGCGAGCAGCGCAACGGTCACGTGCAACGATCCGAGCGCGGGATACGCACCGTGATGTATGCCCACGCCTCGCACCACGAGGTCACCGACGACGGACGCGCTCAGTGCCGGTACCAGGGCGTCATAACGCAACCGGCCCACCGACTGCACTTCGAGACCGAACACGCACCCCGCGATCGGTACGCCGAACACGGCGCCGAAGCCACCGGCGAGCGCGGCGATGAGCATGATGCGACGGTCGCCGCGCCCGAGGCGCAGGATGCGCGACGCCGCGTCGGTGAGGCTCCCCGCCATCTGTAGCGCGGTCCCCTCCCGACCGGCGGAACCACCGAAGAGATGCGTGACGAGCGTCCCCGCGTAGACGAGCGGCGCCATGCGTTTCGGCACCCACGCGCGCGGCTCGTGGATCTCGTCGAGGATGAGATTGTTGCCTTCGGCCGAGCCACCGCCGGCGTAGTGGTAGACGAGGCCGATCCCGAGACCGGCGAGCGGGAGCAGCCACAGCATCCACTCGTGGTCCAACCGAAAATCGGTGACCCGGTCGAGCGTCCAGAGAAAGCCGGCCGAGGACAGACCGGCCAGCCCGCCGGTGATCGCGCCGAGCACAACCCACTTCACAAGGTGCGTCAAGAGGTCGGCCTGCTCGCGCAGATCGAATTGGATCAGTGCGCGCAACGAGGCGTACAGACCCCGCCCGGGCTCGTGCGCCGGCGGATCAGCGGGCGCCATCGGTCCTCGCCGAACACTGCGGGCCGGTCATCGACATGGTGGACATCCTCCTACACACGACGCGATCGAGATCGTTGTGTAGGAGCCATCAGCCGACGCGGCGGTTACGGCGAGCCCCATCGCCTGGCTTCAGGATATCGGCGAATTCCGGGGTGCCGCGCCGAACCGTCCGACCGGGGCGTGCCGGCGTCACGCGTGATCAGCCGGCGGCGACGAGCGGCGTCGGCGTCGAGATGCGGGTCTGGCTCGCGGTCGAGGTCCGCACGAACACGTTGCCGGCGGTGTCGACCATCCGGTAGCCGCCCGGGGTGGCGACGATCCCCATGCAGAGGGCCGCGAGCGGCAGCGGCGCATTCCCGCGGTAGGTGGCGTCGCCGAAGGCATAGATCTGGCCGGCGATGGTCATCAGCCAGTAGCCCCGGCCGTCGGGCGTGGCGAGCATGCCGCCGATGGGGAAGAAGGGCGGCGAGGCGCCCGTCGAGCCCGCGAACCGGGCATCACCGAACGAGAAGACGCCGCCGTCGGACGCCACGAACCAGTAGCCCGTCGCCGGTCGGCGACGACGTCATCGCGAGGATCGGCCGGTTCAACCGGATGGCGCCGGTCGAGCCGTAGAAGCGCGCGTCGCCGAAGGAGAAGATCCCGCCGTCGCGCGCGACCAGCCAGTAGCCGCGCCCGGTCGGCGTCGACGCCATCCCGACGATCGGTTGATTGAGCCGGATCCCGCCCATCGAGCCGTAGTAACCGGCGTCGCCGTACGCGAACACGCCGCCGTCCGCGGCGACGATCCAGCCGCCACGGGCGGACGGAGTCCGAGCGAACGCCACCGCGTGCTGCGTGAACCCGCCCGGGAACCCGGCTCCACCGCCGACGGTGCGCACCGTCCCGAATCGATCGACCGCGAACGTCGGCGTCCACGGCGACGGCCCGGGCGCGACCTGCGCGCGGGCGCCGCTGTTCGGCGGCGCGGGCAGATGGATGGAGACGAAGCGCGGGCCGAACATGCGGCCGTCGCGGCGTGCGTCGTTCGCGTCGAGGCTGTTCACGTTGTACGAACCGAGGAAGCCGCCGTCGGCCAGGCGCACGGACCCGAGCACGATCGGGCCATACGTGTACGCGCCACCGTAGGTGTAGTTCGCGACCCGCGCGGGCGGAGGCGTCGGCACGGAGTACACGGTCCCGAGGTCTTGCCACGGACCGACGGGATTCGCCGACCACCACGCCTCGACCGGTGGGCCGATGATGCTGATCGTCTTCGTGACGAGCAGGAAGCCGTTGCCGTAGGGCTGTACGTCGGTGTTGCTGACCGCGGCGGGAAGGACCGGAGTGGCGTCGTCACGATCCGCGACCCAGCCGCCCCGCGAGCTGTAACGCCACGCGCTCGGGTCCATGATCTGAGTGTCCGGCACGCGCGCGACGTACATGTCGCCCGCGAAACAGAAGGCGCAGGTGCGCATCTGCGACGCGTACGTGTACACGTAACCGCCGTCGTAGATCGCGCCGCCTCCGAACACCCGGTTCGCCATCCACGGAATGGGTGTGATGCGGGCCAGTGCCAGCGACGGGAGATCGAACTCGGCGACGGCGGCACCCAACGACGTGCCGAACGTCGTGTTCAACAGCATCCGCTGCATGAAGACGTAGAGGCGCGTCCCGACGACCACCGACGCGCCGGGCCAGAACACCGAGCCGTCCTGTTGCGGCGGCAGCACCCAACTGCGCGAGCCGGGCGCGGTGCGGTAGAGCACCGTGAAGCAGTTGCCGTCCTGCACCCAGGCCGAGTTGTTCCCGAAGCCCGCGCTCGGACCGGTACTGCCGTCGGGATTCACGTTGTAGAACGCGGTGTCGCCGAAGGTGAAGAATCGCCGGCCGTCGGGCAACTGCACCACCGAGGTCATGTCGCCGATACCGAACCCGGAGTCGCGCCCGTCGGGAATCGCCTGGAAGTCGGCGGCCGACGACGGCGTGTGCGTCAGGCAGCGGCGAGCGTCGGCGGCGGCCGGCGTCGAGCCCGCGCCGACGCCGACAACACCGAGCAGCGCCGTCGCCAACGACGTCAGCAGCACGCGACGCGTTGTGCCCACGAACCACCCACCTCGTTTCGCGGCCTTGGCACGAACGGGCGCGACCGTAAACGAAATCGGCATCGCCGCGGTATCGGTTGGTCACCGCCGCGATGTGGTTTCCCCGCAAGCGTCGACGATCGGCGCGGTGTAGAACGGCCCGATGATCATCGTGACGGGAAGCGTGAAGACCCGGCCCGAGATGCCGGCGATCGAGATCTACGCCGCGGATCGTCTCACGCCCTGACCATGGCGAACGGGGCGAACCTTCCGGCCGCGGTCGTCGCCGCCCACGAGCAGGCGATGCGCGACGGAGCCGACGGCTACAGCGATCCGCGGACTGGCCTCTTCGTGTTCACCGCGGCGTATCTCACCGCACGCGGCACGTGCTGTGACTCGAACTGCCGGCACTGCCCCTACCGCAGCGCGAGTCGCGGCGGCTCCCCCGATTGATCACGCGTCTCCGCGGGACGGTTCGAGATTGGCCCAGAGCGTGCGCATGCGGGGCGCGAGGCGTCGGAGCTCCTCGAGGTGCACGCCGCTCAACTGCCGGAGCCGCTCGCGCCCGAGGGGCGTGAGGCGGAGACGCACGATGCGGTGATCGGCCGGGTCGGCGCGGCGGTCGACCAGGCGCGCCGCGACGGCACGGTCGACGAGGCCGACCGCACTGTTGTGGCGGAGCAACAGCGATTCGGCCACGTCACCGATCGTCGGCGCGTCGGATCCCGCGTGACCGCGGATCGCCAACAACAGCTGGTGCTGTGCGGGCGTGACACCGACTTCGGCCGCCCGCTGCTCGCTCCAGTGGAGGAACTGCCGCAGCCCCGTACGCAGCTCGAGCAACCGCCGGTAGTCGGCGTCGTCCGGTTCTCGCCCTCCGGGCTCCTCGTCGGCGGCCACATTGATATCGTACTACGATATGTTTTCGAAGCCGACCCGCGAACGACTGCACGCGCGGCTCCGCGAGCGATTCCTCGACCACGGCGTCGTCGGGATGTCGCCGGGCCTGCTCGGGGCGACGGTCGTGGTCGGTCTCGCCAGCGGCATCATCGGCGCCGCGTACCTGCTCGCGTTCCACCTCCTGCAACACGCGCTCTGGCCCGACCGTTGGGGCCGCGCCGCCGAGTTCGGCGTGTTGGGCGCGACCGGACTCGGCGTCGTGATCATCGGATGGCTGCTCGGGAGTCCGGGCGACGTCGAGCTCCTCGTCGACAACATCCACGTGTCGGGCACTGCTCCCGACGTGCGCACGTTGCGTTCGCTCGTGCCGATGTCGCTGATGACGATCTCGGCCGGAGGCGCGGCCGGTCCCGAAGCGCCCCTCGTGACGACGTGCGGCACCCTCGCCGGGTGGCTTGCCCGCAGGCGGAATCTCTCCGTCGAGGACGCGCGCTGCGTCACGATCGCGGGCATGGCGGCCGCGTTCACGGTGCTCTTCGGCGCGCCGCTGGGCTCGGGGATCTTCGCGCTGGAGATCCTGCACCGCCGCGGGATGCAGTACACCGAAGCACTCCTCCCCGCGATCGTCGGCGCGCTCTCCGGTTACGTGTGTTACGTCGTGGTCACCGGCGCCGACCTCGTTCCCGTCTGGCACATTCCGGGCGTCGATCGGCTGCATGGCGTCGATCTGCTGTGGGCCGCGGGCGCTGGTGTCGCGGGCGCCGCGCTCGCGGTCGTGTTCACGTATCTCACGTTCGGGCTGCGGCGCGTCTTGCGCGTCGTCCCCGAGCGGACGCGGCCGATCCTCGGGGGACTCGGCCTCGCCCTCCTCGCGATCTGGTCTCCCTACGCGTTGACCTTCGGTGAAGTGCAGACCGGCCACGTGCTGACCACCCGACTGGGCGCGAGCGTGCTCGCGGTCGCCGTCGTAGCGAAGTTGCTCGGGACGTCGCTCACCGTGTCGTCGAGTTGGCCCGGCGGATTCATCATTCCGCTGTTCTTCATCGGTGCGACGATGGGCGAGCTCACGCATCACGCGTTCGCGAGCGCGCCGGTCGGAGTCATGTGCGCGGCGTTGATGGTCGCGGCCAACGTCGGCGTCACCAAGACACTGCTGGGATCGACCTTGATCGTGACCGAGATGGGCGGCATCCACCTGCTGCCGACGACCCTCGTGGCCGCGACGATCGCGTTCATGCTGACGAGCGAGGTCGGGCTGATCCACACCCAACGCGAGCGCAGCCCGCGCACGCCCGACGAATCCTCGGCCGCGAGCGACCTCTGACCACCAGGCATACTGGCCGGATGCCCGACCGCGGGAAGTTGCAGAGCGATCCGGTGGTTCTCCCCTTTTCATGAGTGAAGTCGCACCCGCGGCGCGGGCGTCCCTCTCGGTCCTCGACCTCGTTCCCGTCGGCGCCGGTTCGACCGCGGCCATCGCGCTCGGGAGCTCGGTCGAACTGGCCCGAGCGGCGGAGCGCCTCGGCTACCGGCGCGTCTGGGTCGCCGAGCACCACAACATGCCGGGCATCGCGAGCTCTTCGCCGGCAGTGCTCATCGCGCATCTCGCGGCGGCCACGAACACGATCCGCATCGGTGCCGGCGGCGTCATGCTCCCCAACCACGCCGCGCTCGTCGTCGCGGAACAGTTCGGGATGCTCGAGGCGCTCCATCCCGGCCGCATCGATCTCGGTCTCGGGCGCGCCCCCGGCACCGACCCCGTAACCGCGGCCGCCTTGCGCCGGAGCCCGGCCCTCGGCGCCGACGAGTTCCCCGAACAGCTACGGGACCTGTTCCTCTTCTTCGACGGCACGCACCCGCAGATCACCGCCGTACCCGGTCGTGGGTACCGGCCTGCGGTCTGGATGCTCGGCTCGAGCGACTACAGCGCGCGGGTCGCCGGCGCGCTCGGCCTCCCGTTCTCCTTCGCCCACCATTTCGCGTCGCACAACACCGTCGCCGCGCTCGAGATCTACCGGCAGAGCTTCCGTCCGTCCGCGGAACTCGCGGCGCCGTACTCGATGATCGGCGTACCGGTGATCTGTGCCGACACCGACGACCGCGCGCGCTGGCTCTCGGGGTCGAGCGCGCTCTCGTTCGTCCGGCTGCGACAGGGACGACCGACCCAGCTGCCGACCCCGGAAGAGGCTGCCGAGTACGTGTTCACGCCGACCGAACGGGAGATCGTCAAGGCGTGGACCGCGCCGCTCGTCCGCGGCGAACCGGAACACGTGCGCCGCGAGCTGGAGGCGCTCGCGGTACGAACCGGAGCCGACGAGTTGATGGTCACGACGATGGTTCACGACCCGCGCGAGCGACTGCACTCGTACGAGCTCCTCGCCGACGCGTGGAGCCTGACGCCCGTCCCCTCCGGAGCGCCCGGTACGACGACCTGATCGCCGTTACCGACGCGTAGCGCCGCGTCGTTCGACCCGGCGCGCGGTCCGCGCAACAACCACACGTCGATGACGCTCCCCTGGGCCGACGGCCCGGGCACCATGGCCGCGGTTGGCGACTGGCACCGCGCGGTATCGGTCCGGCCGGCACTTTGACAGGGCAGGGCGAGCGGGCCGTACTGTTTCGCGATGGCAACAGGACGATTGCGGATCGTGTCGGTGACGACGGCGGCCCTGGCCGTGGCACTGGGCACAGCAGTGGCTCCGGCGGCGGGCTCGATGCGGACCGCGGTCGCGCCGGTTGCGGCGACATCGATACACGGTCAGGCCTCGAACGTGAACGCGTGTGTCACGACGATCGACCCGCCGCTCGTACCTCCGAGCGCCTCGTCGCTGACCGTCAGGATCTCGAGCGACGCGTCACCCGCGCCGCACCTCGGCGGTCCGATCACGCTCTCCAAGACGAGAGTGAGGGTCACGACTCCGTCGGATTTTCTGCTACAGGCGTACGAAGCCGACATCCTCTCGAACGGCCAGGCGATTCCCATGACGCTCGCGCTGGAGGTCGGGGCCTCCAACACCGTCGAAGGTTCTCACCAGTACGCGACCATTCATGCGTCGCCGACGGTCACGATCCACGACCCCGACGGAGTACCGCACTCGGGTGACGAGACCGCCGACCCCCTGGTGATGACGGGCCTGCTCCCCCACACCGTGTGGCATCCGGCGGATCCCTCCCTCCGGGTGCGCTTCACCGAGGCGGCCGCGGTCGTCACGCTCACGGTCTCCGTGGGAGGCACCCCGTTCGTCTCGACGCAGACGTGCAGCGTGGCGAAACCACGCCCGTTCGTCGTGGTTCTCCCGACGTAACCGACTCGGCGCGCACCTCGGGCATCCGGCACGATGGTGCAGTGCCCGAGGGTGACACGATCTTTCGCACCGCCGAGAAGCTGCGCGCCGCGCTCGCCGGCAAGTCGCTCGTCGAGCTCGACCTCCGCCGCGATCCCCGCGGACAGCGCGGGCCCGAGCCGGGAACGGCGATCACCGCGGTCGAGTCGGCGGGCAAGCACCTGCTCGTGCACTTCGCCAACGGTCAGGTACTGCACACGCACATGCAGATGACGGGCGCGTGGCACGTCTACGCGGCCGGTACGCGTTGGCGACGGCCGGGCCACACCGCTCGGGTCGTACTCCGAGTCGACGACGGCACGACCGCGGTGTGCTTCGCGGCCCCGATCGTCGAGCTCCGCCGCGCGCTGCGACCGGAGCGACCGGCCGACCGGTGCGGGACGGATGCTCCGCCGTCTCGGCCCCGATCTCTGCGGAGCCGCCGTCGATCTCGACGAAGTCCTGGCCCGGCTCGCTCGAGTCGACGAAGACACCGAGCTCGCGACCGCGCTCCTCGATCAGGGAGTCGCCGCGGGGATCGGCAACGTCTACAAGTCGGAGGTCTGCTGGGCGGAACGGATCTGGCCGTTCACACCGATCGCGCAGCTCGGCGAACCGACCCGACGTCGCGTCTACGAAACCGCCCGTCAACAGCTGACGAGCAACCTGACCACGCACCGGCGAACGACGTACGGCGACGGCCTGGCCGTATACCGAAGAGCAGGACGGCGCTGCCCGCGCTGCGGCGCGACGATCACGAGCCGTCCCGATGCCGCCGCGCGCTCGACGTATTGGTGCCCTCGCTGCCAACCCGAGCCCTAACCTCGTCCCCATGGAAGATCCGGTGCTCGAGATCGCCCCGCTCGGCTTTCAGTGGGTCACGGTCGACCCGTTCCTGTTCTGCGTGCACCACGTCGACGACTATCCGGCCGGCAACGACGAGCTGGGTCCCGCCGCGACGCTCGCGGGCCGTGACCTCGGCATGGACTTTGCCGGCGTCGACGGTTGGCGCATGTACCACGGCACGACCGTCCCCGGCTTTCCGCAGCATCCCCACCGAGGTTTCGAGACGGTCACGTACGTTCGGCGCGGGTTCATCGACCACTCCGACTCGCTCGGCGCGACGGCCCGCTTCGGTCGGGGTGACGTGCAGTGGCTCACCGCGGGCAAGGGCATCGTCCACTGTGAGATGTTCCCGTTGCTCGACGAGAACGGGCCGAACCCGCTCGAGCTGTTCCAGATCTGGCTGAACCTGCCGGCGGCCGACAAGATGGTCGAGCCGTACTTCACGATGTTGTGGAACGAGGATCTCCCGCGTCAGGTCACGCAGGACGACCGCGGCCGCACGACCGAGGTGACGGTGATCGCGGGCGAGCTCGCCGGAAAGACCCCGCCGCCGCCCCCACCGGATTCCTGGGCGTCGCAACCCGGATCCGACGTCGCGATCTGGCACATCGCGATGCAACCCGATGCGCTGTGGACGCTGCCGCCGGCCAAGACGCCCGACACCGTCCGTGTCCTCTATCTGTTC
Organism: uncultured Actinomycetes bacterium; assembly: GCA_963829195.1. GTDB lineage: Bacteria > Actinomycetota > Acidimicrobiia > IMCC26256 > PALSA-610 > PALSA-610. The sequence goes on from CAWHHS010000002.1 coordinate 1,039,721, forward strand.
GAGGGCGACGCACATATCGGAGAGCACGATCTCGCGGCCGCAACGGGCGCACGGCTGCGCGTCGACGACGACGTTCGGATCGCGGCCGGAGCGCGCGGCGCCGAGGCGCTCGTCTTGCAAGGGCGACCGATCGCAGAGCCCGTCGCGCAGCAAGGACCGTTCGTGATGAACGACCGCGCGGGCATCGAGCAGGCGTTCGCCGACTACCGCGCGACGGGATTCGGCGGATGGCCGTGGCCGACCGACGATCCGGTGCACCCGCGCGACGCCGGACGCTTCGCCCGCGATCCCGCGGGTCGCCCCGCCTAGCGGCCGTGGGAGTCGCGGCCAACGATCCGAACTGGGCCGCACGCGCTCGGCGCGCTCGGCGCGCTCGGCGTGCCCGGTGCGGCATTGCCCAACCCGGAGAAACGGCGCGCCCGGTCGTAGCCTCCGGGCGTGCTGCCGGTCACCTCGACGACGATCCGCCTCTTCCTGCACGTGCTCGCGGCGACGGTGTGGGTCGGCGGTCAGATCGCGCTGGCCGGCGTGGTTCCGGTCGTGCGCCGGATCGGAGGTCGGGACGCGGCCCGCGCGGTGGCGCGGCGGTTCCAACTCATCGCGTGGCCCGCGTTCGTCGTCCTCGTCGCGACCGGGATCTGGAACCTGCTCGCGGTGAAGATCGGCGATCAGTCCGGCGCCTACCTGGCCACGCTCTCGATGAAGCTCACGCTCGTGGTCGTCTCGGGCCTCGCCGCCTTCGGGCACATTGCGTTGACCCGGCGGCGCCCCGCCCTCGGCGGCGCGCTCGCCGGGATCGCGTTGCTCGCGGCGATCGGCGCGACGTTTGCGGGCGTGCTGCTCGCGGGCTGATACCCGACCGCGGCCCGCCGCGGACGCGGTCAGGAGTGGCTGCGGAACGTCAGGTGGAACGTGTCGTTGTTCGAGAGCGACGACGTCCCGATCTCGAGATGCGCGCCCGCCTGGTTCAGCTGCAAAGTCGGGTACCCGTCGAAGCGCATCAGGTATCCGTTGACGTACGACTTGAGGAAGTGGACGGTGTCCGTCGCCGCCGGGATGTCGCGGAACTTCGGGACGACAAGGGTCTCTCGCTGGTTGCCCACGAGCACGCTCTGCTCGTTCGCGGCGTTGCCGACGACGCCGGCGACCTCGGTGGACGTCGGCTTTTGGATCTTGAAGACCTGAGCGACACTGCCCGATGCCGAGTCACGGAAGTAGGTGTCGATCACGTCACCGGGGCTGACCGACGCACTCTCGCTCGCCCCGGGCGCGACGGCCCACGCGGTGTAGCTGATCACGCCGTTGTTGCAGATGGCCGCGACCTGCGCGTAGAGGTCGTCGATCCCGGTGCCGCCGGTGCCTTCGTAGCCTGCGGCGCCGAGCCAAAGCGCTTCGATGTCGTTGTTGTGCGCGCACGTGATGGAGGGGACGCGGAACTCGGTCTCGGCGACGGCGACGCCCGTGGACGGCGAGGTCAGGTAACCCGCACCGAGCGTCGACCGGACCGCGGCGGTCGGGACAGGGCCGGCCTTGGCCGGCGACGCCGCCACCGGTGCGACGAAGAGCACGGCGCTGCCGACCAACGCGACGCCGACCAACGCGACGCCGACGATGACGGGAAGCTTCTTCATCATGATGAAGCCCTTTCCTCGACCTGTCGGCAGTTTGCTGCGAGGCTGCGCGGGCGTCAACCCGCCGCGTGTGTACCGCGATCCGCGGTCAGTCGTGATTCGTGATGGTGAGTGTGCCGACTCCTCTCTCGATGCTCAAGCCCGCGCTCGGGTTCGACAGTGTGAGCAGCGCGGTCTTGTCCGACGCGCCGGCACCTGCGAAGACCGAGATCGCCACGACCTTCTGGAACTGACCGGTGTTGAACGTCAGCGTCTTCGTCGCCCAGGTTTTGTAGTCGACGCCACCGGTCGCGGTCCCGCCCGCGAGGCTGATCCGCACGCTCACGGGCGACGTCGCCGGCGCCGACAACGAAACCAGGATCTTGGCGACGTTCAACGGTCCGCTGTAGGCACGGCAGACCTGCGCGTCGCCGACACTCACCTGGAGCGCGCTCGACCCGGAGTCGTCGTCGATGATGGTGACCACACCGGTCGAATGACTCGGCGCCAGTGAGTAGCCGCCGGTCGGGCTCGACAACGGGATCTGGATGGTCTCGTTCGACTCCGGCGTCGTGTCCGGCTCCACCGCGATCGCCACGTAGAGCACCGTCTTCCCGGGCTTGAACGTGAGCGTCCCGCTCTTCGCGAGGTAGTCCGTTGCCGCGGTGGCGGTACCGCCCGACGTCGCGTAGTGGACGGTGACGTTCTGCGCGGCCGGCTGCGCCAACGTCACTGCGACGGTCGCCGTGCGGTTCTTGCCGGAGTTGCCTTCGACGACGGACGCATTCCCGATCGAGATCGTCGTCAGCGCCGACACGGTGAGCGTGACGACGTTCGTCGTCGCGGTTCCCACCACGTTCGTGTAGACGGCGCGGAACTGCGAGCCCGAGTCGCTCATTGCCGCCGTGCCCGTGAGCGTGTCGCCGGTCGCGCCCGGGATGACGCTGAAGGTCGCTCCGTCGTTCGTCGACTTCTGCCACTGGGCCGTGGGCGCGGGAGCACCGGTCGCGCCCGCGGTGAACGAGTAGCTCTGGCCGATGGTGACCGCTTCGTCAGCCGGTTGCGAGGCGATCTCGGGGGCGACCGAGGTCACCGTGAGCGTCGCCGTAGTGGTCGTCACCGTGCCGGTCGAGTTGGTGAAGACCGCCTCGAACTGCGTTCCGGAATCGGTCGGGGCAGCCGTCGCGGTCAACGTCGGGCTCGTGGCGCCGGGCACGTCGTGGAACGAGGCGCCGTTGTCGGTCGACGTCCGCCACTGCACAGTGGGTGCCGGTGAGCCGGATGCCGCGGCCGTGAACGAATAGCTCTGCCCGGCGAGGACGGTCGAATCGGACGGTTGGGTCGTCACCGACGGCGGCGCGGTGGGTACGACAGAGTTGGAAGCGGCGGACGGCACGCTCGAACCGATCGTGTTCCGTGCGGTCGCCGTGCACGTGTAGGTCGAACCGGGCGTGAGTCCGGCGACGGAGATCGGGCTCGCCGCACCGGTCGCCGAGCCGGATGCGCCGCCGTCGCTCGAAGTGCACTGTGCGCCGTAGTCGAGGACGGGGCTCCCGCCGGTGTTCGCCGGCGGCGTGAATGCGACCGTCGCGGTGCTCGCGCCCGCGGTCGCCGTCCCGATCGTCGGCGCGTCGGGCGCGACGGCGACGGTGAGCGTCGCGGCGTCGGTCGTCGCCGTTCCGGTGCCGTTCGTGAACACGGCGCGGAACTGCTTGCCGGAGTCGGCGAGCGCCGCGGCCGCGCTGTAGGTGGCGGTCGTCGCGCCGGAGATGTTCGTGAACGTCGAACCGCCGTCGGTGGACACCTGCCACTGCACGGTCGGGTCCGGGGAGCCCGAGGCGGCCGCGCCGAACGAGTAGCTCTGTCCGGGGGCGACCGTCTGATCGGCGGGCTGGGTCGTGATCGACGGGGCGACGGGCGGCGGGGCGACGGTCGCGCTGAACGTGTTGCCGGGACCCGGGATGACGAGGTTGAGGGCGGTCGTCGCGAGCCCGCAGTTCGCGAGCGACGGGATCGTGTAGAGACCGGAGAACGTTGAGCTCCCGGTCAGGTTCGCGAGGCCCGACATCGTGACGCTGACCGGCGTCGAGGTCTGGCACGTGTTGCCGACGATGTTCAGGAACGGCGTTGCGGTGGGGTATGCGCTCAGCACCTTGATGTTGAACACCGCCGTCGCCGTCACCTGGAACGTCGAGACGTCGAGCGTGCCGGTGATCGGCTGCGCTTCGGTGATCTGCATGTTCGCGGTCACGAGACCGAACCCGGCGAGACTGAGATTGACCTGCGCGGGCGGCAGCGTGATGTCACCCGTGAGTTGACCGGTGGTGAGATCGACCACGCCGGTGAAGTTGCCCTTGGGGACGGTCACGTCCATGTTCAGCTTCTTCAGGTGCGTCGTCGCGTTCACGTCCCAGTTGAACGGGAACAGGATGTCGGTCACGGTGATCGCGGCCGTGTCGGAGACCGCCGGGTTGAACCCGTCGTTCACCGTGAGCGTCGCGGTGTAGTTGCCCTGGGTTGTGCAGGTGATCGTCGTCGCGGCCTGCGACGCGTCCCCGAAGGTGCACGACGGGCTGCTCGACGTCCAGTGGAAGGTGAGCGGGTCGCCTTCCGGATCGGATGCCGAGCCCGCGACCGTGATCGCCGATTGCGCACTGCCGGACACGTCCGGACCGGCGTTGACGGACGGCGGCAGGTCCGGGTTGACGGTGACGGCGGCGGCGTCGCTCGCGGGCGGGTTCACACCGTCGTCGGCAGTGATCGTGGCCACGTAGTTGCCGGTTGCGGTGCAGGTGATCGCGGTCGACGCACTCCCCGCGTCCGAGAACGTGCACGCGGGCGAGTTCGCGGTCCAGGCAACGGTTGGCGTGTGCCCGGGATCACTGACGCTGCCGTGCAGCGCGAGCGCATGCGAAACGACTCCGGTGACAACACCGCCCGCGCTCACCGTCAACGGCACGGTCTGCGTCACGACGACCTGCGCGGAGTCACTCACCGGCGCGTTGACACCGTCGTCGGCGGTGAGCGTCACCGTGAACGTTCCCGGTTGGGAGCAGGTCACCGCGGTCGCCGGGCTCGTGGGGCTTGCGAACGTGCACGCCGGGTCGCTCGAGGTCCATCCGTCGGTGGGCGTGGTCGACGGATCGGTGACGGTCCCCGAGAGCGCGATCGGCGTGTTGGTCGAGCCCGAGACGTCGGGGCCCGCGTTGACCGTGGGCGGCGAGATGGCGGCGTTGACGGGGATCGTGATGAGGGTGTCCTGCGGGATGTTGCACGTCACGTTCGTGTGGATGCTGCCGTTCAACGTCACCGACGTCGTGAGCGTCAGCGCGTTGAGCGTGATCGACGAACCCGCGGCGCCGGCGGTCGCCTGGACGCTGATGTCGGGGGTGACCAAGGTGCCCGGGGGGAACGGTCCGGGCTCGCCCATCACGATCGTGTCGGGCGCACTCAATGATGCCGTCTCCGGCGTCGAGTTGCCGTTGATCGTCGCGAATCCGGGGTTGACGATCGTCCCGCTGTTGAACGTCGTGCTGTGCGCTTGATACGACAGGCTGATGTTGCTGTAGCTCGTGATCGTCAAGCCGTTCGAGCTGCTCGGCAACACGCTGGTGCTACTCGGGAAGGTGACGGTGAACGCCTGACCCGGCGTGACGTGATCGGGTGCGGTGATCGAGACCGTGACGTCCTGGTTCTGCGAGATCGTCGTCCCGTTGATGACGGCCGTGCAGTGCACCGCCGCGAAGGTGTGCGTCACCGTCTGCGCCGACGCGGGACTGCTGGCCGCGACCGACAATCCCCCCAGGAGGGTGACGGTCGCCACCAACGTGGCCAGACGTGCGCGCCGAGACGAGCCGAGCATCTCTCCCCCAGTCCGCGTCCGGGTTCGAGCGACCCGCCCCACGGTGTGCGGCGAACAAAACCATGATTTCACCCGAAAGTCAAACCTTGGTTTCCTCGAGTTCGGTCGCAGAGAGCTCCTCGAGGACTTCGGTTCACCGCGGCCTCTCGGATGGGCAAATGAAACAAATCTCGGCCGCTTCGGACGCCGCGTCCAGAGCCCCAAGCGTCGCGGCGGGGTTCCGTCCGATTACTTGCGGTCAGTCCGGAGCGACTCTTCGAACGTTCCGCTCGCCGCGCCCTGGAAGTCGTGTTGCCGCCAGGCCTCGTAGAGGACCACGCTCACCGCGTTCGCGAGGTTGAGACTCCGGTTCGACGGGCGCATCGGGATGTGCAGGCGGTGGTCGGAGTCGAAACCCGCGAGAAGCTCCTCGCCGAGCCCGTCGGCCTCACACCCGAAGACGACCACGTCGCCCGCTCGATAGCCGACCTCGTCGTAGCGACGGCGCGGAGCTCGGGTCGTGGTCGCGAACCAGCGGCGCTCGACCCCGAGCGCCGAGCGGCATTCTTCCCAGGTGGCCCACACCTGCGTGTCCGTCAGCTCGTGATAGTCGAGGCCACCCCGCTTGAGCGCGGCATCGTCGAGCGAGAAACCGAGCGGCCGGACGAGGTGTAACCGCGCGCCGACGTTCGCGCACAAGCGGATGATGTTGCCCGTGTTCGTCGCGATCTGCGGCTCCACGAGCACCACCTCGAGCATCGGCTCCATTGTGCCGCTCAGAGCCGCGCTTCGGTGGCGGCGTCGGTTTCGCCGTCGAAATACCTGTCGAGCACGCGTGCGAAGAGCGGGTCCTCCGGTGCATTCGCATAGGTGTCACCGGCGTCCTGCGCGACGACGAATCGCTCGAGGTCGAAGGGATCGATCCGCGTCGGCGCGGTGCCAGCTTCGCGTCCCGATCGCTCCCTGGGACGGCGAGGACGAGTCGGGCGCCGGGCGACCCGCGCTCCCCGCCGCGACCAGTCCCCGGTGGACCCGGGAAACCATGGTTTGATGGGATATGAAATCATGGTTTAAGGGTGGCGTCGGTTCGGTATGAAAGTGCCGGGTGCCGTGCGGGCGCCCGACCGCGCTCCAGAGGGGGAGACCACGGATGCGATCGAGCCAGTCATTCCCGAAGTTTCGGCTCGGCAATCGCAGGCGCCGAACCAGCGTCGCCGTCGTCATTGCTCTCATGACGTCGTTCGTCGTGGCGATCGTGTCGGCCGGAGGCGCGTCCGGCGCGACCGGATCGAACGGCACCGAGCAGACGTTTCCCCAGGTGACGTGCACCGCGAAGGTCGGGAGCGCAACCATCACGCAGAAGCAGGACATCTCGGTGTGGGTGATCGCGCCCGACTCCGTCGCGCCCGGCGAGACCTTCAGCGTGTCGCTGCCGTCGATCCCGGCCGACCTCCCGAGCTCGGCGCAGGGAATCACGATTACGGCCTACCGGGACATTCGGACCACCTACACCGTGAATGGCGCGTCCGTCGTCTCGGCATCGGGGACCGTCGATGGACCCGCGACGATCAACGGCAATCCGACACCCGCAGAAAGCGACGTCACCGCGACCACGATCATGCCGACGATTCCGGGACCGATTCCGCCCGGGCATCTCGTGCCACCGAACGCGACCGCGCAGATCGTCGCGCCGGCCAACGGGACGATCACGATCAGCGCGACGCAAGTAACGACGACGGCAACCCTGAACGTCAACGGTGGAACCAACGCGGTCGCGACCTGCCCGGTTCCGGCGAACACGCTCACGACGACACAGGTCGAGTCGTCCGCGACGTCGACGACGGTCGCAGGATCGACGACCACCGCGTCATCCACGTCGACCGCACCGAGCACGACGACGACAACCGTTCCCTCGGGGAGCACGACCACCACGACCGTTCCCTCCGGCGGTTCCGGTGTGTTGCTGTGTGACATCGGCGGTGCGATCCAGATCCGGCCGGGATTGAAGACGACCGGCGCGACTGCGAAGGTGAACACCGCGACCCGATTGGCCACGAAGGCAACGATGTCAGCCTGCGCCGATGGAGTCGCGGGGACGAGCGCGCCCGCGACGAACGGGACGTTCACATCGAGTCTCTTGCTCGCCAAGACCGCCGCGGGTCAGACATTGCCCGCGTGCTCGGACCTCGAGCACGGGACACTCACCGGCTCGTCGACATCGAAGCTCCTGAACGGGACCACGAAGATCGCCGCGCTCGCGACTCCGGTGGCCTTCGGACCGATGGCCGGCGACACGCCGATCACCTTCGACTTCGTCGGTACCGTCACGACGAAGGGCCCATTCCACGGGATGCCCTTGCACGTGCACGTCGTGACGACGCTCGACCGCGCCGGCTGGAACACCGCCTGCGCGTCCACGAAGGGTCTCCTCACGCTCAACTTCGGACCGCCGTCGACGTACCTCGTCGGTACGTTGCCGCCCCCGACCACCACCACCAGCAGCACGTCGACGACGCTCGCGACGACGACCACGTCGACCACTCTGGCGACGACGACCACGACCATCCCGACCACGACGACAACGGTGAACCCGATTCCGCCCGCGGTCGGTCAAGCCATCCTCGCGGCGTGCAACACACTCGGTGCCACGGCTTCGCTTCTCGGCGCCGACATCACGCCCTTGGTGTTCGCCTGCCAGTTGATCGTCGCCGGGCAAGGATCGTTCCTGCTGCAGCTGTTCCTGCAGGACCCGTCGCTCGGGTGCGGGTTCCTCACCGGGGTCCCGGTTCTGAACATCCCGCTCCTGCAAGCCGGATGTCTCACATTCGCGGCCGCGATCCAGCCATTCACGTCGTACATCGCGCCGCTCATTCCGGCTGCGCTCTTCCCCGCCGTGTAAGCCCGCGGCGGTAGCTGTCGAGCAGGCTCCACAGCGGCCCATCCGTGGCCACAACGGACGTCCGGGCTGGTGGCGCGATCGACGTCATCCAGAGGACGGCAGCGTTCCGACGGCAGTGCGGACGTGCTACACCGTGAGTGCGTGCGCGTCGCAGTGATAGGAGCGAGCGGTTTCGTCGGACGGGCGCTTTCGACTGCACTCACCGCGGCGGCTCACGACGTCATCGCGATCCGCGCGCCACCCTCCGGCGGTCCCGGGCACTGAAGCCCGCACGGTCGACGTCAGCGACGAAGCGGCGCTTCGCGATGCCCTGTCCGGATGCACGGTCGCCTACTACCTCGTGCACTCACTCGGCACCGGCGACTTCCGAGACCGTGATCGCCAACTGGCCGAAGGCTGCGGACGAGCAGCCGCCGCGGCCGGCGTCGAACGCATCGTGTATCTCGGTGGACTCGGTCACGACCCCGAGTCGGAGCACCTCGTGAGCCGCCAAGAAGTGGGTACCGCGCTCGCGTGCGAACACGTTGCTGTCGTCGAGTTCCGCGCGGCGGTCGTGCTCGGCGCGGGAAGCGTCTCGTTCGAGATGTTGCGTTACCTCACCGAGCGCCTGCCCTTCATGGTCTGTCCCCGCTGGGTTCGTACCGCGATCCAACCGATCGCGCTCGCAGACGTGATCCGCTACCTCGTCGGCGCGACGGAGGTCGAGCCCGGCGTCTACGAGATCGGCGGCGCCGACGTGACGACGTACCGCGAGATGATCGCGGCATACGCGAGCGCGCGCGGCCTTCGCCGTCGACGCATCGTCGACGTGCCGTACCTGACGCCCCGCCTGTCGTCGTACTGGTTGGATCTCGTGACCCCGGTCGATCGCCGCGTGAGCCACGCCCTCATCGAGAGTCTCGTGACCGAGGTCATCGTCCGCGACGCCGCCCGTACCGATGCGGCGTTCCGCATCGAACCAATGGGGCTCGCCGACGCGCTGACAGTCACGCTCGACGATCAATCCCGCGCGCTGGACCAAGATCTGCTCAGCCGCGAGAGCGGACTGCGCGACGGCGTGTACGCCGTGCGCGTGGAGGTGCCCATCCGGGGCAACGCCGCGAGTCTCGACGTCGATCTCGACGGCATCGGCGGGAGCTACGCGTGGTACGGCCTCCCGCTCGCGTGGCGAGCCCGCGCCCTGCTCGGTCGCCTCGCCGGCGAACAGTGGAACCTCCACGCCCCGCAGGTCGTTGCGCCGGGCGAAACCGTCGACTGGTGGTGCATCACCCGACGAGATCCCGGAAGTCTCGTCTTGCGCAGCATCGACTGGTTCCCCGGAGAAGGGTGGCTCGGCTATCAGATCGGCGAGCACGAACTGATCCAGGTCGGCGCCCTCCGCTCGAAGGGCATCCCCGGATTCCTCTACTGGAAGGCGCTGTATCCGGTACACCGCCGCGTCTTCCGGGCGCTGGCCGTTCACCGAGTCGAGCGCGCCGACAACACATCGCTCGGCTGAGCGGAATGACCGAAACTCGCGCCCGTGCCCGTCGGGTCTAGCCGACTCGTGCGATGAACACGTCGCGTTCGCTGTTCGTATCGGCGGGGACCAGGTTCGCCCCCCCCGCACCGCACGAAATGACTAACGACAAGACGTACTCCTGCCCGCTCGAACCCGCACGGACGCCGCCGATGCAGTCGTGAGGCCGGGGCACGCCCTACCGAGACAAGCCGTTGACAGTCCACGACCGCGCAGACCACGTTCGCGGCGAGATCTCAGCGGCCTGCCGTCGCCGCTTTCAGCCCGTCCATCGACTCGCGCATGAGCTCCTGCAGGGTCCGTTTGCCGCCCTCGGTGACCCAGCGTTCGAACGCAACCCGGAAGACCGCGATCCCCGCCTCCGCGATCAGCGTCGCGGCCGGGCGGGGGGCGCCGCGGGCACACAACGCGTCGGCGAGCGCGGCGGCGAGCGTCGCGAGCTTGATCAGCTCGCGCTCGCGCAGCTCCGCGTTGGCGGCAATGACCGCGTGGCGCTGACGCGCGAAATCACGGCGTTCCTGCAATAGCGCGCCGGCCGCGTCGAGGGCAGCGGCGACGGCATCGATCGGCGCGGCGGAATCGGGCGCGGCGGCTGCCGCACCGACGAGCAGCTCCTGCAACATGACCGCGCCGCCGAACAGGACCTCGCGCTTGTCGGCGAAGTGCCGGAAGAACGTGCGCTCGGTCAAGCCCGCCGCGCTCGGCGATCTCCGCGACGGTGGTGGCCTCGAACCCACGCTCGGCGTAGAGGGCGAGCGCGGCCTCCTCGAGCCGGCCGCGGCTACCCGGTTGCCAACGCGCCATGAACCGATCGTAGTCGCTGATGTCAGTTGCTGACATCTCCGGTGTAAGGTGACGGCAGTAACTGACATGACCATTGGAGGTCGGCTCATGCGTATCTTCGTCACCGGCGCGTCCGGCTGGATCGGCTCGGCCGTCGTTCCCGAGCTCATCGACGCGGGCCATGAGGTGGTCGGGCTCGCGCGATCGGACGCCTCGGCCGCCGCGCTCACCGGCGCCGGAGCCGAGGTGCAGCACGGCACGCTCGACGACCTGCACGTCCTTCGCAAAGCGGCCGACGATTCGGACGGCGTGATCCACCTCGCCTTCAAGCACGAACTCGCGTTCTCGGGCGACTTCCAGGGAGCCGCCGACGCCGACCGCAGCGCGGTCGAGGCAATCGGCGAGACGCTCGCGGGCTCCGATCGACCGTTCGCCATCGCCTCCGGCATTCTCGGGCTCGTACCCGGACAGCCGGCAAGTGAACGCGACGGGCACACGCTCGACCCGGCGGCCGCCGCGTTCGGTGCCGGGCCGCAGACCCGCCATGCGACCGCCGAGCTCGTGCTCTCCCTCGCTCCGAGTGGCGTCCGCTCGTCGATCGTCCGACTGGCCCCGACGGTGCACGGCAACGGAGACACCGGCTTCGTCGCGACGCTCGTCGAGATCGCCCGCGCCCAAGGGGTGTCCGGCTACATCGGCGATGGCGCCAACCGCTGGCCGGCTATCCACCGCTTCGATGCCGCCCGACTGTTCCGCCTGGCGATCGAAAACGCGCCCGCGGGCTCGACATTGCACGCGATCGCCGACGAGGGCGTGCCCGTGCGCGACATCGCCGCGGTCATCGGCAAACACCTCGACGTCGCCGTCGTCGCAGTCACGCCTGCGGACGCGGCCGCACACTTCACCTGGCTGTCCGGCTTCCTCGCGGTCGACAGCCCGGCGTCGAACGCCCTGACCCGCGAGTTGTTGGAATGGCAACCCACCCGTCCCGGGCTCCTCGCCGATATCGACGAGGGTCACTACTTCGAACGGCACGAGTGAGATGACACCTGATCACCGGTATCGCGGATCGGCACCTCGGCGACGCGTTCCCGGCCTCAGGACGAGAAGAGTCGGCGTGAGACAATGCCCTCGTGGTGGGCCCCGACCAGGTGATCAAGAGTGTGCGCCTGCTGGGCGGTGTACACGCGGTCGCGGTCGACGGCTCGGCGATCGACCTGCCCAGTGCGAGCCAGCGGCGGTTGCTCGCGATCCTCGCGCTCCACTCACCGCGCCGGCTGCGATCGGAGTGGCTCGCCGACATCTTGGGGATCTCACCCGGCGCGTTGCGTATGTCGGTCTCCAGACTGCGAACGGCCATCGGCGGAGCCGCCTTGCAGACGGCCAGCACGGGCTACTCGGTGGTGACCGACGTCGACACGTTGCAGTTCTGCGAGGCGGTCGCCGGCGCAGCCGATGCCGAAGATCGGACGCGAGCCCTGGAGCGCGCGCTCGGGCTGTGGATCGGGCCCGCGCTCGAGGAGTTCGCCGGAGAGGAATGGGCTGACGGCGAGATCGCTCGGTTGACCGAGCTGCATGCCGGCACGGTCGACGATTACGCCGAAGAGCTGATCTCGGCGCGCCGGCCGGCCGACGCGGTCGCCGTGCTCGAAGCCCAGGTCGCGCGACACCCGTATCGCGACAGCTCGCGTGGACTCCTGATCCGCGCGCTGGCGAGCGCGGGCCGGCAGGGCGACGCGCTCCGCGCTTTCCAGCAGTACCGGTCGCTGCTCATCGAGGAGCTCGGGACCGAGCCTTCCCCGGATGTCGTCCGTATCGAGCGGCGCGTCGCCACGAGCTGGGACGGCGTCGAAACCGATACCGACCCACCCGCGCCGATTGATGCCGTCACAGTTCCTCTCCCGAGCGCGTTGGCACACCAGGCACGCTTCATCGGCCGCGCGCACGAGCTGGACGCGCTCGGCGAGGAACTCGCGCGGGTGCGACGTTCGGGATTGCGCGGCGTGGTACTCAGAGGCGAGCCGGGCATCGGCAAGACCACGTTGTTGGCGGCGTTCGCGCAATCGGTGGTGTCGACGGCCGGTGCGACCGTCGTCTACGGACGCTGCGACGAGACCGGCGTCCCGCTCCAACCGTTCCGCAGCGTGCTGGCCGACTGCGTCGAACACGCGCCGGTCGGCCTCCTGGCCGAGCACGTCGCGCGGTGCGGTGGCGAGCTCGTGCGCATCTGCCCACAACTCGCAACGCGAGTAGCGACCGCTCCGGATCCGACGGTGTCCGACGACGCCACCGAACGATTCCTCGTATTCGAGGCCGCGACCGATCTCCTGCGTCGCATCGCGACGCCGCAGCCCCTCGTGCTGATGTTCGACGACCTCCAGTGGGCAGAGCCGACTGCATTGTTGATGCTGCGTCACATCAGGCACGCGCTCGCCGACGCGCCGGTGCTCATTGTTGCCGGCAGCCGCGATGCGGGCGAGCACGCGTCGGAGCAATTGCGAGCCGCGCTGGCCGATCTCGAACGCGGCGAGCATCGTGGTCTGCAGCTCACCGGTTTCGACAACGACGAGCTGGCCGATCTGGTCGCCACCGCCGCGCCGGTGACCGGCGCGGTCGAGGCGCGCGGCGTTGCCACCGCGTTGCGGGTGGAGACCGCCGGCAACCCGCTCTACGCGTCGCAGCTGATCCGGCACTGGGTCGAGTCGGGCCGCTTCGACGACACGGGCGTCACCGCATCTCAGATGCCGGCCGCGCGTGAAGAGGATGTGCCGCCGAGCCTGCGCGACGTCGTGTGGAGCCGGGTCAGCGCGCTCGGCGCCGATGCGTCGCGCATCCTGACCGCGGCATCGGTGCTCGGTATCGAGTTCTCCGAAGACGTGCTCGTCGACATGGTGGGGCTCCCGGAGTCGGTCGTGGTCGAAACGCTCGATACCGCGACGCGCGCCGGCCTCCTGGTCGACGCCGGTTCGCTGCGGCGATCGACGCGGTTCGTGCACGCGCTCGTCGCCAATGCGTTGTATGCCGACCTGGGGCGATCACTGCGCGTGCGCCTGCACGGAGAGGCTGCCCGCTCGCTCGAACAGCGCACCGACGACATCGGGCCCGACGTCGTGGTCCAGCTCGCTCGGCACTGCGCTCGGGCCGGTTGGCCCGAAGCGGCGCAGCGGTGGTCGACACTCGCCGGCGATCAGGCGCTCGAACAGCTCGCACCGACCGAGGCGTCGCACCATTACCGAACCGCGCTCGACATGGCGACGGCAATGCATCGTCCCGACGCCGAACGCGCCGATCTGCTCGTACGCCTGGGCGAGGCGCAATTCCGGGCCGGCGAGCCGCACGCACAAGACACGCTCGCGGAAGGTGCCGACCTCGCCCGCCGCAGCGGCGCGCACGACCCGCTCATCCGGGCCGCGCTCGCGTCGAACCCCGGCTTCATGCGCATCGATCCGCGTGCACCCGAGTATCTCGCGACCGTCGAGGCGGCGGTCGCGGTCGCAGACGAGGCCGATACCGCGACCTACGCCCGGCTGCTCGCGCTGTTGGCCCAGACCCTCGTCTGGACGCCGGACGCCGAGCGCCGGGTCGCGTCCGCGCACCAGGCGCTCGAGTTGGCCGACGGGCATCCTGATCCGACGTTGCTCGCGCGCATCGCCCCGGGTGTGCTCTGGGGACTGTGGGAGCCCGGAAGTGCCGACGTCCGGTCCCGCGTCGCGACGAAAGCGGTCGCGGCTGCCGAAGCATCCGGCGACCCGCGACTCATTTTCGGTGCCCATCTCTCGGCCTTCGACATCGCGATCGAATCAGCCGATCACGTGACGGCAGTTCGCAGCCTCGCGAAGCTCCGGGCGACGGCGCGCGCCATCGGGGAGCCGCGATTTCGCTGGACAGCCGGCATGGCCGAGGTGTTCACGGCGACAATGGCGGGCCACCTGACCGAAGCCGAGGCCGCGGCGACGGCGACGCTCGAGCTCGGCATGCAGATCGGCGCGCCCGACGCGTTCACGTTCTTCGCGGCCGAGTTCTTCGTGATCGGCACGTTCGCCGGCCGCCATGACGAGCTCTTCCCACTGGTGGAGCAGGCGACGAAGGACGACCCCGCGGGCCTCGCGTTCAAGCTCGCGTACGGCATCATCTGCACTGCCGTCGGTCGCGACGACACTGCACGCGAGATCCTGAACGACGGGATGGCGAGCGGCTTCGCGGCGCTGCCGGTCGACAACATCTGGACCACCTGCGTGATCGGCTACGCCATCCTCGCGATCGAGCTCGATCGCGCCGACGCCGCAGCCCAGCTCCTCCCCCTGCTTGCACCGCACGCGAACGACGTCGCGTTCAACGGCGTCACGAGTCAGGGTCCGATCGCCGCCTACGTCGGAAAACTCGAGTCGCTCCTCGAGCGTCACGACGACGCGGAGGAACACCTGCGCGCCGCGCTCGACATCGCCGAGGCATTCGGCTGGCAGTACCACCGCGCGACCACGCTGTTCGCGCTCGCGCAGGCAAGGGGCCGCCGGCTCGGCCGCCTCGACGCCGAAGGTCACGTCTGGCTCGGCGAGGCATCCGAGCTGTGCCGGACCCTGGGATTCCGGACGTGGATCCCCCGAATCGACGAACTCGCTCACGATGGGGGTATCGAGGTCGCCAACACGATCTGGTCGAGGACGGACTGATCCGGCAACGTCGGCGCGTCGAGCGTCGGCAGTTCGCGGATGCGGCCGAACGCCTGCTCGATGAACGGGCCTTCGATCACGGGGCTGTGACAGCTCGCGATCGTCGTGATGTCGAGGTTCTGCACGCGGTCGACGTACTCGCCGTACTTGTTCGTGTCGAGCATCGTCAGCCACGGGCTCACGGCACCGAGTGCGAACATCCACAAGCCCTGGAACCAGAAGTCCTGGTCGAGATCCGCAATCGTCGTTCTCGGATCCGGGAGTGGTGTCGCGAACGTGTCGACGGCCCAGTACACGCCGGTCGTCGAGTCGTACAGGCCGCGGGTCGTCGGCGAATCGAACACGGGTGGACGCAGCGCGTGCAGTGTCCGGTCACCCACATCGAGCGTCTCGCCGTGCGAGATCCATCGGCAGCGCTCCAGCGGGAAATCGAAGCAGTTCGTGTGGCGTTCCACCATCGCCCAGTTGCACACCAACCTCGCGTTGGGGCATGCCGTCAACGCCTCGTCGAGGTTGCCCGTGTGATCGACGTCGTCGTGCGAAAGGAAGATCCAGCGAACGTCCTCGGGCTCCACGAGAGAGAAGACGTCGTCCAGCCACTGCTTCCGGTTCGCCGGCGTTCCCGTGTCGACGATGACGGGCTCTTGGCCCAGGATCACCATCGAGTTGATGTACACGAAGAGCGGCTGACCGAGGGCGGGCTGCACCTGGTGAATCACGTACGTGTCGCGTGCGATCTTCGTCGGTGCGACGGTCGTGGTCGGCGCAAGCGGGGTGAAGGTCATGCTTCCGTCTCCCCGCCGTCAGTCCCGAAGCGGCGGAGTGCGGCCGTCAACTTCTATTTCGGAGTACTCGTTGTCGGCGTACGGTCCGACAGCACCCTCGAACACCATCACCGTGGTCACCGCGACCTCCTCGCCCTGGGTCAGCCGTCCGAGGACGACGATGACAGCCGGCGCGCATCACCCGCGGATCACCGGTCGGCAAGGATGAGCGTCGCGATTGGCAGTTGTCATGACGGGACGCCTACGCGGTAGTGGAGATGAACGACGCCGCTCTCGAAGCGGCGCTCATCGAGCAGTTCGAGTTGCGCGCGGACGTTGTCCGGCAGGGCGCGTTTGCCGCCACCAACCACGATTGGGCACAAGAAGAGATGGCACTCGTCAACCAACCCGGCGCCGATCGCCTGGCCGGCGAGCTCGCCGCCGCCGACTGCGATGTCGGCCGCTGAGGACACCTTCAGCCGGCGGACCGCGTCCGGCTCGAACTCGCGCTCGATCCGAGTCCTCGCGCTGGATGGCGCGTGAAGCGTTCGTGAGTAAACGATCTTCTCAGCTGCTCGCCAGATCCGGGCATAGTCCCAGAACACTGGCGGCTCATCGGCCTCGGTGCTCACGGTCTCCCAGAACACCATCGTCTCGTACATGCGGCGCCCGTACAGGTAGGTGCCGATCGGCCGCTCGAGATCATTGACGAACGCATGCACCTCGTCGTCCGGTGCCGCCCAGTCGAACCTGCCCTCCTCGTCCTCGAAGTAGCCGTCGAGCGAGCTGATTACCGCATAGATCAGGTTGGCCATATCCGCTCCGATCGATCGTCACCGCGCAGTCCGGACCGCACAGACCGTGACCGCGATCCGCCGCCGAAATCATCGACGCGGCCGAGCGCCGCACCAGAACTGTCGACGGAGCGACTCGCCGAGACGGCGTCCCTTCGAAGATCGTGTAGCTCACGCTGCTCCGTACGGGCAGTAGCGACAGGTCCGCTGAGAGACACGGTTCCGGTTCCGGGTCCACAGATCGTCCGCGTGGACGGCGATGGCTGCTGCTTAGGGTACGAGCGCCCAGATGAGCCTGATGTGGCGGACCTGTTCTGGGCGCACGATCACGGTCTTCGGGTTGCCGCAGAGGCCGCCCTGACCGCAGCCGGTCACGGTGTAAGTGCCGGGCGGGAGCGGGATGCGGAAATGGCCGGATGGACCGACGGACTGCACCAGGACCAACGGCGGGTTGTCGAACTCGACGGCGACTCTTCCCGCGGTGGGGTGGAAACCACCCGGGTATGCCCCGCCTTCGAAGCCGAGCGTTCCGACGATCGCACTCGCGACCGGCGTTGTCCGTGTACCGGTTGGCGCGGTACCCGTTGGTGTCGCAGCGAGCGCCGGGGTCAATGTGGCGAGGCTGAGCACAACGATCCCAAGTGTGGTGGCGAGGATGCGACGGACCATGGCAGACCTACCCTTCAGTGCCGACCGGTGGGCACTGACAGTCCGTGCCCCTACGCATTCCACGACCGGACGCGGCAATCGGTTTACGTACCTGTCGTCCTTGCGGTGCCTTGCCGCCCGGAGAGCAGCCGTGGCGCGTCATGCATCCACGGCTCATTCTGCACGCGCGCCCCGTCGGGCGTTTCATCAGAGGTCTGCGCCCGATCGGCTGCGAGTTCCGGCGCGACTCGGGCAGGGCCTTTCAGACGCCGTGGACGAGGGTCGATACGACTCCATGGCACGCAATGCCCGCCTTGTCGATCGCCTTGTCGATGCGGTTGACCGCGCCGGTCGTCGCCGGATCGCGTCCCGCCCACGCCTACAAGCGGCTGTCGGACGAGCCGCGTCGCGACACGATCCGCCGCCGGCACGATTCGGCCAGGCGCATCCTGTCCTCGGAGGCGCAGTCGCCGCCGTCGTATGGGGTGGGGCGATGTGCGCCGTGTTCTCAGTCCCGGTGATTGCGTTCGCCCTCGTGGGCATCGTGTCAGCGCGGGTGTTCGGCTCCGTCGAGCTGGTCATGGTGTTGCTCTGCGCGATTGGCGGGATCCTCTTCGGCGTGAGCGTCGGGCGCGCTTGGTCCCGCGGCACGCGATAGCGAGAACGCCGATCGGCAGTCCGGGGCGTTGTGGCCGACTCGGTGGCTCATCGGACAAGCAAAGAATGCCCGATCCTGCCCGCCTCGGCGAGCGCCGAGCGGCAGATATCAACGCCCTACTGGAATCGCGCCGGGGTGCGCGTCGCGACGGGTCGCCGTTTACGGCGAGAGGTTTCGGGTTATCGAGGACAGCTTGCACTTCACGGGGCCTTTGGCGTTGAGGGTGCCGTTCGCGTGCCAAGTTGCCGTCGTTCCCGCGTCCACCTTGGCGACGGCAGCAACGCCATCGCCAACGCCGTTGCCCGCGGAGTCAGTGAACTTCACGTGGATCGTGTACAGGCTCGACTTACTGCTGTGATTCAGGATCCGGCCGGTGGCGGTGGGGTGACCACCGGTCGGGCTGGAGGTGCAGGCCGTAATCGTTACGTCCTTGGCGGCGGATGATCCTGACGTGGAACATCCAGTCAGTGCTCCGGCCACCAATGCTGACGTGCCGATTAGCAGGATCAGAGATCTCATCGTCATGCCTCCCGAGTAGTCTTACCCACCGAATCGAACAAGGTCGTTCCAGCACGGAGTGCGACAGCATTCTGCACGGATCATGCCGTAGGTCGGCGAGCAGGACCACGACGAGTAGTCCGCCACCGATGTAAACGATTGGCTCCTTGGCGTTCTCGGCGGTTCGACCGCCGTGTGCTGCGAGGTCAGCTTCTCGCACGGATGCTCATGACCGTTAGGTCCATTCGCGCACCCGAGCGCTCGCGCTACGACGGTCCAGCCAACGGTTCGGCACGTGTGGATCGTGTCGTCACCAGTAGTGGGCTCGACCACCGACCTGCCGACCGGAGCGGCCGAGCAACAGGAGCACCAAGCCGACAACGAGCAGGATGATCCCCGCCGTCCACAGGATCGGAATCCCCAACACCAGACCCAACAACATGAGTACGACGCCAAGTGTGATCATGTCTTCACTCTTCCCCTCCGGTCACCCTCGCCAACACAGCAGTTCGTCCCCTTTTCGGCGAGACGTACGACCCGGTCGTGAAGGGGTTCTCGGAGACGTTCGTGACGCAAGTTCGCTGGTCGGTCGAGACTCAAGGGAATGGTCGTCAGCATCGTCGCGGTCGGGATCGCCGACAGTGGGACAATGCTCCGATGGCGATCCGCGTGAGGTCGAAAGTGGCGCATCATCCCCGGCGTGGGTCGCTGCGCGGTCACGGATACTTCAAGCGGTTGGGTCCGGGCATTGTCACCGGCGCGGCCGATGACGATCCGTCGGGGATCGCGACCTACTCGCAGGTCGGTGCGGCGCAGGGCTTGTCGTTGCTGTGGATGGCGCCGTTCCTGCTCCCACTCGCGGTCGGCGTTCAAGAATCCACGGCACGCCTTGGGCTCGTAACAGGTAAGGGCCTCGGCACACTGATCCGCGAACGGTTTCCGCGGTGGGTGCTTGTCGCCGCGGTGCTGTTGGTCGCGTCAGCGAACACGCTCAACATCGCAGCCGACCTGGCCTCCATGGGCGCCGCGCTACGCCTGTTGGTACCCATCCCGGCCGGAGTCGGTGTCGTGCTGTTCGCCACGGCGATAGCGGTGACGGAAGTCTTCGTGTCCTACCACCGGTACTCCCGTGTCCTTCGCTGGCTCGCATTGTCGTTGGTCGCGTACGTGTTGGTGCTCGCCGTCGTGCACGTCAACTGGTCCGCGGTCCTAGCCCGGACGTTCGTGCCTCGCTTCCGGTTCGACGCGACGAACATGATCGCTCTGACCGCGGTCGCGGGCACGACCATTTCGCCGTACCTGTTCTTCTGGCAAGCCTCCGAAGAAGTTGAAGAACAAGACGACGGGAAGCCGGATCCCGTCGATCGACGGCACCTGATCGCAATGCGGGTCGACGTGTGGGCCGGGATGCTGTCCGGCGTCGGCACCATGTTCGCGATCATGTGCGCCGCGGCGGTCACGCTCGGGGCGAAAGGATCGATCAATATCGCAACGGCCGAACAAGCCGCCAAGGCACTCGAACCACTCGCCGGAAGCTTCGCCAAGATCATCTTCGCGGTGGGGATCGTCGGACTCGGACTTCTCGCAGTACCCGTGCTCGCGGGAGCAACGGCCTACGCAGTCGCGGAAGCACTGCACTGGCACGAAGGACTGAGCCGCCGACTCAAAGACGCCCCAGGCTTCTACACGGTGATCATCGCCTCCATGACACTCGGGCTCGCACTCGTCGGCATCGGAGTCAACCCGATCCGCGCCCTGTACCTCGCCGCCATCTTCAACGGCCTGACCGCACCGCCCCTCATCCTGTTGATCATCATCCTCACACGATCACAGAAAGTCCTCGGCGAGTTCCGCTCCGGCTGGGCGTCCCTTATCGCCACCTCCGCCGCAGCCATCGCAATGACTGCCTTTCCACTTATCGCCCTCCTCAAGACATGAGCGAGTCCTCCGCAACGATCTTCGTTTGTACGCTTGATGGCCTTCTCCTGTTTCACGCGACGGTCACGTAGGCCAACGAGCGAGGGTGTCGGACGCCCGGCCGGGCCACCCCTGGCCGATCAGCGAGTCAAACCCGATGAACCCAACGCTGCGAACTGCCGAACTGCCGCAGCCGTCGAATCGCATCATCCCGGCCGACGCCGAGATCACATCATCGGGCCAGGCGAGGAAGCGCGTGCGCATTCCGGAGGACGCTGCCATCCCTTTCGCTCTAGGGGCAGGGCGTTCCGATGAGTGCTTGCGTTACACGGAGGGTGCCTGTAGCGGTGGCTTGTATGTGTGTCCATCCGTCGGTGGCCGGTTCGATGCACCCGTCGCGTTCGACCGACCAGTGTGGTGAGGCATGGATGTGGACGGTCAGACGGCCCGGTGCGCGGACGTCGAGTGTGAAGCTGTCGGGCCGAACGCTGATGACGGCGGCGGGTCCGTCGACCAAGCCGTGATACCCCGTGAATTGCCAGACCTGCCAATGGGCGTTGTGCCACACGGGCCTGAGGTAGGAGAGCCCGCCGAGAATTAGGGCCTTCTCTCGCTCCGAGGAACTGTCGAGTCGCGTGTCGGGCAATGCCACATACCGCACGCCATTTGTGGACAACCAACGCTCGTAGGTATCGGCGGCGAGGCCGTTGTTGTAGAAGAGAGGGTTGTAACCGAGGTCGAGTTGGCGTTCCCAACCGCGAGCGAGCGGAACTTCCGGCGCGAGGTAGGCAGCCTCCCAGTGACGATAGGTGGAGGGAACCTCGACGCGTCCTACGGAGGCTGGTCTCGAGGCGAGGAACGCGAGGAACGGCTGGTAGTAGGCGCGACGAGTCGAGAGGTCCTGTTTCGCCGCCGTAACGGCGTCGAGCGCGGGAAACCACTGCCAGACCAGCAGCGGAATCGCGAGGATCGCCAGGACTGCACGCCGGCGTGGCGCCAGGGCACACACCAGCAACGGGCCGGCCGCGTACTGGCCAAACCGGCTGATGTTCTCACCCAACGGCGAAGCCACGAAGAACGCGACCACTACGACGGCGCCGTACACCACCGCGCCGCACCGCAGTACCGCGAAGCGTCGTGGAATCAGCGTGAGGAACACCGCGCAGACGGACAGGTCCCAGATGAGAGCGAAAACAGAGAATGGATACGACCCGCCGCCGGGGAACAAGAGCGCCAGCACCGCGATAGGACCCAACGCAGCACTCACCACGAACACGGCCGTCGCGCGGCGATGTGCCTCGCTGATCCCCCAGGCGGTCGCGCCTATCCCGAGGAACAATCCTGCCAACGGGCTGGCCAAAGGGCACGCGACCGCGAAGAGAATCCCCAGCGCGACGTGTCGGTGCTGCAACGCGAGGATCGCGGCCAAGGCGAATGCGACGCCAAGCGCAAAGGTGACACGACCAACGACGAGGTTCGTGACAGTGCCCGCGGCGAACCAGAACGAGCCGATGCGGGACGCGGGTGCGAGCGCGCGTTGCACGATCCGATCGAACATCAGCGCCGAGGCGACACCGCTCAACGCGCCGAGGAGCGCCGGACTCGTGAGCGCGCCCAACACCGGTGAGAGCACGCTGTAATTGAGTGTGGGATAGCCGCCGAACCATTGGCTGTCCCATACCACGAGGCCGTACCGGCGGAACAGCTCGACGCGGTATACCTGCGCGGGCAGGTCCGAACCGCGCCAGCCCAGCAGCAGCGCCAACAATGCAAGGCCGGCGGAAGCCGTCGCCGCGATCGCAAGGCTCGACCACTGCGATCCGGTTCGGCCGCCTTCACCGACACACTCGAGGTCGAGCAGCCCGACGTCAGCCATGCGCATTCCGCGCTTCGCGAGGGACCGTCGACGTTGCATTCTCGGGTGTCCTCCGATCGTGAATCAGAGTACCGCGAGTCGGTTCTTGGCGGCGCGAATCCTCTCGCCGCCTTACTACCGACTGCGCGATGAGAAGCTCCTGAGAACCGAGCCAATGTTCGACAAAGCTTCGTTGCGTTCGCCGCGTCCACGTCACAGCACGGTGAGGTCGCGTCGGGACCTTGGTCCCTTTCTCGGTATGCCGGCCGCGTGGTTGCGTCGTGCTAACCAAACGTTCATTACGTTCGCGCGGTGACGCTTACCAAGGACCCGACCGAGGATTCTGCGTCCGCCGGCATGAGCGAGACCGTGGACTGGAACGTCGTCGCGTCTGCGCGCCGCCGCGGGCGCCGCCGGCGCCGCGTCCGGTACGTCATCGCCGGGTTCGCCGCGGCGCTGCTCCTGCCGGCTTGGTCGTTCGCTCACGCAGTGATGGTGTCGAACGGCGATCCGTTCTCGGCGAATGCCACTGAGTGGGCGCGTAGTCATTCGTTGGGTGGGCTCGTCGATGGTGTCGAGCGTCTGTGGTACTCGCGTCATCAACCGCCCAAAGGGGGTTCGCCCGCGGGCGGGATCGCGCGCGTGGCGCCGGGGAATGCGCAGCCGTCACGCGTGCTGTCCCCGGCGGGCTCCGCCGCAACTGGCCGGACCGGGTGTCCGGCGCGGATTCCCGGATTCGCGTCGAGTTCGATCGCGGGCGAAGGTGCGTGGCTATCCGTCGGACGCGCTCCCGGCTCCGTCTGCTTCGCATACTTGCGGCCGGACTCGGTGCACACCAGTGTCCTCGTTGGCGTCGCCTGGATGAATATGGGTGACCTGACCGCCACGATGCACAATGGCACCTCCGTTCCGGGCGGTGGGCCGTGGCGGGTGGGTCCGATGATCTCGCCGGCGGATTACGGCCGCGTGACCGCCGCGTTCAACAGTGGTTTCCGGCTGGACGCGAGTCGCGGTGGTTACTTCACCGAAGGCCGGACCGTGCAGGCGCTCGTCGATGGTCGCGCATCGTTGGTCATTTACGGCGACGGACACGTGGACGTGGGCATGTGGGGTCGAGACGACTCCTTGAGCTCCAAGGTGTCGTCGGTTCGACAGAACCTCGACCTCATCGTCGACGGTGGACAGCCGGTAGCGGGTCTGGCTGACGCGAACAACAGCAACTGGGGTGCGACACTCGGCAATCAGATCTACACGTGGCGTTCCGGAGTCGGGGTCGACGCCCATCACAACCTTGTCTATGCGGCGGGGCCCGGTTTGAACGTCGCGACACTCGCGGCAGTCCTTCAACGCGCGGGTTGCGTTCGAGCGATGGAACTCGACATCAATCCAGAGTGGGTCTCGCTCATGACGTATACCGGTTCACCGACCACGATCGCAGCGACCAAGCTCCTGTCGAACATGCAACGTCCCGCGGATCGATATCTTCACGCGAATACGCGCGACTTCATCGAGCTGGATGCCCGGCGCTGACGAGCTCGGTCGCGGCTTCCGGGTCGGGGCCAAACCAGCACCGGATTGCGGGAACGCTCCGTTGGGACTCGAGAACCACAGCAAGACCGAGTTGGGGGGAGCGAGGTCGACGCCGTCCGGCAATCGACGGAGCGTCGAGCGCGGCGGATCCGGCAACCGCGTCCGGCCGCGTCACTCCGCGACGCACATTGGCCTGCTCTTTACTCGGCTCTCAGCTGGTCCGTTCCCAAGTCGCGGATCATGGCGGGATGGGGAAGCCGGAAGTGCGCCGTCCGTGATGCGACCACGGCCGGAGAGCCCGCCGCCGCCCGGGCTGTTCCGGCGCGTGGTCTGCGTGCCGGGCAACCGAGAGTTCGGCGACGGGGGTCGGCGAGGGGCCGACGCTCGGCGCGGCGACCGCGACTCACGAGCTCGACGTCCCGGACCGGTTGTTGCCACGCTGATCGGTCTGGTGGCTGCGGGGTGCGCGTCGGCCGGCGTTTCGAACGGGACTGCGTCTTCGGCACCGACTCGAGCGGTTGCGGCGACGCCGGCGTCCGTTCCGCGACTCGCGACGTCGGTTCGTCCGACAACGACGACCGTTCCGATCGAGCAACCGGGATGGACTGCTGTGAGCACCGGAACGGACGGTGTCGCCGTCGATGAGCGCACGGTCGCCTTCACGGATGGCGGCCGTGTGACGGTGGTGCGCTTTCGCGTCGGGCGCACGCGCTTCGCGCTGCATGTCGGCAGCCAGGATCCGCCGACCTTCGGCACGACGATTCCTTGGTACGCAAAGTCGGCCGTGAGCAGTGCCGAGCTTTCGCACCTCCTGGCGGCCTTCAACGGTGGATTCAAGACGGCTTCGGGAAGCGGCGGCTTCGAGCTGGACGGGAAGGTCCTGAGTAGGTTGACAATCGGACTGGCGAGCTTCGTCATCGACACCAACGGCTCGGGCCACGTCGGGATCTGGGGTCAAGACTTACCCCGTCCCGGAGAGCACATCGCAAGTGTCCGCCAGAATCTCTCGCCACTCGTACGCGACTCACAGCTCAGTCAACAGATCTCACAAATCCGAGCATGGGGAGCAACGTTCAAAGGTGAGAGTGCGGTGGCGCGCAGTGCGCTCGGTGAAGACGCTCAGGGAAACATTCTGTACGCGGCGAGTATGAGCGTCTTGCCTGATCGATCTCGGTAACGTGCTCATCGTGTCCGGGGCCACGAATGCGATGGAACTCGACATCAATCCCGAGTGGGTTCAGCTCGTGATCCGCGCACGCTCCGGCGGGCCGCTCTTTCCCGGGGTCCCGGGTCAACACCGACCCGCAAACCAGTACATCGTCGGCTGGACTCGCGACTTCTTCACGGTTCTGAGCGCGCACTAGCGGCCCACCGGCGGCTCGTTCCATGCTGGAGACCGGTGATCGGCGACGAACCGAGGGAGGTTCCCGGTGATACGAGGCGTGGCCCCTCGGTGGAGCCGTCGCACGAAGCTCAAGGCGTGCGCCGGAGCGGTCGCGCTCGTCGCCGCCCTAGTGCTCATCTCCGCGCACGTGCTCTCGAAAGGTTCGAAAACGACCGCGGTGCGAGCGAGTACTCGTGCGAGTACGACGAACTCGCTGTCCGCCCTGTCGAAGGTCTCGCGCGCCGGTCGGCACGGCCGCGACTTCGCCATCTGAGCCGACGACGTCGGGTACACGGATCCGAGCCTCGACGCAGCAGAACTCGACGAGTGAGCCGCCGATGGAGTGTCGCACGCACGATACGTACCTACACCGACGGGGCACGTTCGACACCCGCCCGTGGAATCCAGCCCGGGCACTCCGGTCGTGTGATGCGAACGATCATTCGGTGGCCGATCACGAGCCGCGGCATGCTCGCTCCGGGTCGTCATCCCTTCGTTGTGTTCGCGCACGGCTACGCGGTCGAGACCGGTACCTACTCAGGCCTCCTCGACGACCTCGCAGCCGCGGGCATGATCGTTGCCGCGCCGGAACTGCCCGGCGAGAGCGCGGCGCTGGCCGGGCCCCCCAACGAAAGTGATCTGGCCAACGAACCGTGCGACCTGGAATTCGTCGCGTACTCGGTCGAGCACGATCCGCCGGCAGGTCTCGCCGGTGCTCTCGACCGATCGCCGCTGGTCTTCGCCGGGCACTCGGACGGAGCCACGGCCGCAGCCGCGGCCGGCTACTCGACGAACAGCTGTCAGGGCCCGAAGCCCGTCGTCGTCGTGGCTCTCTCGCCGGACGACGTCGTTGTCAAAGACGCCGGTCGCGGATCGTTGCCGACGTTGCTCGCGGCAACGGGGACAGCCGACGAGGTCAATCCGGTCAGCCACACCGAGACACTCTGGCTACACGTCCCTCGGCCCGCGTGGCTCCTGACCGTGCAAGGCGGAACCCACCTCGGCACGTTCACCACCGATCCGGATCGACCGCGCGTCGATGCCGTCATCGCCGCCTTTGTCCTCGCGCACACCGTCGATCCAGGTGCCGCGAGCAACGAGACCTTCGTGAACGGGCGTCTTCATCTCTACGAGCGCTGACCGTGTATGGTGATCCTGACGGGATCGGAGGCTCAGTCGGCGCGGGCGCTACCAACGGGTCGCGACACCGGCGATGTACGCGACGAGGGTGAGAGCCGAGAGGACGGCGTAGATCGCGAGACCTTGACCGGTGGCGGGCTTCAGAACGACTGCTCCAAGTGCGCCGAGTACCCACAGCAGTTGGAACAACGTTTCGAAGCGTGCGAACGATCGGCCGCGCGCGGCATCTGGAGCGTCGCGTTGGAGCAGGCTGTCGAAGCCCTGTCGACCGATGCTCGCGCCGAACGCGACCGCAAAGACGGCGGCCACGATGGTCGGATGGGTGAGGTGAACCGCGGCGAGGAGCGAAGCCGCGGCGCCGACGAGCAGCGCGATGGCGAGCAGTGGCTCCTCACGGTGCAGCCGGCGTCGCAGGATCGGGCTCGCCAGCGTTCCCGCCAGGCCGCCCGCGACACTGCAAAACGCGATGAGGCCGAAGAACCAGGTCGGGTCGCCCGCACGCTTGAGTTCGAACGCCACGAGGAAGACGACGAAGCCGATCCCGGCCCGAAGAAGCATCATCGCGCCCGCCGCGAATCGGACGGTCGCCGTTTGCAGCTCCCGGCGCTCGAGTGCGCCTGTCGGCGGTGAACTCGCGGTTGCGGATTGGATGCGCAACGCCGTGATCGCGCCGGCGAAGTAGACGAGCGCGGCAATCTGGAGAACCGGAACCGCGTTCGTGGCGGTCAGGATGCCGGCGGCGATCGATCCGCCGAGGAGTCCACTCAGTGTCGAGATCCGCGTGAGCCGCGCGTTCGCGGCGACGAGGTCGGCATCGTCGTCGACGAGGCTCGGGACGAGCGCACTCTTGGTGATCGCGTAGGCCTTGTCGAGGATCAGGATGCCGAACGCCTCGGGGTAGAGGAGGAGCGTGTGCAAGTTCCCCGCCGCGAAGAGGCACAAGATGCCCCGGCCCAGGCAGGTCGATGCGGCGACGGCCGGGCGTGCGTGACCGAAACGATCGACAAGCGGCCCGACGAGCGGAGCGAGAAGTACGAACGGTGCCAACGAGAGCGCGAGGTACCCGATGGTCCGCGGTCGAGCTGCTCCGACCGAGACGTTGAAGAACACCGAGCCGGCGAGGGAGACGGTGAAGAAGGCATCCGCGCCGGTTCCGAGCGCGTGCGTCGTGGCCAGGCGCGCCAAAGGCATGGGGCCGAAGATGCGGGTGAACATTCGACGCAGGACGAGCAATGGCGTCTCCGGCCCACTTGGCTCTCGCCGGCAGTCCTCGCAGGATCGCCGTCTCACGGCATGGTACGACGAGAGCGCGTGCGCACCCGAACGTTCGACGTGGTGGAAGTCCGCCCGGGCGAAGACTAGGTTGGGTCTGGGATCAGAGCGTTCGCCCGAAATGCAGCTCAAGGAGTCCGCGACGTCCGAGGTACGGGTTCGCCACGACAAGCCTTTCGGTCGACGGCTGCGGGATATCGCGCTGGCCTCGACGTTGATTGCACTCGTGGCTGCTTGTGGCGCCGACTCCCGATCCGCGACCGACAACCGCGCGATAGCGATCTACTCGGCCGTCATTCGCGCGGCTGTGGCGCAACCAATCGGCAACCCGCCGACAACAACGCGACCCGGAGAGATCTTCGTGGCCGGCGCGCACACCGCGATAAGCTCTCTCGGTACAAGCGGGCGTTGCCGAAGCCCTCGAGGGCCTCGCGACGATCCGGTTCGTCGACAACAGCACTGAAGCGATCGACAGTACGACCCCGAACAAGGCCGTCCACGGAAACGGCGTCCTCATCACCCTCGGCGACATCCCAACCGGTGCCAATGACGTCACCATCGCTGCGCAACGTTACGAACGAACCGACCGCACCGCGACACTGACGGTCACGCTCCATCGAACCGGCCCGACCTGGAAGCCAGTGCGTACGACCGGTTCCTGATCGCCTCCCCAATCGCACAAGGCGGCCAGTTGCGGGGGAACCCACGTCGTTCACCGAGTAGTCGAAGTAGGAATAGTCGCAAAGGAGCACGAGGAACAGCACGAGTGCCGCCTCGGCCCGTGTCGAAGTGTGTGATCCACGGACGACCGCGCACCCTCGCCCGGGCGCCGGCCAACCGCCGTGTCGCGCATCGACCCGCGCGACGGTCGTAGAGCCTCAGCCGATCCTTACCTCCCGCTAACTCCGCCGCGTGGCTCCATTCGACTCGTTGCCGCAGCGTCCCGAACCACACATCCCACCGAACGCCGACATTCAGGGCACGGCTCGACACATGAGCACCGATTCGGAGGTTTACCCGGCTCTAAGGCGCGCTGTGAGACAACCGAGCGGTGTTCGACGCGATGCATCGGGTGCGTCGGCCAACGGCGCGTGGGATGAGCGGTGTCGCCGTCGCGGTCCTCGCCTTGGCCCTCACCTGTGCGGCATGCTCGAGACAGCCGAACGCGGAGACCACCACCTCCTTCGGCAGAGCATGTCGAGCGCTCGGTCGATCCAACACCGACCTCTTCGAACAGGACTGGACGCGGTTGCGCGCGGACTTCGTACGAGTCGGTGACGAAGCGCGCGGCATCGACGACCCCGCTTTGCACTCGGCGGCTGCCGCTTTGGCGATCGCGGTGACGAGCTCACCGCCCGAGCTCGCTCTGGCGCGCATCGTCGGGGACGACGCCGACGACAACATGCTGATGTCGGCCTGTCGACAGCGCTACGGACCCTCGTACTAAGCCGCCTCCGGCACCCCGGATCTCCTGCCGTGCCTAGCGCGTCAAGGAGCAGGCGAGGATCTCGTCCACGAATTCGGTGAGCACTCGATCCGGATCGAGATACTCGCCCGCGAACGCCAGCGCAGCGCGACCCATCGTCGCTCGCGTGTCGTAGTCGAACAACCGCTCGATCGCGCGTATGAATCCGGCATCGTCGTCGGGTTGCAGAAGCAAACCGGTCACTCCGTCCTGGACCAACTCGACAATCCCGCCGATCGCGCTCGAAACCACGGGTAAGCCGGTCGCGACCGCTTCGCTCACGGCAAACGGAGCCATATCGGATCGCGTGGGCAACACGAGGAGATCCATCGTCGGAAGCTGCTGTGTGACGATCGAGTCGGTCGAGACACCGTGATGCCAGGTGACTCCCGGGAGCGGCCCGAACGGGTTCGCCGCGCCCGTGAAGAGGTGCAGTTCGGCAACATCGCGCCAGTGTTTCTGATGCCACTCGACAAGGCGACGTCCGCCCTTGCGTTCCAGGTCGTTGCCCACGAACGCGATCCGGACCGGGCCGGTCGTCTCCGTGGCCGGCCACGCGCGAGGCACCCCGGTACGTACGGGCGGCAGGATCCGGATTGCGGTCGGGTCGAGGTCGTAGTCGGCCGCCATGCCCGTCGCCGCCCATCGGCTCGTCGCCCACAGCTGAGAGGCGCCGTTCACGATGCGGCGTTCGTCGCGAAGCATCGCATGGAAAGTCCGCTGCACGGACGATCGACTCAAACTCTGGCGCTGGCCCTTCGCATCGCGGACGCTCGCGTCGAAGAGCACCGACAACGGCCCGCGCCACTTCGACTGAACGACTCCGAGCGCGGCGAGGTGCGGGGTGACGTGGATCACGTCGACCGAATCGGAAAGCGCGTCGAATTCGAGCATCCGAGTCAGGCTCTTCGCTCGTGACCGGACCATCGCGTGGTGTCTCTGCCCGATCGGTCGAACCCGAACTGCGATCTGACTCAACGCTCTGCGCGCGGGTCCCCCGGTGGGAATGGTCGCGTGGACCGCGTAGATGTCCGAACGTTTTGCGGTGGCGCGGGCAATTTCGCCCGCGAAGCTCGGCCACCCGAGGACAGGATTCGTGATGAACAGCACTCGCGGTTTGTCGGACGCTGATCGCAGCTGAGCAATGTCGAATGTGCTGAAGTCGCCGGACTCGAGGAGATTCATCCGTGGTTCACTCCGAAGCTAAGGGGATGAGAATCGCTTGTGGTCCCGCGTGGCAGACGTCACGATCGACCCGCCCTTGCCGACGACGAGGTTGCCTGCCTCGCCTGAGCACTCCCTGCGAACAATCCCAAGAGCGCGTTAGCGCTCGGACAAGGAGCAGCTCACACGTCGGCGGTGCAAAGGCACGCGCGATTCGACGCGCGTGAAGGGGCGCCTTGCCTCCACGGCGACGGCGACACGACGCCCCTACACGGCTACTGGGAGAAGATCACGTCGCGCGCAACGAAATGGTAAAGAGGCTCTTCGCGTTGAAGCTGGGTGGGGTCTCCACGAATCTCGTGACTGCTTGACGGTCCGAGAGACGGGAAGCCCTGTTGACGGACAAGAGCTGCCCGCGTCCCGTCCCGGGAACCGCGACGGAGGTGTCCTGGTCGACGCCGTCCGATGGCCAGCTCATTCGGGAGCTCCGTCCCAACGGTCGACCGCCGTTCAACGACAAGGCGAAGGCGATGCCGGCGAGCGGAACGCTCCCGAACACACGAAATACGCAAACGCCGGAACTGCGCTCTGCGGTGTGATGTGCCCGCATGGCGGTGGCGAGCAGCAGCTCAATTTGGTCGAGCGGCGTGTCGGATCATCGTCCAGGTCGATCCGTGTTTCTCGACCCGCACGAACCCGCTCGACTCGTACAGGCCGCGCGCTGGATTGTGCTCGGCAACGCTGAGACTCACGGCTGGGTAACCCTGCGCAGCACTGGC
Organism: uncultured Actinomycetes bacterium; assembly: GCA_963829195.1. GTDB lineage: Bacteria > Actinomycetota > Acidimicrobiia > IMCC26256 > PALSA-610 > PALSA-610. Next base: position 1,070,911 of record CAWHHS010000002.1, read on the forward strand.
CTCGATGAGGTCAACGAGGAGCCGTCGTCCGATCCCCTCGTGCCGACGGGACGCGATCACTGCGATCGCCAGTTCGGGGACCTCTTCAGCGACGAAGCCATGGCCATGGCTCGCTTCAGCGAACGTCCGGTACCACGCCGCGCCCACGGGTCCCTCTTGTTCGGCAACCAGTCCGTAGTCGCCTTGCCTTGGCCATCCGGCGAGGTAAAGCGCGTAACGCCGATCGGCGAGCACCTGGTCGGCGGTCGGTGTCGGCTTGTCGGGGCGCCAGACGGCGGCCTCGCCAAGCATGGTCGCGAGAAAGGTGAAGTCCTCAGCCGCGGCCGGGCGAACCCGAACGTCCTTCATTAGGTCAGTCCAGCAGTTCGGCGATCGGCCTGAGGGACCATTTTTCGACTGAGGCGCCCGTGTGCGGCGCGCCAGAACTGAGCCGATCGGGACTCGCCGATGTGCGCTTGCGCATGCACGGATTGGCCGCCGAGGGTGGGACACAACTCGGCCCAACGCGCCGACTTGGTGGTTGCGCTCACCCACGAACTCGGGATCGGCCCCTACGGCCGGGACTCGCTTATCTGGACGATCGGCACCGGCCTCGATCGCTGCGCCCGCGTCGCAGACGCCGGCTTTCACCGTCAGGAAATCGCGGCAGCCGTTCACTTCCCGCCGCCGTTGCGCGAGACGCCCGTGCAATGGACCAAAATCGAGGCGGCGCGCTTCGCGGGCACGTGTCCTGACCGACTCCGCGCTTTCTTCGACTCTGTCGTCGCGGCCGGGCAACCGGCAGCCGCCAACGAGGTGCGCAACGAGATGGCTCACGTCGGCGTCGTGTCATGACGCCGCCGGGTATCGGACCCCATAACTGCCTGATTGTTCGCGATCGTCGAGCGCGGCGATGTCACGGGTCTCGTTCGTCTTGCCGGCCACGATCCGACCCGCAGCGAAGATACATAATGCCGATCGGGACGAGCCGAGACGCTGTGCGGTCGGGCACAGTTTCGAAGAGCAGGGAACTCTTCGGAGCACGTCCGCGCCGACACGACACGTCCGTGCAACAACGATCAGTAGGAAGCGCGGTCGAACGGGTCGTAACGCGTGGGAGCGCACCGCCCCGGTTGTAGGGACGGAGAAGAAACGAGTCGCCCCGCGGAAGCCAGATCGGACCGGGTCAGAATCAGGGAATGTGCAGGCCGCTGACGTTCCGCGCCACGACGAGGCGCTGGATCTCCGACGTCCCCTCGAAGATCGTGTAGATCTTCGAGTCGCGGTGCCACTGCTCGACGGGGTGCTCGCGCACGTAGCCGGCGCCACCCAGGATCTGGATCGCGTCCTCGGTCACCTTGACCGCGGTCTCGCCCGCGTAGAGCTTCGACATCGAACCCTCGCCCGCGGTGAACTGCTTTCCGTTGGCGCCCATCCAGCACGCCCGCCACACGAGCAGGCGCGACGCGTCGATGTGCATCTTCATGTCGGCCAGCTTGAACGCGATCGCCTGATTCATGATGATCGGGCGTCCGAACGCCTCGCGCTCCTTCGCGTACTGCAGCGAGTACTCGTACGCGGCGCGGGCGATACCGATCGCCTGCGCGCCGACCAGCGGGCGCGACGCCTCGAACGTGCTCATCGCCGCCTGCACGCGCGAGCTCTTGCCCTCACGCGCCCGCGCGAGTCGCGCGTCGAGCTTCTCCTTGCCGCCGAGGAGGCACGAGCCGGGGACGCGCACGTCGTCGAACACGACCTCGGCGGTGTGCGAGGCGCGGATGCCCATCTTCTTGAACTTCTGACCCATGCTCACGCCGGCCGTCCCCGCGGGAACGACGAACGACGCGTGACCGCGGCTCTTGAGCTCGGGCTCGACCGCGGCGACAACCACGTGAATGGTCGGGACCTTGGTGATGCCGCCGTTGGTGATCCACGTCTTGGTGCCGTTGATCACCCATTCGTCCTTGGCTTCGTCGTAGACCGCGCGCGTGCGCAGCGACGAGACATCGGAACCGGCGTCGGGTTCACTGACCGCGAACGCGGCCATGTGGATGTCGTCGGCGGTGCCGAAACACTGCGGTACCCACTCCCCGATCTGTTCGGGCGTGCCGTTGCCGACGATCCCCGAGACGCCGAGCGTCGTGCCCAACAACGCCAACGTGATACCGGCGTCGCCCCACGCGAGCTCTTCCGACACGAGCGCCAGCATCAGGCCGGTCTTGTCGGCGAACGCGTTGGCGACGAACTCCCACGAGTAGAGGCCGATCTTGGCGGCCTCCTCGATGATCGGCCAGGGCGTCTCTTCCCGTTCGTCCCACTCGGGTGCGGCCGGGCGGATGACGTCGGCGGCGAAGTCGTGCACCCATTTCTGGATCTGCAGCTGGTCTTCGTTGAGATCGAGCGAGAAGTCGGTCATGACCCATCCCCAAACGCGAGGTTACCGATCGGTAATACCAGCATACCAGTGCCCCGTCGCGCACGGGATGCGACGGGCATCGAGCGCAACCCGCGGTCGCCGCCGCGTAGTGGACGCAATTCGGGCGCCATCGCCCACACGCCGGGAAGTGACACCCGTCACGGAACCTCACGTCGCCCCCGGACGCGCACCGATGCTCTGTGCGGTTCGCCCCTCAGCGGACCTCGGCGAGACCGAACGGGTACGGCCCCCGCAACGTCGCGGGGGCCGTCCCTGTTTCGCCGGACCGGGACGCGAACCCGGTAGCGTCCGCTCCTCGTGAGCGACGACGGATTCGGATTCGGTGGACGCGCCGCCATCGTCGGAATCGGCGAGACGGACTACGTGCGCGGCGCGCCCTTCACGCCGGTCGAGTTGATCCTCCAGGCTGCCGACGCGGCGATCGCCGACGCGGGCCTCACTGCGACCGACATCGACGGCATCATTCCGCCCCCGGGATACACCACGAGCGAGGAGCTCGCCGCCAACTTCGGCATCGACACCCTGCGCCTCGCCACGACCGTGCACATGGGTGGCGCGAGCCCGACCGCGTCGTTGCAGCACGCCGCGCTCGCGGTCGCGTCGGGCATCGCCAAGAACGTGCTCGTCGTCGTGGGTTGGAACGGCTACTCGGCCTTCCGGCCCCGCGAAGGAATCCCGCGTCCGAGGCGTGGTCTCGACGGCAGCGCGGTCGGCGACGTCGTCCTCGACTTCTACCTGCCGTACGGCGCGCGTTCCGCCGCGCAGTTCTATTCGTGGATCGCGATGCGGCACAAGCAGCTGTACGGCACGCTCGACACCGACACCGGAGAGGTCGCGGTGACCTTCCGCGCGCACGCGCAGCTCAACGAGCGCGCCCTCATGCGCGGCACGACGTTGAGCATGGACGAATACCTCGACGCGCGCTGGGTCTCCGAGCCGTTCCGCCTCTACGACTGCTGCCTGGAGACCGACTGTGCGGCCGCGGTCGTCGTGAGCGCGATCGACCGCGCGCGCGACATGCCCCACGCGCCGGCCGTGATCCTCTCGGGCGCCGAAGGCCATCCCTATCCCGCCGACGACATCGCGAACCGGCCTGACATGTTCCGCATCGGATTGAGCGACGCCGCCCCGCGCGCTCGGCGCCGCGGGCGTGCGCGCCGACGAACTCGACTTCATGGAGATCTACGACTGCTTCACCTACGTCGTGCTCCTCCAACTCGAGGCCCTCGGCCTCTGCGGCCGCGGCGAAGCCGGCGCGTTCGTGCGGGACGGGGTGCTCCGCCTCGACGGCGGTGCGCTCCCCACGAACACCCACGGCGGTCTGCTCTCCCAGGGTCATATGTGGGGAATGAACCACGTCGTCGAAGCGGTCCGCCAGCTCCGCGGCGACGCGGGCGCGGCGCAGGTCGCAGGGGCGCAGATCGGTTGCGTGACCGGCTGGGGCGATTTCGGCGACGGGAGCATCGTCGTCCTGGGAGCCGACCGATGACCGACCGCCTCCTCCCCGCCGCCGTCGGACTCAACGCCGACTTCTACGCGTTCCTGGCCCGCGGCGAACTGCGACTGCAGCGCTGCGCGTCGTGTCACGCCTGGCGGCATCCGCCCCGCTACCGCTGCGCGCAATGCGGATCGCTCGAGGTCACCTGGGAAGAAGCGTCGGGTCGCGGCCGCGTCTACTCGTGGACCGTCACGCACCGGGCCGTCGACCCCGCGTTCACCCCGCCGTACGCGATCCTCGTCGTCGCGCTCGACGAAGGGCCCCGACTCGTCGGCAACCTCCGCGGTCTCGAACCGGCCGAATTGGTGCTCGATCTCCCCGTCGCGGTCGAGATCGAGGCCGTGTCCGACACCGTCGGGCTCCTTTGGTTCAGGCCCGACTGACCCCCGCCGATCAGAGGGAGCTGCGGAAGGATCCGCGGTGGAAGAACCGCTCCCAGGACGGGGGCAGAGCTCAAGGACGAGGTGGCCATGGACGGCCGTCGCGCACGCATCGTGCTCGGCGTCGGCAACGACGCCGGACCCACCGAGATCCGACGCGCCTTTCGCGCCCGGGCGCTCGTCGCCCACCCCGACCACGGCGGTGACCGCGCCGAGTTCGCCGAGCTCACCGACGCCCTGGTCGCACTCGACGGCCTCATCGACACCGTCGCCGCGCGCCCGGCCCGCCCGACACGTGCACGCCCGAGCGCACCCGTTGCCCTGCCGCCCGCGCCGCCGCGGTTCGACGCGTACGACGCTCCCCGCCGGCCCGCACCGAAGCGCGCGTTCGCCGACGTGCTACAGGCTGCCACCGCACGCCTCGGCTGAGTTAGCGTCCCCGTTCGTGGAGCTCTGGGAGTTGAACGCGCGCGAGTGCGCGCGCCACACGATCGCTTCGTACACGTACGCCGCCGACAACGGGCACTTCGACGACGTCGCCGATCTCTTCGCGGTCGACGGCGTGCTCGAAGTGCAGGGCATCGGCGGCGCGCTCGCGCACGGGCGTGACGCGATCCGTGCGTTCTTCGGCGGTGTCGGCGGCGACGTCGTATCGAGCGCGCCGCCCGGCCGCATGCAACATCACGTGACGAGCGTACGGGTCGACGTCGCGTCGCCGACCGAGGTCACGGCGACGAGTTACTTCACCGTGATGACGGGCGCGGGCGTCGACCACTGGGGCCGTTACAAGGACCGGTTCACACCCGCACCCGACGGCGAACGCTGGCTGTTCGCGCACCGGCTGGTGCGCACCGACGGCCGCACCTCGGGAGGCTGGGCCGACACTCGGTAGCCGCTCGTTCGTTCGATGCGTATGGCTGCGTAGGTGTCACACCGGTCTGTCATTGTCATCGGGTGGCGGTCATGGACGACGTGCGAGCCGAGCGGTTGACGTTGCCGGTGCTACGCGCGTCGGAACGCGGGCTCGCCGCGTTGCTCGCGGCCCTCGACCCGGACGATGTCGCCCTGTCGGAAGCCTCGGAATTCTGGTCGACGTTCGATCGCATCGAACGGCTCGCCGCGAACGCGAAGACCTTGCTCGCGGCCACGGTCGAAGCCGCGGGTTCATGGCGACGATCCGGCGCGCGGTCGGCCGCCGAACACCTGGCGAAGATGAGCGGCACTTCGACCAGCGCGGCACGACGAACACTGGAGACGTCGAAACAATTGACTGCGTTGCCGGGTGTGGCGAGCGCGGCGCGTGGTGGACTCCTGTCCGCGGCGCAGGTGGACGCAGTCGCGGGGGCGGCGACTGCCGATCGCGCCGCGGCGCCACGGTTGGTGGCGTTCGCGGGCACGACGAACATCACCGAGCTCCGCGAAGAGTGCCTCCGGACCCGGGCCGCGGCCGATCCCGACCGGGACGCGACGCATCGCCGTATTCACGCGAACCGCGGCCTCCGGGCGTTCACCGACGGCGAGGGCGGCCGCAACCTCGCGGTGCGGGGTACGCCGGAACAGGTCACGCGGATCGAAACCGCGCTCGAACCGATGATCGACGAGCTGTTCGAGCAGGCCCGCGCCGCCGGTCGGCCCGAACCTCGCACCGCGTACGCCTTCGATGCCCTCGTCGCGCTGGCCGACCGCGACGATGCACCGGCGGCGACGACGACGAAGGCGAAGAAGAAGCGCGGCATGAAGCCGCGCTACCTCGGCCTCGTCCACGTGGACGTCGACGCGCTGACGAGGGGCGCGACCGAAGGCGAAGAGACCTGCGAGATCGCGGGCGTCGGTCCGGTCTCGGTTCGCATCGCACGCGAATTGCTGGGCGAGTCGATCCTGAAGCTCGTCATCACCAAGGGCGTCGACGTCGTCAATGTCACCCACTTGGGTCGCGGCCCGACCGCCGCGCAACGCATCGCGGTGCTGTGGTCGAAACCGAAGTGCGCGAACCTCGCGTGCTCGAGCACGTTCGTGCAGCTCGACCACCGCATTCCCTGGGCAACGACGAAGCACACGCGGCTCGACGAGATCGATCCGCTCTGCCCGCACGACCACGACCTCAAGACCAGCCACGGGTGGGCGCTGGTGGACGGAAACGGCCGCCGGCCTTTCGTCGGACCGGACGACCCTCGCCACCCTCGGAACCGGCCGCCGCCGTGACGGGCGCCGGCCCCGCGTTACTGGTACGACTCGACCGGCGGGCAGCTGCAGAAGACGTTGCGGTCGCCGTACACGCCGTCGATGCGGCCGACCGGCGGCCAGTACTTGGTGTGCCGCAGCCCGGCGACGGGGAACGCGGCGAGCTCGCGCGGGTACGCGCGCTTCCAGTCGTCGGCGGTGACGTCCTCGGCCGTGTGCGGCGCGTGGACGAGCGGGTTGTCGTCGGCCGGCCATTCACCGGCCGCGACGCGGTCGATCTCGGAACGGATCGCGACCATCGCGTCGACGAAGCGGTCGAGCTCGCCGAGGTCTTCCGATTCGGTCGGCTCGATCATCAGCGTGCCCCCGACGGGGAACGACATCGTCGGCGCATGGAAGCCGTAGTCGATGAGACGCTTGGCGACGTCGTCGACCGTGACACCGGTGTCGTGTGTGATCGGCCGCAGATCGATGATGCACTCGTCCGCGACCAGCCCGTTCGATCCGGTGTAGAGCACCGGGTAATACGGCGCGAGCCGCTGCGCGAGGTAGTTCGCGTTGAGGATCGCGACGTGCGTCGCGCGGGTCAGGCCCTCTCCGCCCATCATCCGTATGTACATCCACGGGATCGGGAGGATGCCGGCCGATCCCCAGGGCGCCGCGCTGATCGCGCCGACACCGGAGGCGGGGCCCGCCTCCGCGCGCAGCGGGTTGTTCGGCAGGAACGGCGCGAGGTGTGCGCGCACGCCGATGGGCCCGACCCCGGGACCGCCGCCGCCGTGGGGGATGCAGAACGTCTTGTGCAGGTTCAGGTGCGAGACGTCGGCACCGAACTTGCCGGGCCGCGACACCCCCACCAGCGCGTTCAGGTTCGCGCCGTCGAGGTACACCTGGCCGCCCTGTTCGTGCACGACCGCGCAGATCTCTCGGATCTGCTCCTCATAGACGCCGTGGGTCGACGGGTACGTCGCCATCAGCGCGGCCAACCGGTCGCCGTGCTCGACCGCTTTCGTCTTCAGGTCGTCGAGATCGACGTTGCCCTGGTCGTCGCACGCCACGACCACGACCTGCATGCCGGCCATCGCGGCCGACGCCGCGTTCGTTCCGTGCGCGGATGCCGGAATGAGGCAGACCTGGCGGGTCGACTCGCCGCGGCTCGCGTGGTACTTGCGGATCGCGAGCAGGCCCGCGTACTCACCCTGGGAACCGGCATTCGGCTGGAGCGACACGGCGTCGTACCCGGTGATCTCGGCCAGCCACCGCTCGAGATCGTCGAACAACTCGACATAGCCACGGGCCTGCTCGATCGGTGCGTACGGATGCATGCGCCCGAACTCGGGCCACGTGATCGGCTCCATCTCCGCAGTCGCGTTGAGCTTCATGGTGCACGAACCGAGCGGGATCATCGTCCGGTCGAGCGCGAGGTCGCGATCGGCGAGCCGACGCAGATAGCGCAGCATCTGGTGTTCGGAACGGTGCAACGTGAACGCGGGATGCGTCAGGAACTCCGACGTGCGGGCGAGCGCGGCGGGGATCGCGTCGGCGTCGGCCGTAGCGACGGCCCCGTCGATCCCGAACGCAGCCAGCACCTCGGCCGCGATCGCGGGCGTGGTGGTCTCGTCGAGCGCGATGCCGACGGTGTCGGCGTCGACCGCGCGCGCAGGTTGATGCGCCGCTCGGCCGCGGCGGCGAGCACGGCCGCGGCGCGCCCCGGGACCCGAACCGTCAACGTGTCGAAGTAGTGCTCGTGCACGACCTCGACCCCGCCCGCCCGCAACGCGGCTGCGAGCCCGGCCGTGAGCCGGTGCACGCGCCGCGCGATCGCGCGGAGACCCTCGGCGCCGTGGTACGACGCGTACAGCCCGGCGATCACCGCGAGGAGCACCTGCGCGGTGCAGATGTTGCTCGTCGCCTTCTCGCGGCGGATGTGCTGCTCGCGCGTCTGCAAGGCGAGCCGGAACGCGGTACGGCCCTGCGCGTCGATCGACACGCCGACGAGCCGGCCGGGGAGCGTGCGCCGCTGCGCGTCGCGAGCCGCGAGGAACGCGGCGTGCGGACCACCGAACCCGAGCGGCACACCGAACCGCTGGGTGGTGCCCACGACCGCGTCGGCACCCATCTCGCCGGGCGGGGTGACCAGGGTGAGCGCGAGCAGGTCGGCCGCGACACACACGAGCGCGCCGTGCGCGTCCGCGTGTTCGATCGTCGCCGTGATGTCGTGCAGACGACCGCTGCTGCCCGGATACTGGACGAGCACCCCGAAACAGCCGGCGACCGCCGCCGATGCGTACGGATCCCCGACGACGACCTCGATCCCGAGCGGTTCGGCACGCGTCCGGACGACGTCGACGGTCTGCGGGTGCGCGTCGGCGTCGACGACGAACACCGCTCCCTGCTTCGCGTTGATGCGGTGCAACATCGCCATCGCCTCGGCGGCGGCGGTGCCCTCGTCGAGCAGCGAGGCGTTGGAGAGATCCATCCCGGTGAGGTCGCTCACCATCGTCTGGAAGTTCAGCAGCGCTTCGAGCCGCCCCTGGCTGATCTCGGGCTGGTACGGCGTGTACGCGGTGTACCAGGCCGGGTTCTCCAGCACGTTGCGCAGGATCACGGCGGGCGTGACGGTGTCGTGATAGCCGAGGCCGATGAGCGACGTGAAGACGTCGTTGCGTCCGGCCAGCTCCCGGAGTCGGGCGAGGGCGTCGGTCTCGGTCAGCGCGGCGGGCAGCGCGAGGGCCTGCGGCTCCCGGATGACCTTCGGGACCGCGGCGTCGACCAGCTCGTCGACCGTCGCGTAGCCGAGTGCACCGAGCATCGTCGCCTGCTCGGAGCGGCGCGGTCCGATGTGGCGGTCGACGAAGGCGTCGGCGGCGGGATCTTGCGGGGCCAGCTGCTCGGGCATGGCGGGAAACCTCGTTCCGCGTCGTTGGTGCGAGCCGCGTACGGCCCGACTCCCCCTCTGTCGCGGAACTCCAGAGTTGCCTCGCTCCGACGGTTCGGGTGCCTGAGAGATTCCGGGGAGTGGTTGCTCCTTCGGCGCCCGGATCGCTCGAAATGCGCGTCCGGGCTCTCCCGTCAGAGGTCGACGGCGATGTCGACTCCACGGTAGCCGCTCGCCGTGCGCGAAGCTGCAGGGCGATGAGCCCCAAATCGAGCCCCAAAGCCGACGAGCACGAGCATGATCACGACCACGATCACGCGGGTCACGACCACGACCACGACCACGACGACGAGGACCGCGAGCTGACCGAGGAGGAGCAGGCGGAGGCCGAGGCCGACGTCGCCCGCATGGCCGAGGCGTTGGCGGCCCTCGACGACGACACCCTGCGCAACGCGCTGGCCGCGATGAGCGAGAAGTCGCGGCTCGACGTCGCTTCGCACCTGCAGCTCCCGCGGGCGACGATGCGCCTCGGCGACGCCTTGATCCCGATCATCCGCCGCAAGCTGCAGACGGCCGCACCCGACCACCAGCTCCAGGTCCTGTTCGCGCTCGCCCAGCACGTCAACGACCAGACCGTCGAGCTGCTCGGCCCGCGCTCCGAGGAACCGACCCGGGAAGACCTGATCGAAGTGCTGCCCGAGGTCATCGAGGAGCACGGCGTGACGCTCGTGACGCTGATGCTCGTCGGCTACGCCGCGAGCGACGCGCTCTGCCGGCCCGTCATCCGCGAGCTGTTCGAGACCGACGACCGCTTCGTGATCGGCCCGCCCGTCCCGGTCGAGGCGAAGCCCCAGCTCGGCGCCCTTCCGGGCCCCGCGCTCGACAAGGAAGAGCTGAAAGCCAAGCGCGAACAGCGCAAGGTTGCGAAGGAAGCCAAGCGCGCGGCCGAGGTGCGCGAGCGCGAAGCGCGTGCGGCGGCCCAGGAGAAACGCCGCCAGGCCGTGCACCAAGCGAAGCGCAAGACGCGCTAGGAGGATTGTGATGCTCGACACCGTCATCCGCGGAGGTCGCGTTGTCGACGGTACCGGCGCGCCCGCCCGCCAGGCCGACGTCGGCATCCGCGACGGCCAGATCGTCGAGATCGGCAAGATCAACGAAGAAGCCGCGGAGACGGTCGACGCCGACGGCCTCGTCGTCGCGCCGGGCTTCGTCGACCCGCACACGCATTACGACGCGCAGCTCTTCTGGGACCCGGCCGCCACGCCGTCGAACCTGCACGGCGTGACGAGCATGATTGCGGGCAACTGCGGCTTCACGCTCGCGCCCGTCAACCCCGAGGACGCCGACTACCTGCGCCGCATGATGGCCAAGGTCGAGGGCATGCCGCTCCCCGCGCTGGAGACGGGCGTGCCGTGGTCGTGGCGCTCGTTCGGCGAATACCTCGACGCGGTCGACAACCGCGTCGGCCTCAACGTCGGCTTCCTCGTCGGCCACTGCGCGTTGCGCCGCAACGTCATGGGCAAGGACGCGATCGGCAACGAGGCGACGCCCGAGCAGCTCGCGGCGATGACCCGCCTGCTGGAAGAGTCGATCGCGGCGGGCGGTCTCGGCTTCTCCACGACGCTCTCCTTCACCCACTCCGACGGCGACGGCGAACCGGTCGGTTCGCGTTGGGCGTCCGGCGAAGAGGTGCTCGAGCTGTGCCGCGCGGTGTCGCGGCACGAAGGCACGACGCTCGAGTACGTGACGAGCGGTTGTCTGCGCGGCTTCAGCGACGAGGAAGTCGAACAGATGGCTGCGATGACGCTCGCGGGCCGCCGGCCGTTGAACTGGAACGTGCTGACGATCGACTCGCGCGAGCCGCAGCGCTACCACGACCAGGTCGGCGCGTGCGAGCACGCGCGGGCACAGGGTGGTACCGCGATCGCGCTCACCATGCCGACGCTCGTCGAGATGAACATGTCGTTCCGCAACTACTGCGCGCTGTTCATGCTGCCCGGCTGGAATGAGGTGATGAGCCTCCCGGTACCGGAGCGCATCGCGAAGCTGCGCGACCCGGCCGTCCGGCAATGGATGAACGAGCGGGCCCACTCCCCCGAGGCCGGCGTCTTCTCCCGCCTGGCGTCGTGGGGCCGCTACCAGATCGGCGACACCTACTCGGCCGCCAACGAAGGGCTGAAGGGCCGCGTCGTCGCCGACCTGGCCGAGCGCGCCAACCAGGGCACGTTCGACACGCTCGTCGACCTCGTCATCAACGACGACCTGCAGACGATCCTGTGGCCGTTGCCGTCCGACAGCGACCTGAAGTCGTGGCAGATGCGGGCCGAGGCCTGGGATCACCCGCTCGTCCTCGTCGGCGGGAGCGACGCCGGCGCGCACCTCGACCGGATGTGCGGCGCGCCGTACACGACCTCGTTCCTCGCCGACACGCTGCGCGGCCGCCAGCTCATCTCGCTCGAACGTTGTGTTCAGCTGATGACGCAGGCGCCCGCGCAGCTGTTCGGCCTGCGCAAGCGGGGAGAGTTGCGCGAGGGCTTCCACGCCGACATCGTGATGTTCGATCCCGCCACGGTCGCGACCGACGAGGTGAAGCTCGTCAACGACCTCCCGGGCGGAACCGCACGACTGTTCGCCGACGCGATCGGTGTCCAGCGTGTGATGGTCAACGGTACGACGATCGTCTCGGACGGGGAACAGACCGGTGCCCTCCCCGGAAAGGTGCTCCGCTCCGGACGCGACACGTACACGGTTCCGATCCCCGCCGACGTCGCCTGACTCGTTCCTAGGCGGCGATCTTGTTGCCGTCGGCGCCGACGACGTGGAAACCGTTGACGTTCTGGCCGGTTGCGTCACCGGCCGCCTTGTCCTGGGCCCAGAGGTACAGCGGCTTCCCGTTGACGGCGAGCTGCTTCTCGCCGTTCGGACCCGTGACGGTCGAGAACATGCCTGCAGTGAGGCCGGCTCCGTAGGTGGCGGTCCCGGTCACGTCGAGCGGAGGCCAGTTGGTCGCGCACGCACCGGTGCAGCTCGCCTTGCCGGGGGTCGTGTCGTTGTCCCACACGTAGAGCGTCATGCCGGTCGCATCGACGAGGATGGGCTTGCCGATCTGCGCGTTCGTCGCCACCGCCACGGTCGCCGAACCCGAAGCGGCCACGGTCGTCCCCGGCGTCGCGGTGGTCGGCGCCGACGTGGCCGGGACGGTGGTCGCGGCCGGTGCGACCGTGGTCGGGCTCGAGCTCGACTTGCTGCTGCTCCCGCAGGCGGCGAGCGCAAGTGCGGCGACGGCCGCGGTGGCGGCGACACGAACGAACTTCGTACGCATGGGTCTCTCCTGAAGTTTCGTCGGACAACACGACTACGGATCGGGTGCCGAGCGGGTTCAACCGGCCCGCCGGAGCTCACACCGAGACGGCGGTCAGGTCGTTGCCGAAGACGATCTCACCGTCGAAGTGCTCCCGCGCGATCGCGACCCACTCGTCGGCCGAACCGGGGCCCGGCGTGGGCACCTGATGGGTCAGGACCAGCGTGGCGACGCCGCCGCGGGCCGCCGTCTGCGCGGCCTGGACGACCGTCGAGTGGTAGTCGATCGTGTCGACGAAGCGGGGCATCGGCACCATCCGCACGAGGTCGTCGCGCAGGACCGTCTGCACGTACACATCCGCGCCGCGGCAGAGCTCGTCGAGCCCGGCGCACGGCACCGTGTCGCCCGCGAGGACGACCGCCTTCCCTTCGTGCTCGACCCGGTACCCGACGGTCGGCTCGACGGGCCGATGATCCGTCCGGGCCGCGACGACTCGCACGCCGTCCTCGTCGAGGACGACGCCCGGACCGACTTCCTCCACCTCCAGTTGCGGCTCCCAGTTCAGGTCGGCGTGGTGCGCGAGCCGGTACTCGACGTCCGGCTGCAACATCGCGAGCATCCCGTCGACGACCGCCCGCGTGCGGACCGGTCCGAACAGACGGAGTGGCTTCGGAACGGGACTCATCACCCACTGCGTCGTGACGACGTCGTTCAAGTCACAGATGTGGTCACTGTGGAGATGCGTCAGCAACACCGCGTCGAGCATGAACGGCAACACGCCCGCGGCGGCGAGCCTCATGCACACGCCGCGACCCGCGTCGAAGAGCAGCGTGCGCGCACCGGCGCGTACGAGCGTCGCCGCGCCGGCGCGGTCGCGGTCCGGTAACGGGTTCCCGGTACCGAGGAGCACGACTTCGATCGCCATCAGAACGTGAACCCGTTCTTCTCGATCGCGATGACGAGGAAGACGAGAAGGATGACAACGATGAAGACCGTCACACCGGCGAGCACCAACAGCGCCTTCGCGATCTGATGCGGCCAACTGCCCGGCTCGGCGCGCACGACGAGCATCACACAGGCCACGACGGCGACGAAGAACCCGTCGACACCTTCGTGCCACAGGCGGTTGCGATCGAACGCGGCGACGAGGACGGGCGTGGCCGCGCCGACAAGCGCGACGGTAAGGAGCACGGCGTTCGACCGGCGACTCGTCTGCTGTTCGCGCGGGAACGCCACCGACGTAGCTTGCCCCATTTCGCCGACCGGCGCCCGCGGTACACACGTCGGTTTGAGTGTGTTCGGACACAACGAGGTCGCGCGCACCCTCTCTGAGAGTCTCGGCTATCGCGCGGTTGCGATCCGGATTTCGAAGCGCGTCTGCGTCACCGGCCGCGCAAGCGAGCGCGACTCAGACGAACGGGCGCGCGAACGGTTCCTCGGCGATCGGCGTACCGCCTCGGGTCAGCGCCACGTACTCCGAGATTGCCTCTATGGCTTCGACGACGCTCAGGCCGAAGCCCCGCCGCAGATCGTCGACGACTTCCTCTACGGGATTCCCGGCCTGCAGCAGCTGCTGGGCACGACGTATGGACGCGAGTTCGGCCTGCACGGGGTGATGTTTCGACCGACCGGCCGGAAACGCTGACGAATCGCGGCCAAGGGCGACCGATGTCACTCGCGTCAACACGACGGCGGACCGGGCGGCTCACCGCAGACGACCTCGGACGACGGCCCTTCCCCGTTGCCGTTGTAAGCAGTCACGGAGTAGTAGCGGCGAGAATCGCCGGGGCCGATGACGAGCTCGTCGTACTGGAAGTGTCGCGGCGGGTCTCCGGGATTGGCCGGCGGGTCGCTCGAGAGGGGACCGGATGCGGTGCTCGCACGGGCTACCCGATATCCGGTCGCGCACGCGACCGCGTTCCAACTCACGATGATCTCGCCCGAGGCTCCATGCCAGGTGCGCACGGTGACCTGATCCCGCCGTCCGTGGGGACCTCCCAGTAGCCCCGCGACGATCGCGTCGAGGCGATTCCCGCGATGGGCTGGTTGAACGTGACGGAGTTGGTCGCGCCGAGGAATTGTGCGTCGCCGAACGCCCTGACGTCCGGAGGTGCCGTCGTGCAAACGCACCTTGCCGTTGGCGTCGCCGAACTCCCGGCCGGCGCCGGGGTGAGGGCGCTCAACCTCCCAGAGTCGAGGCGGTGTCACCAGGGTCGGAAATCCTCACCCGGCCGACGCGAAAGCCGCGACGCCGACGATCGGTGCGGGCGGAACGACGCCGCGGCCCGGCAGGCTGCCGAAGAACGGCTGGCTCGAGAAGTCGAAGACGCCGCCGTCGGACGCGACCATCAGGTACCCGTTGCCGAACGCGACGAGGCCGTCGACAGGACGATTGAGGTGGATTGCACCCATCGAGCCCCGGAACGGCTCGTCGAACGCGAACACTCCGCCGTCGCTCGCGACGAGCCAGTACCCGCCGTTCGCGGCCGGTGAGATGCCGACGACGGGCTGGTTGAGGCGAAGGTTGCCGGTCGAGCCGTGGAACTTCGCATCGCCGAACGCGAAGATGCCGCCGTCGGAACCGACCAGGTAGTAGCCCTTGCCGTCCACGGTCGCGGCCGACCCGACGATCGGCCCGTTCAGCGCGACGCCGGCGAGTGACCCGTACGTGTGGGCGGAGCCGAACGGGAACACCCGTCCGTCGTTCGAGAACAGCCAGTAGCCACTGCCGTCAGGCGTCGCGGAAATCGCGGTGGACGCGCCCTCCGGGGGCCAGGCCGGCGGAATCGGCCACGTCGCCGAGGAAGGGTGCGTTGCCGAAGGTGAACACGTGGCCGGCGGCGTCGGTGACCCAATAGCCCTTGCCGCCGGGCCGGGGGGCCATCGCCGTCGCGCCGGGCACTGCACCCGCGAAGCCCGACGCGCCCCCGAACGCGTAGACGTGCCCTTGCGCGTCGAGCATCCAGTAGCCCGAGCTGCCGCCCGTCGTGTGGACCGGCGGCGGCGGGACGCGAGGTACGACCGCGTTCGACGGATGACTCGGAACGCTCGAACCGGCCGCGCTGTTCGCGACGACCGCGAAGGTGTACGTGCGGCCGTTCGTCAGCCCGGTCATGTTCACGCTGTGCGTGCCGGCGCCGACCGTCGGCGAGGTCGGGCTGCCGCCGACGGCGGAGATCGTGTAGCCCGTCACGGAGCTCCCGTCCTCGACCGCGGCCGTCCACGTCACCGTCGCCGACCCGTTCCCCGCCGTCGCGCGCACGTTCGTCGGCGCGAAGGGCGGGAGCTCCGGGACATCGCGCGCCGGCTCGGTCCAGTCCGTCGAGTCGCTCGAGAAGGCCGAGGCGGAGGTCGAGTAGACGTAGCCCCCTTCGCCGCGAAGGAGCTCGGCGATCCGATGCACGACGCGGGGATGGTCACGGTGTAGCTCTTCGCACTCGGATCCGAAGCCGGCGGCACGTCGCACGCGTCCACGAAGCCGGGGTACGTGTAGACCCTCCCGTCGAGAACGCCGGTCCCGTCGTTGAACATCGAGATGAGGAACTGCCCGCCGCCGGTGGTGTCGATCGCCCATGCCATCGCCGTGGGGAAGTCGGCCCACGCGCTCCCCAACGGGGAGTCGAACTCCGCGACCGTCGTCGAAACCGTGACGGCTCCGTCGAGATAATCGGCCGACATGGCGGTGATGTCACCGCGCGGGTCGAACTGCGGGCCGTTGTCGTGGGTCGGATCCGTCACCGCGACGAGCCCGGCCGACGCGCGGCCGGCCGCGAGCGTCAACACCGACGCGACGACGATCAGCGAAACCACGGCCCCCGAAAACCGCCGCACAATTCCTCCCCATCCGTGCCGGAGGAATCGCGCCTTTTGCGGTCCTCACCGTCTCTGCCTCCGACACAGTGAACCTCACCGTCGCAAATGCCGTCAAAGACAAGACCGCTCCGCGGGATCACGCCGCCGCGGTCTCGGTCACCTCTTTGAACCCGCGACGGAGGCATTCCATCATCGCCTCGACGTCGGGGATCGCGCCGGTATCGAGGTTCACACCGACATAACACGTCCCGTCGTACGAGACGAGCGTCACGTTCAGCGCGGCACCGATCGTCGGACCGAACGCGTACCACTCGACGACCCGCGCACCCGCGAGATGCACGGGCACGTTGATGCCGGGGACGTTGCTGGCCAGGAAGTCGACGTGCTTCAGCATCCCGCCGACGAACCCGCGTGGCAGCACATTGAGCGCCGCCGCGATCGCGTTCGTGTAGGGGATCGCCGGCTCGTGGCGAGCCGCGAGGCAGAGCTCGTCGATGCGCCGCATGCCGCGCGACAGGATCCTGCAGTCCGGTCGGGATCTTGAACCGCATCAGCGTGATCCGGTTCCCGCCGATCGGATCGTCCGCCTTGCGGATGCTGATCGGCATCGTGAGACGCAACTCGTCGACCGCGAAGCCGTGGCGTTCGTGATAGTCGAGCAGCGCGCCGCTGAGGGCACCGAGGAAGACGTCGTTGAGGGTCAGGCCGAGATTGTGGGCCGTGTCGCGCAACGAGTCGAGCGGCACGCTGAACGCGTCGTAGTGCCATGCGAGCCGGCGTTCCTGCATGACGGGCGAAAGGGTCGAACGCACCGGCTCGACCGTGCGCGCCACGGACCGGGCGACTCGCAGACCGTCACGCACCGCGGCGAGGGGGTCGTGCAGCGCCTGGCGCAACACGCGGCCGTTCAGCCGCAGGAGGGCGCAAGGAAGCCGCGTGACCGTCGACACGTCGTGGAACAGCGCGTCCCGGACGAGGTCGATCTCCGACAATCGCTCCGGGGCGGGGGCGGACGGCATCGCGTCGACGACCTCCGCGTCCGGCTCCAGGTCGAAGAGGTGCATCGCCATGTCCATGCCCCCGACGCCGTCGGTCAGCGCGTGATGCAGCTTCATCACGAGCGCGGCTCGGCCACCTTCGAGGCCGTCCACGACGGTGAACTCCCAGAGCGCCCGTTGGCGGTCGAACCCGGCCATGCCGGTCTGACACGCGTACTCGAAGACCTGCGCGAGCGAGCGCGGCTCCGGCGCGGCGATGTGGCGGACATGGAACGCGAGGTTGAACTCCGGGTCGACGACCCAGCGCGGATTGGCGAGGCGCCACGGCGTCTCGGTCACCGTGTGCCGGAAGCCCGGGGAGATCCGGGTGGCGCGCTCGGCCCGGTCGACCACGCGGCGGATGTCCGGCGCCGAGTCGAGGACGGCCACGCTGACGAGGGTCGACCGCAACAGCGGGTCGGCTTCCATGTACCAGGAGAAGGCGTCGCTGTCGCGCATGTACGCCCCGCGTCCGTTCATGACACACCTCCCGAACTCACTCCCCCACCGTGCCAGGGGCGAGGGCGCCTCGACAGAGGCTTTCGGCCGGATCTCACGGGCCGGCCGGCCGTCCGGCCCGAGGCCACCCGCTCGGGCGCACTCGGGCGCACTCGGGCGACGGATCGTTCAGTCGACGTTGCCCGCGGGTTGCACCGGACCGAACAGGTTGCCCTGGCCGAAGTCGCATCCCGCGTCGCGCATGGCGACGCGTTGCGCGTCGGTCTCGATACCGACCGCGATCACCGTGAGACCGAGGGCACGGGCGAGCGCAATCGTGGCGTCGGCGACTCTCCGGCGCGTCGAGTCGTGCTCGGCGTCCCGAACGAGTCGACGAGCGATGCGCAGCTCGTCGAATCCGTGCTCCACGATCTGATTCACTTCGCACTCACCGTCGACCGCGCTGAGCACGGTGCGGACCCCGACCTCCCGGAGGTCGCGCAGCGCGTGCTCGACCCGCCGCGACGGCCGGGCCACGAACGCGTGCGGGATCTCCACGCAGACATCCGCCGCCGCGACACCGAGATCTTCGACGATCTCCGACAGGTAGCGAACGAGCCCGACGTCACCGATCAGCCGCCGGGAGAGGTGGCCGTACGCGCGCAACCGCGGACCGCCCCGGGCCGCGCGCGCCGCGGCCGCGACGGTGCGCCGCAGGACCGCGAGATCCACGACCGCCAGGATCGGCATGCTCTCGAGAACCGGTACGAACTGCTCCGCCTCGAGGAGTCCACGCCGCGGGTGCTCCCAGCGGGCCAGACCCTGGTAACCGACCAGGACCCCGCGGTGCAGGTCGACGATGGGTTGCACATGAGGTCGGATCAGTCCGTGGCTCACCGCGACGGCGAGCTCGTCGCCGAGCGTGGTGATGTTGACGCCGGTGTCGTCGTCGAACACCACCACCTTGCCCGGTCCCGCGGCCTTCGCCCGGTACATCGCGGCATCCGCGCGTTGGAGCATCGCCGCATCGCTGTCGTCGGTGACGCCGACCGCGACGCCGAAGCTCGCGGTCACGACGAGCGGGCCCGCGGCGGTCTCGATCGGAGTGCGCGACACCGCGTCGCAGAGACGGTCGACGAAGTCGGCCGCGACGTCGAGCTCGTCGAGTCCGTCGACGAGCACGACGAACTCGTCACCACCCATGCGCCCGACCGTGTCGCCCGACCGCACGCTCGCGGCCAGCGCCCGCGCACACCCGCGCAGAACCTCGTCCCCGACCGCGTGGCCGAAACTGTCGTTGATGTCCTTCAAACCGTCCACGTCGGCGACGATCACCGCGATCTTCGCGGCGGCCCGATCCGCGCGGACAGCGCGGCTCGGATGCGCTCGTTCACGACCGCTCGGGTCGGGAGGCCCGTGAGCTCGTCGAACGTCAACGTCGCGTCCGGAGCGAGCACCGGCTCGGGCGCGATGGCACGGGCCTGGGTCACGAGTCCGCTCACCTCGCCCCCGGGGCCCGTGCTCGCCACGATCGTCATCGCCATCGGTACGACCTCGTCGCCCGGCCCCCGGACGGCGGTCACGCCGTGCCACACCCCGTTGCGCAACAACTCGGGCCGGATCTCGTCGTAGTACCGCGCGAAGGTCTGCGGGGGAAAGAGGTCGGCGGTGGTGAGGTCGGTAGCGTCACCGACGCCGAGGTACTTCCGAGCGGCCTGATTGAGGTACCGCACCCGGCTCTGCTCGTCGACGACGCCGACGAATTCCGAAGTGCCCTCTACGAACGCGAGCAGCCGACTCGTGACATAGGCGTCGGGCGAGTCCGCGCTCACTCCCGGCTTCCATCACCGCCCATGGTGATCCAGTTTGGTCCAGGCCCGGCAGAAACGCCACCCTCGGACGGCGGCGACCGTCGGCCGGCATGCCGGCCGACGAGGCCTGTAGTCGTGCGGAAGGTTTGCCGGTAGTTTTTGGTCGCGGGTCGCGGGTCGCGGTGCGAGCCACCCGTCGCGGGGAGGGCGTGTGGATACGGGACTCGATGCCGAGGTCTCTGCCCAGTTGTTGACGTTCGTCGAGCAGACGAGAGACCTCGTCGGCGTCTCGGACCCCTGGGGTCAGATCCTGTACCTGAATCCCGCGGCTCGAAAGCGACTCGGTGTCGGCGACGCGACCGACCTGACGCTCGCGGACGTGTTTCCGGCGGAGGCGTTCACCATCTACTACGACGAGGTGCGACCGGAGTTGCTGCGGACCGGCGCGTGGACCGGTGAGGTGCCGGTGAACGTCGCGCAAGGACACGCGGTGCCGATGCACGTCTCGGTGAGCGCTCGGGTCGGGCCCGGCGGCGCAACGAACGGAACCGTGGTCTACGCGCACGAGCTGCCGCTCACGACCCCCTTCGCGGCCGGGCGCGAGTCGGCGGTCGAACGGGCGGCGGGACTCCTTCCCCTCGCCGAATTCGAGGACGAGGTGCGCTCCGCCCTGACCGCGGCGACGAGTGGCGGCGAGACGTGCGCTCTCGTGCTCGCCGCGGTCAACAGCGGCAGCGTTGCGGCCGAATCGTTCGATCCCCTGACCGAGGCGACCGTCATGCGTGCGCTCGCCGGTCGGGTGGCGCGGCTCGCGCGATCGATCGACGTCGTCGGGCTCGTCGGCGAGCACCAGCTCGGCCTCTTCCTCCGGGGTGTGCGTACGCGCAGTGAAGCATTGCGTATCGCCCGCGGGCTGCACGAAGCGCTCGTGGATGCGCCGATCACGACTCCGAGCGGCGAGGTCGCGGTGTTCGTCGAGTGTGGCACCGCGCTGAGCAAGCCGGGCGACGACGTGAACGATCTGTTCCAACGGTGCGCGGCAACACTCGGGCACGAGGTCTCGACCGGCGAAGAACCGATCGGCCACGCCGGCGCGAGCCCGAGCGACCGCGAGCACGACACGGCGCCGACGATGGAGGAGTTCCGGGTCGGCATGAGCCACGGCGACGTGCGCGCCTACGCCGAACCCGTCGTCGACCTCCGTTCGGGGCTCGTCGTCGGCTACCGGGGACTCGTCCGGTGGCACCACCGACGCCTCGGTGAGCTCGACCCGTCGGCGTTCGTCGACATGATCGCCGAGACGCCGCTCGCGAACCAGGTCGATCTCCACGTCGCCCGCGAGACGGCGGCCGTGATCACGCTGGCAACGCGAGACACGGCGCTGGGCCTCTACGTCCCCGCCTCCCGGCGCCTCGTCACCGACGTCCGGACCGAGCAATACCTGTCCGAGGTCGCCAACGCGTTCTCCCTCCGGATGGACCAGATCCGCCTGCAACTCGACCGGGCGCTTCTCCGGAACTGGACCCCGGCGCTGCACGACGCCCTGCATTCGATCCGTGAGGCGGACGTCGCCGTCGTCCTCACGGACGTCGATTCCGCATCCGCCGTCCCCGACGTGGAGGACTTCGGGTTCTGCGAGCTCCACCTTTCACGCGGCCTTTCGACCGCGGCGGTCACCGACCCCGACGCGCGGCTCGCGCTGTCGGAGATCGTGCGTCTCGCGCACGACCGCGACATCCTCGTGGGAGTCAGGGGCGTCGACCGCGCCCAGGATCGCGACGCGCTGCTCGAGATCGGCTGTGACCTCGCGACGGGCGACCTCTACGGCCGAGCCGAACCGACGAACACCATCGAATAGCCGGAGTCGCGACGCGTTCAGTTACCGTCGCCGCGCATCCCTTCGCCTCGCGAACGTCGGCGCCGACGGCCTCAGGCGAAGTTCGGGATGACGTGCTGGCCCAGAAGATCGATGGTCTGCATCACGGCCTCGTGACCGATCTTGTACGGGTTCACGAGGCACAGCAGCAGGTCGACGCCGGCCGCCTCGTAGCGCTTGCACGCGTCGAGGCACTCCTCCGGAGTGCCGAGCACGCAGGCGCCCGAGTCGACCAGGTACTCGAGTGACAGCAGGTCGAGCGAGCCGTCGTCGGCATGGGCTTTCATGTCGGCCGCGTAGTCGTAGTTGCCGAGCGCCTGGTTGCGTTCCGCCATCCATTCGGCGACCTGCGCGATCTGACGCGCTCCGACCTTCGGGTACCACTCGAACGATTCGCGCGCGGCGTTCCACGCCTCGTCCCGGGTGGGCGCGCACAATGCCATCGTGAACGTGGCGGCCTGGTTGTTGACGAACTTCCCGATCGGCGTGGAACACTGCGCGACCGCGGCCCGGTAGATGTCGATCTTCTTCTTGACGTCCTCGGGCGAGACGCCGACCGCGAACGAACAGAGACCGAGTCCGAGCTCACCGACCTGCGCGTGCCCGTCGTCGCTCGTGGTCGCACCCCAGATCGGCGGATGCGGCTGCTGCAACGGCTTCGGCTGGACGCGCCGGTCGGCCAGCGTCCAGTACTTGCTGTCGATCGAGTAGCGCTCGTTCGTCCAACAGCCCACGACGTGCTCGATCGCCTCGCGCCACATCTCGCGCGTGTCCTTGGGATCGACGCCGAAGCCTTCGAGCTCGATCCGGGTCGCGGAGCGGCCGGTGCCCATGTCGACGCGCCCGTCGCTCAACAGGTCGAGCACCGCGACCGACTCTGCGGTACGCACGGGATGGTTGTAGGGCTTCGGCATGAGGCGCACGCCGTAGCCGAGGCGCATCTTGGTGGTGCAGCTCGCGATCGCGCCGTAGAGCACTTCCGGGTTGGAGCAGTGCGAGTACTCCTCGAGGAAATGGTGCTCGACCGTCCAGAACGCGTGGAACCCGGCTTGTTCACCCGCGATCGCCTGCTCGAGCGTGTTCTTGTAGGCGATGTGCTCGCTGTCGGGCCCCCACGGGCGGGCAACGGGGATCTCGTAGAAGAGCGCGAATTTCATGCCGGGAAGTTACCGTGACCGGCGATGACCGAGACGTGGCGCGAGCCGGGACGCGATCTGCGGGTCGTCGGGCGGCCCGACGTGCTCGTCGTCGGGGCCGGCAGCGCGGGGCTCGCGGCGGCGATCGCGGCCACGCGCCGCGGCGCCGACGTGCTGCTCGTCGAGCGGTACGGATTCGTCGGCGGGCTCGCCACGTTCGGCCTGATCAACCTGCTGCTCACGCTCGACGACGGCCGCGGCACCCAGGTGGTCGCGGGCCTGTGCCAGGAGTTCGTCGACCGCTTGACCGAGCACGGCGCCGCCCGCGCTCCCGAACCGCGCGCCTGGGGTTCGACGGATGCCGAGGCGGTCGAGCACTGGCGCGGATACGGGCTGATCTGGGGCGCGCCACCGGACGTCGTGCGCTATTCGGTGGCGTTCGATCCCGAGGCGTTCTGCGACGTCGCGATCGACCTGCTGCGCGCCGCGGGCGTCCGCATCCGGCTGCATTCCTGGTGCGCGCACACCTACGCGCCCGACGGGCACGTCGAAGCGGTCGTGGTCGAGTCCAAGCGCGGGCGCGAGGTCGTGCAACCACGCGTGGTCGTCGACGCGACCGGCGACGGCGACGTGATGGTCGCGGCCGGCGCGCCGTTCGAGTCGGTCACCATCCCGCCGCACCTGTGGTTCCGGATGGGCGGTCTCCCCGAGGAGCACGTCGACGGCATCGGCTTCCGCACGACGTCGCCCGGGCGCGTGCTCGTGCCGTGGGGCCCGCTCGACCGGCGGGTCGACGCGACGGATCCCGACGACCTCACCGCGGCCGAGCTGGAGTGCCGCGACGCGGTGCGGGCCGCCGTCGCACGCGTGCGCGGTGAGCATCCCGACGCGTGGCTCGACGACGTCGCGAAGATGATCGGGATCACCGAGAGCCGGCGCCTCGTGGGCGACTACGTCCTCGAGAAATCGGACGGCGACCGCCGTTTCGCCGACGCCGTCGCCCGCACCGGCCACTGGACCCGCCGGGAAGTGGTGTTCGACGTGCCGTACCGGGCGCTGACCACCTCGAGCGTCGACAATCTGATCGTGTGCGGCCGGTGCATCTCCGCGAGCCGCTACGTGCACCAGGCCACGAAGGAGATCCCCGCCGCGATGGCGACGGGCGAGGCCGCGGGAACCGCCGCCGCGCTCGCGCCGGACGGAAACGTCCTGCAGGTCGACGTCGACGCCGTGCGGCGCGACCTCACCGCCCACGGCGCGATCGTCTAACGGCCGGGCGGTCCTGCAGGAAGGGGTATTCGGCCCGGACCGCGAGCACACGCGGCGGGATCGACGTCCGCCGTGATGATCGACTCCTCTGCGCCGGCCTGCGCCACGATCTCGCCGAACGGATCGACGATCATCGAGTCGCCCGAGTAGTGCAGGCGACCGCCGTCACCGACGCGGTTCACGCCGACGACGTAGGCCTGGTTCTCGATCGCCCGCGCCCGGAGCAACGCCATCCAGTGCTCACGGCGCGGCGCGGGCCAGTTCGCGGGCAGGACGTAGCAGTCCGTCTCGGGGGCAAGCGCCCAGAACTCGTCGGCGAAGCGCAGGTCGTAACAGACGAAGAACGAGCAGCGCGTGCCTTCGATGTCGACCGTGAGGAAATGCGCGCCCGCGGAATAGTGCTCGTGCTCGCGCCCGAAGGTGAACGGGTGAATCTTGGCGTAGCGATGCGTCGTGCCGTCGGGTGCGGCCACGACGAGCTGGTTGAACGGGTGCTCACCCGACTCCGCGCGCTCGGGCAACGACGCGCACACCCACACGCCGTTCGCGCGTGCCTGCTCGACGAGGAAGCGCACGCTCGGGCCGTCGACGGACTCGGCGATCCGGTCGGTCTTCATCGAGAACCCGGTGGAGAACATCTCGGTCGAGTACGACGAGCCGCGCACCGCCGGCGGCCGCGCGCCTGGATCTTCGGCGCGAGCCGGACGAAGTTCTCCTCGGGCTGCTCCCAGACGATGTCGTGCTGGATGCCGGCGACGATCACGTGGCCAGACTCTTCAACCGCGTGCACGCCTCGTCGAGCACTTCCGTCCGTTTGCAGCACGCGAAGCGCACGAGCGACGCGCCCGCCTCGACGTCGTCGTAGAAGACGACGCTCGGCACGGCCACGACACCGCAGCGGTACGGGAGCGCACGGCAGAACGCGAGGCCGTCGGTTTCGCCGACCGACCGGATGTCGACCGTCGCGAAATACGTGCCCTGCGGCCGGATCACGTCCAGGCCCGCGCCGGCGAGCCCGGCACAGAGCCGGTCTCGTTTGTCACGCATCTCGTCGCGGAAGCCGGAGAAATACGCATCGGGGAGTTGCAGGCCGACCGCGATCGCGTACTGGAACGGGCCGCTGCTCACGTAGGTGAGGAACTGCTTCGCGGTCTTGACGGCCACCACGAGCTCGGCAGGTCGCGCACACCCAACCGACCTTCCAGCCGGTGAACGAAAACGTCTTGCCGCCCGAACCGATCGTGACCGTGCGGTCGCGCATCCCCGGCAGCGTGGCCAGCGGCACGTGTTCGCCCTCGTAGACGAGATGCTCGTAGACCTCGTCGGTGACGACGAGCAGGTCGTGCTCCTGCGCGATCTCGGCGACGACCGTCGAGCTCCGCCGCGGGTGAACACCTTGCCTGTCGGGTTGTGCGGCGAGTTGAGCAGGATGAGCTTCGGTGCGCGGCGTGATCGCGGCGCGCAGCTCGTCGGGATCGAAGCTGTAGTCGGGGGCGCGCAACGTGACGACGCGCCGCGTGCGCGCCCGCCATCGCGATGCACGCCGCGTACGAGTCGTAGTACGGCTCGAAGGTGACGACCTCGTCGCCGGGGCCGCACAACGCGATCAGTGCGGCCGCGATCGCCTCGGTCGCGCCCGCGGTGACGAGGATCTCCGCGTCGGCGTCGTAGTCGAGCGCGTAGAACCGTTGCTGGTGGGCACGGATCGCGACGCGCAGCTCGGGGAACACCGATGCCGGGCGGGTACTGGTTGTCGCCCGTCGCGGATCGCGTCGATGGCGGCCTGCTTGACCGCGTCGGGACCGTCGGTGTCCGGGAAAGCCCTGCCCGAGGTTGATCGCGCCGGTCTCGACCGCGAGCGCCGACATCTCGGCGAAGATCGTCGTGCCGAAGGGCTGCAACCGCTCGACCAGATACGGATTCACGCCTCCGATCCTACGAGTCGATTCGACCCGGAATCACATGTCGCGCATGCGCTCCCACCCGGAAGGGGGCGGAGCGAGGATCCAGTGCTGTTCGGGGACGGCGCTGCCGATCCGCGCTCCCAACGCGTGGTCGCGGTTGAGCGGGCCGAGCTGCGATGCGTAGCACTCGATCGCGGCGCGCTTGCGATCGACGTCGGCCTCGTTCGGCACCACCATCGGCGTCGGCCACAGATCCGACGCGAAGAGCTTCGCGATGCGCCAGGCGAGCATCCCCGGTATGTGTTTGTAGCCACTGTCCTCGTAACAGAACCAGGTGATGTCGTCGCGGCGCGCGGCGAGCATGACGCCCGCGTCGTGCGTGTCGACGTGGTCGGGGTTCGCGAGGCCCATCGGCAGGAAGACCGCGGTCGGTTTCGCGTCGTCGATCGCGGCTTCGAGCGCGACCGCGACCTTCTCTACCGGCGCACGTTCCGCGCGGGTCAGGTACTGATGGTCGACGAAGTCGAGCCACACCGGACGCGCGCCGAGCGACGTCCATCGCGGCCCGGTCTTCTTCACGCCGCAACGCGACGACGTCGTCGCCGGCGCGGAAGCCTCCGAGCGCGTCCCACTCGGTCGGCGTCTCGGGATACGCCGCCGGCGGACCGCCGTACAACGTCACGACCGTGGAGCCGGGATGCGCGAGCAACAGGTAGGCCGCGCCGAGCGCGGCGTCGTCGAAGTGCGGCGAGCACACGAGGACGCGATCGAGGCAGCCTTCGGGGAGCACGCCCCAGGTGATGGTGGGTTGTTCGGCCATTCCCGGACGCTACGTCGCTCGCGCGGCGCGCGCCTTTGACAGCGAGGGGTACGGTGGCAACAGGTAGCGACTCCGAAGAGGAGATGCTGATGGAAGAGGACAGTCCACCTCGCCGGAGACGGGTCGGTTCCGCTCGGCGACGCGCACGAACCTCCGACCGAAAGGCCCCGGCCACAGTTTCTGACGGTTCCCGAGCCCGCCCCGACGGCGCAACCGATCCCGCACGCAGAGACGCCCCGGCGCAATGTTCGCCGGGGCGTCTTCACGTGTCCGGCGAGACGCGCCGACGCCTACGGACGCGCGTCGAGCGCTTCCAGGATCGTGTCGGGCGAGAGCGGCGTGTGGTCGACGGTCGCACCCACGAGCGCGAGCGCGTCGGCGACCGCGTTGAAGATCGCGGGCGGCGAACCGATGGCGCCGCCCTCCCCCATCCCCTTGTGCCCGCCGGGTGTCGGCGCGGGCGTCTCGACGTGGCCGTACTCGATCATCGGCACCTCGGTGGTCGTGGGCAGCAGGTAGTCCATGAACGTGGTCGTGAGCGGGTTGCCGTCGTCGTCGTAGACGAAGTGCTCGTAGAGCGTGCCGCCGATGCCCTGCACGACGCCGCCCGCGACCTGACCCTCGACGATCATCGGGTTGATCATGACGCCGCAGTCCTCGCTCACGACGTAGCGCAGGATCGAGACCGCGCCGGTCGCCGGTCGACCTCGACCGTGCACGCGTGGCACGCGTTCGACCACGAGAACGGCGGCGCCTTGAACGTGGCCGTCGCCTCGAGCCCGATCTCCATGCCCTCCGGCAGGCGCGCGGTCTCGAGGTGCGCGATGCGCGCGACCTCGCGCCACGCGACCGAACGGGAGGGCGTGCCCTTCACCGCGATCTGCGAGTCGACGATCTCGAGGTCTTCGGGCGCGGCCTCCATCAGGTGGGCGGCGATCTCGATCGCCTTCGCCCGCACGACCGCGCACGCGTTGCGGCACGAGTTGCCCGCGATCACCGCCGTACCGCTCCCGCCGGTGCCGCGCCCGTACGCGGTCACCGCGCTGTCGCCCTGCACGATCGTCACGTCGTCGAGCTCGATCCCGAGCTCCTCGGCGACGACCTGCGCCATCGTCGTCTCGATGCCCTGGCCGTGGGCGCCGGTACCCAACGCGACCGTCACCTGCCCGCTCGGGTTCACGCGCACGACCGCGGTCTCGGTGCCCATCGGGTCCATCATCCCGGTGCTCGGCTCGACGTAGAGGCCGAGCCCGATGCCGAGGAGCCGTCCGTCCTGCGCGAACGCGCGCCCCTGCTCGTCGCGGAACCGTCGTAGTCGATGATCTCGGCGGCCTGCTCGAGCGTCTCGGCCGGACTCACCATGTCGATGGGCAGTCCGGTCGGCATCGTGTACGGGAGGTCGGTGGCCGCGAGGACGTTGCGGCGCCGCCATTCGAGCGGGTCCATCCCGATCGCGCGTGCGGCGGCGTCGACCATCTGCTCGCGCGCGACGGTCTCGAACATCCACGGCCCGCGGTACGCGCCGCGCCCCCACGTGTTGGTCCAGACCGACCGCGTGCGCAACGCCGCGGCCGGGCACTTGTACGGACCGGTGAACAGCAGCGCGACGAGTTGGCCCGCGCCCCCGGTCGCGCCGACCGGGAACGACCCCGAATCCTCGAGGTGGTCGATGTAGGTGCCGAGGAGGCGCCCGTCGCCGTCGAGCGCGAACGTGCAGTGGGCGACGTCGGCGCGGGCGTGGTTGGCCGAGATCAGGTTCTCGCGCCGGTCCTCGATCCACTTGAGCGTGCGCCCGAGGCGACGGGCCGCCAGGGCCACGACGAGCTCCTCGCGCGGCGTGAAGAACTTCTGCCCGAACCCGCCGCCGACGTCGCGCGCCTCGACCCGCACGAGATGCGACGGCACGCCGGTGATGCGCGCCATCGCGTGCTTCGCCTCGTGCGGGTTCTGCGTGCTCATCCACGCGTGCAGCGCGCCGTCGGTCGGTTCGAACTCGACGACGACGCCGCGGGTCTCCATCGGGACCGGGTTGTGACGCTGCTGGCGGAAGGTCCGCTTGATCGCGCCGGTGCCGTCGAGCAACGCCTGCAGCTCGGGCGCGACGGGGAACTCCATCTCCGCGGCCAGGTTCGTACCCAACTCGGGGTGCACGAGCGGCACACCGTCGTCGAGCGCGTGTTCGAGGTCGACGACCGCGGGCTCGACGTCGATGTCGACCTCGACGAGCTCGGCCGCGTCTTCGGCGACGTAGCGGCTCTCCGCCACGATCAACACGATCGGTTCGCCGACGAACCGCACGTCGCCGTCGGCGAGCGGGCGAGCGGCGCGCCCGGCATCCCGAGCAGCATCGTCGGCTGCATCTCGCCCGCGTGCGGATTGAGATCGGCGGCGGTGAGCACCGCGGTCACGCCGTCGAGCGCGCGGGCGGCTTCGACGTCGACGCGCACGATGCGCCCGCGGGCGACGTCGCTGCGCACGAAGGTGCAGTGCAGCATGCCCGGGAGCATCGACGTCGTCGACGTAGCGGCCGTGCCCGGTCAGCAGGCGCGGGTCTTCGCGCCGCTTCACCGACTGCCCGACGAACCGGCCCGCGGTCGAGGTGCTCACGACGCGCCCTCCGCCGGCGCTGCTGCACGGCGCGGATGATGCCCTGGTAGCCGGTGCAGCGGCAGAGGTTGCCGGAGAGGCCGTCGCGGATCTCCGCCTCCGTCGGGTTCGGGTTCTCCGCGCAGCAACGCGGTGACCGACACCACGAACCCCGGCGTGCAGAAGCCGCACTGCAGGCCGTGCTCGGTCCGGAACGCCTCCTGCACGGCCGAGAGCCGCCGTCGGGACCGCCGAGCCCTTCGATCGTGGTCACCTCCGCGCCGTCGGCCTGCACCGCGAACACCAGGCACGAGCGAACGGCTTCGCCGTCGAGCAACACCGTGCACGCGCCGCACACACCGTGCTCGCAACCCAGGTGCGTCCCGGTCAGCGCGCACTGTTCGCGCACGAAGTCGGCGAGCGTGAGACGCGGGTCGATCACGGCTCGCCGGCGCTCGCCGTTCACGGACATCTCAACCGGCAGCATGCAGATCCCTCCCGGGCACGCGTGACGGCCCGTTCGACGAGATGGCGCGCGATCCGTCGTCGGGTCGACGACGACGCGTGCACGTCGGCGGGGGGATCGAGATCGCGCGACCGCGGCTTCGGCGACGTCGGCGGGCGGCGCGCCCGCGAGCAACGCGTTCTCCGCGGCTCCGGCCCGGACCGGGGTGGAACCGACCCCGAACAGCGCGATGCCCGCACGGTCGGCGGTGACCGCGCACGCCACGCCCGCGAGCGCGAAGTCGCCGTGGCGGCGCGCCAGCTCCTCGATCGCGAACCCACTCGCGCGTGGGCCACACGGGGAAACGGGCGGCGACGAGCAACTCTTCGGTCTCGGCCGCGGTCGTCCACGTGCCGACGAAGAAGTCGGCGGCCGGGACGCGGCGGCGGGCGCCGCCGGGGCCGGCCAGCTCGAGCTCGGCACCGAGCGCGACCGCGACCGCCGGGTACTCCGACGCGGGATCGGCGTGGGCGAGCGAACCGCCGACCGTGCCGCGGTTGCGGATCTGGAAGTGCCCGATCAGCGGCGTCGCCTCGGCGAGCAGCGGCACCGCCGCGCCGACCTGCGGCGTCGCGCTCCATCACGCGCTGGCGGGTCGCGGCCTGCACGACCAGCGTCCCGTTCTCGCGCGCGACGCCCGAGAGCTCGGCGACCCGGTTCACGTCGACGAGGTGCTCGAAGCGCGTCAGCCGCAGCGCGAGCATCGGCACGAGGCTCTGGCCGCCGGCCAGCACTTTGGCCTCGTCGCCGTGCTCGGCGAGCAGGCGCGCAGACCTCGTCGACGGTCTCGGGGGCGTGGTACTCGAACGGGGCGGGCTTCACGCTCGGCCCGGCTCGCTCATGGCGGCGCGCACGGGGGCGCGCCAACGCGTCGTCGGCACGGGCCGGACGTTAGCGGCGAACTGACACCTGCGTCAGGTTTGCGCGCCGCGGCCGCCGGCTCGCGCACGTCGACCGGCGCGTGCGCGACCCGCGGCCGGTCGAAGAGCATCGACGATCGCGGCGACGATCGGCACCGACAGGGAGACCACCGTCCCGACCTTGTCCGACGCCCGGCATGTTCATCGTGAGGTGCCGCAGGTGGTACTCGAGGTGCGGGACCGAATACACGAGCCACGACACCGCGGTGATGCGGCTGATCGCGCGGGACCCGACGAAGATCGCCCCGACCGTGAAGACGAACAGCGCGAGATTGAGCGCACCGAAGTCGCGGATGAGGTGCTCGTTGTAACGGCCGTCCATCGCGACCCAACCCCGCCCGAACGGGAAGTTGTCGTAGAACGCGCGCGGGAAGAACTCGGCCTGGGCGCCGAGCCCGAAGGCGGTGAAGGCGAGGATCCACAGCATGAGCCGGACCCGGCCCGGGCAGCGCGGGTTCGACACGCAGCTCTTCGGCCGAGCTTGGCGGTAGCCGGTGCGCACGCTCGGCGCGGCCGGTCGCCATCCGGTCGCGGTCCCGGAACGCCCCGTTCGACACCCGTTGCGAGGCCGCGAGGTGCTCCCCGATCTTCGGCGCAGCCCATTTCGGGGCCCGCCGGAGCCGCCGGCGGCCGACTGCGGCCGCGAGCGCCGCGCTCTGCTCGGCGCGCGTCAGCGGTTCGTCGTCGACGATGTCGTACGTGCCCGGCCGGGCGCGTCGAGCGCGGCGACGACGGCCGCGGCCGCGTCGTCGGCGTAGATCATCGGGCGCGTACGAATCCGCGCGGCCGACGTCGAGCGCCAGGCCCCGCCGGGCCGCCTGGACCGTCGCCGCCGCCTGGTCGCTGTCGGGCGCGTAGAAGCGGCCGAACCGCAGCACGATCCCGCGCCCGCCCTGCAACCGGAAGCGGGCGACGTTGTCCTCCGCGGCGAGCACCGCGCCGCTGAACGGCGACGGCGCGGGCGGAGTGGAAGCGGCGTCGACCCAGGCGTCGCCGTGTTCGCCGTAGAGGAAGGCGAGCGATTCCTGCACGAACACCG
The DNA here is from genome assembly GCA_963829195.1 of uncultured Actinomycetes bacterium. Classification (GTDB taxonomy): domain Bacteria; phylum Actinomycetota; class Acidimicrobiia; order IMCC26256; family PALSA-610; genus PALSA-610. Next base: position 1,102,719 of record CAWHHS010000002.1, read on the forward strand.
TCGCGCCCGCCGCGATCGCGGCGTCGACGAGGTGGGTCGACACCTCGCGCCGGATGCGCTCGTTCTCGTCCCACGCGCTCGGACGGGCCATCTGCGCGACGGGCGGGATCTTGGTGGTGAGGTTCACGACCGCGTCGTTCCCGGCGACCGCGGCGCGCACGGCCGCCGCGTCGAAGAGGTCGACGCGTACCGGCCGCGCACCGAGCGCCTCGAGCCGCGCGTCCTTCGCCGGCGTTCTCGACACCGCCGTGACCTCGTGCCGGGCGGCGACGAGCCGGGCGACGGCTCGCCGACCGACGACGCCCGTGGCTCCCGCGACGAACACCCTCATCACGTCTCCTCTCGACGGGCCATAATCCGGATACTACATATCCGGATTCCCGGAGTCGACCCTTGGCGGCAGAATGGGGACCGACACCGGGGGGAGGGGGCGCGCATGGCATCGATCGAGGTTCCGACGGGCGAGGGTGCGCTGGCGCCGTCACGCCCGAACCGCCCTACTACGCGGTGATCTTCTCGACCCGCCGCAACGCCCGGCCCGGCGACCAGTACGACGAGACCGCGCAGCGGATGATGGGTCTGGCCGCGCGCCAGCCCGGCTATCTCGGCGTCGAGGAGGCACGACGGCGACATCGGGATCACCGTCTCGTACTGGGTCGACGAGGAGTCGATCGCGGCCTGGCGGCGCGACGCCGACCACGCGTTCGCGCAGTACGAGGGCCGCACGCGTTGGTACGACGCCTACGAGTTGCGCGTCGCGCGCGTCGAGCGCGCGCACAGCTTCGTGCGCGAAGGCCAATGAGCATCCGCGCCGCCCAAACGGATCGATCTCGACAACGGCACCTATCTCCGCTGGCTCACCGTCGGCGACGCGTCCGCGGTCGCGAATGCGGTCGGCGACAGCCTCGACCACCTGAAGCCGTGGATGCCGTGGGCCGACGCGCGGTCGGCCGAGGTGAAGATGCAGCGCACCCGCCTGCGCAACCTTCCCCAGCAGCGCGAGCGCGCCGAGGAGTGGCAGTACGGGCTGTTCGACGACGCCGACCACGCGTTCCTCGGCGCGTTCGGCCTGATGACGCGCCGCGGTCCGCGCACGCTCGAGATCGGCTACTGGCTCCACGTCGACGCGGGCGGGCACGGCTACGCGACGACCGCGGCGCGCGCGCTCACCGAGGCGGGCCTGGCCGTCGACGACATCGACCGGATGATCATCGTCTGCGACGAGGCGAACACGCGCAGCGCCGCGATCCCGCAGCGTCTCGGCTACTCGCTTGGACCGCGTCGAACGCCGGCCGCCCGAGGCGCCGAGCGAGACCGGCCGCATGCAGATCTGGGTCGTCGACCTCGCCGCGTGGACCGCTACGCCGTGAACGGCACGGCTTCCTCGATCCGGGCCATGACGTCGCCGGTCGAGGCGGGCGGCGACGTCGAGCGCGGCCATGTTCTCGCGCACCTGCGATGCTTTGCTCGCCCCGGTGATGACCGTCGAGACCCGCTTGTTCTTCGTGCACCAGGCGAGCGCCAGCTGCGCCAGGGTGCAACCGAGATCGTCGGCGACGACCTTCAGCTTGCGGACCTTGTCGTTGGTCTTCGGGTCGGTGAGCATGCCCGCGAGCCACTCGTAGCCCGGCAGCTTCGCACGCGAGTCGTCGGGCGTTCCGTCGAGGTACTTGCCGCTCAACAGCCCCGACGCGAGCGGGCTCCAGATCGTGGTGCCGAGCCCGATGTCCTCGTAGAGGCGCGCGTACTCGAACTCGACGCGCATGCGGTGCAACAGGTTGTACTGCGGTTGCTCCATGACCGGCTTGTGCAGGTGGTGACGCTCGGCGATCTCCCACGCGGCGCGGATCTCGTCGGCGGTCCATTCCGACGTCCCCCAGTACAGGGCCTTGCCGCTCGAGACGATGTCGCTCATCGCCCACACCGTCTCCTCGATGGGTGTGTGCGGGTCGGCGCGGTGGCAGAACAACAGGTCGACGAAGTCGAGACCGAGACGCTCGAGCGAACCGTCGATCGCCTGCATGAGGTACTTGCGATTCAACGTGTTCTTCATGTTGGGCTCGTCGTAGAGACCCCAGAACACCTTCGTCGAGATCGCGTAGCTGTGGCGCTCCCACCCGAGCTTGGAGATCGCCTGTCCCATGATGCTCTCCGACTTGCCGCCGGCGTACGACTCGGCGTTGTCGAAGAAGTTGACGCCGGCCTCGTGGGCGGCGTCGAGACATTCCATCGCGGTGTCGACGCCGAGCTGGTCGCCGAACGAGACCCACGATCCGAATGACAACACACTGACTTGGAGGCCGCTGCGGCCGAGGCGTCGATATTCCATGCCGGCGACCGTACCCTGATCGGCGTGCAACTTGCCGTCGTGGTCGAAACCTCCCGGACGGTCGCGCGCGACCCGTTCCCGCAAGGCGAAGATCGAGGCGATCGCGCAGACGCTGACCGCGTGCGCGCCCGACGAGGTCGCGATCGTCGTCTGCCTCCTCACCGGCGAGCCGCAACAGGGCCGGATCGGCGTCGGCTGGTCGACGCTGTCGGGGGTGCGGGCGGCGGTCCGCGGTGCGGACGAGGCGACCCTGACGGTCGCCGACCTCCACGACACGCTCGATCGCATCGCGGCGAGCGACGGGCCCGGGATCCGCCGCGGCCCGGCGCGCGCTCCTCGACGCGCTCTTCGCACGGGCGACTCCGGCCGAGGCCGACTTCGTCGTGCGATTGCTCACCGGCGAACTGCGCCAGGGCGCGCTCGCGGGACTCATGGCCGACGCGATCGCGGCCGCGGCGCGGGTACCGGCCGCGACCGTGCGGCGGGCGGCGATGCTGAGCGGCGACCTCGCGGCGACCGCGGGGCGGGCGCTCGCCGGCGGCGTCGACGCATTGGCGCAGGTCGGGCTGGAGGTGCTCCGGCCGGTCCAGCCGATGCTCGCCGCGAGCTCGGCGACGGTCGCCGAGGCACTGGCCGCGACCGGCCCGGCGTCGGTGGAGTGGAAGCTCGACGGCGCCCGCATCCAGCTGCACCGCGCCGGCGACGACGTGCGCGTGTTCACGCGCAACCTGAACGACGTGACCGAACGCGTGCCCGAGGTCGTCGAGGTCGCGCGCACCTTTCCCGCACAGTCGTTCGTGCTCGACGGCGAGGCGATCGGCCTCTCCGAGGACGCGCTCCCCCGCCGCTTCCAGGACACGATGAGCCGGTTCGGACGCGACGACGCCGCGAGTCATCCGCTGACGCTGGCCCCGTTCTTCTTCGACGTGTTGCACCTCGACGGCGACGACCTGCTCGACCTCCCGCTTGCGTGAGCGCGCCGCGGTGCTCACCGGCCTGGTCGGGCAGTGGCGTGTGCCCGCGCTCGAGACCGAGGATCCCGACGCGGCGAAGGCGTTCCTCGACGCACGCGCTCGCGACCGGCCACGAAGGCGTGATGGTGAAGGCGCTCGACGCGCGTTACGACGCGGGCCGGCGCGGCGCGTCGTGGCGCAAGGTGAAGCCCGTCCGCACGCTCGACCTCGTGGTGCTCGCGGCCGAGTGGGGCCACGGCCGCCGCCGCGGTTGGCTGTCGAACCTGCATCTCGGCGCGCGCGACCCCGACACCGGCGGGTTCGTGATGGTCGGCAAGACCTTCAAGGGTCTCACCGACGACCTGTTGGCCTGGCAGACGGAGCGGCTGCAGGAGCTCGCGTCGGATCGTGACGAGTACGTCGTCTACGTCCGGCCGGAGCTCGTCGTCGAGATCGCACTCGACGGCGTGCAGGTGTCGAAGCGTTACCCGGGCGGCGTCGCGCTGCGCTTCGCACGCGTGCGCGCCTACCGGCCCGACAAGCCGGCGGCCGAAGCCGACACGATCGGGGCCGTGCGCGCACTCCTCGAGCGTCTCTGATTGGTCGCTCGCGGCTGCTAGGCCAACTGACTCATGTACTGGTTGAGGTCGAAGTAGTCGCGCCACTTCGCGATCTTGCCGTCGCGCACCTCGAAGGTGCCCATGACGGGCAGTTCGACCGTGACGTTGGGCAGCACGAACACGTCGACCCGTTCGGTCAGGACGGTGTCGCCGTCGGCGGCGATGTTGAGCACCCGGAACTCGATGCGTTCGACGCCCGTGGTGAACATCGCGAACGTCGCCGCGATCGCCGCTTTCCCGACCGCGGGTTCGACCGGGATGTTGTGGTAGATCGCGTCGTCGGTGAAATAGTCGACGATCTCGTCGACGCTCGCACCCTTCCCCCAGGCTTCGCAGAACTGTCGAATCAAATCAATCGCGTCGCTCATGGCGACGGACGATAATGACCGGCCGTGGGATCGTCACGTTTCAGCCGCGGCACCGCGGTCGAGCACGCCGGCGCCGGTCGCTTCACCGGCGACATCGGCGAGGAGTGGAACTGCCCGATCGTCCCCCAGGGCGGGATCGTCGCGGCGACAGCGGCGCGGGCGATGGAGGCGGCCGTCGACGACCCCGCGTTGTCGCTCCGGAGCCTGAACGCGGTGTTCGCCGGGCCGGTGAAGCACGGGCCGGTCGAGATCGAAGTCACGGTCCTGCGCCGCGGCCGTTCGATGTCGCAACTGCGCGCGGCGCTGCGCAATCCGGGTGCGGATGCCGGATTCGAGGCGCTCGCGGTGTTCGGCGCGGAGCGCGAAGGCTTCACGTTCACGGACGCGCAGGTGCCTCCGGGCATCGTTCCGCCACGCGACTGCCCGTCGTTCCGCGACGAGAACTCCGACAACTTCGACGCCGGCCGTCCGTGGTTCAACTTCTGGGAGCACGTCGAGGGTCGCCCGACGTTGGGGCACGCGCCGGGGGACGACTACGAACCCGAGTCGTCGCTGTGCGCGTCGTGGTACCGGTTCGACGATCCGCCGCGTTCCGACGACGGCACCTGGGACCCGTTCGCGCTCGTCGCGTTGTGCGACACGATGCCGGGCGCCGTCGGCGAACGGCTCGGACCGGTCGGGCGCCGACGGCAATGGTTGCCGCCGAGCGCGGATTTCACCGTGCACGTGTTGGGTACCGCGCGGTTCGGACTGGGTGCTCGCGGTGAACCGCGCGCGCGCACGCCGGCGACGGCTACGCGTCGGCCGACATGGAGCTGTGGGATCTCGACGGCGCGACCCCCGCACTCGTTGCGTACGGCACGCAAACGATGGTGTTCAGCTTCCCCAAGTAGGGCTCGCAAACGGGTACTCGGGCGTCCGGGAATGGCCTCGCGACCCTTGCCCCCAAGAGTGAGCGAGGTGTTCACTTGTGCCCGGGGGAAGGGGCTGTGAGGCGGCCCTCGGCGCGACGGAATGCCAGGCGCGCCGGGGTCTGCCCGCCCCTCCCCTCAAGATCGGGGGCGGGCACGAAACCGGGCCGGACGGGACCGAACCGGGCTCAGGATCGGGGCGGGATCGATCCGAGCTCGCCGCGTTCGTAGAGCTCCATCGACTCGACGAGCTCCTGCTTCGTGTTCATCACGAAGGGCCCGTACCAGGCAACAGGTTCGCGCAGCGGGCGGCCGCCCAGCAGCAGAACCTCGGCCGTCTCGTCGGCTTCGATCACGACGGTCTCACCGTCGCGGCCGAGCACCGCGAGCTGGTGCTCGCCGACGACGCGCGCGTCGTCGCCGACCCGCACCTCGCCGCGCCACACGTAGACGAGCGCGTTGTCCTCGGCCGGCCACGCGAGCGAGATGCGGCCGCCGGCTTCGACCGTCGCGTGCGCGTAGACGATCGGCGTGTGGGTCGCGCCCGGGCCGTCCTGACCGCCGAGGGAGCCTGCGATCAGCCGCAGCAACGCCTTGCCGTCGGCGCTGCGGGCGAGCGTCAGCTTGGCGCCGCTCAGATCCTGGTACCGCGGCGGCGCGAGCTTGTCGGCGCGCGGCAGGTTCACCCACAGCTGCACGCCGTGGCTGAGGCCGCCGTCGCGCAGCATGGCCTCGGTCGGCATCTCGGAGTGCACGAGCCCGGCGCCCGCGGTCATCCACTGCGTGTCGCCGCCGCGGAGCACGCCGCCACCGCCGGTCGAGTCGCGGTGCTCCATCTCGCCGTCGAAGAGGTAGGTCACCGTCTCGAAGCCGCGGTGCGGATGGTCGGGCGCGCCCTGTGCTTCGCCGGGGCCGTACTCGATCGGGCCCATCTCGTCGAGCATCAAGAACGGATCGGTCGCACCGACGTCGGCGCCGGGTTGCGGGAAGGGGCGGTACACCGGGAACCCCGCACCTTCGAACAAGGCTTGCGCGGTCACGATCGACTGGACCGGCCGGCGGGACCCCTCGACCTCGTCCAACACGGGGAGCACGGACACGTCGGCGGGTGTGACTGCGGGCATGGTGACCTCCTGGGCGGAATGCGATCCCAAACCTTTGCGTCCGCAACTATATTCCCCGCCAACGCTCGGACATCCGCTCCGAACCGGCCTCCGATGGCAATCCGGGGTTCTCCGCGGCGACACGTCCGCGTTACATGGGTCGGCGACACTGATGACGATGCCCCACCGACTGAGGCAGGTCATGAACACGGACTTCCGCGCCCGATCCGAGACCGAATACGCGCTGCGCTGGGTGAAGCGCCAGATGGAATGGGAGCAGACGCTGGCCGCGCTGCGCAACGCCGGGAACGCGTCGTCGACCCGACCGACGCGCGGCGAACAGGAACCCGCCGCCGCCTGAAGGCGTACGCTTCTCTCCTCGGTTGGTGAACGCGCGTCGTTCACCCGCAGAACGGGGAGTAGCGCAGCCCGGTAGCGCACCAGCTTTGGGAGCTGGCGGTCGGGGGTTCAAATCCCCCCTCCCCGACTGATCTGACACCTTGGCACGCCTGCTCGAACCCCACCGGTGCAACGGAGCCGACAACCAATCCCCCACCTTCTCGTCGCCGCCCTCTTCGAAATGACGACGCCTCCCGCCCCAGCCGTGCCTGCCCGAGCACTCGTAAGCACCATGAAGGCGAACGCGAATATCACTACGCCACGTTTCCCAGCGTCGAACGACAACTCGGTTCTACGCCGTCCGAACCAGAAACTCGAGCCGCCGCGAACACGAACGCGAGGCGTGAGTCTCTAGCCAACGCCAGCCCAGCTGAGCATGGTCTGCGCGACGACGAGCGTCGCGAGCGCGGCAACGGCGACCACGCAAACGACCGCAACGGCATGAAAGCGCGGAGAGTTGACCGCGTCGCCGAGAACCGCAGGACGATCCGCGAGAACGAGGATAAAGACGAGGATGACCGGCGTGATCACGCCGTTGAGAATCTGTGTCCGGATGAGCAGATTGATCAGGTTGCCCGGCAGGAGGGCAATCGCAGCACCGATGACCACCTGCGCAGTGAACAGACCTAGGAACAATCAAGCGTCGCGGAAGCGGCGCGAGACGGATCGTTCGGCACCGACGGCCTCCGCCAGACCGTATGCGGTCGACAGCGGCACAACGGCCGCGGCGAGGGCGGATGCTCCGAGGAGCCCGACCGCGAAGAGCACCTTGGCCCCTGATCCGACGACGGGCTGTAGGGCGCGAGCGGCTTGATCTGCCGATTGAAGAGCGCCGCTGCCACCGATCGCGGCGGCGGTCGCGATGATGATCGACATGCTGATCAGGTTGGCGAAGATCGCGCCGCCGACGGTTTCGGCCCGCTCGCGTGGATAGTCGTCAGGCCCAATACCACGGTCGACGACAGCCGCGGCTTGGTAGAGCTGCATGTACGGAGTGATCGTCGTGCCGACGAGTGCAACCGCCAGGATCGTGAAGTCACGATTGCCGACGAAGTGCGGCCACACCGTGTTACTGGCGACCGTCCCCCAGTGCGGATGGCCGAGCAGTACAGAGATCGGATAGGCCAAGAAGGCGATCGACAAGATCAGGAAGACGCGCTCGGCGTATCGGTAGGAGCCAAAAACGACCGCAGCCCAAATCCCGAGCGCGGCCAGCGGGACAGCGATGTACCGCGACACGCCGAAGATTCCAAAGGCGGCACCGATGCCGGCGAACTCGGCCACCACCAAGCCAAGGTTCGCGACGACGAGGCACACCACCGCGAAGGTCGCAACGCGCAGCGAGAATTGCTCACGGATGAGGGACACAAGCCCTTCGCCCGAGTAGGCGCCAAGGCGAGCGGCCATCTCTTGTACGACAACAAGCGCGATAGTGACGAGGACCATGACGAACAGGGTCCGATAGAAGAACTGCGATCCTGCCGGTCGCGTAGGTCGCAATCCCACCCGCGTCGTTTCCAGCGTTCGCGGCGATGACACCCGGGCCGAGCACAGCGAGCAGCGCGATGAGCCGACGCCGACGCCGAAGCAGCCGACGAACCGGCCGCAGTGCGCGGATCACGGCATGTGCATTCGGACTCGATGCCGTCCGCGATCTGGGACGAGCGCATCGATGACATCGTCGGCCAGGATCCGACCGAGAGGGATCCGGTCGTCGTCGACCACCACCAGTGATCCGCGCCGCGAGTCGATCAGCTCGTCAACGACCGTTTCCAAGGTCTCGCCCACCGACACGTATACCGGTTCCGTGCCTTCGACCAGCGTGCCGAGCGTCGCTTCGTCACCTGCCAGCATCAGGTCAAGGGCCGTGACGTCACCGGCGAAGTAGCCGTTCTCGTCAACGACGGCAACTGCGTCAACGTCACTCGGCGCGTCGCGATACTCCGTCGCGAGACGATCTCGAACCGTAGCGACCAGGTCGCCACGGTGTGCGACGACCAAGCGCGTTGTCATGAGGCCCCCCGCGGTGTCCTCTGGGTACCGCAACAGCACGCGCAGCTTCAGCGATGCAGAGGGCGGCATGACGCCAAGTAGCTCCTCGCGTTCGTCATCATCGAGGTCACGCAGCGCGTCGACCGCTTCATCGGGCTCCATAGCACCAATCAACTTGGCGGCTTGCTCGCTCGGCAGCTCGTGCAGCAAGGTGCGCAGAGCCGCCGGTTCCATTTCCTCCAATGCATCGGCAGCCGACTCGGCCTGCAACGAACCCAGCAGTTCCTGACGCTCGTTGCGGCCAAGCTCTTCGAGAAGATCGGCCAAGTCCGCCGGCCGTAGCCGCGCCAACGAGTGGTTCTCTCCCCGAAGCCGCAGAGCGGTCCCGTCGATCCCGAACGGCTGTATCGCCGCCCAGTCGATCACGCGCTCCGGCGTCGGTCGGATTCGCCACCGGGTTGGGCCGAGACGCCGAAGCAACGACTGAAAGCCGACATCTACTCCGACCAATCGCCACCCACCACCCATGGATGCGAGGTACAGGTCCGAGGCGCGCACTACCTGAACGCCATCGCAATCCACGAGCTGATGATCCAGGACGTCTGCCGCGAGCAAGACTTCACCTGATCGCCGCTCGAAGTCACGCAGATCGAGTCGGGCGGAACCCAACAGGATCTCCGTTCGACTGATCTCACCGACATGCGAGATCGGCACGAATGCTCGCCGCCGCGCCACGCGCACCAAGAGGCCAGTTAGGGACGGATAGGTCTCGCCCTCCCAGCGGGCGACCAAGTCGGAAACGCGGCCCGATCTCGGCACCACTGCGCAAGCGCACCGGCCGGCCAACCAGGCCCGCGACCGACACCAGACTGTCCTGCACGACACGTTGCGCGAGCAACCGCTCACGGCGTTCCCGGCGCAGACCAGCAGCAGGAAAGGACATATGACGCGCCATAGTTAGACCTCAGTGGAACTGGACCGACGCAAGCCCTCACGCCGCAGCCGTCATCACACGGGTCTCAGGCGCGCCGGTGGCGAACAAGACAACACCACGCACTAGGGGGTTCGCCTCGTCGTCTCATCCGCCACACCTCCTCCGCGTCCTCGTCCAACACCTGACAGGATAGACGACGCCCGCCCCTCGGCTCCCCGGACGTCGCGACGGCAGGTTTTCCCTTGCAAAAGGCCCAACCCAACCCGAATCGCCAACGCACCCAGACGATCATCTCTATCGGCACCGCCGTCGTCGCCCTGGCCCTCTACCGCGGCCTGGGCCTGCCAATCGTCGTGGCCTTTCTCCTCGGGGAATCGGAGTCTGGCTGGAACGACCGCGTCAGCCGTTCGCGCCTCCCTGACGACGCTTCCAGAGCTAACACGCCGCGAGGGTCGTCGCGACTCCGGAAGCGATCGCAAGAGGGATCGCGATCAACGAATCGATTCCCGTAACAGCTACAAACAGCAGTGCGAAGACAATCGTGAGCATGTGTGGCAAGCGGTGAATCCGAGATCCAACGAACCGAACCGCCCGCGTCCTGAGCGGTGGGTACGCTCGACGAGAATGACTGCGATGGTTCGTCGGGCGGGCGTGGTTGGGCTGATCGCCCTCATGGCCGGCTGCTCGGCGGCAGCCCATGCGAACACACGCCCGACGAGTGTGACCAGTACGAGCGCGAAGGGTGCGACCGCCGCGACCAGCTCGGTTGTCCGTCAGCCTGGTGCCGTGACCCTCCCCGCGCTGCCGGTCGGCGGGATCGGCGTGGGAAGTAGCGGAGCCGTCGTACTCGCGTACCAACGCCGTCTCGAACAGCTGCACTTCGATCCAGGTCCCCTCGATGGCCGCTACTCCCAAGACACGGCCTACGCGGTCGTCGCGGTCGAGAAGCTGCTCGGACTGAGCCGCGACGGCATCATCGGCCCGGACGTCCAGGCCGGCCTCGAGCACTTCAGCTACCAGCCCGCACTCCCGAACGCCGAAGCCGACCGGGTCGAGATCAACCTCGACATCCAAGTGCTCACCGTCTACCGGCACTGGCAGCCAATCCTGGTCACGACCACCTCGACGGGCAGCGGCGACTACTTCTGCGGCGGCAACGACGGTTGCCAATACGCGATCACTCCCACCGGCCATTTCCACTTCCAATACCTGCACGATGGCTGGGACACCGGCAAGCTCGGAAGAATGTGGAATCCGTACTACTTCGACGGCGGCATCGCCGTTCACGGTCTCCCGTCCGTACCCAGCTACCCCGCATCGCACGGCTGCGCACGCATCCCCATGGACATCGCCAACTACTTCCCGACACTCGTCACGACCGGCGAATCCGTCTACGTCATCGGCACCGCGATGAAACCCGGAAATCAATACGTCGGCCCGGTAACCACCACGACGACGTCAACGACGTCGACGACGCTGCCCGCTACGACGACCACCCGGCATCCCACCGTGGCACCCGCGCGACACACCACGGCCACCACGACCACCACACACCCGACAACACCCGTCTCGCCGTAACGCTCGGAAGACCGGTCGTTCTCAGCGGATCGGTAACTCGACCGGATGTGGCGTCACGGACAGGGTGTGCGTCGCAGTGCTTGGGTGACGCGGAGGATGCCGGTGCGAGTGGCCACGATGTGTGTCCAGCCGTCCGCGCTCGGAAGGAGGCAGCCGTTCTGATCGACGGACCAGTGCGGTGAAGCATGGATTCGAACCGTGAGCCGGCCCGGTGCGCGGACGTCGAGTGTGAAGCTGTCGGGTCGGACGCTCACGACGTCGGCGGGCCCGTCGACGAGACCGCGGTAGTCGACGAACTCCCAGACGCGCCAGTGCACGTTGTGCCAGACGGGCTTCAGGTAGGCCAACCTGTCGAGAATCAGTGCCTTCTCCTTGGCCGACGAGCTGTCGAGCCGAGCATCCGGCAGAGCGACGTACTCGACGCCGTTGGCGGCAAGCCAGGACTCGTACGTGGTGCTGTTCAGCACGCCGTCGTAGAAGATCGGGTTGTAGCCAATGTCGAGTTGTCGCTCCCATCCTCGTGCGAGGGGTACCTGGGGCGAGAGGTACGCCGTCTCCCAGTGTCGATATGTCGACGGAACTTCGACGCGACCCACCGTTGGCGGCACCGAGGCGAGGAACGAGAGCAGCGGCTGGTAGTAGCTGCGGCGGGTGGAGGGGTCGTGAGTCGCGGCAGTGACGGCGTCGAGTGTCGGCGCCCATTGCCAAACCAGCAACGGCAGCGCCACGACCGCGAGCAGGAGGCGGCGCCGCGGCGCGAGCACGCAGACGATCAGCGGACCGGCCAGGTATTGCCCGAAACGGTTGACGTTCTCGCCCAGTGGAGAAGCGACGACGAAGGTCGCGACGACGACCGCGCCATACACGATCGCGCCCCAACGGAGCTCGACGTTCCGCCGCGGAACGAGGATGAAGAACAACGCGCAGACGCTCAGATCCCACGCGAGTGCAGTGGCGGGAAAAGGATAGGACCCGCCGCCGGGGAACAGCACCGCGGAAACGAGGGTCGGAGCAACCGCGGCGACGGCGACGACCAAGGCTGTGGCACGACGATCTCGCACGCGCGAGACCCCAAGCAGTCACGCCGATAGCCAGGAACAATCCCGCTAATGGACTCGCCAGCGGCGCGGCCAACGCACACACGACGGCGATCGCGGTCTTGCGATGTTGCAGCGCGAAGATCGCCACGAGCGCGACCGCGACGCCGAGCGCAAAGGTGACTCGTCCGACGATGAGGTTCGTGACGGTACCGATTGCGAACCAAAGCGATCCAAGGCGCGATACCGGCGCGACGGCTCGTTGCACGATCCGCTCGAACAGCAGTGCGGAAACGACACCGCTGAGCGCGCCGAGAAGCCGCGCACCCGTGAGTGCGCCCAACACGGGCGAGAGCACGCTGTAACCGAACGTCGCGTGTCCCGCGAACCACTGGCTGTCCCACACCACCAGCCCGTAACGGCGGTACAGCTCGACGCGATAGACCTGAGCCGGCAGGTCGGCACCCCGCCACCCGAGACGCAGCACCAACCACGCGAGGAGTCCGGCGGCCGAGCCCGCAAGCGCGAGATTCGACCCATGCGATCGCGTAAGCCGGGAGCCACCGGGGTCGACCGGAGATGTCGAGCGCGACGTCGGTCACACGACGACCCACGTCATCGCACCAGATCGAGTACCCCGACCCGCGTCCTTCACCACCATGCGACTCGCGGCCCTTCTCCGCGCCGGACAGTTCGATCGACGATATCGCTGCCCGAGAGCAGACCGCGGTCACCGATGCCGGCCAACCGACCTGCTGCGACAGCAATCCCTACTGGAGCAGCTGCGAGCCGACGCCGACAACGGGACCTCGCGGCGCAGACGCGGCGCCCCGCATCGGTGTCGTGCCTCTCGATCGGTGATACACCCAAGCCCTTGATGCACCACTCATCGACGCGCCCGACCGCACCAACCCTCGCTTTGGGGGTGATCGCCGCCGTATGGGTCGTCGTCGTCGTGATGTATCTGCGACACGGAATCGTCCTCACGTCCGACAGCATGAACAACTACGTGCACGTGTGGTACGTCGCGGGAGATATCTGGCACCACGCGCGCTTGCCGTGGCGCATGCCCGTTCTCGGCCACGGCGAGGCCTTCGCCTATCCCTACGGGTTCGTGAACTGGACGACGTGCGCGCTGTTGTGGCCCTTGTTCGGGAACTGGACCGTAACGCTCTGGACCGTGCTCGGCGTCGGTGGCTGTGTCGTCGCGACGTACTTCGCTTTCCCAGAGTTGCGGCACGGCTGGTGGGCATCCGCCGTACTCGTGAACCCGGCGATCAACCAGGCATTGTTCTTCGGCCAACAGACGTTCGCGTGGTCGGCCGCGCTCTTGCTGGCGGGAATCGGTTGCTGGCGCCGAGAGCGCCGACTCGCCGCCGCCCTCCTCGTCGGCCTCGCACAACTGAACCACGCTGCCGTTGTAGCTCCGATCACGCTCATCGTGATCGCGTGCAGGATCCCCTTCGAGATTCGCCGTAAGGACCTCTTGCGGTACTACGCCTTGTCCGCCGCGATCGCGGCCCCGGCCGTCGTCATCGTCCTCACGTCGCCGATCTACTCCGACAGCAGCACCACCGACAAGGTCGTCAACTTCATCACGACGATCCCGCCTCGCGCGCTCGTCGTCCTGCTGCCGACGCTCCTCGTCGCGATTCAGTGCCGAACCGCGGTGCGCAGCGCACTCGCGCTCGCCCTGTCGATCGGACTCAACGGCGCACTTGCGGTTCCGTTGAACCTCGCCAACCAGTTGGGCTCAGTCGGCCGATATCCGCAACATCATCCACTCGATGCGTTCACGGATTCGCCGGCATTTCGCATCGGAGCGACCTACCGCGTCCTGCGAGGCACCAGCGATGCCAAGTTCAGCATCTATCAGGTCCTCGTCGCAGGTGGACGATCCGACTCCGAACTCTTCCCTGAGGGAATGGCCATCCGGAGTTTCGACTCGGTTGACGCCTACGACCGTCTCCTGTGCGCCCGTCATATCGACTTCGTGCTCGCGTTCGACAGCTACACAACATCGCACCACACGAACGAACAACACCTGCTGCGCACTCTCGCGTCCCATCCGAGCGGCGCGGTCCGCGTTCACGCAATCAAGTCCGGACCCGACTACCGGTACTACACGATCGATCGGTCGGGCTGCGGAGCAACGTGAGCGGAATTCTCGAGCGCGCGCTCCTGTGAACCAGCCAGCGCGAGCTTCGCACCGGCCGGGTCGTTCGAGCGGGTGGGTCATCCCGTCCCCCACGGGCGAGGATGCTGCGAAGCTTGGTCGCGATGTCGAGTTCGGAGTACCGGCCCAGGAGCTCGACTGAGCCGTCGCTCGTTTCAGTTCGTCAGCGTCCCGGTGAATCCGGCGCCCTGCACCTGGACGGTGACCTGGTCGCCCGCGGCGACGGCCTGGTAGTTCGGGTATTGGTTCCCGAACTGGTAGACGACCTGGCCGTCGGCCCACGAGACGAGCACGAGGCCGATGCAATCGCCCGCCTGGCCCGCGGTCCAACCGCCGTTGGCGTCGTTGAACGACAGACCCGACGACCCGTAGTCGTCCCCGGTGTCGCCCGCGTTGCACGATTCGGGCGAGCCGATCGGCGGCAGCGTTCCGAAGTTGGATCCGCTCACCGTGACCGTCGGATCGGAGGGCGATCCCGTGAAGCTGACGCCGGACACCGTCGGCGGCGGCGGTCCCGACACGACGAACGCGCCGATGCCGTGGGGCGAACCCATGCCGGTCGGTCCGTCGTACCCCTTCGCCGCCTTGCACAGATACGTGGGTGTGCACGTTCCCGTCTGACCCGAGACGATGTCGCGCCGCGTACTCGCCGCCGCGGTGTACGCAGCCGAGGCCGGCGCGGTGATGCTCGGCGAATTGTTCGCAAGACCGTAGATCGCGGCGATGATCGGCGAGGAGACGCTGGTCCCGAACGAATAGAACCAGTTGCCGCCGCTCTGGTACGTGTTGTAGCTCAGGACGTTCGCGGCGACGGCGCTCACGTCGGCCGTCGTGCGCATCGCGCAACCCGCGTCGTGTTGCCAGGACGGCTTCGGCTCCTGCGCCGAGCACCCGCTGCCGGAGCCTTGAGTCGGAGGATTGTTCCCCGGGGTCACCCACGCGGTCTCCGTCCAGCCGCGCGTGTTCGTCGCGGGCGTGAGCTCCGTTCCGCCGACCGAGGTGACGTACGGGGACGCGGACGGGTACTGCACGCCGCCTTGGTACGCGCCGTCCCCCGAGCTGAACGTGATCGCGACGCCGGGATGGTCGAAGTCGCCGTCCCAGCCCGTCTCGCCCGCGAACTCGCCCGTGCCCCAGCTGTTCGAGACGACCTTCGCGCCGAGCGCGACCGCTTCGTTCTCGGCGGCGCCGAGATCACCCAGGCTCGCGGAGTTCGCTTCGACGAGATCGATGTGGCACTTGGGGCAGATCGCCGAGACCATCTCGATGTCGAGCGCGATCTCGCCCGCGTCGTTCGCATCCGGCGTCGGATAGTTCCCCTGCACGCCGTCCTGGTTGAACTTCTTGAAGCACCCGTTCGCGGTCGTGCATCCGGGCAGCCCGTACGTCTTGCGGAAGACCTTGAGGTCGGCCTCCGCGTTCGGGTCGTCGAGCGGATCGACGACCGCGACGGTGTTGCCGATCCCGTTCTGCGAGGAGAACCTCTTCAAGCCGTATGCGTTCTGGAGGTTGCACGGCGTGTATCCCGCGGCCTCGTTGACGGGGCATGGGGCCGCGGCCGCGTTGTCGACGACGCGCTTCGGTGCGGGAGCCGGCTGCACCGTCAGGTAGCAGCGCGCGACCCCGACTCCGCTGCGCCGCGCGCATCCGGCCGGCGCGGCGCTCCGGCCGGCCTCGACCGCCGCCGTTCGCGGGTTGGCCGCGGTCGCGGGCGCGGACGTCACCGTCATCCCCGCCGCTCCGACCGCGAACACACATGCGAAAACCGTGGCAAATCGCATCACACCGGTCCCCACTTCACTCGCCTCCGCCCGCGCCGCCCGGCGCGCCCCGAACGCTAACCCAATACCGGTACTCGCTCCAGGGCGCCGGACCGAGCGGTGATCCGAGCGACGCACGCCGGCTCGCGGCCACGAACCGTCAGCTGTGATGCCAGGTGATCGAGAAGTTCTTTCCGTTCGAGATCGCGCTCGGCTGCGCCTTCACCGCACTTGTCGAGGTGACCATGGTGATCTTGACCGGGCCGAGGCTCCCGATCGCCGATCCGTTGGCCTTCGCGTCCGTGAACTTCACCGTGCCGAAGTTCGCGAGCGGGAGGACCGTCGAACCGGTCCCGGGCGCCTCGGCGATGATCTCCGCCGAACTGCGCGACGCCGCCGGGAACGTCCGGCGCGCGATTCCGCTCCAGTGCCGCGTGGCGTCGTTGAGCTTCGTGGTGAACACTCCGCCCGACTCGGTGACCGACGCGTGGAAGACGTCACCGGGCCTCACGGTCGCGGCGAAGTACTTGGGCGCGACGGGAAAGAACTCGAACCAGCCCGCATAGTCGGAGTGACCACCCCTGCACGTCGCCGTCACCCCGGTCTGCTCGACGGTGTTGTCGGCGTACCCGTCGAGGCCGACCCAGAACGCGGCGTACGACGTCGAGCTCGTGCACTTCACCTTGGGTTGGACCCACGTCGCGGACACGCTCTTGAAGGTGACCTTGGTCGACACGTACCCCGCCCAGTTACTGCTCGTACCGAAGGTCCGGCTCGCGGGCACCATCCGCCCGAAGGGAACCGGCGCCGCGCCCGCCGCCGGGCCGGCCACTCCGACCGTGACGGGCGTCAGGATCAACGCGCACAGTCCGATCATCAGCCGCTTGGTGCCCATGCGCACCCACCTTTCACGAGCAAGGAGGCGACGGTACGACGACTGACGTCATACTGCCGCTCCCGAGCGCTCCCGTCCACCGAGCCGAATCCGAGCCGCCACCGCGGGACCGGCGCGTTGGGTACCGTCGTCGGCATGACGCCGGAGGAGATCGCCGACCTCGTGCACCTGCGCCGCGCGCGCGACCTCGTCGACCGCGAGTACGCGCAGCCCCTCGACGTCCCGGCCATGGCCCGCGCCGCGCTGATGTCGCCCGCGCACTTCTCGCGCCGGTTCCGAGCGGCGTACGGCGAGACGCCGTACTCCTACCTCATGACGCGACGCATCGAGCGCGCGAAGGCGCTCCTCCGTCAGGGGACGTCGGTCACCGACACGTGTATGGCCGTCGGTTGCACGTCGCTCGGCTCGTTCAGTTCACGCTTCACCGAGATCGTCGGCGTGACACCGTCGCAGTACCGCGCGCGCGACCATCGTCACCACGAACTCGTTCCGGCGTGTGTGAGCATGGTCGCGACGCGACCGCGGCGCACTCCCCTCACCGTCTGAGTGTCACCGACCGGTCGGTAGAGAGCAGGATCGGAGAAGTCGCGCGACGAGTCCGTGCTCTACGGTCGCCCCATGACCGTCACCGTTTCCGCCATGTTCGTTCCCGTCCACGACCCCGACGAGGCGCTCGGCTTCTACCGCGACGCGCTCGGCCTCGAAGTCCGCAACGACGTCGCCTCCGACGGCTTCCGCTGGGTGACCGTCGGTGCCCCGGGACAGGACGTCGACATCGTCTTGTTCCAGCCGCACGGCGGTCGTTCCCAGGCCGAGGGCGATGCCCTCCTGACGCTCGTGACGCAGGGGTCGCTGCAAGCTGCGATCTTCCGCTCCGACGACCTCGACACGACGTTCGAGAAGGTTCGGGCGTCCGGCACCGCCGAGGTGCTCCAGGAGCCTGCATCCCAGCCGTGGGGCGCGCGCGACTGCGCGTTCCGTGATCCGTCGGGCAATCTCGTTCGCATCGCGCAAGCCTGACGACGTCCGGCACGCGCCCGAGGAGGCGCTCGTACCAAGGCAGCACGGCGCCCAGGCCACACCGGCGCAAACAACATCGATGTCCGAGCGAACACCGAAAACCCGAGCCTCGTTTCGTTTGGGCCGGGGAGATCCTTCGTGATGACGCGCCCGTTCCTTGCGTGAGCGCAACCGCCTGCGTAGGTTGCGAAGTGCACGAAGCCGTCGGCGTCTGACGCACGCACCGTGATGACGGATGATCGCCGTGCGTCACGGTGGGTGGACGACATGAGCGAGACCATCCGGTCCGACGTCGGTGAGAACGGCGACACCGCCCGGCCGGCGTCGGTAGCGACGCCGGACGGAAGCTCACCCTCGCGAACACTCGGCGGCGTCGGCATCTGTTGTTCCGGTGGCGGTATCCGAGCCGCGTCGTTCGCGCTCGGTTGTCTGCAGGTGCTCGACGAGAAGAAGGTCCTGCGCGGTCCGAGCCACGCGCGCTACATCTCGGCGGTGTCGGGCGGATCGTACGCGGTCGGGGGCGCGGCTATCGTCGAGTACGGCCTCGAACGCGGACCCGACGCGCAGCCGGCGCACTTCTGGTCGCGCGGTCAGGTCGCTTCGAACCGCGGGCGACGCGGAAGCGATGCGACCGCCATACCCCGCGCGTCGGCCGGTGACGCGCCGGTCGAGCCCGGACCGTTCGCGCAGGGATCGCCCGAGCTCGACTACCTGCGCAAGCACCTCGGATACCTGAAGCACGGGCCCGGCGGCCTGAGCGCCGAGGTGTGGCGCGCGTTCATGGGCATCGTGATGAACCTCGTCCTGTTCGTCTCGTTGGCCGCGCTCGGCGGATACGCGACCGGTTGGATCTACGGATGGCGCGTCCGCGAAGTGCGCGGCAACTGCGCGGCGGCGTCGGCCTGCGTCACCGCGGTGTCACCCCCGTCGTGGGTCGTTGTCGTCATGGTCGTGCTCGGCAGTGTGGCGCTGGTCTCGGGACTCCTGTGGGTGATGCGGCGATGGCAACCCGCCGAGGATCAGGTCTGGCGCCACGTCGCGATGTGGAGCCTCGTGGCGGCCGTCCTGTGGGCGCTGCTCCTGCTGGGAATGCCGCAAGTACTCGCGTGGCTCGTGCGTTCGAGCCTCCCGGACCGCGCCCATGCGGCGAAGACGGTCAGCGCCGGTATCCGGAGCTCGTGGCTGCCGTTCGGCGGCCTCGCGGGAGTGCTGGTCGCGGTGCGCGCCGCGATCTCGGAGTTCAAGTCGCTCAACGACCCGAAGTCGACGAACCCGCTGGCCGGTCTGTTCCGCAAGTTCCGCGCGCCGCTGACGAACCTGCTGTGCGCGATCGCAGTGCCGGTCCTGTTCGGGAGCCTCATCGTGCTCTTCACCTACGAGGGCGCGCGCAACTCGGTGTTCGTCGGCGGGACGAGCGGTTGGAACGTCCTCGGCGTCGCCGCGCCCGCCGCGGTGCTGCTGTTCGTCACGTACTTCGGCGACCTCAACAGTTGGTCACTCCACACGATCTACAAGTTCCGCCTCGGCGACGCGTTCGGTCTCGAGCGCACGGATCCTCCACCCGGATCGCGCCACGACCGTAGGCAGATCGCACGCCCGCGGCGCGAACCACTGCCGTTGTCGAATCTGCAGCTCGCACACTTTCCCGAAGTGTTGATCTGCGCCACCTCCAATATCACGAGTTACGGCGACGCGCCCTCGGGCCTCGACGCGGGACCGTTCCTCTTCTCCCCCACCCGCGTCGGCGGACCGGTGGTCGGCGTCGCCGATACGCAGGAGTACGAGCTCGAAGGCCTCCGCATGCCGCGCAACCTGACCGTGATGGACGCGGTCTCGATCTCGGGCGCCGCCGTCTCGCCGGAGATGGGCAAGATGACACGCGCGCCGATGCGCTTCCTGCTCACGCTCGCGAACGTTCGTCTCGGCGTGTGGCTTCCGAAGCCGAACAAGGTGTTCCCCAACGGTCCGACGCCGCGGTCGGTGCCCTCGGCGGCGGACAGCCGGCGCTTCCTGGACGTCGGTATGGTCCGGCCGTCGAGCCGCAACGGCAAACAGATCCCGCCGCCGGCGGTGCGCCACCTGCTCAACGAGGCCTTCGGCCATACTGCGGCGACGTCGAGCTACGTGTACGTGACCGACGGCGGCCACTACGACAACCTCGGCCTCGTCGAGCTGC
This sequence comes from uncultured Actinomycetes bacterium, assembly GCA_963829195.1. GTDB lineage: Bacteria > Actinomycetota > Acidimicrobiia > IMCC26256 > PALSA-610 > PALSA-610. Next base: position 1,122,970 of record CAWHHS010000002.1, read on the forward strand.
TCCGACCGGAACGGCAGTGCGAGTGGATCTGGTGCGTCGACGCGTCCGGCGACAGCATCTCGACGTTCACGACGCTGGGCGAAGCCCTGGCGCTCGCGCAGGCGGAGCTGGGCGTCACCGTCGACATCACACCCGACGAGGACATGAAGGTCGTCGACGACGTCTTCGTCAAGCAGCCCTACTGCGTCGGCACGATCACGTATCCACCGGACGAGACCGGCCGGCAACGCACCGGGACACTCGTCGTCGTCAAGGCCGGCGTCCCCGAAGCCGCCCCGTGGTCCGTCCGCTCGTATCAGGCCAAGGAACCGAACTTCCCCTGCGACTCCACCCTCGACCAGCTGTACACCGCGGAACGGTTCGACGCCTATCTCGCGCTCGGGCACTACGCGATGTCGGAGGCGTACAAGGCGACGCTCGGTCAGTACGCGACCGCCCTCGGCGTCGCCGCCGACGCGCTCGTACCCTGACGGCGACGCAACCCGTTCAGTCGGTTGCGAACGTCGACATGCGGGTCGGGCGTGCCTTTTGCGCGATTGCACTCCCGGCATAGGCGACGACGGCCGCGATGATCGGCGCGACAACGACGAGCTCGAGCGCCGTCGTCCACGGGAACGCGATGTGAGCGATCTCGTTCGCATGAGTGACGACGAGGAACACGACCGCAACGGGGATGAAGCCGGTCGGAACCGCGACGAGCGCTCCCGCGGCCGAGAGCAACGCCGCCTTCCAGGCCGAGACCGCCCGCATCGTCGACGGCCGCGCCCCGAGCGAGACGAGAATGTCGCGTTCGTCGCGCGTCTCCGCGGCCGAAAGCGCGAGCGACATCGCGAGCACGATCAGGGCGATGAGGACGACGATGCCGATCACGATGTTGCGCACTTCGCTGATCGAGATGCCCGGTCCGCCGGTCCCCGACCACGCGATGCTGGTGGTCGCGACACCGTTCGGCCCGGCGTCGGTGATGGTCCGGCTGAGGACGTCGAGCGAGGCCTTCTGCGACTCGTCGAACGGCTTCGGGTTCGTCACGATTGCACCACCGTCGACGATCGGCAGGTCCAACGCCCGCGCTTTCGCCTCGGTCATGTAGAAGCCGCCGCCGGTCCCGACGCCGCGCACCGAGTCCTGTGCGACCGCCGCGTCGACCGTCTGCAACGGCGATGTGTCGACGATGAGCGACACCGTCGGGAGCGGATGGCCGTTGGCGTCCTGCGGACCCTGGATCGCGATCGCGCCGGCCTGTTGCAACGCGGCCGCGTCGCGCCTCGACAGGCCGAGCATCTGCAGGGCCGCGGGATCCGCGATCGTTACGAACGGTGGAACGATCCCGCCGTCGACGACACGGCGCGACCGGACTGCGATCTTGCTGCCGCCGAACGGCTTCCCGCCACCGAGTGGAAGCGGAACGCCGGAACCGTCCGCCGCGGGATCGCGGACGATCACAACGCGACGTGTGCTCCACCGGGCGTGCGGGAGCACCTTGTGCAGCGTCGCGCTCACCGACGCGGGGATCGGTGTGAACCCGGTCGGCTCACCGGCGACGGGCGGGATGCCGAAGGCCAGGGCACCACTCTCGACGATGATCGTGTCGTCGGGCATGAACGAGACGTCGCGCCCCTTCGTCCCGGTGTGGGAATCGAGCGCCGTGGTGATCGCAATGGCACCGGCGTTGACCGCGGCCAGCGCCATGACGACGGCGGCGCTCCGGGCCCGGCTCCGCACGACGCTGCGAATCGCGACGCGCATCGCGCCGCGCGTCGAGCTCGCCGCACCTCCCAGTGCCGCGACGACGACCGAGCTCGCGCAGCACGCGCCTGCGAGGACGAGGAGACCGCCGAACACCGCGCCGGCGGCGAGCGCGTTGCTCTGGCGATTGCCCGACGCGGTCGCGACGAGCACGAGCACGAAGACCCCGCACCCGAACAACGCGGCGCCGATCGGCACGAGTCGCTTCGGCAAGGTTCCGAGTGGGCGGCGCCCGGCGAGCGCGGTGAGCACGGGAACGTGTGCGGCCGAGCGGGCCGGGATGTAGGCCGCGACCGTCGCCGCGATCACGCCCGTCACGAGGATCGCGATGGTGTCGCGGAGCTTCCAGATGTAGGGCCCCGGATCGTGATGGAGCCAGTTCTCGAAATGGCCCCGCATCAACACGAGGAACACCACGCCGGCCGCGAATCCGAGCACGCTGCCGATCACGCCCGACAACAAACCCTCCAACGACAGCGTGAGGCGCAACAACCGCTCGTCGGCGCCGTTCGCCGAGAGCTGGCCGAGCGTGACCAGCTGGCGGCGCGCGCCGACGGCGAACGCACCAGAGATGACGATCCCGACGATCGCGAGCGCGACGATGCCGGCGACGAGGATCCAGTTGACCGTGGTCTGCGGCTGGTCCCGCGCGAACTGCGCGCGGCTCGTGTACGACGGCGGGTAGGCCAGGAGGGCGGCGTCGGACGGGTGGCCGGGCAGGTCGACCAGCGTGATCGAGTTCGCCGAGCCCTGCAGGCCGGAGCTCAGCTCGGACCCGCGCACGGCGAGGAGTCCGTCGTTCCAGTCGGTCGCCCGCACGCCGATGCCGACGATCTTCTCGGTCCAGTTCGGCGCGCTCAGACGGAGCGTGTCGCCGACCTTCACGTGGAACGCCTGCGCGAGCTTCGGCGACAGGAGTGCTTCGCCGGCCCGGCTCGGGAAGCGCCCGGACCGCAGCGACACGATGCCGTGCGCGATCGGGTCGTTGAGATCGAGATCACTGACCAATCCGAGCCGCGTCGTGCCGTCCGCGGCCTGCAGTCCGATGTCGAACGCCGAGACGCGACCGGTCAGGATGCGCGTGCCGACCGGGAAGGTGACAGGTGTCGTCGAGGCCGGGGCCTGACCCTCGCGCGCGAGGTCGGCCGATCCGAACTCGCGCGCGAACGCCTCGGCCGCCGAGTCCTTGTTCGTGCGTACGAACACGGTAACCACCGTCATCCCCATGACGGGTACCGCGACGAGCAGCATGACGAGGAGAGTGCGGCCCGGACGCCGCCGGATCTCGCGGCGCGCGAGCCGGAGCGCGAACCGCCACGGCGTGCCGCGCCGCGTCGGGCGCGGGGGATGTTCGCCGGGATCGTGTCGGTGCGGTCGATGGTCGCGGTCATCGGGCCGCGCCCGACGCCGCAACGGTTTCGTCGACCACGCGCCCGTCCCGCAGGAACACGAACCGATCGGCCCACGAGGCAAAGCGCGGCTCGTGGGTGACGAGCACGACCGCGGTGCCGTGTTCTTTGGGGAGCGCCGCGAGCAGCTCGATCACCTCGTCCCCGCCGGCCGTGTCGAGCGAACCCGTCGGCTCGTCGGCGAGCAGCAACCGCCGTTCGCCGACGATCGCGCGGGCGATCGCGATGCGCTGTTGCTGACCGCCCGAGAAGTCGTCCGGATAACGATCCAACCTCTCCGTCAACCCGACCGTCGCGAGCGAGTCGATCGCGAGATCGCGCACGTGACGGTGGGACGCACCCGCGAGCTCCAGCGGGAGCATCACGTTCTCGATCGCGGTGAGCGAAGGGATCAGGTTGAGGCGTTGGAACACGTAGCCGACGTCGTTGCGACGCAACTCGCCGCGTGCGGCCGCGTCGAGACCCGCGAGCTCGCGGCCGCCGACGCGCACCGATCCCGCACTGGGTGACTCGAGCGCGCCGGCGAGGTGCAGCAACGTGCTCTTCCCGCAGCCGCTCGGGCCCATCACCGCGACGAACTCACCTTCCTCGACCGCGAGGGTGACGCCGCGCAGCGCGCGCACCTCCGTCAGTCCGCTGCCGAAACTCTTCACGACGTCGTCGAACTCCAGGATCGGGCTCATCGGGCAGTTCCCTTCTGCCCGGTCAGCCGGGCCTCACAGAGGTCGAGCCAGCGCAGGTCGGCCTCGGCGCGCACGACGAGCGCGTCGCGGACCATTGCGGTGGCGAGGTCGGGGTCGGGGACGGCCTCTCGCTGTTCGCGGCGGCGCTGTTGCAGCAACGACAGGAGGGCCGTGCGGTGTGACGTGATGACCGCGAGCGCGTGCTCGGGGCCCTGGCCCACCGCGAACAGGACCTTCAGCATGAGCTCGTCGCGCGGGGGCGGGTCGTCGACGGGGACGAACGACCACCACGCCGCCAGCTCCTCGCGCCCGGCCGCGGTGAGCTCGTAGCGCTTCTGGGCGGCGTCGCCCTCGAAGGCGGACCGGGCGACGAGACCGTCGCGTTCGAGCCGTTCGAGGGTCGTGTACACCTGGCCGACGTTGAGCGGCCAGACGGCACCGGTGACGAACTCGAACTCCAGCTTCAGCTGGTGCCCGTTGCGCGGACGCTCCGCCAACAGCGCGAGCAGGCCTTCCCGAACGGACATATACCCAGTATAGCTATACTGAGTAAGGACGCAAGGGATTCCTACCGCAACGACAGCGTGAGCTCCTCCACCGGCCGCGGGTGGGCGAACACGTATCCCTGACCGTGGTCGCACCCGAGCTCACCCAGGACCTCCATCTGGTCGAGCGTCTCGACACCTTCACCCACCACCGTCAACCCGAGCGCGTGCGCCAGGTCGATCGCATGACCGACGATCGCGCGGTCCCGATCGGACCGGGCCAGGTCGACGACGAAGGAGCGGTCGATCTTGACGATGTCGGCCGGCACTTCGCGCAGGATGCCGAGTGACGCGTAGCCGGCGCCGAAGTCGTCGATCGCGATCACCACTCCCTCCTGGCGCAGCGCGACGAGCAGCGCCCGCGCGCGCTCGGGATGGCGCAGCATCGTCGTCTCCGTCACCTCCAGACAGAGATCGGACGGCGCGTAGCCGGCCGACGCGGAGCCTTCGAGCACGCGTTCCACGAGCCGTTCGTCGGCGAGGTCACGCGCCGAGACGTTGACGTGCAGCTTCCATTGGGCGGCGTCGGGATGGTCGGCCCGCCAGGCGCCGAACTGCCGGCACGCGCCGCGCAGCACCCAGTCGCTCACGCGACCGATGACACCCGACTCCTCCGCGACCGCGATGGCGCGCGCCGTCGAGATCGCAACCCCGTCCACCTGCCAGCGCAGGAGCGCCTCCGCGCCGACCGGTCGCCCGTTCGCGAGGTCGATGACGGGCTGGAAGGCAAGCTCGAGCGAGTCGTCGGTGAGCGCGCGCCTGAGCTCCCGCTCGATCCATCGCCGTTCGGCGCGGGAGTCGGGCTCGTTGTCGACGAGCGCGATCTGGTCCCGCCCGTCCTGTTTCGCGCGGTACATCGCGTCGTCGGCGCGACCGAGGAGGGCTTCGACCCGATCACCGGCACCGTGACTCAACGACACGCCGATGCTGCACGTCGCCTGGATGTCACGACCCTCGAAGCGGACGGGCGACGCGAGCTCGACCCGGATCCGCTCGGCGATGCGTTCCGCGTCCTCCGCTTCGTGGAGGTCCTCCAGGACCACGACGAACTCGTCGCCGCCCGTGCGGGCCACCGTGTCGCTCTCCCGGGAGAGCTGTTCGAGCCGGCGGGCGACGGCCTGCAGGGCGGCATCGCCCGCCGCGTGCCCGAAGACGTCGTTGATCTCCTTGAAGTGGTCGAGATCACAGAAGAGCACCGCGACCGGCGAGGCGCGGCGCGCCGACACGTGTCAACGCGTGGTGGAGTCGATCGACGAGGAGGCGGCGGTTCGGCAATCCCGTGAGCGCGTCGTGCAACGCGCGGTGTTCGCTCTCGCGCTCCGCGACCTTGCGTTGGGTCACGTCCACTGCGACGGCCAGCCAACCCGGATCGGGTGCGAGGCCGATCCCCGCCGCCAGCAGGAAGGCGCTCGTACCGTCCTTGCGTTTCACCTCGATCTCGCGGGCACCGCCCTGCCGGAGCTGATCGTCCGGATCGTCGAGCTCGGCCGGGAAGAGCAACTCCTCGATACGCAGTCCGGCGGCGAGCTCCTTGCGCTCGGCGCCGAGCATGTCGAGCATCGCGTCGTTGGCGTCGAAGACGCGCCGGCGGATGCCGTAACACACACCGAAGACGTTCGCGTCGAACACGCGCCGGAAGCGTTCGGCAATGAGCCGCTCGCGTTCCTCGGCCAGGTGACGCTCGTTCACGTCGGAGAACGCCGCGATCCATTCCACGACGCGACCGGAGGCATCGAGCATCGGCGCCACGCGCCCCGCACAGTGCCGGTACTCACCGGTGACGTGCAGCAGGCGGCCGGCCACCGAGAACGGATCGACGCCGGCGGAACCCTCGGCCCAACGCGCCTCGAAGACGTTCCGGTCGTCCGGGTGCACGGCGTCGATCCAACCGCGATCGCGATACGCGGTCTGATCCTGACCCGTGTACCCCGACCACGATCCCTGGGCCGGCGCGACACGACCCCGCGCGTCGGTCACGATCACGAACTCCGTCAAGGCCTCGACGAGCGCGCGATAGCGGTCCTCGCTCGACGTACCCGCGCTCGGCGCCGCGATCTGCCCCGCGAGGTCGAAACCCGGCGGCTCCGGCACTCGACCGAGGAGATGGAACTCCGCTCGGCGCCGCTTGCGCATGAGTAGCCCCCTCATTCGCGCGCCCGCTCGGATGCGCCCGGTATCGGCCTTCCGCCCGCCGACCTTGAGCGCGATCTGCATGATCCCACGCCCAGGCCGGGTGATTGGTGGACTGCGCGACCGATCTCCTGTCGCGTGCGAGGCTGCGCCTCGTGAGCGAGCGCGCGTCGCCACTGGCGGACCCGGTCTGGCGCCGGTTCTTCGCCGCGCACGCGGTGAGCGTCACGGGCACCGCGTTGACCACCGTCGTGCTCCCGATCCTGCTCTACCAGCGCACCGGTTCGGCCGGGTTGACGGCCCTGCTCACCGCGCTGCAAACCGTGCCGTACCTCGTGTTCGGACTGTTCGCGGGCGCCGTCTCCGACCGGCACGACCGGCGGCGCATCATGTTGACGAGCGACATCGCGGCGGCACTGATCGTCGGCAGCGTCCCGGTCGCCGACGCGTTCGGGGTCTTGACGACGGGCCAGCTCATCGTGGTCGCGGCCGGACTCGCGACGTGCTTCGTCTGGTTCGACGCCGCGAACTTCGGTGCGCTGCCCGCGCTCGTCGGCCGCGACCGCGTCGTCCTCGCCTCCTCCGCGATGTGGACCTACGACTCCGTGGCCCTGATCGTCGGGCCGGCCGTGGGCGCGGTCATCGCGACGACCGCGACGCCGTCGATCGCCCTCGCGATCGACGCGCTCTCGTACGTCGTCTCGGCCGTCCTCATCCGCGGCGTGGGCCGTCCGTTCTCGACGACGGAACGCACGACGTCGGCCACGATGCGGGAGACGATCGTGGAAGGCCTGCGGTACCTGTGGACCGAACGCGTCATCCGCGCGCTGACGCTCGCCGGCTTCGGCAACAGCGTCAGCTTCGGTGCGTTGCTCGGGTTGACGGTTCCGTACGCGGTCCGCGAGCTCGGGCTCTCCGACCACGATCCGCGGATCGGTGTGCTCGTCGCGGTCGGCGCGGTCGGGACGCTCACCGCGGCACTCACGCTCCCGCACATCGGGAAGGGTCGGACACCGCCGCGACTCACCACCTACACGTTGCTGCTCGCCGCCGCGATGATGACGGGGCTCGCGTTCACGACCGCGTTCGCGCTCGCGCTGCCGATCTGGTTCCTCTGGCAGACCGGCGTCGAGCTCGCGATCCTGAACGGGATCACCTACCGCCAGACCACAGTGCCCGACGAGTTCCTCGGGCGCGTCAACGTGATCGCGCGGATGGTGTCGTGGGGTGGCCAACCGTTCGGCGCCGCGATCGGCGGGATCCTCGCGACGGTCGGCGACATCCGGCTCGCGCTCGCGGTCATGGTGGTACCGGTCACGGTCGCCGCGCTGTCGACCGCCCGCACGCTGCACCGTGCGGGTCGCGCGACCTGAGTAGCGTCGCGCCGTGCGCTTCGGCGTGGTGATGCTCCCGACCGATCCGTTGCCCGAGACGATCGCGCGCGCCCGGCACCTCGAGAGGCTCGGCTACGACCACCTCTGGACCTACGACCACTTGTCGTGGCGCCGGTACCGCGGCCGTCCGTGGTTCGGGGCGATCCCGTGGCTCACCGCGATGGCGGCCGCGACCGACCGCATCCGCCTCGGCCCGATGGTCGCCTCGCCGAACTTCCGGCACCCGGTCACGCTGGCGCAGGACGCCGTCACGATCGACCACGTGTCGGGCGGCCGCTTCATCCTCGGCGTCGGCGCGGGTGGCCTCGGCTTCGACTCCACCGTCTTCGGCGCCGAGCCGCTGACCCCGAAGCAACTGGTCGCGCGCCTCGACGAGTTCGTCGGGCTGCTCGGCCGCCTCTTCGCGGAGCCCACGGTCTCCCACCGCGGGACCTACTACACCGTCGCCGACGCGTGCGTCGCGCCCGCGCGCGATCCAGGTTCCCCGTATCCCGATCGCGATCGCGGCGGGCGGCCGGCGCGCGCTGGAGGTGGCCGCGCGCCACGCGGACGCGTGGATCACGTTCGGCGACACGAGCAACCGGGAGCGCACGGCCGCGGGCAACGACGAGGTCGTGCGGACGCAGGTCCGCCGGCTCGACGACGCGTGCGCCGCGATCGGGCGCGACCCGTCGACGGTCGAGCGCATCTACATGATCGGCAACACCGAGGCGCGACCGCTGGCGAGCACCTCGGCCTTCGCCGAGTTCGTCGAACGCTACGCGGCGATGGGGTTCACCGATCTCGTGTTCCACCATCCGCGGGCCGACGACCCGCAATGGGACGAACCCGAGGAAATCGTCGACGAGATCGCGCGGGAGGTGCTCCCCCGCTGGCCACGCGCTCCCGGTGGTACTGCCACAACGTGAACACGCGGGTCCGCAACCAATACCGCCCGCCGCTGTACGGCAGCTGCGTGACGACCTTGCCGCTCGGCGCGCGGAAGTAGTTCGTACAGCCCGCCGTCCACACCGTGCCCGCCATCGCCGCCTGGATGCGACGGTTGTAACGGTCCATCACCGCGCGCCGGACGTCGAGCGCGGTGACGCGCCGGCGCCGCATCGCGCGTAGCGCGCCCATCACGTAGTTCACCTGCGCCTCGTGCATGAAGATGATCGAGTTCACGCCGTTCGTGTTCGGCCCGTAGAGCATGAACAGGTTCGGGTAGCCCGACACGGTCAGGCCGAGATACGCCTCCGCGCCGTCGCGCCAGTCGTCGCGCAGGCGCCGGCCGTCGCGCCCGTAGAAGTCGACGGCCGTCAGGTACTCGTTGGCGCGGAATCCCGTACCGAACACGATGGTGTCGACACAGTGCTCCTCGCCGTCGGCGGTGCGGATCCCCCGCTCGGTGATCTCCGCGATCGGCTCGGTCACGAGCCGGACGTTCGGGCGGGTCAGTGCCGGCAGCCACTCGCGCGAGATGAGCGGCCGCTTGCAGCCGACGGGATAGTCCGGCGTCAGCTTCGCCCGCAGCTCCGGATCGGTGATCTTGCGTTCGAGGTACGACTGCGCGAGGCCGGTCATCATCACGGTCTGGTCCGCGCTCGCCTGGAAGTCGGCGCGCTCGTACGTCCACCAGATCTTCCACCGGTGCCGCGCGCGGCGCCGGGAACGCGCGCGAATCGGCGCTGTTCTTCGCTCGTGTACGGCCGGTCGAGACGCGGCGTGATCCAGATCGGCGAACGCTGGAACACCGTGAGGTGCTCGACCTGCGGCACGATCGCGGGTACGTACTGGATCGCGCTCGCGCCCGTCCCGATCGACGCGACGCGCTCGCCCGCGAGCGACTTGCCGTGATCCCAACGCGACGAATGGAACGCGCGGCCCCGGAACCGCTCGATGCCGGGGATGTCGGGCACGACCGGGATGTTCAACATGCCGAGACCGCTCACCACGACGTCGGCGCGGTGCTCCTCGCCTTCGGCGTCGACGAGTCGCCACTGCCGCTCGGCGTCGTCCCAGCGCGCCTCGGTCACCGCGACCCCGGTGCGCAGGTGCGGCCGGAGCCCGTACTGGTCGGTGCAGCGCTCGAGGTAGGCGAGGATCTCGGGTTGCGTCGCGTAGGTGCGACTCCACCACGGGTTCAGCTCGAACGAGAACGAGTAGAGGTGCGACGGCACGTCGCACGCGGCGCCCGGGTACGTGTTGTACCGCCACGTTCCGCCCACGCCGTCGGACTTCTCGTAGATCGTGAAGTCGTAGCCGGCCCGTTTGAGCGCCACCCCCATCGCGATGCCGCCCGCACCGGCGCCGATGATCGCAACCGTGGGCCGGGCCGCCGCGGAACGCATCCGCAGACCATAACGAACCCGCCCGGCGCGCGGCTCGGAAAACCGGTCACAGGATGGCCACTTCCGGGGCGCATGCTCGCCTCCCGAACCACCGCACCGGAGGGCATGCGCAATGGACTGGAAGCTGGAGCTCGTCGCGATCCCGGTCACCGACGTCGACCACGCGAAGGCGTTCTACGAGACGGTCGGGTTCAACGCCGACCACGACCACACCGTCAGCGAGGAACTGCGGTTCGTGCAACTGACGCCGCCCGGATCCGCGTGCTCGATCGCGCTCGGTACGGGTGTGACCGACGCGGTTCCCGGCTCGGTCCGCGGGATGCAGCTCGTCGTCTCCGACATCGAGGCCGCGCACGCCGAGCTGTCCACGCGCGGCGTCGACGTGAGCCCGATCGAGGACTTCCCGTGGGGCCGGTTCGTGTTCTTCGCCGACCCCGACGGCAACCGCTGGGCCGTACAGGCCATCCCCGCGCCCGCGTGACGACGGGAGGTGCGCGTCACCGATCCCCGCCGACGCGCAGCGTCGCTCGGTTTCAGTCGAGCTCGACGACGAGCGCTTCCCAGCCCGCGAGCCCGAGCGACGGTCCGATCGCTTCACCGTCGCGGGCGCGGTCGGTCGCGATCGCGACCCGGGCCGCGGGCGCGGCGGTGCGCGCGGCGACGTCGACCTCGGCCGCGGCGTCGGAGCAGTTGACGAACACCGCGTGATGCTCGCCGCGTCGCCAGGCCCAGACGTCCTCCGGCGCCGCGAGCGAGTGCGTACGAACCCAGGGCGAGGTCGGGAGTCCGGCGGCGCAACGCGATGAGGTCGCGGGCCAGCGCGAGCATCGACGCCGGCGTCGCCGGTCTGCGCTCGACGTTCAGCGTCGTGTCGCCGAGCGGGAGCCACGGCGTCGGCGCCGGGTCGGTGAAGCCGCCGCCGGGCGCGTCACGCCAGTGCATCGGCGTCCGCATCGCGTCGCGCCCGGCGTAGGCGGGCCAGTAGCGCACGCCGAGCGGGTCGCGGAGATCCGGCGGCTCGACGGTGACGTCGCCGAGGCCGATCTCGTCGCCCTGGTAGAGCACGGGCGTGCCTCGCAGGGTCGAGCAGCATCAGCAGCGCGGCCCGCGCCTGCTGCGGATCGTCGTGCGCCCACCGGGTCGCGAAGCCGCGACATGTCGTGGTTCGAGCCCGTCCACGCCGGCCACGCGCCGGCCGGGAGCATGCGCCTCGATCGCCTCGACGATGTCGCGCATCGCCGCGGCGTCGAACGGCGCGTTGATGAACGGGAAGTTGAACGCGAGCTGCAACTCGTCGAGGTCGGCGCCGTAGAACGCGCGCCAACGACGCGGAGTCGTCGACCGGCGTCTCGCCGAGGAGGACACGGGGCGGGTCGTACGACTCGGCGATCCGGCGCCAGCGGCGGAGCACGTCGTGCACCTCGGGCCGGTTCGCGTTGTACACGGGCCGCTGGCCGAACATCCGCACGTCGAGCGGGTCGTCGTCGGTCGCGGGCGGGTTGTCGCGCAGCTCGGCGTCCTTGACGATGATGTTGCACACGTCGATGCGGAAGCCGTCGACGCCGCGGTCGAACCAGAACCGGAGGATGCCGTCGAAGGCGTCGCGCACCTCGTCGTTCCACCAGTTCAGGTCGGGCTGCTCCCGCAGGTGGTTGTGCAGGTAGTACTGGCCGGTCGCGGCGTCGAGCGTCCATGCCGGTCCGCCGAAGCTGCTGACCCAGTTGTTCGGCGGCGAGCCGTCGGGCTCGGGGTCGGCCCAGACGTACCAGTCGCGCCGTGTCGACGTCGTCGACGATCGCGCGATCGACGAACCACGGGTGCTCGCTCGCTCGTGTGGTTCGGCACGAAGTCGAGCAGCACGCGGATGCCGCGGTCGGTGCGCGCCGGCGACCAGCTCGTCGAAGTCGGCGAGGGTTCCGAGGTCGGGCTGCACCGCGCAGTAGTCGGCGACGTCGTAGCCCCAGTCGGCGTTGGGCGAGACGGTGATCGGGCTCAGCCAGATCGCGTCGACGCCCAGCCACTGCAGGTAGTCGAGCCGGCTCGATGATCCCGCGCAGGTCGCCGATGCCGTCGGCGTTCGAGTCGGCGAACGACAGCGGGTAGATCTGGTAGAGCACCGCCGCCTTCCACCAGGGCGTCGGGTCGCCGGTCGGGCCGTCGAGCGGGATGCGCGCCACCTGCCGATACTAGGCCATTGTATGCGCGCGCATATATCTGTACCCTGACGGCATGAGCACCGACACCATCTGGGTCAGGCGGCCGACCGCGCAACCGGCAGGCGAGGTGAGCGCGCCGACGTTCCGCCTCGATCGACCGCTGACGGGCCTCACGATCGGGCTGCGTACCGACCGCGCGTGGCGATCGTGGCAGGCGATCGCCGCCATCTGGGACGAGTACCTCCGTCGCGACGGCGCGCAGACGATCGCGGTCGAGACCGGCGCGCAGATCGGCCATCCCGCGTCGAGCGACCGCAAGGAGATCGAGGAGCTCGCCGTACACGTCGACGCTGCGATCGTCGGCCTCGGTACGTGTGGATCGTGCACCACCTTCACGATCAAGGACGCGGTCACGGTCGAGGAGCACGAGAAGCCCGTCGTCGCCGTCGTGTGCGACGAGTTCACCGTGCACGCGCACAACGTCGCCCGCCACGTCGGCCACGCCGACCTGAACGTGCTGGTGCTCCCCTACCCGCTCGAGGCCCGTCCGGCCGAAGAGCTGCGACGAGATCGCCGACGAGTACTACCCGAAGGTCCTCGAGCTCCTGGGCGTGTCGGCATGACGCTCGCGAGCGAACGCGTCGAAGTTCCCGCCGATCCGCGTGCGCTCTACCAGCTGTCGCTCGACGACCACTGGAGCGACGGCGTCCCGCAATTGCCGGCGACCGACGACGCGATCGAAGCCCTGCTCGCGGCGTCGCCGTACCCCGCCGACCACGTCGTGTGCGTGCTGCCCCCGGTGAACGGCGTGGCCACCGTCGAGCTCGTTGCGATCAATGCCGCGCTCGCGGGCGTCGAACCGGCTGCGTTCGGTGTCGTGCTCGCCGCCCTCGAAGCGCTCTCCGAACCCGAATGGAACGCGTTCGGGCTCACCACCACCACGTCGAGCGTGTTTCCGATGCTGATCGTGAACGGGCCGTGCCGCGACGAGCTCGCCATCGACTACCGCGCGAGCTGCATGGGCGGCGCCGCGGGCCGCGGTTCGATGACGATCGGACGCGCGGTTGCGCTGTGCCTGCGCAACATCGGCGGTCAGCGGGCGGGCGAGACGACGAAGTCGGTGTTCGGGCAACCCGCACGGTTCGGCTTCTGCATCGGCGAATGGGAAGAACGTTCGCCGTGGCCGTCGCTCGCGCAGCGCCGCGGCTTCACCGTCGACGACGACGTCGTGACCGTGCACGGCGGCAAGGGGACGTTCCCCATGGCCGACATCCACAACGACGACGCCCGCGACCTGCTCTACTCTGATCGCCAAGAGCCTCGCGTACCCGTTGGCGAACATGTTCCTCGGCAACGTCGGCAACGGTGAGGTGGTCGTCGCGTTCAACCCGATCTGGGCCGAGCGATTCGGCGCGGCGTTCCCCGACGTCGACGACCTCGCCACCTACCTCCGCGACAACGCGTGGCAGCCGATCGACCTGTGGCCCGCGGCGAACGCCGAGCTGTTGCGCCAACGCGACCGCGTCGGCCGCCGACGGGCGCGTGTATCTCGTCGAGCGCCCCGATCAGATCGTCCCGATCGTCTGCGGCGGACTCGGCAGCCTGCACGCCATCGGCCTGCCGAGCTTCGGCGAGAGCACGATGCAGAGCAAACCGGTCGTCCGCGGGGTCTGACGATGGAACCGGAAGCGGTCGCCACCGCGGTCGACGACGTCGCCGGATTCCTGCGCGCCGACGGCGCCGACCTGCTCGTGCGCGAGGTGAATCCCAAGACCGCGCGTGTGCATCTCGAGCTCGTGCTCGACGAACGTGACCTGCGCGGACTGCGTGCTGCCGCCCGACGAACTGCGGCTCACGATCACCGACGCGTTGCAGCGGCGGATCCCGGGCGAGTTCGAGGTCGTGCTCGACGATCCGCGCCGGGCGCAGTGAGCCCGCGCGCGTCGAGCCGCCCCGACGCCGCCGATCCCGTCCCGAGCTGGAGCGCGCTGGCCGCCGTCTACCAGGCGGTGCTGCACGACGTCGTGGCCGCGCTCGACGAGGAGGCCGGCGCCGACTCCGGTGTCTTCTCCAGCCTCGCCTATCTCGAACGCGCCCACCCTCCGCACCGCCTCCCGATGGCGGAGCTCCAGCGCGCGCTGCATCCCCGCTACAGCCAGCCCGGCTTCAGCCGGCTCGTGCAACGGATGGAGACCGAGGGGCTCGTCGAACGCCGTCCGGACCCCGCGGATCGGCGCGCCACGATCGTCGTCACCACCGCCAAGGGCCGGCGGCACTTCCGTGCCGCGAACGCCGTGTACGCCGACACACTGCGGGACTCGTTCGGGCGGCATCTGTCCGCCGACGAGCACACGCGGCTCGGCGTACTGCTCAACCGGGTCGCAGCCCGTCGGGAATCGTCGTAAACGACCCGAATCGCGCATCCAGGCGTTCTCAAGGGCACCTGAGCTGCGTCCGATCTGTCTGGGGAAGGCCAGGCGAGGAGGACGATCGTGCGAAAGCTGGGAGGCCGCGTCAGCCTTCTCGCGCGTTTCGGCCTCATCAGCCTCGGGCTGATGGTGGTGCTCGGCGTCGTCCTCGGTTCCTATCTCGAGGACACGGTTCGTTCCCGCACCATCGGTGACGCCATACGCAGTGCGCAGGTCGCGGCGAACATCGGCGTCCTGCCGGTGCTCGAACCGAGCGACCTGGAGCACAACTTCCTGCCGCTCCCCGAAGCGCGGCGCGCCCAGCTCGACCGCGTGCTCCTCGACAGCCTGTCGAAGAACAACATCGTCCGGCTGAAGATCTGGAACACGGAACACTTCGTGGTCTGGTCGGACAACCGGGCGCTGCTGCAACGCTGGTTCCCCGGTGACGAAGGCCTCAACAAGAGCTTCGAAGGCCCGGTGACCGCAGAGGTGACCGATCTTCGTTCCGCCGACGAGCTCGACCACACCAACTTCGAACGGCTGTTGTCGGTGTACGTCCCGCTACGGGTCGGCTCGGACGGCCACTTCACCGAGGACACCAACGCGAAGATCGTCGGCGCGTTCGAGATCTACCTGCCGTACCAGCCGATCGCGCAGGCGATCAGTCACGACGCGCACCGGCTGTTCCTGCTGGTCGCGATCGGGTTGCTGCTGCTCTATCTGTCCCTGTTCCGGATCGTCGCCCGCGCGTCACGTGACCTGCGGCGCCAGGTCGAGGCGAACCGGCACCAGGCGCTCTACGACATGCTCACCGACCTGCCGAACCGCGTGCTCTTCACCGACCGGCTCGACCAGGTCGCGATCCAGGCGCGCCGCAACGGCACCGTCGCCGCAGCCCTCCTGCTCGACCTCGACCGCTTCAAGGAGATCAACGACGCACTCGGCCACGAGTCCGGCGATCAACTGCTGCGGCATATCGGGAAGCGCATCGCACAACGGCTGCGCGCGCAGGACACCGTCGCGCGGCTCGGCGGTGACGAGTTCGGCATCGTGCTCCCGGGTCTGGCCCACCCGCAGGATGCGGTCGCGGTCGCCGAGGACATCTCGGCCGCGCTCGAGGAGACCTTCAACATCGACGACATCGAGATCGACGTGCGGGCGAGCATCGGCGTCGCGTGCACCGACGACGGGGACGACGCGGCCACGCTCCTCCGCCACGCCGACGTCGCGATGTACGTCGCGAAGCGTTCGCACTCGGGTATCGAGCTGTACTCGAAACAACACGACGTCTTCAACGCCGAGCGGCTCGCGCTCGCGTCCGAGGTCCGGCGCGCGCTCGAACAGCACGAGCTCGTGTTGCACTACCAGCCCAAGATCGACCTCCGGACCGGGAAGGCCGACTCGGTCGAGGCGCTCGTCCGCTGGCAGCACCCGACCCGCGGGCTGCTCGGGCCGGGCGAGTTCCTGCCCGTCGTCGAATCCACGCACCTCATCAAGCCGTTGACGCTCTACGTCCTCGACGAGGCGTTGCGGCAGGCGCACGCATGGAACGCGACGGGTGATCGGGTCCGCGTCGCGGTGAACCTCGCGGCCGCGTGCGCAGGCGACACACGGCTGCCCGGGCAGGTCGCCGAGATGCTCACCCGCCACGACGTCGACCCGGCCCTCCTCGAGATCGAGCTCACCGAGACCGCGGTGCTCGACGACCCGACGCGCGCGCGGGCCGTCCTCGAGGCACTGGCCGAGCTCGGTGTGCGATCGAGTGTCGACGACTTCGGAACCGGCTACGCGTCGATCGCGTATCTCACGGGGCTCCCGATCAGCACCCTCAAGATCGACCAGTCGTTCGTTTCCGACCTCTCGGCGCCCGGCAGCCTCGCCGTCGCGCGCTACACGATCGAGCTCGCCCGTACGCTCGGCCTCGCCACCGTGGCGGAAGGGGTCGAGACCGCGGAGAGCCTCGAGCTCCTGCGAGCGCTCGGTTGCGACGAGGTGCAGGGGTACTTCTTCGCGCGACCGCAGCCGGCAGCCGAGTGCATCGCGTGGATGCAATCGCACAACCGGGTCGAGGCGACGTCATGAGCAAGCGGGCTCTCGGCACGCTCGGCGCCATCGCGTTGACCGCCGGTTTGCTCAGCGGGTGCGCTTCGGGATCGCACCAGGCGGCCACGCCGATCACGGTCTTCAACCTCGCCGCCGACCCCGCGCAACAGATTCCCGCGCCCGACCCGAAACGACCGCCCCTGACCGCGGCCGCGCTGCGCCGCGCCTTCGACACGCTGCTTTCGGAGCACGTCACGCTCGTCGCGGCACTCGCCCACGCGGTCGACACCGGCAACGGCGACGCCACACCGACCGATGCCGTCAAGGCGCTCGCCGCGAACACCCAGGCCCTGACCGACGCGCTGGCTTCCGTCTACGGTCGCGACGCGGCCCGAGCGTTCGCGCAGCTCTGGGAACAGCACACGCAGTTCTTCATCGACTATGCGCAGTCGGCCCGCACGAACGACAGCGCGGGCAAGGCGTTGGCGAAGAGCCAGCTCCACGACTACCAGAGCGACTTCGCCAGCTTCGTTACGACCGCGACGGCCGGCGGTGTCGAGCTCGTCGCCGTCACCAACCTGCTGCACACCCACGTCGACGACATCACGAGCTACGTCGACGCCGACGTCTCCGGGTCACTCGGCGGAGGCCGCCGCGCTGCTGCAGCACGCGGTCACGCATATGCACCTGATCGCCCGGGCGATTGCCGACGCGATCGCCGCGCAGCATCTGAAGACCGTCACCTCGTAGGGTCACGGCACCGGACGCCGTGGTTGCGAACGTGAGGAGCCGATCAGTGACGGATGACGACGCCATTGCCGTTCCGCAGGCGAAGAGCGCGTTCATGAAGGCCGCCGGGCTCCAGATCGACGCGGTCGGGCCGACCGCGGTCACGGGGTGGATCGACCTCGGCCCGGAGCACCACCAACCCTGGGGGCTCGTGCACGGCGGGGTCTACACGACCGCGATCGAGAGCGCGGCCAGCATCGGGGCGTCGACCGCCGCCGCGGAGCACGGCCTGGTCGCGGTGGGCGTGAACAACAACAGCAACTTCCTGCGTTCGATGGTGTCGGGACGCGTGACGGTACGGGCGACCGCCATCCAACAGGGCCGGACCGCGCAGCTCTGGGAGGTACGCGTCACCGACGCCGACGACCGGCTCGTCGCCATGGGTCAGGTCCGACTCCAGAACGTCACGCCCCGTACCTGAGCCGGCATGGCATGCGCGGAATTTCGGGGTGGTACCACCTGTCGTTTTCGCGCGCCCGTCGGCAGCCCGCCTAGTCTGGTCGCCGCGGCGATACCGCTCGCGGGTGTAGCTCAATGGCAGAGCCCCAGCCTTCCAAGCTGGCCATGCCGGTTCGATCCCGGTCACCCGCTCTCCGAGTAAGTCCTGATCAGGCACCGTGTGCAGACCTTGACGAACGTCTGCACGGAGCCCGAGAGCACCGCTTGTGCCCTCCACGTGCCCTAACGGCGAGATGAATCCGCCGCCGAACCCGGCATGAGCTGACATCCTGATCTGGTCATGGATATCGATGACGCGAGCGGCGAGCAGACCTTCGATCGCTGGTACGCGCCGTACGCGCCTCCGCTGAATCGCGCCGAGTTCCTATCGAACATCGACAGGGTCGGGAGCCGGTTGCTCGCCGTCGCTCCGAGCCGGCTTCCAGCGGAAGACGAATACATCCGCCGGCGCTGGCTCACCGAGCCTGGGGATCTACACGGTCTGTTCAGCGTGAACGCGAGCAACGTGGCTGAAATCGTTGCGGAGGCCGCGAACGCAACCGCGGCGGCCGGGGTCCTGTCGATGCACCCAAGCGGACACGTGCGCGAAGCCGCAGTGAAAATTCTGCGCGGCGACGAGTCATCGTGGGCTGTGCGCTTCCTTCTCATTCGATGCGGAGACTGGGTACCGGAGGTCCGCCGGACGGCCGAGACCGCAATCGAGGCACGGTTCGACGAACGGCACCTCGCGGAGATGCTCGCCTGTCTCGGGCTTCTCAACCGTCTGTCATCGACAAGTCGCGGCGCAGACGTCGCACAGCGGGCGATCGACTTGGTCTCGCGGCTCGCAGGAGCCGACGCGCTCGTACTGCTTGTGCGTTCAGGCGATCTTGCAACCCGGCGCGCAGCCGCCGCGATCGTCGTCAAGACCGGCCACTCATCCGACGCCCTCGAAACCGCAATGCGTCAATCCGATCCGAAGACGCTTCGGATCGTCGCTGAGGCGGCTCTGTCAGCAGCGACGGGCGACCGGCGCGACCAGCTTCTGCGTCGTCTGCTCTCGGTTCGCTCGACGTATCTCGCAGAGCTCGCGCTCTGGACACTGCTTCGGGAGACGCCGGACGCTGATCCTCTGGCTCTGGAGTTTCTTCGCGACCGAAGAAGCGGCATGCGTTGGTTAGCGCGGCACCAACTACAAGCTGCGGGCTTCGACGTTGTCGCCTTCTACCGAGGTCTCCTGCCGAGGGAACCGGTCCTCGCTTTACGGGGGCTGGGCGAATCTGGCGACGCAGACGACGCGATCGAAGCCGTTGAGTACCTCTCTAACCAAGCGCCAGCAGTGCGGCGCGCGGGAGTGGAAGCAGTGGCACGTCTCGACGCCGCGAGGTGCAGCTCGCGCCTACTCGAATGCCTCGCCGATGACGTCGCCAACGTTGCGGCGACGTCGGCACGTTGGCTGGCGAGAGTCGGCCTACCCGCCGCGACGACCGACGAGCTCTGGAACACGATGAACTCTGACCGTCGAGAACACGTGACACGGGCGTGTGCACGTGCGACGCGCGGATTGCCTCGCTGGTCGCGATTACTCATCGCACTGCGATCGATCGCGACGAACGACGAAGGTCTAGCTGAGATCGGAACTGCCTTGGTTGACGACCTCTTGCTGACTTGGAACCGGTCCTACACCGCACCGGCATCTGCAGAAATCTTGGAGCTGACTACGCTCCTCGACTCGGCCCGTGCCGGCTTGGGTGAGACACGATACGAATCGTTGGTGTTCGCAGTGAGCTCCTACGGCATCGCCTCAGCGAGAGCGTCCGAACTCAAGGAGACTCGCACTCGCCCACCTGCGACGCAGAGTCGAGGACCGATGCAACGGCTCGGCGATGTCACACGCTCGCGCTTCAAGCGTGGGTCAAAGTGAACTCGCTCGGTTCCTTGTTGAGCCAGGCGGCGAGGGCTTCTTCGATGCGGTCGGCGGCTTCATGCTTCGTGCGGCCGTAGGTGTGGCAGCCGTCGAGGCCTTCGACGCGCACAAGCCACGATGCCGTCGTCGGGATCGTGCTCGTAGACGGCGCGGAACGAACGCGCGTCGTCAGCCATTGGAAGCGTCCGCCAGCACTCGCTGCGAGTCGGGATCGTTGCGCGGGAGCACACGAAAGTGAACCATGCCGTCGTCGTCGACGGCGATGATTTCCGCGACCGCCCATGCCCGCTCGGTACCGGCGATGACCCGCGCCCCCGGCGTCACGCGCGCAGGATCACTGGCGTGATGCAGCGCCGACCAACCGAAGCCGTCGTCGTCCTCGTTGTTGAAGTCGGCCCACAGGTCGAGGCGGGGTGGCTTCGTCACGGTCCCTCCTGGTGGAACGGATTCGGATACACCCGATGCGGTGTTCCAAGGATACGACGGACGAGCTCGTCGAGATCCTCGTGCACGATGTCGTAGTGCGGCGCCTGGCCCGTGTCCCACAGCTCGAGGCCCGACGAGTACAGACCGCCGGCAGTGAAGAGGACGAGCCAGGGATGGTTCGCGAACCGCTCCGCTCGGTCGAACCACCGCACGTCGAGCGAGTCGGCGAAGACCGAGATCCCGTAGAAGCCGTAGAACGAGTGGTTGTCGCGGGCGTCCGCGAGCAGCACTTCGGGATCGAGCTCGTCGGCTCGGATGATCACCGTGGCATCGGCGGGCGGCTCCTCGCCTCGGCGCATGCGTCGCCTCA
Organism: uncultured Actinomycetes bacterium; assembly: GCA_963829195.1. Classification (GTDB taxonomy): domain Bacteria; phylum Actinomycetota; class Acidimicrobiia; order IMCC26256; family PALSA-610; genus PALSA-610. The sequence continues at coordinate 1,143,767 of CAWHHS010000002.1, forward strand.
CGTCGTTCCCTCCTGGATGATCTGGTCGAGTGCGCCCGCGATCACGACGTCACGTTCGCGAGTTGCGTGCTGGTAGCGCAGGGCGGCCCGCGGCGAGGCGTGGCCCATGCGGTGCATCAGCTCGCGGGTGCTCGCACCGGTCGCGGCCGTGAGGGTGTTGCACGTGTGACGCAGGTCGTGGAGGCGCAGACCGGGAACGCCGACCTTCTCGGTCGCCTTCTTCCAGAGCACCGACCAGTTCGACCGTCGCAGGCGCGCACCTTTGGCACCGACGAAGACCGAGCGCGTCGGCACTCTTTTCGACGTACTTGTCGAGATGCGAGGCGAGCTCAGGTACGAGGGCGGCCGGAATCGTGAAGGTGCGCCGACCGGCTTCGCTCTTGGGCGGGCCGAGCTGCAGGGTTCCGTCATCACGCTGAACGAGCGCACGACGGACAGTGATCGTGCCCGCGGTGAGGTCGACGCAATCGCGCGTCAGGCCGGCGAGCTCGCCGAAGCGGAGGCCGCCGAACGCGGCGGTGAGGACGAGCGCGCGAAAGTGCGGCGGGACCGCGTCGGCCAACGCCCAGACCTGGGCGAGCGTCGCGACCGGGCGCTCGGCGCTGCGCTCGATGCCGGCGCCGACGATCGCGCACGGATTCCGCGCGATGACGCCATCGGCAACGGCGGTGTTGAGGATCGTGCGCAGAAGGCGGTAGCTCTTGGCCGGCGTCAGCGAACCCGGGCCGCTTCGCCGTACGAGCTGCGAGTACCACCGACGCACGGTCCCGGCGCTGAGCGTGCCGACCTCGTGATCGCCGAGCGCGGGAACGATGTGGTGCTCGAGCAGAGACTCGTACAGATCGACGGTGCGCGGGCGCAGGTTGGCGCGGGTCTCGACCCAGCTCCGTGCGTACCCGTCGAGCGAAACGCGACCGGCGTCGGGATCGGTCCACGTGCCTCGGGCGAACTCGGTCTCGATCTTCGCGAGCCACTGACTCGCTTCGGCCTTGGTCGCGAAGCTGCGCGGCGCACGATGGCGAGCACCGTCGGGCGACGTGTAGCGCGCTTGGTAGCGGCCGGACGACAACGTACGAATGGAACCGAACGTGCGGCGCCTGCTCATCGTTCGGCTCCCGTGCCGGTCGACGTGACGAGGCGCCTCAGCGGCGCGATCCGGAGCCGGCGGCGCGTGATCGCGCCGAGTCGAGCTCCGCGTCGATCATACGCAGAGGGTGCGTCAGCGAACGCGGCGGTACGCGAGCCGCGGTGATCCAGTCGGCGACGTCGGCGGGATCGAAGCGCACGAAGCGGCCGACCTTGACGTACGGAATCCGGCGCTCGGCGACCAACCGGCGAACGTGTCGCTCCGTGACGCACAGACGTTCCGCCACCGCACCGATGTCCAACAACGTCGAGAGCTCGTCCACATCTCTGAATGGCGCGTCGAGCTGCCGAAAACGCGACCAGAAACCTCGCGTCAACCCGACCTCACACACGTTGCATCACGATGCACGCCGACTGCACGAAACGGTCGCCAAGATCGGCACAGATATGCCGGTTGCGCTAAGCCTCGATCCACCGATTTGATGGTCGTGTTTGCTGTTCGGCGGCTTCCGACGGGTTGAGCGGGCGCGTCGTGCTGTGTTTCGGCATCACGGTTGCGCCGGGCGAGCGTGCATCGCCTTCGTGGTCTGTTCGAGGCATGGCTGCGCCGCGCTGTAGCCGAGTTCGGTGGGCGTCGCGCGTTCTCAGGCGAGCAGGGGATCGCGCGTAGCCGCTCGAGCGCGTCGAGGAATGTGTCGGCCCAGGGCCATCGGGACGGGAGTCGAAGCGTGTGTCGTCCGCTGCGGTTCACGATGCGGCCGGGGAGCGCGAGGAGCCGGGTGCGGATGGTGCGCCGCGACGGTGAGTTGGTTGTCGGGGTGAACGTCGCCGAGCCGGGCGGTCCAGCGGATCGAGGTTGTGCGCGAGCACGGCGCAGGAGAGCCAGGCGGCGTTGGCGAAGAACTTCCCGGACGGGCAGTGGGCAAGTCCGGCGCCTTCTTTGAGATCACGGATCGCGAGTTCGACGGTGGCGTGGTCTCGGTGGAACTGGTCGGCGTCGACGGTCGGCAGGCTCGAGGCTGGTGATGAAGGCGTGGTAGCGCCAGTCGGGCCACAGTTGCGCTTGGGTCGGGTCGATGAGGCGAGCTGCGGCGCACCACGAGCCGGAGTTCGCGTCGATCATGGCCGTGGCTGCCGCCAGTCACATAGATCGTCTCGGCGACGTCGCGGCTTCGCCGCCGGCGGTGTAGGTCGATCGGCGTCCAGGCATGCTCAGTCGATGGCGGCGATGCAGGCCCGCACCGACCTTTTTTGAGTGCTGACGGTGATCGACCAGCCGACCTGTAATCGGTTGAGGGTGTCGATCAGTGTGTAGGACCAAAACCCCGAATCGGCGCGCAACCGTCAAGCGGGCCGGTCGCGCCGGCGTGGCGCACCCGCGCGATGAGTTCTTCGACGAAGCGGTTCGTGCCCTTTTGGCTGGATCCTTTCCGCATCCGAGCGTGCAAGATCTCGCCGGTCTCGGCCCGCGTGGCGAGGAGCGGGTGGTAGCCGAGCACATGCGTGTAGCTGTACGCGGCGCCGTGTTTGTTCTTGCCGTGAACCTCGCAGATCGTCGAGTCCATATCGATCGTCATCGCCGCCCCGCCGGGTCCGGCGCCCGCAGCCCACGCCGCGACGCGATCGTCTCCGCGAGGACCTTGTCGAGCTGGCGGACATGCCCGAACGTGAACGCACGCAAGAACGTGCCCAACGTCGATGGCGCCATCACCCGGAACGGCAACACCCGCTGCGTCGCGCCCGCGCGCAACATGTCGGCGTGATCGATATGGGTTCCACCCGCGAGGATCGTCGCGACCAACGAGCAGATCTTGCGACCCGGACGCGACGCCTCCGACCCGGCCGCCGAGGCGCACCGTCGCGTTCACCAACGGCTCGAGACCGAGCCGGGCCATCAACGTCGCCGGCAGGACCAGCCCCGCGTTCGCGACCAACGTGCTCGTCATCGAAGGTCACGTCCAGCCGGTCAATCGCAGTGCGATACTGACCTCACCGGAAGTGCCTCCCGGATCCTGGAACGAATGTGGCGTCGAACACCGTCATCGTCCCAGGACGAGAGGCATCTTTCCGCGGATACGCGCCCTACCCAGCCGTCACTCATCGGTGGATCGAGGCTAAGCGCAACCGGCAGACGGTCATCGGCTCGTTCGATCGCGTGTCGACGAAACCGGATTGTCGTCCGAACTTCGCGGTGCTAGTACGGCGCCGTGAGTGACGATTTCCGGTGGCCGGGTCGAACGAGCCTCGATCTACGGTTCAGGGTGCGCGGCCCGCTCGTTGTTCCGGAACGAATCACCGAAGCGACGGGAATCGAGCCGTCGCGAGCGTTTCAAGTCGGCGAAGCGCGTGGTCGGTCCGCGACGAGCGCCGGGTGGCAGTGGACCAGCGACACCTGGACCGATATCGACACGGACCCACTGTTCGCGTCAGCACTCGCCGTCCTCGGACCGCACGATGCCGTCTTCGCCCAATGTTCCGCCGAGGGCGCCGAGATCTCCTTGAGTGTGGTCGGGTACATCTACGGCGAGGTGATTGCGACGTTCGAGGAGGCCGAGAGACGACGGTTTTCAGTCGGCGAGGCGGAGCGCTTCAAGCCGTTCTTCTCCGGGGACCGTGTCGCGATCTCCCTCGACCCAACCCTGATGGGATTCCTCAGCCGCATCGGAGCCAGCTTCGAGACGCATATCGACGCAGAGCTCGACGACGAGGCTGGCTGAGACGGAGCAGGAAGGCCGCACCGCGATTTTGTGCCCTCCCCGTGCCCTAAGTGTCGGGCACGGGTGGGCACGGGCGGTATTGGGCGGTCAACCGACATGCGGGTTGACCTGCACAAACGTCTGTACGGCCGGTCTGCACGGAGGCCGCCGCCCGACCTTCCAAGCTGGCCATGCGGGTTCGATCCCGGTCACCCGCTCTCGACCCTCTCGGGGATCTCAGCTTCCGGTGGCGAGGTTGTAGCTGACCGTTTGGACGGTGGTTGTGCCGGCGATGCGGTAGGTGAACTTCATGGTGACGAAACTCAGCGAGATCGACTCGTCGGGTGCCGTCCCGCCGCTGCTCATCTGGAACGACGAGATGAGTGTCTGGCCGAGGTCGATCTGCAGGAAGTCGAACGGTGTTCCGCCCGCCCCGCTGAGGTCGGTGAAGTACAAGGTGGCCGACACGCCCGGGGCCGCGCCGACGAGCGACTGCCGGAGCAACGGCAGGCTGTAGTTGTCCGTCACGTGGCTGAGGTTGATTTGGCTGACGTTCGGTTTCCCGACGGTTTGGACCCCACCACTCAAGAGGATCGAACGACTGGTGCCGAACGAGAACGACTGGATCGGGATGTCGTTGTCGTGGGTCGGGAGCTCGGGGAGTGTCGTCACGCCTTTGTAGGTCAGGTGGATGCCCTGGGCGGTCGACGCCGCGAGAAGCAGATCGGCGGCAGTGAACTTCTTCGTCGCAACGTGAGCGGCGGTCGGCCGACCCGTCGAAGTGTTCGTCACGCCGTGGACGACATACCCGACACCGCGGCGCTCACGACCAGTGCGACCACCAGGGACCTGCGGAGCGCGCTCCGAATCGTGCTGTCCATCGTTCGATCCTCCCGGAAAGGGGTCGGCCAGCCACCTTCAGCTGGCCTACGTCTCGTCCGGGAGGACGATGGCAGCCGGCGCGCATCACCCGCGCATCACCGGCCGAGTTCAACCGCCGGCGTGGCTCAGGTCGGGCGGCTTCAGGATGTCGATGAATCCGTCGCTCAGAACGTTGTACTTCCCGTTCTCGATCTGGAGCACCGCGACGGTTCGGGTGAACACACGGAAGCCCGAGAGCTCGGGGACTTCGGGGATCGCGTTCTTGCGGAAGTCGTACGGGGCCATCTCGGGCCGGTCGACGGGATGGTTCACCACCGCGTCGACGACACTCTTCGAGTCGAGCGACGCGATCACCGAGGGCCCGGCCACGAGCAGCGCACCCTCGAGCTTCTTGACGTTGGACCACGACGTGACGGTGCTGAAGTCGACGTTGGGATCGTCGGGGTTCTTGCCGTCGGCCTGCATGTCGGCCCGGAACTCCGCGATCCCCTTGTTGCTCGTCTCGGTGGGCGGCATCGCCTCGCTCACGACGAGCATGCCGTTCGCCGCCGCGCCGAGCTGCTTCAACGCGTCGGGCGTGATGACACCGCCGGGCACGACCATGTCGTGGTTGGCGGGCGTGATGCCCTCCTGCGCGAGCGCGTTCACCACGACGACGGGATTGAGCGGCAGCATGCCGACCGCCTGGTCGTTGGCCTGCGAGATCTGCGCCGCGACCGGCGCGAAGTCGGTCGTCTCCTGCGGGTAGTAGATCGGGTCGACTTTGACGTTCAACCGTCCCGCCAGCTTCACGATCAGCTGGCCCGCGAACTGAAAGGTCGGCGTGTCCGGGAGCACCAGCGTCGACGACGTCTTGCCGCGCGCCTTGATCGCCGACGTGGCGGAGACACCGAGCGCGAGTCCGTTCACCGACGAGTAGGCGTTCTTGTTCGTCAGCTCGAACGACGACGTGCCGTTCACGAAGATGGCGGGCAGTTTCGACGCGGTGACGCCGTCGTCGAAGCTGCCGATCGAGCCGAGGATCGCGAGCGAGCCGTCGGAGCCGGCCTTGCGGCCACACGCGATGTTGGCGTTCGGGTCGTCCTTGTCGTCGCAGACGGTGACCTGCAGCGGACGGCCGAGCGCGCAGGTGCGGTTGACGCCGTCGACCGCCGCCTGGAGGCCGACGCGTGACCGGTCACCGCCGGTGCCGAGCGGGCCCGACAAGGCGATGATCGACGTGAACTTCAACGGCGCGCCCGGGCACGGCTTCGACGGCACGGTCGTCCCCGTCGGCGCGATCGTCGCGTTCTTGGAACTCCCCGAGCACGCCGCGACCGACAGTGCGAAGGCCGTGATCCCGCCCACGCACGCGTATGTCGTCCGAGTCCGTCGTTTCATGAGCTCGCTCCCCCAGGTGGTTCCGATGTGCCGTCTCGCAGGTACGCGTCCTGGATCGCGTCGAGGCGGGCGACAAGATCGCTCGCCTCGCCCTCGAGCGCGATCCGCCCCCTCGTCATCACCAGCACGCGGTCGGCAACCTGCAACGCCTTGTGGATGTGTTGCTCGACGAGCAGGACGGCCATGCCGTCGTCGGCGGCCGCGCGCACCGCGTGCAGCAGGCGGTCGACGATCATCGGCGCGAGACCGAGCGACAGCTCGTCGACGAGGAGCACGCGGCAGCTACGGGCGAGGCAGCGGGCCAACGCCAGCATCTGCTGCTGGCCCCCCGACAGCAGCCCGACGCGGCGTTCGAGATGCGGCTCGAGCTCGGGGAAGAGCGCCACCGCCCGGTCGAGGTCGCAGCGGCCGACCCGCAGGTTCTCGCGTGTCGTGAGGTCCATCAACACGGCGCGCTCCTGCGAGACCACGCCGAGCCCCTGCCGCGCGCGCACGTGCAGCGGTGCGTCGGTACGCGCGCCGAGCAATCGCACGTCGCCGCCGAGCGCGCGCAACTCGCCCGGAGAGCGTCGAGATCGTCGTCGTCTTGCCCGCACCGTTCGGCCCGAGCAGCGCAACCACCTCCCCCGCGTCGACGTGGAGGTCGAGGTCGCGCACGATCTCGACCTTCCCGTACCCGGCGGAGAGGCCGACGGCCTCGAGACACGCGGTCATGCCGCCGGCCCGCGCGGTGCGGCCGGTTGCAGGCTCGTCGCCGTTTCCGTGCCGAGGTACGCCTCGATGACGCGCGCGATCGTGGCTGATCGCGTCGGGCGTGCCCTGCGCGATCGTGTGCCCGAAATCGAGCGCGACGATGCGGTCGCAGGTCGCCAGGATCATCGGCACGTCGTGCTCGACGACGAGGACACCGATCCCGCGTCGGCCGGCCAACGCGCGGATCACGCCGCCGAGCTCGGTCGACTCGTTGGTGTCGAGACCCGCGGCCGGTTCGTCCAGCAGCAGCACGGCCGGTTCGGTCACGAGCGCGCGGGCGATGCCGACGAGGCGCGCGACGCCGTGCGACAACGACGACGGCCGGGTGTCGAGCACGTCGCCGAGCTGCAGCTCCTCGACGATCTCGTGCACGAGCGCGGTCGGTGCGGGGCGCCCGGGCCGGAAGAGATCGGTGACGTACGGTCGCCGCGACTGGTCGTCGGCCGCGACGAGCAGGTTCTCGCGTACCGTCATCTCCTCGAACAGCTCGACGGCCTGCCACGATCGCACGATGCCGGCGCGGGCCCGGCGCTCAACCGACCAGCGGTCGATGGTGGCGTCCCCGAAACGGACCGATCCGCTCGCTGGTGTCGTGAAGCCGGTGACGACGTCGAGAATCGTCGTCTTGCCCGCGCCGTTCGGGCCGATGAGCCCGACCACCTCGCCGGGTTCGATGGTGAAGCTCACGCCGTCGACCGCGACGACACCGCCGAACTTGACGACGAGGTCGTTGACGGCGAGCGTCGCCGCGCCCCGCCGCGCACTTCGCGGCGCCGCGACGGTTGGCTCGACCTCCGCCGCGGGAAGCGCAGCCCTTCGACGACCCGATGCAGCGCGGGCGACCGGTCCTCGGCGAGGCCGAGCCACCGCGCGTACAGCGCCGCGATGCCGTCGGGCGCCTGGCGCAGCACCGCGATCGCGCCGAGACCGGACAGCACGGCCAGCCACGACACGATATCGGTCCCCGACGGGACGATGCGCTGGAAGATGACGTTGCCGAGCGCAGTCGGCGCGCCCGTCGCGCTGACGATGCCCGAGACCCACGCGATGCCGCCGACGACCGCGTACTGAATCAGCAGTACCGAACCGAACACGTTGTACTGCGAGAACTCCACGTTCGTCTGACGCATGGAGAGCAACACGCCGCCCAGCGCCGCGATCGCCGCCGCGACCGCGAACGCGTACACCTTCGCCGCGACGACGTTGATGCCGAGCGAGGCCGCGGCGCGCTCGTTGCTGCGGACGGCGAGGAGGCGTGCGCCGGCGCGGCCGCGCCGCAGGTTCGCGACGAGCAGGCCGACGAGGACGAGCACGACGAGGACGAACCCGCCGTAGCGCTGCGGGTGGCCGAGCGGATCGAGGTTGACGCCCGCGAACGACACGCGGTTGATCGGCAGGCCGACGACACCGCCGGTGACAGAGCTGTTCGTGAAGATGAGTGCGTTGAACATCAACGCGATCGCAAGGGTGGCGACGGCGAGGCTCGTTCCGCGCGTCCGGATCGCGGGCAACGCGACGACCACCCCGACGATCGTGGTACCCACCACCGCCGCGACGAGCGCAGCCTCGAACGGCCATCCGTCGGCCGACACGAGCCGCGCGGCCATCCAGGCACCGAGCCCCGCCAGCGCGAATTGGCACAACGAGAGTTGTCCCGCGAAGCCGGCGACGACGACGACCGAGCACAGGATGATCGCGACTGCAAACGTCGTGATGAGCGCGTCCGCCCACGAGTGCACACCGACGAGCAGCCCGGCCGCCATGACGACCCCGACCCCGACGGGAAGGAGCGACACCCGGCCGCTGCCGGGCAGGGGCAGCCGGGCGAGCGTCTCGCCCCGCTGCAGACGCGACCGGCCGGTCGCGATCATGAACACGAGGATGATCGCGAGCGGGACCGCCTGCGCGAGTCCCGTGAGTGACGGGGTGCTCATGCCGAACGCCCTGGCGATGTCGGGCTGGAACAACGAGATCTCGCTCTGCACGATGCCGATGCCCAGCGCGGCGAGCACGGTGATGCCGAACGACGAGAAGCGCCCGACGAGCGCGGCCGCGAGTGCCGGCAGCACCGCGAGCGACAGGACCACCGCGTTCAGCCCGACGATCGGGGCGAGGAGGATCGCGGCGAGCGCCGACAACCCGCCCGCGATCGCGAAGTTCGCCATCTCGATCCGGTCGGGCGACCATCCCGCGCTCGCCGCGACCCGGCGGTTCTCGGCGACCGCAGAGGTGGCGAGGCCGAACAGTGTCCCCGAATAGATGACGCGCAACACGACCGCGCACACGAGCGCGACCCCGATGAGCATCAGCCGGTCACGCCCGATCACGAGATCGCCGAAGAGGGTCATGTTCTTCGACGGCAGCAACGAACGCGGTTGCGTGAAGTCGATGCCCCACCGCAGCACCATGAACGACTCGAAGACGCTGAAGAGTCCGAGCGTCGCGATCAGCCGCGCGAGGCGAGACGCGTCACGGAGCAACGCCATCACGAGGTAGGTGAGCAGACCGAGCCCGACACCGACGAGGAGCCCGAGCGCGACGGCCAGTGCTGTCGGCATGCCGCCGTCGCGCATGTCGTAACAGACGTAGGCGGCGATGCCGCCGAGCGCACCGGCACTGAAGTTCAGGACGCCGGACGTGCGGTGCACCAGCACGATCCCGAGAGCGACGAGCGCACCGAGCGATCCCGTCGCGGCGCCGAGCAGCACGAAGCGCAACGCGGACTGGCTCCACAGCGCCGTCGCGAAGATCACGACGCGCCCGCCTCGCTCCCCCTCGCCGTCGACGTGAACCGGACGGGCAGGCGCTTGATGCCGCCGACCAGCGGTATGCCCATCGCCTCGAGCGGCACGAGGTCGCCGACGACCTCGATGTCGGGCAGGCGCGTGAACAGCTGGCGGAACGCGACCGCGACCTCCCGGCGAGCGAGGTGCGCGCCGAGGCAGAAGTGCGGTCCCGGCCCACCGAAGCCGACGTGCGGATTGGGATTGCGCAACACGTCGAAGCGTTCCGGGTCGTCGAACACGCGCGGGTCGCGGTTGGCGACGCCGTACAGCAGCACCACCTTGTCGCCCTCCGCGAAGTCGTGGTCGCCGACGCGCGCGGCCTTCGTCGCGGTGCGCCGCATGAAGGTGACGGGCGACGCCACTCGCACGATCTCCTCCACCGCGGTCGTCGTCACGCCGTCGAGATCGTCCTGCCACACCCGACGTTGATCGGGATGCTGCGACAGGAGGTGCATGCCGCGACTGATCGCAGTGCGGGTCGTGTCGTTCCCCGCGACCGCGAGCAGGATGAAGAACGGTGCGATCTCGTGCGGCGCCAGGATGTCCTCGTCGTCGGGCGCGTTCACGAGCGCCGAGGTGAGGTCGTCGCTCGGGTGCTTGCGGCGATCCTCGGCGAGCTCGTTCATCAGCGTGGTGAGCTGCAGGCCCGCTTCGAACATTGCCGTCATCGGCTCGCGCCCGCCGAGCATGTCGGGGTCACCGGCGCCGAGGATGACGTTCGTCGCTTCGAGCACGGTGCGAAACTCGCTGCGGGGGATGCCCATCATGTCGCAGATGACCAACAGCGGGAACGGTTGCGAGAGCGCCTCGACGAGGTCGACCTCGCCCTGCTCGCACATGCCGTCGATCACTTCGGCGCAGATCGTCTCGACCGATTCGAGCACCGCCGCGAGCTGGCGCGGCGTGAACGAGCGCGAGACGATGCCGCGCTGGCGAGCGTGGCGCGGGTCGTCCATGTTGATGAACGACCCGAAGAACTCCAATGCTTCGGCCGGCAGGTCGGGGATCGACACCGCCCCGCGGCCCGAGCAGAATTCCTCGGGCCGACGGCTGATCTCGACGAGTTCCGCGTAGCGCGTCGTGACCGAGAACGTCTCGGTGAACCCGCTCATCGGGTTGTCGAACGACGCGGGGAGGAACGCGCCGACTTCGCGCAGCTCGGCGAAGCGGACCATGCGGTCCTCGAGCGGCATCCGCCAGAACTGCGGGTCGATGAGCTCGGCAAAACTCTCAGTCACGCGTGTCTCCTTCCCGGGCCGCACGCGCGATCGAGCGACGCCACTCCTCCATCTGCGGATCGTCCGCCCCGTCGAACACGTGCGTCATGCTCGCGGTCTGGCTTCCCGTCGCGAGCAGTGTGCCCTCGCGCGACCACGCGGTGAACGATCCGTGCCCGTATCCGTGCGCCGCGACGTCGCCGCGCAGGTCGAGCAGTACCCATTCGGTCGCCGGGATCGCGGCGAACCGAAGCGCGTTGTCGAGGCTGAAGCCACCGCCGAGCTTGCCGGCCGCCCGTGCGATCGCCCCGGGAATCATGTCGGCGACGAAGGCGACCCCTGCCGCGGTCATGGCCCGTCCCGGACCCCGGAGCCGCACCCACAGCGCCATCGCGCTCGGTCGTGGCGCTTCGCACGTCGCCTCCCGGAACTCGAGGTTGCGGTTGAAGCCCCGCTCGGCCAACTCCGAGAGGGCCGAATCCCGGTGGAGCGGCGCGCTGTGCTCGGGCGGCGTCACGCGGGGCATGTCGTCGTACTGCCCGGTCAGCCCGTGCGGACGTGGGAGCGCGGTCGCGCCCAGCGCGGTGAAGATGATTCGGTCGTCGACCGTCGCCGCGACGTGCACCTGCGCGATCCGCTTTCCCGACGCGAGCACGTGCGCGACGAGGTCGATGCGTTCCCCGACGCGCGCCTGCGCGACGAACTGGGCGGCGACCCACACCGCGTCGCGCTGCGTCGCGGCCTCCATCACCATCACCGCCGCGGCCGCACCGGTGCCGCCGTACAACGCGCCGTCGTGGCGGGCGAGGTCGGGCGTGAGCACGAAGTGCGCCATGTGGGGGTCGGGGCCCATCGCGAACGGGATCAGCGCGAGGTCCGCCGCGTGCGGGTAGGCGTCGGCGCGGCCGCCGGCGGGCGGGGACATGGAAGTGGCGCTCTCCGTCGGGGTCGCGCGCATCGGCCCGGAACGTAGCAAGGTTACGTTCCCCGTGCCAGGTCGGTCAGCCGTTGCGCCGAGACGCGGGCCGGTTCGTCAGAATTGTTGACGGTCGGGCCGACGGCCTATTGCTCGGCACCGCGTTCGCGCAGCACCTGGCGGATGCGTTCGTGCGACACGCCGGCCGCGACACCGACCTGCCGCAGGCTGTGGCCGGCCTCGACGGCCTCCACGATGCTGTCGTGCAACGAGCGCTGTGACCGTTCCGCCGTCGTCGCCCGCGCGCGCACCCGCGCGAGGGCGGCGGGCCGGCCCTCGTGGCCGTCGACGCCCGACGACTGCATCAGCAGATCCGTGAAGCGGCGGAACGCTTCGTCCGACGGTGGTGGCTCATCGAGCGCGGCGAACACGATCCGTCCGAACGTCAGCAGCGCGAAGAGACGCGCGAGCTCGTCGGTGCGCAGCGCAGGATCGATGGCACCGAGCGCGACGCCCTTGTCGTTCGCGACCTTCATCGCCTCGAGGTAGGTCTCGAGGCCGCGTCGCAGGATGCGCGCGACGTGCGGATCGCGCCGCGCGACCACGATCACGTCGAGCAGCAGCCGCGTCCCCGCGTCCGGCGGCGTCGCGAGATCATGGCTCATGATCCGCGACGCCTCGCTCCACGGCCGCTCGACCACGCCGACGATCGTGTCGACGACCTCCGCGGCCGGGGTAAGGCCGACTGTCGCGAGGAGTAGATCGAGCTTGCCGGTGAAGTGCGCGTACAGCGCTCCGGTCGTGACGCCGGCGCGCTCGGCGATGTCCGCGACCGTCGCCGCGTCGTACCCCTTCGTCGAGAACTCCTCGAGCGCCGCTTCGATCAGCGCGGCGCGCGAGTTCGCACGTGGGCTCTCGCTCGCCCGTTGCGGGCGGTGCAGCAGATCGAGGTCGGGTCCCGGTTCCGTCTCTTCGACGTCGCCCATCGTGCGCAGCGTACCGGTGGTGCAGATCGGTCCGCCGTGGCGCCCTCAATACGATGCAGACGTGAACGCCGAACGCCGAGCGCGCCGTGAGCGGACGGCGACAACGTGACCCAGACGCTCACCAACGCGCAGGCGAAGCGGATCGCCCTCGGGGCGCAGGGTTTCGCCGACCCGCGGCCGAGCGGGCGGGTCGATCGGCGGCATCTCCGCCGGGTGCTCGACCGCATCGGGCTCCTCCAGATCGACTCCGTCAACGTGCTGGCCCGCAGCCACGAGCTCACCCTGTTCGCGCGGCTCGGCCCGCACCCGCGCACGTTGGTCGACGACGCCACCCGCGCCGGCGAACTGTTCGAGTACTGGGTGCACGAGGCGAGCATCGTCCCGATGGACCAGCACCACCTCCACCGCTGGCGGATGCGGGAGCCGTTCCGCTGGGCGAGCTTCCGCGTACGCATGGACGAGCAGCGCGAATACATCGAGGAGGTCTACCGGCGCGTCGTCGAAGAAGGGCCGCTCGTCGCCGGTGATCTCAAGGCCCGCGTCGGAAAGCGCGGCACTTGGTGGGACCACGACGACGGCAAGACCGCGCTCGAGGCCCTCTTCTACACCGGCCGCGTGAGCGCGCGTCGCCGCGCGCGGGATTTCGCCCGGGTGTACGACCTCGACGAGCGGATCATCCCGGCCGAGGTACTCGCCCGTCCCGAGGTGTCGGCCCACGAGGCGCGCAAGGAGCTCCTCGTCCTGGCGGCCAAGCACCACGGGGTCGGGACCCTCGGCGATCTCGCCGACTACCACCGCCTCAGCGTGACCCGCTGCAAACCGGCACTGGCGGAGCTGGTCGAGGAAGGTCGCCTGCTCCCCGTCACCGTGCGCGAGTGGGAGAAGCCCGCGTATCTGCACCCCGACGCGCGTCCGCGTCGTCGCATCGACGCGCGCGCATTGCTCAGCCCGTTCGATCCCGTCGTCTGGAACCGCGAGCGCGCCCTGCGCATGTTCGGCTTCCACTACCGCATCGAGATCTACACGCCGCGACCGAAACGGCAGTACGGCTACTACGTGCTGCCGTTCCTGCTCGGCGACGCGCTCGTCGGCCGCGTCGACCTGAAGGCCGACCGCGCGAACGGCGCGTTGCTCGTGCAACACGCATGGACGGAGCCCGGCGTCGACGAAGGCGAAGTGGCCGGTGCACTGCTGGAGGAGTTGCGGCTGATGGCGTCGTGGCTCGAGCTCGACCGCATCGAGGTGACCGGCCGCGGCGACCTCGGGCCCCGACTGAAGAAGCTCGCGGGTGCGCGCGGTCGCGCACGGTGATCGTCAGGCGACCGGGGTGACGGGCGGGCCGTGCCCGCCGCAGCGCGGCGAGAACGCGACGATCACCGCCGGGCCACAGCGTGAGTGCAAGGTCCATCGAGGTGACCTGCGCGCCTGGTTCCATCGACAGCAACGCGAGCGGCGCGTCCGGGGTTGCCGCTCGGCCGCGCACACCCATCGATTCCGTGACGCGGGTCTGGACCTCGTGCGGCAGGTACTGCCACATCACCGAGTGCATGAGGACGGTCGCCGCGCTCGACGCCGCGACGACGTGCCGCTCGACCCATTCGTCGGCCGAGGCGGTATCGACGGCGACGGGAACGGTGCGCGCGATCTCGAGCGCGCGCCGGAGGCGGTCGAGACGCGCGAACTGGTCGGGCCACACGTACGACGTCAACGTCGCCGCGCCGTCGGCGGTCGTCGCGTCGATGGGATTGACGTCGCACCCGCGGCGCTCGGCGATGGGCGTCGCGCCCGAGAAGTCGACGGGCGCCTCGTAACAGTCTGCGCCGAAGCGGAGCGCCGAATCCGCCGGTCCCCAGCGGCTCGACCCGCCCGCGCAAGAGTACGCGTCGATGCGGAGGTTGAGCCCCGCGCTGCTGCCGATCTCGAAGAGGCGAATCGGTTTGCCCGTCACGCGTCCGACCTCCGCGAGCCCGACGGCGAGCGCGGCACTGCGGCCGACCTCGTTCGTCTGCGGATCGCGCGTCAACGCCTCGAGGAGCGAGGCCGGAGGCGCCTCGAACAGGACGCGCAGGCCGTCGTACGCGCCGTCGACGTCGCCCAGCGGCCGTTCGGGGGTCGGCCACGTGGGGACGAGATCGCGGAACTCGCCGACCAGCACCCCGCGGTGAACTCCGCCCATCAACCGCAGCGGCGCGGCGGCGTTGATCGTCATCGGCGCCCTTGCCAGGAGGTCGGCGACAGGAGGGTCTCCCGCTTCGCAATCTTGCGCGAAGCGCGCGAAGAGCTCGGCGTAGAACGGCGACGGCGAGCTCCCGAGTCGGCATCCCGCCTCCTGCCAACGCAGCAATTCCGACGCACTGAATTCCGGACGTTCGGCGGACGGCGTCGGCGGCATGTCTGCTCCGGAGTGATCGGCGGACGATCGGCGGACGGTCTCGATATTCGCGCATCTGCAGCGCGCCGACCGCCACCGTCAGCGAGGTTCCCGGCGAACCGGCGGGACGCCCTCGTTAAAGGTCAGAACCGCCCCGACGAGGAGCTTTTCGCTTTGTGCTACAACTGACTCCGGTCCGGAAGTCTTGAGATATCGATTTCGAAGATTTCCTTCACGACGCCTTCGACCAAGGTCACAGGAGCATCGACAATGCCGCGTAAAGCCGTTGCGAAGACTGACGTCAGAGTTTCCACCTCGGAAGAGGCGGAGCAAGCAGTAAAGGAATATCTCGCAACGATCGGGCAACCGAAGACGCGGGGGCGCCAAGCCCGCCCGAAGCCCGACTACGAGGCCGCGACCAGAGGCATCACCGATCCCCTCGCCAAGCTCGACGCGATCAAAGCCGAACGCGAGCGCGTCGCCAATATCGTCGTCGGCAATGCGGCAGAAGAGGGATTCATCCAATACGGCAAAGTCTGGGCCAAGATCCACGACTACAGCCGCGAGGATTTCGCCGCGCTCGGCGTTACGCGCCGCGTCCTCGATCTTGCCTTCGGCGGCGGATCGGCGCCGATGAGAGCGCAAAAGGCAATATCGACGCGGGCGCCGAGAGTGAGCACCAAAGATCTCGCCGACGCGGTCGTCGCCAAGTCGCCGGGCGCGTGGCTCACGGTTGCGGGCCTGATGCGGGAGGTCGGGGGCTCGCCGGCGACCGTGCGCAAGGTGCTCGACGAGCTCGCGGCCGCGGGCACGCTCACCGACCCGATCGACGACCCGAAGCACTCGGGCAAGGGCCGCGCCGCCAAGGTCTGGGAACGCAACTAAGGGCTCAGACCAGCGCGCCCGCGACGATGTCGCCGATCGCCTCGTGCTCGGTGAGGAACGCGTCGTGGCCGCTGATCGAGTGCACGACATCGACACCCTTGTTGCGCGGGATCAGGTCGGCCAGCTCGTCCTGGAGCCGGAGCGGGTAGAGCCAGTCGCTGGAGATCCCCGCGATCGTCACGTCGGCGGTCACCCGCGCCAGCGCGGCCGCGACGCCGCCACGCCCGCGGCCGACATCGTGGTGGTTCATCGCGCGTGACAACACGATGTAACTGTTCGCGTCGAAACGGTGCGCGAGCTTCTCGCCGTGATACTCCAGATACGACTCGATCGTGTACTGACCGCCCTCGAAGGGATGCTCGTCGTTCTGGTGCCCGCGATTGAATCGCTGCTCGAGCTCGAGCTCGGAGCGATACGACACCTGACCGATCCCGCGCGCGAGCGAGAGCCCGCGCCAAGGGCCCTCGGCTGCGTCGTAATAGTCACCCCCGCGAAAGTCGGGGTCGCCCTCGATCGCACGGATCTGCAACGAGCACAACGCGATCTGTTCCGCGGTTGCGGCGGCGCCGCACGCGATGACCACCGCCCTCGGTACCCGATCGCGGTACTTCACCGCCCATTCGATGACCCGCATGCCGCCCATCGAGCCCCCGACGACCGCGTACCACTGCGCGATGCCGAGATGGTCCGAGAGCGCGGCCTCCACGTCGACCTGGTCGCGGATCGTCGTCATGGGGAACCGCGACCCGAAGCGCCGGCCGGTCGCCGGATCCACCGACGCCGGGCCGGTCGTGCCCTGGCAGCCGCCGAGCACGTTCGGGCACACGACGAAGAATCGATCGGTGTCGATGGCACGCCCGGCACCGATCAACGGGCTCCACCACCCGAGTTGCGTGTGACCCGACTCCGCCGGTCCGGCGGCGTGACTGTCGAGGGTGAGCGCGTGCGGCAGGAGCACGGCGTTCGACGCGTCGGCGTTCAGCGTGCCCCACGTCTCGTACGCGACCGTCACCGACGACAGCGTGCTCCCGGCCCGCAGCGCGAGCGGTGCGTCGGTGAACAGCGTCGCGAATTGCCGTCGCCCGGGCGGGTCGCCGGTCTGCCAGGCTCCGCTGACGGGCGGCGCGTCGGTCATCGCACCTCGGTCGTGGTCATCTCGCGATCACGACGACTTGGCGGCACGGAGTCCCGCGTCGATGTCGGCGATGATGTCGTCGATCGTCTCGATGCCGACCGAGAGCCGCACGAGTCCGGGCGTGACACCGGTCGTGAGCTGCTCGTCGGCGTCGAGTTGGCTGTGGGTCGTGCTCGCGGGGTGGATCGCGAGGCTCCGCACGTCGCCGACGTTGGCGAGGTGGCTGAACAGCTCGAGACTGTCGATGAAGCTGCGGCCCGCGTCGACACCGCCCTTCAGCTCGAAGGCGACGATCGCGCCCTGACCGTTCGGCAGGTACTTCTGCGCGCGCGCGTTCCACTTGCTCGACTTCAACCCGGGGTACGCGACCCACTCGACCTCGTCGCGGCCCTCGAGCCATTCGGCGACGGCGAGCGCGTTCTGCGAGTGCCGCTCCATGCGCAGGCTCAAGGTCTGCAGACCCTGCAGGAAGAGGAACGAGTTGAACGGTGCGATCGCCGCACCGAGATCGCGCAGGTACTGCAGGCGGCACTTGAGCACGTACATCGCCGGGCGCAGCTCGGGCGGCAGCTCGGCGAACACGAGGCCGTGATAGCTCGGGTCGGGCTCGGTGAAGCCGGGGAAGCGGCCGCTCCCGGGGTAGTCGAACGATCCTCCGTCGACGATCACGCCGCCGATCGAGGTGCCGTGACCGCCGATGAACTTCGTCGCGCTGTGCACCACGACGTCGGCGCCGTGGCGGAGCGGCTGTAGCAGCGCCGGGCTCGCCAACGTGTTGTCGATGACGAGCGGGATCTTGTTGTCGTGCGCGATCTCGGACACACCCTCGAAGTCGAAGATGTCGCCCTTCGGGTTGCCGATGCTCTCGCCGTAGAACGCCTTCGTGTTCGGGCGGATCGCACGCTTCCACGCGTCGAGGTCGTCCGGGTCGTCGACGAAGGAGACCTCGATCCCGAGCTTCGGGAAGGTGTAGTGCAGCTGGTTGTACGTGCCGCCGTACAGGGACGCGCTGGAGACGATGTGTCCGCCGTTCTCGGCGAGGTTCAGCAGCGCGATCGTCTGGGCCGCCTGGCCGCTCGACGTCGCGAGGGCACCGACGCCGCCCTCGAGGGAGGTCATCCGCTGCTCGAACGCGTCCTGCGTCGGATTCATGATCCGCGTGTAGATCATGCCGAGCTCCTGGAGACCGAACAGCGCGGCGGCGTGCTCGGTGTCGCGGAACACGAACGACGACGTCTGGTAGATCGGCGTCACCCGGGCGCCCGTGGCGGGATCGGGAACCTCCGCGCCGGCGTGAACGAGTCGGGTCTCGAGGCCCCAGGCTTGGTTCGGCATGCTCGTCATCCTTCGTGCTGGTCGACGTCCGGATCGATGGTTTCACCGTAGGTCCCGAATCCCGACAAGTCCAGTAGGGATTCGGCGGCGAGCACGCTCCGAGGCGAGCCGTGCAGTGAGCGTGGCGCGCGCGAATTCATTTCGAGATTCCTGGTTTGGGGATCTCGGCATCCTGGGTACGGCTCGCCACGAGTCCGAGGCACCGCACCCCCGCACGGTGCATCCGGCTCCCTGCAGCACCGGTTCGGGAACGTCGAGGATCGCCGCCCGGCCTCGACGTTCCCCCCGGGCTGCCGTTCCGCTCCCGTACGGTGCTGCCCATGGCGCGCAAGCGCGAGCTCTCGGAGTACGAAGCGAAACGCGACTTCACGGCGACGCCGGAACCCGCGCCCGCGGCGAAGCCCACTCGCGCGCCGAGCTCCGCACGTTCGCCGCGGTTCGTCGTGCAGGAGCATCACGCCCGCGCGCTGCACTGGGACCTCCGGCTCGAACGCGACGGCGTGCTCGCGTCGTGGGCCGTGCCGAAGGGGATCCCCGTCGACCCGAAGCGCAACCACCTGGCTGTACAGACCGAGGACCACCCGATCGAGTACCTGACGTTCAAGGGTGAGATCCCAGCGGGTGAGTACGGCGGCGGGTCGATGGCGGTCTTCGACACGGGGACCTTCGAGACCCACAAGTGGGACGAGCGCGAGGTGATGGTCACGTTCCACGGCGAGCGCGTGAACGGGAAGTACGTCCTGTTCCGCACCCGCGGGAACCAGTGGATGATCCACCGTATGGACCCGCCCGAGGATCCCGGCCGCGCCTCGCCGCCCAACGATCTCCGCCCGATGCTCGCGACCCTCAGCGCCACATCACCGCGTGGTGACGGCTGGGCGTGGGAGCTGAAGTGGGACGGCATCCGCGCGATCGCGTACGTCGACGGCGGCCGCATCCGTCTCCTCAGTCGCAACGGAAACGACGTGACCCGCCGCTACCCCGAGCTCCGCCGCCTCGGCGAGGCGCTCGGCACGCGCGAGGTCGTGTTGGACGGTGAGATCGTCGCGTTCGACGCGCAGAGCCGCCCGAGCTTCGAGCTGCTGCAGCGCCGCATGCACGTCGAGGGCGACTCCACGATCCGGCGGCTGGCCGGCGAGATCCCGGTGACGTACGTGATCTTCGACCTGCTGTGGCTCGACGGCCATTCGACGATGACGCTCCCGTACACCGAGCGCCGAGCGCGTCTCCGTGAGCTCGCACTCAACGGCGCTTCGTGGCAGTCGCCACCGCACGAAGAAGGCGACGGCGCGGCCACGACCGACGTGAGCAAGCGCTTCGGGCTCGAAGGGGTCGTCGCAAAGCGCGTCGACTCCCGGTACGAACCCGGGAAGCGATCACCCGCGTGGGTGAAGGTGAAGAACCAACGGCGTCAGGAGTTCGTCGTCGGTGGATGGCAGCCGGGCGAAAAGGGACGCACCGGCAGCATCGGATCGCTGCTCGTCGGCTACTACGACGACGGCATCCTGCGATACGCGGGCAAGGTCGGTAGCGGACTCTCGGGTCCGGTGATCGCCGACCTCGAACGGTTGTTCACCGCGACCGCCCACGACGACAACCCGTTCACCGGCCGCGTGCCGAAGGGCGTGCGCTTCGTCGACCCGACGCTCGTCGTCGAGGTCCGCTTCACGGAATGGACGACGGCCGGCAACATCCGTCACCCGACGTTCCTCGGACTGCGCACCGACAAGCATCCGGCCGAGGTCGTGCGGGAAGAGGAGGTCGTGCGGGAAGAGGACGCGACCGCCGGCTGAAGCGTCGCTCAGCGGCCGCCGTCGACGTTCCGGTCGAACGCATTCGACGCGGCCGCGTCGAGCTCGACCTCGGCCCAGACCGTCTTGCCGTCTCGGCCCGGCTGCACACCCCAGCCTCGGGCGAGCGCGTTGACGATGCTGAGGCCACGCCCGCCGACCCGCTCGAGATCGTGCGCCTGGAGCGCGATCCGATCCGCACCGCTTCCGGCGTCGGAGACCTCGATTCGCAGGACGTCGGCGACGCGCGTCACGCGGACTTCGATGGGCTCCACGCCGTACAGCACTGCGTTGGTCACGAGCTCGCTCACGACCAGCAGTGCCGTGCCGACGCGGCCCACCATTTGGTTGTCGACGGCGAACCGCTGCACCTGATGACGCGACTCGGTCGCGCTCGCCGCGTCCTTCGGTAGCGAGATGCGGATCGTGGACACCGCGGCGACTCCCTCGACCGGGATCACCGATGCTGCGAACGAGCGGAGCACGACCGACCAAGGGTCATGTCTGATGCGAGCGTTCTTCCAGCTCGTGCGCCTTGGCCTCGGCGCGTGACTTCTCGGCCTCGGCTTCCTTCTGCGCGACGTCACGTTCGGCAGCCGCCATTTTCTGCTGGGCCTTGCCCTCGCTCTCGCGCTCCTCGTTCCCGGTGATGCGCCCGGCAACCTCTTTGACTTTGCCCTTGACGTCCTCGGCGACGCCTTCGACCGCCGAACGCGGCCCTGAAATTGTTCTCCGTCACGGATGTCTCCTTCGTCGTGGACACGTGACGGATGGGTTACCCGCATCCGGCAGACGACAACCTGGAAGCCCCCGGTTTTCGGCTTCGCCGTGACGTTGTGTCCGTCGAGCGGACCTAACCCGATATCTCGAGCACGATGACCGCAAGGTCGTCGCGCGGATCGCTCGGTCCGTATGCCGTGACCGCGGCGAGGATGTCATCGGCGACGGCGTCGACACCACGCGGCGCGTCGCGCACCACGTCCATCAACCGTTCTTCACCGAACAGCTCCTGCGCGCGATGGTGTGCCTCGGTGATCCCATCGGTGTACATGACGACGACGTCGCCGGCCGCGAGATCGAGAACCTGTTGACGGAACGACACCCGGCCCGTCACCGGCACACCGAGAAGCGGACCGGTGCACGTGGCGAGCTCGACCGCACCCTCGGCCCGGCGGATGACCGGCGGCGGATGCCCACCGCACGCGAGCGTGAGCCGGACCGCGCCGTCGGAGTGCGGACTCGTCTGCAGCAGCCCGCAGGAGACGGTGCAGAACTCGCCGCCCCCGTCGCCGCGTACGAGCGTCTCGTGCAGAGCTGTGAGGAGCCGGCGCGGGGCCCGTTGCTGCATCGCGACCACGCGCAAGGTGTGCCGCGCGAGACCGGCGATCGCGGCCGCCTCGGGTCCTTTCCCACTCACGTCACCCAACACGAAGGTCCACGCGCTGCGCCCGACCTGGAACACGTCGTAGAAGTCGCCGCCGACCTCGTTGCCTTCACCCGCGGCGCGATAGCGCGCCGTGACCTGCACGCCGGGTATCTCCGGCAGTGTCGGTGGCAGCAGGCTCGACTGGAGCGCGCGGGCGACATGGTCGCGTTCCGCGAACAGGCGCGCGTTGTCGAGCGCGAGACCGGCACGGCGCGCGAGCTCTTCGGCGAGCGCGAGGTCGTCGGCGTCGAAACGACGGCCGGATCCCGCGGACACGAGGGTGAGCGCGCCGAGATTGCGCCCGCGCGCGGTGAGCGGGACACACATGTACGACGTGAACCCGAGCGTCCGGACCACCCGATAGTGCTCGTCGGAGCGGGTGGTCGCCCGCAGGAAATCGTCGCTCATCTCCTCGGCCATCTCGGACGCGCCGCCGCGCACGACACTGGCCGCGGGGTGCGGGCCGAACGGATCGGGCGCAAACCGGGTGGCGAGCAGTTCGACCAACTCGGCCCGCGCCGGATCGGCGTGCACCGCCGCGCGGCGCCGGATGCCGAAATCGTCGGCGACGTCGATCAGGCACAGGTCGGCGAGGAACGGCACGCAGAGCTGCGCGAGCCGGTCGTAGCTCTCGGGAAAGTCGAGCGACCACGACAAGACCGCGCTCGTCTCCGCGAGGAACCGCTGCACCTCCTCGGCGCGGCGCCGCGCGTCGATCTCGCGCTCGGCGCTGCGGAACAGCCGGGCGATGTCGAGCACGATGCCGGCTTGACCGGCGACGTCTCCGAGCAGTTGCACGTCGACGTCCGAGAAGCGATCCGGATCGCCGTGCGCGAGCAGCATCGCACCGACGACGGCGCCCGAACGCGATCGCACCGCGGTGATCGCACAGCTCCGCAGCGGCCCGGACGCGACGCTGACGATGTCGTCGAGGAGCCGCTCGTCGTGTTCGCCGTCGCGGAGATCCGCGATGGAGATCGGCTTGGGCTCGCTCAACGCGCGGTAGACGTCGACACGCCCGCGCGGAACCGGACGACCGACGGTCACCGATGTCGCTCGACCCGACATCGAAGCAACCTCGAGCGATGCATCGTCACCCGCACGCAGGAAGACGCCGACTGCGGCGCCGCTCAGACGCCGCGCGGCATCGGTGACCGTCTGCATCACCTGTCCCTCGTCGAGCTCACCGACGAGGGTCTGGCCGACATCGCGCAGGATCTGCGCGATCGTGAGCATCTGGCGGAGCTGCTCCTGCGTCGCGCGGTCGGCCGTCACGTCGAACGCGAGGCTGATCACACCCGAGACCGCTCCGGCCTCGTCGAACACCGGCGAGTTCACGGCGTGAACCTCGACGATCCGGTCGTCGGAACGCAGGACGGCGAAGTCGCCCTCCCAACTCTCGCCCCGCATGACGCGGGCACCGATCTCCGAGCGGAGCTCGGCCGTGACCGGCTCGATCGCGAACCTCGCCGACTGGTCGCCGACGAGTTCCTCGGGCGACCGGCCGTAGAGATGGATACAGAACGGGTTCGCGTACACCACGACGCCGTCGAGATCGACGACGATGATCGCGGCGTCGACCCGGTCGAGTATCTCCGCGCCGAGATCGACGAGTCGCCCCCGCGGCGCGCGTTCCGACGCCGACATGCCTCAAGTTAAGCACACGCTCCAATCGCGTCATAGCGCTTCCTCGGACAATCCGACCGGCGCGGCGCGGGAGCGGACGTACTCCCGGTCACGCTCGGGAGTTCGAACGCGCGTTGTCGTAGCCCGGGCACGTCCTCGGGCGGAACGTCGTCAGCCGCGGCGGACGTGCAGGCGCACCGTTGTCCCCCCGCGCACGACCGGATCTGGACGAGATCGCACGCGTGGTTCGCGAGCCAGACGCCGTAGCCGTGGGACCGGCCGGCGACGGGCCGCAACCGGCCCACGAGCGGATCGTCGATGCGACCCGTCCCGATGATCTCGCACACGAGGTGGTCGTCGTCGATCCAGAATCGGGCTTCCCCGCGACCGTCGCCGTGGACGACGGCGTTGGTCGCGATCTCCGACACCGCAACGGCGACGTCGGGAATGCGGTCGGCATCGACACCGAAATCGCGACTGCGTTCCGTGGCGAACACGCGCAACGAATGCACGTTGGCGACACCGAAGTGAAGGACGTCGACGGGGCCCGACGGCAGTGGGAGCGGCCTCGCGAGGCCGACGTCGTCATCCGGATCGTCGCCGCCCGTGAGAGAACCGTCGACGTCGGCGACGAACGTGTGCGTGCCGACCGCACCTTCGATCACCGGGGCGGCCAACACGGTGGTGTCGTACGGGCACAGCAGCCAGAAGTCGGGAACGTCCGCGAACGCGAGGTTCAGCAACGACTCGTGGATCTGGCACTCGACCAGAGCCGGGCGACTGCGTTCGGCGGAGACCGGCTCACCGATGCCGCGCACGGCGCGGCCGACGTCACGGTGCGACTCGACGAAGTCGCGCCAGGCCTGGATGATCAGGGCCGGGTTCCGCCCGACGGTCGCCATGTCGGCGAACACGACGCGATCGGCGTCGCCGCCCATCGCGGCTCGGAGCGGCCCGATCTTGCGGGCGTCGACGACGGTCAGCACGGCCTCGTTGCGAGCCACGCCCGCCCGCATGAACCCGGTCGTCGCGGCCACGAACTCGGCTTCGGACGCGTAGAACAGCGCCTCGTGCCTGAACCCGCGATTCGGCAAACTTTCGTGGACGGCGGTCACGCGCCTCGCTTCCCATAAATCACTTCCAAATCCGGATTACCCAGCGCGGCGTTGGGTAAACCGGCCGTCGGGCACGGTGGTGCTCACCCGAAAGGGTGAACAACGGGCGGCTTCGGGGGTCCGGGAGGTCGGTAACCTCGAACCGCTCGTCTGACGGCTGAGTAAGGGGAAGACGCAGCTTTGGTCAAGACCGATGTCGCGGCGGGCCGCGCCGGCGGCTACGGCGGTGACGAGCCGGCCGAGACGGCCGAGACGGCCGACACGGGTCATTCGCCGCGAACGACCAGCGCGCGCCGGCGCGTGCCGCTCGGGCCGGCGTCGATCATCGTCCTCGCCCTCGGTCTCGCGATCTCGGCGACGCTCGCGCTCACGACGCGGTCCCTGCACAACAGCAACGAGGACCGGCTCCTGCACCAGCGTGTCACCGAAGCCGGTGCCGTACTCAGCGCCGCCGTGCCGAGCCTGCAAACGCCCCTGTCGACCGGAGCCGTGCTCGCGGAGGCGACCCACGCGAATCGCGCCGCACTCGACTCGCTCATGGCGCCATTCGTCGCGAGCAAACGACCCTACGTCTCGGTATCCGTCTGGCCGCAGCACTCGACCGCACCCCGACCGCTCCTCGTCTTCGGCGCCGCCCCGGAGCTCGCGAGCCTCCCGGCCGCGCAGATCCGCGCCTTCCTCGAACAGACTGCGGGCAAGAAGGACACGGCCGTGCTCGACCTGCTGGGTCGCCCGGACCGTCGGATCGGCTACGCGTTCAGTACCGGGCCGACCGCGCACTACGTCGTCTACGGCGAAGCGTCCTACCCGGAGAACCGGCGTGCACGCGTCGACACGAACTCGGCCTTCGCCGACCTCGACTACGCCATCTACCTCGGCGCGACGCCCGACGCGCAACACCTGATCGCCTCGAGCGCCGGACCGATCACGCATGGGCGGGTCGCATCCGACAGCGTTCCGTTCGGCGACACGCAGCTCCGGATCTTCATGACGCCGCGCCGCCAACTCGGCGGGAACCTGCTGGCCCGGCTGTCGTGGCTCATCGCGGTGATCGGTTCGGCGATGGCGCTGGCGGCCGCGGTCATGACAGAACGCCTCGTACGTCGCCGCGCCGACGCGGAACGTCTCGCACAACAGAACGCGAGGCTCTTCAGTGAGCAACGCAGCGTCGCGCAGACGTTGCAGCACAGCCTGCTCCCGGAACAACTCCCCGACGTCCCCGGCCTCGAGCTCGCGGTGCGCTACGTGCCCGGCGTCGACGGGGTCGACATCGGCGGCGACTGGTACGACGTCGTCGGCATGGGTGTCGGGCAGGTGATGGTGGTCGTCGGCGACGTGTCCGGACGCGGGCTGCGCGCCGCGACCGTCATGGCGTCACTGAGGTATGCGATCCGCGCGTACGTCGCGCAAGGTGACGAACCCGGCGTCGTGCTCCTCAAGCTCGCGAAGCTGATCGACGTGCGCCGCGACGGACACTTCGCGACCGTGTTGTGCGGCCTCGTCGACATCGCCGAACACACCGTCACCTTCGCGAACGCCGGCCACCCGAACCCCTTGGCGATCGGCGCCGGTACCGCCGAGTACGTCACCACGGCCGTCGGTCCGCCCGTCGGCGTCGCGGTGACCGAGTACCGCTCCGTCAGCGTCTCGATTCCTCCGCACGGGACGCTGCTGGCGTTCACCGACGGCCTCTACGAGCGCCGCCGCGAAAGCCCCGACGTCGGCCTGGCGCGGCTGCGCGCGACCGTCGTCTCCGCCGGCGCGGGCTCCCTCGACGGGCTCCTCGACAACCTTCTGCGCGTCATGACCCCCGACGGAGCGCATGACGACACGGCGATCCTGGGGTTGCGATGGCGCAGCTAGACGAGGGGACGAACGGCGCCAACGCCGAGATCGAGCGCGTCGACGACACAGACGGCGTCCCCGTCGTCGCGCTGATCGGAGAGATCGACATCTCGAATGCGGACGTGATCGGCGAGCAGCTCGTGCGGCTGGTCGCGGGATCCGACGTTTGTGTCATCGACGTGCAGCGCCTCGCGTTCATGGACAGCGCGGGCATCGCGATGCTGTTGCGCACGAGCGCCCATGTCGGAAACGTCAGGATTCGAAAGCCTTCCGACGTCGTGCGTCGCATCATCGAGTGCACCGGCCTCGCCGACGTCCTGCGCATCGAGCAGGTTTGAGCAGACAGGCAATGCGGTACGTTCCCCAACAGCGCACGGGGCGAGCAGGAGCCGACATGGAAGAGCAGTCAGTCCGACCGGACCTGGTCCTGAGCACGGATCGGACCGGTGACGTCGCGGTCGTCAAGATCAAGGGCGAGCTCGACGCGTACACGGCGCCGAGCCTGGAAGAAGAGATCACGCGCCAGGTCGAAGGCGGCGTCTCCGACCTGGTGCTCGAATTGCGCGAGACCGACTTCCTCGACTCGTCGGGTCTGCGCGCGATCCTGTCCGCGCAGCGAGCCGTCGGCGACCGCGGCGGGAAGCTCTCCCTCCGTGCCCCGAGTCACTCGGTGCGGCGCCTGCTCGACATCGCGGGCCTCACCGACCAGTTCGTGGTCGAGCAGTAGCCATGGACACCACGCAAGCTCCGGAGGACACGGTCCGGTTGACCGTCCCGGCCGCGCTCGAGTTCGTACGCATCGTTCGGCTGACCGGATCGGGCGTCGCGAGCCGGCTCGGGTTCGATGTCGAGGAGATCGAGAACCTGCGGGTCGCGCTGGACGAGCTCGCGAGCATGACCATCGATGCCGCGGGCGGCGGTGACCTGGAGCTCACCTTCTCCACGACCGACTCCGAGCTCCGTATCACCGGACGCGCACCGGTCGCGAACGGCGCCGACGTCGGTGTCGAAGAGCTCACCGCCCAGATCCTCAAGGCCGTCATCGACGACTACGAGCTGCAGGCCTCCGACGGCTACGTCTCCTTCTCCTGTGTCACACGCCGGCCGCTGATCTGAGATGGCCCTCTCCGCGCAGGCGCGCGCCGAATCGCGGGCGAAGTTCATCGAGTACCGGCGGACCGGCAACCGCAAGCTGCGCAACGAGCTGATCGAGGCGCACAAGTCGCTCGCCTCGCATCTTGCTCGCCGCTACGCGAACCGCGGCGAGCCGTTCGACGATCTCCTCCAGGTCGCGTACCTCGGCATGCTCAAGGCCGTCGAGCGTTTCGATCCCGATCGCAACCTGGAGTTCTCGACGTACGCGACGGTCACGGTCGAGGGCGAGCTCAAGCGCCACTTCCGCGACAAGACGTGGTCGGTCCGTGTCCCCCGCCGCCCGCAGGAGTTGCACCTACGGCTGGGCAACGTGATCAACGAGCTGTCGCAACGACTGGCGCGCGCACCCCGGGTGCCCGAGGTCGCGGCGGAGCTGGGCGTGAGCGAGGAAGAGGTGCTCGAGGCGATGGAGGTGGGCGGCGCGTACCGTTCGTCGTCACTCGACACCCGCCCCGGCGAGAACGCGGAGCCGACCGCCATCGAACGCCGCCTCGGCACCGACGACCACGGCTTCGACCTCGCCGAGCATCGCGTGCTGCTCGACAACGTCTTGTCGGACCTCTCCGAGCGCGAACGGTTGATCGTCGAGTTGCGGTTCTTCCAGGACAAGACGCAGACGGAGATCGCAGAGGAGGTCGGGATCAGTCAGATGCACGTGTCCCGGCTGCTGACCCGCACCCTCATGCAACTCCGCGAGCGGTTGGAGACGCTCGACGCCTGACGGGCCCCGGCCTCGCGTGCTCGATCCCGAACTGTTCCGCGAGCATTCCGACGACGATCACGCCCGCGGCACTGAGGTGGTGCGGCGATCCGAAGCGGCGCACGGCCTCCACGATCACGACTCGTACGTGCGCTACGGGTGGCCCGGGCCGAGGCGCTCGGCCCGGGCCGCTTCCCGCCGGAACAGCTCCTCGACGTCACCCCGGAGCTTCTCCTCCGTGGGCGGCCAACCGTTCGGGCTGACCCGGCCGTCGATCGAGGAGAGGTCGACCGGTCGCCGCTCGTTCGACGCCTGGTAGACCGCGAAGCAGAGCTGCAGCGCGCGGGTGGCAGTCTCGGGATCGAGGTCGGGCGCCTCTCCCGCCAGCAGCGCGTCGACGAATGCCGACGCGGAACGGCGGAACGACCCGTCGTAGGAGGCGTCGAGCTCGGCGAACGTCGTCTCGCGGCCGTCCTCCTCGTAGAGCACGACGGGTGCGAGCCCGATGTGGAGGTTGCCGCAGAGTCGCGTCACCCAGATGAACCCGCGCGTGCCCTGGATCTCGAAGAATTCGTCGGCGCCGTAGTAGTCGCTACGGATGAACATGTCGGGGGCGTAGGAGACCTCCATCATGCCGAGCAGGTCGTCGCGGCGCGTACTCGAACAACGCGACCGTCGGGGCCTCGAAGAACAACGGACCCTGCCGGACGACCGACTGCACGGTGCGGATGTCGGTGTCGACGAGCCACAACGCCATCGCGTACTTGTGCATGACGTCGTCGAACAGGTGCCCGCCGGGACTCTCGGAGTTGAAGCGCCACGAGTAGCCCGCCGGGTCGAGATTCGCCTGGAAGCGCGATTCCGTTCTTCCGACGACGGTCTTGATGCGTACGACCGTCGGTGTGCCGATCGCCCCGTCGCGGATCAGATCGCGCGCCTTGCGCAGCGGCGGGTAGTGGCACGACTGCTCGGTCACGCGGAACACGCGGCCGGTCTCGCGGGCGACCTCCATCATGCGGCGGGCGTCGCCGACGTCGTTCGCGATCGGTTTCTGGCACGACACGTGCTTGCCCGCTCGCAGCGCGGCGATCGTGTGCTCGGCGTGAAGCGGTGTGGGGCTGAGGATCTCGACCGCGTCGATGTCGTCGTCGCCGAGCAACTCTTCGAGCTTCGTGTAGCCCCGCTCGACACCCCATTCCGCCATGCGCCGCTCGAGCACGTCGGGGCGCGGGTCGCAGACGGCGACGACGTCGCACTGCTCGTGTTCGAGATACCCGGGGACGTTCAACGTCGCGATGTTGCCGGTGCCAACGATGCCGATGCGTACGCGATCTGTCGCCATGCCGGTACTTTCGCACAGCCGCCGGAAAATGCGCTCGCCGGGCGTCGCCGGCCCCTCTACCCTCGGCCGATGCAGATCGTCCCGACCGACCGCACCAAGGTCCGCCGCCTGCCCCAACGCGCGAACTACGACCGCGTGACCGTCGACGGCATTCTCGACGAGGCGCTCTCGTGCCACGTCGGCTTCGCGGTCGACGGCCGTCCGTGGGTGGTCCCGACGATCCACGCCCGTGTCGACGACCGGCTGTATCTGCACGGCGCGGTCGCCAACCACATGCTCCGCTCCCTCGCGGGCGGAGTCGAAGCCTGCGTCACGGTCACGCTCGTCGACGGCCTCGTGCTCGCCGCGCTCCGCCTTCCATCATTCGATGAACTACCGGTCGGTGATGGTCTTCGGAATGTTGACGAGCGTCGACGACCCCGACGAGAAGCGCGAGGCCCTGCACGCGTTGGTCGAGCACGTCGTCCCGGGACGATCGGCCGATGCCCGTCCGCCCTCCGAATCCGAACTGCGTGCCACCTCGGTCCTACGGCTTTCCGTCACCGAGGCTTCGGCCAAGATCCGCACGGGCGGACCGGTCGACGACGAGGACGATCTGATGCTTCCGGTCTGGGCCGGCCAGGTTCCGGTCGGCCTGCGTTTCGGCGCGCCGACCCCCGATCCGGGTGTCGCCGTCGCGGTTCCCGCGTACGTCGAGAGCTACCGGCGGCCGTAGTACGTTCACGCGCCTCGCATCACGGGCCGCATCGCCGGCAGATGCACGACCGAGGAGCCGCTCGTGAAGTCGCTGCGCACGCCCGACGACCGTTTCGACGGCCTGCCCGAGTTCCCGTTCGCACCGCACTACGTCGAGGTCGACGACGGCGACGGCACCGGAAAGCTGCGCGTGCACTACCTCGACGAGGGCCCGCGTTCGGGCCCGGTCGTACTGCTCATGCACGGCGAGCCCTCGTGGTGCTTCCTCTACCGCAGGATGATCCCGGTCCTCGTCGCCGCCGGCCTGCGCTGCATCGCGCCCGACCTCGTCGGGTTCGGTCGCTCCGACAAGCCCACCGCGCGCAGCGATTACACGTACGCGCGCCATGTCGAATGGATGCGCGCCGCGCTGTTCGACGCGCTCGACCTACGCGACGTGACGTTCGTCGGCCAGGACTGGGGTGGCCTCATCGGCCTCCGTCTGGTCGGCGAGCACCCCGACCGTTTCGCGCGCGTCGTCACCGCGAACACGTTCCTGCCCACCGGGGACACGCCGCCCGGCGAAGCGTTCCTCAACTGGCAGCGCTTCTCGCAGACGGTCGAAGACTTCGCGGTCGGCTTCATCGTGAGCACCGGCTGCCACACCACTCCCGACGCGGCCGTCGCCGCCGCGTACGACGCGCCGTTCCCCGACGACACGTACAAAGCCGGTGCCCGTCAGTTCCCGATGCTCGTTCCGACGTCACCCGACGATCCCGCGTCGATCGCGAACCGGGCCGCGTGGGAGACGTTGCGCGCGTGGACGAAGCCCTTCCTCACCGCGTTCTCGGACCAGGACGCGATCACGCGCGGCGGGGATCGCGTGTTCCAGCGCGACGTTCCGGGGTGCGCGGGCCAGCCGCACACGACGATCGAAGGCGGCGGCCACTTCCTCCAAGAGGACAAGGGCCCCGAGCTCGCGCGTGTCGTCGCGGAATGGATCACCAACGGATGAGCGACGGTCGGCCGCTCGACGTCTTCGCGCTGCTCGACGAGGTCCAGGCGATCGCGCGCACGGGGCTGCACTACAGCTCCGATCCCTTCGATCGCGAGCGTTACGCCCGGCTCCTCGCGGCGACCCTGCGGGAGTACGCGGCGCACACGACGCTCGATACCCAAACCGTCCGCGACCGGTTCGACGCGGACATCGGCTACGTGACCGCGAAGGTGGGTGCGGACGCGGCGGTGTTCGACGACCACGACCGCCTCCTGTTGGTGCGGCGCGCCGACGACGACAAGTGGGGACTGGTCGCGGGCTGGGTCGACACGAACGAGTCGCCGGCGCAGACGGTCGTCCGCGAGCTCGCCGAGGAGACCGGTCTGCAGGCCCGCGTCGAACGGCTCGCGGGGGTGTTCTTCCGCGAAGCACGCGCGGGCGAGCACCCGCACGGAACGGTGTCGGTCGTCTATCTCTGCACGGTCACGGGGGGCCAGCCGACACCCCAGGCCCACGAGGTACGAGAGATCGCCTGGCACGCGATCGACGACGTCCCGGCCGGCGAATGGCACCACCATCACGAGCAGCTCGCCCGGGCCGCGCTCGAGGCCCACTGGCAGACGCGCGCGGGTCTCTAGGCTCCGGTCCCGTGTCCAGACTCACGTTCGAACGGGTCGTCATCGACGATGTCCCGGCGTACGTCGGCAACCGGTCCGGTCCCGTCGTCGCCGGGCTCGCGTTCCGGGTCGGTACCGCCGACGAAGCGCCCCTCGACCGCGGCCTCACCGCACTGATCGCCGAGCTCGCGGCGATCGACGTCGAGGAGGTCGAGTTCGACGTCGGCGCGACGGTCACGACGTTCGTCGCAAAGGGTCACGCGGGCGAAGTGGCCGACGCGCTCGCGGCCGTGTGCCGCGCGCTCCCGCCTTCGCCGACGACGATCTCGTCCAGCTGGCCGACACGATCCTCGACGAGCCGGTGCAACCGCCGACGCTCGCGGCGACCCTGCTCGGGCTGCGCTTCGGCGCGCAGACGTACGGCCTGGCGGCGCTCGCGCCGCTCGGCCTGCTCTCGATCGACGACGAGCGGGCCCGGACGTGGGCGGCGAAGGTCTTCACCCGCGACAACGCCGTGCTCTGGTCGAGTGGTCCGCTGTCCGCCCACGCCGCACTCCCGCTGGCGGGCGGCGAGCGCCTCGCGTCGCCGCCCGAGACCGAAGCCGAGTGCCCGCTCCCCGCCTGGTGTCCCAATCAGTGGCTCGGCGCCGTGTTCCGCGACGCCGTCGACTGCTCGATCGTCGTCCCGGCCGGCGACGCGACGACCGTCGCGTTGCGCGCGCTCGACGCCGAGCTGTTCGAGCGCCTCGACGACACGCCGCTGCGGGGGGCCACGCCCGAGATCGAGGTCGAGGCCTGGAGCGAGACGCTCACCCATGTCACGCTCTCGCTGCCGACGGCGGCGCACGGGAACGAAGGCATCGAGTGCATCCTGGGCACCCTCGACGACTTCGCCGACCTCGGGCCCGATCCCGGCGAGCTCTCGGACGCGGTCGCGGAGATTCGCACGTGGGGCTCGGATCCCGACAACGCCGAGGCGGTCGCGGAGATGCTCGCGAACGAGGAGCTCCACACCGGCCGGGCCCGCATGCTCGACGCCTTCCTCTCGGCGGTGCACGACGTCGAGCGCGGAACAGGTGACCGCGGCGTTCGACGCGATGCGCGCGGCGATCATCGTCACCACGCCGTCCGACGGCGAGATCGTCGATCCGCGGTTCGAGATCCTCGAGCGGTCGACGGGATTCGCGCTCGACGGAACGACGTACCGCCGGGCGCGGGTGACCGGCCTGCCCGACGACGACGCGCGTCTGATCGTCGGCGCCGAGGGCGTCACGTACGCGAACGTCGACCAACTGTTGACCGTCTGCTTCGAGGACTGTGTCGCGGCGGTGAAGTACCCGTCGGGTGCCGTCTCGTTGTTCGACATCGACGGGACGACGATCGAGGTGGCGCCGGACGACTGGCGTGACGGCGACCGCGCGCTCGCGCCGATCGAGGCCGCGATTCCCGACGACATCCTGGTCGTCGCGCGTCGGCCGTTCGGCGTGACCAGCCCCGCGTTCGACGCGGAGCTCGACGACGACGAAGACGAAGCAACCGACGGCGACGACGCGGACGACGCCGGTTGGCCCGCCCCGCTCGCGAGAGACGACCCGGAGGACGACGCCTAACGCTGCGCGCCGTCGCAACCGCCCGCGGCGCTCGCGTCGTCGACGTCGACGGCCGACAACGCGGCGGCCAGCTGCGCGAGCTGACGTTCGGTCAACCGGTCGACGAAGTGCGCCCGGACGCCGCGCACGTGGGTGGGCGCCGCGGTGCGGAGCGTCTTCAGGCCGAGCTTCGTGAGTGCCGCGTTCGAACCTCGCCGGTCACTCGGGCAGGGGCGGCGTTCGACAAGGCCGCTCTTGACGAGCCCGTCGATCCGGCGGGTGATGCCGCTCGGCGAGAGGTGGAGCCGGTCGGCGAGCTCGCTCATCCGGACGGCGCTTCCGGGCGCCTCCGAGAGGTGCACCAACACCTCGTAGTCGCCGAGGCTCAGGCCGTGGGCGGCCTGTAGCTCGTTGTCGAGGGTCGCGAGCAGGGCCGTCGTCGACTGGACGAGGCCGCGCCAGGCGACCATCTCCGGCTCGGTCAGCCACTCGACCTCGGACTCACTCATAGGGAAATCCTAGCCCCGCTCGGGAATGTTCTTGCGCCCGCAAACATTGATACTCTTGTGATCGCAAAGATTGCGTCGACAATCACCTTGACGAATACCGAGGAGCCCCGATGACCAGCACCCAGCCCGCAGTCCGCACCGCCCCCGCCGCCGGATCGTACGCGCTCGACCAGAGCCATTCCCACGTGTCGTTCAGCGCCCGGCACCTCATGGTCACCAAGGTCCGCGGCCGGTTCCCCGTGACCGAGGGCAGCCTCGAGATCGGCGAGGACCCCCAGCAGTCGTCCGTCCTCGCCACGATCGACGTGAACGCGGTCGACAGCGGCGATCCGAAGCGCGACGAGCACCTTCGCTCGGCCGACTTCTTCGACGCCGAGAAGTACCCGACGGTCACCTTCCGCTCTACCCAGGTTCACGACCACGGCAACGGCGAGTTCACGCTCGACGGCGAGCTCACCGTCCGCGAGACGACTCGCCCCGTGACGCTGAAGGGCGAGTACCTCGGTTCGCAGGCCTCGCCGTGGGGCGACACCCGCGTCGGCTTCACCGCCGAGACCGAGATCAACCGCAAGGACTGGGGGCTCGAGTGGAACGTCGCGCTCGAGACCGGCGGCGTGCTCGTGGGCGACAAGATCAAGCTCACGATCGACGCCGAGTGGGTCAAGGCGTAACTCGACAACCCGTCGAAGAGTTCACGGGGTAGGTCAGGCCTGACACGCGCGTCAGGCCCGACCTACCCTTTCCACATGGCGGAGACGATCCGGCTCAACTGGCGCAAGAGCGAGACGCACGGCCTCGAAGCCGACCCCGAACCGCGTCCGATCCGCTACACGCTGTTCTCCACCGACGATCACCTCGTCGAGCCGCCCGACATGTTCACCGGACGCCTCCCCGCGCAGTTCGCGGACCTCGCACCGAAGGTCGTCGAGACCGAAGAGGGCCACGAGGTCTGGCACTTCGACGGTCAGGTGTTCTTCCAGGTCGGGCTCAACGCCGTCGTCGGCCGCAAGCGCGAGGACTGGAAGGTCGAACCCACGCGCTTCGACGAGATGCGACCCGGTTGTTACGACGTCGACGCCCGTATCCGCGACATGGACATCAACGGCGTGTGGGCGTCGGTCAACTTCCCGTCGCAGATCACCGGCTTCTGCGGGTCGGTGTTTTCGCGCTGCCGCGACCCCGAGCTCGGCCTCGCGGTGACGCGCGCGTGGAACAACTGGTTCTACGACGAGTGGTTCACGAAGTACCCCGACCGCATCGTCCCGATGGGCATCACGTTCCTCGCCGATGCGGAGCAAGCGGCCGCCGAGATCCGCCGCAACGCCGCGCGCGGATTCACCGCGGTCACGCTGCCGGAGATGCCGCACCGCATCGGCATGGAGCCGATCTTCTCCGAGTGGTGGGACCCGATCATCGCCGCGTGCGCGGAGACGGGAACGGTCGCGTGCCTGCACGTCGGCTCCACGGGCGTGGCCGACATGCCGCCCGGTTCCCCGATGGTGCCGCTCGGCGCGACGTTGTTCGGTCAGCTCTCGCTGAGCGCGTGCGCGGAGTGGCTCTGGTCGCGTTACCCGGCGCAATATCCCGACCTCAAGATCATCATGAGCGAGGGCGGCATCGGATGGGTCGCGATGCTGCACGACCGCCTCGAGAACATCGTCGAACGATCCGGCTACGGCCAGTACTTCCCGGGCGACCTCCGGCCCGCAGAGGTGCTGCACCGCAACTTCTGGTTCTCCACCATCGACGACCCGTCGACCCTCAGCACGCGCCACACCGTCGGCGTCGACCACATCACCTTCGAGTCCGACTACCCGCACGGCGACGGCACGTGGCCCGACACCCAGCAGGTGTTCGCGGACGTGTTCGGCAACCTGCCCGAGGACGAGATCGCCAAGATCAGCCACGAGAACGCGGCCGCGCTCTTCCGCCACCCGTTGCCCCCCGCCGGCAACCCGCACGCAGTGGGCGTGCGTCGATGACCGACACCGCGTACCGCGGCACGAACGTCGAGCTCGAGATCTGGTCGCTAACCGCCGGCGCAACGCGGCGCGCGACTCCCCCACCCGGACAAGAAGCCGCACTCGTGCTGCTCTCCGGCGACGTCGAATTCGACGGTGAGCCCGCGAGCCGCACGTCGGTGTTCGAGGAACCGGCGTCGGCGGTGTATCTCCCGCCCGGGACGACGGTACAAGTCGATGCGGCAACCGACGCGGAGCTGGCGTGGGTGACCACGCGGGGTTACCGCCTCGCGTCGATCGACGAGCCGATGCACGTGCACCCCGACGACGTCGTCGTGCAGGCGCGCGGCCGGGCCGGTTGGCAACGCGACGTGCACGACGTGATCGCCGAGCCGGTGCCCGCCCGCCATCTGTTGCTCGGCGAGACGTTCAACGAGCCGGGCCAATGGTCGTCGTTTCCTCCGCATAAGCACGACGGCGGCGACGGCGAGCACGCGCTGGAAGAGGTCTACTACTACCGGTTCGACAAGCCCGACGGGTTCGGGTTCCAGGGCCTCTATGAAGCGAACGGTGAGGCGCATGCCGTGTTTCTCAAGCACGGCAGCGTCGTCGGCATCCCCCGCGGCTACCACCCGGTGTGCGCGGCTCCCGGATACCGCCTGTACTACCTCTGGGCGCTGGTCGGCGAGCACCGTCAGCTCGCGCTGCACGAAGACCCCGCGCACCGCTGGCTCAACGACCGCTGATCTCGGCGGCGGGACCGACCTCGATCTGTCGGACACGCGCACGTAGGACATCGGGATCGGCAAGTATGCGCCCGAGATGGTCACGAAGTGGGATCTGATCTACGAGCTCCGCGCCGACGAGGCCCGCGTTCGGCGGATGCAGGAGGAGAGCGCGAGCGGCCACGGCGTGTCCGCGAGCCCGCATC
This sequence comes from uncultured Actinomycetes bacterium, assembly GCA_963829195.1. Classification (GTDB taxonomy): domain Bacteria; phylum Actinomycetota; class Acidimicrobiia; order IMCC26256; family PALSA-610; genus PALSA-610. The sequence continues at coordinate 1,180,473 of CAWHHS010000002.1, forward strand.
TTTTCGGGAGCAAGGATTGGTGGGCCGCAATCCGCTCGGGATCCATCGAGCGTCGAACCGTCGAAGGCACGATCACCGAGGCGCGGCCGACGAGCCTCGTCGATCCGCAGGAGTTCCGCATGCTCACCGCGGACGGATCCCAACTCACCGGCGTCCGGCACGGTGACCCCACGCGCTACGTCGAGGGCCTGCACATCCGATTCGAGTATGTGACCCTGCAACGCTCGGAGGCCGCGCCCTCGGACCCGGACGCGACGGCCGACGTGGTCATCGCCGTTTGGATCGAGCACAGCCACAGGCGCACGCCGTACCTTCACTCGGTCCTGCCGCCCTTCCCCTGGCCGATCGACTTCGGGAGGTAAGGGCCGTTACGTCGCGCGCTTCTCGGCCGAACGATCGGCGGCGTGTGCCTGTTCCGCGAGGCGTTTGATCGCCCGCAGTCGGCGGTCCCAACGGTTGGCGACCTCGGACAACGCCTCGGTCGCTTCGGCGAGACGCTCCTCACGGACCGCGTAGCGGACCTCGCGCCCTTGCCGGTGTCCGTCGATCAGTCCGACCCGTTCCAGGATCACGAGGTGTTTGGAGATCGCCTGGCGACTGACGGGCATCTCCGCGGTGAGCGTTGTCGCGGTGGCCTGACCGCGGGCCACGATGAGGTCGAGCAGTTTGCGGCGCGTCGGATCGGCCATCGCTTCCCAGAGGTCGTCATCGTCGTCCGACGAGCGATTCATGGTGACGATGAAGGGCCCGAGGCGAAGACGTCACGCAAGCGGTCACCCTGAACCTGCCAACCGTGACGATGGTCCTCGAAGAACTTCTGCTTCTCGTCTTCGGCCATGTCCATCTGTTCGAGGCCGCTTTCGACGACGCGCAGTCGGGTCCGTTCGTCGCCGTCCGCGACGAGCGTGAAAGTGACGAGCGTCGAGTTGCCTTCCGCGGCACGCTCGCCGGGCGGATATACCCAACGATACGAGAAGCGGTGCGGACGATCGGCGGCGACCACGGTGATGCCGACGACGTAGGGGTCGTCGGTGTCGGCCCGGAACGTGAGCGAGCCGACAGCGCCGGGTCGCGCTTCGACGTCCGCCACGTCACTGAACCACGTGCGGATCAGTTCCGGTTCGGTGATCGTGCGCCACACGACCTCCACCGGTGCTTCGATCTCGATCTCGCGTTCGATCGTGTAGTTGTTCATCGGCCCAGTCTCGTGTAGAGGTCGGGTCCGGCGCCGTCCGGCGATGTTCGTTCGCCTGTCGACGCCGAACCCGACGCAAAGCGGGTGCGGGAGTTCGTCAAGATCGAGCCGACGGGTTGCGCGGCTCGTTCGGACGGCCTGCACCGGTCTCGAGGAACTGGTGCAGGCTGGGCATGAAGTGGTTCCAGCCGGCACGGCACTGGTCGAAGCACGGAAGTTCCGGCCGCAGTCCGACGTGGCGGAATTCGATGGAGGAGGTTCCGTCGCGGTTCTGTCGCACCGAGAACGAGGGCCTGGTACCGACCCAGTCGGCCATCACCGGACAGTCGGTCACCGACCACGTGACCTCGCTCGTCCCAGGCGCGTGGTCGATCGTGACCACGACGGCGGGAGCGTCGCCACCCATGAAGAGCTGCACCTCGTCGCCGCGACGCTCGGACCGGTTCACGGCCGTCCACCACCGGCTGATCACGGTGTCGTCGGTCAGGGCCTCGATGATCTGCGGCCGCGCCGCGTGCACCTGCATTTCGTAGGCGTAGTCGCCGTCCGAAGCGGCAACGACGGAAGGGGCGGAAGGTGAACGTGTGGTCATGATGGCTCCCTTGCTCGGACCGCCGGGGCTTCCCCGACGTGCAACCTATCGTTGCACATCGGCTCCCTACGCGCAACCTTTAGTTGCGTAATCCTTGGGAACCCGTACCGGGCGTGCTCGGCACGGGGAGTGGCCCGAACGGATGCAGTGGTTCATGGCTCAAGGTGGGAGCAACGATCGCGCTCTCCGACCCCTCGACGCAGTGCCAGTCGACTCGGCCGCGTCGCCGGGAATTCTCAACTCGCCGTGCAACTGGAATGGCCGATTCCTCGCCGACGTGACACCTCGGCGCGTGTTCGACGACGAGTCACACGCTCCCGGAACCGCGCAACAAGCGATGAGGCTGTACCCGGCGCGCGCGTTCAGGCGGCGACTGCGCGCGCGTCGAGTACAGCGAGGCAAAGCCGGGGGGTGGCTTCGCCTCCGGCGGCGCGTGATGAACGCCGGCGCCGGAATCCCAGGGTTCTGCGGTTCTGCGACGACTTCCGATGCTCGTGACGCGGCGCACTCTCCCGCGGCAGCCCGCCTCGTCGAAGTCGGTCATCGCAACGGTCCGTTGGTCACGAGCGTGAGATTCCCGAACGATCCACGCGTCTCGAACGCGGTCAACGTCAAAGCGAGAGCCGCTCTCCGGATGACGGCGAGCGCGACGTCCAGCTCGGCTTCCGCGTCGCAGCAGCCGGTCGGTTCGACCCGCAAGATCGAGATGCGCATCGCCAGCGATGCGTCGTCGTGCAACGACGCCACCGTGTCCTCCGACAAGCCGTACCCAGGGCGTTCTCGGGGATGCGCGCCAAGAGCGGGGTCTCGGCCGACGACGAACAACCTCGAACAACTCTTCCCTCCGAGTCTGCGCCGTTTGTCAACCCTCGGCCCACCGTCCCGTCCACGCCGCCCCGATCGACCACGCCGAGTGGTGTCGGTACACGGGGTGGCGTTCGTCGCCGGCGTCGGGACTTTCGACTCTGCGGGGCCGGCCTTTTCGGCGCCGATACGAATTTCGGAAGGGGCAGAACTGATGAGGAGGTTCGTCATGACCGATCGGGTGAGGTTGCTGATCGCACTGCTCAGCGAGGACGATCCCGCGACCCACGAGGTCTCGGCACTCGACGTGATGCACATGCTCGACATGCTCGATGTGCTCGGCGAGCAACCGCGATTCTCACCGAGTCGCGGCCCGGCACTCGTCAGCGCGTAACCCGCGCGCCTCGACGTGGATCACGAGGAACGCGGGACTCGTCGGGTTCAGGTGGACGATCGGTGACGACCGGGGATCCTCCGAATCGGCCGCCGGGCGATCGGCTCAGCTCGCGAGTTGCGGTTGTACCTTCGCGGCAACGAGCTCGAGCGACTGCCAGGCGATCTCCGGCGGGATGCCACCGCACAAAGGGTGCAGCGCGAGCGATCCGTGCGCGCGGACGAGCTCGACGCACTGCTCGGGCGTCACGACCGTGTACACGCCGCCGCGTCGGAGCTCGTCGACCGTCGTCGCGGTTTCGAGCGCGACGGAATCGATGTTGGCGTCGAGCTGCCATCGCGCGTAGCTGCGGGCGTCGTGGAGCAGGTGCTCGCCGATCAACGCCCATGTCCGGTCCGGGTCGTCGGAGACGAACACGTTCAACGGTCCCTCGCCCGGGCTGATCACGAAGCCGGGTGCGAGGCCGAGGCGCTCGCGTTCGGACTCGTACTCGACGACGAGCCGCTCCGATCGGACCTGCGGGAAGAACGGCATGTCGAGGCGGGCGGCGCGCCGGGCGGCGGCGCGCGACCCCCCGCCGTAGCAGACCAACGGATAGGGCTGCGTGTACGGCGTCGGCCGCACGTGAATCGTCCGGCCCTCGTGCTCGAAGGGCTCACCCGTCCACGCCCGCCGCATCAATTGGATGGCCGACTCCATGTCGCGGGCGCGGTCGGCGAACGGTCGTCCGAGAGAGGAATACTCGGCCGGCCGGTAGCCGATCCCGGCGACGTACGAAACGCGGCCGCGGCTGATGTGGTCGAGCACCGCGATGTCCTCGGCGAGCTTGACCGGTTCGTAGAGCGGCACCAGGAGCGCGGCGACGCTGATCGGGATGCGCTGCGTGCGCGCGGCGACGGCCGATGCCATCACCAGCGGCGACGGGAGATAACCGTCGTCGGTCGCATGGTGCTCCGAGACGACGACGGCCGTGAAGTCGTGGTCCTCCGCCCAGGCCGCCATGTCGAGCGCGGTCGCGTAGAGGTCGGACGTCGGCGCGCCGAAGGCCGGTGCACGCAGGTCGAAACGCACAATGAAGGTTCCCGGCATCATCACCCGCCGGACGTTAGACGCGCGGGGCGGACACCGCGGCCGGGAGCACCACGACCGCGTCCACGCCCCCATCGGCGTTCGCCTCGAGCGCCGCAGTCCCGAGGGACGCCTCGGCGAGCCGGCGCACGATCGCGAGCCCGAGACCCGAGCCCCCGGGCGCCGCCGCGGGCCCGCGCCAGAACCGTTCGAACGCGCGCTCACGACTCGAGGCGTCGAGCCCGGGACCCTGGTCGCTCACGTGCAACGCGACGCTCCCGGGCGTCGCCAGCACCCGAACCACGATCCGCGAGCCGGACGGCGACACCGCCAGCGCGTTGTCGATGAGATTGTCGATGAGTTGCTCGACCGCGCCCGGAATCGCGTGCGCGGGCGCGCGGGCCGGGAGATGGGCGACGAGCGTCACGTTCTTCTCGGCGACGACGTCCTGCCAGACGTCGACGCGGTCGCGCGCGACCTCGGCGACGTCGACGATGACCGGATCGATCGCGCTCGGCATCGTCGCGCGCGAGCAGCAGCAGCCCGTCGATCAGCCGGCTCATACGCGCGACCTCGCCACTCGCGGCGTCGAGGGCGAGACGGTCGCGGTCGTCGACGTCGCGTGCGAGATTTTCGAGCCGTAACCGCAAGGCCGTCAGCGGCGTGCGCAACTGGTGCGACGCGTCGGCGACGAACCGCTGCTGCGCGTCGAGCACGCGCTGCAGCCGGTCGGCCATCCGGTTGAACGTCGACACGAGGTTGCGTAGTTCGGGCGGCGCGGCGGCCGCATCGACCTCGACGCGCGCCGAGAGGTCGCCCGTCGCGAACCGGTCGGTCGCGACCTGGAGCCGGCGAATCGGGCGCGTGATGCTGCGGGCCAGGACGAAGCCCACCAGCGCGACGAGCACGAGGACCCCTCCGCAGAGAAGCAGGATCTGCTCCCACATGAGGCGCACGCGCGCGTCGATCTTCGACGTCGAGAACATGATGCGGACCGCGCCGGTCACTTTGCCCTCGGCGCTGGTCGGAACCGCCGCGTACACGACGACGGAGTGCACCGTGGGCGAATACCTCGTCCCCGTCGCGGGCTTCCCGCTGCAGCGCGTCCTTGATCTCGGGGTCCTGCGAGTAGTCGAGATGCTGGGTCATGTGGTCCGTGTCCGCGAGCGCCCGGCCCGAGCCGTCGACCACGGTCACGTGCCCCCCGGTCTGGTCGGAATAACGCACGATGCGCGCGATTGGCAGTTTGGTGCCGGCCTCGAGCGCGTCCTCGACCGCAGCCGACATGGTCTGGGCGTCGCCTTCGGCGCTGAAGATCAGGCGGTCCTTCTCACGATGGCTGAACGTGAGCCCCAGTGGGATCGCGAGGAGGGCCAGGCCGAGGACGGTGATCGCGAGATAGGTGACGACGAGGCGCCGGATCATCGCGTGGTGTCAGAGGATCACGTCGAGCCGGTAACCGACGCTGCGGATCGTCGCGATCCACGCGGGATCACCGAGCTTCTTGCGCAGGGACGCGATGTGGACGTCGAGCGTCTTCGTCGGGCCCCACCAGTGCTCGTCCCAGACCTCCTCGATGAGCTGGTCGCGACGAACCACAACCCCGGCGTCGTCGGCGAGCCGGGAGAGCAGATCGAACTCCTTGGGCGTGAGCGCGATCTCGTTGCCGTCGATGCTCACGCGGCCGCGCGCGCCGGTCGATGTGCAAGGCGCCGAGCTCTTGCACTCGCGACTCTTCGGGTTCGTTCGCATCGGGGCGATGCGGTGCGACGGCGCACGGCGCGAATGCGCGCGACCAGTTCCCGGAAGCCGAACGGCTTCACGACGTAGTCGTCCGCGCCCAGCTCGAGCAGGAGGACCCGGTCGAGCTCGTCGCCGCGCGCGGTGAGCACGATGATCGGCGTGTCGTACGTGCGTCGCAGCGACCGGCACACGTCCGCGCCGTCGACGTCGGGAAGGCCGAGGTCGAGCAGGACGAGGTCGGCGTCGGCCGCGGCCTGCAGCGCGGCGCCGCCGGTGCGGACCGCCGTAACGGCGAAACCCTCGCGTTCGAGGCCCTCGACGAGCGGGACCGCGATCCCGTCCTCGTCTTCGACCAGCAGGAGCCGGGTGCGGATCGGTTCGACGGTCACGGTGATCTCCGAGCATACGCACCGGCGGGTGCCGGGCGACACGATGGGCTTTCCCGGTCGGCGTGGACGATCACCGCGGGCCGTTCACGAAAGCCGGTACCGGGCGAATCCGGGGGTGATCGAGACGACCTCTTGGTCGCTGATCAGCCATCGCCTCGTACCCGACCCGGCTCGCGACGAAGGCCGGACCATCCTCGGGGCCGAGGACCACGGTCGCGGTCGCGTACGCGTCGGCGATCGCCAGGTCGGGCCCGACGACGGTGACCGAGGCGAGGCCGAGCGCGGGGCGCCCCGTACGCGGATCGACGACATGGTCACCCCGCTCGTACCGGCCCGACGTCGCGACCGCGGCATCGGTGACCGCGAGCACCGCCGCGACCCGATCCCGTTCCCGCGGGTGCTGGATCCCGACACGCCAGCCGTCGGCGCCGGCGGGACGACCGCGGGTGAGCACGTCGCCGCCGGCGTTGACGAAGAAGTTCGCGGCCCCCGCGTCGCGCAGGAGGTCGCCCGCGCGGGCGACCGCCCAGCCCTTCACCAATCCGGACGGATCGAGCGGCGCGAGCCCCGGCCGGGGCGGGATGGACGGGTCGGCACCGAACGAGATGTCGAACGCGCCGCCGGACTCGAGGCGCATCCGTTCACAGAGGTCGAGCACTTCGGCGACCTCCGGGCTGCACTCGCCCGCCGTGATCTCGCCGCGGCCGAGACGGACGATCTCGCTGTCGTCGCGCCACGTGCTGAAGAGCGCGTCGACGCGCGCGAACCACGCGAAGCACCGGTCGAGTGCGAGCGCGTCGACGTCGTCGCGGACATCGACACTGATGACCGTTCCCCACTGCTCCTCGACCCGCCGTTCGGACATCAGATGCGAGATTCGGTCAGCGCGCGGCCTGGTCGAGCGCGCTCTGCAACGACTGCGCGTACGCCTGGCTCGTGTAGCTCGCGCCGCTGACGATGTCGATCTGCGCGCTCTGGGCCTGCAACACCTCTTGTTGCAGCATCGGCGCGACCGCCTGGCTGATCTCCGCGGACCGCTGCCGGTCGGTCGGCATCTGCAGCGCGGTGACGTCGACGATCCGGCTTCCCTGCAGGGTCACCTCGACCTGCACCGTTCCGTACGGGTTGTCGACGGGCGAACCGTCGATCTTGCGGGTCGCGCCGGCCGTGGTCGGCGTCGTGTTCGCGGGCGGATTCGTCGGCGCCGGGCCGCTACCGGAGGTCGCGGGACGCGTCGTCGGCGACGTCGCCGGCGCGGCTGTGCTCGAATCGCCCGCGGGCGGACCCGTCGCCACCGGGCCGGGACGCTTGGCGAGCGCCGCGCCGCTCGACTTCGGGAGTCCGGGCGACGACCGGAACGACACCGAGCGCGACGAGCCCGATGAACGTCGCGACGAGTGCGGGAACCGCGCGCCTCATGATCCGACCATCTCCCGGTTGCTCCTACAGCTCGAAACGTTCGTAATGGATCTGGCGGCGAGGTACGCCGAGCATCGAGAGCCGGCGCGCCACGGCGTCGATGAGCGCGGGCGGACCGCAGACGAAACAGTCGCGGCGTCGCGATGTCGGGAACCCCCTTCTTCAACAGCGGGACGCCGAGGAGGTCCGTGTTGTCGTCGCCGATCTCGGTTCCCGAGATGATGTGGATACGGCGGTTGGGCACACCGGAGAACTGCCGGAGCTCGTCGGCGAACACGGCGTCGGATTCGGTCGCGACGCGGTAGAGCAGGACGACATCGTCGTCGGGTGTGAAGGCGTCGAGCATCGCGCGCAGGGGCGTGATGCCGATTCCGCCCGCGATGAGGAGCACACGCCTCCGGGTACGGCGCTCGGCCGTGAAGGTGCCGTACGGCCCCTCGGCCAGCACCCGCGCGCCGGGCCGGATGCGCTGCAACCGGGCGGAGTGGTCCCCGAGGTTCTTGACGGTGATGCGCATGCGGTTCTTGTGGGGTGCGGCTGACAACGAGAACGGATGTGCCTGCCACCAGCCCGTCGGGGTCAGGAACCGCCAGAGGAAGAACTGCCCGGGTTCGGCGCCGATCCGGTCGAGGTCGCGGCCGCGGATCTGGATCGAGACCACGCCCGGCGCTTCGCGCTTGACCGAGTGCACGCGCAGATCGTGGCGGAGGTTCAGCCGCACCGGATCGATCACGCGCCACCAGAGGACGGCGCCGACGACCAGGAGGTAGAGACCGATCCACCAGATGCGCGCGGCGCGGTCGCCGGAGAAGTCGGTGCCGACCGCGAGCTGATGCGCGAACGCGAGCGCGACCGCGAGATACGCGTACAGGTGCACGAAGTACCACGTCTGGCGCTGCAGCTTCCGACGCGCGAGGCGCACCGACGTGGCCGCGACGGCGACGAGCAACGCGAAGCCGACCCAGGCCATGAGCACGTCGGGATAGTGCGACACGAAGTCGCGGGTCTGCGCCCAGAGCGAGAGTCGATCGCCCTGCGCGTAGCCGACGGTGGTGAAGACGACGTGCGCGACGAGCAGCCACAGTGTCGCGAAGCCGGTCCACCGGTGCCAGACCGCGAGGTGGTCGAGTCCGATCGCCCGCTCGAGCCAGGCGATGCGCGACATGAGGACGAGCTGGACCAGCACCGCGTACGTACCGAGCAACGCGGTCACCTGCCCGGCCGCGGTCGCGGGCCCGCCCGCGCCGGTTGCGCTCGCGAGACCACCGTGGCGGATCCAGAGGCCGACCGTGACGGCCGCGCCCACCAGACCCACCCAGGCCACCACCTGCGCCTGTTCCCTCGCGCGGTCGCGCGCGCCGCGCGCAGGCGGGGACGTGCGCGCGGCGCGCGCGGCCGGGCTCGACGCGACCGTGGTGGTCACGCGACGAGAGCGGTAGTCGGGGCCGGGACCTTCAAGGCTCTACCGTCGCCGGACGGCCTGTGAGCCCGCTGTGGCCCGGGTTAGAGCTGTGGAAAACGCGCCGCGCGGTCGGAGCCCGCCCGGTCCGGCACCGGACCGCCATACGATGTGGCGGCTGGAGCTGCACGGCGGTCAGCGCAGAACCGGACAGCGCAGAACCGGACTGCGCAGAACGACGTGTGTGGGCGGGTCGCATGGCATCGGCGGAAAGCACGGGCGCGCAGGGCGTACAGGGCTCGATCGAGAGCGGGCGGGACGCGTCGGGGGCGCCGATCGTCCGGCTCGTGGGCGAGATCGACATCTCCAACGCGTCGACGCTCGCCGGGACCCTCGACCGGTTGGTCGCGGCCAACGCGGACGACCACGTCGTCGTCGACCTCGCCGAACTCGAGTTCATGGACAGCTCGGGTATCGCGATGCTGCTCCAGGCCGCGGGCCGCGTCGGTTCGCTCGAGCTGCGCAGCCCGACACCGACGATTCGCCGCATCATCGAGAGCACCGGACTCTCGGACGTGCTCCGGATGCAAGCGTGAGGACGCAACGTTCGTTCACGAGCCGCCCGGCTTCGGTGCGCGAAGCGCGTCGCTACGTGACGGAGCAGATCGGTGACGCCCCGCGTACGGTGCTCGAGAACCTCGCGCTCGCCGTCTCCGAGCTCGCGACGAACTGCGTCCGCCACGCGGGAACGGATTTCACGGTCGCGGTGGAGGTGACCGGCGCCGCGGTCCGCGTCGAGGTCGCCGACCGCGGCGCGGGCACGCCGACCGTTCGCGCCCCGGGTCCGTCGGAGACGTCCGGGCGGGGCCTGCGCCTCCTCGGCGAGATCTCCGACGCCTGGGGGATCACCGGCGCCGGGGGGACTCCCGGAAAGACGGTGTGGTTCACGATGCGACTGTCGTCGGCGCTTCAAGACGCGGGCTGAAGCCGCGCGCGGCCAACCTGCTTCGCCATCCGGGTCAGCTGGATGTCGGAGAGTTGGTGCCGCAGCCATTTCTGCATCCCGTTGTTCTCGACGATTTCCGCACCGGCGCGAAGGCGCCGGCGCCGCACGTCCGCCCGCATGTGGAGCCCCTCGTACAACGCGCGTGCCTGCGCGTCGACGTCGAACGGGTCAACGGTCAACGCGACGGCCCCGAGCTCGTCGCCGGCTCCGGCCCGTTCGGACAGGACGATCACGCCGTCGCGTTCGTTGACGAGCAATGCCTCCTTCACAACGAGGTTCATTCCGTCCGCGAGCGAGTTGACCAACAGGACGTCGAAGAGGCCGTACGCGGCGTAGGCGAGCGCGAGGTCCTCGACCAGGCGCAAATCGATCGGGAGCCAGTCGCCGGCGCCGAACTCTTCGTTCACCGCATCGACGATCGCATGAATGCGTCCGAGATAGTCGGCGTACTCCTTCACCTCACCACGCGTCGGCTGCAGCAGCGCGAGGAAGCACACGCGACCCCGGAGCTCGGGATGGGCGCGCAGCAGCAGTCCGAACGCCTCGAAGCCACGCACGATGTTCTTGGCCGGATCGGCGCGGTCGACGCGCAGGATCACCTTCTCCGGGAGCTCGGCCTCGAGCGCGCGCCGCCGTTCCCCGACTCCGTTCCCGGCGGCGAAGCGGCGGGTCGCGGCGGCGTCGACACTGATGGGATAACGACGCACCGCCACATCGCGGCCCTCGAACGAGACGGAGGAACGGCGGCGGTCGACCCGCACGCCGAGGAGCTCCTCGCAGCCCGCGAGGAAGTTCTGCACGTAGCGCTCGGTGTGGAAACCGATGATGTCGCTGCCGAGCAGACCCCGGAAGATCGCGTGGCGCATCGTCGCCGGCAGCGCGCGCCACGCCTCGGGCCGCGGCCACGGGATATGGGTGAAGTGCTGGATCACGAGGTCCGGACGGGCGTCGCGCACCATCGCGGGCAGCAGGTAGAAGTGGTAGTCGTGCACCATCACGGTGCTCTCGACGGGAACGTTCGTCCGGTCGACGAGCACGTTCGCGAATTCGCGGTTCACACGGACGTATCCGTCGCGCCACGCCCGCCATTCGCGCTGACCGATCTCCGGGCGGGTCGGACCATAGAGGTCGTGCTGGACGAACCACAGCAGTGGGTTGGCGATCACGTTGTAGAAATCGTGATGGGCGTCGCGCTCGAGATCGAGCATCCGCACGGCGTACCGAGAGGAGCCGGCGGTGAACGGAAGCCACGGACGCGCCCGGGCCGCGCGACGGTCTTCGTCCGAAGCAGTCGCACAAATCCACCGGACGTCGTCGACCTCCCGGACGATCCCTTCCAACGCCGTCACGAGGCCGCCGGCGTTGCGGGCCATCTGCCGGTCCCCGTCGCCGCTCCGCGTGAATCGGACCGGACCGCGGTGCGCCACCAACACCAGCGCCGAGGGCGCGACCTCGAGGTCAACGTCGAGGTCGCCGTCGATGCGCCGCGACGGCGCCTCCGAGAACAGCGCCGTCACCGGCTCACCTCTCCTCGTCGCATGCACAGGGCATACCCAATGTCGTGTGCGAACACTCGGCTCCGATGGCGCCGCGACAACCTGACGCCGGGTCAGCGCAACACGCCGATGAGCAGCAGGATGATCAGGATGACGACCACGGTTCCGATGCCGATATACACGAGCATCTCCTTTGTCGATGGACTCGATCAACCGAACGGATGATCCTCAGCGCTTCTACCGCCGCGCCCGCACGATCCAAACCCGCGGTCGCGCCGTGTCTGACGGACGGTTCGACGACGATCGAATCGGGGATACTCGCTGGATGCTCGCGAACCGCACGGGAGGCCGCCGCGGTCGAAAGGCCGTGCTCGTGTGCGTGTCGACGGTGCTGATCGTCGCGTGCTCTCACGGGGGCAAGGCGAGCGTCCCTCCCTCGTCGATCACGATCCCGTCGGCGACGAGCTCGGAGACGAGCTCGCGCAGCACCCGTCTGCTCACGGTCGGTTCGACCAACGTCCAACGAGCCGGCACGAAGGGCGCTCTCGATCCCGCGACCCGGCGCGGCGCGCTCGCGACCCGCGCAGCGCTACGTGGACGACGCCGTGCTGGCGCCGCTCGCAACCGGACGGGTGAGTGACGACTATCCGTCGATCTTCGCGCCGGGCATCCGGCCCGCCGCGACCGGCGCCGATCGAGCCACGCTCACCGACACCGCGGTCGGACGCACGACGACACTGGCCGAGGCATCGTCGCCCCTGGCCCTGAGCGCGCTCGCCGATCCGTCCGGCGCGCTCGTGTACGTTTCCGCGAACTTCGAGGTCACCGTGCGCGCCACGAAGACGAACGGAACGATCGATATCGACCGGCACATCGAGCTCACGATGCAACGGATCGGTGCGAACTGGTTCGTCGTCGCGTACCGCGTCACCGTGAAGAGGACTGCGCCGCGCACACATGGGTAGGACGCGAACGGCGAAGGAGGCCCCGGTGCTCCGCATCGGAACGTCCGGCCGGCAGTACCGCGACTGGAAGGCGCGTTCTACCCCTCGAGCCTCGGGACCGCGAAATGGCTCGAGTTCTACGCGACACGGTTCGACACGGTCGAGATCAACAACACCTTCTACCGGTTGCCGAACGCAGAGGCCTTCGAGCGGTGGGCGGCGCGCGTTCCGGAAGACTTCGCGTTCGCGATCAAGGCCGGCAACGAACCAGAACGGCTCGATCGCACGTTGCACGCCTTCGGCGGACGCAGGTGTGCTCGCCATCCCAGCGTCGGCGTGCGTTTCAGACCCGGAGTGAATCGGGCAGACCGTCGCGCGCGTGGCCCATCGCTTCGTGGATCCGCCACGGGATCGAGGGCCGCCCGCCGGTGTCGTCGGCGGCGATCAGGAGGCCGCCGAGCATCGACACGTTCTTCAGGAAGTGAATGCGCTGCGCCGCCCGCGACGAAGCGTCGCTTTCGTCCCAGAATCGGTGACCGGCGAGCGTGGTCGGAACGAGCGACACCGCCCAATCGCGGGCCGATCCGGTGATCGGGCGGGCTCGGGCGTCAGTCCGGCGAATCCGAACGGGGTGCCGCGTACCGGTGCGCGTGCGGGTTGGGGTCGGAGCGCTCGGCGTCGAAACGGACGACCACCCGGCACTGCGGGTCACCGATCGCGATGCGTTCCTCGAGCAGGACGGTCGCGCCGCGGTCGGAGTTGCGCGCGGCGATCCCGCCGAACACGCTCGAGGTCATACGGCACAACGCGGGCGCGCGCCGCACGACGTCTCCGAACGGGCAGCGCGTGTTCACGAGGACGATCCGGTCGGGTGTGGCCTCCTCGACGCGGAAGTCACCGTCGACGGCGTGCTTGAGCCGCACGTAGCAGTCACCGATCTGCTCTGTCGTCATGCGCCCGACCACATGCTTCGCCGCGCGGTACTCCTCCTCCATCTGGCCGCCGACGTCGCTGCCGACCTGCGCGACGGCCGCTTCCGCGCGGTCCGGCCCGAGCTGCTCGTCGACGGCCTGCGCGAGTTGCACGATCAGCGCGCGCAGGAACGTCTCGCGCCCGAAACCGCCCGTCGGCAGCGCCTCGTCGAGCGCCGGCAGCGCACTATGACGGCGCCGCGGAATGTCGTGCGAGACCTCGGCGGGCCGCCGCACCGGAAGCTCGGTCGTCACCACCGCGCCGCCCGCCGCGCGCATCCGGGCGTCGAGCCGCGGCGCGAGCCGGCTGACGACGTAGAGGCCGCGCCCGCCCGGTTGCGACGGGTCTTCCGGCAGCCGGGGCTCGAGATCGAAGCCCGGACCGAGATCGGCGACCTGGAGGACGGGGTGCTCGTCCGGCCAGTTGAGCGACACCCAGGCCGAGCCGCGCGCGTGCCGCAGCGCGTTGGTGACGAGCTCGCTCGCGATCAGTTCCGCGGCCGCGATGTCGGATCCCGGCGCCGCGTGCCGTTCGAGGTATGTCGCGATCTGGTGACGCAGCTCGCCGATATCCGCCGGCTGCTCCAGATACCAATCCACGCCACCCCTTCCGTGCGCCCCTTCCGTGCGCCCCGGCGCACCTTTCCCGAAGCGCGCATGCGCGAAACCTCGGGTGCGGATCGGCACGCAATGAAGGATTTTCGATCCGGGTACGATCGATATGCGGCGTCGTGACCGACGCCGCATCCGGTTCAACCCACCGAGCCGTGCCGGCAATCCGCGGTTCGGAGGCGCCTCCCATGGACGCGCACCTCGGGCCGGACGCGACGGGGGACACCGCGTCCGCTCCGAACTTCGACGCGCGGCACGTCCGGAACGCGATCGCACGGTTCGATCAGGTCGAAGGGGTCTCCGACGCCGAACGCGACCGCGCGTGGCGACGGATCAAGACCGCGGCGAAGAAGTTCGACGTCGAGATCGAGGCCCACGGCCGGCGGGAGCTCTTCGGAGGCGGCAAGGCGAAGAAGAAGCGCTGACCGTCGCCGCGCGCCTACCAGTGCACGGCGTCCCGCTGCGGTTCCGGCGGCGCGGCGACACCGAGCGGGGGACCCTCGATCATCGCGACCGCTTCCTCGATGGGGACCGGGCGCGAGAACAGGTAGCCCTGCATGAAGCGACAGTCGAGCTGATGGAGGACCGCGAGCTGCTCGTGCGTCTCGACTCCCTCCGCGACCACGCTGATCCGCAGGTTCTTCGCCAGCGCGAGAACCGCGGCGACGATCGCCGTGTCGTCGCGCTCCGTGCCGATGGAACGGACGAACGACTTGTCGATCTTGAGGATGTCGATCGGGAACGCGCGCAGGTACGTGAGTGAGGAGTATCCGGTTCCGAAGTCGTCCAGCGCGAGATTCAGGCCGAGCGCGCGCAACTCGCGCAACATCGTCTCCGCGTTGACCGCATCATCGACGAGGGTGCTCTCGGTCAGCTCCAGCGTGAGGAGCGTCGGGTCGAGACCACTCCGGTCGAGCGCGGCGGTGACCACGTCGACGATGTCGCCGGAGAGGAGCTGGCGCGTCGACAGGTTGACGGAGATGCCCGAGCCCTTTCTCCGGCCAGCGCTTCGCCCACGCCGCCGCGTGCCGGCACGCTTCGTCGAGCACCCAGGCACCGATGTCGACGATCAGGCCGTTGTCCTCGGCCGCGGGGATGAAGGTGTCGGGGCCGACGAGTCCGAATCCGGGACGGTCCCAACGCACGAGCGCCTCGAAGCCGCGGATCACACCGGTCTCCGCCGCGAGGAACGGCTGGCAGAACAGCCGGAGCTCGCCGCGCGGGAGCGCCTGCCGGAGCGCGGCTTCGAGCACGACCTGAGCGGTCACCCACTGTTGCATCGCCTCGTCGAAGAGCTCGTAACCGTCGCGGCCGTTCTCCTTCGCCCGGTACATCGCGGTGTCCGCGTTGGCGAGGATCGCGTCGACTGGTCTCGGTCCCGTCCGCGCACAGCGCGATGCCGATGCTCGCGCTCACCTGTACGTCGTCACCCCCGAAGCAGAACGGGGCGCGCAGCGCCGCGAGAATCCGATCCGCAGCGTCGGTCGCGTTGTGCACGCCGTCGATCTCCTCGCACACGACGACGAACTCGTCGCCGCCGAGACGCGCGACCGTGTCCGTCTCCCGTACCGCCGCGCTGATGCGCGCGGCCGCCTCGACGAGGAGCTGGTCGCCGACGGTGTGGCCGAGCGTGTCGTTGACGGTCTTGAACCGGTCGAGGTCGACGAACAACGCCGCGAACATGCGATCGGTCCGCCGGGCCCGCGCGAGCGCGCTGGTCGAGTCGATCGGTGAGCATCATCCGGTTCGGGAGCCCGGTCAGCGAATCGTGCTGCACCTGGTGCGCGAGCTTCGCCTCGAACTGCTTCTGCTCCGAAAGGTCGCGGATGATGCCCGAAATGGTCGGTGCGGCTCCCTCGGTCGTGATCGTGCTGATCGCGACCATCATCGGGAACTCCGTGCCGTCGAGCCGCATGCCCGCGGCTCTCGATATCGCGCCGGCGCTCGGCGGGGCGCGACTCGAGCAGCACCGCGGCGAGATACGCGTGCAACGAATCCCGGAGATCCTCCGGAACGATCGACGACGCCGGCCGGCCGATGATCTCGCTCGCCGACCAACCGAACATCGCCTCGGCGGCCGTGTTGAAGGACGTGATCGTGAAGTCGTGGCCGATCGTCAGGATCCCTTCCGCGGCATTCTCGACGACGGCGCGATGGTGGGCCTCGTTTCGCTGCGCCTCGTCTTTGGCGCGCGACGCCTGCAGCGTCTGCTCCGCGAGCAGCGCGTCGGCGCGCTCCTTGCTCTCCCCGATCGCGCCCGCCATCCGGATCGCGATGCCGAACACGAACGCACCGAGGAACCCGATGGTCTGGCCGTTCGTGCGGTTCAGGAACGACGGCATCCAGCCTTCGAGCACGAGGGCCTGACCGATCGCACATCCGGTCAGCGACCACCCGAGCACTGCGCGCCACGCCGCCGCGCCCGAACGCTGGAGGTCGGTCAGTGCGGAGAAGGCGAACGCCATGCCGAGGGCCGGGCCCCAGCCGCTCACGTAGATGGTCGCGGTGACCGCGGTGACGTGGGCGACGATGCGGGCGTGGAGCCGCAGCGACCCGAGCGGCGCGCCGGCCCACCGTTCCGACACCGCACTCAGCAACTGCGGGCCGATGATCGCGCCGACGTACGCCCAGACCGACACGTGCGCGACCAACGAGAAGTGCCGCATCACCAGCAGGAGGACGAGCGCCACCGGCCCGACGGCGTACGCCAACACCATCGGCGTGAGGCCACGCGGCGCGTCCGCGCCGGGGTGAGCGACCTCCGTCGGACGGCGTTACGACATCCACTCGAATGGGATCGGCGACTTCGCGAAGCCCCTTGAAGGTCAGCCCACCCCGCCGTCGGCGGCGATCCAGCGGTAAAAGATCGTGTCCGTCACCTTGGACGGGCGGGTCGCGACCTGGGCGTTCGCGCTCGCGATACGGGCGTAATGCCCGGATGCACTGGCCGCGCCCGGCACGGGCTCACAGCCCGGCGCCCGCGTCGGCGGCGTGTCGTCGTCCGCGATCGTGTGGGAATGCCCGCCGCAGGGCCCACCCACGAAGGTTGCCCGCATGTGCCCTCCGCGTCGTCGACAGCGGCGCTGCTCGGTGAGTCCACGGCCGTGTCTCCCCGCCGAGCACGACCGTGAACTCACGAGTTCAGGGAGGATGCCGCACGACGGTTTCGTTCCTCTTTCGCGCCGTCGCGAACCGGAAGCGGCGTCGGCGCGGCGGGCTCGGAGGCGGCCGTCTCCCCTCCCGTCCCAGGGGAGCAGCCGGCGCTCGAGGCGGGCGCCGCGGGGCGGAGCCGACCGGGCCGGGAAGCTACTGACCAGTGCTTTCATCTCGCTTTCGTCCTGCATTTGACCGCGCCTGCGAGCGCCCCTAACTTCCATGAAGCAACGCCTGCCGCGGCAACGCGGCCGCCGGCGTGCTCGACGATGCCTCCCGGCACATACCCGCCCGCTGGGAGGCGTCGTCGCGTCCGGAGCCGGTCCGAGGGCGCTCGGCATCCCGCGGCCGGATGCTCCGCCTGGCCGAAGCTTCCGGGCGGCCGGTAATTTCCCTCCATGTTGTTCCGGGTGCTGGGGGACGTCGGGCTCGTCGACGACCACGGCACCGTCACGAGCCTCGCTCCGCCGAAGCAGCGGGCGATGCTCGCATTGCTGGTTCTGAACGCGAACCACCTGATCGACGGCTCGGTCATCGTGGACGCGCTCTGGCACGACGCGCTGCCGGAGCACCCGGCCTCGGCTTTGCAGGTCGTGGTGTCGCGGCTGCGGACGACGCTCGGGCCGTACGGAGCGAGGATCGTCTGGGCGCACGGCGGTTACCGCCTCGACGCCGGCCCCGACGAGGTCGACGTGCTGCACGCCGAAGCATTGCTGCGCGACGGGCGGGCGGCCCTCGGAGCCAACGACGGCGCGGGCGCCGCCGCACTCTTCGATGCCGCGCTCGGCATGTGGGTCGGTGAGCCGCTCGTCGACCTCGCCGACTTCGCGTTCAGCCAGGACGCGATCCACCGGTTGCGGGAGCTGCGGTTCGCGTTGATCGAGGCGCGTAACGACGCGTACCTGATGGATCAGCGTCACCTCGAGGTGCTCGCCGACATCGACGAATGGGTCGCGGCGCAGCCGCTCCGGGAGCGGATGCGCGCGCAGCAGGTCGTGGCGCTGTATCAGGCGGGACGCCAAGCCGAGGCGTTGAACGTCGCGCGCGCGTTGCGCAAGGTCCTGCGCGACGAGTTGGGTATCGATCCATCGAGCGCGATGCAGGACCTCGAACGGCGCGTGCTCGACCAGGACCCGGGGCTGCTCGCGGCCGACGCGGGATTCATGACGGCGCTGCCGGCATGGACGGCGGAGACGCTGCCGTTCGTCGGTCGCGAGCCGCGAGATCGAAGACGTCCTGTCGTGCCTGGCGCGCGCGGTCGTCGAGGGCGCCCGAGTCGCACTGGTCGAGGGTGCGGCCGGGATCGGCAAGTCGAGGTTCCTCTCGCAGATCGCGCGCCGCGTCTCGCGCGACGCGATCGTGCTGCCGATCCACGTCCACGACGTGTTCAGCTCCGCGCTCACCGAGTTCGTCCGCGTCGTCGCCGAAGCCACCGTCCGCCTCTCGGACGAGGAGCTCGGCATCATCATCGACAGCGTCCCCGGTATCGCGCGCGACGTCACCGAGCTGCGGAAGCTCGCGGTCGCGTTGATCGCCGGTGGGCCGGTGGCGGCTTTCCTCGGCGACGAGGACCTCCTCTCGGGCATGGCTCGGTGGATCGCGGCGTTGTCGTCGAAGGCTCCGGTCGTCGTTCTCGTCGACGACCTCGACTCCGCGGGAACCGCGCTGCAACACGTCTTCTGGCAACTGGCGATGTTGACAGTCCCCAAGCGCGTGCTCGTCGTCGCCAGCGCTCGCGGACCGATCGACCAGACGTCGCCGCCGCTCAGCCGCATCGTCGCCGTGCGCTCACGCGCATCGGCCTCGCCCACCGCGTCGACCTGTCCACGTTCGACGACGACATGATCGGGCAGCTCCTGAAACAGATGCGCATCGCACCCCGGGCCGACCTCGTCCACCGCTTGAGCGAGCTCACCGCGGGGAACCCGCTGCTGCTCGCGGAGCTGCTCAGTCTCGGACCACCCGAACGGGTCGTTCAGCAATGGTCCTCACCGCCGCGTGCGCGTGACGTCGTGCGGCAGCGCACCGCGGAGCTCGGCCGCGCGACGGCCGAGCTGCTCACCCAGGCCTCTTTGCTGGAGCACGACTTCACCGTCGAGTTGTTGGCGGAGATCGTCGACTCGAGCCCGACGACGGTGCAGGCCCTCGTCGACCGCGCGATCGAGGCGCACGTCCTGTTGCCGAGCGCGTCGCGCTCCTACCGCTTCTGCCACCAGCTGTTCCGCCAGACGCTCATCGGCGACCTCGCGCCCAGCCGACGCGCGGCCGGTCACCGCCGCATCGCGTGTGCGCTCGAGCACATCGACGCCTCGCCCGCGTTGCTCGCCGCCCACTGGGCCGGTGCCGAGGGCGACGACGCGCGAGCCAAGGTCGCGCACTATTCCCGCGCCGCCGCCCGCGAAGCGGTGCGCATGTTCGAACCCAACACCGCGGTGAAGTGGTTCGAGCTCGCCCTCGACCACGAGGGCGAGCCGGTCGGCGGATCGCTGCTCGCCGAGCTCGCCGAAGCCCAGCAGCTCGCCGGCGACCCGCGCGGCCAGGAGAACCTGCAACGGGTCGTGCAGATCGCCCTCGGGGAGCACGACGACGCGTTGACGCTCGCGATCATCCGGCACTCCTTCGCCGGTTGGACCTCCCTGGTCGTCGAAGGCGCGGCCGCGTTGCTCGCGCGTGGGCTCGAGATCGCCGACGACGACGCGACCCGGAGCCGGATCCTGGCCCGCCAGGCCGTCGACGTCAGCGTCACCGATCCTCCGACGGCCGAGACGATGGCCGACCGGGCCGTCGAATTCGCCCGGGCGAGCAACGACCGCACCGCCCTGTCCGAAGCACTGCTCCGCCGCATGTCGGTGTCGCTCTCGCCGCACAGCCTCGCGGAGCGCCGCGCCGCGCTCCCCGAGCTCCTGGAGATGAGCTCGCACTCGAGCGACGTGACCGACGCGTTACTTCGCGCTGAGCACCGCCGCGGCCGTCTCGGTTCAGGCGGGCGACCGCACCGACCTGGCGCGTCACAGTGCCGAGGCGGACGCGATCGCGATGCAGTACGACATCGCACCCGTCCGCTGGAGCGCGATGGTTCGCACCGCGTGGAGAACCGGGCTCGCCGGCGACGACGAGCACGCGGAGCAGCTCATCGCGGACTGTGCCCGGTTCGGGAAGGCGGCGGGGATCGCCGGCGCGCCGGAGACGGGACTGCTCCAGTTCGGCTTGTTGCGCTGGCAGCAGGACCGCGTCCCGGAGACGCGATCTGCCGTGCGAACCGCGTTCGAGACCCGCGCCGAGATGCTGCCGGGGATCGCGCTCGTCGTGGCGCGGGTCGCCGCGACCGACGAAGGATGCCACGAGGAAGCGCGGGCGTTGCTGTCCGGATTCGCGCGCGACGACTTCGCGTCACTGCGGCGCGGCACGTTCTGGTCGACCTCGCTGATCCTGTCGGCCGAGACCGCGTGCATCCTCGAAATGCCGGACGCGAGCCGGGCGATCCGCGACCTGCTCCTGCCGTTCGTCGATCAGATCGCGTTCACGGGCGCCTGGGTCACGGGGCCCATCGCCTACGGAATCAGCGTCGCCATGCGCGGCTGTGGCGATGCCCGGGCGCCGGAACTCCTGCAGTACGCGATCCGCCTCTGTGAAGGCCTCGAGGCACCGGTGCTCGCCGCTCGCCTGCGCGAGAGCCCGTTCGCGAGCTGACGCGCCCGACACCGCCGAGCGCGACGCACGAGCGAAGCTCGAGGCGCTACACGCCCGGCGCGCCGTCGAGGTCGAGGTCCACCCACACCGTCTTGCCGCCCGGTCGGCCGTCGACGCCCCATGCCGTCGTCAACACGTCGACGATCCGGAGTCCACGTCCGCCGATCGCGTGCGGATCGCGCGGGCCCAGTGCGAGCGGTGCCGCGAGCGCGCCGTTGTCGGAGACCTCGACGTGTGCGACCCGGCCGGTGACGACGATGTACAGCACGATCGGTCCGGCGCCGTGCATGACGGCGTTGGCGACGAGCTCGCTCACGACGAGCAGCAGCGAGGCATCGTCGCCGACGTGCTGTTCCCGCGCGAACGACCTCGCCTCCCGCCGTGCGGACGCGGCGCTGGCTGCATCGCGAGGCAGCGAAATCTGAAGGGTTGACACGGCGGCCGCTTTCTTGACCGGTGTCCCGATGAGGCGAAAGCCGCACCTTGCGGGAGGGTGTGACGCGCTGCTCCTACCCGCGCCGCGGTCGCGCAAACGCCCGGCGTCCGGTCGGTCCGGACGATCCCTTCTTGCTCCGGCACCGGGGCCGCGCGATGCTCGGTGCGGTTGAGCAGTCAGCCCCGGCGTGGTCGCGTTCCGCCCGAAGGGCGCGCCGACCGAGGTGAGGCGTCGTGTTCAACGAACAGGTCGCACCGGACTCGATGTTGCGGCTGCCGCACGAGCGGGAAAGCCTGCCGCTCGCCGGCACCGATCGGGTGCAGGCGCGTCCGGTCGAGCCGGCCCGCACCGAGCTCGAGGGCATGCGGCGCATCGAGTGCGAATGCGGCACGATGCTGCGGGCGTACTCACTCCCGTTCGGCGATTCCCGCGGGACGTTCCGAGCCCGGTGCCGCACCTGCTCGACGATCTGGAGCGTCCCGCTCGCGGCGATCCTCGACGGAACGGACGAGCACACGACCACGACGCTGCGGCTGTCGCACGACTGGGTGCGCACGCTCTCGACCACGTGATCAGGCGTCTCGTCGAGCGGACGGCAAACGCACCACATCGGCCGGCGGCGGTGGGCTCAGTCTGGATCTCTCGCGTCGCGACACCTGGTCAGCTCAATCCGAACCGGAACGCACCAAGATGAGGTTGGCAATCGCGTCAAGGGTTCGATCGCTTGCTGCGGCCGCGATCGTATCCGGCCGAAAGCTTCGGCTGGGTCGCAGTTCAGCTGCGCGACACCCCTGCCCGGCGCCTGACGGACCTGGGCGGAGAGAGAGCCGCGGCCGCATGGACATCCCGTCGCCTTCCCGACACTGAGCCAACTGAACGAGGTGCTAAGGGTGTACAGATGTCGGTGCACCCTGGGACGCTGTGACTCGCCAACGAAGCGAGACCGGGGGCGTCACTCCGTTCCGGTTGGCGAGGGTCATTGCGGCCGGCGCACTTTTCGTTGGTCTACTCGGCTCGGACATTGGCGTGTCTGCGCGTCGGGTGGTGTCGGTGCAGGCGGCTGGGTTGGCGACGGTGGCGCAACGCTTCGTCTTTCATCTTGATGGTGGCCCGATCCAGCTCACGCCACAAACGACAACCGTCGTGTTGAACGCGTGGGAATCCGGCCTCGCCGCGACCCTGCACGCCACCCATCCGCACCTGGTCATCCTCGTCTACAAAGACATCTCCTCGACAAGGAACTATCCCGGCGCGGTCAACAACGGCCAAGACGCCGCGCTGCTCCCGACCGGCGTCGGATACGAGTTCGCCGCGCACAACCGCCCCGACTGGTTCCTCCTCGACGCCCACGGCCGACATCTCGAATGGAACGGCTACCCCGGACACTGGCAGATGAACACCGCCAACGCCGACTACCAGACAACGTGGACCAACAACGTCGTCAGCGAAGTCCGAACCAACCACTGGGACGGCGTATACATCGACAACGCCCTCACCACCGCCGACGCCTACCACCCAAACGTCACCAGCCCCACAATTCCAACCAACACCGCGATGCAAACCGCGACCTACACCATGCTGCGCCGCGTCGCACTCGCACTACACACCGCCGGATACACCATCTACGCCAACATCCCCGACGCACGACGGTTCCCCGGACTCTGGACCCGGTGGCTCGCGCTCCTCAACGGCGCCCACGAAGAAATCTTCGCCAAATGGTCACCCACCCCCGGCACCGGCTACATCTGGGACTGGGACCAGACGGGCATCCTCGCCCAAATCGCAGAACTCCAAGCCGGCGTCACCGCAGGCAAGCCCGTCTCCGTCGAAACCCAAGGCGACCCCACCGACCCACTCGCCACCCAATACGCCCTCGGCTGCTACCTCCTCGGCGCCGGCCCCGGAACAAGCTTCCAATTCGGCAAACACCTCTCGCCGATCCCCACCACATACACCACACTCGGCGCACCACTCGGACCCGCACACAACATCGCCGCCCACACCTGGCAACGCGACTTCACCTACGCATCAATCATCGTCAACATCGGCGACACCGCCACCACCGCCAAACCCCACGGCACCTTCCTCAACGCCAAACACCAACAGATCACCACCACACACCTCGGACCCTACGCAACACTCATCCTCCACCACACCTAACCCCACGACAGAGCCAAGCAGACGGCCTTCACACAGGAAGGACATGTTCGACTTCGTGGCCGGGTGCCGGTCGATCGACGTCGACCGCGTGTTCATCGATTCCGGATCGCCGTGGCAGAACGCCGAGATGGAGAGCAGCAACGGCCGGCACCGCGACGAGTTCATCGACCGCTGGCAGTTCGACAACATGCTCGAAGTCCCGCACCACCGAGGACTCGCCACCTCTCCGGTAGCGTTCCCCCGGGTCTTCTTCAAGTCCCACGCTCGTAGCTCAGCTGGATAGAGCGACGGCCTTCTAAGCCGTGGGTCGCAGGTTCGAATCCTGCCGGGCGCGCTCGTGTGACGACTCAGTCGACGGGCGTTCGGCTGCCCACGACGCCGGGTCCGAGCCGGCGGCGCAGGTCGGCCTCGTACTCGCGGATCGCGGGTCCGGCGTGCTGCTCCTTCAGACGTTGGAGCGTCGGGTAGCCGGCGTCCCGCTCGGCGTCCCACTCGTCGGCGAAGCGACCCGACTCGATGTCGTCGGCGAGCGCGCGCATCGTCGCGACGACGTCGAGGTGGTCGAAGCGACCGCGGCGCGACAGCTGGCCGTACTGGCTCGTCGGCGAGTGGAACTCGGACTGCGCGGCGAAGCCGACCTCCCGCAACAACCGGTAGGTGCGCTCGACCTCACCCGAGAGCACGAGCTCGACGACGATCGCCTCGATGGGGATGTCGTGTTCGATCATCGTCTGCACGAAGGCGTTGTTCACGGCCGTCAACGCGGGCGAGAGCACCTGCTCGACACCGAGATCCAGCACCGCCTCCTGCATCGGCGTCAGCGCGAGCGCGCCTTGGCGCAGCCCGCCGATCGCCTTGGCAATCGCCAGGACGCGGTCGAGCGCCTTTCCGGTCGCGTCGTGGTGCACGCCGACCGCGGTGATGAACCCGACGCCTTCCTCGTAGCAGCGGCGCACCTCGGGGCCGAGCATCCGCGGCGCGACCATGCCGCTGTCGCCGGGCGGGTCCAACCGGCCGAATCCGAGCGTGTACCCGCTGGCGACGACGACACACGAGTCCGCGCGCGGCGCGAGGGGCAGGAGCGGGATGACGTCGTCGGGCACGAGGATGCAGATCACGTCGGCTTCGTTCGCGGCCTCCACGTCGTGCGCTTCGAATCCATCCCGAACGGCCTGCTCGCGCGTCTCGTCGCGACGTACGCAGACGATGGGAAGGACCGCGCTGTCGCGCAGGTTGAGCGCCCACGAACGGCCCTGGTTGCCGTACCCGACCACCGCGACCCGCTGCCCGTCCAACGTGCTCGTGTCGGCGTCATTCTCGTAGTAGATCGATGTCATACCCGGCAAAGTT
This sequence comes from uncultured Actinomycetes bacterium, assembly GCA_963829195.1. Taxonomy (GTDB): domain Bacteria; phylum Actinomycetota; class Acidimicrobiia; order IMCC26256; family PALSA-610; genus PALSA-610. Next base: position 1,205,294 of record CAWHHS010000002.1, read on the forward strand.
GCAGATACCGGGACGACGGGCAACCCGCGGCGCCTACGACGTCGTTCGGTTCGAGCCCGGCCGGGCGCGCCGATCGGCGATCACGGGTAGCTGTAGCCGCCGCTGCTCGCGGTGGTCGGCGGCGGCGGCGTGGGGGCGTTCGTCGGCGCGGGCGCGACCGTTGCCGAGTTGGACGCGGCCGCGGCCTTCACCACGTGCCACGTGCCGCCGAAACTCGACAGCCCTTCGCCGTTCGTGTCGCCCGGCGCCTTGTCCTTCGAGAACCGGTACAGCGGCAATGCGTTCGCGGTGACCTGCGTGGCGCCCGCGGCGGTCGTCGTCCCGAGCCCGGTCACGCCGGCGGCGCCGGTGGCCGAAGTGGTTCCCGACGGGAGCACGAGCGGCGGCCAGAACGACGCGCACTGGCCCGTGCACGCGACCGCCATGCCACCGTTCGTCAACGTGTACAGCGTCATGCCCTGCGCGTCGACGAGGATCGGTCCGAGCGTCGGCGAGGTCGAGATCATCACGTTGGTCGCGCTGCTCTTCGCGGGCGCGACCGTCGTCGACGCCGACGGCTGCGCGCCGGGCGAAACCGTCGCCTTCGCCGACGACCCGCACGCGGCGAGGGCGACCACGGCGCAGCATCCGACGACGAACGGTGCGGCGCGGCGGATCCACGCTCGGGCCGGCGGCCGCGCCGTCGACTCCGAGTGCTCCGCGCTCCTCCCCGAGGAGCTCGGCATGGACACGGCGTCCGTGGAAGTCCGCATGGTCATCGCCACCGATCGTCCGATCATCTCTCGGCTGCGGATGTGCAGCTGATCGGGATACGGAGCAGGGTCCGAACGAGTTCAACGCGGCGGACGCCACGGGACCGTCCGGCGAACGGCGCCCTGCTCGACGTCGCCGAGCTCGTGCACGTGGCGAGCGAAAGGCGCTCGGACCTGACCGCAACGGGATGAGCCCGGGCCCGATGACCGGCCTCGCTACGACGGCGCGGGAGAATGGCCCGATGCCAGTTGCGATCCGTGCGGAAGGGCTCACCAAGCGGTTCGGGAACACCGAGGCGCTACGCGCGCTCGACCTCGAAGTCGCCGTGGGCGAGACGCTCGGGTACCTGGGCCCGAACGGCGCGGGCAAGACCGTCACGATCCGCCTCCTGCTCGGCCTCCTGCGCCCGACCGCCGGACGCGCCGAGATCTTCGGGCTCGACGCGCACCGCGACACGATCGCCGCGCACGCGCGGCTCGCGTACGTTCCCGGCGAGATGACACTCTGGCCGTCGCTCACCGGCGCGGAGACACTCCACCTGCTCGGCCGCGTGCAGGGACACGTCGACGAGACCTACCGCGACGAGCTGGTCGAGCGGTTCGCGCTCGACCCGTCCAAGAAGGTGCGGGCGTACTCGAAGGGCAATCGCCAGAAGATCGGGCTCATCGCCGCGTTCTCGTCGCGGGCCGAGCTGCTCGTGCTGGACGAGCCGACGAGCGGGCTCGACCCGATCATGGAACGCGAGTTCCGGCGGTGTGTCGCGACGGCGCGCGGCCAGGGCCAGACGGTGTTCCTCTCGTCGCACATCCTGAGCGAGGTCGAGGCACTCTGCGACCGCGTCGCGATCCTGCGCAACGGGCGGCTGGTCGAGATCGGGACACTCGGCGAGTTGCGCCACCTGTCCTCGCTCTCGATCGAGGCGGTGTTCACGGCGTCGCCGCCGGACCTCTCCGCGATCCCCGGCGTGCACGACGTCGAGGTCGAAGGCAACCGGGTACGGCTCCAGATGTCGGGACCGGTCGAACCGCTGCTGAAACGCCTCAGTGCGGTGGGTGTCTCCCAATTGCTCAGCCGCGAGCCGTCGCTCGAGGAGCTGTTCCTCGCCCACTACGGCACCGAACCCGACGGCGTGGCGGAACGTGACGGCTGAGCTCGGCGACGTCGTCGGGCTGGTCGAGCTCGACGCCGCGTTCGTGATCTTCAAGCGGTTCGCCCGCACGACCGCGCGCACCGGAGCCATCTGGGGCGCAGTGTTCGCGCTCTATGTCGTGGCGTCGGTCGAAGGTTTCATCTCGACGTACCCGACCGCAGCGTCCCGGGCGACACTCGCGCAGTCGCTCGGATCGAACGCCGGGCTCCAGGCGCTCTTCGGCGTGCCGCACGAGATCGGTACGGTCGCGGGCTTCACCGCGTGGCGCACGCTGGCCGTCCTGGTCATCGTCGGCGCGGTGTGGGGAATCCTCACCTCGACCAAGATGCTCCGGGGCGAAGAGGACACCGGCCGGTGGGAGCTCCTACTCGCCGGGCCGACAACCCGCGGCCGCGCCGCGGCGGGCGCGCTCGCGGGCATGGCCGTCGGCGTCGCCACGCTGTGGGCGATGACGACGGTGAGCGTGCTCGCGATGAGCCGCGTCCGCGAAGCGCACTTCGGCATCGGCGCTTCGCTGTTCTTCGCGATCTCGTTGACGGTGTCGGCCGCGATGTTCATGGCGATCGGCGCGTTGTGCAGTCAGCTCGCCGCGACGCGCCGCCAGGCGGCCGGGCTCGGCGCGGCCGTGCTCGGAATCGCGTTCGTGCTGCGCATGATCGCCGACAGCGGCACCAGCCTGCGGTGGGTGCGCTGGACGTCGCCGCTCGGCTGGATCGAGGCGCTGGAACCGCTGTTGCACAGCCACGCGCTCCCGTTGATCCCGATCGTCGGGTCGACCGTCGCGGTCGGCGCGATCGCCGTGGTGCTCGCGGCCGGCCGCGACATCGGCGGCAGCATCCTCCCCGACCGTGACAGCGCACCGCCCCGCACGCGGCTCCTCGGCGGACCGCTCGGCCTCGCGACGCGGCTCGCGCGTCCGACGACGATCGCGTGGGTCCTCGGTGTCGGCGCGGGCGGTTTCCTGATCGGCCTCGTCTCGCGGGCGGCGGGCGACGCGATCGCGAAGTCGAACGCGTTCGCGAAGATCGAGGCGAGCTTCGGCGGTCACGCGGTCGGCGCGGAGTCGTATCTCGGGATCGCGTTCGTGATCGTGTCGTCGCTCATCGGGTTGCAGGCCGCGGCCCAGGCAGCGGCGACCCGTGAGGAAGAGGCGCAGGGCCATCTCGACAACCTGCTCGTGCGCCAGGTCAGTCGCGGCGCGTTGGCTCGTCGCGCGTCTCGCCGTCGCGTCCGTCGCGCTCGTCGCGGTCGGCGTCATCACGGGATTGACTGCGTGGGTCGGCGCCGCGAGCCAGCATGCGGGTGTCCCGTTCACGCGCGTCGTCGAGGCGGGCGTGAACGTCGTGCCGGTCGGCATCGTCATCCTCGGGCTCGGCGCGTTCACGCAGGCCGCGGCACCACGCGCCACGTCGATCGTCGTCTACTCACTCGTGGCGTGGTCGTTCCTCGTGGAGATCATCGGCGGGGTCGTGCGCGCCAACCACTGGCTGCTCGACCTCTCGCTGTTCCACCACATCGCGCCTGCGCCCGCCGCCGACCCGCGCTGGGTCGTCGACGGACTCTTCGTTCTCATCGGGCTGGCATTGACCGCGACGGGAATCGTGTTGTTCGGTCGCCGCGATATCGCTACCGCGTGACCTCGGCGCGCCAGCCTCAGCCGGCGGAACCACGCCTCTGCCGGCGCCGGTCACGGGCGTTGCTCCCGTTGCCGTTGCCGCCGGCACTCCGGCCACCGTTGCCGTTGCCGTTCCCGTTCCGGCGCGGTTGCCCGCTCGTCTCGGGACGGCGGGGCGCGTGGCGGGCCGGGCGGTCGTCGGGGCGTCGCGGCGTCGCCGCCGGCGCCGAGCTCGGTCGCGTGTTGGCCGCACCTGCGGGCTTGCCCACGCGCTCGAGATCACCGGAGAGGCCGACCTCGCGCTGCAACCGCTTCACGTCGCGCACCAGCCCGTCGGAGACGAGGGTGACGACGACGCCGGTCGCGCCGGCGCGCCCGGTACGGCCCGAGCGGTGCATGTAGGCCTTGGCGTCCTCGGCGAGGTCGAAGTGCACGACGCACGCGACCCCGTCGACGTGGATCCCGCGGGCCGCGACGTCGGTCGCGACGAGCGCTTCGACGTCGCCCTGTTTGAACGACTGCAACGCACGGTCGCGCTGACCCTGCGAACGGCCACCGTGGATCGCGGTGGCCGAGACCCCGGCCGCCGAGAGCTGCTTCACGAGGCGGTCCGCGCCGTGGCGCGTCCGCGTGAAGACGATCGTCGAACCGTGCTGGTTGATCAATGTGGCGGTGTGGCGCGGGCGTTCCGTCGCCTCGATGTGCCAGAACGCGTGCGTCGCCGCGTCGAGGTCGGGCTCGGTGTCGCCGACCTCGTGGCGCACCGGGTCGTTCTGGTACTCACGGGTGAGCGCACCGATGTCGCCGTCGAGCGTGGCCGAGAACAAGATGGTCTGGCGGTTCTCGGAGACGAGGTCGAGGAGCTTGCGCACCTGGGGCAGGAAGCCCATGTCGGCCATGCGGTCGGCTTCGTCGATGACGACGATCTCGACGCCGTCGAGCTCGACCGCGCGCCGCTCGACGAGGTCGATGAGGCGACCGGGACAGGCGACGAGGATGTCGACACCGCGGCGCAGCTCACGGATCTGGGTCTCGTAGCCGACGCCGCCGTAGACGGCGATGACGCGCCGACCGCGGGTCTTGGCCAGCGGCATCAGGTCCTTTTGGATCTGCGCGGCGAGCTCGCGGGTCGGGGCGAGGATCAGGCCGCCGGGGCGCAGGCGGCGGGCCCGCGGCACCCTTTCGACCATCGGGATTCCGAAGGCGAGGGTCTTGCCCGAGCCGGTCGGGGCCCGGCCGGAGATGTCGCGGCCGGCGAGCGCGTCGCGGATGGACGCGGCCTGGATGGGGAACGGCTCGGTGATGTGACGCTTGTCGAGCGCGTCGATGAGGTCGGCGGATACGCCGAGATCGGCAAAGCTGGTTGACACAGTGCTCCTGTTTCGGACGGCACCGCGCACGAAAGTTTCGATGTTCGCGAAGTCGCCGGGGAGCGATCTCACGCTCGCAGAAGTCCACGCTGAGTAGCCAGCGGACAGACCCGGCGGTGCGGTGCAGGCCCCACACTACCGGAGCGGGGGCCGCGAACGGGACTCATCGCCCAGAGTGCAACCCGTCACAGTTGCCCCGACCGCCTGAAATCCCGACTGTGGACGACCGATAGATCTCATGTCACGGCGAGCTTCTCCCCCCTGAGCCGCCGGGACATTGACCGGCCACCGGCCAAGAACCGAACATCAGAGCAGCGGTCCCCGGAGCATCGGCCGGGGACCGTTCTCTGTGTCTACGCTGCCCCGATGCGCAACGAGCCCGTCGTCCTCGTCCACGGGTTGGGCTCCTCCTACGAGCACGGCTGGCGCTCGACGGGATGGGGCGATCTCCTCGCCGACGCCGGCCGCGACGTCATCGCCGTCGACCTGCTCGGGCACGGCACCGCGGCGTCCCCCCACGATCCCGGCCGCCTACGCGCACCTCGAGTCGTCGATCGAGGCGGGGATCGAGGCGGCGCGGCCCGCATCCCCGGACGGGACCGTCGACGCGATCGGCTTCTCCCTCGGCGCGCTCCTGCTGCTCCGGTTGGCGGCGAAGACGCCGGAGCGGTTCGGGCGGCTCGTGCTGATGGGGGTGGGCGAGAACGCATTCCGCCGCGACGACGCCCACGGCGACCTCGCGGCCGCGTTCGAGAAGGGTGGCGACCCCGAAGACGTGCAGATGCGGCTGTTCGTGCAGCTGGCGCGCACGGCGGGCAACGACCCGCTCGCGATGGCCGCGTGCATCCGCCGCCCGGCGGCACCATTCACTCCCGCCGACGCCGCGCGCGTGACCTGCCCGACGCTCGTCATCATCGGCGACCGCGACTTCGCGGGCCCGCCCGAACCGCTCGTCGACGCGCTCCCGAACGCCGAGCTCGTCGTGTTGAAGGGCATCGACCACTTCCGCACGCCGAGCGAGTTCGACGCCATCGACGCCGCGTTGGAATTCGTGGAGGCAGTGCCCCCGGATCTCTGACGCGAAGTCAGATGTCGAGCAGCCGGCGGCGCACCGGCTCGGGCACGAAGAACCATTCGTGCGCGTCGACGTCGTAGAGCCGCGTGTCGACCACGGGCCGGCGCCGGACGACGTGCGGGTCGTGCTCCTTCGACGCGATCGCGAACGTCCAGAACGCGCCCGGGTACGTCGCGATCGCGCCCCACAGGAGGCCGGCGTGGCGGAACCGGTTCGTGAGCGTGGTGAAACAGCCGCGCACGACTTCCGGGATGGAAGTGGATCGACTCCGTCTGCGCGACGAGGATCCCGTCGGCGCGCAGCGACTGCTCGCACAGCGCGTAGAACTCGTCCTCGAAGAGGCGCGCGGCCGGGCCGATCGGGTCGGTGAGGTCGACCATGATCACGTCGAGCTCGCCCTGCAACTCGGCGATCGACTCGAACGCGTCGCTCGGCCGCACCTCGACCCGCGGATCGCCGAGCGCGAGACGCGCCACTTCGTAGTGCTTGCGCGCGACGTGCACGATCTCCTCGTCGAGCTCGAGCAGGTAGACGCGCTCGATGCCCGGATGCTTGAGCACCTCGGCGACGAGATGCACGTCGCCGCCGCCGACCACCGCGACCGCACGCGGATTCGGGTGGGAGAACAGCGCGGGGTGGGCGAGCATCTCGTGGTACACGTACGTGTCGAGGTCGGTCATCTGCACGATGCCGTCGAGCGCGAGGACGCGACCGAGCCGCGGCGACTCGAACAGCACGACGTCCTGGAACTCGGTGCGGCGCTGCTCGAGCACCACGGTCATGTCGTAGGACGCGTGCGACGCGCTGCCGGGCTCGAACTCCTCGAACCGGCGTTCGGCGTGTTCGGGCGGCACACCCCGCGTGAGGTACCGGACGTCGACGCGTTCGGCTTCGAACGACTCCCGCAGCACGCCGATGATCGCCTCCATGTCGACGTGCGCGCCGCAGGTGAAGAGGTCGGCGGCCATGTAGCCGTACTCCGGCCAGGAGTGGAGCGCGAGGTGGCTCTCGGCGATGACCGCGACACCGGAGACGCCGTGGGGCGAGAACTTGTGCACGAAGACGTCGATGAGCGTGACCCCGCCCGCGGCGGCCGCCGCCCGCAGCGCTTTCTCCGCCCGCTCCACGGAGTCGAGGTGCGAAGCACCCCAGAACTCGCAAACTGCGTGGCGACCGACCCCAGTTGCGTCCAACCGTCACCTCCGGCGGCGTACGAGACGGGCCACGTTATCTGCGGCCAAACGGCGTCGTGGCACCGCGCCGGTGAACATTCTCGAAAGTGCACGGGCGGCGCCGCCCTCTAGAATGATCGTCTCCCGATCGGGGCCTGCCCCGGCCGGGACGTACGTGGTGGTTGTAGCTCAGCTGGTTAGAGCGTCGGCTTGTGGTGCCGAAGGTCGCGGGTTCGAACCCCGTCAGCCACCCTCGGACGAGAGCGCCCGCATCCGGGCCCGCGTCTCGTCGCTGTTCACGTGCGCGACGACGTGCTGCAGCGGCCCGTCGACCGACGCCCACATCGTGCCGTCCGGTTCGATGACGAGGCGGCGCGACTCCATCCGGGCGACCCGGTCGCCGAGGGCGACGAAGAGGGCCGCGACGTCGTGCAGGACGAGCGGCAGCTCGCCGTTGACCTGACGCCACCCGAGGAGCTGGTCCCGGAAGCCGGGGATCTCCCGGACGAGCACCTTCTCGTCGCGGGCATGGGCCTCGAGCCGGGCGGTCGCGTCGAGGGGCACGACGATGAGGTTGCCGGTCCCGCGGATGAGGCGCGCGGCCGCGTCGGGATCGCGGCCGACGTTGTGCTCGATGCGGCGCAGCTCGCCCCGGTGCTGGATGGGGGCGAGCGCGCCGCCCATGAGCACGACCCGGCGCGGGAGGGCGCCCGCGTCGGCGAGGTCGGCGACGTGCGTCCACGGGCCGATACCGAGGAGCACGTCGGAAGCCGCGACCCGGTCCTGGGGCGGCGGCCCGGCGACCACGTCGACGTCCGGGAGCAGGGTCCGCACGAACTCGGCCCGCAACGCCACGTCGCCGTCGACGGTGCTGACGCCCGCGAGGTCGATATCGGCCGCCTGCGCCGCGCACCAGAGTGCGATCGTGTCGTCGGGATTGTCGCCGGCGTCGGTGTCGATCCAGAGCCGCATCAGGAGCTGCGCAGCACGGCTTCGAGCGCGGGTGCGAGCACGGGATGGCGGAACGGGAACAGGATCGCTTCGAGGCGGGTCGGCATCACCCGCTGGCCCGCGAGCAGCAACGAGTCGACGAGCTCTCCCCCGTAGCGGAGCTTCAACGGCAACATCGGCGTGGGCAACACGGTAGGTCGGTGCAGGACGCGACCGAGCGCGTCCGCGAAGTCCGCGTTCGTCACCGGGTTCGGCGCGGTGAGGTTGACGGGACCCTCGAGCCGGGGGTCGTCGATGGCGGCACGGAGCGCGGCGATCTCGTCGTCGAGCGTGATCCAGCTCATCCACTGGTTGCCCGAACCCTGCTTGCCGCCGAGGCCGAGGCGGAACGGGAGCAACATCCGTTGCAGCGCGCCGCCGTCGCGGGCGAGGACGATGCCGGTCCGGACGTTGACCGTGCGGACGCCCGCGTCGCGGGCCGGGCGGGTTTCCTGTTCCCACGCCTTGCAGACCTCGGCGAGGAACCCGTCGCCCGGTGCGCTGTCCTCGGTGAGGATCTCGTCGCCGCGGTCGCCGTAGATGCCGACGGCCGACGCCGAAACGAACACGCTCGGCTTGCGTTCGCGGCTCGCGACCGCCGCCGTGAGGACCGAGGTGCCCTTGGTGCGGCTCTCGCGGATGCGCCGCTTCTGGTCGTCGGACCAGCGGTGCTCGCCGATGCCTTCCCCCGCGAGGTGCACGACCGCGTCGATCCCTTCCAGCGCGGGCGCGTCGATACGTCCGGCGTCGGGGTCCCAACCGATCGCGTCGGCGCCGGTCACGCCGCCGCGCACGAACCGCAGCACCCGGTGCCCGTCGGCCCGCAGCGATGCCGCGAGCGCCGAACCCAACATGCCGCTCGCCCCGCTGATCGCTACGTCCACGTCCGAAATGTACGGGCTCGTGGAGTACGATGTGCGCTCCTTGCGCCCCTAGCTCAATTGGTTAGAGCATCAGACTCTTAATCTGCAGGTTCCGGGTTCGAGTCCCGGGGGGCGTACCAACTGACCAGGCCCGACACCTGGTCAGGATTCGTGCCACGGCTCACCAGGCCGTTCTTGCATATGGATTGCCAACGGTGCCGAGCGCGAGAAGCCGCTGCGCTTGCTCCGCTCGATGCCGCCGCGGCCGCTCCGAAAGCTCGACGCGGGCAAGATCCTTTCGCCGAACCCGCCGAGACTTGAAGAAGGAGTCCTGAATCACCACCGCGACCGAGGTTGCTCGACTTCGACTCGTCGAAGTACGAACATCGCGGGCATGACGGGCAGCAATCCACAAACGACAGCCACCGCCGCACCGCCAGTGCCGGGCCGCGGGTTGCTGCTCGTCCGGCGACCGTGCCTCCGTACCAGTCACCCGCACAGACTGCCCAATGAGACGGGTGGTGCAGGGCAAGCTGTGCGCGTGAGTCGGTGTCTCGGCGTGCCGTCTTGATGGTGTCACGGTGGAGCCGCGGCGACACGATCGTCCACCACGAGGTCTGGGCCGATCGGGTCTGGGCAGCTCGACCACTGGTCGTGGTCGACGACACCGAGCAGAGCCTCGCGTTATGGCTCCCGGCCGGCACTCGCCGCAAAGTTCCCGCGCCACCTCCGAACGCAACCGGCCGCGAACGCGACCCACAAGGACTCCCGACCGAAGCCTCGCATCGTGGTGTCATCGAGAATCTTCAACGAGGCGAATGGACCTACACCGATCACGTATGGGACGTGTCGAACCTTTGGATTCTCCGACCCGGAGATTGGTACGCCGTATGGGTGACATGGCTCCCCGACGGTGAGCACCTCGGCTGGTACGTCAACTTTCAAAGGCCGTACCGCAGAACCTCGCTCGGGATCGAGGCGATGGACCTCATGCTCGATCTCGTCGTTGAACCTGACCGCTCCTGGCACTGGAAAGATCAGCACGAGTTCGAACAACTGGAGCGACTCAACCTGTTGGATCGTGACTCGATCCGGCACTTGCGCCATGAAGCCGCGACGGTCGTCGCGAGCATTGAGGAAGGCAGGTCACCCTTCTGCGACCCATGGCCGCAGTGGACGCCGGAACCGGAGTGGCCGATCCCGGCGCTGCCGAGCGACTGGAGCGTCGTTCCTTCGTAACCACGCCATGATTGCCGATCGGGTACTCGCCGCGGCGGCGCGCGATCGGTGCCAACATGCGTGCGTGGGCTTACAGCGCCGGGCCCCGGTAATCGCCGTCTTCGCCGTCAGCGCAATTCTCGTGCTTGTGGCGCTGCCGATCAAGTGGCACAACGTGCAATGGGGGCACGGCGCCTGAACGGATCGGCGTCATCGCGTTGCTGCTCATCGGCGGCGGTGTGTGGAACCTCGCGCGCAACATTGAACGGACGCGGAGCCGCCGTCGGCGTCGATGTCGCGAATCATGACGGACGCCCACGATCGCTTCGAGAAGGCCTCTCAATCTGGAGGTTCCGGGTTCGAGCCCCGGTGGGCGTACTCAGAAATGCCCGCCGAGCCGCAGGTAACGTGCGTGAAGGTGAAGCGTCGCGGCTCGAGGGACAAGTCGGAGGTCCGGCAGCGCCGGATCGTCAATCGCACGGCGCAACTTCCCGCGACGAGCCGTGCGCTCTACCGGATCGAGCACTACAGCTCGGTGCCCGCCGTGGCACTCTCCGCCATCGCGATCGTGTTCGGCCTCGTGGTGGTCGGAGCGATCCTGCGATTCCCGAGTGCCTGGGTGACCGCGTTCGAAGTGTCCGTCTCGGGCGTCACGCTGGTGATGGTCTTCGCGATCCAGCACACGCAGGGCCGTGAGCAGGCGGCGACCCAGCGCAAGCTGGACGAGCTGCTCCGGGCACTGCCCGGTGCCGACGACTCGCTGATGATGTTGGAAGAGGCGCCGAAGGAAGTGATGCTCGGCGTCGAGGAGGAACAGCGAGACACCCGAGCGGAGTCGACCGACACCGACACGGCTTGACGTCGGGTTCCGTCAGGCCGCTCCGCCGTCGTGATGGCCGGGGAGAACATCCGCCTCCGACGTGTGCCACACCGGGCTGTCGCCGGCCGTCTCGACGTTGAATCCGTAGTCGAAGACGAGACTCCCGCCGTACGTCGCGCCCAAGCCGACGAGCGCGGCGACGACGACCGAGAGCGCCATGATCCCGGTCGGTGTCGTCGCGTGCGTGTGATACCCGTTCAGGCGAAGCGCGATGTCGACGAGTGCGAGCACCGTCACGGTGAGCATGATCGACGCGTGGGTGTTGGCGGTCCGTCTCGCCTGTGTTCCGGCTTCCGATGATCGCAACCAGTCCATGAAGCCGGTCAGTGCGGCAAGGACCGAGACGATCGCGCCACCGACGAAGACGAACGTGCCGGCATGCCACATCTCGCGCGCCCAGGTGTGGCGATGGCCGCCGACGACCGACGCGACGTCGAACGCGGCCCCGAACACGTAGGCGCCGATCGGGATATCGGTCAGCGGCGGATGGAACGGCTTCCCCGCGAACCCCCGCAGACCCTTGAACTTCCGGCCGCGCAACGTGACGGCCGGACGTACCGAGAATTTTCGCACAACCCTCGTCCTACCCGTTGCAATCGGATATCGAACGTTCGCTCGCGTCCTGCGCCGAGCACGCGCACTCACTCGTGAGCGATCCGCACTCGGGGCACACGAGGTGCGCCCAGCACGCGGGCTCGCCCCCGGCGTCGTCCAACGGTTCCGCGGCCCGGTCAGGCGGGCGCGTAGGTCCAGTCGGGAAGCTTGCGCATCTGCTTCTCGTCATAGATCGCAACCCCGTCGCGGATGTCGAGGATCTTCGGGACGGGCACCGCCTCGAGGGCCGGCGCGCCTTCGAGCTCCGCGGTGAAATCCTCGGGGAAGAAACGCAGCAGGCTCGCGATGACGCGTTGCTCCTCCTCGCCGAGGAAGCAACGGTTCTGGTCGGTTATCGCGAGCAGGCGCGCACCGATCGTCTCGATGTCGCGCAACTCGCCGCGCGCGGACGCGACCTCGTCGAGCTGACGCGTGATCTCGCCGCACCCGAACTTGCACGCGCGACATTGGCCGCACGATTCGACGTACAGGAACCGTGAGACCATCTGCGCGACCGCGACCATGCTGCGCGTGTCGTCGTAGACGATGAACCCCGCCGAACCCAGTCCGCCGCCTGCGGCCGACAGTCCCTCGTAGCCGACGGGCGCGTCGAGCTGCGCGGCCGGGAGCACGGGATTCGAGACGCCCGACAACACCGCTTTCACCTGCCGTCCCGGGCGCGTACCGCCGCCGACTCGTTCGATCACCTCGCGCAGTGTCGTGCCGGGCTCGACCTCGGCGTAGCCCGCGTGCGCCACGTCGCCGACGACGGTGCAGAGCAACGGGCCCGGTGTCTCGGCCGTCCCGAGCGTGCGATACCAGTCGGCGCCGCGCGCCAGGATCAACGGCACGTGCGCGAGCGTCTCGACGTTCGTCACGAGCGTCGGGTTCGAACCGAGGGGCACGTCGGCGTCGACGTCGATCGTCGCGGTACCGCCCGACCATCCCTCCTGCGGGGTCGTCGCGTACAGGCCGTGCACGTACGGCGGCAGCCAGCGTGGCATCGGGTCGTTGCCCTCGATCACCTCGAGCAACGCCTTCTCCTCGCCGAACAGGTATTCCTCCGGACCGGCGACGAGGCTGAACTGCGCGTCGCCGAGGAGATCCGCGTCGGCCATCTCGTGCATCGCCCGCTCGAGGGCCGCTCGCTCCGGCCCGAACGACGCCTTCACCGCGACGAACGCTTCGCGCGCACCGACGACGAAGGCCGCCACCGACAGACCCTCGAGCACCTGATACGGATTCGCGCGCAACAACGGCCGGTCCTTGAACGTGCCGGGCTCGCCCTCCGCGCCGTTGCCGACGACGTAACGGTCGCCGAGCGCGGCACCACCCGACGCCACGGATCGCCACTTGCGCCCCGCCGGGAATCCGGCCCCGCCCCGGCCCCGCAGCCCCGAGCGGTGCAGCTCGTCGAGGACCCACTCCGCGCCCCGCTCGCGGGTCGCGGCGAGCGCATGGCCGCCCCCGGCGGCGCGATACGCGTCGAGCGTGCGGTGCGGCGCCACGGGCAGGAGCAGGTTCGGTTCCATGGGTGAGTGTTACCCGCCTGCGCACTGCGCGGCGGGGCGGGAGCAGGCACCCCCGCGATCGGCCCTCGTGAGCGGGCGGGCGTTCGTCGAAGGAAGGCGGTGGCCCGCGAGCGCGCAGCAATTGTCCGATGTGGGGCGGAGTGGCCGGTGCCGTCCGCAGCAACGCCGCCGCCGCCGCCACACAGGACCTCAATGGGGTCCCCGGGCGTGCCGACAGCCACTTACGGAAAACCCCGCGCCGCGAAGGGAAAAGCCGCTGTGAAGGAAGTCTCACCCGCGCAATCGCCGACCTGGTCGTCGGCGCCCGCGTGGTGGTACCTCGGCGTCGGCTGCGCGGCAACCTTCGGTGACTACCTCGGGTTGTTCGGGCGCAGCGGGATGATCTACCCGCTGCTCGTCCTTTCGTGCTTTGCCGCGACCGTGTTCGCGATCCGGACCTACCGACCGTCGGTCCGCTGGCCGTTCGTCTGCTTCGCGGCCGCGGTCGGGCTGTTCTTCGTCGGCGGCGCCACCCGCGAGATGTGGAACACGCTCGGCGACATCTCGGCCCGCCGTTCCCTCGTTCCCGACGTCATCACGATCCCCGGGTACGCACTCCTCGCCGTGGGCATGTTCGGTCTGAGCCGGGCGCGGCGCGGCGGCCGGCACGACCTCGACGGCATGCTCGACGCCGCGCTCGTCGCGCTCGGTGCGCTCGCCTGCGCGTGGGCCTTCCTGATCACACCCGCACTCGCGAACACGGGCGCGCCGATCGGCGTCCGCACCGTGCTGACCATCTATCCCGCCGCGTCGATCTTCCTCGTCGCCGCCTGGTTGCAGATCCTGTCGATGGGAGGCGCGCGGCGCTCGATCTCCCACCGGCTGCTGCTCGCCGCGCTCTCGTTCCTGTTGCTCGGCGACGTCATCTACACGTTGGTCGACGCGCGCATCGCGACGATCCCGCTGCACATCATCGACGTGCCGTACCTGCTCGCGAACGTGCTCTTCGGTGTCGTCCACCTCCACCCGTCGATGCGGGAGTTGTGCGAGCCCGTCCCGCGGGCGCAGCAACACGGACGGATCGACTCGCGGCTCGCGATCGTGGCCACCGCGCTCGGGCTCCCGACTGTCGTCGTGCTTCTCCGGCCGAGTCTTTCGGGCGCCGACCGGGCGGTGCTCGCGATCATCGTGCTCACGCTCACCGCGACCGCGATCTGGCGGGTGTTCCGGGCGCTGCGCGCCCACGCGACCTCGGAGACGCAGCTCGTGTACCAGGCGACGCACGACGCGCTCACCGGCCTACCCAACCGCGCTTATCTGAAGGACTATCTCGACCAGGAGATCGCGCGGCACTCGAACACCGACCGGTCCTTCGCGTTGCTGTTCCTCGACCTCGACCGGTTCAAGCTCGTCAACGACGCCCTCGGGCACACGGTGGGCGACCAGCTCCTGCGGGCCGTCGCCCACCGCCTCGGCCGGGTCGTCCCCGCGTCCGCGAAGATCGCCCGCATCGGCGGCGACGAGTTCGTCATCGTCATCGGCGACGTGAGTGGCGCCGATCAGGCCGTGCGATACGGCGAGGAGATCCGGGCGTCGTTCTCACTGCCGTTCGCGGTGGCGGAGTCGGAGATCTACGCGAGCGTGAGTGTCGGGGTCGCGCTCGCCGGCCCGTCGGCGAGCCGCGACGCCGAGTCGCTTATCCGCGACGCCGACACCGCGATGTACCAGGCGAAGGTGGCCGGTCGCGACGACGTCGCGCTCTACGACGCCGAGGCCCGGGAGCGCACGACGCGGCGCCTCGCGCTCGAGCGGCAGCTGCGGGGCGTGCTCGACCGCGACGAGCTGCAGATCCATTACCAGCCGATCGTCGACGGAAGCACCCGCAAGGTGATCGGCTTCGAAGCGCTCCTGCGGTGGGCCCATCCGGAGCTCGGCAACGTGCCGCCGCTCGACTTCGTCCCCGTCGCCGAGGAGACGGGAATGATCGTCGAGATCGGCGCGTGGGTGTTGAAGACCGCAGCCGAGCAACTCGCCTACTGGCGCGCGCACACGTCCGGCGCGCAGGACCTCTACGTCGCCGTGAACCTTTCGGCCCGGCAACTGCACGAGCCGGGATTCGTCGAGCTCGTGCTGAACACCGCGCGCGACGCCGGGCTCCCGAACGATGCGATGCGGCTCGAGCTGACCGAGTCACTGCTGATCGAACAACGTTCGGTCGTCGCCAGCCTCGACCAGCTCCGCGCGGCCGGCTTCTCGCTGTCGATCGACGACTTCGGGACCGGCTACTCGTCGCTCGCGTACCTGCGCCGCTTTCACGTCGACGAGGTGAAGATCGACAAGGCGTTCATCGACGACCTCGCCCGCAGCGACGGCGCCGACTCGTCGCTCGTCGAGGCCATCATCGCCGTCGCGCACGCGATCGGGATCCACGCGACCGCCGAGGGCGTCGAGCTCCCCGTCCAGGCCGACCGGCTGCGCGAGCTCGGCGTCGACTCGATGCAGGGCTACCTGTACTCGCGTCCCGCGACCGCGGCCGACATCCCGAGCGTGATCGCGCGGATCAACCTGCTCACGCGATCGGAAGGACCCCGGGTGTTCCTGCCCGAACCGGCATGAGCGCGCGGGCGTCCGCCCAATCGGGCATCGACATCGCGGCTTCGAGCCCGCGGCCCTCGATCCACATCGCGTAGTCGTCGGCGCTCTCCGCCTTCAGGCGCGCGCAGTAGTCGGCCATGTCGATGTAGAGCGGCACACTCGCGGGCGAGTCGAGATAGCGCAGCGGCTCGAGCCCCCGGAAGTGGTGCAACGGCTTGTGGCAGATGTCCTGCACGAGTTGCATCACGACCATGTCGAGGACGGTCACGAAGTACTCGACCTCGCACGCGTGGCCGAGCTGGATGACCGCTTGGAGACACGCCGCGCTCGATGAGCCCGTTCGTGGCCGCACCGCGATACTCGGGCCGGACCGCGATCGTGGAGACGTCCCAGACGCGCTCGGGCGTGAACGTGAGACCGGAACGCGCGAGCAAGCCGGGCAACGGCTCCTCCCAGACGCGTTCGATGTCGTGCAGCGTCTTCAGACCGGCCGGGGACGGCATCATGAATCGCTCGACTCCGACCGGCAGCGACCGCCGGTGGTCGACGACGACGAGGAAGAGGCTCCCGGGCTCGTAGGCGTCGTACTCCGCTTCCATCAGGTCGGCCGTGTTGCCGAAGAACTCGAGGAACACCTCGCGTTCGACGCGGCGCCCGAGCTCCGAAGCCGGGTCGGCGGCGGGGACGAGATAGCAGCCGAACGGCTGCTCGGCGCGGTCGGCCCGCTCGATCAACGCGGCGGTCATCTCGCGCTCGTCGAGATCCACGTCAGAACCCCTTGGCGACGATCTCCGTGGCCCCGAAGAACCGTTCCGTGAACGCCAGGACGCGCGCGGCGTCGAACGGCTTGCACGTGTAGATGTCGACGCTGAAGAAGACCTCGGGATCGTCCCAGGCGTAGAAGTGCGCGCCCGACGTCTCCCAGTGGATCCAGCCGGCCCAGCCGTACTGGTCGGACCGGTGCGTCACCGGCTCCATCAGCGGACGCATCTCGCAGACGAGCGAGAGCTCGCTCAGGTACGTCGAAATGTCGCAATCGCGGATTACGTCGCGACACGTGCCTTCGACCACCAGTCTCTGACGGTGAATCGACGGCGCGAGATCGCGGAACTCGAACGTGCGCTCCTGGTCGGGTGAATGCAGCACGACTGCCAGTGTGCACGACGCAGCCACTTCGCGCACAACCCGCGTCGCGCGAGTTGTCCCATGTGATGGATGTGAGGGTTAGCTCTTAACGAATTCGTTACTCGCGGTCCATCAGTGCGCCGCGAGGCGACGCAACGGGAGCCGCGGACCGAACCGCGGGAGGCGCGGCGCACCCGCGAGCAGGAGACGACACACGCGACCGCGCTCGCCGCGCCACGGTTCGAGGAGCTCGAGCATCCGCTCGTCGGTGCCGCGCGGTTCACCCGTCAACGCGTGCGTGACGACGTGCTTCAACCAGTAGTCCCCGACACTCACCGCGTCGGGGTCGCCCAACGCGAGCATCGCGACGTTGTTCACGGTCCAGGGCCCGATGCCGGGAAACGCGCCGAGGCGCCGCCGCGCGTCGGCGGCCGACATCGCGACCGTCTCCTCGAGCCGATGCGCCCGGCTCGCGGCGAACCGGATCGTGTCGGCGCGACGGCGTTCCACGCCCCAGTGGTGAAAGGCCCAGTAAGGGGTCTTCGCGACCCAATCGGGATCCGGCGGGAGCAGGAGCGCGGCTCCACCGGCGGCCGGCGCGGGCCGGCCGGCCGCGCGCACCATCGCGCGGTACGCGGAGCTCGCCTCGGCCCCGATCACTCGCTGCGCGAGGACAACGGGCGCGACCGCCTCGAACACCGCGCCACTGGCGCCGATCCGCAGACCCTCCAACCGGTGCTCGAGCTCGGTGACGAGTGGGTGCGCCCGCGCGAGCGGCGGCGGGTCGTCGTGCGCGCCGACCAGGTCGGAAACGGCGTCGATCACGGCCGGTGCGCCCGGGCCCCACGCGCACGCCGCGACCGTGCACGGTCCCGTGCTGCGCAGGTGCAGCGTCGCGGGCCCGAGCGACGTGTTGGTCGCCCGCCAGACCTCCGCCGCCCCGACCCGCATCGTCGGGTCGCGCGCGCCGCCGTGGCACAGCCCGCCCAACGTGAGTCGCAGGTCGACGGGTCGCCGCGTGCGGACGATGCGGCGCTCCATGCACCGGCGAACCTAACGCATCGCCGCGCGCCCGGGGCGTACGTCACGCCCAGCTGACCTCGGTGACGAACCCGCCGCGCACGGCAACCGCCAACGTCGGCCGCGTACCGCACGCGGGGATCACCTAGTCGCCTTCGGGGACGGCCGGATAGACGGCCGCGGGCACGTGACCTCCCGGAAGACGACGCGCCCGCAGAACTCCATCACGGTTCCGGCGCCGCGTTCTTCCATCTGGCCGCCTCCCATCTGCACGCGGTATGCGCGGAGTGCGGGCGGGTGTTCGACGTTCCCGCGCACGAGTTCGGCCCCCTCGTCGCCCGGGTCCGTGGCGTGTACGCGTTCGAGCTCGATGTCGCCCACAACACGTTGGTCGGCCGCTGCTTCGACCACGCGGCGCGGGCGCCGGAACGGCGGCTACGCGGTCTACGACCTCCTCGTCGAGCGGATGGCCTCTGCGCGCCACGGCTGTTAGACACGACGAGGCGCGTGCCGACGCGCGTCCGTCGGGTCACGAAAGGTGAGCAGATGCAAGGCGAGAGCACCATGCGAGCGTGGAGGCTGCACGAGTACGGCCGGCCCACCGAAGTGCTCCAACTCGACACCGTCGCGATCCCGGAACCCGAGGCGGGTGAGGTCCGCGTGCGCGTGCAAGCCATCCCGTTCAACCTGAACGATCTCGAACGGATCACCGGTGGCAACATGATGGTCCGGCCGGAACTGCCTTACAGCCCCGGCATGGAAGTCATGGGCGTCGTCGACGCATGCGGTGCCGGGGCCGACGAGTGGAACGGACGCCGCGTCGTCGCGATGACCAAGGGTGCGCACGGCGGTTTCGCCGAGTACGCGATCTGTCCGGTCGCGTCCGCGTTCGACATGCCCGACTCGGTTCCGCTCCCGGGCGCGGCCGCGCTGTACTTCCCGTTCCACCTCGCGTGGCTCGGGCTCTTCGACCGCGCGGAGCTGCGCGCCGGAGAGAGCGTGCTCATCCATGCCGCCGCGGGTGGTTCGGGCTCGGCGGCGATCCAACTCGCGAAGCACGCCGGCGCGCGCGTCTTCGCGACCGCGGGCACCGACGCGAAGGTGCAGCTGTGCAAGGAGCTCGGCGCCGACGTCGCGATCAATTACAACGAAGCCGACTTCGCGGAGATCGTGCTCGCCGAGACCGCCAACAAGGGCGTCGACGTCGTGTTCGACAACGTCGGGGAAGCGGTCATGGAGAAGTCCATGCAGTGCACCGTCTACAACGGCCGCTACCTGATGATGGGCTTCGCCTCGAACAAGCTCGTCGCCGACGAGCCGTTCATCGTCCCCCGCCGCGTCGCGCTCGGGAACTTCAAGCTGTGCGGCGTCCTGTTGGCGTACCAGGCTCCCGAGATGGCCGACATGCTCAAGACGGCCATGGGCTGGAACTTCGCGACCACGGAGGTCGGGAAGAGGATCACCCGCGAGATCGTCGATCTCGTCCTCGCCGGCGCGGTCGAGCCGATCGTCGGCCGCACGATCACGTTCGACGAGGTGCCGGCCGCGCTCGAAGCGATGGAGCACCGCGAGACGATCGGGCGCACGATCGTCATGCTCGATTCCTGACTACTACACACGCTGCGGAAGACACGTGCGTCCACCGCCTCACGGGCAACGCCGGCCCCACCCGCCCCGCGAGCGCGCGTCCGCTCACGTGCGCGGCTGCCGACGATCCGCGCTGATCCCCTGTCTTTTCCGCAGGTCGCGCGGGTTGCGCGCTTTGCCGTCGCCGACGCAGCGTGGGAGGATGCGCCCGATCTTCGGACGGATTCGACGGGGGCATTCTCATGATTTCACGGAAGCTCGGCGTTCTCCTGGCAGTGCTCGCGATCGCGATGAGCAGCCTCGCGATGCTGGCGCCGTCGGCCTCGGCCGACAGCGCGCCTCAGGTGACGATCAACGACGTCACGGCACTCCGGCCGAGCAGCGGCACTGCGAACTTCACGTTCACGATCACGCTCGAGTACCCGAGCCTCAACCCCGTGAACGTCAACTACTACACGAGTGACGGATCGGCCCGATCGACGTTCGACTACCAGTACACGGCGGGCGTCGTCACCTTCGCGCCGGGCCAGGTGACGAAGACGGTGAGTGTGAAGGTCAACGGGACCACGTTGCACACCGGCGACCGGTACTTCTATCTGAACATCAACAACCCCATCAACGCAGTCGTCGTCCACTCCTACGGCGTCGGCTTCATCCAGGACAACACGTCGAATCCGTACGTCAACATCTCCGACGCCACCGTCGTGCAAGGCGACGGCGTGGCGAACACCGCGGCATTCACCGTTTCGCTGACCTCGGCGAGCGCCAACCCCGTGCGCGTGAAGTACGCGACGGCCGACGGCTCGGCCCGCGCCGGCTTCGAGTACACCCCCGTGTCCGGAACGGTCACGATCCCCGCGGCGTCGACGACCGCGACGGTCAACGTTCCGGTCCTGGCGACGTCGACCTACGCGACGAGCCGCTACTTCAACGTCAACATCTCGAACCCGGTCAACGCCACGATGTCGCGGAACAGCGCGACGGGCACGATCCTCAACGACAATCACACGGCGTACGTCACGGTCGACGACGCCACGATCAAGAACCCGGGATCGGGCACGGCGACCCTCAACTTCCCGGTCCGCCTGGAATCGGCGGCGACGTTCGACGTCACGCTGAACTACGCGACCTCGGACGGATCCGCCACGGTCGCCGGCGGTGACTACGCGGCCAAGGTCGGCACCTTGACGATCCCGGCCGGCTCGACGCAGGTCCTCGTCCCCGTGACCGTCAACGGCACCGCGGCGTCGGTGAACAAGAACCTGTCGCTGAGCATCTCGAACAACTCCCCCGGCTCGAGCATCCAGCGCGGCTCCGCGAACGGGATCATCGTCGGATCGTCCGCCTACTCGCAGTTCGCGCTCGGCGACGCATCGATCGTGGCCCCCAAGTCGGGGACCGCGACCCTGCACCTCACCATCTCGTTGACACCTCCGAGCGCTTCGGCGACCAGCGTGCACTGGGCGACGAGCGACGGATCGGCCGTCAACGGCACCAACTACACCGCGGCGAGCGGAACGGCTTCGTTCGCGGCAGGCGTCACGTCCCAGACCATCGCGGTGCCGATCCTGACGAGCAACACCACGTTCGTCGACACGTATTTCAATGTGAGCCTGGCGACCCCGACCGGCGGTGCAGTCATCGAACGCGGCCAGGGCTACGGCACGATCCTCGCCGCCAACGTGGCGCCGAACCTCACGATCACTCCTGTCGCCGTCGCGCAACCGACCTCGGGCACCACGACGGCGACGTGGACCGTCACGTTGACGCCCGCGAGCCCGAACACCGTGACCGCGCACTTCGCGACGTCCGACGGAAGCGCGGTCGCCCCCGCCGACTACGTCGCCACGAATGGCACCGTGACGTTCGCCCCGGGAGCAACCTCGAAGACGATCTCGGTGACCGTCAACTCGAACACGTCGTACTTCGGGGCGAACAAGTACTTCTACGTGACCCTGAGCTCGCCGGTCAGCGCCGTCCTCCAGAACAACCAGGCGTTCACGTATCTCGTCAACCCGAACAAGGCCCCGACCCTCTCGGTGAACAACATCGCCGTCTACAAGCCGCTCACCGGCAAGGCGCCGGCGACGTTCACGGTCAGCCTGAGCTCGGCGAGCGTCAACACGGTGACGGTCAACTACGCCACCAGTGACGGCTCCGCCGTCGCGGTGCAACGACTACACCGCCGCGAACGGGACACTCACGTTCGCGCCCGGCACCCTCAAGGCCACCGTGGCGGTCAACGTGCTCGGCACCACCGTCCCCACGGGGAATCGCTACTTCTACCTCTCGATCTCGGCGCCGACGAACGCCATCCTGCAGAGCAACACCGGGCAGGCGAACATCATCGAGGACACGATCGTCCCGTACCTCTCCGTCAGCAGCCCGACCGTCGTCCGGCCCACCAGCGGCACCGCGACGGCCACCTTCAACGTGACCCTGACCTCGCCGAGCGCCAACACGGTCACGGCGCACTACGCGACGTCGGACAGCTCCGCGGTCGCGGGTCTCGACTACAACGCGGCGGCCGGCACCGTCACCTTCGCTCCGGGGGTGACCAGCCAACCCGTGAACGTGACGGTCCTGGCCCGGACGGTCAAGACCGGTGACCTGTCGTTCTATCTGTCGCTCTCGTCGCCGACCAACGCGCTCAACAACGCGGTCAGTCGTCGAACTTCGCGTACATCCTCGACACGAACTTCAAGCCGGGGCTGAGCGTGAACGACGTCTCGATCAACCGGCCGACGAGCGGGACGGCGAACCAGACGTTCACCGTCACCCTCAGCCCGGCGAGCGTGAACACGGTGACGGTCAACTACCAGACGTCGAACAACAGCGCCGTCGCGGGAACCGACTACACCGCCACGTCGGGTCTGCTCACGTTCGCCCCCGGCGTCACGAGCCAGACGGTGACCGTCCAGGTGACGGGCATCTCGACGTCGACGCCGAACCGCTCGTATTTCCTGAACCTCTCGTCACCCACCAACGCGCAGCTCAACCGCACCGCCGCGTACGGCGTCATCATCGACACGGTGGCTCCGGTGCAGGGGATCTCGTATCTTGCGGTGAGCGACTCCACCGTCGTGAAGCCGGCGAGCGGGACCGCGAACGAGAGCTACACGATCTCGATGCTGCCGGCCGCCGCCGTACCGGTGACGGTCAGCTACTACACGTCCGACTACTCGGCCGCCGCCGGGATCGACTACACGTACACGCGCGGGTCGGTGACCTTCAATGCCGGCCAGACCTCGAAGACGGTCACGGTCCCGGTTCTCGGCAACACCGTGCCGGAGACCGACCGCGGCTTCTACCTCAACCTGTACGCCAACACCTCGCCGTCACAGGTGCTGCGTACCAGTGGTTGGTCGCTCATCATCGAGAACCAGGCGAGCAGCCGCGGTCTCGGTCGGAGCCGACGCCGCGGTCATCAAGGGCGACTCCGGCACCCAGACGTTGAACTTCAACGTCACGCTGAGCTCCCCGCAGGCGTTCCCCGTCCAGGTCGACTACTACACCTCGAACGGCAGCGCCATCGACCCCGACAACTACCAGGGCGACTCGGGAACGCTCGACGTTCGCTCCGGGGCAGACGACCAAGACGGTCGGGATCACGGTCAACAGCAACACGTTCATCCTGCCGACGCAGTACTTCCAGTTCAACTTGCAGACGCCGGTGAACACGATCATCGGTACGACAACGGCGTACGGCTTCATCTACAACGCCGACGTGTTCAACATCAAGGGCAGCGTCGTCGGACCGACGGGCGCCGGCGCTGGCCGGCGTGACGGTGACCCGGAGCGGGAACAACCAACCGAACGTGTCGGTCACGACCGCCGCCAACGGGACGTTCACGATTCCCAACACGCTCGGCGGCACCTACAAGGTGACGCCGAATCACGGGACCGACAGCTTCCTTCCGGCGTTCGACAACATCACGGTCCGCGGCGGTGACGTCGACGGCGGAGAACTTCCTCGACTACACCGCCGGCGCGACGACCGTGATCGGCCGGGTCGCCGTCGCCCAAGCCGCTCGGCGGTGTGACGATCACCCGCACGGGCGGGCGGTCAACCGACGGCGACCGCGACCACCACGTCGATGGGCTACTACGCGTTCGTCGGGCTGCCGGTCCACACCGGATACGTGTTCACGCCGACGCTCGCCACGTGGACGTTCGCGCCGGCCAGCTTCACGGTGAACATCGACGGCACCACGACCGTGGCGTCGCTCGACTTCGTCGCCGTGCAGGCGGCGTACATCACGGGTCGGGTCACGCACGGGGGCGCCGGAGTCGCCGGCGTGACGATCACCGCCACGGGCAACGGGCCGGCGGCGACCGCGACGACCGACAGCCAGGGCTACTACGGGTTCACGAAGGTGAAGGCGAACACGGCCGCTGGATCGTCTACACGTTGACGCCGACACTCACCGGCCACACCTTCACCCCGGGCGTCGCTCGCGGCGACGGTGAGCACGACGGTCAACGCCACCGGCGAGGACTTCGTCGAGAACTGACGGGACGGCGCGGCGCGCAACGACGCGCGCCGCGCCAGTCCCTCGAGTCGACCGCGGCGTCAGCCCCGGCGATCGAGGACGTTGCGCGTCACGCGCTCGACGGCCTCGTCGCCGACGCCGAGCCCGCACGCCCATTCGGTACAACCGATGTTGACGACGGTGCACCCCGACGTGTGCTCGTACACGCCCATGACCGCGTTGCCGTGTCGCCCGATCGGACCGGATCGACGTGAGGAGGCGCTCGCGGTCGGTCCCGAAGACGGGGTCGTCGGCGTAACGCTGCTTGTAACCGACCATCGTCCGGCCGTCGCCCACCGCACCGCGCAACGGTATGCACGGGCACGCGGCGCGGGCCGGCGCGCGGCCGGATCAGGTCAGGAGCGGATGTCCTTGCGCCGGAACCACACGACGGCGGCGGTCCCGAAGACACGAGATAGCGCGACCTGCAGCAGCACGCCCGTCACCATGTCGTGCGGGTAGCGGTTGTCGATGAACATCGGCTGCCACGAGTCGAGGTAGTGCGTCGGGAAGAAGTAGCGCACGCGACCGAGCTGCGAGATGCCGTCGAGGATCTCGGAGACGATGTAGACGCCGACCGTCGCCCCGATCGCGCCCGCGGCACTGTCGGTGAGCATCGAGAAGAGCGTGCCGAGCGCGAGCAGCGCGGTGAACCCGAACGCGACGTAGGCGGTGGCGATCGCCGACGCGCAGGAGCAGCACGCCCCGGCCGAGCTGGAAGCCGCTGAGGAGGCCACCGCCGCCGACGGCACGGAGCCGGGCACGGTGACGGGATGGCTGCCGAAGAGGGCGAGGCCGGCGACGAGCGCCGGCCAGCGCGACGAGGATCGTCGCGGCCCAGATGAGGATGCCGGCGACGATCGCCTTGGCGACGAGCAGCCGCCCGCGCGGCACCGGCCGCATCAGCAGGTAGCGGAGGTTGCCCCAGCTCGCGTCGCCGGCGACCGAGTCGCCGGCGAACGTGCCCGCGATGACGACGAGCAGGAAGCCGCTCATCACCAGAGCACCGCGGCCGGAACGAGGTAGCCGCTCTGCTGCGCGAGGCGGAACAGGCCCTCGCCCTCGTCGCCGCGCCGCGGCGGTTCCCGTGCGCTTTGATCGCGAACACGATCAGCGTCGGGCAGCCCGACGAGCAGGAGCGCGATCACGAGCGTGCGGCGCGCGGAGACGGCCTTGGCGAACTCGGTGCGGACCAGCGCGATCACGACGGCACCCGCCGCCGTGCGGCGTCGCGCCGCGCGCCGCGTCGCCCGCGGCGAGGAGGTCGAGGAACGCGTCCTCGAGCCGTTGCGTCGCCATGATCGTCTCGAGCCGCAGCCCCGGCGCCGACGAGCGCGGCGGCGACGTCGGAGCGGCGCCCGTCGCGCAGCTCGATGACCAGCCCGTCGCCCTGCGTCTGGACCGCGCCGACGCCGGCGAGGCTCGCGAGCAGCGCGCGCGCCCGTTCCCGGTCGTCGACCTCGACGTAGACCGAGCCCGCGGACCCGATCAGGTCGCTGACCGTGCCGTCGGCGACGAGACGGCCGTGGTTCATCACGATCACGTGGCTGCAGACCTGCTCGACCTCGGTGAGATGGTGACTCGAGAGCAGCACCGTCGCACCGTGCGCGCTGAGGCGCGCGATCAGCTCGCGGATCTCGCGGATCTCGCCGGGGTCGAGCCCGTTGGTCGGCTCGTCGAGCACGAGCAGCTCGGGGCGGGCCAGCAGCAGCCGCGGCGAAGCCGAGCCGTTGCTTCATGCCCTGCGAGTACGTCTTCACCTTGCGGTCGATCGCGTTCCCGAGGCCGGCGATCGCGAGCGCGCCGTCGAGGTCGGCGTCCTTCATCCGCGCGCCCGCCGGCCTCCCACCACAGCCGCAGGTTCCGCATCCCCGACAGGTGCGGGACGAACGCGGCCTGCTCGACCATCGCGCCGACGCGCGCCAGTTGGCGGCAGCTCGGGCGTGACCGGCTCGCCGAAGAGGCTCGCGCCGCCCGCGCGTCGCCCGTTCGAGACCCATGAGGACCCGCAGACGTCGTGGTCTTGCCCGCGCCGTTCGGGCCGAGCAGCCCGTAGACCTGGCCGCGCTCGACGCGGAACGAGAGGTCTTCGACTGCGCTCACCTCGCCGAAGGTCTTCCAGAGTCCTTCGACTTCGACGATCGGTTCACTCATCGGCACCTGCTCGGGTCACGGGTGATGGTACCGACCGGTTACCTGTGAGAATCCTCAGGACGCGTTCACGAGGAAGGCGCAGGCCCGGCGCATCTGCAGCGAGAAGAACGCGTCGTAGTCGTGGATCACGTTGTGCAGGTGGCCGAACATCTCGAGGTTGATGGTGCCGAGCAGCTGGGCCCAGACCGCGAGGGCGCGGGCCAGAGCGGCGTCGGGAACTCCGGGCGCCGCACTCGCGCGCAGCGCCGCGAGATCGGAGCGGATCTCGCGGCTGGTCGCCGGGGAATCACCCGTTTCGACCTGCACCGGTCGCGACGCCGCTCGGCCAGGAGTCGCAACAGCACCAGCGGCACCCGGGCCGCGGGCGCGATGGTCGCCTCGGGCGCCGCGTACCCGGGCACAGGGCTGCCGTAGATCAAGGCGTACTCGTGGGCGTGGGCGAGCGCCCAGCCGCGCACTGCGTCGCACACGGCGAGCCAGCGCTCGGCGACGCCCCGGCCCGCCGACGCCTCCTCGGCCGCCTCCGCGCGCTCGCCGACCGAGTTGTAGGCGTCGATGATCAGCGCGGTCAGCAGGTCGTCGCGGCTCGGGAAGTAGCGGTAGACGGCCGACGACACCATGCCGACCTCGCGCGCGACGGCCCGCAGCGAGAGCGCCGGCCGAGCCGTGCTCGGCGAGATGGCGCCGGGCGACGGTCTTGATCTCCTCCGTGAGCTCGGCCCGGGCCCGGGCCCGGGCGGTGCGGGCGGCGTTCTCGGGGACGGGCACCGGGTTCGTCGTCACGCCGCCATTGTGCCGCATTTCGAGAGCAGTGGCAACAATCGAGAGCAGTGCTCTTGACAAGCGGAGTCGGCGGGAGGATGCTGGACGAACAACGAGAGCAGTGCTCTCGCCTCTTCGCGACAAAGGAGACCCGCCATGCCGGACACGCCCGCACCCACCCCCGAGACGATCCACTACCAGCGGCCCGGCTGGTTCACCCGGAACCTGTTCAACCGGGCCGTCGTCACCCTGACCAAGCTGGGCGTCAGCGTGTGGGGCTCCCGGGAACTGCGGGTGCGGGGCCGCAAGAGCGGCGAGTGGCGGACGACCCCGGTGAACCTCCTGGACCTCGACGGGCAGCAGTTCCTGGTCGCGCCCCGTGGTCGCACCCAGTGGGTGCTGAACCTGCGGGCGGCCGGCGACGGGCGAGCTGCGGGTCGGGCGCCGGGTCGAGGCGCTTCCGGGCGACCGAGGTCGGCGACGACGCACAAGGTGGCCGTCCTGCGGGCCTACCTGCGGCGCTGGAAGATGGAGGTGGGGGTCTTCTTCGACGGCGTCGGGCCCGACGCCTCCGACGAAGAGATCCGCGCGATTGCCACCGCCACCCCGTCTTCGGCATCCGATTCCCGCGTGGGGTAATGGGTTGATTCTTCGGTTTCCCCGCCGATCAGTCGCCACAGAACGGGCGAAACGGGGATGACATCGTGCGTCGCAATCGGGCTCGCGACTCGGCTCGGACGAGCCGGGCCGAGCGCCAGCAGGACGACCCATTGGCGACGATCGCGGAGCTGCGCGGCCTCGTCACGGGCAACGCCGCGCCCGCGATCGACAGCACCGGTGCGGCGCCGTCTGACGCCGCCGGCGCGCCCTTCGAAGTCCCGGACGCGCCCCAGCACAAGGGCACACCGCTCGGCGCGCTCCTCGTCGGCCGCGGCATCCTGTCGGAGGACCAGCTCGGCGAGGCGCTGACCGCGGAGAGCTCGCGCGGCGAGCGACTCGGCGACGTGCTCGTCGAGTTCGGTCTCATCTCGGAACGGGAGCTCGCCGGCGCGCTCGCCGAACAGGCCGGGCTCGAGACGATCGACCTCTCGCGCACCCAGCTCGACCCCGAGGTCGCGGAGCTCCTCAGCGAGGAAGAGGCGTGGGAGCTGCGCTCGATCCCCGTCCGCCGCGACGGGAATCGCGTCGACGTCGCGACCGCCGACCCGTTGCGGCCCGACCTGCTCGCTCGACTGCTCGACGCGGTGCGCGCGCCCGTGCGCATGATCGTCGCGACCCCCGCCGAGATCGAACAGGCGATCGTCAACGTGTACGCGCCGACCGCGGAGATCACCGACGCGCTGCGCCAGTTCGAGGCCGACAGCGCGGCGCGCCAGCTCCACCATCCCGAAGAACACCAGCAGCGCGTCTACGTCGACGAGAACGCGCCCGTCGTCAAGGTCGTCAACCTGATCCTCGAGGCGGCCGTGCGCGCCCGCGCGTCCGACGTCCACATCGAACCGCAGAAGGACCGCCTGCGCATCCGGGCCCGCACCGACGGTGTGCTGCACGAGATCCTCACCATGCCGGTGTCGATGGGCCCGTCGCTCGTCAGCCGCATCAAGGTCATGGCGGACATGAACATCATCGAGCGCCGGCGCTCGCAGGACGGCCAGCTCGAGATCAACGTCGCGGGCCGGCGCCTCGACGTGCGCGTCTCCACCGCCGCGACGGTGCTCGGCGAGAAGTGCGTGATGCGCATCCTCGACGGCGGCCGGGCGTTCATCGGCCTCGAAGAGCTCGGCATGCTCGACAACACGTTCGCCGACTTCCAGGAGCTCATCCGCTCCCCCTTCGGCATGGTGATCTGCGCGGGGCCGACCGGTTCCGGCAAGACCACGACGCTGTACGCGACGCTCTCCGCGATCAACGACGACGGCATCAACATCGTCACGATCGAAGATCCCGTCGAGTACCTGTTCCCGTCGATCAACCAGATCCAGACGAACGAGCAGGCCGGAGTCACGTTCGCGAACGGGTTGCGCTCCATCCTGCGCCAGGACCCGGACGCCATCCTCGTCGGCGAGATCCGCGACGTCGAGACCGCACGCATCGCGGTGCAGGCCGCGCTCACCGGCCACTTCGTCATGTCGTCGCTGCACGCGACCGACGCGCCCGCCGCGCTCCAACGCTTCATGGACATGGGACTCGAGGCGTTCCTGATCGCGTCGTCGCTGCTCGGCGTCGTCGGCCAGCGCCTGATCCGCCGGGTGTGCCCGCACTGCATCGAGCCCTACACGCTCTCCCCCGAAGAAGCTCGCGTTCTACGAGAGGCTCGGGCGGCGACACGAACAAGCCCATGTTCATCCACGGCGCCGGCTGCAACTTCTGCGGCAACACCGGCTACTTCGAGCGCATCGGCGTGTTCGAGGTGCTGAAGGTCACCGACACGATCCGGCGGGCGATCGTCGAGAAGGCGTCGCACGAGGAGCTCCGCGAGATCGCGGTCTCGCAGGGCATGAAGACGCTCCGGGACCAGGCCATCCGCCTCGTCACCGAGGACAAGACCACCGTCGCCGAGATCCTGCGCACGGTCTACGTGCTCTAGGGATTCGAAGGGACGAGATGCCGCACTACCGCTACCGCGCAACCGACGCGAACGGAACCGTCGTCAAGGCGAAGGCCGACTCGCGCAACGAGCGCGAGCTGCGGGAAGCGTTGCTGCTCCAGAACCTCGACGTCACCGACATCAAGGAACACCAGCGCCTCGGCGACATCGAGCTCGGCAAGAAGCGCATCCCGCCCATGGAGATCATGCAGTTCTCCCGGCAGATGGCGACCTTCGTCCGCGCCGGGATCTCGATCCCCGAGGGTCTCGACGTGATCATCGAGAGCACATCGAGCAAGCGGTTTGCGGACATCCTGCGCGAGGTGAGCGAGGCGATCGTCCGCGGCGTCCCGTTCTCCGACGCGCTCGCCGAGCACGCGCGCTCTTGCCGCCGTACTACATCGGCCTCTGCCGCGCAGGAGAGCTCACCGGTCGCATCGACACCGTGCTCGAACAGCTCGCCGAGTACATCGAGCGTGATCTCGACGCACGTTCGAAGGTGAAGTCGGCGCTCACGTATCCCGCGATCGTCATGGGCATGTCGTGCGTCACCGTCACCGTGCTCCTGACCTTCGTGCTTCCCAAGTTCGCGAAGTTCTTCAAGGAGTTCAATACGAAGCTCCCGCCGGCGACGCGGGCACTGATCGCGATGTCGCACCTGATGAGCCAACTGTGGTTCGTCTTTCCGACCTTCATCGTCGCGGCGGTGGCCACGGCTTTGTGGATGCGGCGCAGCGAGCGCGGCCGCGACGTGCGCGACCGCCTTCTGCTCCGTATCCCCGTCCTCGGCGACGTCGTGCTCTACGCCGATCCTCGAACGCTTCTGTCGCGTCTTCGGGTCGATGACCCGCGCGGGTGTATCGCTGCCGGAAGCGATCCAGGCCGCGGCCGACAGCACGAACAACACGGTGTACGAGAAGACGCTCCTCGAGGTACAGGAACGCATGCTCGCGGGCGCCGGCATCGCCGAACCGATCGCGAACACCGGGAAGTTCCCTCGTACCGTCGTCCAGCTCATGCGCGTCGGTGAAGCGACGGGATCACTCGACCACCAGCTCGACAACGCCGCCAACTATTACAACGGGCAACTCACCTACAAGCTCAAGAAGCTGACGACGATGATCGAGCCCGCGGTCGTCATCTTCATGGGCTTGATCGTCGGGTTCGTCGCGCTGGCGCTCGTCTCCGCGATGTACGGCATCTACCACGCTCCGGCGTTGACGCAGCCGTGATCGACGCGGCGGTGGCACCGCACGCCCGGTCGCAGGACGGCTTCACCCTCGTCGAAGTGATGATGACGGTGATGATCATGTCGATCGCGTTCGTCACGATCCTGGAGGGCGAAGCCGTCTTCTTCCACACGACGACGATCCGGCACACGACCGCGTCGCTCGACACCGCGGCCCGGAACTACGCGGCCGCGCTGGACAACGCGCCGTATGTCGACTGCGCCGCCGCTTACGCGGCGACGGCCGACGCCGGAACGACCGCGGCGGTGGCGATCGACTACTGGACCGGAACCGCCACACCGGCGGCATTCACCGATCGGGCGACGTGTCTCGCGCACGGTGAGCAGGGCGCGCAGCGCCTGAAGATCACGATGACCGACACCAGCTCGACGCAATCGGATCAGCTCACGATCGTGAAGAGGAAGCCATGACGCGGCTGGCGGACGCACCGGCGCAGCACGGCTTCACGCTCGTCGAACTGCTGCTCACGGTGACGATCCTCTCGTTGATCATCGGTGTGCTCACCGACACGCTGATCCTGGGCCTGCGCACGACGAAGGACACGCAGACGAAGATCGCGCAAGCCGATGCGCAGCAGTTCATCGCGCATTTCGTCTCGCGTGACGTCCTCGCGTCGGTGGCCGCGACGCCGGGTGCCAGCGCGTGCGGCGTCACGAATGCCGCGCTCGTGACCACCGAAGAGTCGGCACCGACGCTGGCCGCGCCCGACCAGGCCGTTGCCTACTCCCTCGACTCGAGCGGGCTCTCGCGTTCGACGTGTGCCGTCGGTGCGAGTTCCGCGGCCACGGTGACGGTCATCTCCGACGAGGTCACCGCCTTCACGGCGAGCTGCGCCGCGCCCGGCGCGTGCGGAACGGTCCGCGTCGCCGTGCAGACCGCCGCGGGCGTCAACGTTCCTTCCGGCAGCTTCACGCTCGACGTGGTCCGGAGGCAGCAATGAGCACTTCGTATCCATGCACCTCGTATCCATGCACGTTGTACCCGAGTAAGGAGAAAGCAGCCATGAACACCATCCTCCAAGCGCGGCGCCGGCGGGGGCGCGACGAGCGGGGCTTCACGCTCGTCGAACTCCTCGTCGTCGTCCTGATCCTCGGCGTCCTCGCGGCCGTCGTCGTGTTCTCGGTCGGCGGCATCAGCACCCGCGGCAAGAACGCCTCGTGCCTCACCGAGGTGCGCGAGGTGCGGACGGCGATCGAGGCGTATAAGGCGCAGAGCGCGACGAACGTCTACCCGCCGCAATTCTCGGCGCTCTGGACGGCGCCGACGCAGCTCCTACAGAGCCCCATCACCGCCACGTCTCCGAGCGCGGCGGCGGGTTACGTGTACGGCGGACCGGCGACCGGAACGTACAACCTCGCGGCCGGCAAGCCCGGTTGCCCGACCGGTTGATGCACGACCCGCGCAACTCGTAAGACAGAGGACAACGTGCAGCGGTTGAGGAGATCGGCGCCGATCGACGGTGAGCGCGGCAGTGCGATAATTCTCGCACTGATCGTGATCACCGTCATCGGCACGATCACCGCCGCGTCGTTGTCGTATCTCCGAACCAGCCTCGCGGGCGTGAACCTCGCGACACGCCCCGAACGCATCTCGAGCACCTCGGCCGACGCGGCGATGCAGACCGAGATCGCGTACCTGCGCAACCACCCCGAAGTCGGGCGCAGTCTCGGCCTCAAGTGTCCGGCCGCGTCGATGAGCTTTCCCGGCGACGCCGGGACGGTGACCGTCGGCATCTGCCCGCAGGCGGGGTCGTTGGTCCCGACGAAGATTCCCCTCGCCACGTTCCTGACCGTCGGTGCGAAGGCCGCGGAGACCGACGTGACGACGGGCGCGCCCGGTGATCTCGTCGTCTACGGCGACACGTTCGCCAACGCGGCGATCACTGCGAACGGCGCGAGCCGGCTCGTCGTGCACGAAGGCCGGGTCTGGGCGAGACGCGCGTGCGCCGGGACGATCGTGGTCGACGCCGGGACACCCGCACCGACGTGCAGCCTCGCCGGCGCGGTTCCCGCGGTCGGCGTGAACCCCGCGTATGCGGCCGCGGTCGCGGTGAAACCGGCGAACGGGGTCGGGTCGTGCGCGGCCGGTGTCGCGTCGATCGGGCCCGGCACCTACACCGTCGCCCAGTTGCAGACCGCGATCGGTGCGTGCACGACCGTCTGGCTGAAGCCCGGCGTCTTCTACCTGAACTTCGGCGCGACCGTGTGGAATCCGGTCGGGCTCAAGATCGTCGGCGGGACGCCGTCGGGCGCATTGCCGGGCGTTCCCTTCCCCGGCGGTTGCAACGCTTCGGCGCCCGGGACCCAGTTGATCTTCGGCGGCACCAGCCAGATCGCACTCTCCGGTGGTTCGACGCTCGACCTCTGCGGCCTCGACACGACCGAGGGCTCCTCGACCGTGAAGCTCGCGATGCTCGGACTCAAAGCCGCGGTCGGCGGGATGGCGACCCAGAGCGGATGCGTCACCACGATCAACAGCTGCGCGATGTTGAAGGGCAGCGGCGCGGGGACGGGCATCAACATCTCGGGCGTGGTCGCCGTGCCCCGGGCGCTGGTCGACTTCCGGCCCGATGGTGGTCACTATGCCGTGACCGACGCGTTGGTCGTGCGGGCGTTGAACGTCGCACCCGCGGGCGCGAGCCCCGCCGTCGTGATCGGCACCGCGGGAACGCCGCGCTCCGCGGGCAGCGAGGTGTTGACGGCGACGATCGGCGGGGTCAACTGGCTCGCGGCGCGCGTGGCGCTCCCGGCCGGCGCCAACCCGACCCCCACGATCTCCGACTGGGTCATCCAGCACTGACCCGGGGAATTCCCCGTCACGGAGATTCTTCCGAGGAATCTTCGCAAGATCAGATTGGGATCAACGGTTCAGGACGAGCCGGAGTCCTCGACGTCATCCTCGTGTTCTCGTGCCGCCTCGGTCTCGTTCCGGAGCCACTCGGCGTTGTCGGCCTCGAATGCCTTCCGGCCGAGGGATCGCTCCAGCTGGGCGATGTGCGTCCGCAGTTCGCGCAGCTCGCGACTCGAACCGCCGGTGGACCGCCGGCCGTTCGGCGCCGGGGCGCGTTCCTCACTCCGGAGCAGGTCGTCGAGTCGGCGTTCCCCGCCCGTCGGGTGCGCTCCCGGGCGTGGCTCGCCGGCGCGACCCGGTGCGCGCGCCGGCCCCGGCGCCGACGGGGTTCGCTGATCGCCGGCACCGCGCGACCACCGCACGCCCCGCCGCTCGCGGACGCCGGCGACCGCAGCCGTCTCCATGTCGACCGCGACGAATCCGTCGCCGACGAGCGCGTCGCGCTCTGCGGGCTGCATGTCGAAGTCGTCGTGGGTGACGAGGCGGCCGCTCGATCGCACCGGGCCGAGCGGCGACGGCCGATATTCGGCGCCCGACGCCTTGTCGACCACCACCTCCGGGAACACGAGATCGCCGACCCGGCTCGGGCCCATGCCGCCCGCGATACCGACCACCATCACGTGATCGACCGCGGCCGCGTCGAGCAACCGCTCGGTCGCCTCCGCGGCCAACCGCGTCCCGATCCCCGTCTTCGCGGCGACGAGCTCGATCACGCCGGCGGAGCCCGTGTACTCCGCGCCCGTCCGCTGCAACGCGAGCGCCTTCACGAGCGGCTGGAACTCCGACGGCATCGGCGCCAACAGGCCGACCCGCGCCGGACGCTCGCCGTCAGCCATTCGAATACACCCGCTCCGGCCGGACCAGCACCGCGACGCGCCGCTCGTTCGCCATCGCCGCGTCGTAGGCGTCCCAATCGCCGTGCGCACCGCCCGCGGCGACGGAAGATCTCGCGCAACAGCAGCCGCAGGCGTTCGCCGTCGACCCCGGGGGCGGGATCGTCGGGTCCGATCAGCTCCACCGCGCCCTCGACCGCGGTCCATTCCCAACCGGACCGCGCGACGACCGTCGCGCGCGGCCGCGCCCGCAGGTGCG
The DNA here is from genome assembly GCA_963829195.1 of uncultured Actinomycetes bacterium. Lineage (GTDB taxonomy): Bacteria > Actinomycetota > Acidimicrobiia > IMCC26256 > PALSA-610 > PALSA-610. The sequence continues at coordinate 1,240,039 of CAWHHS010000002.1, forward strand.
CGAGCTTGCGCGCGCCGCCGCGCGCCACGAACGCGACGACGTCGCCGGAACCGGTCGGATGCGGCCATCACCCCCGCGTTGACGAGCGACGCCTGCACGGAGCCGTCGGCTCGGGTGGTGGCAACAACGCAGAGGTACGAGTCGCCGGCGGCGATGCGACCGAAGTCGGCGAGGTCGGCCATCCCGTCGTTCTAGCCGCACGTCCCACCGCGGCGCAGCCCGGTGTGCTGGAATCTCCGGGTTCCGGCATCGACGGGGGAGGTCGCCGTGCTCGCCGCCTACGGCTCGGGTCTCTACAAGACCCTGCTCGTGTTGCACATCCTGACTGCGATCGTGGGTCTCGGTGCAGTGATGCTGAACGGGATCTACGCCGCGCAGGCGCAGAAGCGGCCCGGTCCGACGGGCCGGGCCGTCTCCGAGGCGAACTACTTCGTCTCGCACATCGGCGAGCTCTTCATCTACGCGATCCCGGTGTTCGGCATCCTGCTCGTCCTGGTCGGCCACCCGTTGTGGAAGTTCTCCCAGACCTGGATCTGGCTCGCGCTGTTGCTCTATGTCGTCGCGATCGGGATCTCGCACGCGATCCTGATCCCGGGCCACAAGAGGATCAACGCGTTGATGGCCGAGATGGAACAGGGCCCGCCGCCCGCCGGTGGACCGCCGCCGCAACTCGTCGAGATCCAGGCGATCGGCAAGCAGATGGCGCCCGCGGGCGCGGCCCTCAACGTCTTCGTCGTGGTTTTCCTGATCCTGATGATCTGGAAGCCCGGCGTCGGGTTGTAGCGCCCGAGCGTCAGCGCGCCGCGCAGCAGCCGACCGGGACGCGCGCCCTGGTCGTCGCCGTCGCAGAGGATGACCTCGCCCGACTTCACCGTCGTCACGTAGCCACGCGCCCGCTGCACGAACCGCCGGGCGTTGCCCGGGAGGTCGTGCACCATCGCCGGCCGTTCGAGCTGCACGTGCTCGTAGTCGATGACGTTCACGTCGCCGACCTTGCCCGGCTGCAACACGCCGCGATCGCCGAGCCCGTACATCGACGCGGTGTCGGCCGTCATCTTCTTCACGATCCACTCGAGCGGCAGGCGGTCGTGCGAACGATCGCGTGACCAGTGGGCGAGCATGTAGGTGGGCGTGCTCGCGTCGCACGTCGTGCCGCAGTGCGCGCCGCCGTCGCCGAGGCCCCACGCGCTGCTCGGGTGCAACAGCATCTCGCGCACGGCGTCGAGCGAGAAGTTCGTGTAGTTGAGCAACGGCCGCAGCACGAGCGCGAGGCCGTCGTCGGCGAGCAGCGCGTCGTAGAACACCTCCATCCAGGAGCGGTTCTCGCGCGCGCGCGAGGGCGGCGACGCTCGTCTCGGGTGACGGCTCGTAGTCGGGGACCACACCCATCGGGAACGCGCGCGCCGGATCGAGGAACTGGCGCATCGGCTCGATCGCGGCGTCGACCTCGGCGAGCAGCTTCTCCCGCAGCGCCGGGTCGCGCATCGCCGCGACCTTCTCCGCGAGCGACGCCGCGCCGATCGGCGCCCACGACGGGCAGTACGCGAACGGGTGGAAGGTCTGCAGCCCGAGCAGCAGGCTCACGGGACGGCCCGCGACCTGCGGCCGCACCTGCGCGCCCTCCGCCGACCGCCTGGGCGCAGAGGTCGAGCATCAGCCGCCACGACTCGGGGTCGTGGTCGTTCTGCGTCAGCGCGAACGAAACGGGACGCCCGATCGCGGCCGACAGCTTGCGCATCCACGCCATCTCGCGTTCGGGCGCGGCGAGGTCTTCGCCGAGCGCGCCGGCGGGCGCGAGCTCGAACACGCCGGTGCCGAGCTCACCGAGCACGCGGCCGATGCCGAACAGCTCGTCCTCCGCCGCGAACGTGCCGGGAACCGGCTCACCGTCGATCGCCATGTGCGCGATCGTGCGGCTGGTCGAGAAGCCGAGCGCGCCCGCCTCCATGCCTTCGCGCACGATGCGCGCCATCGCCTCGATGTCGTCGGGGGTCGCGGGCTCGTTCTTCGCGCCGCGCTCCCCCATCACGTAGCCGCGCACCGCGCCGTGCGGAACCTGCGCGCCGACGTCGAGCATCTTCGGCGCGCGGTCGACCGCGTCGAGGTACTCCGGGTAGTGCTCCCAACCCCACTGGATGCCCTCGGACAGCGCGGCGCCGGGAATGTCCTCGACACCTTCCATGAGGCCGATCAGCCACGAGTGCTTGTCGGGCTTGACCGGCGCGAAACCGACGCCGCAGTTGCCCATGACGATCGTCGTCACGCCGTGCCAGCAGGTCGGCGTGAGCAGCGGGTCCCAGGTGACCTGGCCGTCGAAATGCGTGTGCACGTCGACGAAGCCGGGCGTGACGAGCGCGCCGTCGGCGTCGATCGTCTCGCGCGCCTTGCCGTCGACCGCGCCGACCTCGGTGATCACACCGTCGGTGATCGCGACGTCGGCCGTGCGCGCCGCGCCACCCGTCCCGTCGACGACGGAACCGCCCTTGATCACCAGATCGTGCATGACGTCACCTCAGGTCGGTGGAGCAAGCCGCGGAAGAACTCCGTTACATCTTGTACCAGGAGATCGGGCTCTTCGAGCGCGGCGAAGTGCCCACCCCGGTCGAATCGGTTGTAGCGGACGAGGTTGAACCTCGTCTCCGCGTACGCCTGCGGGATCCGGAAGATCTCCTTGGGGAAGACCGCCGCGGCCGTCGGGACCGTGACGTACTCGCCGGTAGGTCCGAAGCGGCCGGTACGCGACGACTCGCAGTAGAGGCGGATCGACGAGTTGATCGTCTTCGTCACCCAGTAGACGGTGAGGTTCGTGAGCAGCTGATCGCGGGTGACCGCGTCGTCGGGGCTGCCGTTGTTGTCGGTCCAGACCTTGAACTTCTCGACGATCCAGCCCGCGAGACCGGCGGGCGAATCGGTGAGGCCGTAACCGAGCGTCTGCGGGTTCTTGCCCTGGATCTCCTGGTACGCCGCGCCCGTCGTCATGAACTCGCCCGCGGCGGTGAGGTCGGCGACCTCCAGCTCGGTGAGCTCGATCCCGCTCGCGTCGTCGGGGAAGGCGAGGAGCATGTTCGAGTGCAGGCCGACCATGTGCTCGGCGTCGATCGCGGCGAGGCGGGCCGACACCATCGCGCCCCAGTCGCCGCCCTGCGCGCCGTACCGGTCGTAGCCGAGGCGCGCCATCAGCGTGGCCCACGTCTCGGCGACGCGCTGGACGTCCCAACCCGCTTGCGTCGTCACCCCCGACCATCCGTATCCGGGCAAGCGACGGCGCCACGACGTGGAAGTTCTCGCGCAGCGGTTCGATCACGTCGAGGAACTCGGCGACCGATCCCGGCCAACCGTGCGTGATGATCAACGGCAACGCGTCGGGATTGTCGGAACGCGCGTGGATGAAATGGATCTGCTGGCCCTCGATGTCGGTGAGGAAATGCGGCCACCGGTTGAACCGCGCCTCCTGCGCGCGCCAGTCGAACTTCGTGCGCCACTCCTCGCAGAGGTCCTGGAGGTACGCGAGATCGGTGCCGTAGTCCCAACCGCTCCCCGGGATCTGGTCGGGCCACCGGGTGCGCGCCAAGCCGGTCGCGCAGATCGTCGAGGACGGCTTCGGGCACGTCCACCTCGAACGGTCGGATGTCGTCGCTCGCTGTGCCGGCCAATGGCGGCGACGCTACAACAGCATCTCGCTAGATTCCCAGGCCGTGACGCTCGACCCTTTCGCCCCCTTCCGGCTCGACGGCAAGGTCGTCATCGTGACCGGTGCGAGTGCCGGCCTCGGGTGCACGGTTCGCCCGTGTCCTCGACGCCGCGGGCGCGCGGGTCGTGCTCGCGGCGCGGCGGGTCGAACGACTGGAGGCACTCGCCCTCGAGCTGCGCGACGCGCACGTCGTCGCGTGTGACCTCTCGCTCGACGGCGCGCCGACCTCGCTCGTCGCGGCGACGCTCGCGCACTACGGCCGCGTCGACGTGCTGGTGAACAACGCGGGCGCGTCGCAGCCGACGCCCGCGTTCGACGAGACGACCGACAAGTTCGCGGCGACGTTGCGGATCAATCTCGTCGCGCCGTTCGAGCTCGCACGCGAGTCCGCGCGGGCGATGATCGCGGCGGAGACGGGCGGGACGATCGTGAACGTCGCGTCGATCTGGGGTCTCGTCGGCGTCGGGCAGATCCCCGAAGCGGGGTACGCGGCGTCGAAGGGCGGTCTGGTGAACCTGACGCGCGAGCTCGGCGCGCAATGGGCAGCGGCGCGGCGTGCGCGTGAACTGTCTCGCGCCCGGGTGGTTCCGCAGCGAGATGACCGAGGGCCTCATGTTCGGTGACGAGAAGGCCGAACGGTGGCTGCGCCAACGCACGCCGATGGGCCGCGGCGGCGAGGAGCACGAGCTCGACGGCGCGCTGCTCTTCCTCGCGAGCGACGCGAGCTCGTTCCTCACCGGCCAGGTCGTCTGCGTCGACGGCGGCTGGACCAGCATCTGACGCCCACAACGCCAGCGAACTGTTGGCAGGGTTATGGGCGCCACACGCCCTTTCGCAAACGTTTGCCGGATTTGGGCGCCACGCCCTTTTCCCAGCAAACTGTTGGCAGGGTTGTGGGGTCAGACGGCTAGACGGAGGCCTTCTCGAGGATGTGGACGGCGCAGGCGGAACCGAGGCCGATGACGTGGGTGAGGCCGACCTTCGCGCCCTCGATCTGACGGTCGCCCGCCTCGCCGCGTAGGTGTGTCGCGACCTCGTAGACGTTGGCGATACCCGTCGCACCGATCGGGTGGCCCTTCGAGATCAGCCCACCGCTCACGTTCACGGGGGTCTTGCCGTCGCGCCACGGTCCGCGCTCGTCGATGAACTTGCCGGCCTCGCCCGGCGCGCACAGCTGCAGGTTGTCGTAGTGGATCAGCTCCGCGGTGGCGAAGCAGTCGTGCAGCTCGACGAGGTCGAGGTCTTCGGGCCCGACCCCCGCCATCTCGTAGGCCTGCTTTGCGGCGTTGCGCGTGAGCGTGTTGACGTCGGGCTGCACCTGCGCGTGTTCCGTCCACGGATCGGTCGTCGAGCGCGGACGCGCTGATCTTCACCGCACGTCGCTGCTGCTCCTTCGACAGCGTCCGCAGCTTCTCCTCGCTGACGAGCACGACCGCGGCCGAACCGTCGGTGTTCGGGCAGCACATGAGCAACGTGTTCGGGTAGCTCATCATGTCGGCGGCCATGATCTCGTCGAGCGAGAACTGCTTCTGGTAGTGCGCGAGCGGGTTCAGCGTCGAGTGCGCGTGGTTCTTCTCCGCGACCTTGGCGAACTGTTCGAAGTCGACGCCGCCGTGCTCGTACGCGTACTCCATGCCCGCCTGCGCGAAGACGCCCGGCATCAGGCCGGTGCCGAGGATCGCCCTCGACCTGCATGACCGAGCCGTAACGACCGCTCGGCTCGTACACCTTGCGTTCGCGGTCGCCCTTTCCGCCCACGCCGAGCAGCCCGCCCTTGCCCATCTGCTCGACGCCGACGGCGAGCCCCATGTCGGCCTCGCCCGCCTTGATGGTGAGCAGCACCGTGCGCAGCGCGGTCGCGCCGGTCGCGCACACGTTGGCGACGTTGTAGACGGGGATGCCGGTCTGGCCGATCTGCTTCTGCAACTGCTGACCGACGCCGGCCATCGCGTTGAAGAGGCTGCCGCAGCCGAGCACCTCCATGTCCTGGATGGTGACGTCGGCGTCCTTCAACGCGCCGAGCGCAGACTCACTCGCGAGGTCGATCAGGTCCTTGTCGTTGTGACGACCGAACTTGGTCATGTACGTGCCGAGAATCCAGACGTTGTCGCCGTTGTCGCTCATTCGAGATGCCTTTGGACGCGTCGAGAGTCAGGAGGCCGGCTCGAAGGCGAACGCGATCGCCTCGGTGCCGTCGTCGTCGGTGCCCGCGACGAACGTCGTCATCTTCACGGCCAGGCCGAGCTTGACGTGTTCGGGGTCGGGCGGGATGTTCGAGAGGTTCGCCTTCACGGTGCCGCCACCGTCGAGGTCGACGAGCGCCGACACGTACGGCACCGGGATGCCGGGCACGCCGCGCGTCACGATCGTGAACGAGCGCACCTTGCCGGTCGTGCCGAGCTTCTTGCGCCGGAACTCGGTGCCACCGCCCTTGGCGTCGGCGTTGCGGCGGTCGAAGTAGAGCGCGCCGGAGTCGACGGACTCCCAGGCGACGAGATGCGGCGGACCGTCGTCGATGGCCAGGTAGTCGACGATCGGAATCTGCTTCCCCATTGCGAACCTCCACCGGCGAGCTCGCCGAATCCGGCGAGGACGCCAGGTTAGCTCCGCGCACCGAAACGTCCCCGAGCGCGAAGATGGCCGAACGCGAGCGTGGCGGAACTGGCAGACGCGCCGGGTTTAGGTCCCGGTCTCGAAAGAGGTGGGAGTTCGAGTCTCCCCGCTCGCACCCTTGGTTTTCAGCGCGGCGCTCAGGTCGGCGAAAAGTGCGGGTTGTATATGAATCCGACGATCGCCCCCTGCGGCGACCGGACCGTCCCCGTGACGATCCCCTCGCCGACCTCGGTGGCGGCCGTGTGCTCGGTTGCACCGAGCCCGATCGCGGCGGCCATCGCGGCGGCAACGTCGGCGACGCCCCAATAGGTGAGCGCGCCGTCGGCCGCGGGGGCGTCGGGTAACAGCCCGAGCTCGTACCCGCCGACCGAATAGCCGACATAGAACGGCTCGTCGAAGTACGGACCGAAACCCAGCAACTCCGAGAACCACGCCTTCGCCGCGCCCGGATCCGACGTCGGGTAGATCACCGTCCGGAGCCCGAACAGCTCTGTCATGCGTTCATCCTTCCCCGCGCGGGATCAGTCATGCGAGACGGTGGGCGCACAGTGTGCGCGTCCGAGCTCGGGATCGGGGCGCCGAGATCCCCGCCGACGCGTTCTCAGTTGCCGTTCGTTTGCGACTGCCGGGGGCGTCGGCCGGTCTCGTCCTCGGGATCGCGCAGGTCGAAGATCGGGTCGGCATCCGACCTCAGCACGATCGGCTCACGGGCGACCCGCTCGAAGTACCGACGCTGCCGACGATCCCGAGCCATCCGTTGTACCCGAGGGTGCGATGCGATCAGAGCGCCCACCCACGCGGAACCAACCGCTCCCACGAAGGCGAGAACCGCAACCGCAACACGTCGCACGGCCTCGACGATACATCGGATTTCGCTCAGCGACGTAGTCCAACCACGGAGGGTGGTGTCGACTGCGATGCGTGGCGATCACGCCATGGCCCGCGGCCCCTCGGGAGCCGAACGACGGGCCGGCGGCTAGGAACTGAAGGCCGCGACGCCGATGACGGGCGCAGCCGGCGGATTGCTGCCGAGACTTCCGGCGAACGCCTTGTTCGAGAGATCGAAGATCCCGCCGTCCGACGCGACCATGAGATACCCGTTGCCGTACGCGACGAGACCGTTCACGGGTCGGTTGAGCCGCACCGCGCCCATCGAGCCGCGGAAAGGCACGTCGAACGCGAACACGCCGCCGTCGGAGGCGACCAGCCAGTACCCGCGGTTGTCGGGGGTCGGCGAGATACCGACGACCGGTCGGTTCAGCCGCAGGTTTCCGGTCGAGCCGTGGAAGTGCGCGTCGCCGAAGCTGAAGACCCCGCCGTCGGAGCCGACCATGTAGTAGCCGCGACCGTCCGGTGTCGCGACCGATGCGACGATCGGGCCGCTCAAGGTCACCGCCGCCATGTCACCGAAGAAGTGCGCGTCACCGAACGGGAACGCGCGGCCGCGGTTGCTGAACAGCCAGTAGCCGTTGCCCGACGGCGTCGCGGAAATGGTGCTGACGACTTCGCCGGCCCGCAACGCGGGACGTCCCGGGAAACCGACCGTGCGCCCGAAATGCGACACGTCCCCGAGCGCGTCGACGACCCAGTAGCCACTCCCGTCGGCACGCGCGGTCATCGCCACCGCCGGACCGGGCGCGCCGCCGAGGTTCGGCGCGTCGCCGAAGGCGTACACCTTGCCGTCGGAGCCCAACATCCAGTACCCGCTGCGGGGCACGTTCTGCACCGAAACCGCGGTCACCGGCACGACGGTCGCCGACGCCACCGGCGTCCCTCCGACGACCGCCCGGACCACGATCGGATAGCCCCGGCGCGCCACCAGGTTCGCCGGCGTGGCGAGGTCCGCGGCGAAGGTGTGCGTCGTGGCGCGGTACGTCGCGCAAACCGGCGGGCCGGCATTGAACGACGCGGTACGCCGCAACCGAGACCCGTCGCCAGGTTCGTCGGGATCGGCTGATTCGTCGCGTCGGCCAGTTGGAAGCTGACCGGGATCGTCGAGCGCCGGGTGTGAACGTGCTCCCGGTCCGCGGCGAGAGTGCCGAGACTCCGTAGCCGATCACGAAGCTCCGGTCGACGGGAATCGCCGGCGCCCATGTGGTCGTTGCCGGCTTGTGTCGCCTCGATCGTGCAAAGGCCGCCGGCGTCGACGTACACAGTCGAGAGCACGACGATGCACACGGCCGGCGTCAGCGACGAGAACGAGACGTTCAGCTGGTTGAGCACGTTCCTTCCGAACAGCGTGATGAAGGCCGCGGCGGCCGAGCGTGCTGCTACACGTCTGGGTGTAGACGAAGTTGGTGCCGGCGATGTCGAACGGAGTTCGGACGACGACCGGCCCCTGCGAGAGGAATACCGTCAGGGTCGGGTCGGTCGGGTGCCAGAGCGTGTCCGGGAGCGCAACGGTCAACGTCATCGGATCGAGCGTCTCGTCGCCCGAAGCGGGATGCCGTCGGGGTCGTGCACGTGGAGCGTCACCGAACCGGTCGCGGTTTCGGTACGGGTGCCTTCCTCGGTGTGCGACCCGGCGATCGTGACGTCGATCTCCGCCGGGATCACTTGACCGTCGGCAATCAGGCCGGATTCGTAGGCGTCGAGATAGATCGTCGAGGGCACCGTGACCGTGAGCTGCGTGTTCGACAGCGTGATCGGATCGCCGAGGTGCGGGTCCGGAGACGCAGATCCGGACATCACGATGGGGATCGTCGTGACACTGTCCGGGATCAAGGGGAAGACCGGGCGCAGCGTCGACGCACACGTGTTGTCGTTCGACATCGAACCGCTCGTCGTTCCCTGCTGAACGTCGTTCGCGCTCGTCGTCGCGGACACATCGAACGGTGAGTGTCCGTAGACGACGTTGGGCAGCGGGGCGAACGTGATCGTCTGCGGCGCCGGCGTGACGCGGCGCGTCGGCGACACCCCCGGAACGCGTGGCGCAGAACTCGGCGCGACCACACCCGCGACGACGACCACTGCCGCGACGAACGTCATGAATGCGCATCCCGCCTCCTCGAAGACAAGAAAGCCTAACGACGGGCGACGCCGACTCCGCGGCAAAGACCCGACCCCGAAACCGCCTACGACGGCGGCGCGGGGTCGGGGACGTCGTGTTCGACGTGCTCGAGCTCGGGCCCGCGGGTCACGCCCCACAACGACGCGACGACGACCGCGGCGCCGACGCCCTGGAGCACGCTGATCGACTCGCCGAAGAACACCCACGCGCCGCCCGCGACGAGCGGCGTCTCGCCGAGCAGCATCGGCGACGACACCGACGTCGGAACATGGCGGTGCGCCCAGATCATCAGCACGTGCGCGGCCGTGCCCGCGATCATCGTGCAGAGCGCGAAGAACAGGCCGCGCCCGCTGATGCCGAGCGAGCCGTGCGCGACGAGCGCGAGCGGCGTCATCAGCAGCGCGGCCGCGGTGAGCGTGCCCGAGCATGAACGCGAACGGGTCGACGACGATCCTCGTGCGCAGCACCCGGCCGTAGAGGAACCAGCCCGCGTTGAAGACGAGGCTCAGCACCGCGACGACGTCGCCGCTGAGACTCCACGTCCCGCTGCCCGACGCGGCCGCGGCCACCATGATCGTTCCCGCGATCGCGACCGCGGCCCGCAGCAGGTGCGTGCGGGCCACGTGCTCGCCGAGGAACGCGACCGCGAACCCGATGATCAGCACCGGCTGCAGCGACCCGATGAGCGTGACGTCGAGCAGCCGCGTCATGCCCGAGCGCGGCGAAGGTGGTGGCCGCGCCGGCGACGAAGAACCCGCCTGCGCCGACGAGCAGCGCGATCCAACGCAGCGGCGGCACGTCGTCCGGCCAGAACGGCGCGCTGTCGGTGCGTCGCGCGCGCCACCGCACGATCGCGGCGAGCGGCGGCAGCGCGAACCAGAGGCGCCACGTCGTGAACACCAACGCGTCGGAGTGGCCGGCGCGCACGAACAACGACGTCACCGACCACAGCACGACTGCGATGAGGACCGCGCCGACGGCCCGGCGCTCGACCGGCATCGGGCGCGCGCGCTCGCGGGATCGGCCACCGGGCAAGCTACCGGGCGAGCGTCAGCGCTTCTTGTTCTTCTTTCGGAACATCCCCTTGCGCTGCTTCGCCTGTTGCTCGAGCAACTCGAAGCCGGCGGCGTTCACGATGTCCTCGGTCTCGTCGAGCAGCGCGGCGATGTCGGCGTCCATCGCGACCTCGGGCATCGGCGGCGCGGGCTCCGCCGTCTTCGCGAGCGAGCCGTACTGCCAGCCGGCGTCGATCTTGCGGCGCTCGTAGCGCGGGCAGTCGGCCGGGACAGTTCCACGGCGCCTCGGGCGCGAGGTCGAGCGTGCACTTGCGGACGGCCTCACCCGACGCGTAGGTGCGGCTCTCGTAGTGCCGGCAGTCGGTGCGCATGGCCACGCACCCATGGTACCTGCGCCGCTGGGAGCGCGACTGTCGCGCTCAGTCGAGCCAGCCGACGGCCTGGTCGAGCAGGTAGCGGCTCACCCCGAGGCACGCCTCGAGCGTGTCGCACGGGACTTCCTCGCCCCGCCGGATGCCGATGAGCGAGACGCGTCTGGTGGGCGACGATGCGCAGCGACCGCTCGGGCGCGTCGGTCGCGGCCGGGAACGAGTCGGTGGCCGAGACGTCGAGCGGCAGATCGCGCCCGCCGACACCGGCGAGATCGGTCGCGAGCACGAGCAGGTCGGGCCCGTGCGCGAGCGGCGGCAGCGCCCACGTGAAGCTCAGCGGGAAATGGAACGTGTCCTCGGGCTCGGCGTCGTCGCCGACCTCGATCACCGCGTCCTCGAAGCCGAGCAGCACCCGCGGGTCGATCTCGAGCGAGAGGTAGAGGTCGACGGGGCCTTCGCAACCCTCTTCGGGATGCAGGTCGACCTCCCACGTCTGGCGCAGCGAATAGCTCTCGACGAAGTGACGCTCGTCGTGCACGTGGAAACCGTGCTCGACCGCGTGGTCCTTGAGATCGGCGACGAATCCGGCGACGTCGAGAACTGCCATGTCAGTCGGAGAGCGTACCGAAGGCGCGCGCAGATTCGATACCGACGCGTTGCAGCGCGTCGCGGCTCGCGTCGAACGCGGCCGAAAGCCCGAAGAACGCGTGGATCATGCCGTCGTACGGAAGGTCGTCGACCGCAACGCCCGCCTCCTCGAGCCGGCGCGCGTACGCCTCGCCCTCGTCGCGGAGCGGGTCGAACTCCGCGGTGATCACGACCGCGGGTGCGACGCCGCGCAGGTCGGGCGCGCGCAGCGGCGAGATCCGCCAGTCGGCCGGATCGGCGCCGCCGGTCGTGTAGCAGGAGAAGAACCACTCGCATGTCCGCGCGGTCGAGCAGCTAGCCCCGCCGTTCTCGCGGTACGACGGCGTGTCGAAGTCGCAGTCGACGACCGGGTAGACGAGCACCTGCAGCGCGAGCTCGGGCGCGCCCGCGTCGCGGGCCATCAGCGCGCACACCGCGGCGAGGTTGCCGCCCGCGCTGTCGCCCATCGACCGCGAGCCGCGCCGCGTCGCCGCCGAACGTCGCCGCGTTCTCGGCGACCCACTGCAGCGCGTGCCAGCAGTCGTCGAGCGGCGCCGGGAAAGGGTGCTCGGGCGCGAGCCGGTAGTCGACCGAGACGACGATCGCGCGCGACGCGTTCGCGACCTGGCGGGCGATCGCGTCGAACTGCTCGACGGTGCCGATCGTCCAACCGCCGCCGTGGAAGTAGACGATCACCGGCAGGTCGGGATCGGGCGACGGCCGGTAGACGCGCACGGGCACGCCGTCGGCGTCGAGGTCGTCGACCGCGAACACCGGCTCCGGCGGCTCCGCCCGCCATCGCGACGAACAGCGCGAACCCGTCGCGGATCTCCTGGAGCCGCTCCGTCGCCGGAGGCGATCTCGGCCGCCGCGTTGACGAGGTCGCAGATCGCCTGCGCCTGCGGGTGCAGCGGCATCAGTCGGCCCCGAACGCGTCGCGCAGCGCGGCGACCGCGACGTCCCACGCCTCCTGGCCGGGCGGCATGAACTGCGTGCATGCCGAAGAACCCGTGGATGAGGCCGTCGGCGCGCACGGCCTCGGTCGGCACCGCCGCGCTCTGCGAGCCGCGCGCGCGTACGCCTCGCCCTGGTCGCGCAGCGGGTCGTACTCGGCGGTGATCACGACCGCACGGCGCGAGGCCGGAGAGGTCGGCCGCGCGCAGCGGCGACGAAGCGCGGGTCGTCGAAGTCGGCCGGGCGTGCGCGCGTAGTGGTCGTAGAACCAGCGCATCGCCCTCGGCCTCGAGGAAGTAGCCCTTGGCGTTGTCGATCATCGACGCGCTGTCGAGCTCGTAGTCGGTGACCGGGTACACGAGCAGCTGCAGCTTCGGCTGCGGCAGGCCGCGCGTCGCGCGCGTCGAGCGCGACGACCGCGGCCAGGTTGCCGCCCGCGCTGTCGCCGCCGATCGCGATCCGCGCCGGGTCGCCGCCGACCTCGTCCGCGTGCGCGAGCGCCCACTCGTACGCGGCGAGGCAGTCGTCGGCCGCGGCCGGGAACTTCGCCTCGGGCGCGAGGCGGTAGTCGACCGACACCACGACCGCGCCGACGTGCGTCGCGCGAGCTGGCGGCACGAGCTGGTCGTGCGTGTCGAGGTTGCCGGTGACCCAACCGCCGCCGTGGAACCACACAGCAGCGGCAGCCCGGTCGCGGCGCTCGGCCGGAACACGCGCACCGGCGATCGTCGCCCGCCGGGCCCGGGGATCGTGCGGTCGGCGACGTCGTGCACGGGATGCTTCGGGAAGCGCGGGATTCGTGGTCGCCGCGATCATCGCGGCGCGCCGCGTCCTCGGGCGTCGTGTCGGGACCGAACGTGAGTCCGGAGTCGTGTCAGCACCTGCGACCATCATCTCGGCCGACGGGTGCAACGCCATGCTGATCTCCCTCTCCCTCAGGTCACGAGCTCCGGCGAGCTGCGGCCGCGAGCGCCCGGAACGCCCGCCCGCGGTGCGAGACGGCATGCTTCTCGTCCGGCGTCATCTCCGCAAACGAGCGGCCGTCGCCCTCGACCGGCACGAACACCGGGTCGTAGCCGAAGCCGCTCGTCACCCGCGGGCGACCGCGGCGATCACGCCCTCGACCTCGCCCCGCGTCGACGACCTCGCGACCGTCGGGCCAGCGGGCGATCGCGACGGTCGCGAACCGGGCCGTGCGCAGCGCCGGGATCGACGCCCTCGAGCTCGCGGAGCAGCTTCGCGACGTTGTCGGCGTACGTCGCGTGCTCGCCCGCGTAGCGCGCCGAGTACACGCCGGGCGCGCCGTCGAGCGCGTCGACCTCGAGCCCGGTGTCGTCGGCGACCGCGAGCAGCCCGAGCGCGTCGCGCGAGCGCGCGTCGCCTTGATCCGCGCGTTCTCCTCGAGCGTGGTGCCCGTCTCCTCGACGTCGGGCGCCTCCGCGAGCGTGCGGGCAGCGCGGCGACGGACGCCGCGATCCGTTCGGGCGTGTCGACGAGGAACGCGATCCCGTCGATCGAGTACGCGACCAGCGGCGCGTCGGCGAGCGCGACGAAGATCTCGACGATCTCGCGCGCCTTGTCGGCGTTCTGGGTCGCGAGGACGAACGGGAGCGCGGCGCGTCACCGAGCGCGGGGCGCGGGCGGCTCGGCGACCATCTCGTGTTGCGCGGCGATGATCTCGGCGATGCCGCTCTCGGCGAGCCCGAGCAGCGCGTCGAGCTCGGCGCGCGTGAACGCGACGCCTTCGGCCGTGCCCTGCACCTCGACGAAGCGGCCGTCGCCGGTCATCACCACGTTCATGTCGACCTCGGCGCGCACGTCTTCGGTGTACTCGAGGTCGAGCATCGGCGTGCCGTCGATGACGCCGACCGAGATCGCCGCGCACGGCTGCAGGATCGGGTGCTTGGCGAGCGTGCCCTTGGCGACGAGACGGCTGCACGCGTCGTGCAACGCGATCCAGCCGCCGCAGATCGACGCGGTGCGGGTGCCGCCGTCGGCCTGCAACACGTCGCAGTCGACGGTGATCTGCACGTCGGGCATCAGCCGCAGGTCGGTCGCGGCGCGCAGCGACCGGCCGATGAGGCGTTGGATCTCCTGCGTGCGCCCGCTCTGCTTGCCCTTCGCGGCCTCGCGGCCGACGCGCTCGGGCGACGAACCCGGCAGCATCGAGTACTCGGCGGTGACCCAGCCCTTGCCCGAGCCCTTCAGCCACGGCGGGATGCGCTCCTCGACCGACGCGGTGCAGAGCACGCGCGTGCGCCCGAACTCGACGAGCACCGAGCCGTCGGCCATCTCGGTGAAGTCGCGGACGAAGACGACGCGCGCGCAGATCGTCGGGCGCGCGGCCGGAGGCACGTGTGGTCAAGGCAGTTCCTCTCCGTTCACCGGACGGGACGCGCCGCCGGTCGAGGTGCTACAGGTGCGTGACGAGGTGCGGCGCCGCGAGCGTCACCGCGTGCCCGAACGCTTCCGAGCCCTCTTCGACGGAGGCTACCGGGTCGAGCGTCGGCCACAAATGGGTGAGCATGAGCCGGCGGGCCTTCGCGGCGCGGGCCGCCTCGCCGGCCTGGCGCGCCGAGAGGTGGATCGGCGCGCGGATGTCGTCGTGTTGGTACGTCGCCTCGGACAGCACGAGGTCGGCGCCCGGGCCGAACGCCTCGACACTCCAGCCCGGACCGGTGTCGGCGGTGTAGACGAGCCGCTTGCCGCCGTGCGCGAGCTCGACGCCGACCGTCGGCAGCGGATGGTCGGTGCGCGAGAAGCGCACGTGCGCGTCGCCGATGTCGACGCGGTCGCCGTCGCCGACGGCTGCCAGTCGAACGTGTCGGTCCACTCGCCGACGAGCCCTTCGAGCGTGCGTCTCGACGCCCTCGGGCGCGTACACGGGCAGGCCGTGCCGCTCGAGGCCCGTACTTGTAGATCACGTGCAGCCCGTAGATGTCGACGCAGTGGTCGGCGTGCGCGTGCGTGATGACGACCGCGGTGAGGTCGGCCGGGTTCGACGTGCTGCTGCAGGTTCGCGAACGAGCCGTTGCCGCAGTCCATCCAGATGACCGCGTCGCCGGCGCGCACGAGATAGCCGCTGCACGCGCCGCCGGCGGGCGAGCCGTAGCTGCCCGGAGCATCCGAGCACGGTCAGCTCCACGACCACGCCTCCACCGTGCTCGACTTCCGGCCGAGGAACCGCGTGCCCAGCTCGGCGGAACGTCGCCGACGTCGCCGCTCGTCATGAACTTCACGTCGCCGCTCGATACGGCGGCCGGCGCTCGTCGCAGCTCGAGCGTCGCGCACTTCGAACGCGGTCTCCTCCGCGCTCGACACGAGCACGACATCGGGGCCCATCACGTCGGCGATCGTGCGCGCGAGCAGCGGGTAGTGCGTGCAGCCGAGCACGAGCGTGTCGACGCACGCCTGCCGGACCGGCGCGAGCAGCCGCTCGGCGAGCACGTGCACCTGGTCGGAGTCGACGTCGCCCTGCTCGACGAACTCGACGAATCCCGGGCAGGCCGCGCACGTGAGCTCGAGCCGGGGATCGAGCGCGGCGGCGGCGCGCTGGTACGCGCCCGACGCGATCGTGCCGACGGTGCCGATCACGCCGACGCGGCCGGTCCGCGTCGCCCGGCGCGCCGGCGCGCAAGCCCGGGCTCGATGACGCCGACGACCGGGACGTCGAGGCGCTCGCGCAGGTGGTCGAGCGCGGCCGCCGACCGCGCTGTTGCACGCGACCACGACCATCCGCACGTCGTGCTCGAGCAGCAGGTCGACGATCTCGAGCGAGTACTTCAAGACCTCGTCCGCGGGCTTCGGCCCGTACGGGAAGCGGCCCGGTGTCGCCGAAGTAGACGACGTCGGCGCCCGGGCACGAGGTCGAGCAGCGCCCGCACGACGGTGAGCCCGCCGAGCCCGCTGTCGAACACGCCCGATCGGGCGGTCGTCGTGACATCATGGGACGAACGCTACCGGGCCGGCTCGCTCGGCCGGCAGGCGATCGCGCGACCGCGGCGCCGATCGCCGTCCGGTCGTCGGTCGGGCGCGACCGCGAGGATGCACGTCGACGCCGCGGCTCGTCGAGCTCCCGCAGCCGGCGCGTAGAGGCACGCGGGCGTAGTCGCTCGACGTCGGCGGGCGCGTCGAGCACGCCGACCGCTCGAGCGCCGTCGAGCGCGAGCAGCCCGTCCGGCGCCGGCGCCAGCCGAGCGCTCGCGCCGGCGCGTCGACGAGCTCGACCCGCGCCGCGGGGCGCGTAGTGCGACGCGCAGCGTGCCCGGCGCCGCGATCTCGCCCGCCGTGCGCGGTGCGCAGCGCGTGCGCCGACGACTGCCGCGATCCGCGTCGTCGCTCGACGCCGCCGACGCGCAGGATCGACGGGTTCGGCGCCGGTCACGTCGACGATCGTCGACTCGACCCCGACGCGGCACGGGCCGCCGTCGAGCACGATGTCGACGTCGTCGCCGAGATCGTCGCGCACGTGCTGCGGCGGTCGTCGGGCTCACACGTGCCGAAGCGGTTCGCCGACGGCGCCGCGACGCCGCCGCCGAACGCGTCGAGCAGCGCGAGCGCGACGGGATGGTCGGGCACGCGGATGCCGACCGTGTCGCGGCCGCCGGTCGCCTCGGCGTCGACGCGCTCCGGGTTGCGGCGCACGACGATCGTGAGCGGCCCGGGCCAGAACGCGCGCGGCGAGCGCGCGCGCGACGTCGGGAACGTCACGGCCGAGGTCGTCGAGCTGCGCGGCGCGCGCGACGTGCACGATGACGGGATGGTCGGCGGCCGGCCCTTCACCGCGTACAGGCGGCGCAGCGCGTCGGGGTTCGCGGCGTCGGCGCCGAGCCCGTAGACCGTCTCGGTCGGGAACGCGACGAGCCCGCCGCGCGCGCAGGACCTCGACCGCCGCCGACATCGCGACGAGTCCGCGCTCACCAGTAGTTGATGCGCGTCGCGCGCTCGACGACCTCGTCGATCGGGTCGGTCCACGCGCCCGACGACAGGTACTTCCAACCGCCGTCGGGGAGCAGCGTCACGATCGTGCCCCGGTCCATCTGCTGCGGCGGCCTTCACCGCGCCCGCCACCGCCGCGCCCGACGAGATCCCCGCGAACACACCGCACTCGTTCGAGCAGCCGGCGCGTGCCTTCGATCGAGTCGCGCGGCCGCACGATCAGCTTGCGGTCGAGCACCGCGGGATCGAAGATCGGCGGGACGAAGCCGTCGTCGAGGTTGCGCAGTCCCTGCACGAGCTCACCGGCGGGCGGCTCGACCGCGATGACCTTCACGTCGGGCTTGTGCTCCTTCAGGTAGCTTGCCGACGCCCATCAGCGTGCCGCTCGTGCCGAGCCCGGCGACGAACACGTCGACCTCGGGGCAGTCGCGCAGGATCTCGGGACCGGTGCCCTCGTAGTGCGCGAGCGGGTTCGCGGGGTTGCCGTACTGGAACAGGAACACGTAGCGCTCGGGTTCGTCGGCGTGGATCTTCTCGGCCATGCGGATCGCGCCGTTGCTGCCCTCCTCGCCGGGCGACAGCGTGATCTCGGCGCCGAAGATCTCGAGCAGCTGGCGGCGTTCGACCGACACGTTCTCGGGCATGATCACGCGCAGCTTGTAGCCGCGCAGCTTGGCGACGAGCGCGAGGCCGATGCCCGGTGTTGCCCGACGACGGTTCGAGGATCGTCGCGCCCGGCGTCGATCGCGCCGTCGCGCTCGGCGAGCTCGATCATCTTGAGCGCGATGCGGTCCTTCGACGAACCGCCGGGGTTCTGGCCTTCGAGCTTCGCCCAGATCTGGACGTCGGGATTCGGCGAGAGCTGGTGCACGCCGACGAGCGGCGTGTCCCCGATCAGCCCGAGGATGTCGTCGTGCTTCGCACGTCACGCGCCGCCGGCGACCGCGGGCAGGATCGAGAGGACGTCGCCGTCGGCGACCTTGGTGTCGAGGCCGTCGAGGTAGCGGATGTCGTCGTCGTCCTTGTAGACGTTCACGAACTTGTGCAGCGCCGCCCGACGTCGTCGAGCAGGTTGCCGCGCAGGCCCGGGATAGCGCTCGACCAGCGTGGTGAACACGTCGCCGACGGTCGCGCCGTCGACCGCGACGGTCGCCTGGCCGTCGGCCTGGGCGCGCAACACGGTGGGAAGCTTGATCTCGACGGCCATACTGGCAGGTTACAACCCGACCCAGACGGTCAGGATTCCGGGTCCGGGACTCTTCGGGCCCGCGGCCGGCGGTCAGCTGCGGTCGAGCTCGACCGCGACCTCGGCGATCTGCGCCGTCGCGGATCCGGTAGGCCCGCAGCATCGGCGCCTCGTCGCGCAGCGAGACGATCGACATAGATCCAGGCCGGGTCGACCGCCTGGCGCACATCGGTGGGCGACGGATAGCCCTCGGTGTGGGTGTGCGAGTGCCAGACGCCGACGATCTCGTCGTCCCCGGCCTCGCGGCCGCGGGTCGCCTTGAGCATGTCGCGCGGAGTCGATGTGTAGGTGACCGCCGACGCGTCGGCGTTGCGGCACGGCCGCGCGTCCGAGACCGCACCCGTCGGTTCGAGATTGCCGCCGAGCGGGCCGACCAGCAGGCCGCACGCCTCGTTGGGCAGGCCGTCGTAACAGTTGCCGATGATCGTCGCGTACTGCGACTCGGTGAGCCGCAGCGTGGGTTGTGCGAACCGCCGGTCATGAGTGCAGGCTCATCCCTGCAGTGCCCGCCAGACCCGCTCGGCCGTGCACGGCATGTCGATGTGACGGACGCCGAGGTGCGAGAGCGCGTCGATGATCGCGTTGTGCACCGCGGGGGTCGAGCCGAGGGTGGCCGACTCGCCGATGCCCTTCGCGCCGAGCGGGTTCAGCGGCGTCGGCGTGACGGTGTTGTACGTCTCGTACGACGGCAGCTCCGCGGCCGACGGCATCGCGTAGTCCATCAGGTTCGCGGTGATCGGGTTGCGCGTCGTCGTCGTACTGCACCGCCTTCCCACAAGCACCTGCGCGACACCCTGCGCGATGCCGCCGTGCTGCTGGCCGGCGACGATCATCGGGTTGATGATCGTGCCGCAGTCGTCGACCGCGACGTGGCGCACCAGCTCGACGCGTCCGGTCTCCGAGTCGATCTCGACGACCGCGACGTGCGAACCGAACGGGAACGACGACCCGCCGGCCTGGAAGTCGAGCTCGTGCTGCAGCCGCTCCGAGCACGCCTTCGGGCCGCTTCGCCGGATCCTTCGCGGCCGCGGCCAGATCGGCCCACGCCGAGCTTGCTCGCGGGAACGCCCGCGACCTCGAGGCCGTCGTCGCCGACGACGATGTCGTCGGGGTTCGCCTCGAGCAGGTGCGCGGCGAGCCGCTTCGCCTGCGCGAGCACTTCGCGGCTCGCGACGAGCAACGCGCTGCCGCCGATCTGGCCCGAACGCGACCCGCCGGTGCCGCCGCCGCGCGGCACCTCGTCGGTGTCGGAGTGCAGCACCCGGACGTTCTCGAACGGCACACCGAGCGTGTCGGCGACGATCTGCGAGAACGCGGTCTCGTGACCCTGGCCGTGCGCGCTCGTGCCGACGCGCGTGGTGACCGTGCCGTCGTCTTCGATCTCGACCGAGCCGAACTCCTGCGTGAGCACCATCGGCGCGCTGATCTCGAGGTACGACGAGACGCCGATACCCATGAGCACTGCGGTCGCCGCGGTCACGGCGCTGCCTTCTGCTCGGCGCGCAAGCTCGTCGTAGCCGGCGTGCTCGAGCACCGCGTCGAGCGCCTTGTCGTACTCGCCCGTGTCGTAGGTGGCGCCGAGACCGGTGTTCGGCATGTACGGGAACGCGTCGGGCTGGATGAAGTTCTTGCGCCGGATCGCGACCGGGTCGATGCCGAGCTCGTCGGCCGCGATGTCGAGGATGCGCTCCATCATGTGGATCGCCTCCGGCCGGCCCGCACCGCGGTACGCCGCGACCGGCGTGGTGTTCGTGATGCACCGCCTGCCAGTTGAACTCGACCTTCGGGATGACGTACACGTTCGCCGCCATCATCTGCGTGAAGAACGGCAGGAACGCGCCGATCGCCGCGTACGCGCCCGCTTCCGCGTTCGTGAACACCTTCATGCCGGTGATCGTGCCGTCGCGCTTCAGGCCGAGCTCGACCTCGTGCACCATGCCGCGGCCGTGCCACATCGAGACCATGTTCTCGGAGCGCGTCTCGGCCCACTTCACCGGGCGGCCGAGCGTGAGCGCGGCCTTGGCGACGAGCAGGTGCTCGACCACCATGCCCTGCTTCGCGCCGAAGCCCGCCGCCGACCGCGGGGTTGCTTGCGCGTGGATCAACGGCGGGATCGAGTGCCGAGCAGCATCGCGATCTCGTCGCGCACGCCGTGCGGGCCCTGCGACGACACCCAGATCGTGAGGCCGCCCGTCGGGTTCACCCGGAACCGCGACGATGCCGCCGACTTCCATCGGCACCGGCGCGACGCGCTGGTTGACGATGCGTCTCGCGCACGACGACATCGGCGTCGTCGAGCACACCCTCGACCGGGCCGGTCCCCATCGCGTTGGCGACGTTCGAGCCCTGCGCCTCGTGCACGCACCGGCGCGCCGTCGGCGAGCGCGGCGGCGACGGTCGCGAGCGGCGGCAGCTCGTCGTAGTCGACGATCACGGTCTCGGCCGCGTCCATCGCCTGCGCCTTGGTCTCGGCGACGACCATCGCGACGATGTCGCCGACGAAGCGCACCTTGTCCCGTGCGAGCGGCGGGCGGTTCATCGTCGGCGGCAACATGATGAAGCCGTGCACCGCGGGGAGGTCGAAGTCGGCCGGCCGTGTACACCGCGACGACGCCCGGCATCGCCTTCGCGTCGCTCGTGTCGATCGACGTCGATGTTCGCGTGCGCGACCGTCGAGCGGACGAACGCGGTGTGCAGCAGGCCGGCGACCGCGAGGTCGTCGTAGTACTGCGTCGACCCCTCGAGGATCCCCGGGTCCTCCTTGCGAAGAACGGGGTTACCCAGAATCGAGCCCGACGTCGGCATTGCATTCCTCCTGCGCAGCGAGAACCGGCCGCAGACTAGCGGTGCAGAGAATGCGGCCGTGCGAGCCGTGCGCAACACCGAAGCCGGGGATCAGCGTGGTCGACGTGCCCGTCCCCGACCGGCCGGGCGTGCGCGTCCGCGTCCGCAGCGCGGGGATCTGCGGCTCCGACCTCGAGATGGTCCGGACCGGTCTCGCGGCCGGGACGCTCGGCCACGAGATCGCGGGCGTCCTCGACGACGGCACCGAGGTCGCGGTCCATCCCTTCGTGCCGTGCGGCGAGCTGCGCGCAGTGCCTCGGCGGGCACCAGAGCCTGTCGCCGGCAAGCGACGGCGACGATGCTCGGCGTGTTCACCGACGGCGGCATGGCCGACGAGGTCGTCGTCCCGAGTCGTGCATCGTCGCGCTGCCGGCGGGGATCGGCGTCGCCGACGCGTCGCTCGTCGAGCCGCTCGCGGTCTCGCTGCACGCGTGCAACCGGGTCGGGATCGAGCCGGGGATGCGGGTCGGCGTCGTCGGCGCCGGGACGATCGGGTTGCTGAGCGGCGCGGTCGCGCGCCATCTCGGCGCCGACGTCGCGATCGTCGCCCGCCACGACGCGCAGCGCCGGGCCGCGGAGGCGCTCGGGCATCGCGCTCGACGCGCCGCGCGACTGCGACGTCGTGTTCGAGGCGGCCGGCACGTCGTCGGGATTCGACGACGCGGTGCGCGGCGTGCCGCCGGGCGGGGACGATCGGGCTCGTGTCGACGCACGTGGGAACCGATCCCGATCTCGTTCCTGAACGCGCAGATGCGCGAGGTCACGCATCGTGCCGGCGTTCGTCTACGGCGAGGCGCACGGACAGCGCGAGTTCGACACCGCGGCGGCGATCGCGGCCGCCCATCCCGAGATCGCGCCCGCCGCTCGATCACGCACCGCTTCGCCCTCGACGAGGCGCCCCAGGCGTTCGCGGTCGCGGCCGACCGGGCCCACGGCGCGATCAAAGTCGTCCTGCATCCCTGACCCGCTGGCCACCCGCTGGGCCTGACCCGCTCGGATGAGACGTCGTCCTAACTCAGGCCAGGCGCCGGGCCTCCGATCAGAATCGGATGATTGGACGGGATCGCCGCGGTCCAGGCGCGCATCCAGCAGATCGAGAGCCAGTTCGGCGGCGCAGCCCGCGGGCGGCGTGCTCGGCGCGTCCGATCCGACCACCGCCGGCGAGCGCGACGCACCGCCGCCACCGACCCGTCGGGCAGCACCGGCTCGTTCGCGCCGCACGTGCAGGCCCAGGGCACGAGCGCCACAACGGTCGACGCCACCGCCGCGACCGACCCGAACGTCCCGACGAGCTCGGGCAAGTTGAACCGGGCCGGCGTCGACTCGGTCGCAGTGGGCACCGCGACTTCCTCACCGCGCTCGGCATGCCGATCACGGCCGAGAACGTGAAGGCGGTCACCGCGTGGGAGCAGGCCGAGGGCACGGCGGCGTCGTTCAACCCGCTCGCGACGACGCAGGGCGGCTTCGCGGGCGAGACGCGCTTCAACAGCGTCGGCGTGAAGAACTACGCGACGTACCAGGACGGCATCGCCGCCAACGTGCACGCACTCGACGAACGGCCGCTACACCGAACATCCTCGCCGCGCTGCAGCGCGGGCAACAGCGCCGATCGGCCGTCGCGCAGGCGATCAAGAGCTCGCCGTGGGGCACCGGCGGTCTCGTGCTCGAAGGTCGCTCGGCGCTCAGGCGTAACGCGCCGCGACCTCGCCGAGCACCGCCTCGCACTCGGCGACGGTCTCGCGGAGGATCTGCGCGACGGGCAGCACCTCGTCGATGCGGCCCGCGACCTGGCCGCTGAACGCGAACGACGCTTCCAGGTTGCCGCCGAAGTAGAGGTCGTGCACCGCTTCGAGACTCGGGATGACCGCGCGGTCCTCGCGTTCGGCGCTCTCGCTGAAGCCGGTGCGCAGCACGCGGAACGCGGGCGGCGAGTGCCGGTTGAGCAACAGCGTGTCGCCCTCGTTCGACGAGCAGATGAGCTGCTTCCAGTTGTCGTGCACCGGCGACTCGGCCGCGCTCACCATGCGCGTGCCCATCTGCACGCCCTCCGCGCCGAGCACGAACGCGGCCGCCATCGACCGGCCGTCGCACACGCCGCCCGCCGCGATGATCGGCACGTCGACGTGCGACGCGATCAGCGGGAGCAGGACCATCGTCGACGCGCCCCTCGGCGCCTTGAAGCCGCCGCCTTCGTTGCCCTCGACGACCAGCCCGTCGACGCCCGCGTCGACCGCCTTCAGCGCACCGCGCAGCGACGGCACGACGTGGAACACCGTGAGGCCGGCGTCCTTGAGGGCACGCGTGAACTTGGTCGGGTCGCCGGCCGACGTCGTCACGAACGACACGCCGTTCTCGGCGACGAAGTCGACGATCGAAGGGTCGCGGACGAACAGCTGGGCGATGTTGACGCCGAACGGCTTGTCGGTGAGCTCGCGCATCTTGACGATCTCGTCGCGCACCTCGTCGAGGCGACCCGACGACGTCTCGATGATGCCGAGCCCGCCGGCGTTGGAGACGGCCGAAGCGAGCTGGGCCCGAGCGATGTAGCCCATCGGCGCCTGGACGATCGGGTACTCGATTCCGAGCAGCTCTGTGATTCGAGTGCGCACGCGTGCCACGCTATACAGATGGCAGACAACGACGCCCCGGTGATCATCGAGGCCGCGCTCAACGGAGTCACGAGCCGCGCCCGGAACGCCAACGTTCCGGCGACCGCGCAGGACCAGGCCAAGGATGCGCTCGCGTGCGTCGACGCGGGCGCGACCGTGATCCACACCCACGCGCCGAACATCGCGGTGCCGCCCGTTCGAAGCCGCCGAGCAGTACGCCGATCGCGTTCCGGCCCGTCGTCGAACAGCATCCGGGGGTCATCTGCTACCCCACGACCGGTATCGGCGCGACGATCGAGGACCGGTACGGGCACGTCGAGCTGCTCGACGACATGGGGCTCGTCCGCGCCGGCTTCGTCGACACGGGTTCGGTGAACCTCGGCGGAACCGGCGCCGACGGTCTCCCGCCCGACAGCAGCTACGTCTACACGAACACCTTCGCCGACATCGCGTACAAGATGGACGTGTGCCGCGAGCGCGGGCTCGGGCCGAGCATCGCGATCTTCGAGCCGGGCTTCCTGCGCGTCGTGCGGGCCTACTACGACGCGGACGCGCTGCCCGCGGGGACGCTCGTGAAGTTCTACTTCTCGGCGGGCGGATACCTCGGGTGGCGGCGAACCGTTGTGGGGCGCGCCGCCGATCATCGAAGCGCTCGACCTCTATCTCGCGATGCTCGGCGACGCGCGGATTCCGTGGGCGGTCGCGGTGCTCGGCGGATCGTTGTTGGACACGCCGATCGCGCGTGCGGCGCTGGAACGCGGCGGACACCTGCGGGTCGGGCTCGAGGACTGGGACGACGGGCCCGCGAACGTCGACCAGGTCGAGGATGCGGCGAACCTGTGCCGCAGCCTGGGCCGGGAGGTCGCGGGCACGGGCGCGGCGGCGGAGCTGCTCGGCCTCCCGTGAGTCGCGGCCGTCAGGCGGGCGGCGTTCGCAACGGGAGCTCGCGCATCAGTGTGGGCGAGATCCCGCTCGGCCCGATGAACTGCCTGACGTCGGCGCGGATGGCCGCCTTGCCCGCCTCGGAATCGTAGAAGCGGTCCTCGAAGTCGGCGCGGGTCGCGAACGAGAGCTCGGCGACCCCGTCGATGCCCGCCCCGCCCGGCGTGTACGCGGCCCGGACGACGTTCTGCGTGTAACCCGCGAGCCCGACGTGGTGGGTACGGGCGAGCGGAGCGTGGACCTCGCTCCAGTGACGCGCGAACTGCCCGTGCGAGAGCGCGGGCGCGTGCCGGACGAACGACACGTACTTGACGCCGGGCGCATATTCGCCGTCGGGCCACGTCCGGTTCCACGTGATCACGGGATGCGGATCGACCCGGAACACGCTCACCTCGCGGGCGACGGCGTACAGCGCGTGGCGCTCGGGAACGTCGTCGAGATCCTGAGCGCGGTCGAGGCCGAGTGCGACCAGTGCGTCGCACGGCGGGCCCGGGAACCGGCCTTGGTCGGGGTCGGCGAAGCTAACCGTGCACGCCTGCACCCCGGGGCCGGCGAGCGCGGCCGGCGCCCACGAGTCGAGCAGCGTCTCGACCCTCACTTCGGGTGTCCGCCACAACGCGATCAGCAGGTACTCCACGATCGTCGAGACTACGTGCGCCCGGCCCACGTGTCGCCGCCGAGATCGTTCCCGTCGGCCACGACGTCGCCGCCGTCGGAGACGATCGTGTGCTCACGCGACCCGCTGATCGCGTTGGCGCGGAGCACGACCCGGCCCGCTCCGGCCACGACCACCCCGATGCGGGAGTCGTGCAACCACGAGTCGGCCACCTCGGTACCGTGCGCGCCGCCCTCGATCACCACGCCGCGGTCGCAGTGCTCGGCCAGCTGCTTCTCGACCCGGTTCGCCGATCCGCCGTCGACCAACACCGCGCACTCCGTCCGCAGCGCGCGATTCCGGTAGAGGCTCGACGAATGGGCGGCGACGAGCTCGATGCCGACCCGGCACTCGTCGGAACGGTTCCGTTCGATGCGCGCGCCGGTCGTCCCCGCACACCTGATCGCACAGTGATCGTCGCGGCACTCGTTCCCGGCGACGACGTGTCCCTCCCCTCCCGAGACGTCGATGCCCGCGCCCTCGACCAGGCCGTGGTGATAGTTGGCGCGTATCTCCACGTGCGTCGCGCCGGTGACGGCGACCCGACCACCCGTGATCACGTTGCCGGCGATCACGTGCCCGCGTCCGCCGTCGATCTCGACCGATTCCAGCGCGCAGTCGCGTACGACCAGGCCGTCGTGGCCCGATCCGATCACCCCGGGAGCACCAGCCCGCTCGGCCGGCGCCGCGCCGGCGACGGTGACGCCTTGCAGCGCGGCGCCGTCGCCGCCGAGCACGACCGCAGTCGCGCCACCGGCGTCGATGACGACCTGGGCCGCGCCCGGCCCGCGGAATGTGACGCCCGCGGGGACGACGACCGGGAACTCGTCGGCGGCGTAGTGCCCGGGCGGTACGTCGACGACGGTGCCGGTCGCAGCGCCCGCGAGCAGCGACGCGAGCGCAAAGGGAGCGGGCACGTTCGACAGTCTGCACTACCGTCGCAGGCCGATGTCCCGACGCGGCGACCAGGTCGTCATCACCAATCGCAAGGCTCGGCACGACTACTTCGTGCTGGATTCGTACGAGTGCGGGGTGATGCTCCTCGGACCCGAGGTGAAGTCGATCCGCAACGGCCGCGCCAACCTCCAGGACGCGTACGCGCGCGTCGAGGACGGCGAGGTGTGGATGTTCGGGATGCACGTGTTGCCCTACGAGTTCTCCCGAGGCGACATCGACCCGGTCCGCAAGCGCAAGCTGCTCCTGCACGCCCGGGAGATCGCGGAGATCAGCCGGGCCACCGAGGAGAAGGGCGTCACGCTCGTTCCGCTACGCGTGTACTTCAAGGACGGCCGCTGCAAGGTCGAGCTCGCGATCGCCCGCGGCAAGGCGCGCTACGACAAGCGCCAGGCGATCGCGACGCGCGACGCCAAGCGGGAGACGGAACGCACGCTCAAGGAGATGGGTCGTTAGCGAGTGCCGTGTCTGCCGACGTTCGCTCCCGGCTGAGATGTCGACGTTCACCACAGCTGCGAGAATGTCGACGTGAGCCGAGGTCGTCTGGAAGCGTTCAGTGACGGCGTTCTCGCGGTCCTCATCACCATCATGGTGCTCGATCTGCGTCCGCCCACCGGCGATGGGTTCTCCGACCTCGGGCCGCTCGTCCCGAAGGTGCTCGTTTACGCGCTCAGCTTCGCGTTCTTGGCCATCTACTGGAACAACCATCACCACCTCATGCACGTCGTGGAACACATCAGCGGCGCCGTCCTGTGGGCGAACGCGCACCTGCTGTTCTGGCTCTCACTCACACCGGCGGCGACGGCATGGCTCGGCCCGCACGTTCACGATCGTGCACCGGTGGTCGTCTACGGTGCAGTTCTCTTCGGCTCGGCGGTCGCGTACTTCGTGCTCACCCGGACGCTGCTCTCGATCCACGCGCCCGACTCCCGTCTGGCCCTGGCGATCGGGGCGGATCGGAAAGGGAAGCTCTCCGCCGTCGCCTACGTGTTCGCAATCGCAGCCGCGTTCGTCGCGCCTTGGGCCTCGATCGTCATCTACGTCGGTGTTGCGGCCGTTTGGTTCGTCCCCGACCGGCGGATCGCACGTGTGACGGCCGCCTCCCCCGAGCGCGATACCGAATAGCCCCGGCGTGCGCCTTATCCCGCGTCTGCGTAGCCGGACGGTCCGGGTCCTTGCGGGGTCGCGGCCGCACTCCGGGCCGCGCTGACTCGGATCGCGCTCGTCAGCGCAATCACTGTCGACGCGATGATCGCGACACCGGCACCAAGCGCGTAGGACGTACGCGTCGGGCCAGGCTGCGCCGCGCCGAGCGCCAAACTGTTCGCCCGGCTGATTCCGTGCAGGGCCAAGACGATCGACACGAGCAGCGCCGCGGAGCCGAGGACGACGTGCAGCCGAGATACCGCGATCGAAAGGTGCGTGAGCAACCCCGGCGACGAGACGATGGTCGTGGACCCCAATGCCACCAGCAACAGACCAACGTGACCGCCATGAAGGGTCGTCGTCACGTCCCTCGACACGTCCTTGTACGTCGCCCACGGCATGACGGTGGCGGCGAG
The DNA here is from genome assembly GCA_963829195.1 of uncultured Actinomycetes bacterium. Taxonomy (GTDB): domain Bacteria; phylum Actinomycetota; class Acidimicrobiia; order IMCC26256; family PALSA-610; genus PALSA-610. The sequence goes on from CAWHHS010000002.1 coordinate 1,268,071, forward strand.
GATGAGAACGACCGCCGTGACCACCGGAAACGCCAAGGCGGCCAATGTTGCGCGGATAGACCGTTGTCTTCGACTCTCGCTCGGCCTTTCGCTCGGCCTCACGCTCGGACGACCTCGGCCCACGCCACTCGACGATAGCTGCCTGATCGGACCGGCCGAGCGTGCGGCCCCGAGCCGGGTCCGAGTTCGAGCGACCGGTGTCTGCAACTCGTGCGCCGAACTCCAACGGGCGGGAGTGCTCCGTGACATCGGTCAGCATCGGAACACGTCGACGAATGCCGTCTCACTGGCGACGCAGGCCCCGCCCGCGGACGGATCGATGACACGGAGTCGTCCGGTCGGGTTGGAACCGGTCGCGTAACACGTGTGGATCACCCCGGTGGCCGAAGGGATCGACGCGAACGCGAAACCTCCGAACAGGGACCCCACCACGACACCGGCCGACACAAGACCGGCCGCCCCTTCCTCGGAGTTCCGCCGGCGACGATGGGGGTGCCGGTCCGAGCGGGCACCATGGGCGGATGCTGAAGTGGGAGCAACTCATCGTTGACGCTCGTGACCCGGTCTCACTGGGCAACTGGTGGGCTCACGCGCTCGGTTGGGTCGTGGTGAACGACGACCCCGACGAGTTCGAGATTCGATCCGCACCGGATCAGTTTCCGGGGCTCTTGTTCGCGCTCGTCGCGGAGAACAAGTCGACAAAGAACCGCCTGCACCTGGATCTGCGGCCCGATGATCGCGACGGCGAGGTCGCTCGGCTGATCTCGCTGGGCGCCAACCGAGTCGACGTAGGCCAAGGCGAGCCGTCGTGGATCGTTCTCGCCGACCCCGAAGGAAACGAGTTCTGCGTGCTCAGCTCGACGCCCGACGCGTAACACCCGAACTGCGATCTCACGCCGACGTCTCGCATCGAGACCGCTCCGGCGACATCGCAGCTCGGTCGACGCGGTCCTAGTCGCCGACGGCGGGCTCGCGTTCGCGCTCGTGTTCAACTGCGGGAACCGGGACCGAGGGTGTCCCTTCGACGTGGATGCGCGGCAGCCATTCGAGCGCCTTCGGGAACCACCAGTTGCGGTCGCCGAGCAACTCCATGGTCGCCGGAACCAGCAGCAGCCGGACGACGGTCGCGTCGATGAACACCGCGAACGCGAGACCGAAGCCGATCAGCTTCAGGACGCGGAGGTCGGAGAGCACGAAGCTGCCGAACACGCAGATCATGATCGCGGCGGCCGCGGTGATGAGGCGCGCGGTCTTGGCCAACCCGTGCGACACCGCGGTGGCGTTGTCGTGGTCGCGGTCGTACTCCTCCTTGATGCGCGACAGGAGGAACACCTCGTAGTCCATCGACAGCCCGAAGACGATCGCGAACAGCATCATCGGCACCCACGCCTCGATCGGGCCTTCCTTGCCGATCCCGACCAGGTTCTTCAGCCAGCCGTTCTGGAAGATCGCGACGATCACGCCGTACGACGCGCCGATCGACAGCAGGTTCATGATCACGGCCTTCAACGGCACGAGGAGTGACCGGAACACGAGCATGAGCAGCACGAAGCTCAACAGCAGGATCGCGAGGAACATGTACGGGAGCCGTTGACCCATCGTGTCGGCGAGGTCGACGCCGACCGCGGTCTGGCCGCCGACGTGCGGTGCGAGCGTGGTGCCGCGCACGGCGTCCCGGATGACGGAATCACGGAGCCGGTGCACGAGGCTGGTCGTGCTCGCGTCCTGCGGGGAGCCGGTCGGCACGACCTGCATGAACGCGGCCTTGCCGTTCGGGCTCGGGATGGGCGGGGTGACCTGCGCGACGTCGGGCGTCGAACGGATCGTGGCGGCGAGGCGCGACATCGCACCGATGTCCGACGGCGAGTGCAGCTCGCTCGCGACGAGCAGCGGCCCGTTGAAGCCGGGGCCGAAGCCCTCACTCAACAGGTCGTAGGAACGGCGCGTCGTCAGCTTCGTGGGGTCGTTGCCCGCGTCGGCGATGCCGAGGCGGAGATGCAGCGCGGGGATCCCGAGGACGAGCAGGATCACGAGCCCGCCGATCGCGACCGGCCACGGGCGGCTCTGGATCATGCGGCTCCACTTGGCCCAGAACGTCTGCTCCGGCGGCTTGGGGTGCTTCGCCGTCGGCAGCGCGAACTTGTCGATGGTGCGGCCGACGAAGCCGAGCACCGCGGGCAGCAGGGTGACGGCCGCGGCCATGACGAGGAGGACGGCGAGCGCGGCGCCGATCGACAGGCCGCGGATGAACGAAAGCCCGATGAGGAACAGGCCGAGCAGCGAGATGACGACGGTGCCGCCCGCGAACAAGCACCGCCCGACCGCTCGTGTCGATCGCGTGCACGACGGCCTGTTCGGGGTCGGATCCCTCGTGCAGCGCCTCTCGATAGCGGGTGCTGATGAACAGCGCGTAGTCGATCCCGACGCCGATGCCGATCATCGCGGTGACCTGCGGCGCGAACGACGGGACGTCGGTGAAGCGCGCGAGCAACGTCACGATCGCGAGCCCGATGCCGATGCCGAACAGGGCCGTCATGATCGGCAGACCCATGGCGAGCACCGATCCGAACGCGATCAAGAGGATGAGCACGGCCGCGAGGATGCCGATCGCCTCGCTCGCGGGTTGGGTCTGGTCGGTGAACATCGACCCGCCGAGCTCGACCTGGAGGCTCGGCGTGTTCGCCTTCTTCACGATGTCGCGCATGTGGGCGGCGAGCGCGACCGGCACGTCGTTGGCCTGCACGTCGAACTGGATCTCCGCGTAGGCGATCTTGCCGTCCTTGGAGACGAACGCATCCCCGCCCTGCTCGTACGGCGTCGCGACCGAGACGACGTGCTTCTGCGCGCGGAGTTGCGGGGCGAGCGACTTCTCGATCTCGTTCACGACCGCGGGCGCCCCCACCCCGTCGGGCGAGCTCGTCTTGTAGACGAGATAACCGGTGTCACCCGGACGCGCGAAATCGTTCTTCAGCACGTCGAACGTGCGTTGCGACTCGGTGCCGGGCAGCGAGAGCGACTTCAAGAGGTCGCCACCCTCGGACTTCGCGAGGACGTTCACACCGACGAGAACGACGATCCAGGAGATGACGACCAAGCGCCGGCGCCGGTAACACCATGAGGCCAACTTCGGGAGCATGGCGCGCACGATATCGCAAGCAGATACTTGTCAAAGTGGTCATTCGCTTGCGTCGGCCACATTCTTCACGCCGCGCGTCGTGCCGCGAGCGATTCGTGAGCCCGGGAGCCGTCGCGCCCCTCGGCGCCGAACGGACTGCCGCGCAGTTCCGGCGCGATCATCATCTGCCCGGCCCGGACCGCGGATCAGTGCGGGTGGAGACGAGCGTCAGTGCGCGTGATCGTGACCGGCGTGATCGTGGTCGTGGTCGTGGTCGTGGTCGTGAGCGTGGTCGTGCTCCTGCTCGGCGACGGCCTTGTGGACCTCCGCCATGTCGAGCGCACGCACCTGCTCGATGAGGTTCTCGAGCGCCTCGGCCGGCAGGGCGCCGGGCTGGGAGAACACGAGGACGTTCTCGCGGAAGATCATGAGGGTCGGGATCGACATGATGCCGAACGTCGCCGCCAGCTGCTGCTGGTCCTCGGTGTCGACCTTGCCGAAGACGATGTCGGCGTTCTTGGCCGCCGCCTCCTCGAACACCGGGCCGAACATCCGGCAGGGGCCGCACCACGAGGCCCAGAAGTCGAGGAGGACGATGTCGTTCTCGGTGATCGTCTGCTCGAAGTTTTCGATGGTCAAAGGGATGGTCGCCATGCGAAACCCTAACGGCACCTGCCGCCGGGCTATTCCCTCGCCGGATCGGCCTGTGGAACGGGTCCAGCAGGCGGCTCGCGACCTGGTAGAGCAACGGCGTGAAGAGGTGGGAGTTGCGCCGGTCGACCAGCAACACGTCGACGGGCTTGCCCCGCAGGACCTTGGCGCACTGGAGGCCACCGAAGCCGGCGCCGACGATGACGACGCCTCGATGCGGACGCACCGCGGAACGTACCCCTTGTGGCAGCCGGTACACTTGGTGTCCCGCTGAGGGCCCACGACGCGCACCGGCCCGATGCGGATTGACAAGGGGGTGCGTGGCTTCGATCTCGAGGATCGAGGTGGGGGAAGCGAGCCGACGTCGCCGGAACGTCGTTAAAGAGTCGGCACAACCAATACACGCCAATAACCAAATGGCAATGGCTGCCTAGAAATAGGTTGCCCGCCCGGATGGGATTCGTCATTCGTCCCGCCGACGCGTCATCCAGGATGGCTCACCGGTAAGTAAGGCCTCGGGGCTTACCGGAACATCAAAACGAGGATGGCCTGCCGACGGGGTGCCGTTGACCTGTCGGCCGGTGACATCTCCCAACGGCTGCGCTCGGAGAAGTCCCACCAACAGCTCGGGAGACGCGGGTTCGACTCCCGCCACCTCCACTGTGCTGACGACGACCGCAGACCCATGCGGACGTTGCGGCGTGGCTTGGCGCGGTGCTCAGCGGCCTTCCCACTGTTTGATCTGGTCGAGCAGCCAGCCGTTCTCCCAGAAGCTCACGTCGCCGCCGTGGTCGAGCAAGTGGCGGTGCGCGCCGATCATGAGCGTCTTGACGCGCGGCTCGTCGGGCGCGGCGGCCGCGACGGCCTCGCCGAGCCGGATGGCAAGGACCGCGTCGCCCCGCGCCAGCGCGGCTTCGGCCCGCCCCAGCGCGGCGTCCGCGCCGGCCGCGTCGACCAGTTCGGCGAGTGCCGAACCCGAGGAGTCGGGATACAGCTCGGTGGTCGAGCTGGAGTTTGAACCACCCGACGTAGGACTCCCACAGCGTGCGCACCGCCCACGAGACCTTGCCGTAGCCCTGGCCGACCCGCAGCTCGGGTGGGAGCTCGATCTCGCTCATCAGCGTCCAGACGTCGACACCCGCGTTGAAGCCTTCGAGGGCGCGCCGGTGCACGTAGTCGACCGCGCCGTGCATGCGTTCGAGCGACGCGTCGATCAGCTCGGCGCCGACGATCGGTTCGTACCGTCCGGTCACGAGCACTTCGGGCCGGAGCTCTCGGACTTTCCGCACGCTCTGCAGGTACGGCTCGACGAAGCGGTAGCGGTCGCCGCGGATGGTGTTGAGGTTCGGGAAGTGCGGGAAGAGCGGCCCGAAGAGGTTGCTGACCAGCGCGGTGCGGTGCTCGGGCAACCAGACGATCGTGCTGTCGGTCGTCTCGCCAACCGCGGCGATCAGCTCGATGCGCAGGCCGTCGACGGTGAGGCCGAGGCGTTCGTCGAACGTGAGGTCGGGCGTCGGCTCCGATTGGTTCATCGAGACGCCGGGGTTCTCCTTGTAGATGCGGCGGGCGTCGGTGCCGAGCATGTCGAACCAGATGCCGGCGGTGCGCATGCGCAACTCGCGGATCCGCGCGTCGTCGGCCTGACACGCGAGGTTGTTCGCCTGCGCGACGTACACGGTGCCCGGCTCCTTGAAGAGGTCGACGCCGCCGAGGTGGTCGACGTGGGCCTGCGTGGTGACGACGTAGTGCGTCGGCCCGGGGCGGATCGCGTCGAAGACGCGCTTGTGGTGGGGCGCCTCGTAGCCCATGCCGGTGTTGACGATCACTCGCCCGTTGTCGGTGAGCAGCATGTACGACGCGGTATTGCCGCCCGAGCGGAAGATGATGTCGCCGATCCGATACCCGGGGTCGTCGTAGACCGCGCGCAGAAGCTCCTTGCCGGGCCGCGTGTCGATGAGATGGTCGACTTGTTCCTGGATGGTCACTGGACCTCGATCCGTACGTCGAAGCGGTCGAGGTAGGCCCCGAACCGGGACCGCACCTCGTCGGGCGTGGTGGAGAAGTCGCGGCGCAGGTCGTAGGCGATCTGCCCGCCGCGGCTGCGCGGATGCGCACGCTGGTAGGCGGCGATCTCGGTGCGCGCCCGGTCGGTGAGCGGGATGCCGGCGCACGCGTAGACGCGTTCGAGCGTGCCGATCTCGTCGGCCATGTACTCGTGGAAGAGCACGTCGATCGTGCGGCCTCGGGGAAGCAGGTCCCGGTCGTGCAGCGACGCGTCGAGCAGGCGGCCGATGCGGTCGGTCCAGTAGTCGCGGTACCACTCGGGTCTGGTCGAGCGGTACGTGGTACGCGCGCCGTAGCAGTCCATGGTGATCGTCGACTGCACGACCGCGACCGGGTCGCGGTGGGTGACGACGATCGTGGCATCCGGGAACGTCGTGAGCAGCGGACCGAGCTGTTCGAGATGTTGCGGCGACTTCAGCACCCAGCGTTCGCGCGGCCGGTACCACTGGAGGACCTGCAACACCGTCTTCATGTACGCGTAGTGCGGTGTCTGGTCGTGCGCGAGGTAGTAGTCGCGCCATTGCGGGGCCCGAGCGACCCATTCCAGGTTGTACGACGAGAAGTCGGGCAGTTGCAGCTCGATCTCCTCGTGCACGTGGTCGGGTTCCATCGGGTGCATCGCGGCGACGAACGGCGCGGCGCTCTGCATCGCCCGCCACGCGTTGTCGCAGCGCGTCCAGCGGGGATCGACACCGTCGACCTCGGCCGGCTCGTTCGGGTTCGGCACGGGTTCGTACGACTCCCACAACGGCATCGAACGGAACCGCGTGTCGGCCGCAAGCAGGTTCACCAGGTTCGTCGTGCCCGAACGGGGCAGCCCGACGACGATCAGGGGCCGGACGATCGGGATCTCGACGATCTCCGGGTGCCGCCGCAGCAGGTCGCGGATCAACAGGCGGTTCGCGGCGTACCGGACGCAGTCACCGAACATGAGCATGCGCCCGATGCCTCTGCGGTCCTCGTCGGCATCCATCTCCGCGAGTTGCAGACCCAGTCGCTCGTTGAAGTCGCCGGGCCCGAAGTCGTCGATCCCGGCGCGCGCGATCGCGGCCTCGCACACCGCGTCGACGCTCAGCTCGGTACGGCGGGACTCGCCGTACTCGATCGCCATCCGCTGCACGTCGTTCAGCACCGGCGCCGCGAGGTCGTCGATGCGGATCTGTTCGCTCGTCATCGGGTTGCGTTCACTGCGCGAGGTAACCGCCGTCGACGGCGAACACCGACCCGGTGGTGAAGGCCGACGCGTCGCAACAGAGGAACAACACCGCGGCGGCGACCTCTTCGGGCGTGCCCATCCGATGGATCACACCCTTGCCGACCTCCGCTTCGAACAGCTCCGGCATCGACTTCATCGGCGCGGTCATCCGGGTCTCGATCAACCCCGGCGCGACGGCGTTGACGCGGATGCCGTCGCCGGCCCAATGGACCGCGAGGTTGCGCGTCATCGCCAGCAGCGCCGCCTTGGCCGCCGAATAGCCGGGCACGATGGTCGTGGACCGGAACGCGGTCATCGACACGATGTTCACCACGCTCGCGCCGCCCGCCATCGTGCTCGCGGCGAGCGCGGCCCGCGACCGCACCGTGAGACGCATCGCGCCCTCGACGTTGAGGTCGAGCGCGGCCGAGAAGGCGTCGGGATCCCACTCGTCGCGGCCGTCGGGGAAGTTGGCGCCCGCGTTGTTCACGAGCACGTCGAGGCGGTCGAGGTCGGCCGCGACGGCTTCGAGGGCGTCGCGGTCGCGCATCTCGAGGGGCCGATAGGTGAACGCCGACAGGTCGGTGTCGTAGTCGGCGGCGGTTGCGCGCGTGCCCGTGACGGTGACCGCGGCGCCGGCGGCCGCGAACGCGCGGCGCCACGGCCTGCCCGATGCCGCTCGTCCCGCCGGTCACCAACACGGACGTCTCGTCGAAGTGGAAGGCGAGGCCGGTTCGTCATGCGTCGGCTTCGATCGTGATCATGACCTTCCCGCAGTCCTTGGACCCTTCGAGGAGGGACAAGTCCTCGCTCGAACTCCTCCAGCGCGAAGGTGTGGGTGACCAGCTTCGACAGGTCTCGTCGCTCCAGCAGCTCGATCGCGTCCTCGAAGCGGGGCGGGTACTCGAACGAACCACGAATCGTGAACTGCTTCATCAGCACCAGCACGAAGTTGACCGGGACCGGCGTGTAGTGCAGCGCGACCACCGACATGCGGCCGCCGAATCGTCCGTGCTGCAGGATTTCGCCGATCACCCGGTCGGAGCCCGACGCCTCGATGAACGCGTCGGTCGCGGGCGTCGGGCCGAACATGAACGGCGCGGTGCCGTGGAGCCGGGCCAACTCCGCCCACACGTCGACGTCGGTCGGATCGAACGCGTGCGCCGCCCCGACCTCCCGCGCCAATTCGAGACGCGGGCGACTCAGGTCGATCGCGACGACGTCGTCGATCCCACGATCAACGAGCGTCGCGATCGCCATCAGCCCGATCGGGCCGCACCCGAACACCGCGACCTTGTCGCCCGCTGCGACGTCGGCCTGGTTCACCGCCTGCATGCCGACCGCCAGCGGCTCGGCCAACGCCGCCACCCGCAACGGCATCCTGTCGGGCACGCGGAACAGCCGCCGGCCTCGGGCGGCGTCCCGAACGAGCAGCAACGGCGTGAGCCCACCTTCGGCCGCGCCGCTTCCCATCGAGCCGTGCTCCTCGCCCGGGTACACGATGACCGCGCTCGCCCACGCGCGCGTCGGTGACCTCGTCGCCGACCCAATCGACGACGCCCGCGATCTCGTGGCCGAGTGCCATCGGCTTGCCGGTCAGCCCGCCCATGTGGACGTACGACACGTCGCTGCCGCAGATGCCACACGCCGCGACCCGCACGAGCACGTCGCGCGGACCGGGTGTCGGATCCGGGATGTCGTCGAGGCGGACGTCGTCCGGCCCGTGGACGCGGATCTGCTTCATCGTCGGGCGACCTTCCGGTGCGGGGCCGCGGTGCGGCGACGACGAGGGCGGGGCCGAGCACCCTCGAGCACCACGGCAACCAGGTCCGCGATCCACGCGTCGTCGATCTCGTGCGCGGCGCCGCGGAGCGCGACCTCCAACACCGGACCGGAGATCGAGCGCGACGAGCACGCCGGTGTCGACGTCGGCGCGGATCTCGCCGTCGGCCTTTGCCCGTTCGAACCGCTCGGCAGTTCGTCGCGATGCCATTGCGGCATCGCCGGCGCGAGCGGCCCGTTCCCGCCCGGACTCACCCAGCAACCCGACCAGCGCGGCCAATGCCGCCGGCCGGCAGATCTTCTCGACCGACCAGCCCACCATCGTCGCAAGGTCGGCGGCGAGATCTCCCGTATCGGCCACCACGTCGTCACCGCGTGTACGGAACACCGCGTGCATGACGAGATCGGACTTCGAACCCCACCGGCGATAGATCGCGGCCGTCGTCGTGCCCGCCCGCGCCGCGACCGCGGTCAGGGCGAGATCGCCGTACCCGCGTTCTTCGAGGAGCGCGACGGTTGCACGCACGATCGCCGCGTCCAGACGGGTGTCCCGCGGCCGCCCCGCGGGCCGTTGGTCGAGTCCCACATCCATTCCGATGCAAGGTACATCGTATCGCAGGGCGCTCGCCAGCCCCTGCGGCTCAGGGTGGGACGGGCGATCGTTACGAGTCGTAGAACACGCCGTCGAGCGACGTCATGCACTGCGCGTCCGCGAACACGCCTCCTTCGGCTTCGACGGTCACGATGCCGCTCGGTTGGACGACGAGGTCGCCATTCGAACCGTTGCAGAGGTCGACCGGCACGAATACGTCGGCCGCCGGCCGCATCTGCACCGGCAGCTTGAACGCGACCGGGTTCGTAGCACCGGTCGAGATCGCGCCGCGCAGGAAGACGAGGCCCGACCCGGTCGTTGCCGCCGCCGCGCTCGTACCGAGCGGCGAGTTGGTCCAGCCGTTCAGCAACGGCAGCGGTGTCGAGGCGGTCAACGAGAACCGAACGCCGTCGAGCGACGTCATGCATTGCGCGTTGGCGAACGCGCCGGCCCGGATCGTGACGATACCCGTGGTCTGGATGAACAGGTCGCCGTTGTTCGCGCCACACAAGTCGACGGGGACGTAGACCGGCGTCGGTGGCCGCAGGTTCGCGGGCAGTTTGAACGCGATGGGGCTCGTGCCGCCGGCGATCGCGCCCTTCAGATACACCTCGCCCGACTTCGAGGTCGCCGACACGACGCTGGTTCCGAACGGTGAGTTCGTCCAGCCGTTCTGAAGCACCAAGGGAGTCGCGGCGAGCAGCGCGAACGAGACGCCGTCGAGCGACGTCCCGCACTGCGCGTTCGCGAATGCGCCGCCTTCGGCCTCGACGGTGACTGCACCGCTCGGGGCGATCGACAGGTCGCCGTTGTTCACACCGCACAGATCGACCGGTACGAACACCGTCGTCACCGGCCGCATAGTCGCCGGCAACGTGAACGCGACCGGGTTCGCTCCCGCGGTCCGCATCTGACCCTTGAAGTAGACGATGCTCGACTTCACCGCGGCCGCGACCGGCGCTGCTCCCGCCGGGGTGGCCCAGCCGTGCTGCAATGTCATCGGCTTGAAGTTCGTCACGCCCGACGGCGCGATCACGATCGCCTTCGACAGTTTCGATGGCGGGCCGGTACCGAGGAGGTTCGTCGCAGTCACCTTGAACCTGTACTCGTCGCCGTTCGTGAGGCCGAGCAGGGTCACGGGACTCGCGGACGCGCTTGCCGTCTGACCGCCGTTGCTTGCGTGCGTCACGTCCTTCGCGGTGACCGTGTAGTTCGTGATGTTGAAACCGCCGTTGTCCGTAGGCGGCGTGAACGAGATCTCGGCCTGTTCATCACCCGACACCGCCACCGGATTCGTCGGAGCGTTCGGCGACGTCGGCACGAGGTTCAACGCCAAGGTCTGCTTCACGCCCGCGGGGTCGATGAGATCGCCGACCGCAACGCACGACGTCGGGGACAGGCACGCGTCGCCGAGCAAGAAGTTCCGATCGGGACCGGGGCTCGGCGTCGGAGTGGCGAACCAGTTTGTCCCGTCGTAGTTCTCGTTCAGCGTCGCGTCGATGTTGCCGTCGAACTGTACGCCGACCGCCTTGCAGTCGATCGGCGTCGTGCAGGAAACACCGAGCAACAAGTTGCCACTCTGCCCCGGGTTCGGCGCGGGCGCCGGCTCGAATCCCTCCTGACCGGTCGGCCCGCTCGGCTGTTGCGTTTCGACCAGCGTCTGCGCGATGCGGTTCTCGTTGATGCTCACACCGACGGAGACGCAGTGCGCTGCGTCCGGACAGGAGACGGAATAGAGGACGTTGTCACCCATGCCGTCGAACACGTTGCCCTGCACACCGGCATTGCCGCTCGGAAGCACCGTCCACGAGGAGCCACCCCACCCCAAGGTCAGGGTTTGGGCGAAGCCGGTTCCGTCGGAGTACCCGACGGCATCGCATTGCGACGACGAGCTGCACGAAACGCCGTAGAGGAGATTGTCACCGTTGTCGGCGTTCGGGCTCGGGACAACGATCCACCCGGAGGCAGGAGACGAGATCATCGTCAACGTGCGGGCCACGCCCGTGCTCGTCTCGTACCCGACCGCGGCACAGAATGGTTGCTGCCCGCTCGGGACACACGACACACCCGTGAGCTCGCTCGAGACATCGCCACCGGGGTTCCCGGACTCGGTCACGGTCCAATTGGTGCCGTTCCACGACTCGATCAGCAGCTGCTTCGTACCTGCGTTGCTGTCGCCCTCCGGCGAGCCCGAACCGTCGAAGCCCACCGCGACACAGTTCGTCGCCGACAGACACGACACGCTGTCGAGCTCGCTGTACGACTCGCCGGTATCGGGTGTCGAGACCATGTTGAACGGCGACGAGCCGCCGTTGCTCCTCTCGATCAATGCCCGCGGCGTGTTGCCCACATCGCTCGAGAAACCGACTGCGAAGCAATCGGTCGGGTCGGCGCAGGTCACACCGTTCAAGACGTTTTCACCGATACCGGTGTTCGTCGTCGGGACGACCTGCCACGGCGACGGTCCCACGATCATCGGCGCGACCGCGGCGGCCGAAGTCTGCGTCGCGGTCGCCGTCCGCGCGGACCGGGGCGCCGACGCCGCGACGCTCGTCGGCAGGATCGGATGAGGCGACGCCGCGCCGAGGTGCGAGACGACCGCATCGAGCTCGATATTTTTGATATCCCAGTTGTCGCTACCACTTCCGCCGCTGAAACTCGTCTTCACGTCGATGGAGGTCAACGCTGCCGAGCGTCACGGGGTTCGAGGGCATCGGGGCGAGCGGCACGCTGTGGGTCTCACCGTTTCGCCACTCCTGGAACGTATTGACGTCGAGGAAGGTCAGCGGGAAGCCTGCGAGACTGACGTTCGCATTGCTCTCCGGGAACCCGCCGCCTTCCAGGTTGTCGTCCCCCGTCGTGATCTTCACGGTCAACGAATCGATCGGGTCGGATGCGCTCAGGCCGGCCGGAACGCTGATCGATTGTGTGCAGTCGTGCTGTCCCGTGGTTCCACCGGTCTCCCGGCACAATCCGGTGCTGCCGTCGGCGAGCGGCGAGGATCCCGTCGCGTTCAACAGGATCGTCGATTGAGTAGGCGGAACGACGCCGGCCGGGCAGCCCAGCTCGGCAATCAACGCGATCGAGCCGACGTCCCAGTTGTCACCCCCGCCGCCGCCGGGAAGGTCGGTTTGCAGCGCGAAGCTGTGGATGTCGCCGAGGCTCGTCTGCGGCGGCAGCGAGTTCAACGTCAAGAGGTCGAGGTTCTTGGGTTGGGTCGAGTTGTTCGGCAGCTCCTGATCGCGGTTGATATTCGGGAACGTCACCGAAGTGCCCGCGACGGTCACCACCGCGTTGGCGTTGTCGGTCTCGTGATTCCCGCCGCGGAGATCGTCGCCCGTCGTCGTGACCGTGAGCAACAAGCCGGTCACGAGCCGGTTCGACACTCCGGCCGGCACAGCCATCGTCGTCAGCGGGAAGCTCTGCGGGGCGCCACCGGTCATGCGAACGATGCCTTGGTTGCCGTCGCTCAACGTCGTTTGCTGCTCGTTCGCCGGGTCGAGCAAGAGGACGGGCGCGGTCGTACAGCTATTCGCAGGCTGCACGTCGGCTTGCAGGATCACACCCTGGATGTCCCATGTATCGGGGAATGTGCCACCAAACTGGGTATTGATCGTGACCTTCTTGACTGCGGTGACGCCGAGACCGGTCGGGATCGCGAGGTTCACCGCATGGAACGAGTTGGTGGCCCATTCCGCGCCCTGATTGATCGAGTCTTGTTGCAGGGTGACCGTCTGGTTCCCGATCTGGACTTGAATGATCGCGTTGACGGCGGAGCTCGAGTTCAGGTTGTCGGGACCCGTCTCGACGTCGAGCTCCCACTCGTCGACAACACCGGCCGGCGGGCTCGCTTGGCTGACCGTGATCGGCAGGTTGTGCTTCGTGGAGCTCATGCTCAGAAGCGGAGCGCCGGTGCTCACGTTCGACACGACCGTGTCGTTCATGATCGAGAGCGGTTCACACGCGCTCGTCTTGATCCGACCAATACGGCGCGACCGTCAAATCGGTCATACCGGCGGTGTCGGGGAAGGGTATGGCCCCCGCGCTGCTGCCCGGTGGTGTCGGGAACGCACCAACGCTGCTGCAAATGTCGCCGAGCTCGCCTTCGTCGAGCTGCTTGCCCAGGTCGGCGTGCGCGAGGCCTGACGCGTGCGACCAGCCGAAGCCCCCCGGATCGGAGACCAGCTCGACCATTTCGTGCGACAGCGAGTCGAGCATCTTGCCGGGTTGGTTGCATAGCCGGTTCGGAGCCGAGCTCAGTGGGACGACGGTGAAGTTCGGGGCCGCAAATTCCCATCCGTGATAGGCGGCCGTCGCCGTGGCCGCCGTACACATGGCCAACCCGTCCTGCCCGTACGCCGACGCCATGATGTCGGGCGCGACGAAGATATTGATCTGCGGCGGATTGACTCCTGAGTTCGCGTTGCCCTCGCACCCCGCGAAACGTTTCATGTCGCCGTAGGTGATGATGTTCGACGTGGATGCCGCCGCCGCCAGCACGTTCGACACGCACGTGGGATCGGTCACCCCGTCGCCGAGGAACGTCGGCGGGTTGATGTTGTACTGCGACAGGTCGTCGAAGTACGAGCTACAGATGAGAGCGTTCGTGAGAGCATCGATCTGCTCTTGGGTCGGGCCGCGCATGCTCGCGGGCAGCGACGACATGTGCGCGTCCCATGATCCGCCACCGTTGAACAGAAAGATGTTCATGAACTTGCCGTTGGGAACGTCGGCGGCACCGGTGAACGGCGCGGTCACGTAGTTGCTCTCGAACTGGTTCGAGTAGAACGCGCCGGTACCACCGCTGAACGTGGAGGGAGACGAGCCGCACGACGGGTTCGCCGGATTGACGTACGGCTTTGCGGCTGCGGCCTTCGCCCGGCGTGGAGTGACATCGAGCAGGGTCGCCGCGCCCGCGCGTGCGATCGGTCCGGACGTCGACGTGATCAACGTCGCGGCCAGGATCACAACGATCCGTCGCTTCGAGCGACGCCGTTCGGAAGCTTGCGAGTCGGGGCCGGATCTGTGCATGACGCCCCCCTGTCGGCCGCGCGGATCGGCAGGATTCTCGCTATAGAGAAGTCACTCTGTCAACCAACTCGCAATGGTCTCGGCCGGCACTCGGCGCAAGCCTTTCGAGCCACGGCACTCGGTCAGATGTCCATGCGGAGCGATTCGGCCTCGTCGGCGAGTGACAGCCAGCGCTCCTCGGCGGCGTCGACGCGGCTCTGGGTCGTAGCGAGCTGCGCGCTCGAGGCGCACCAGCTCCTTGTGATCGACGCCCGCGGCGACGAGTTGCTCCTGCACCTTGTCGCGCGCCGTGATCGCGTCGGCGAGCTCACGATCGGCGAGCCCGAGCTGATGGCGCAACGTGCTGGGGCTCTTCTTCGACACGGGCCGCTCGGCCGGCGGCGTCGTGCTCCGCCGCGCCGCGGGCGCGGCCGTCGTCGGGCCGGCCGAACCCGTCGCCCGCGCCGCGTGTTGCGCGAGCCATCCCGCAACGCCGCCGCGCACCACAACTGCTCGGCCCTGGCCGTCGAGGGCCAGTACCTCGCCGACCGTGCGATCGAGGAAGACGCGGTCGTGGCTGACGACCACGAGGATTCCGGGCCAGTCGTCGAGGAACTCTTCGAGGGCGCGCAAGGTGTCGAGGTCGAGATCGTTCGTCGGTTCGTCGAGCAGCAGGACGTTGGGTTGCTCGATCAACGTGAGCAGGAGCTGCAGGCGCCGACGTTCGCCGCCCGAGAGCGTGCTGATCGGCGCGAACTGTGCGTCGCCGTCGAACCAGAACTGGCGCATCAGCTTGACGTCGTCGAGCGTGGGCTCACGTTTGTCACCGGCGACGGCGTCGCGCACCCGCTGGTTCAGGTCGAGATCGCGGCCGAGCTGGTCGTAGTAACCGATCTTCACCGTACGCCCGACCTCGACGCGACCCTGCGTCGGCTGCAGCCGGCCGGCGATGAGATCCAGCAGCGTGCTCTTCCCCGCGCCGTTGGGGCCGACCACGCCGATACGGTCGCCGGGTTCGAGCATGTAGTCGAACGGCTCGAGAACGAGCAGCGCTCCCCCGTCGTCACCCTTCCGCGCGACCGGCCAGGAGAAGCCGACGCCGTGGAGCTCGACGCCCTTCGACCCCAGACGCGTGACTGCCGAGCGACAGGCCGAGCTCGCCGTCGCGGGCGCTCGCCGCGGGACCGCCCGCGAGGAGCGCGTTGGCGGCGTCGATCCGCGCCTTGGGCTTCGACGTGCGCGCCGGCGCGCCCCGGCGCAGCCACGCGAGCTCGCGCCGCGCGAGGTTCTTGCGCGTCTGCTCCGCGGTCGCGGCCTGCTCCTCCCGCAAGATCCGCGCCGCGAGGTACGCCGCGTATCCCGACCCTCCGGTGCGCTCCTGCGGAACGTGGAGGTAGCTCGCGCCGCGGTCGATCTCGAGCACCTTGTTCGTGACGCGGTCGAGCACGTGACGATCGTGGGTCACGAGCAGCAGACCGCCCGGGAACGCGGCCAGCCATTCCTCGAGGTAGGCGATCGCGTCGAGGTCGAGGTGGTTCGTCGGCTCGTCGAGGATGAGGGCATCCCATTCACGCGCCAACAGTGCGGCGAGCGCGACGCGCTTCTTCTGCCCGCCCGACAACTGGTCGGTCGACGCGTCCAGCACACCGCCCATGCCCAGACGCGAAAGCATCGCTTCGCCCTGCCACTCCAGCCGACCGAGGCCGTCGCACACCGCGGCGCGCACGGTGCCCGCGGGCAGCACCGGGAGTTGGGGCAGCGTGCCGACCCGCGCATTGCGGCCACGGCGCACGACGCCGGCCTCGGGCTCGAGGTCGCCGCTCATCATCGCGAGCAGCGTGCTCTTGCCGCAGCCGTTGAGACCGACGACACCGATCCGGTCGCCGTCGCTGAGGGTCAGCGACAGATCGGTGAACAGCGGCCGGTTCGGTCGGGACGCGCACAGGCCTTGTGCATCGATCAGGATCACGGCGCATCGATCAGGATCACGCCTCAGGTTACGGCTGCCGCCGCGACGCCCGGTCCGAGCGCGGCGCGCGAAACGGGCGCCCGCCCGGCGAACGTCCCGCGATGCGGGCTCCTCGGCAGTACGCACCGCGGTTCCGCTTCGGTTCTCGGAAGAGACTGGTTCGGTCGCGCCGTCAGTTCGGGGTGATGCCGGTCCCGGTCTGCCCCTCGCGGCCGGGACCACGGTCATCTCGGGCGGTAGCGCAGGAACAGGTAGTCGTCCTCTTCGCAGATCGAGCACAGTCCGAGTGGTTCGAGCGCGTCGAGGGTCGATCCGGAGATGATCCGCTTCGCGTCGCCGCTCGCGAGCAACGGGGAGAGCGTGACGCAGAGCTCGTCGAGCAGGCCGGCGCGCGCGAGCTCACCGTTGAGCGTCGGACCCCCTTCGGCCAGGACGCTCTGCGCACCGCGGCGCGCCGAGCTCGGCGACGGCGTGCGCGAGATCGACGTCGTCCTCGCCCGCGATGATCACGTCGGCGACCTCCGCGGCCCGGGTCCGATCCGCCTCCGCCGCCGACGAGACGGTGAGCACGATGGGCCGTTCGGTCGCGTCGGTGAAGAACGGCGAGCTCCAGTCGAACCGGCAGGCGCGCGACACCACCGCGATCCGCGGGACGGGCGTCTGCCCTCGTTCGCGGCGCGCGTCCTGCGCGCCGGGCGCGAGCGCGGCCGGGCCGTAGTGCTCGCCGCGCATCGTCGCCGACGCGACGAGCACGACGTCGGCCAATGAACGCAGGACGCCGAAGAGCGCCTTGTCCGCGGGGCCGCCCAGCGCGCCGGACACTCCGTTCCACGAGGTGCCGCCGTCGACGCTCACGATCATGTTGAGCCGGACCGCGGGCCGGGAGTCGTTGTGCGGCATGTCGGCGTACACGGTCGCCGGGTCGACGTCCTCGACGGGTTCGGGAAAGAGCATGCGCATCTACGTCCTCCTCGTCGTGACAGCCTTCTGGCCTAGGATCTTCGCATGACTGCGACGCTTCCGGACCTGGGGTTCCTGCCCGAGTTCGACTCCGTCGAAGAGGAACGCCTGCACCGCAAGCAGCGACTCGCGGCGTCGTTCCGCCTGTTCGGCAAGTTCGGATTCGACGAGGGGGTCGCCGGCCACATCACCGTGCGCGATCCCGAGCACCTCGACCGATTCTGGCTCAACCCGTTCGGCATGAACTTCAAGCACATCCGGGTCTCCGACCTGATCTGCGTCGACCACACGGGCGACGGTCGTCGAGGGTGACGCGCCGGTGAACCGCGCCGCGTTCGCAATCCACTCGCAGGTGCACCAGGCCCGTCCCGACGTGATCGCGGCCGCGCACTCGCACTCGTTGTACGGCAAGGCGTGGTCGTCGCTGGGCCGCCTCCTCGATCCCGCTCACCCAGGATGCGTGCGCGTTCTTCGAGGATCACGTGCTGTTCGACGACTACACCGGCGTCGTGCTCGACCTCGAAGAAGGCAAGCGGATCGGCACGACCCTCGGCGCCAACAAGGCAGTGATCCTGCGCAACCACGGGCTCCTGACCGTCGGACATTCGCGTCGACGCCGCGGTCTGGTCGTTCATCACGATGGAACGGACCTGCCAGGCGCAGTTGCTCGCCGAAGCAGCCGGGACGCCCGTGCTCATCGACGCCGACATGGCCCGCAAGACCCACAAGCAGGTCGGATCACCGAGGGCGTGCTACCTCTCGTTCCAGCCGCTCTACGCGATGATCACGCGCGAACAGCCCGACCTCTTCGAATAAGGCGCCGTCACGCACCTGACGCGCCCGCGTCACGCGGTACGCGTGTTCGCGGTCCAGCTCGCGTAGAGCCGCGCGTAGACGCCGCCGGCGGCGACGAGCTCGTCGTGGCTGCCCGCTTCGACGATCCGGCCCGCGTCGAACACGAGGACGCGGTCGGCGTGCTCGGCGGTGGAGAGGCGGTGCGCGATGCTGATCGTCGTGCGGCCGCGCGAGACGCGCGCCAGCGCGTCGGCGAGCGCGCGCTCGGTCTCGGCGTCGACGGCGCTCGTCGCCTCGTCGAGCACGAGCAGTCCGGGATCGCCGAGCTCCGCCCGCGCGAGCGCCACGAGCTGGCGCTCACCCACCGACAACGACTCGCCCCGCTCGCCCACCATCGTCGCGAGGCCGTCGGGCAGCCGCAGCAACCACCAGTCGAGCCCGAGCCGGGCGAAGGCGCGTTCGATGTCGTCGTCGGTCGCGTCCGGGTCGGCCATCCGCACGTTCTCGGCGATCGTCGTGTCGAACAGGAAGCCGTCCTGCGGCACCATGCGAATCGCGCGCCGGCGCGAGACCGGATCGACGTCGCGGCAGATCGGTGTCGCCGACGCACACCCGGCCCGCCGTCGGGTCGGCGAGCCGGCAGAGCAGCTTGGCGAACGTCGTCTTGCCCGAACCCGTCTCACCGACGATCGCGACGTGGGTGCCGGCCGCGATGTCGACGCTCACGTCGTGCAGCACGGGCGCGTCGCCGCGGTAGGCGAACTCGATGTGCGAGACCTCGACCCCGAGCGCGCCGTGCGCGAGGTGCACGCCGTCGACCGGTTCGGCGACGTCGATCGGGACGTCGAGCACCGCGAGCACCTTGCGCCAACCCGAGATCGCCGTCTGCGTCTGGTCGAGGATCTCGCTCAGCTCGCCGATCGGGCTCAACAGCAGGTTGATCAGGAACATGAACGCGACGACCTTGCCGGTGTCGAGACCCCAGCCGGTGCCGTAGTACGCGGCGGCCACGACGACGGCCGCGAGCGCGATCGCGCCGAAGAAGTCGCCGAGCGGGAACATCGCGGCGAAGTACTTCGCGGCCCGCAGGCGGGCGCGGTACGCGCCGTCGATGCGGTCGCGCAACCGCACCCGCGCCCGCTCCTGCAGCCCGTAGGCGCGCACGACCGCGGCGCCGCTGACGCGTCTCGGAGAACTCGGCGATCATGTCGCCGATGCGCGTCCGTTCCTCGTCGTAGGCCGCGAGTTGGCGCCGCTGGAACGAACGGAACAGCGGCGACACGGGCGGTAGGCGACCAGCGTGAGGATCGTCAGCTGCCACGAGTAGACGAACATCACGACGAGCGTGCCGACGATCAGCGTGCCGTTGACCAGCCACGAGATCATCCCCCACTGCACGAAGCGCGCGAGGGTCTCGATGTCGCTCGTGACGCGCGACACGAACACGCCGCGCCGGGTCGTGGTGTGTTCGGCCATGCTCAGCCGGTGGATGTGGTCGAACACCCGGACGCGCAGGCTGCACAGCGCCTGCTCGGCCGCGCGCACCAGCCGGAAGTAGGCGGTCCGGCTGACGAAGAGGACGCCGACGGTGATCACGACCGCGACGAGGCAGGTGAGCAGCACGAACTCGGCGTGGTAGCCGCTCGAATCCGAGCACGCCGCGGTCGAGGATGACCTGGATCAGGATCGGGATGGCGAGCTTGCCGAGCGCGGCGACGATCGCGAACACGATCGTCGCCTTGAGTGCCGACGCGCAGCTCCGGGCTCGCGGCCAGGCCCTGCCGCAGCACCTGCAACGCGCCGCCGCGATCCGCCGGCGGCGCGAGGCGTCGTCGTCCTCGAACGCGGCGTAGACCCGCTCGGTGAACTCGTCGCGCGCCTGGGCCGGCGCGGAGTCGGCGACCACGTCGTGCGCGGCGCCGTGGAGCAGCGTCGTCGTCGGGTGTCGTCGTCGGCGCGGGTCATCACGCCACCTCTTGCTCGTAGGCGCGCACCATGGCTTCGTAGTCGCGGTTGGTCCCGAGGAGCTCGTCGTGCGTTCCGGTCGCGACGATGCGTCCGTCCTGCATGAACAGCACGCGGTCGGCGAGCGCGATCGTCGAGACACGGTGCGCGACGATCAGCGTCGTCATGTCGAGCTCGTCGCGCAGGCCGTGGAGGATCCGCGCTTCGACGGTCGCGTCGACGGCCGAGGTCGCGTCGTCGAGGAGCAGGAACCGCGGGCGGCGGACCAGCGCGCGGGCGAGCGCGATGCGTTGGCGCTGACCGCCCGACAGCGTCACTCCCCGCTCGCCGATCGGGCGTGTCGTAGCTCGCCGGCAGCGACTCGACGAACCGCGCCACCTGCGCGATGCCGGCCGCCCAGCGCATCGACGTGTCGTCGGCGTCGGTCCCGATCGCGATGTTGTTCGCGATCGTGTCGGCGAACAGGAACGACTCCTGGAAGACGAGCGCGGCGCTCGCGCGGAGGTCGCCGCGGGCGACCTCGGTGAGGTCGATGCCGCCCACCCGCACGGTGCCCCGGTCGGGCCGGTCGAGGCCCGCGAGCAATTCGCACAGCGTGGTCTTGCCGCAGCCCGGTCGGGCCGACGAGCGCGACGACCTCGCCGGCGGCGATGCGGAGGTCGCAGTCCTGCAGGACCGGCACGCCGGGGACGTACCCGTAGTCGAGCCCGTCGGCTTCGACGTCGAGCGGGCCGCTCGGCAGCGCCCGCGGATGCGCCGGCACCGCCTCGGGGGACGCGGCGAGCACGCCGATCGATGCGGTCGAGCGCGACGACCGAACGCGGCATCTCCTCGAGCAGGAAGCCGACCACCCGCATCGGGAACGCGAGCAACGTGAACAAGCGCCATCGCCTGCACGAGATCGCCGGGCGACACCGCGCCGGTCGAGACCCGCCAGCCCCCGACGGCGAGCAGCACGATGATGGCGAGGTTCGGCAGCGCGTCGAGCGTCGGCTCGAAGAGCGCGCGCAACGCACCGACGCGGACCCGCGCCTCGCGCAGCTGGTCGGCGGCCCGCCCAGCCGCTCCACCTCGGCGTCCTGGCGGCCGAGCGTCTTCACGACCATCGCACCTTCGAAGCTCTCGTGCGTGATCGCGGACACGTCGCCCACCCGTTCCTGCACCGTCTGCGCGGGCAGCTCGACCCGGCGCGTGTAGAAGCGGTTCAGCGCGAACATCGCCGGGAACAGCACGAGACCGACCGAGGTGAGCAGCGGATCGATCGCGAAGAGGGCGATGATCGAGAAGACGATCAGCAGCATGAGGCCGGTCGAGAACGGCAGCGGGTTGATCACCTCGGCCGCGACCATCACGTCGTTGTCGGCGTTGGCCAGCAGCGTTCCGGTCGTGTGCTCGCGGTGGAACGACAACGGCACGTCGAGGTAGCGGTCGGCGATCCGATGGCGGAGCGTCGCCATGTTGGCCGCGGCGGTCATGCCGGCGAAGTAGCGCCGCGCGATCACGCCCGCGCTGCGGACGAACGCGACGACGACGATCGCGATCGCGCCCGCCCAGACGGTGCCCGCCGCGACGTTGCCCTTGAACGACGGGATGACGATATGGTCGGTGACGCGCCCGAGCACGACCGTGCCCAACACCGAGGTGAGCGCGAACACCGACGAGCCGGCGACCGACGCGGTGAACGGCCCCGGGTGCGCGACGATGAACCGGCGCAGGGTCGAGACGCCGCGCCGCCACATGCTGCGGTCGATTGTGTCGGGCACTGCTGCTACCTCGTCCGGCCGACCACCAAGCTACCCAGTGTCGTCGAATGCCGAACTCGGCCGGGCGGATCAGGCCGTCGTGCGATAGTCGCCGAACGGCGCGTCCCGTTCCTGCAGCGCGCCGGTCAGGCCCTTCTCGCGCGCGGTGCCGATGAACTGCCGCATCGCCTCGGTGTGCGTGCCGAGCGCGCACAGCTCGGTACCGGCACGGATGCCGGCACGCAGGCCCATCACGTCCATCTGGCGGTGCACGACCCGCTTGTTGAGCTGCAGGAGCTCGAGCGGGACCAGCGAGATGCGGTGCGCGACCTCGAGCACACGCTCGTCGAGCTCGTCGGCGGGGAACGCGGCGTTCGCCCAGCCGCGCTCGACGGCCTCGATCCCGGAGATCGAGTCGCCGGTGAGCATCATCTCCATCGCCTTGCGCATGCCGAGGAACCACGGGTGGAAGTGCATGTCGGGCACGCCGAACCGCACGGCGGGATACCCCATCTGCGCGTCCTCGGCCATGTAGACGAGGTCGCAACCGGTCGCGAGCTCGCTCCCGCCGGCGAGGCAGAAGCCGTGCACCTGCGCGATGACGGGCTTGGCGAGATCCCAGATGCTCATCCAGCCCTCGGTCACGTGCCGCGGCCACGCGCCCTCGCCGCCCGGCGTGTAGTACGGCATCTCGTGGCCCTCGTTGCCGCCGCCGAGGTCGTAGCCCGCGGAGAACGACGGTCCCGCGCCGCGGATGATCGTGACCGAGACGTCGGGATCCTGGTCGTGCGCGCGCAGCGTCTCGAGGATCGCGCCGCGCAACGGATGGATCAGGCTGTTGCGCTTCTCGGGCCGGTTCATCGTGATGCGCCGCACGCGCGGCAGCGGCTCGTCTACCAGGATCACGTCGTCGGCCATGGAGGCTCCTTCACTCGGGCGGGTACCGAGCTCAGGTTGCCAGACGACGGGCCGTGGCCTCGACTCTCAGCCGGCGGAGACGCGCCGTTCGTAGTCGGCGGCGAGCGCGCCGAGCGCCTTCGCGCAGTCCCCGTTGTACGACGAGCCGTGCATCAACGCCAGCACTTTCGGCTCGAGCTCCGCGAGACGCCGGATCGTCGGTGCGGTGCTCGGTGTGAGGCACGTCGCCCCGAAGATGTCCTCGGCCTGCGCCGCCGCGTCGAGGATGTCGCCACTCGTCAACGCCGGACCCGGGCCGAGATGCGTGAAGAGGTCGCCGCAGAACAACGTGCCCGTCGTCTCCTCGTAGAGCACGTGCGCGTCCCATCCGTGCGGTACGTGGGGCGTGTCGATGTTGCGCACGCGCTTGCCGCCGAGATCGAGCACTTCGTCACCACCGAGCGGCTTCGGCGGGCGATCGGCGAGGTCGTTCATCGACACCATGCAGCCGAGCGCGCCGTGCGCCACCTGCGCGTGGGGCGCCGCCGCGAGGAGCAGGTTCATGGCGCCACACTCGTCGGCTTCGAGGTGACCGAACGTGATCCACGCAAGCCCGTCGACGGGCGTGACCGTCGCGATCGAGGACGCAACCGACGGGAACATCGCGCGCGGTCCGGTGTGGAACAGCAGCGGCTGCTCGGCGTCGACGAGGAACTGGTTGAACGTGAAACCGTCGGGGCCGATGTCGGGGACCAGCGTGGACAGGCGGAAGATGCGATCGGCGATCTCGTCGACGTGCGTTTCCATGGTGGGCGTCTCCTTCAGAGCGGGAGCGGATGGGCGAGGACACCGGTGCCGGGACGGCGACCGGAGAGGATCCGGACGAATTCGACGGCGTCGATCTCGACGCGTTCGCCGCCGACGCCCTGGCCGAACTTCCCGCCGGCCGGGCCTTCGAGCACGAGCTCGAACGGCTTCGCCGTGCGACCGGCCCACTCGTCGACGATGTCGGCGACGAGGCGCCCGTCGTGGTCGGCGGTGAGGTGCATGGCGCGACCGGTTGCCGCACAGATGTCGATGCGGTGCGCCCACACGTCGCGGGTGAAACCGACGTCGAGGAGGTACTTGAGCGGCGCCCAGCCGATCGGCGGGCCGAACGGGATCGGCAGGTAGCGCATCGGATACGGCGTTCCCCAGCGACCCTTGACCGCCTTCGGACCGACCGCCTGCAGCTGCTCGACGATCTCGCCGTTCGACAGGTGCGACCGCTCCCGGATCTGCAGCTCGTTCATGCCGTCGACCCAGTGGTGCGAGTCGATCTCCTTGTTGAGCGGCACGCCGCGCCGGAGCTGGTGGACGAACTGCGGGAACGACGCCTGCGCGTCGCCCGAACCGAGCACGTGCAGCGCGACCTTGCGCACGTCCCAGCGCGACGCAGTCGGTCGGCGTCGACCACTCGGCCTCGCGTGAGCGACGCCGTCAGCGCCGCGAACCGCGCGGAACTCCTCGTCGGCGAGCACGCGCGGCCTCGGGCCGTCCGATCCGGTTCGACGTCATCGGCGCTTCCTCCTTCGTTTGCCTTCGTCGAGGTGCATGTCGACGAGGCGGTCGAGGTGGCGGGTCCAGCGGTCGCCACCCGGGTCGTTGCTGATCTGCGCGTCGATGAGCCCGCCGACCATCGCGACGAAGCAGTCGACGTCGCCGGGGTCGCTGAGTCCGGCCGCGCGCAGGACCTCGACCGCGCGGCCGAGCACCGCTTCCGCGAGCGCGTAGGACTCGGCGGACGGATCGAAGCCGGGGATCGGGCGCTGGAACATCAGCGCGCACCGCGCCACGTCGGCGACCGCGAAGTCGACGAACGCGCGCATGAACGTCTTCAACGCCGCGCGCGGCTCGGCGGGGAGCGCGAGCGCGTCGAGCTTCGCCAGGAGGGCTCGATTGCCGTCGGCGAACATCGCGTCGTACAGCGCGTTCTTCGAGTCGAAGTACGCATACAGCGACGGCTGGCGGATGCCGACCTCCCGCGCGAGCGCGTGCAGCGACAGCCCGCCGATGCCGTGCTCCCGGGCGAGGCCCCAGGCCGCGGCGACGATCTCGCCCGTCCTCGCCTCTCGCCGCTGCGCAACGTTCCCTATCATTGATAGGTAGTTTACCTATCGTCGATAGGAGGTCAAGCGGAGCCGGCGATCTCCTCGAGGAAGGCGCACGTCTCCTTCAGGTCGATGCTGCGACGGAGCGGCGGCATCGCCGCGAGCAGTTGGGCCCGGTACGGCCTGCTTCGCGAGGCGCGGGTCGAGGACGGCGACGACCCCGCGATCGGAACGGGTGCGGATCAGACGGCCCGCGCCCTGGGCGAGGACGAGCGCGGCCGCGGGCAGGTCGACCGCGACGAACGCGTCGATCCCCCGCTGCTGCGCGCGGGCCCGGCGCGCCGCGTGCAACGGCTCGTCGGGCACGGGGAACGGGATCTTGTCGATCACGACGAGGACACACGCGGCGCCGGCCGCGTCGATGCCCGCCCAGAACGAACGGGTGCCGACGAGCACGGAGGTCTCGTCCTCGACGAACTCCTTGGTCAACCGCCCGGCGTCGCGATCGCCCTGCGTGAGGATGCGATGGTCGGTGCGCTTGCGCAGCACCTCGGAGAACCGGTCGACGTTCGCCCGCGAGGTGCACAACACGAGCGCGCGCCCGCCCGCCGCGTTGACCAGCGAGCACAGGCGATTCGCCGAGACCTCCATCCAGTCGTCACGGGCGCGCCCGGGATCCGGGAGGTCCTTGCCGACGAAGAGGATCCCCTGCTCCCTCCAGTCGAACGACGACGGCGTCTGCACCGCCGCGTAGCCGCGACCGGGGTTCGCGGTCCACGCGCCTTCGTCGTCGCGTTCGCCCCACGAACCCAGGGCTCGTCGGGCTGGAAACCCGTCTGGCACGCGAGCGCGGTGAAGGGCGGGTCTCCGCCGAGCGTCGCCGACACGCCGATCACCGGATGCCACCGGAGCAGCGCCTGCGCGATCGTCTCGCCCGCGGCGACGGGCGCGATCGCGGAGCCGCGGCGTGCGCCCGATCCGTTCGACCCACACGACGTCGCCGTCGCCGGGCGCGGCGAGCCGGCGCAGCACGTCGAGCCTTCCGAGGACGAGCTTCGCGGTCCGTTTGGCGTACTCGTCGGCGGCGGTGACGAGCTTGCCGTTCGCGCGCGCCAGGAGCTCGGCGGTGCGCAGCAGCGACTGGTCGAGCTCCTGATCGGCACCGACGTGCACCGTGCCGTCGCGCGCCTCGATGCACGCGCCCAACGCGCGGCCCGCCTCGCTCAACTCGTTGACCGTCGCCGCGTCGACGCCGGACCGGGTGAGCATGCCGCTCAGCCGCACGATCGCGTCGGCGGCGACGTCGCCCGCGAACGCGTTCGTCGCGTTCTCGGCGAACGCGTGGGCCTCGTCGATGATCACGACGTCGTGCTCGGGGAGCACGCGCCGCTCCGACGCGAGGTGCGCGCAGTACGAGCGCGTGGTTGACGACGAGGATCGACGCGCCCTGCGCGCGGTCACGGGCGTGCTCGGCGAAGCACTCCTCGCCGTCGTCGCAGTCGGCCTTGCCCGGGACACTCCACGCTCATGCACGTCACGGCTCGCCACGTGGCGTCGTTGATCTCGCGTTCGAGGTCGGAGCGATCGCCGGTCGTCGACCGCTCGGCGAAGGCGCGCAGGTGCTCGAGCTGGCGGCCGAAGTCGCTGGCCGACGGGCTGCTCGAACAGCGCGTCCGGCGCCGCCGCGGCGCGCAGCTTGGCCCGGCACAGGTAGTTCGACCGACCCTTGAGCAACGCGTACGTGAAGTCGACGCCGCCGCCTTCCTTCAGCGCCGGGAGGTCCTTGCCGGTGAGCTGGCTCTGCAGCGCGATCGTCGACGTCGCCACCACGACCTTCAGTCCCGACGCCACCGCCGCGACCAGGTAGGCGAGGCTCTTGCCCGAGCCGGTCGGCGCCTCCGCGAGGAGATGATGGCCGTCCGAGATTGCGTCGGCGACGGCCGCGGTGAGCTCGTGCTGACCTTCGCGCCGCTCGCCGCCCATGGCCGCGACCGCCGCGTCCAATAGCGCGTGCGGGTCGGCCCGCCAGTTCACTCGCATCGCACGGTCCGCGCTCACCCGCCAACGCTAGGCACTGGGAGCGCCACCGGCGGCCCACCCGACCGCGGGGTCAGCTGTGCAACGCCACGGCGTCGCCGTCGAGCGTGATCGTCATGCCCTCGGAGGCGAGGCAGACGCGGTCTTCCATCCCGGGCCGGATCGTCTGCGCCTCCTCGAGCAGCAGATCGAGCTCCGTGTCGGCGTGGTATGGATCGTGATGGAACAGCACGATCCGGTCGACGTCGGCCTTGTTCGCGAACTCCATCGCGTCGCCGATGCTCGAGTGCCCCATCCCACGTGCGCGCCGTACTCGTGGTCGCGGTACTGCCCGTCGTGCAGCAGCACGTGCAACTCGACGCGCCGTCCCAGATCACGGCGACGACGCCGTGCATCTCGCCCGTCGCGCCGAGCAACGGATCTCGCCGAGCTCGGAGAACGGCTTGCCGAGCAGGGGCGCCGGCGCGGGGGTCGGACGCGTCAACCGTGGGTGGCGAGGTACTCGTGGACGGAACGGACGGCGCTCGACCCCTCCCCGACCGCGGCCGCCACACGCTTGAGCGAGCCCTCGCGCACGTCGCCGACGGCGAACACGCCGGGCGCGGACGTCTCGAGCGGCAGCGGATCGCGCCCGCCGAACGCGGCGCGGCCGACGACCTCGTCCGGCAGCGATCGGTCGGTGAGCACGAAGCCCGAACGGTCGAGGGCGACGCATTCACCGAGCCACGCGGTCGCGGGTACGGCACCGATGAAGCAGAACAGGCCCGAGCACGCGACGGTGCGCCGCGCGCCGGTGTGGTTGTCCTCGAGGGTCACCTGCTTCGAGGTGCGGACGCGCCCGCGAGCCCGCGCACCTCGGTGTGCGTGCAGCACGGTGATGCGGGGGTCGGCCTCGATCGCGCGCGATCAGATAGCGCGACATCGTCTCGGCCAGGTCGCGGCGGCGCACGACCAACGAGACCGGGCTTCCCTGCTGCGCCAGGTAGATCGCGGCCTGGCCCGCGGAGTTTCCGCCGCCGACGACGAGCACTTCGAGCCCGCGACACACGCGCGCTTCGAGGTCGGTCGCGGCGTAGTACACGCCCGCGCCCTCGAAGCGTTCGAGATCGTCGACCTCGAGGCGCCGGTAGCGGGCGCCCGACGCGATGATCACGGCCCGGGTCGAGATCTCGCTGCCGTCGGCGAGCACCACGACGTGAAAGCCCTCTTCGATGCGCAGGCCCGCGACGTCGCACGGCGCGTTGAGCCGGGCGCCGAGTCGCATCGCCTGGATCGCGGCGCGGCCGACGAGATCCTCGCCGGAGATCCCGTTCGGGAATCCGACGTAGTTCTCGATCCGCGAGCTCGCCCCGGCCTGGCCGCCGACCGCGGTCGCGTCGAGCGCGACGGTCTCGAGCCCCTCCGACGCGCCGTAGACGGCCGCGGCGAGGCCGGCCGGCCCGGTACCGACCACGACGAGGTCGCAGAGGAAGCCCGGAACACTGCTGTAGGTCAGCCCGAGATGCGACGCCAGGTCGCCCGGGGTCGGCCGTCGCAGCACCGCGGTCGGCGTGAACACCACGGGCACGTCGCTCGGACGCACGCCGAGGCCCGCGAGATACACCGGCGGATCGTCGACGTCCTCCAGGTCGATCCACGTGTGCGGCAGCCGCGACCGGTTGGCGAACGCGCGCAGCGCCATCGCCTCCGCGGAGTACCGCGAGCCGACGATGCGGATCGCGCCCGCGCCCTCGCCGGTCATCAGCATCGTGCGCCGGGCGACGAACGCCTTGAACACGACGTCGGAGAACGCCGGCTTCGTCTCGATCAGGTGCCGGAACGTCGCCAGCTCGACGACGAGCACGCGCCCGGGTCGCGACACGCGCACCGTCAGATACGGGCGTTGCCCGGTGAGGAGGTTCAACTCGCCCGCGAACTTCCCGGGACCGTGCACCGCGACGACCACGTCGCCGCTCTCGCCGGTGCGCACGACCTCGACCTCGCCTTCGAGGATCACGAAGAAGTCGGGCGTCGGATCGCCGGCGCGGTAGAGCACGTCGCCCGCGACGACGGGCCGAACCGCGCCGAACGGCGTCAGCTCGTCGACCATCGCCGGATCGAGGGTCGGCGCTGCGACGTCGGAGCGGTCGTCGTCACTCATCGCGGCCGTCACAATAGGGGCCGTCGATTCCGCCCGGGTCCGGGGTCACGACCCGGCGGGTTCGCCACGGAGCCGGACCAGCGCCGCCCGCAGTCGCCGTCAGTCGTCGACCTTGTTGACGTGCGCCTCGTGGGTCTTGATCTCGCGGCCGTGCTTCTCGAGCGCGACCGTCAGCCCGTCGCCGATGACGTGCTTGTCGACGATCGCGCCGCGCTCGCCCTTGAAGTCGCCTTCGGTGATGATCACCTTGTCGCCAACCTTGAAGTGCGTCATGGTTCGATCCTCGCACGGGAAGCACCGGAGATGAGGTCAAACCGGCGGGGTGATGGCAGGATGCACGGATGGACACGACGACTGAACGGATGGAGGTCGAGCGCACCATCGCCGCCGACCCCGCGACCATCTTCCGGGTGCTCTCCGACCCGCGCGGCCATGTCGCGATCGACAGCTCCGGGATGCTCATGTCGGCGACGGGCGACCCCGTCACGCGCGGTCGGCGACCGGTTCGTCGTGCACATGGACCGCGAGGCGCTGAACGACTACCCGATGGGGCTCTACGACGTGACGGTGATCATCACGAAGCTCGAGCCCGACCGCGAGATCGCGTGGACGATCGAAGGTCAGATCAAGCCGCGATCGGCCACGTCTACGGCTACACGCTCGCGCCCGTCGAGGGCGGAACGCTCGTGACGTCGTACTACGACTGGTCGGAGATCGACCCGACGTGGAAGGAAGCCGCGGTGTTCCCGATCATCCCCGAGAGCGCGCTGCGCGCGACCCTCGGGATCCTCGCCCGCACGGTCGCCGCGCCCGCCTGACGGCTCCCGTCACCCGAAGCGGTTCGGCGCGGTGACCGCGCCGGGGCTCGCGGTCAGGCGGATGGGTTGCACGTTGGCGCGGACGTGTTCGGTGTTGCCCGTGATCGTGACGTCGGACCAGCCCGTCGCGACGACGAGCGGCGAAAGGGCCGGCGTCGGGTCGGGCGCGGCGTTGCCGACGATCGTGAGGCCGCGGCGGGGAACATCCGCGCCGGTGATGTTCACGTGCATGTGGCCCTGCCACCACACGTTGTCGGTGATGGCGATATCGCCGACGACGGAGCTCCTCGGCAGGCTCATGTTGAAGAACCCGATGCGGCCCCCGCCCCAGTTGTTGTCGTGCAACGAGACGTGGCGCACCACGGCGCCCGGGCGCCGGTTCGGAGTCGAAGACGAACCGCTCGACGGAGCGGATCGTCGTGTGCTGTACGACCAGCCCGTCGGCGTCGTTGATCGTTATCCCCTGACGGCCGTTCACGTTGAGGGTCGCATTCTCGATCGTGATGCCGACGTTGTGGTGCGGCACCCACGGCCGGACCGACTCGTCG
Organism: uncultured Actinomycetes bacterium; assembly: GCA_963829195.1. GTDB lineage: Bacteria > Actinomycetota > Acidimicrobiia > IMCC26256 > PALSA-610 > PALSA-610. Next base: position 1,298,441 of record CAWHHS010000002.1, read on the forward strand.
GTGGCGCCGCCGAGATCGATGAAGTCGCCCCACACGTGGTCGATCGTCATGTTCCGCACGACGACGTTCGACGACCCGCTGATGCGGATGCCGTGCCACGACTCGCGCGCCGTGTACGTCGAGTCGGTCAGCGTCAGGTGGTGCCCCTGGATCGTGCCGTTCTCGACGGTGACGTCGTTCGCGAGCCGGATCCGGAGCAACTGGAGGCCGTAACGGCGCAGCGGCTCCACGACCGGGTGACCGGTCCGGAAGATCGAGTCGTCGGTCTGGAAGATGCGGCCGCCGTTGAAGTCGAGGACGACGTGCGCCATCCGGTAGTTCGGGAGCGGAAGTCCGCTGCTCGCGCCCGGCGCGCCGGCCCAGAGGCCGTCCTCCACGCGGTATCGGGCTCCGGCCGGGAACTGGATCACGGTCGGCGCCGCGGCCGTGCCGGGCGGGACCGCGCCCGTCGTCAGCTCGCGGGCGAGCCAGAGGTTCAAGCCCAGGGTCACGTCGATGACGCCGGTCGGATCGAGATCGTAGGAACGGAGCGTGAGCGGGTCGTTCCATTGCCGCGGCACGACGACGACGGGCGACGCCGTCCCCACCGAGATGGCGTGCGCGGCCACCGTTCCGGTCACGAGGCCCGCGAGGAGGACGGTCACCAGCGCGAGGTACTTCGCCCGCCGAGACGATGCCGCCGCCGGCAGCACGGATCCGAGCACCAACGCCACGACCGACCGACTTCCTCGTCTGACCCCGCCCTCGCCTTGTATCGACCACGCGGCCGCGAGGCTGTTGAGCGTCGCGGCGTGACAGCTGTCACCGCGTCGCCGATCGCGCGGCCCGGCCTCGGGCGATGCATTCAGTGTTCTCACGAGACGTGCGAAGGCGTGACGAAGCGACCGCGAGGCGGCGGGAGAGCGCAGCGTCGACCGAAAGACCGCAACTGTGCGCGGTGGGTCCGAAGTCTCGATCAAATCGAGACGAAAGACTCGCAATCGACGGCTGACACGTCGACGGCGATCTGGTTAATGTCAGTTCGTCACCGCCGGGCAGGTGTGACCGTAGCCGTTGCGGTTGCCGCACGTCGCGGGCCAAAGGTGGGACGAACCGAGGACGGGTGCGACGGGAGAGAATCGATCCCGACGAGTTCGCGGAGGCGCTCTCGGCGCGCGCGGCGTCGAACGACGATCCGGTGCGCTCACTCTGCTTGACTGCACCGATCTGCTCTGCGTCCGCGGTGCAGGGCTCATGCTGGGCTCTCGCGAACACGCCCTCACCTCCGTCGGCGTCTCGGATCACATGGCGGGAGCCGTGGAACAGATCGAGTACACGTTGGGGCAGGGACCGTGCGTGGCCGCCTACCACCAGCGGGTCCCGGTCTTCGATCCCGATCTCACCGACGGCCGGGCCGTGCAGTGGACCGAGTTCCGGCGGGCCGCGATCACGGTCGGGGCGCGGGCCGTGTTCGGTTTCCCGCTGCTGGTCGATCACATCTGTATCGGAGCACTCAACCTCTACCACGACCGGTCCGGTGAGCTGACCGACCGGCAGGTCGACGACGCGGTCGTCGTGGCCGGGTTGGCGGGACGGACGCTGCTGTCGTGGCAGGCCGACGCCGCGCCCGGAACGGTCGCGTGGCAGCTCGAACGGGTTCCCGACCACCGCATGGAGGTACATCAGGCCACCGGAAGGGTGTCGGTGCAGGCCGGCATCTCCGTTGCCGACGCGATCGTGCTGCTTCGTGCGTACGCGTACTCCGAGGACCGCACGCTCGAGCTCGGTGGCGGCGAGCGTCGTCGCCGGAGCCCTCCGCTTCGACTGAACCGTCACAGGACCGCGCTCTGCAACACCGGGACAGTGTACTGACAACACGGGAGGCGAGAGATGGCTGAAACCACAGACCTGCTCTCGGCGTTCATAGAGTTCGCGGACACGATCGTCGACGACTACGACGTCGTGGAATTCCTGCATCGTCTCGCGGTCCGGTGCGTCGAACTGCTCGACACGTCCGAAGCCGGCATCATGCTCGCCGAACCGCGACGGCACGTTGCACTACGTCGCGTCGTCGAGCGAACGGATGCGGCTCATCGAGCTGTGCGAGCTGCAGCACGACGAGGGCCCGTGCATGGACGCGTACCACACCGGAGTCGCGGTCCGAGCCGTGCTCGGAGCCGACTCCGACGCCCGGTGGCCGCGTTTCTCCCCCGACGCGCGGGAGGCCGGGTTCGCATCGGTGAGCGCGATCCCGATGCGGCTGCGCGAACGAGGTGATCGGCGCACTCAACCTGTTCTCGACCGAGACGGAACCGCTCGACGACGAAGACGAACGCGTCGCGCAAGGCCTCGCCGACATCGCCACGATCAGCATCCTCCAGGAGCGCGCGCTGAACGAGGCGCTCGTCGTGAAGTCGCAACTCGAGAGTCGCGCTCGACTCGCGCGTCGTCATCGAGCAGGCGAAGGGCATCGTCGCCGAACGGAACCACATCTGGGTCGACGCCGCGTTCACGAAGCTGCGCAGCTACGCCCGGCGCGACAACCGTCTCCTCAGCCAGACGGCGCTGGACGTCGTCAGCGGCGCGTTGTCGACCGACCTCCTGGTCGAGGAGCCCGAATCCAGCGGCGGCTGAGCCTCAGTCGGGCAGCATCGGCACGAGCAGGCGGCGCGTGCCGCCCGAGCAGGACCGCGCGGGTGACCGCGGCCGACCCGAACCGGTCGCGCACGCCGTCGAGCGCGGCGTCGAGCGCGCCGGCGCTCCGGCGGTCGAACGGCAGCGCGAGCTGGACGACGTCGTCGTCGTCGAGGTTGCGCGACCGAGAGCCCGACCAGCGTGAGCCCGTCGTCGTCGATCATGGGCGTGGCGAGCGCGACGAGCTGCCGTGCGACGGCGAGGATCGTCGCGGTGTGCGCGGTCGGCGCGCAGGAGCGTGTGCGAGCGGGTCGCCCGGGTGAAGTCGTCGAAGCGCAGGCGGAGCACGACCGTGCGGCCCGACGCGACCGGCCGCGCCGCATGCGCCGGGTGACGCGGTCGACGAGACCGACGAGCACGGCGTCGATCGCTCGGCGACCTCGACGTCCGCGACCGCCCGAGCGCGTGCTGCGAACCGATCGACCCGCGCCGGCGGCCGACCTGGACCGGCCGCGGGTCGTGGTTGTGCGCGAGCGCGTGCAGGTGCCGGCCCGACGCCGCGGCCGAGCATCGAGACGCAGCACCGCCTCGTCGAGCCGGGCGACCTCGCCGACGGTCGAGATGCCGCGGTCGTGGAGCTTGCGGGCGGTGACGGCGCCGACACCCCAGAGCCGTTCGACGGGCAGCGGGTGCAGGAACGTCGAGCTCGCGGTCGGGCGGCACGACGAGCAGGCCGTCGGGCTTGGCGACCCCGCTCGCGACCTTCGCGAGGAACTTGGTGCGCGCGACGCCGACGGTGATGCGCAGCCCGACCCGTTCGAGCACGTCGCGGCGCAGCCGCGCCGCGATCTCGACCGGCGTGCCCGAGACGCGGGCCAGGCCGCCGACGTCGAGGAACGCCTCGTCGATCGAGAGCCCCTCGACGAGCGGCGTCGTGTCGGCGAACACCTCGAACACCGCCTTGCTCGCCTCGGAGTAGGCCGACATGCGCGGCGTCACGACGACCGCGCCCACGGGCAGAGCCGGCGCGCCTGCGCGCCGCCCATCGCGGTGCGCACGCCGAACGCCTTGGCCTCGTAGCTCGCGGCGAGCACGACCCCGCCGCCGACGATGACCGGGCGCCCGCGCAGGCGCGGGTCGTCGCGCTGCTCGACCGACGCGTAGAACGCGTCGAGGTCGGCGTGCAGGATCGTCGCGCCCCGCGAGTCCGAGGCGTCCGAGGTGCCGGAGGTGCCGGAGGCGTCGGGGCCTCGCTCGGGCCGGGTCGGTCGGGACACGAACATATGTTCGCATCCCGTCGGCTGCGAAGCGAATGCGGCCTGCGAAGCTGGCGCGGCCGGCGGTCCCGGTCTCGGACCCGACGACGTGCTCGTGACCCCCCGGGGCCACGGCCGCGCTGTTCGCGACCGCGACCTCGCTGCTCGAGCCGGGCGACCACGCCGTCGTGATGCGCACGAACTCACGCGACCAATCTCGAGACGCCGCCGCGCCATCGGCGCCGACCTCGACGTCGTCGCACCTACCGGGACCTCACGCACGGACCGCTGCTCCCGATGGCCGCGACGGTCTCGACGACGTCGCGCGCGCGTCTCGACATGGTCCGCGCGTGGATGCGGGAACAACGCACGTTCGAGTGGCAATGGGGTGGAAGTGCGCGGCCCCCGCGGGCGAGGATGAGGGAAGCATCGTTGTCCGACGGTGGTTGCGGGGTAGGTGAGCGATGCCCGGAAGCCCTCCAGATCCCGAGCCGGTCCTCGTCACCGGCGCGTCCGGGTTCATCGGCTCCGCCGTCGCCCGGGCGCTGATCGGCGCGGGCTACCAGGTCCGGGCGCTGTGCGAGCCGGGCCGGGCCGACGACAGCCTCACCCGAGTGCCGGTCGAGCGGGTCGTCGGCGACATCCGCGACCCGGCGACCCTCGACCGGGCCACCGACGGGGTCGCGACCGTCTTCCACCTCGCCGCGGTCTACCGATTCTGGGCGGCCGATCCCGACCTGTTCTACGACGTCAACGTCGGCGGCACGCTGAACGTCATCCGGGCGGCCGAACGCGCCGGTTGCCGCCGGCTCGTCTACACGAGCACGGTGGGCACGATCGGCGTCGCCGAGAACGGCCGGCTCGCGACCGAGGATTCACTCGTCCACTTCGAGCACCTCTTCGGCCACTACAAGCGCTCGAAGTATCTGGCCGAGCACGAGGTGTTGCGCGCGGGCGCGACGGGCTTCCCAATCGTTCTCGTGCACCCGACGTTCCCCGTCGGCGAGCGCGACACCGCACCCACGCCGACGGGCCGGACGATCGTCGAGTTCCTCAACGGACGCATCCCCGCGTACGTCGACACCGCGTTGAACGTCGCGCACGTCGACGACGTCGCCCGCGGGCACGTGCTCGCCGCGCAACGCGGCACGCCCGGACGCAGCTACATCCTCGGCGGTGAGAACATGTCGTTGCGCGACATGCTCGCGACGCTCGCCGACGTCTGCGGTCTTCCCGCGCCGCGCGTCCGGGTCTCGCCGCGGGTCGTGCTGCCGGTCGTGCGCAGCGCGGAGTGGCTCCAGTCGACGGTCTTGCACCGGGAACCGACCCTGCCGTCGGAGCCCGTGCGCATGGCGACGACACACATGGAATACGACACCGGCCGGGCGCGCGGCGAGCTCGGCTACACGAGCATGCCCGCACGCACCGCACTCGCGCGCGCGGCGCGTTGGTTCGTCGACAGCGGGTTCGTGAAGCCGGCGCAGGTCGACAAGATCCGCCGCGCGGGAAGGCTCACCGCTGCCGTCGCACTCGCCGAACCGACGATCGCGACGACCGGTTCCGAACGTCCACACGAAAGCGCCGAACGGTCATGACCGAAGCTGCAGGATCCGGCGGGAGCCCCTTCGACGTGCGGGCGTTGCTCGCACGACGCGGATCCGAGGCGTTCGCGCTGCACGAGCGGTACCTCAACCCGCAGATGCCGAAGGTGCTCCGGACGATCGGCTTCGACGCGGATTACGTGCGGGCCGAGGGCGCTCACCTCTACGACCGCGACGGCCGTCGCTATCTCGACTTCCTTTCCGGCTTCGGGGTGTTCGCGCTCGGCCGCTGCCATCCCGGAATCGAGCAGGCGTTGCGCGACGCGATCGACTGCGCGTTGCCGAACCTGGTCCAGATGGAGTGCTCGCCCCTGTCGGGGCTCCTCGCGGAGGCGCTCGTCGCGCGCATGCCGAACGACGACTACCGCTGCTTCTTCACCAACAGCGGCGCCGAATCGGTCGAGACGATCGTCAAGTACGTGCGCTGTGCGACCGGCCGGGCGCGCATCCTGTTCGCCGACCACGCGTTCCACGGGCTGAGCATGGGCGCCCTTTCCCTCAACGGCGCGCGGGAGTTCCGCGACCGGTTCGGCACGCTGTTGCCGGGGTGCCAGAGCGTGCCCTTCGGCGATCTCGACGCGCTGCAACGCGAGCTCGATGCCGGTGACGTCGCCGCCTTCGTCGTCGAACCGATCCAGGGCAAGGGCGTGTTCGTCGCGCCGGACGGCTACCTCCGCACCGCCGCCGAGCTGTGCCACGCGCACGGCGCGCTGCTCGCCGTCGACGAGGTCCAGACCGGGCTCGGGCGCACGGGCACGTTCTTTGCGTTCGAACAGTGGGGCGTCGTGCCCGACCTCGTCTCCGTCGCGAAGGCGCTCTCCGGCGGCTACATCCCCGTCGGCGCGGTACTCGCGCGGAGCGCGATCGTGGAACGGGTCTTCGACAAGATGGACCGCGCCGTCGTGCACAGCTCGACGTTCGGGCAGAACGTCCTCGCCATGACCGCGGGCCTCGCGACCCTGCACGCGATCGACGCGGAATCGATCGTGGAGCGCGCGTCGACGATCGGCGCGACGCTGCAGTCCGGCCTCGAGCAGATGGCGAAACGGCACGAGCTGGTGCACGAGGTCCGCGGCCGGGGGTTGATGATCGGCATCGAGTTCAGCCGGCCGAAGTCGGCCCGCCTGCGTACGCAATGGACACTGCTCGAGTCGATGCGGCACGGCCTGTTCACCCAGATGGTCGTCGTGCCGCTCTTTCGCGACCACGGCATCCTCACGCAGGTCGCGGGCGACCACCAGAACGTCCTCAAGATCCTGCCGCCGCTCATCACGACCGAAGAGCAGGCCGACGAGTTCGTCGACGCGATCGACGACGTGCTCGGCGACCTCGAGCGCTCGTTCGGTCTGCTCGTCGGGGTCGGCCGCTCGCTCGCGCTTCCCGCGCTGCGCGCCCGCTGATCGCGGCGCACCGCCCGCTCCGATCGTGATCCGGTACGTTCCCGAGTCGTGGCGACGCGGCGGCCCGAGCTCTCGATCACGGACTGGGTCGTGCTCGGCCTGGTCGCGGAAGCGCCGACGCACGGCTGGCCGATCGTCCGCGAGCTCCGGGCCGACGGACCGATCGGCCGGGTGTGGACCGTCCCCCGGCCCATCGTCTACCGGTCGCTGTCGACCCTCACCGACGTCGGCTACATCGAGCCGTGGGGCGAGACCGAGCCGTCGCGCGGGCCGCAACGCACGATCGTGCGCGTCACCCGGGCCGGGCGCGCGGCGCTGCGGCGATGGCTCGAGACCCCGGTCGAGCACGTCCGCGACGTGCGCACCGAACTCCTCGTGAAGCTCGCTCTGCTGGCCCGCGCCGGACACGAACCACAGCTCCTCGTGGAACGCCAAATCGCGCACCTCGCCCCGGTCGTCGACGCCGTGTCGGCCCGCCCGAAGGGCGAAGGCTTCGACCTCGTGCTGGCGCGCTGGCGCCGAGAGCAGGCACTCGCGGTCGACCGGTTCCTGCGGTCGCTGGTCCGCGCGCCCGCCGACCGCCGTGCCTCGAGGCGGACGGGTCCCGCCCGCTGATCAGAGCGACGCGAGCGGTTCGGGTGCGAGCGGGAGGTCGGCGGCGAGCAGCGCGTTGATCTGCGCGGCTCCCACCGGGTGGCTGTACAGGAAGCCCTGCGCGAATCCGTAGTCGAGCCCGACGAGATCGGCCGCCTCCTCGGGGGTCTCGACACCTTCGGCGATGCTCGTGTAGCCCATGACGCTCGAGATCGCCGCCATGCTCTTCACGACGGCGCGCATGCCGTCCTCGTTGAGCCGCGAGACGAAGCTGCGGTCGATCTTCACGACGTTGACGGGGAACCGTTGGAGATAGGCGAGCGACGAGTAGCCCGTGCCGAAGTCGTCGATCGCGATGCCGACACCGAGCGGGGCGACGTTGTCGACGAGGTTCTGACCCGCGGCCTCGTCGATCAACACCGATTCGGTCAGCTCGAGCATGAGGTTGCGCGGTTCGAGCCCGGTCTCGGCGAGCACCGACGCGATCTCGGCCGCGAAGCCCGCCTCCCGCAGCTGGCGCGCCGAGACGTTGACGCTCACGTAGAGGCTGCGGCTGCCCGAGTTCCAGCGCGCCGCGTGCGCGCACGCCTCTTGCAGCACCCAACGCCCGATGACGGTGATGAGCGCGCTCTCCTCGGCGATCGGGACGAACTCCGACGGCGAGAGCGTGCCGAGCTTCGGGTGCTCCCAGCGGACGAGCGCCTCGACGCCGACGATCTCGCGGGAGTCGAGCGAGATGATCGGTTGGAAGAGGACCCGCAGTTCCTCGTTGTCGATCGCGGACTCGAGCTGCGTGCGCAGGCGCAGGCGGGAGTACGCCTCCCACCCCATCGACGTGTCGAACACCGCGATGCGGTTCTTGCCCTGTTCCTTCGCGCGGTACAGCGCGATGTCGGCGTCACGCATGAGGTTCGTGTGCGCGTGACCCTGTTCCGCGATGGCGATGCCGATGCTCGCCGGGACCGTCACGGAGAGCTCGTCGATCTCGACCGGGAGTTGCAGCACCTCGAGCAGCCGTTGGGCCACGTTCATCACCTCGGCGACGTCGACGACGCCGTCGAGCAGGACCGCGAACTCGTCGCCGCCGAGCCGGGCGATGGTGTCACTCGGGCGCAGGCACTCACTGAAGCGGCCCGACACCGCGCAGAGCAGCGTGTCGCCCGCGGCGTGACCCAACCCGTCATTGACGGCTTTGAAGTCGTCGAGGTCGACGAACATCACCGCGATGCCCGAGCCCGTCCGCCGGCTCCGTAGCCGGGCCTGATCGAGCCGGTCGAGGAAGAGCGATCGGTTGGCGAGCTTGGTGAGATCGTCGCGGAACACGCGCTGCTCGAGCTCGCGGGTGAGCTCACGTTTGACGGTGACGTCGCGCATCGTGATCACCAAGCCGGCGACGTCCTTGTCGGCGAGCATGTTGACGATGCTCATCTCGAAGTCGCGTTGGCGGCCGAGCCCGTCGACGAAGACACCGATCAACTCCTCGTGCGCGCCGATCGGGAGCGCGGCCGAGAGCGAGAGCTGACGCGCGACCCGTTCGGCTTCTCCCGCTCCGAGCGACCGGTCGAAGCGGGTGCCGACGAGGGCGTCCGGGTCGGCGTCGAGGATGGCGCCGGCGCGCGGACTGGCGTAGGAGATCACGCCGGCGCGGTCGACGACGAAGATCGCGTCGCTGAGGCCCTGCACCAGTGCGCCGAGGCGCCGGAGACCGTGCCGCACACCCGCGGCGCGCGCCCCGGCCGCGAGGTGCCAGAGCCGGAGCGCGACCAGGACGAACAGGACGATCGCGCACGCGCCCGGCAGGAGCGTCGAGATGTCGCGGTGGCCGGCCGACCAGGCGTCGGCGAGCGGGATCGTCGAACACAGCGCGACCGACGTCAGGATGCAGAGCACGCGGAGCCGGTTGGCGGGGTCGACGTCGACGGTCCCCGCTTCACCCGACGGCGCGCGGCGCACCGCGATCGCGACGATCGACAGTGCGAACAACGTGCTGATCTCGAGCACGCTCCGACCGGTCCCGGTCGAGTGCGTCAATCCGGCGCCCTCGACGAGGTCGGCCGCCGCGAGCGGCACCACACCGCAGAAGAGGAGGCGCGAGGCGAGGTCGTGCTGGAACAGCAGCCGGACCGCGACCGCGCAGAGCACGATCGCGAAAAGCGGCCGGGCGCCACCGAGCCACCCGCCCGACGCCTCGCTCACGCGCGACATCACTGTCGGATACGCCATCATCGGCCAGCAGGTCGCGAACAATGCGCAACCGACGACCGCCGCGTCGAGCACCGACGCGCGCCGGCTGTCGGCGTTCGCCTGCGCGTCTCTGCGCGTTCCGGATGATCACGCCGAACCCGAACGCCAGGAACAGGTAGGCCGCGATGCGCAGCGCGTCCGCGCCGTGCAGCAACGCGACCTGCCCCGAGCTCGCGAACCACGTACGGGCCGCCTCGCCCACCACGACCAGGCCCGTGCCGACTGCGATGACGGTCCACCGCCGCGACGCGCGCTGACGGAGAACGGCCTGCGCGATCACGGCCCACACCGCCGCGAGCGCGCCGAGGTAGAGGAACCGCCGGATCGATCCGTCGACCGGCACCGTCGCGACCACCGCCGGGGCGACGACCGCGGCCGCGAGGACGCGCGCGAGCTGCAGATGCCTCCGCCGTTCGGGTCCGGCCTCGGGAACGAACTCGTCCGTCGACCGCGCCGGGATATCGGCGTGCGGGCGCTTGGCGTCGGGTTGCATGCAACGGCTACATCGTCGGGCCGCGCAAGACGCTTGAGCCGGCCCCCGGCCCCGAGACCGAGGTCACAACGGCACCACGAGCCACACGGGCGAACCGCACGCGCCCGACGGCAACGTCCGGAGGGGCGCGTCCCACCGCGCGCTCAGGACGATCGGACCGCCATCCCCACCACGGGTGGGGTGGATCCCGCCAGGGAGCCGAAGAAGCGGGCATCGCCGAAGCTGAAGATCCCGCCGTCGGCCGCGATGAACCAGTAGCCGGCCCCCGTCGGCGAAACGGCCATGCCGACGATGGGCCGATTCAGCCGAATCGCGCCGGTCGACCCGTAGAAGTGCGTCGTGCCGAAGCTGAAGATGCCGCCGTCCGACGCGACCATCCAGTAGCCGCGACCCGCGGGTGCCGCGGTCATACCGACGACCGGTTGATTCAGGTGCGTCGCACCCATCGACCCGTAGAAGCGCGCGTCGCCGTAGCTGAACAGCCCGCCGTCGGACGCGACGAACCAGTAGCCGCGCCCGCTCGGGGTCGCCGTCATGCCGACGATGGGCTGATTCAGGTGGATCGCGCCGGTGGACCCGTAGAAGTGCGCATCGCCGAAGCCGAAGATCCCGCCGTCGGTCGCGACCAACCAGTAGCCGCGCCCCGTGGGCGTCGCGGCGATGCCGACGATCGGACGCGACAACGGACGGCCGGCCATCGACCCGTAGGAACGGGCGTCGCCGAACGCACGGACGTCGCCGCGGGCCGTCGCGAGCCAGTAGCCGCCTCCCGAAGGTGTGCTCGCGATGCCGACGACTCGGTCGGCCGGGTCGATCCCCGCGCTCGCGACGCTCGTGTCGGCCGCGGCGCCGAAACCGGCCACGCGGCCGGTCGTCGTCGCGAACCAGTAACCGCTCGCCCGGCGCGCCGGGGGCCCGGCCGAGCCGGACCGTTCCGGCACGGTCGTGCTCGTCGTGGTGGTGGCCGGGGACGGCGACCCGGCGGTGCTCGTCGTCGTCGAGTTCGGATCGAACGACGTCGTCGTCGAGTTCGGATCGAACGACGTCGTCGTCGCGTCGGGATCGAAGGACGTCGTCGTCGAGTTCGGATCGAACGACGTCGTCGTCGCGTTGGGATCGAACGACGTCGTCGTCGAGTTGGGATCGAACGACGTCGTCGTCGTCGAACCCGGATCGAACGACGTCGTCGTCGTCGAACCCGGATCGAAGGACGTGGTCGTCGAGTTGGGATCGAACGACGTGGTCGTGGTCGAACCCGGATCGAACGACGTCGTCGTCGAACCCGGATCGAACGACGTGGTCGTCGTGAACGGGACGCCCGTCGTGCCGGGGGTCGTCGTCGGTGTCGTCGGGACGGTGGGCCCGGTGTCGGGCGGAGTGTCGGACACGACGGTGAACGACGCCGGGAATCCCGCCGCGGCCCAGTCCGCGGGCGCGAGGTGACCGACGTTGCCGGCCTGATCGGTCGGCCACGCGTCCCGCATCGACCACAACCCGGGCTCCGCGTGCGCGAGCACGGTCGCCGACATCGCGTACGCGCCGTCGAGCGCGGTGCCGGCCACCCGCTGCGCCGCGCCGAACGGCACGGTCAGCTGCTGGCGTCCGGAGGGTGACGCGAACACGACCGACGTCGCCGAGTCGCCCAACCCGTCGGCTGCACCCGAAAGGTCGTCGACCAACTCGGCGCGCATGACGATCGTCGCCGACGACGTGCGCACGTCCGCGGTCGTCGTCGACATGCTGAACGAGTGGATCTGGGGTGGCGTCGTGTCACCGATGCCCAACTGGGTGAAGGTCACGCCCGGCGCGGTCAGTGTCCGCTGGTTGCCGACCTGGTCGACCAAGGTGACGCTTTCGACGGTCCACACGCCCTGCTCCGACCAGCGCGGGAGCGTGACCGCGACGACGAAGGTCGCGTCGAGCGCGTCGCCCGACGTGCGGTGGTCGACGCTGAGCGTCGCGCAGCGCGTGGTGCGCGCCACTCGGGCCGCTCAACACGACCTGGCTCGCGGCCTGGGCGACTCCGTCGGAGACACCGCTCAGGTCGTCGACGACGTGCGCGTTCACGATGATCGTGGCGGGTTGTTGCGACGTGTCGACCGACGCGGGCGAGATCCCGAGCGCGACGAGCTGCGGCGCGTTCGTGTCGCCCAGGCCCGTCTGGTTCACCGACGCCGGGAAGCCCGCGGCCGCGAGATCACTCGCACTCAACGAGCGCGTGTTGCCCGAGATGTCGACGAGGACGGCCGACGCGGTCCACTGCCCCTGTTCGGCGTGCACGGGGATCGTCATCGTCGAGACGTAGATGCCGTCGGCGGGCGTCCCGGAGACACGTTGCGCCTGCGAGAGATACGCGACGGCGTGTTGTTGCCCGCCGGGGCCGGTCAGCGTCACGCTGCTCAGGGGCGCGGTACCGCCGATCGAAGGGCTCGTCTCGTCGGTCAGGCGCGCGGTGACCGTCACCACCGCGGCCGCCGCGGACGTGTCGACGGTGGTCGGTGAGATCGCGAGCGAGACGAGCACGGGCGCGCTCACGTCGACGGCCGCCCCACTGCGTCCGGTCGCGCCGTACGACACGACTGCGAGCAGGAGCAGGGCGGTCGTCGCCGCCGCCACCACCGATCGCCGGCTGCGCGCCACCATCCCGTCCACGATCGGCCCGTACTCGCCCGGGATGAGCGGCACCACGGGATCGACTTGACGAGGAGGTCAAGGCACCCTTACCTTAGTAAGGTCACCCTTACCTCCAAGGACGGGACGGATGCTCCCCACCTTCGTCATCGGCCTCCGAGAAGGCCTCGAGGCGTCACTCATCGTGGGAATCGTCGCCGCGTTCCTCCGGCGCAACGGCCGCAGCCGGGAGATGTGGGCGCTGTGGACGGGCGTCGGGCTCGGCGTCGCCCTGTGCCTCGCGGGCGGGATCGCGCTGCGGATCGCCGAACGGAACCTCCCCCAGCGCCAACAGGAGGGGCTCGAGACCGTCGTCGGCATCGTCGCCGTCGCCTTCGTCAGCTGGATGGTGCTGTGGATGCGCGCCCACGCCCGCGAACTCAAGGGTGACCTCGAAGCGAGTGCCGCCGCCGCGCTCGCGACCGGATCCGCGTGGGCGTTGATCGTGATGGCCTTCCTCGCGGTGCTGCGGGAAGGCTTCGAGACCGCGGTGTTCCTGCTCGCCATCCTCCAGTCGTCCACCGACACCGGCGCGGCGATGACCGGCGCGGCGCTCGGTATCGTCGTGGCCGTCGCCATCGGCTGGGGCATCTACCGCGGCGGCGTCAAGATCAACATGACCCGCTTCTTCCGCATCACCGGGATCGTGCTCGTCCTGGTCGCGGCCGGCCTGCTCGCGACGGCGGCGCACACCGCCCACGAAGCCGGTTGGCTCGACGCGTTCCAGGGCCAGGCCGTCAACCTGCGCCGGCTCGTCGATCCCGGCAGTGTGCGCGCCGCGCTGCTGACCGGGATGTTCGGGCTGCAGGCCCAACCCGTGTGGGCGGAGGTCTTCGCCTGGGTCGCGTACGCGGTGCCGTTCCTGTTCATCGTCGCGGTACCGCCCCGAGCGGCGCGCACGGCCGGCAGGTCGGTCCGGCGGGCCCCGGCAACCGTGGGGAGATAGAACGAATGCGTGCGTTCTCCATCGTCGCGGCGGGTGCCGCCCTGGCCGTCGTCGTGAGCGGCTGCGGCTCGTCGACCAAGCCGGGAGCGGGGGACACCGCCGGCGCCCGTAAGGTGCCGTTCACCCTGACCAAGGCGGGATGCGATCCCGCGCACCTCGACCTCACCGCCGGCCCCGCCAACTTCGAGGTGACCAACAACGGAGCCGATGCGGTCACAGAGCTCGAGCTGCAACAGGGCGGCCGGATCGTGGGTGAAGTCGAGAACCTGACCCCGGGACTGTCGGGTTCGTTCAGCGTCACACTGCAACCCGGCACGTACCAGACCGTGTGCCCGAACGGCACGACGGCGGCCAAGGGTGACCTCGTCGTCGGTGGGAGCGACGTGTCGACGACGACCGCGCCGGCCGGCGCCGCCGCGGGCACGGCGGTCGGCGACTACCGCGCGTACGTCGAGAGCGAAGCCGCGCAGCTCGTGGCAGCCACGAGCCAGTTCGTCGCGGCGGTGAAGGCGGGTGACGTCGCCACGGCCAAGGCGTTGTACCCGAAGGCGCGAACGCACTACGAGAGCATCGAGCCGATCGCCGAGAGCTTCGAAGCGCTCGACTCGAACATCGACGCCCGCGCCAACGACGTCCCGGCCGCCGACTTCCGCGGCTTCCACCGCATCGAACAACAGCTCTGGGTGTCGGGGAACACGACCGGCATGGATCACGTCGCCGACGAGTTGTTGATCGACGTCGAGCGGCTCCGGGCGCTGTTGCCGACGCTGAAGCTCGAACCGGCGCAGATCGCGAACGGCGCGGTCGAGCTCATGAACGAGGTCGCCTCGAGCAAGATCACCGGCGAGGAAGACCGATACTCGCACACCGACCTCTGGGACTTCGACGCCAACGACGACGGTTCGATGGCGGCCTTCAAGGCGGTCCGGCCGCTCGTCGCGGCCAAGAGCGAAGCGCTCGCCGACCAGATCGACCGGCAGTTCGCGTCGACCGACGCCGCGCTCGCGCGGTACAAGACTCCCGCCGGCGGATTCCGGCTCTACACCACGTTGACCAGAGTGCAGACGCGCGCCCTCGCAGCGTGGGTCGAAGCGCTCGCCGACTCGCTCGCCCAAGTGCCGCCGCTCGTCGTCGCGGGCTGACGTGCCGCCGTTACCGTCGCGGCGGGAAGTGCTCGGTGGGGCCGGAGCGCTCGCGCTCGCGGGCGCCGCGTTCGCAGTCGGCGGGTGCAGCTCGTCCCCGCCGGCCAAAGCCGGCTCCGCGGCCGCGACGACATCCGACGTCTTGGCGTTCGACGGCCCGTACCAGGCCGGGATCCTCACGCCGCCGCAGCAACGGATCGTCTTCGCGGCCTTCGACCTGCTGGCCGCGGACCGGGCCGCGTTGCAGTCGCTCCTCCGGCAGTGGACGGCCGCGGCGCGACTCCTGACCGCCGGCCGGCCCGTCGGCCCGGTCGAACCGGCGAACGCGGCGCAAGCACCGGTCGACACGGGGGAGGCGCTCGAACTGTCCGCGGCGAACCTGACGATCACGGTCGGCCTCGGTCGGAGCGTCTTCGTCGACGCCGCCGGCCACGACCGCCTCGGTCTCGCGGCACCGGCTCCCCGCGCCGCTCGTCGCGCTTCCCGCGTTCGGCGGCGGGGAGAACATCGACCCGACGCGATCCGGCGGTGACATCTGCCTGCAATGTTGCGCCGACGACGCGGTCGTCGCCTTCCACGCCCTGCACGTCCTCGCGCGCATCGCGCACGGCGTCGCGAGCATCCGTTGGACCCAGCTCGGCTTCGGGCGCGCGTCCTCGACAGGCACCCAGTCGACGCCGCGCAACCTGCAGGGGTTCAAGGACGGCACGAACAACCTCGACACCACCGACGCCGTACTCATGCGCGACCACGTCTGGGCCGGTCCTTCCGACGCGCCCGCGTGGATGAGCGGCGGGACCTATGTGGTGACGCGCCGCATCCGCATGCGCCTCGAACACTGGGACCGTTCCGCGCTCTCAGACCAGGAGTCGACGATCGGGCGCGCCAAGGTCTCGGGCGCGCCGCTCGGTGGGCGATCCGAACACGACGTCCCGGCCCTTGGCGCGCTCGGTGCGGACGGGAAGCCCGTGATTCCCGACAACGCGCACATTCGGCTCGCGGCGCCGGCCGAGAACGACGGGTTGCGCATCCTGCGCCGCGGCTACAGCTTCAGCGACGGCATCGACCCCGTCACCGGCGAGCTCGACGCGGGCCTCTTCTTCGTCGCGTTCCAGCGCGACACCCGCCGCCAGTTCATCCCGCTGCAACAGCGCCTCGCGGGCCACGACGCGCTCAACGAGTACATCGAGCACCAGGCGAGTGGCCACTTCGCCGTGCTCCCCGGCGTCTCCCCCACCGAGTACCTCGGCCACCAGCTCTTCACCTGACCCCAGAACCCTCGCCAACAGTTGTGCGCAGAACACGGCGCATACGCCGTTTGCTCGGCACCCACGACCACTTTCCCGCCAACAGTTGGCAGGGTTTTCGGTCAGACGGCGTCGAGGAGCGCGGGGTCGACGTCGAGGGGTTCGACGGGCTCGAGCTCGTCGACGATCCGGGCCTTCGGGGCGGCGACACGCGGGATGAGGAACGACACCGCCGCACCGATCAGGACGATCGTCGCCGCGAACAGGAGCGCGCTTCGGGTCCCGCCCACGACGCTCGTGCGCAACGCGTGCTGTAACAGCGTGGTGTCGTGCGGCGCTCGTCGACGCGAGCGGGCGGTAGAACGCGCCGTCCGCGTGCACGCCCGCCAGCGCCTGCACCTTCACCGCAGCCGGCAGTGCGGCGGCGCGGATCCGCGCTGACCGAGTGGCTCAGGATCTGCACGCTGAGCAACGACCCGATCATCGCGACGCCGAGCGCGGCGCCGACCTGGCGGACCGTCGTGTTCGCCCCGCTCGCCACCCCGGAGCTCTCCGCCGGAATCTCGCACATCACGACGTTCGTCAGCTGCGCGCCCGCGAACCCGATCCCGATGCCGTAGAACGCGAGACCGGGAAGGAGCCGCAACGCGGTGATGTCGAGTGACACCGCGTGCCACATGAACAGGATCCCGAGCGCGTACGAGAACAGTCCGAGCCGCACGACGATCGTCACCCCGACCGCGCGGATCAGGCGGCCCCCGGCCTGCGCCCCGAGGATGATGAACACGCCGGTCGGGAACTGCCACCACCCGTTCTGCTCGGGGGTGAGGAGACGCGCGCCCTGCAGGAACACCGGGAGGACGAAGCTCAGGCCGAACTGCCCCATCGCGAGGACGAGCCCGGTCAGCAGGCCGTAGCGGTACGTCTTGATCTTCAGGTGCGCGAACGGGAAGAGCGGATGCTCGTCACGGCGCTCCTTGGCCCGTTCCACGAAATAGAAGCCGAACAGGATCCCGACCGCGACGACGAGCACCAGCGGCATGACGGACACGGGTCGCGACACCGGCCACACGCCGTGCCCGACGACGGAGAACTCTTTCAGCGGCTTCCACCACCCGTAGGTGCTGCCCTCGCTCAGCGCGAACACCAGCAGGAACATCCCCGACGCGACGAACGCGGCGCCCGACGCGTCGAGCGGCAGCCGGCGTTCGGCGCGCGCACCGCGCTTCATGAACACGAGTGCGCCGAGGATCGCGAGCGGAGCGACGATCACGTTGATGCGGAACGCCCACCGCCACGAGTAGTTCGAGGTGAGGAAGCCGCCGACGACGGGCCCGAAGGCCGCGGCCACACCCGCGGTCGCACCCCACGCCGCGAACGCGGTGGCGCGCTCACGGCCCCGGAACGTGGTGGAGAGGATCGCGAGCGTCGACGGCAGCATCAGCGACGCGCCGATGCCCTCGATGACCGCTTCGCCGAGGATGAGCTCCGGCACCGAGGTCGAGATCGACGCGACGAACGAGCCGACGCCGAACAGCGCGGCGCCGATGATGAAGATGCGACGGTGGCCGTAGATGTCGCCGAGTCGCCCACCGATGACGAGCAGGGTCGCGAACGTCGAGCGCGTAACCGGTGATGACCCACAACAGCGACGGCAACGTGGTGTGGAAGTCGGAGCGGATCGTCGGGATCGCGACGTTGAGCACCGTGTTGTCGAGCACGACGATGAACGCGGCCAGGAGGACGACGAAGAGCGCAACCCACCGGCGCGGGTCGAGGTGCGGGGGTGCGGAGGCGGGCGCGGCGACGCCCGTCACTTCGCCCGCCGCTGATTCATGCGCTTCAGCTGCACGAAGTCGAGCGGGACGGCCCGGAAGCGCGGTGGGATCGTCGGCCCGCAGACCGTCGAGGATGATGCGGACGAAACGCTCCCGCAGGACGGGCTGGAGCTCACCGGCGATGGCCGTCGCGTGGGCGACGCCGGAGAAGAGCATCGACACGTCGCCGGGTCCGATGTCGGCGCGGATCGCGCCCGCGGCCTGCGCGCGGGCGACGAGATCGGAGATCGCGCGCAGCACCTGCTCTTTGGGCCCGGCGTCGGAGGTTGCCATGTTCTCGTTGGCCATCTGGTCGGCCAACGCGCGGTGGCGGGCCTGGAACTCGGGCAGTCCCATGACGAACCGTTCGAACGCCCGCACGGGATCAGGGTCGTCGCTCGCGACCTCGATCTCCGCCAGGAGCGACTCGAACATCGCCCCGACCACGGCCTCGATCAGCGCGTGCTTGGTCGGGAAGTTCCGGCACACCGTGCCGACGCCGACTCCCGCCCGGCGGGCAACCTCCTCGACGGGCGCCTTCACACCCGATTCCGCGAAGACCTCCTCGGCGGCCGCGAGGACGCGTTCGCGGTTGCGGCGGGCGTCTGCTCGCCTCGGTCCGCCGTCCGGCGCGGCAACCTCGGTGGCGTTCGTTTCAAGCGGAACCATGATTCCGATTATAGTGGGTATCCGGAAGCGCTGTTCCACTTCCGATCCGTCCCGACCGCCCGAGCCCCTGCCATCCCCCGGAGTGAACATGGACGCCGCGACCAAGAGCCCGGCCGACGCCGCATTCGACCGCCGCTGGTGGACCCTGGCCGTCCTCTGCCTGAGCCTGCTCATCGTCTTCGTCGGCAACTCGAGCCTCAACGTCGCGATCCCGACGCTCTCGCGCCAGCTGCACGCGACCGAATCGCAGCTGCAGTGGGTCGTGGCCGTGTACTCACTGGTCTTCGCGGGCCTCCTCTTCTCCACCGGTGCGCTCGGCGACCGCTTCGGACGCAAGGGCGCGCTGCAACTCGGCCTGTTGCTGTTCCTGATCGGCGCCGCACTCGCGTCGCAGTCGACGAGCATGGGCCAGCTGATCGCGTGCCGCGCGATCATGGGCGTGGCCGGCGCGCTGATCATGCCGTCGACGTTGTCGATCATCATCAACGTCTTTCCCGGGCACGAGCGTCCGAAAGCCATCGCGATCTGGGCGAGCGTCACCGGCGCGGCCGGCGCGTTCGGACCGGTCGCGAGCGGTCTGCTGCTCGGTCACTTCTGGTACGGATCGATCTTCCTGATCAACGTCCCCGTCATCGCGCTCGCGCTCGTCGCCGGGAAGTTCCTCGTACCGAAGTCGCGCGACCCCGAGGAATCGCAGTTCGACCCGATCGGCTCGGTGCTCTCCATCGTCGGCATCGTGGCGCTCGTGTACGCCCTGATCGAGGCGCCGGACAAAGGCTGGTTGAGCCTCGTCACGGTCGCGGCCTTCCTCGTCGCGGTGGTCGTGCTCGCCCTCTTCGTCGCGTGGGAGCTGCACACGCCCGAACCGATGCTCGACATGCACTACTTCAAGCGACCGGCGTTCAGCACGGGCACGGGCGGGATGATCCTCGTGTTCGTCGCGATGTACGGCGTGATGTTCCTCATCACCCAGTACTTCCAGCTCATCCTCGGCTACACGCGCGCTCTCGGCCGCACTGCGGCTCATGCCGATCGCCGCGATCATGATGGTCGTCGCGCCGCAACACGCCGCGCCTGAGCACGCGGTTCGGCGCGCATCGCATCGTCGCGTTCGGCATGCTCTGCATCGCGCTCGGGTCTGTCCCTGCTCGATCGGGTTGTCGACCCACACGCCGTACGCGTACGTGGTGCTGTGCCTCATCCCGCTGACCACAGGTATCGCGCTGTCGATGTCGCCGATGACGGCCTCGATCATGTCGGCGGTGCCACCGCGGCGCGCGGGCGCGGGCTCCGCGATGAACGACGCGACCCGCGAGCTCGGCGCCGCGCTCGGCATCGCGGTGCTCGGCAGCGTCGCGGCCTCGCGCTACGCGGGCTCCGTCGCGCCGGCGCTGCGCGGCCTGAGCAAGGCCGACCAGTCGAGCGCGCGCACGTCGATCGCGGGCGCGTTGCACGTCGCGTCCACGCTACCGACCGCGGCGGGCAAGGCGCTGGCCCTGACGGCGTCGCACGCGTTCATCGACGGCATCCACCTCGCGGTCGTCGTCGGCGCCGCGCTCGGCGTTGGTGAGTGCCGTCATCGTCTACCGCAACCTCCCCCACTCGCTCGCCCAGCACGGCGCGCTGCACGGCGCGACCGAGGCGCTCGAGGAGGTCGCGGCGATGGGGCTCGGCGGGGTGCCGCCCGTCTTCGCCGACGAGGAGCGCGACGCGGAACGCGAACTGCGGCGCGACCGGGAACGCCACCACCTGCGCGCCGTGCAGGACGAGGAACGCTCCGCCTGAGCCTCCGGCTCCGTCGGCCGCTCCCCGTTCCCCGGAGCGCTCCGAAATGGACGATTTCTCGCCGGGTTTCGCCCGGAGGTCGCCGAGCCCTCTATGTTGCGCACATGGCAGTTCCTCGCAAGCCGGCGCGCACCGCCGGCGCGCCACCCAAACGTCCGACCGACCTCGAGGCCGCGGCCGCCCGCCAGCGGGCCCGGGAGCGGGCCGGCGAGGACGAGCACCCTCGCAAGAGCGGTCCCGCGCGGGGTGGCAAGGGCTGACGCCCTGCGGGGCTCGGCAGTCAGATCACGGCAAGCTCCGGCCCGAGCGCGCCCGGGATCAGGCCGGTGACGCTCCCGGCCGCACGGTGTAGTCGTCGGCGGCCTCGTCCCAGTCCATCTCGATGAGGCCGCGGGCCCGGGCCGCCTTGCAGAACTGCAGGAATCCGCCGTAGCCGAACTGCTTCTCGCTGAAGTCGGGCTCGATCTTGCGCAGCTGGGTCTTGAGGCCGGAGAGGTGCGGCGGCTTGCCGGACTTCGACGTGAGCCGCTCGACGACCGAGCGCAGCAGGGCGAACGCGGCCTGCTCGTCGCCGGGCCTCGGTCGGGAAGCTCACCTCGGGATCGCCCTGGCCCGGCCCGGGCGTGAGCGCGACGAGACCGCGCTCCTCGAGGTTGCGCAGCAGCTCCGAGAAGCCGCGGAAGCCGTAGGTGGTCTCGCTGAAGGTCGGGTCCTTGCGCAGGATGGCGCGCTTCAGCATCGACGCGAGCACCGGCCCGCCGGCGCTGCGCGAGAGCCCGGACAGCGTCTGGGTGACGAGCACGCCGAGATCGGCTTCCTCGCCGCGCGGCGGCGCGAGCTCTTCTTCCTCGACGGCTTGCTCGTCGACCACGGCCGGGCGCCGGGCGCGGCGTCGAACGCGCCGGCGGCTTGCGCGTGTCGCGGCGAGCTCGACGCCTTCGAGCCGCTCGTAGAACAGGAACTCGTCGCACGCGGGCGGCAGCAGCGCCGACGTCGAGGCCTCGACACCGATGCCGATGACGCGCCGGTTCAGCTCGCGGAGCTTGTGGACGAGCGGCGTGAAGTCGCTGTCGCCGGTGCCGAGCACGAAGGTGGTGATGTAGTCGCGCTCGAAGCAGAGCTCGATCGCGTCGACGGCCATCTTGATGTCGGCCGCGTTCTTGCGCACCGAGCCCATGCGCTGCGGGATCTCGATCAGCTCGACGTGGTGGCGGGTCAGCATGCGCCGGTCCTCGTCGAACCGCGACCAGTCGGCGTAGGCCCGCCGCACGACGACCCGACCCCGTTCGGCGAGCGCGTCGGCGACGGGCCGGAAGTCGAAGTCGTGCAGGTGCAGCTGCTCGCGGGCGCCGATGGCGAGGTTCTCGTAGTCGAGGAACAGTGCGATGCGTTCTTCGTCGTTGCTCAAGCGCTCGCGACCATACCGGCACCGGCAATCGCCCGCCCGCCCCGGCGGGACGCACGGGGACCGAGCAGCCGGGAGACGAGGTAGATCCCGAAACTGATCGACGTGACGAAGACGCTCGGCTTGACCGTGGTGCTCGCCAGGCTCGCCAGGATCCCGCCGTCGGCCGCGACGAGCGCGAACCCGACCGACAGACGCGGTGACGACCAGCGGGTTCGGCGACCAGCGCTGCGCCGCGGCCGCGGGCGTGATCGCGAGGCTGAGCACCAACAGCGTCCCGACGACCTGGGCCGCGGCCGTGACGGTGAGCGCGAGCACGAAGCAGGAAGATCGAGACCGAGCAGGCGCACCCGCACCCCGCGTGCGGTCGCGACCTCCGGGTCGACCGACGCGAACAGCAACGGCCGGTAGACGAACGCCATGACCGCGACCACGCCGACGCCGATCGCGGTGAGCGCGAGCAGCTGGTCGTTGCTCACGCCGAAGATGTTGCCGAACAGGATGTTCGTCGCCGCCGTCGCGAACCCGTGGTAGTAGCTCGAGCAGCAGCACGCCGATGCCGAGCCCGAACGCGAGGATGACTCCGATCGCGGAGTCGCGTTCGTGTTCGCGGGCACCGAGCGCGCCGATCACCGCGGCGACGACGAGCGCGCCGATCAGCGCCCCGGCGATCGGGTTGTCGTCGACGAGCAGACCCGCGGCCGCGCCCGTGAACGCGAGCTCGCTCGTGCCGTGCACGGCGAACGCCATGCCGCGCGTGACGACGAACGGGCCGATCAGCCCGCACGACACCGCGACCAGCGCGCCCGCGAGCAGCGCGTGCTGCGCGAACGGCTGCGAGAGGTAGAGCGCGGCCGTCAATGTGATCGTGCCCCGTGGTCGTGGCCGGCGGAGTGGTCGTGATGGTGGTGCGCGTGACCGCCGGGTTCGGTCGGCGCGCTCTCGTCGGAGCCGACGACGATGATGCGGCCCCGGACGTTGAGCACGTCGATCTCGGTGCCGTACAGGTCGCTCAGCCCGGCGCTGGTCAGCACCTCGTCGGGCGTCCCGACGGCCCAGCGCCCGCCGACGAGATAGAGGACACGGTCGACGTACGGCAGGATCGGGTTGATCTCGTGCGTGACGAACACGACCGCGGTCCCGGCGTCGCGCCGGCGCGTGTCGATCAGCTCGCTCACCGCCTGCTGGTGCGAGAGGTCGAGCGAGAGCAGCGGCTCGTCGCACAACAGCACCTTCGGGTCGCCGATCGAGCGCCTGCGCGATGCGCAGCCGCTGCTGCTCGCCGCCGGACAGGAGCCCGACCGGCGCGCCCGCGTAGCGGTCGCGCGCCGACCGAGCGGATGGCGGCGTCGACGAGCGCCCGGGTGCGCGCGCGTCCCGAACGGGAGCCCCGCCGGTGGCCGTCGAGACCGAACCGCACGAGGTCGCGGCCCCGGATCGGCAGCTCGCGGTCGAAGGCGCGCTGCTGGGGCACGTAGCCGACGCGATGGCTCCCCCGTTTCGGGGCGCGGCCGTCGATCTCGACCCGACCCGACGTCAGCGGCGTGAGCCCGAGCAGGATGCGCAGCAGCGTCGTCTTCCCGGAGCCGTTCGGTCCGAGCACCGCGAGGAACTCGCCCGGCTCGATCTCGAGGTCGAGGTGCTCGAACAACGCGCGCGCGCCGAAGCGCATCGACGCGTCGCGCAGACGGACGAGCGCCACGCTCAGCCGCCGAGCGCCGCGAGCAGCGTTCCCGAGCTGGTGCTGCTGCCACGACTGATAGCTCGGCTCGTCGTGCGGGTCGGGTCTCGGTGACGGCCACGACCGGCACACCGTGCGCGCTGGGCGAGGTCCTCGACGTGCTGGGTCACGGGGCTCGTCGCCTGCGCGTTGTAGAGCAGCACGCGGATCCCGTGCGGCGAGACGAGATCGTCCATGCGCTGCGATCTCCCGCGCTCGGTTCGTTCCCGTCCTCGATCGCCTGGGCGAAACCGGGCGGCGTCGCGACGGTGAGTCCCGCGGCCGCGAGGAGATACTCGGGCACGCGCTCCGTGTACGCCACCGGCGCGCCCGGGTAGCGTGACCTGATCTCGGCCACGGTCCGGTCGAGTGGCGCGAGCGACGCGTCGAACGCGCGCAGATTCGCGGCGAACTCGGACGCGTGCACGGGGTCGGCCGCGGCGAGCGCGGCCTCGATCGCGCGGGCGACGTCCGGAATACGCGGGAGGTCGTACCAGAGGTGCGGGTTCGCGTCGCCGCCCGTCACGCCCAGCACTCGTGCCGACCGACAGCACGACCCGCGCCCGGTTCGACGTGACCGACAACAGCTTGGCGACGAAGTCGTCGTAGCCGAGGCCGTTCTCGATCACGATCCGCGCGTCCGCGATCGCCGCGGCGTCGCGCGCGCTCGACTCGTACTGGTGCGGGTCGGCGGCCGGGTCGGTGATGATCGAGGTGCACCGCGACCGTGCGCGCCGCCGATCTGACCGGCGATGTCGCCCCAGAAGTTCTCTGCCGCGACCACCTTGACGACCCCGGACGGCGCACCGCCGGAGGACGACCCGCAGCCCGCCGCGAGGAGGCACGCCCGCGACGAAGCAGGACGATTCCGGGCCGGCGCACCCCATTATGAGAACGGTTCTCGTTCTCAAAGTCAAGTCGACCCTTTCGAGCGCCATCCCACCGACCAAGATGGCGCCCGATGGAAACCCCGAGACCGCCGGGAAAGGCACCGACCGGAGGCGACCGGTCGCACGGGCGGCGATTTCGAGCGCGCTCGTCGGCTTCCTCTTCGCTGTCGCCGAGAACCCGAACACGAACGGAGGCGGTCAGCTCGCGATCGTGGGGGCAGCAGTGGTGGTGGCGGTGCTGATCTCGCTCCGACTGCCCGCGAAGCCGCGCGCTCGCCCCGATCGGTGCCGCCGTCGCCATCACCGCCGCCTGGCTCCTCCCCCAGCGCGACGACATCGCCGCGACCGCGATCCTGGCGTTCCTGTTCGCGCTCGGCGTCGGCATCGTCGTCGACCTCGGACGGATCCCGAATCCGACTCCGAGAGTGCGTTCGGCGACGACCACGACGATCGTCGTTTCGCTCATCGTCCTGTGGGCGATCGCCGGGCTCGCGTCACAGGCGGTTCTCCTGTTCGTTCTGGTCGTCATGGTCGTCGTCGGGACCGCGGCGACGACGGCCGGATTCCTACCGACCCGAACACCGTCGCGCGCCGCGCGCTCGTCTTCGGAACGATCCTCGTGCTGACGACCGTGGTGTTCACGGGCTACGTCGGCGCGGAGACACCGGACTCGACGTGGTTCGGCGGCGGCGCCGTGCACGGCCCGACGCACGGGTAACGAGGTCGCGCTCACGTTCGACGACGGGCCCAACATCGGTACGACCGAGAAGGTCATGGCGATCCTCGACGCGCACGGCGTGAAGGGGACCTTCTTCGAGGTCGGCAAGGCGATCGACGCCGAACCGCAGATCACGCGCGCGCTCTACGCCGACGGCCAGCTGCTCGGCAACCACTCCTACAACCACGACCAGTGGCGTTGGCTCGACCCGCGCTACCCCGAGCTGCAACGCACCCAGGACGCGTTCGAGCGCGCGATCGGAACGTGCCCCGTCCTCTACCGTCCGCCGCACGGCGATCGCACTCCGTTCCTCGCGCAGGTCGTGCGCGACCACCACATGCACATGGTGTTGTGGAGCGCGTCAGCCGGCGACTGGGCGACGAACGACGCCGCAGCTCGTCGCGCGGCGCATCCTCGCCGGCGCGCAGCCCGGGCGCGATCCTGCTGCTGCACGACGGCCTCGACGGCAATCCCGACGAAGGACCGTTCAGGTGCTCGTGCGCGCGCTGCCGCTCATCCTCGACGGCCTGCGCGCGAAGGGCCTCGTACCGGTCCGCCTCGACCGGCTGCTCGGCACCGCCGCGTACCAGCCCTGCTGAACGCCGCTCGGCGGGAACCGGGCCCGGACGCGAAAGAGCCGCCGGCACGTTGCGCCGGCGGCTCCCGCGAAGTGACTGGAACGTCAGATGACTCGGACGTTCTGCGCCTCTTGGCCCTTGCGGCCCTGGGCGACGTCGAACTCGACGCGCTGGCCCTCGTCGAGGGTCTTGTATCCGTCACCCTGGATTGCGGAGAAGTGAACGAACACGTCGTCACCTTGCTCGCGGGAGATGAAGCCGTAACCCTTTTCGGCATTGAAGAACTTGACCGTGCCTTGTGCCACGAAATACTCGTTTCTGATACGCGACCGACCGACCAATTCGACCGGCTCGCCATTGGGCAGTGTATTGGACCGCAGCGCCACCGCTACCCTTGCCCCAAATCGGCTGCGGGCAGGCGGACCGGGGGTGCGACCTGTGGAAATCGAAGCCGTCGTCGGCCTGGTCTTCTTCGCCCTGTGGGTCTGGGCGATCCTCGACGTCATCGCGACCGAGGCCGAGCGCTGCCGCAACCTGCCCAAGGGGATCTGGCTGATCCTGGTCCTGATCCTCGCCGACATCGGCTCGCTGGCCTGGTTGCTGCTCGGGCGGCCGGAACGGGGCGAGCTGGCGGCCCGGATCGACGGACTACTCGGCGCCGCGCCGCCCGATCGCCTACGAGGACCAACCGCGCTTCAGCCCGACCCCCGAGATCACCGACCGGCGGTCCGAGGAGCTCGACCGCCGGCTCGACGCCTGGGAGGCCGAGCAGCGGCTGAAGCAAGCCGAGCTCGATCGGCGCGAGACCGAGCTCCGCGAACGGGAGCTCGCCCTGCGCGAACGCGAGATCGAGCGGCGCGAGCGTGGGACCGAGCGGGAAACGGCCGGGAGACGACTCGTAGCCCCGCAGCGGCCGTCACGCTGCCGGCCGGAAGGCCGGGTGATCAGGCGGCGGGGACCCGCGCCCAGCAGCGCCTCGTTCGGGTGTTCGGGCAGCTCGAGGAGCGGCTGCGCGAGCTCGGCCTGCGTCGGCCCGAACTGGTCGGCGAGCGGCTGCAACGCGGCGACGTCGAAGTCGTAGAGCTTGGCGACGTTGTCGGTGAGGATCTTCTGCATGTCGGCCGGGCTCCAGTCGGAGAAGACCTGACGCAGCGCCTCGCGCGAGAACGGGTACGTGCCCTCGTCGTGCGGGTAGTCGGAGCCCCACATGAACTTGTCGATACCGACCGTCTCCTTCGCGGCGCGGGCGTCGGCCGGGCCGGGAAGCTCACACCGAGCCACACGTTCTGCTGGAAGTACTCGGTCGCGGTCTTCGGGAGGATGTGCTCGGGCTTGAAGCGCAGCTCGCCGATCGCGCCGTGCTTCTTCACCCGGGCGAGCACGTCGTCCATCTGGGCGAGGAACGCCGGGATCCACGAGCAACCCTGCTCGGTCATCACGAACTTGAGCTTCGGGAAGCGCTCGAAGACGCCGGAGAGCAACATGAAGATGAGCGGCCGGCGCGAGTAGTTGCCGAGCTCGGTGATCTGGAT
>CAWHHS010000003.1:0-263729 GCA_963829195.1 uncultured Actinomycetes bacterium
CGCGTAGAACTGGCTGTACCACTTGCGGAACTTGAGGATCGGCCCGTCGGTGTCGGCGAGCGCGGGCGACGGCAGGAACGCCTTGTGCTCCCAGATCGGCCGGTCCTCTTGGACCTGCTTGTTGATCTCCTTCACGAACGCGTCGGCGACCGTCGACGTCAGCTTCTCGTCGTCGAACTTGCGCACGATGAAGTTGAAGCGCACCTGCGTGGTGTCGGCGTCGATCGGTGTCGTGGTCGCGATGTTGATCGCGTCGACGATCCCGCTGAACCACACCTTCGAGAATCCGGGGCCGTAGTTGTAGACGTCGATGCGACCCTCGGTGACTCCGCGCGGCGTCACGTACGACTGCTTCGACAGCATCGTCGAGCACGGCCCGTCGGTGTTGTACTCCTCGACCTCGGCGACGTTGTCCGTGCCGTGCACGAACTGGAAGTGCGCGGGGTCGGCGCCGTTCTCCGACATCTCCTGCGGGATCGTACGGATCACGTACGACGACGCGTAGAAGTCGCTCCACGCCGGGATCGCCGATCTCGGGGATGACGGGGATCTCCCACTTCGGATCTTCTTCGTACGGGTGGTACCACGCGAGCACGAAACCGTTGCGCTCGACGACCGGGTACGTCCGCACGTGCGCCTTACGGTTCGTGCGCTGGCTGTACGGGATGTTCGTGCACGCGCCCGTGCCGTCGAACTTCCAGCCGTGGAACGGGCAGGTGAGCAGGTCGCCGTCGACCGAACCGCCGTACGCGAGGTGCGCGCCCAGGTGCGGGCAGAACGCGTCCTGGAGATGGAATGCGCCGGCCGAGTCGCGCCAGAGGACCAGCTCGCGGCCCCAGTACTCGACCGCGGTCACCTCGCCCGGCGCGAGGTCGCCCGGGAACGCGACCTGGTACCAACCGAACGGGATCGGGAACGGGAACCGGCGGCTCGTCATGGCGGCGATTTTAGAACACGTTCCAATCTTGGGGCGGGTCGTCGCCGATTAGCGTTCCTGCCATGGACGAGCCGCGGGCGGAACGGGTGCTCGGCGGGGTCGGCACGAAGGTCGTGTTCGAGGACCACCGGGTGCGGGTCTGGGTCCTCGCGCTGGAGCCCGGCGAGCGGAGCCCGGCGCACCGCCACGACCACGACCACCTGCTCATCCAGGTGAAGGGCGACCGGATCGCAGTCGATCCCGAACCCGACTCGCAGAGCCCCTACCGCGACTTCTTCGAGGCCGCCGTCATCCCGGGCATGGTCACCCACGTCCCGAAGGGCGGCATCGAGACCGCGGTCAACACCGGGGCCGAGCCGTATCTACGAGATCATCGTCGAGTTGAAGGGCGAGTAGCGCTCAGGGCTTGGGCAGTGCCCGTCGCAATCCGCTTGGCCCACGGATAGTCGGGCTTGCCGCTCGGGGACCGCTCGATCTTCTCGACGACGTGCAGCTCGCGCGGGACCTTGTAGCCCGCGACGTGCAGCCGGGCGTGCGCGTCGAGCTCCTCGAGCGTCACGGTCTGTTCGGGCCGCAGCTCGATGACCGCGGCGACGCGCTCGCCCCACCGCTCGTCGGGCACGCCGACGACCACGACGTCGAACACCGCCCGTGCGCCTTCAATGCGGCTTCGACCTCTTCGGGGTAGATCTTCTCGCCGCCCGGAGTTGATGCACACCGAGCCGCGCCCGAGCAGCGTCATCGTGCCGTCGGCCTCGACGATCGCGGAGTCGCCCGACACCGAGAAGCGCCGGCCGTTCACGGTGACGAAGGTCGCCGCCGACTTCTCCGGATCCTTGTGGTAGCGCAACGGCACGTTGCCGCCCCGCGCCATGCGCCCGACGACGCCCGGAACCGGGCTCGCACGATGTTCATGTCGTCGTCGAGCACGACGGTGTCGGGCCCCATCTTCACCGTCGGCAGTCCGGCCTTTCGTCGCCGCCCTTCATGATCACGCGCACGCCGTTATAACCCGTCTCGGTCGAACCGACCGCGTCGGCGATGACGAGGTTCGGGAACCGCTCGTGGAACTGTTCCTTCACCGTCGCGCTGAACACGGCCGCGGTCGACGCCACCGCAACAGAGCGACGACGCGTCGTAGCCGCCCTCGTCGAGCGCCTCGATCAACGGCCGGCCCATCGCGTCGCCGGTGATGCTGAGCGTCGGGATGCGGTACTTCTCGACCACGCGCCACACGTCGTGCGCGTCGAACTTCGGCGTCAGCACGGTCGTGCGGCCGTTGATGAGACCGTTGATGGTCCCCCACTGCGCGGCGCCGTGCATGAGCGGCGCGATGACGACCGCCGAATCCGGCGTCGGCGGGCGCGTCGGCTGCGGCCTTCGCGAACTCCCACTCGTCGTGCACGCGGACGCCGGTCTCGAAGTTGACGAGACCGCCGAGCACGCACAACACGTCTTCCTGGCGCCACACCACACCCTTGGGCATGCCGGTCGTGCCGCCGGTGTAGAGGATGTAGATGTCGTCGTCGGAACGTTCGGGGAAGTCGCGCTCGGGCGACCGCCGGCCAGCGCCTCCTCGTAGTCGACCGAACCGATCGCCGACGTGTCGGTGCCCGATCCGTCGTCGATCGCGATCAGGTGACGCAGCATCGGGAGCGCGTCGCGCACCGCGGCGATGCGCGGCGCGAACTGCGCGTCGTGCACGAGCGCCACGAGATCGGCGTTGTCGAAGAGATAGCGCAGCTCGGCCTCGACGTAGCGGTAGTTCACGTTCACCGGGACGGCCCGCAGCTTGTAGGCGGCGAAGATCGTCTCGACGAACGCGTGGCTGTTGAAGCCGTAGATGCCGACGTGGTCGCCGGGTCCGATGCCCTGGGCCTGGAGGTGATGCGCGAGACGGTTGGCCCGCTCCTCGAGCTGCGCGTAGGTGCGGGGCTCGTCGGCGATGATCAGCGCGACCCGATCGGGGACGGTGTCGACGATGTGCTCGGTGAGGTCAGCAATGTTCCAGGCCATGACGGCCTAGTTGAGCAGGCGCCGGCGCCCGGGCAATGCGAGACTGTGCCTGTGGACGTCGACCTGCCCGCCGAGGACGATCCCCGCCGTCTCGAGGTCCGCCGGTGGTTCACGGAGCACCCGGCGCCGACGCCGCGGGAGCTCGTCGAGGCCGGGTTCGTCGTCCCCCACTGGCCGCGCCCGTACGGGCTCGACGCCGATCCCGCACTCCAGCTGATCATCGAAGGCGAGATGCGCCGCGCCGGCGTGACGAAGCCGCTGAACCCGATCGGGATCGGGCACTGCGGCCCGATCATCGTCGCGCTCGGCAACGACGAGCAGAAGCAGCGCTACCTCTGGCCGATGCTCGCCGGCGAGGAGCTGTGGTGCCAGCTCTTCAGCGAGCCCGGCGCAGGCTCGGACCTCGCCGAATCTCGGCACCCGCGCCGAGCGCGACGGCGACATCTACCGCGTCAACGGCCAGAAGATCTGGACGTCACTCGCCGACCATGCCCGCTTCGGCATCCTGATCGCCCGCACCCGCAACGACGTGTCCAAGCACCGCGGGATCTCGTACTTCATCGTCTCGATGGATCTGCCGGGCATCGAGGTCCGCCCGATCCGTAACATGACCGGCGGCGCCGGCTTCAACGAGGTGTTCTTCACCGACGTGCGCGTCCCCGCCGAGAACCTCATCGGCGAGGAGAACCTCGGTTGGGGAATGGCGAAGACCACGCTCGCGAACGAACGGGTCTCGCTCTCGACCGGAGGCGGGCTGCAGTGGGGATACGGACCGAGCGCCGCGTGATCTCGTCGAGCACTTCCGCAACGCGGGCGGGCTCGCCGACCCCGTCGCCCGCCAGCAGGTGACGGCGCGTTCATCGAAGGTGAGATCCTCCGCTACCACCGCATGCGCATGATCTCGGCCGCGGTGAACAAGAAGCCCGGGCCCGACGCGTCGCTGCGCAAGGCGCTCGCCGACCCGCACGGCAAGCGTGTCTTCACGCTGGCCAAGGACCTCATGGGCGCGGGCGGCATGCTCGAGGAGAACGGCACGCTCGGCCCGGAGTGGGACCGCGGCTTCCTGTTCAGCCCGGCACTGACCGTCGGCGGCGGCACGAGCGAGGTGCTGCACAACATCATCGCGGAGCGTCTCCTCGGACTCCCCCACGACCTCGACGTCGAACAGGGCAAGACGTGGGCGGAGACCCGGGGCGGGACGGCGACCTCCGGAGCGTGGACCGATGCAGCCGGCTGAGATGCGCGCGCTCGTGCGGCGCCACATCGAGGAGGGTTTCAACCACGGCGATTGGACCGTCTGCGAGGCGACCCTCGCCGACGGCTACACCGCGCGCTACGGCGCGGACGGCCGGTCCAACGTCGGCCGCGACCACTACGTCCGAGTGTGCAAGATGTTGCGCCGCTCGTTCCCCGACGTCGCGATCACGATCGAGGACCTCGTCGTCGAGGACGACAAGATCGTCAACCGTTATGTCGAGCGGGGCACGTTGACCGGTGCACCGTTCCTCGGGATCGAGGCGTCCGGGCAGCGCTACGAGAAGCCCGGTGCAACGCTCTACCGCGTCGCCGACGGGCGCCTCGCCGAGTCGTGGGGCGTCGAGGACACGCTCGGCTGGTTCCGCCAGCTCGGCAAGTACACCGACTGACGCCACCTCCGAAGAACGGCATGCGCGTTCTTCCGTGTTCTCCCGCGCGGACTGGCGGTTTCGATGGTCCACGCAGGAGGCGAGCTATCCGGCCGCACTCGTCGATCTGTACGGGCTCGCTCTGTGGCAGAAGCGCCCCAGACCGGGCAATATGAATTCCTAAGCGGTGTCAAGCGCGTAGTTTGGTGTTGAGCGAGTCGACTTGGAGCGGCGTTTCGTCGACTCCTGTTTGGTCGACTCGCTCACTTCGTTGGGGACGCGGGAACGTCGGCGGGACTCGGCGGGGACGGTGTAACGGGCGGTGATGATGGCCGCTGCTTCGACACGATCGAGTTCGCGTCCATCGATGTCTCGCACGACGTAGGGCGTGTTGTTGCGTAGACACGTCGCGACGCGTGTCAGGAGCGTCGTGGCGATGTGGCAGATCGCCGAGTTGTGATGCAGCTGACGATCGACGACGAGCCGGTAGTACTTCGCGGCGAGTTGAGGATCTTGGGTCCTCGCGACGTTCGCGGCGAACCACAGGTCGCGGCGCAGGCCGGGATCACCTTGTTTGGTGATCCCGGGTCGGGTCTGGTGCTGACCGGACTGGGCGACTTGGGGAACGATCCCCGAGAACGATCTGACGCCGGCAAGGTTCTCGAAGCGGGTGACGTCACCGAGGCGGCCGACGATGCCCGCGGCGAGTGTCGCTCCAACTCCAGGCGCGGACGCGGCGATGTGTTTCGGATCCGCGACCGCGTACAGCTCCGCGATGCGTTCCTCGAGCCGGTCGATCTCCATGTCGATGTTGCGGACCGTGCGGATCTCCGACGCGAGGTCCCAGGCCAGTTCGCCGAAGTCGAGTCCTCCGTCAGCCCACAGGGCGATCGCGGCGTCCGCGGCAGCGAGGATCTCGGCGGCGTGGCTCGCGTTCCAATGCCCATGGCTTGTCCGTTTCACGAACGTGGTCAGCCGGGCGAGACCCAATCGGCGCAGCGTTATCGGGTCTGCGTAGCGTTCCAACACCGCGAGCGTGGTCTTGTTGCAGCGTGTGCCGAACACCTCGGCATACGCCGGGCCGAGCAGATCCAACATCGCGTCGATGCGTTGCTTCGCCGCGAGACGCGACGCGACAAACCGGGACCGGCGCCGCACCGCCCGCTTCAACGCGTCGGCGGGCCCAAGATCCGACAACGGTTTGAGCCCCTCGGGATGCAACAACGGCACCCGCGACAACAGCACCGAGTCCAACCGATCGTTCTTCGTGTGCTTCTTGTAATACCGGCGCAGATCCGCGGATTGTTCCGGAGCAATCAACACCACCTTCGCGCCCACCGCCCGGAAATACGCCGCGACCGGAACCCACGCGTTGCGCGTCGGTTCCATCACCACCGTCAACCCATCGACGTCGCCCACTCTCGTGACCAACGCCACGAGCTCCTCACGCCGATTACGGAACCGATGACGAGACCACACCACGTTCCCTTGCTCATCAGCGAGCGTCGCCACATGAGACGCGCGCACCGCGAGATCGATACCCAACGTTGCCAAGACCATCTCCTCATCGCCGGCCGAGTTGACGTCGATCCAAGGCCAGACCGGCCGAGCGCGACCCGAACATCTGAGCTAACAGGGCTCCAGCAATCACCGGTCCCGAATTCCTCAACAGGGCTTCCACGCCACACGCCGATCAGCCCCGACCGACCCGTCGTTCATACATCAGGAGTCAGCCAAAGCCGCTCCAGCGCGCTGACATCAGACAGACCGGACAGGACCAACCAACACACCCTACGAACCCAAAATCTGGCTCGGAGGGACACCAATAGTGTTAGATGCGCTCGTGTATCCCGATCGAGACCTCGCGTCCGATGCGAGGGGCCCGACACTGCGGACTCAACGCCTCGTGTTGCGGCGTTGGCGCGCCGAAGACCTAGCACCCTTTGCCGAACTCAACGCCGATCCCGACGTAATGGCGCACATGCAGAAGACCATGAGCCGAGAGGAGAGCGACGCATTCGTGGCGCGCATCGAGGAGGAGTTCGACGACTGCGGTTTCGGTCTGTGGGCCGTAGAGGCGCCGAACCACTCGCCGTTCATTGGTTTTGTCGGGTTGCACCGAGTGCCGTTTGACGCTCCCTTCACGCCTGCGGTCGAAGTCGGATGGCGCCTAGCCCGCGAGCACTGGGGCTATGGATTCGTGACCGAGGCGGCTCGTAGTGCGGTTCGCTACGGACTCGAAGAGGTCGGTCTTGACGAGATCGTTTCCTTCACCAACCCAGACAACGTCCGGTCGTGGAAGGTAATGGAACGCCTCGGCATGATTCGTGATCCGGCGTCGGACTTCGAGCACCCCAACGTTCCAACGGGACACTGGCTCCGTCCCCATATCTTCTACAGATTTCCGCCTGCGGCCCCGTCGCCGTAGCGCCCGATCTGCCGATCGGGCCGCCTAACGGGCGAAGATCGCAACGGCGAAGATGACGGCCACGACGATGAGCGCACCGATCGTGAGGTGCTTGAAGAACCGATTTGATTCCTCATCCATCGGAGCGTCTTCGCCGCCGTCGATCATCGTCGGCGACCGCGTCAACCATCCCCAAGGGCCGCCCGGACGAGCCCCGAGGATTCCTGCTCGATTGATCACACCCGTCCGACGTCGCCAGGGCTTCGCCCTGAGTGTGAGGGTACTTGCCAGTGCGTGTGCATTACTGCCGATCCGCGCTCGTAGGTGGCGCGGTTACGATCGCAACGTGAATCGCGTCTTCACCTGGTGGGTGGGCATCGTGTTTGGTGCCGCCGTGGCGAGGACCGTGTCACAAATCGGCTACCTCAGTCATGGGTGGACTGCGTCGGCCTGGTGGGTTGCCGTGGCTGTGAGCTTCACGCTCGTGACGGTCAGCGTCGTAACCTTTATCGAACGGCTCTCCCCGCCGCGGCGTCACCGCCGCCGGGCACGAGCGGTGCGACACCTCTGACGTGTAGGACCCCATATCTGCCGCTCTGGACACCTCACTCGTGAGCGACCGGGCAATCGGTGCGCGGTCAGGTCGCCCGGTTCGGCTGCCGATGACCATGGTCATATGAAGGCGGTGTTCGACTCGCGCTTGTGGTCCGCCATCTACTACGTGACCGCCGTTTCGCTTTGCTGGAAGGCTTCGGCCTTCTGTTGGGCTACTTCGTGGTCACGGTGCCGGGAGCTGCTTTCCAGCAGCTGAGCGACCAACCGGCCCCCGCTTGGATCCTCGTACTCGGACTCACCCTGAGCCTGTACGGCGGTGCCGTGATTGGCGTATCGCAGTATCTCGCGGTGCGCTACAACCAACCGATCCTCGATAGCGACCAGTCGAAACTGCATCCACTCATGAGTCTTCTGCCGCCGTCGACCGCGGTCGCGAGCGTCTCGCTCGCCGTGCCGCTGGTAGTCGTCTCTGTTGTCGCCTCCCAGAGCAGGTTGCGCTTCATGCCCTTGCTCGTCGCCATCGTCGCGATCGGCATCCCCGCGTGGCGTAGGTCGGCGAAGTCGCGGACGTCCAAGCAAGACTCCAACACGACCCCATAGCTGCCAGTGAGACTGGGTGTGTCGTTGTTCGCGGTTTCGCGATCGACGGTGAGCATCGTCTGATCTGACCTGTCGAAGTGCTCGTTTGATGGGAGCGCCTGTCGATCGGACGGTGCTGGAATTGGGCACGTCCCGTTCCGGAGGGTGACCGAGCCGGCTGCGCGAACAGCTGACTCGACACGGTCTCCTTCCCGGGACGTGCGTGCCACCCCTCAACCGTTGAAGAGAGAAAGGGATGGCAATGCCCATCGTAGATTCGTC
Source organism: uncultured Actinomycetes bacterium (assembly GCA_963829195.1). Lineage (GTDB taxonomy): Bacteria > Actinomycetota > Acidimicrobiia > IMCC26256 > PALSA-610 > PALSA-610. Next base: position 8,402 of record CAWHHS010000003.1, read on the forward strand.
GCGCCCGATCGTGGATGGAGTCGACACCCACCTCGACGCGCATGTCGCCGCGGCACTTGACGCGAACGGCGGTGTGCTCGGAGTCGAGTCGTTCCCGACAACGCCGGTCGGGTTCGCTCAGTTGCACGCATGGTTGTGCGCGTTCGGTCCGATCGCCCGGGTCGGCGTCGAAGGCACCGGCGCGTATGGCGCGGGCCTGTCGCGCTATCTCCAATCGTGCGGACTGGTCGTGATCGAAGTTGATCGCACCAACCGTCAGGTCCGCCGCCAGTTCGGCAAGTCCGATCCGGTCGACGCGATCGAAGCCGCCCGCGCCGCGCTGTCGGGCCGGGCGTCGGGGATCGCGAAAACCGCGGACGGGAACGTGGAAGCGATCCGGGCGTTGCTGGTCGCGCAACGTTCCGGCCGTCAAGCCCGCACCCGGTGCTTGAACCAGATCCGTCACCTCGGTTTCACCGCCCCTGACCAGCTGCGAAAGCAGTTCCGTGACGTCCCCAAAGCCCACCTCGCCCATCAGGCCGCGGGGCTGCGCCCCAGACCTGGTGACCCGGTGTTGCACGCGACGAAACTCGCGATGCGGACCCTCGGGCGACGTGCGCTCGCAATCGATGACGACATGCACGAACTCGAACACGTCCTCACCGAGCTCGTCACCCAGACCGCACCCGCGTTGCTCGCCTGTCACGGCGTCGGGGTCGACACCGCCGCAATCTTGTTGGTCGCCGCCGGTGACAACCCCGAACGGATCCGTAACGAAGCCGCGTGGGCACACATGTGCGGCGTCGCACCACTACCCATGTCGTCAGGTAAACAGCGCCGGCACCGCTTGAGCCGCGCCGGGAACCGTCAAGCGAACCATGCGCTCTGGCGCATCGTGTTCACCCGCATGGGCCACGATCCCCGCACCCGCGTCTACGTCGAACGACGCACCGAAGAAGGACTCTCCAAGCCCGAGATCATGCGCGTCCTCAAGCGTTACGTCGCCCGCGAGACCTACCAGCTGCTCCCACGCAGCTGAACATGTTCTGGGTCGGCGGCCTGACCCAATAACTGCCCGACACCCACCACGGGTTGTCCTTCGAACGATCCGTCGGCCGCGACCCCAAACCAATCACCGACACCGCATGGCCTAATAAGAGCTCGCCCTCACCCGAGTGGCCCATCACTGGTCTGCCAGCACCGTCGGAAGCCCCTTGACAAACATAGGAGCATCGTTATACGGGTGATCGTTGTCAAGAGGGGTCCTGGTCGACGCGGCTGATGAGCTTGTCGAAGAGGACAGCGCGGTCGGTCTGTCCTTGTTCGTGGGCGTGGTCGCGTTGGCGGACGAGGGTGGGGCGGAACTCGATGGTGGTCTGGAAGTAGCTGCAGGTTTCGCAGACCGTTTCCATGCGGCACTCGAGTTGGGCGGGTCGCACGCAGAGTCCGTTGCCGAGCATGCGGGCGTGGGCTTCGCGGCGCAGGCGTGTCATGCCGGTGGTTTCGTAGTCGGCAGGGAGCTCGGGCGGCTGGTCGTAGAGCGCGTCGATGCGGCGGCTGATGGCGGCGTATTGATCGGCCACGGTGCGGTCCGCGATGCGCGCGTAGGTGAGCGTCCTGTGCATGCTGCGATGCCCGAGGAGGCGCGGCGATGGCTTCGAGCCGCATGCCGCGATTGGTGGCTTGCGTCGCGAGGGTGTGGCGTAGCTGGTGGGGGGTGGACATCGATGCCAGCGGTTCGTCCGACGCGGCCGACGATGCGCCCGACGGTGTGCCGGTCGAGCGGCCCGCGATGATCGGCGATGAGCCTGTGGTGGTGGCGCATCGTCTCGGTCTGTTCTGCGGTCCAGCGTGCGAGCAGATCGACGAGATCCGGGTGCAGTGGCACGTAGCGATCGTTGCGGAGCTTTCCGAGCGGGACGCGAAGCCAGTGGTTCACTCCGATCAGCACGATCGAGTCGGCGGCGAGGTCGCAGAGTTCGCTGGCGCGTAGGCCGGTGCGGGCGAGCAGCTCGCAGACGATGCGGTCGCGTGGGTCGTCGGCCGCGCGTGTGGCGGCCATGAACTTGGCGGCGGCGGTGTCATCGAGGAACTTCGGCAGCGCGTCGGGGCTGGCGGGGATGTCACCGGCGATGACCGGGTTGCGGGCGGGTGCGTCGGGCCAGTCCCATTCGATGAGCCGATCGAAGAACATCCGAACGACCGTAGGCCCGACCGCCATATCTGGCGATCTCGCGCACCTCGCTGAGGCGTAGACCCGAGCGGAACGCGCGCCTATATCGTGCTGGCCGTCGGGGGTGGCGCGGCCTGAGCGTTGTGTGCGGCCTGATCCTGGAACGTCCTCTGGCAGAACGCGCTCCTACCGGGCATTCTGTGTCCCTCTCACTGAGGCGTGATTTCGTGTTCGGTGGGTCGTCGACAGCGTGGAGGGCCGATGCGGAGCGCGGATGAGATCCGAGAAGGTCAGCGGGAGACGTGGGCCGGGCTCTCTGCGGGCTGGGAGAAGTGGGACTCGGTCATCATGGATCAGCTGGGTCCGGTCGGCGTAGCGATGATCGAGCGTCTCGACATCGCTCAAGATCAGCAGCATCTCGACATTGCCGCAGGTACGGGCGAGCCGGGTCTGACCATCGCGAGAATGTCGCCGAAGGGACACGTCGTGCTGACCGACCTCGTCGCCGAGATGCTGGACGTCGCCGCGCGACGCGCCAGGGCGCAAGGCTTCGCGAATATCGAGACGAAGGTGTGCAGCGCCGATGATCTGCCGTTCGATGACGCCACGTTCGACAGCGTCTCGGTGCGTTTTGGCTACATGTTCTTCCCCGACGTGACCAAAGCGACGGCCGAGTTCGCCCGGGTACTCAAGCCAGGCGGACGTCTGTGCTCGTCGGTTTGGGTCAAGCCCGAGGCGAACCCGTGGACGACGATCGTCATGCAGGCCATTGCGACCGAGGTGGTGCTGGCGCCACCCGACCCGGAGCGGCCGAATATGTTCCGGTGCGCCGCTCCGGGATACGTCCCTGCCCTGTACGAGGGAGCCGGGCTACGCGACGTTGCCGAGTGGGACGTCGACGTCGAACTCGTCACGCGATCGCCCGCGGAGTATTGGGACATGATCAGTGAGCACGTCTCGCTCGCAGTCGCGGCGCTTCAGCAGGTCGACGAACCGGCGCGGGAGCGGATTCGGGCAGCGGCCATCGCGAACGTGAGCACATTCGAGAAGGACGGCAAGGTCCGGGTCCCAGGCGTGGCCCGCTGCATCGTCGGCACGAAGTAGCAGCGCCATAGCCGATCGGGCTCGCCGCGGCAGCGCGCGATCGGGCAATCTGGTCGGGTGGCGGCGAAGGAGATGTGGGAAGTCGAACCGTACGTTCGCGCCGGGCCACTTCCTGCTGGAAGCACGCTCGACGAGTTCATCGAAGCGTTCGGCGAGGAACCGCGCTGCTTTCCGCAGGAGCATTTCTACGGTCAGCGGTGTCAGTTTGTCGGACGCGGGATCCTCACGACTGTCGGCGACGATCGCGTCGTTGAAGAGATCGAGTTCATCACCGGCGGCTCGATCGTGCCCGCTTACCGTGGCATCCGGCTCCTGGGCAACTGGAAGTCAGCACGATCACGGCTAGCGGAACTCGGCTTCGCCACGCCAGAGCCAGACAAATACGACGAGCAGACGATCGTCGTTACCGACGGTCTTGTGGCGTGGAGTCGATTCGACCACGTAGCGCCTGAGACGATCTGCGTCACCCTTCGCACTCCCACGCGGCGTAGTTAACTGGTTCTCCTGTCCGATCCGTGGGTCATTCGCGGCCGGGGAGTCGGGGTGGGTGTGATCCGAGGCGCGAGCATCGCGAGCGCGACGAGTGGTTCGTGTCCGTGGAACCCGAACGCGACGCGGGTGAGGAGTCGGATCTTGTGTTCGTGGATTCGATGAGTCCTTGGGACAGGCCTGTCTCGAGTGCCGCGTCGATCGCTGGGCGGTGCTTCGCGATCTTGCGTTGTAGGTGTACGAACGCGGGGATGCGGGAGCGGCGCGCCCAGCTGGTCCATTGGTCGAGGGCGTGTTTGCCTTCATCGCCTTTGACGGCGAACACGTAACGCAGTCCTTCTTTGAGGAGATACGCGCGCCAGAGCCGCGGGTCGGTCTTGGCGATCCAGTCCAGCTGATGACGTTGGCGGCTGGTGAGATCGCCGGGGTTCTTCCACAGCGCGTAGCGAGATCGGGCGATGTGGTGCGCGTCGCCGGTCGCGCGGGCGGGTGACGTTTGGGACCGCGGGTGCGGCGCCGGCCTTGGGCTTGGTTCCACGCTCGGCGGCGTTCGATATCGAGCGCTTCGATCGCCCACGCGACGACATGGAACGGATCGGCGCTGCGCGACGCGTTCGGCGCACGCTGGGCGACGACCCGGGCGATCCAGTCGGCCATGTCGGCCGAAACGTGGGTCAGCAGCGCGGCAGCGTTCGGGGCCGAGTTGGTCGAAGAACACGTGCAGCGCCGCGTCGTTGCGGCCCGGTCCCGCCCAGACCAGCCGGCCACTGTCGTGATCGACCACCACGATCAGGTAACGGTGTCCGCGTTTGTAGGAGATCTCATCGATCCCGATCCGACGCAGTCCATCGAGGCGATCGACCGTGGCGTCGATATCCGCGTTGACGCGCGTGACGATCGACCCGACGGTGCGCCACGCGACGCGTAGCAGTTCCATCACCGCGCTCTTCGAGGTGCGGACCGCGAGCCAGGCCGCGAGGTCGTCGAAGTCGCGGGTGTGGCCCGCGCCGTGACGGGCCCACGGGACCGCCGCGACCGTGACCCCATGAGTGCGGCACCGAACCCTCGGCGCGGCGGCCTCGAGGAACACTTTCGTCGTGCCCAGATCCAACGCCCGCCACCGCCGACGGCCATCACCCACGTCATAACCCGGCGAGCGACGACCGCAGAGACCACACCGACTTCGCGCCCTCGCGACCGGCCGCACCGACACCACGACCGCGTCCACTTCGTCGTCGAACACGACCGCATCAACAACCGTCCGCGTGAGCCCACACGCGCGTTCCCATACGCTCTTGTTCCGCACCCCGCCTTACCTCCTGGATTCGAGTCGTCAGACAACTCCGAACCTAGGAATCAGGCGGGGTGCACTCGCGGACCAACACTGCAAACACCCACGGATGCAGCAGGAGGACCAGTTAACTGCCGATGTCGCGCGCCCTCGCTGCTCGTCGACCCGAGCAGAACGCGCCGCACATATCGTGCGCTGCAGACAACGGTGCCGTGGTTCGATCCGCTCGCGCAACGTCGCAGACCCTGATCGACACGGTCTCGGGCTACAGATCGGCGACGGCGTCGAGTACCGCGTCGATCGTCGCGTTGACGTCGTCGCGGCCCGGGCGCGGGTACGGAACGATCCGATCGACACCGAGATCGGCGTAGGCCTTCGCGTCGTCGGCGGTCAACCGGCCCCGCGGCGTCACGGTGATCTCGAGCGGTCCGAGCGCGTCGGGCCGCTCGACGCGAGTGGCCGCGTCCCGCAGTCCCGCGAGGCACTCCACGAGCAGCTCGGGTGTCATCGAGAAGCCGTACCAGCCGTGGCCACGCGCAACGGTGCGGCGAAACGCACGGGGCGAGTGCGCGCCGAAGACGACGGGAATCGGTTGTTGCACCGGACGCGGGTACGCGTCGACACCGGAGAACTCCGCGAAGCGGCCGTGGAACTCCGGGTGTTCGTCGTACCAGAGGTGCTGCATCGCCTCGACGTAGTCGTCGGTGACCGCGCCGCGGTTGTCGAAGTCGGCACCGATCGCCCGGAACTCGGGTTCGAGGTAGCCGACGCCGAGACCGACGATCAGGCGACCGCCGCTGAGCACGTCGAGGCTCGCGATCTGCTTGGCGAGCACCACCGGATTGCGTTGCGGCACGATGACGATGCCGGTCGCGAGGCGCAGGGTCGACGTGTGCGCCGCGGCCCACGTCAACACGAGCAACGGATCGAGCGCGGGATCCTGCGGCGCCATCGGCGAAGGCGGGACCTGCGGGTCGGGCAGCACCACGTGCTCCCCCACCCAGATCGAATCGAAGCCCGCAGCCTCCGCCGCCCGCGCGGCTGCGACCAAACCGGCCGGTGTGGCCGAGGCGCCCATGTTGACCCCGAAGAGACCGAGTTTCACGCGGCGCCCTCCACGACTACGCGGTCGCCATCTCCATGAACGTGCGGAGTTCCCGGGAGATGTCGGGGCCCATCGGCGCGTAGAGGATCTCGGTCGCACCCGATTCGCCCAGCGCGTCGATCCGCGCCCGTACTTCGGACGCCTCGCCCGTCCACGTGAACGCCTTCAGCAGATCACCGTCGAGCAACGGACGGTCGCGGTCGGTCACCGTCACCAGATGCTCCTCGTGGATCGCGAGATGACGCTCCGACTCGGGGATCTGCTCGAGCACGGCCCGCCACTGCGGGCCGCCGGGCAACGCGTCGACCGACGCCGGGTCGCCTTCGTACATCGCGTGGTACACGACCGTGAGCGCCGGCCCGGCCGCGGCGAGCGCACGCGTCGGATCCCGGGCTCTCGCCCGGATCGAGGACGGTGCCGAACGCGAGTGTCGAGCACCACGCGAAGTCGGGATTGCCGCCGCCGATCGTCATGACGCCGTCGCCGAGATCGCGCGCGACCGCGAGCCCTTTCGGGCCGTTGGCGGCGACGACGATCGGCGTCTCGATCGGGCGCGCCGGCGCGAAGTCGGGGCCGTGCAACATCTGCACGACGGCGCCTTCGACCTCGACCTTCTCGCCCCGCAGCAGCGCGCGGAGCTGCTCGATGTATTCACGCGTCCACGCCCACGTGAGCGGCTTCTGCCCCATCGCCATCCGGCCGGTGAAGCCGGTGCCGATCGCGACGGCAACCCGTCCGGGCGCGAGCTGCTCGAGCGTGGCGATCGCGCTCGCCTGCGTGAGCGGGTGGCGGAGGTTGGGAACGAGCACTGCCGGTCCGAGCGCGATCCGTTCGGTGCGCAGTGCCGCGAGCGCCGCGACGACCCAGATGTCGCCGTACAGCGCGGGCGAGTCGAACAGCCACGCCCGTTCGTAGCCGAGCCGTTCCGCCTCGACGATGTGGTCGACGACGTGCGGACCGGGCGGGAAGGCGCACGAGATCTGCACCGCGGCCACCTACGTGCCCGTGAGCTCGGCGACGAGCGGAGCGAAGTCGCGGGCTTTGTCGCCCGGGATCACCGTGTAGCTGTAGCCCCAGCGCTCCCGCCGTTCCCGCAGCCGGTCGGCGCATTCCGAGAGCGACCCGATGAGCGTGAGCGGAGACGCGAGCACGTCCTCGGGCTCCGCGCTGAACAGCTGACCCATGAGGTCGGCGACCGCGTCGGTGTCGTTGGTGACTTCGGCCGCGGCCAGCCACGCGTTGATCTCGATCGCGTCGAAGCGCGCGCCTGCGCCTTCGCGGAGCCAGCCGACCTTCTCGTCGATGCGATCGGGCATCGCGTCCTGCGCGGCGGCCGTGTCGATCTCGCCGGAATGGATGGAGGCGTTGACACCGACGACGTCCGCGATCGATCCCGCGAACCGCAACACCCGGCGCTGGCCTCCGCCGATGACGAACGGCGGTCCGCCCGGGGAATACGGACGGGGCGTGCCGGGCATGTCGGTGATGCGGTAGTGCTCGCCCGCGAACGTGACGGGCTCTTCGGCGAACAGCGCCTTCAGGATCTTCGTGTGCTCGATCATCCGGTCGACGCGCACCTTCGGGGCGTCCATCGGGATACCGGAGCGGTCGTAGTCGAGCTTCTTCCAACCCGCGCCCAGGCCGACCTCGAGGCGGCCCTCCGACAGCAGGTCGATCGAGGCCAGCTCGCGGGCGAGGACCGCGGGGTGGCGGTAGTCGCAGTCGAACACCAGCGCCCCGACCTTCAGCGTCGACGTCAGCACCGCGGCCGTCGCCATCGCCGAGATCGGGCCGAGCCCCTCGTCGAAATGATCGGGCACGAACACCGTCGAATACCCGAGCGCCTCGAACTCGCGGACCGTCTCGGCCCACGTGCTCCCCTCGAGCGGGCCGTGGACCTCGACGCCGAACCGGAAGCGGTGACCACTCATGAGCAAGCGGCGATCAGTGCGCGACCGGGCAGACGCGCTCACCCGGAGGGAACTTCACCGGCATGTGCTTGATACCGGCGATGAAGTTCGACCGGAGCGGCTCGGCCTCCCCCGTCCGCTCGAGCGTCGGCATGCGCTTCGCCATCTCCTCGAGCAGCACGTAGATCTCCATGCGGGCGAGGTTCATGCCGAGGCAGTGGTGCGGGCCGCCGCCGCCGAAACCGACGTGCTCGTTGGGGCTGCGACGGATGTCGAACTCGAACGGACGATCGAACACGTCTTCGTCGCGGTTCGCCGAGATGTAGTACATCGCGATCTTGTCGCCCTCCTTCAGCTGCTGGCCCCGCAGGACGGTGTCCTTCGTGACGTTGCGGCGGAAGTACATGACGGGCGAAGCCCACCGGACGATCTCGTCGGTCGCCGACTGCGCGAGCGTCGGGTCGTCGACCAGCAGCTGGTACTGGTCGGGGAAGTCGCAGAACGCCTTGATGCCGTGCGAGATCGAGTTGCGCGTCGTCTCGTTGCCCGCGACCGCGATGAGCAAGAAGAAGAGGTTGAAGTCCATCTCCGAGAGCGTGTCGCCGTCGACCTCGGCGTTGAGCAGTGCGGTGATGATGTCGTCGCGCGGCTCGGCCCGGCGCTTGGCCGCGAGCTCGTTCGCATACATGAACATCTCGACCTGCGCGTTCATCACCTCTTCTTCGGAGACGATGTACTCCGGGTCCTCGGAGCCGATCATCCGGTTGCTCCACTCGAAGAGCTTGTGCCGGTCTTCCTGGGGCACGCCGAGCATCTCCGCGATGACCTGCAACGGCACCTCGGCCGCGACGTCGACGACGTAGTCGCATCCGCCCTGTTCGATCACCTCGTCGATGATCTGCGCGGTCAGCTCGCGGATGTGCGGCTCGAGCATGCGCATCTGGCGGGGCGTGAAGCCGCGGTTGACGAGCTTGCGGTAGCGCGTGTGCTCGGGCGCGTCCATCGTGAGCATGAGGTTGCCCCCCTGCTCGAAGTCGTTCATCTGCGTCTCTTCGAGGACCACCACGCCGCCGCGCTTCTGGTCCGAGGAGAACGTGGCGCCGTCGCGGCCGACGGCCACGACGTCGTCGTACTTCGTGACCACCCAGAAGCCCGGGCCGTCGGGCTCGGGGTGCTTGAAGATCGGGTGGTTCGCCCGCAGGTAGGTGAACCAGTCGTGGGGCACACCCTTCGCGAACGCATCCCGGTCCAGAAGGTTGATGTCACTCAGTTCCATTTGCGGTACTCCCTCGATCGTCGGAGGCAAAACTACACGGCCCGGTCGGGGCGAAAAGCACGAACCACGACGCCGGCGTCATAGAACTCCCGCCAGCCCGTGACCCGGCCGTCGTCGTCGAACGTGAAGAACGTGACGTAGTGATTGCAGTACGAACGGCCGTTCTCGGCGACCCGGGCACGGCTTCGGTGCTCGGCGATCACGACGTGCGGATCGGCCGTCTCGTGGATCGCGTCGACGGTCATCGAGAACTCGCCGAAGGTGTCGCGGGCGAAGCGCTGGAACTCGCCGATCGCGGCCTTGCCGTCGTAACGGCGGGTCATCTTTCCGGGTGCGAACGGGAGCTCCATCACGGCGTCGTCGGCGAACAGCTCGACCAGCTCGTCGACGCGCATCTCGTCGGCGAGCTGCATGATCTCGCGTACGCGCTTGACGTTGCTCATGCGGCTGCGATCTCCAGCCCTCGAGCACCCGTGCGACGCCCGGCACCGTCCGGGCCTGCGATCTGCGCCTGGCCCTCGCTCATGCGACCTTGCTCACGGCTTCTTGTTGCCGACGACCCACATCGAGAAGAACTGCGAGCCTCCGCCGTAGGCCTGACCGAGCGCGAGGCCGGTCTTCAGCTCGACCTGGAAGTCGCCCGACCGTTCACGCACCTGTTGCGCGGCCTCGCCGAAACGCACCATGCCCGAGGCGCCGATCGGGTTCGAGGACAGCACGCCGCCCGACATGTTCCACGGGATGTCGCCGTCGGGCCCGGTCGCACCCGACTCGGTGAGCTTCCAGCCGTCGCCCTCCGCGCAGAAGCCGAGGTTCTCGAGCCACATCGGCTCGTACCACGAGAACGGCACGTACACCTCGGCCGTGTCGAAATCCTTGCGGGGGTCGGTGATACCGGCCTGCGCATATACGTCCTTCGCGCAGTCCTTCCCGGCCTGCGGGCTCACCTGGTCACGACGAGCGAACATCGTGGGTTCGCTGCGCATCGCCATGCCGTGGACCCACGCGACCGGTCCGGGCGCGGCGTCGGCGACCTTCTCGCTGCCGAGCACCATCGCCATCGCGCCGTCGGAGCTCGGGCACACGTCGAGGTAGCGGAGCGGGTCCCACAACAGGAACGACTCCTCGACCATCTTCAGGTCGATGTCGGGGATGTGCAGGTGCGCCTTGGGGTTGCGCAACGCCGCGAGACGATCCTTCACCGCGACCAGGTGGCCGATGTAACGCGGCGCGCCCGAGCGGTACATGTAGGCGCGGATGAGCGGCGCAAAGAAGCCACCGGCACCGGCGACGAGCGGCGCCGCGAACGGCATCGGGACCGACAGGCCCCAGGTTGCGTTGCTCTCCGACTGCTTCTCGTACGCAACCGTGAGTACGCGCTCGTGCACACCCGCCGAGATGAGCTTGGCCGCGACGATGGCGGTCGACCCGCCGACCGACCCCGCGGTGTGCACCCGGATCATGGGCTTTCCGACCGCGCCCAGGGCGTCGGCGAGGTAGAGCTCCGGCATCGCGACACCCTCGAACATGTCGGGGGCCTTACCGAGCACGACGGCGTCGATATCGGACCACGTCATACCCGCGTCGTCGAGCGCTTCCTGCGCGGCCTCGCGTACCAGTCCCGCCATCGACACGTCCTTGCGCGCCGTGCGATGGACCGTCTGCCCGACGCCGACGACTGCAACCCGATCGCCTGCCACTAGAACCGCTCCCTCTTCTGCGCTGCGCTCCGATTCGTCCGCACGGTGCTATTCACCCTCCAGGACGACGACCATGTTGTGTTGCAGGCACGGACCGCTGGTCGCGTGCGCGACGCCGCGGTTCGCCTCACCGTTCGTGATGCGCTGCGCGACCTCGCCGATGCGCGCGAGCCCGGCGGACATGATCGCGTTCGCCGCCAACGCGCCGCCGGACGGGTTGATCGCCGTGCTCGTGGCGTCGAGCCCGAGGGCCTCGGCGAGGATCAATTCCTCGTGACTGAACTGCGCGTGCAGCTCGGCGACGTCGACCTTGCCTTTCGCCACGCCTGCGGCCGCGCCGGCGGCTCGGGTCGACTCGGAGTGCGTGAGGTCGCGCACGCCGAGACTGTGCGCCTCGATGCGGTGCTCGATGCCGCGGATCCACGCCGGCCGCTTCGACACCTTGCGGGCGAGATCGCCGGCCGCGATGACGATCGCCGCCGAACCGTCGGTGATCGGGAAGATGTCGGCGTCGCGCAGCGGATGGTGTGTCACGGGTTGCTTCAGCACGTCGGCGGCGGTCACGTCGCCCTTGCGGATCGCGTTCGGATTGCTCTGCGCGTTCCGCTGCGAACGGGCCGCGACCTCGGCGAGATCCTTCTCGGTCGCGCCGTTCCCCTCGAGGAACGCGCACGCCTGCAGCGCGGCCATGTCGACCATCGACGGCCACTGCGGCAACAGGTAATACGGGTCGAGCTGCAACGCCATGATCTCGTGCAGATCGCCGGGCGACGACTTGCCGAAGCCGTAGATCAGCGCGCTGTCGACCTCACCGGTCTGGATCGCGACCCACGCCTCGTACAGCGCCCAGGCCGCGTCCATCTCGACGTGGCTCTCCCGTACCGGCGGCCACGCGCCGACGGCATCGAGCCCGGCGACGAACGCGAACGGTCCGCCCTGCAGGTAGTCGAGACTGCCCGAGCACACGAACCCGATCTCTTTGCTCGGGATGCCCGACTTCTCGACCGCCTCCTGGATGACCGGCACGATCATCTCGGTCTCGTTGCGCACCGCCTCGCGTGCAGTCGTGCTGCACACGTACGACACCACCGCCACGTCACGCATCAGAGGTAGTCCTTGTACATCTCGTAGTCGGCGTCGGGTTCGCCGCTCGGCTCGAACCATTGGATCGACGTGTGGTCGGGCTTCAGCTCGTCGGCCCACTTCGCCTTCACCCGTTGCCCCATGTGCACGTCCTCGACCGGGATGCCGCGGATCAGGCCGAAGAAGCAGTTGTTCGCTCCGTCCAACAGGATCTGCGCGGACACGTACGGGATCTCGGGCGCGAGGTCGGACAGCCCGGGAACGTTCACGACGCAGAACGTGGTGATCACGCCGGTGTCCTGCACCTCGACCTCGATCGAGGTGGGCTCGCCCGTCTTCGGGTCCGTACCGCGTGACGCCGCGTACACCTCGTCACTCGAGGGCGCGCGACCACCGATGATCTTCCCCTCGGCCAGACCCCTCAGGTAACGACTGGTGGCAACGCCCGCGGTGAGCTCGTACTCGAGCCGGATCGGGACGGTGATGCCGGTGACGACCTGCTCGTCCTCGGCGGGGACGTGGAGCGGCGCCGGCGCCGGCTCTTCACCGTCGCCGAGCGGGAGCCACGCCTCGATGTCGGTGATCGAACCGGTGCGTTCCGCCCGCCAGCGGGGGGCGACCCGTGAACCCACGCGAATCGCGTCGGCCGTGCCGCAGTCGACGACGTGCAACAGCGCGGTGTCCGCGCCGTCCGGGCGGATCAACGCGAACGCGAACGGGTGGTCGAGCGCGTGCTTGCCGGCGCGGGGCTGCGCGACCCACGTGAAGGCCTGCACCGTGCCGCGCGGGCCGACCTCGATCCAGTGATCGCCGTCGGCCGCGACGCTCGCGCTCGTCGCGGGGTCGTACTCGGTCGGCGGGACGAGCACCCGGCCGTCGGCGAGCCGCACCGCGAGGATGCGGCCGTCGCGCAGTCCCGTGAGGAACCGCCCGATGACCGGGCCGACCGAGCGGGTGTAACCACCCGGATACTCGATGACGTGCTGAGACGTGAAGACGTCGGTCAACAGTTCTCCTTGGACATCGGCGCTCCGAAACCTCGACGGGCGACGCGCTAGATCGCGCTGGTCGCGACCTTCCCAGTACGGATCACGCAGCTTGCGCTTCAACAACTTGCCGGTGGGCTCGCGGGCAGCTCGTCCATGAAGTCGATGCTGCGCGGCCACTTGTACTTGCCGAGGCGCGTCTGCACGTGCTCCATGATCGACGCGCGCAACGCGTCGTCGCCCGCGACGCCGGGCAGCGGCTGGACGACGGCCTTGATCTGCTCGCCGAGCTCGTCGTCGGGAACGCCGAACACCGCGATGTCGGCGACCTGCGGGTGCTCCTGGATGCACCCTTCGATCTCGGCCGGGTAGATGTTGATGCCGCCCGCGATGATCATGTCGCTCTTGCGATCGCAGAGGAACAGGTAGCCCTCGGCGTTCAGGTAGCCGACGTCGCCGACGGTGAAGAAGCCCTCGCGGTCGTGCGAGTCGTTCGTCTTCGCGTCGTCGCCCTTGTACTCGAACGTGCGGCCCTCGCCCATGCGCATCCACACGGTCCCCGGCTCACCCGTCGCCATGACGTTCCCGTCGTCGTCGGTGATCTTCAGCACCGAGGTCGGCCACGCGCGACCGACGGTTCCCGGGAACTTCAACCACTCGTCCGGCGGCGCGATCGTTCCCCCGCCCTCGGTCGCGGCGTAGTACTCCCAGATGACCGGACCCCACCAGTCGAGCATCTTGCGCTTCGTGTCGACGGGGCACGGCGCGGCGGCGTGGATCGCCCACTTCATCGCCGAGACGTCGTACTTCTGCTTGACCTCGTCGGGCAGCTGCAGCATGCGGATGAACTGTGTCGGCACCATGTGCGTGTGGGAGCAGCCGTAGCGATCGATGAGCCGCAACGTCTCCTCCGCGTCCCACTTGTCCATACAGACCACGGTGTGCTTCATGTGGAGCGAGTTGCCCGCGAACGTGGTCACCGCAGTGTGGTAGTTCGGCGAGGTGCTGAGGTGCACCTCGTCGGTACCGGGCATGATGCCGAACAGCTGCAACAAGAACGTGAACAGCTCCGCGCTGACGTCGGGATCGATGTCGGCCAGGGGGCGCTTGACGCCCTTGGGCTTCCCGGTCGTGCCCGACGTGTAGTGCATCGCCGCGCCGGTCGCGCGGTCTTCCGGCAAGGTCGTCGGCTGGGCGTCGACGAGCTCGTCGAACGAGTTGAAACCCGCGATCTCGCCGTGCGCCAAACGCGTGGCCGCGGGGATGCCGGCCTCGTCGGCGGCTGCGCCGGCGAGCGCGGCGAACCGCTCGTGGCTCACGAACGCCTTCGCCTCGGAGTCCTCGAGGATGTACGCGATCTCCGGGGCGCTCAACCGGTAGTTGATCGGCACGTAGTAGAGACCGGTCTGCAAGGCGGCGAGGTAGAGGGTGAACGGGTGCGCGCCGTTCGGCAGCACCGCCGCGACCGCGTCGCCCTTGCGCAGACCGAGCGCGCGCAGGGCGTGCGCCAGTTGATTCGCCCGCGCGAGGACGTCACCGGCCGAGTGTTCCGTCCCGTCGGGGTCGACGATCGCGAGATACCCCGGATCGTCCTGCGCGTGTTTCCAGAATCCCATCCGGGCTCCCTCCGAAGGGCGTCGACCGGGGCAGAGTAGAACACGTTCCACCTTTCGGTCCAAGGGGTGAGAGGCGGCCCTGTGAGCACGCCACCTGGAACGTGTTCTAGCCTCGGCCCGTGACCGAACAACTCGACATCAGCACCAAGCACTGCACCATCGAACGCGACGGGCGCGTCGTCATCCTCACGATGAACCGGCCCGAGAAACGCAACGCCCTCTCCCCCGACATGCTCGCCGGGCTCGTGCTCGGGTACGAGTACGTCGACGAGGACCCCGAGATCCGGTGCGCGATCCTCACCGGCGCGGGCGGCAGCTTCTGCTCGGGCATGGACCTCACCTCGATGGGTCAGCAGTCGGAAGACCCGAAGGTGCAGGAGGTCATGGCCCGCGGCAACAACCCGCACTGGAAGGCCTTGTTGCGCGACTACCGCCTCTCGAAGCCGCTGATCGCGGCGGTCGAGGGCTACGCGGTCGCGGGCGGTAGCGAGATCCTGCAGGGCACCGACATCCGCGTCGCGGGCGAGAGCGCGATCTTCGGCGTGTGGGAAGCCAAGCGCGGCCTGTTCCCGCTGGGCGGTTCCGCGTGCCGGCTCCCCCGCCAGATCCCGTACACGATCGCGATGGACATCCTCCTGCGCTGCCCGCCCGTCCCGGCGCCGCAGGCACTCGAGATCGGGCTCATCGGCCACGTCGTTTCCGACGGCCAGGCCCTCGCCCGCGCGAAGGAGCTGGCCGCGGAGGTGGCCGAGATGGCGCCGCTGTCGACGAAGGCGATCCTGCGGGCGTGGCGCGAGACCGAGGCGATGAGCGACTTCGACGCCATGCAGCACCAGGACACGATCGGGTGGGAGGTCTTCGCGAGCGAGGACGCCCAGGAGGGCCCGAAGGCGTTCGGCGAGAAGCGGCCGCCCGTGTTCAAGGGCAAGTGACGGCGCGTGTCCGAAGCCGCACCCGGCATCCCCGATCCGGACGTGTTCGCGATCCCGGAACGCGCTCGAGCTCGCGAGCGCCATCCGCACCCTGATCGACACCGCGATGTCGGTCGAGGACGTCGAGCCCGCGACATTGCGCGCGGTCGCGGAGGAGGTTCAGCAGCTCACGTTCCGGCTGGGCCGCGGGCGCGACGAGGGCCCCGGCTACCGGCCGCGCACCCACGGCGACTATCTGCCGCGCTCGCCGATCGTCGGCGAGGCCAGCCCGCTGTCGCCCCGCCTCGACTGGGAGCTCGCCGCGCGGCCCGACGGAAGCCCCGCGATCGAGGCGCGCGGCAGCTTCGGCGCCGCGTACGAAGGACCGCCGGGCTTCGTGCACGGCGGGTGGGTCGCGTGTGCGTTCGACGAGGTGCTCGGTATCGCGAACATCGCCGCCGGCAACCCCGGGATGACCGCGCGGCTGATCGTCCACTACCGCAAGCCCACTCCGCTCTTCCACGACCTCCGCCTCGAGGCCTGGGTCGACCGGGTCGAGGGCCGGCGCATCATGTCGAGAGCCGAGATGTACGACGGGGAAACCCTGACCGCCGAGGCGGAGGGGCTCTTCGTGCAGCCCCGGCCGGAGCTGGCCGAGCAGTACTTCGGCCCGCGCGCGACTGAGACCCGCCCGGCCGGCCGGACCTCGGGCGGTCGCCTGCCCAACGGGCACTGAAGGCCGGGCGTCCGCGCGCCGATATCCCGACGGGGAGAAGCAGGCGTATCCGGAGCGTCGCCGTGGAGTGTCCGACCTGTAGGTACCGAGTTCCGGCCGAGTGGTCGCTGTGCCGCCGTTGCGGCGCGCCGCTCCATCCCGAGCCGGAGAGCGCCCGCGTGGCGAAGCCGTCCGCACTCTCGAAGGGGCGCGGTGCCGTCCGGACCGGGGCGGTCGCCACCGCCCCGTCGGGACCGTCCACGGGAGCGGCGGACGCGGGCGCGGGCGCCGCGTTCGTGGCCGAAGCCGCGCTCCGCGGCGCGGCCGCGCCCGACACGCTGATTCCCGGCGCGACCCCGCGCCGGCCCGACAATCTCCTGCCCCACCCCGCGCCGGCCGCTGCGCCCCGGCAGGCGCGCCGCGTCCATGCTCACGCGCCGACTCCCGCCGGGGCCCGCGCAGGTCTTCCCGCGTTCGCCCGCGAGTACTGGCGGCACGCGGTCGTGCTCGTCGTCGTCGGGGTCGCGCTGACGATGAGCGTCATGGCGGTGTGGCCCGTGCTGTTCACGTCGCCGTCGAAGCCCGCCGCCGCGGCGAGCACCGGCAGCACGGCCCGCGCCACCGCGCTGCTCCGGACGGTCGCCGGCGGCGGGAAGGTCCTGTTCACGACGCACCGCTCGTTCGCCGGCGTCGCGCCGGCGACCCTCAGCGGGCACTCCGACCGAGTCCCGGTCGTCGCGGCGACGACGACGGCCGTCGTCGGGACGGTCTCCATGCGCGTCGCGGGCACGCAGGAGCTGGTGCTCGCGACGCCGTCGGACGCGCGGCACTGCGTCTTCGCGCGTTCCTACCCGGCGAAGTCACTGACGCAATTCGTCACGGTCGCCACGGCGCAGTGCCGGGCGAGCGCCGCGCCCGTGTCGGGTTGGCACTCGTGAGCGGTACGTGCCCGGCGTGCGGTGGGGAGACCCGAGCGCTGTGGACCCGCTGCAAGTCGTGCGGCGCGTTGTTGATGCCGCCGCCCGCGCCCGCTGTCCCGCCCGGCGCCGGCGCCACCGGGTCCGCGGCGGCCGCGGCGCCGAGCCCCGAGGAGCAGTTCTTCACGCCCACAGTCCTGCAACCGATCACGCACCTGGCGCCGGCCGCACCGGCGCACGCTTCCCTCTCGCCCGGCAAGAAGCTCGTCGCCGCATTCCTCGTGGTTGCGTTCGTCGTCGCCGCGGGCGCAACGGTATGGCTCGGCTTCGGACCGGGCCAGGCGACACAGCATCAGACCGCGGAAGTGCTGGCGCCGCGCCCGCCGACCGTGGGCCTGCCGACCAGCCTCGACGTCATCGTCCGGGTCGAGGCCGAATCGGCGCGTCACACCGCGCTCGAGACGATCGAGGCCGGCGGGACCGCCGACCTCGCGGATCTCGCGAGCGAGCAGCCGAACTACACCTGGATCGTGGGCGACAAGGCGTCGAGCGACCCGAAGACCGTCTCCGTCGCGGAGGACGCGGCGACCGTGACCATCGCCGTCGCCGCGTCGAACCACGACGTGTGCGCGTTCGGACGCTGGGCACCGAACAGCACACCCGTCTACGTGACGATGGCGCACGAGGACGCGTGCGCGGCCGTCCACGCTCCCGCCTCGGGCTGGAGCACCGAGCCGGGCGGGGCGGCCTCCGACCTCCCCGACGACGCCACGGGCTGAGCCGGTAGCGTCGTCCCCGTGCCGTTGCCGGAGCACGGGATGTCGGAGTCCGCGATCGTCGACGCACTCGCCGCCAAACGCGGCCGCGACGCGCGCTGGCAGGACGGCCGCACGTTCGGGATGGTCTTCGACGGCGGACCCGAGGTGCGCGAGGTGGCGGAAGCCGTCGCCGGGATGTTCCTGCACGAGAACGCGCTGAACACCGCCGTGTTCCCGAGTCTCGCCGAGATCCAGTCGGAGGTCGTCGAGGCGTGTGTCGACCTCTTCCACGGCGCACCCGATGCGGCGGGGTTCATGACCTCGGGCGGCACCGAGAGTGTGCTCCTGGCCGTGAAGGCGGCGCGAGAACGCGGACGCGAAGAGCGCGGCATCACCGAACCGGAGATGGTCGTTGCCGAGAGCGTGCACGCCGCGTTCCACAAGGGCGCGCACTATTTCGGTGTGCGAGTGCACAAGGTTCCGGTCGGCCCCGGCTTCCGGGCCGACGTCGACGCGATGGCCGCGCGCGTCAACGACCGCACTGCGCTCGTCGTCGGCTCCGCGCCGCAATATCCGCAGGGCGTCGTCGATCCGATCCCCGCGCTCGCAAACCTCGCGGCGAGCGTCGGCGCGTCGATGCACGTCGACGCGTGCATGGGCGGCTTCGTACTCCCGTTCATGGAGATGAACGGCGATGCGGTGCCGCCGTGGGACTTCCGTGTGCCCGGCGTAACGACGATCTCCGCGGACATTCACAAGCTCGGCTACGCGCCGAAAGGTGCATCGGTGCTCATCCACCGCAACAAGACGCTCCGCCGGTACCAGACGTTCGTGTTCGACGACTGGCTCGGCGGGTTCTACGCGTCGCCCGGGATGCAGGGCAGCCGGCCCGGCCTCCCCATGGCGACCGCGTGGGCGGTGATGCACCGGCTCGGTGTCGACGGCTACAAACGACTGACCCAGGTCACGATCGACGCGACCCGCCGCCTGATCGCGGGCGTGCGCGCGACACCCGGGTTACAAGTGCTCGGCGAACCCGACGCGCACGTGTTCGCGTTGTCGAGCTCCACGCTCGACATGTTCGCGCTCGGCGACGCGCTCCACGCACGGCACTGGCATCTCGACCGCCAGGCACCCCCCGACAGCCTCCATGCGACCGTCAGCGCGGGGAACGCGCCCGTCGTCGACGAGTTTCTCGCGGATCTGCGCGCCGCAGTCGCGGAGGTCGGCACGAAACGCACCGACGACCGCGGCACCGAATACGCAACGCTCGAATAGTCGGAAGTACACGACGGATCTGGGGGCGACATGGCTGCGATCGACGACGTGCGGGCGTGGGAGGCGCGGGGCACGCGGCTGACCGTCGACGGCCGGTCGATCTGGACGCTCGACGTTCCCGCGCTCGACGACCGCGGTCTCGACCCGCTCCTCGTCCTGCACGGCTTCCCGTCGTGCTCGTTCGACTGGCGCCACGTGCTCGACGCGCTCGCGCGGCGACGCGGCGCGTCGTCGCCGTCGACTTCCTCGGCTTCGGGCTCTCCGACAAACCCGACCTCCGCTACAGCATGCGGCTGCAGGCCGACGTGGTCGAAGGCGTCGCCCGCCGGCTGGGTCTCTCGTCGGTCGCGCTGTTGACCCACGACATGGGCGACACCGTCGGCGGTGAGCTGCTCGCCCGCAGCCTCGAAGGCGCGCTCCCCTTCTCGGTGACGCGGCGGGTCCTCACCAACGGCAGCATCTACATCGACATGGCGCACCTCACCACGGGTCAACAGCTCCTGTTGTCGCTCGACGACGTGCCGACCGACCTCGTCGTCGGCGACGGGTACAAGGCCGGTCTCGCGGGAACGTTCTCGGCGCAGAGCACGGTCGGCGACGACGAGCTCGAGGCGCAGTGGCTGTTCGCCGCGCGCGATGGCGGCAACCGGATGTTGCCCCGGACGATCCGCTACATCGAGGACCGCCGCGCCGAGGAGCGGCGTTTCACCGGCGCGATCGAGACGCACCCTTCGCCGCTCGCGGTCGTCTGGGGTGCCGACGACCCGATCGCGATCCTGGCGATGACCGACACGCTGGTCGAGGCGCGCCCGGGCACGCCGGTCGCCGTCCTCGACGGTGTCGGCCACTACCCGATGATCGAATCCCCCGCCCGTTTCGCCGAAGCCGTCACCGCCGCCCTCTGACGCCGCATTCCCGGCAGTTTCACTGCCAACAGTTGGCAGTGAAAATGGCGCCCGCGACCACTTACCCTTCCAACAGATGGCAGTGAAACTGGCGTAGAGCGCCGGTTTCTCTGCCCGCACGGAGGTGGTGCAAGAGCGTCGTTGTCTCAGCGCGCTCATACGGTCCGCATCAATGGATGCACACCTGACCCTCTTCGAATCGGTCCTTACCGCACAGCGCGGACTCGTGACCCGAGACCAACTCCGCCACGGCGGGCTGGGCGATGACCGCATCCGCAGCCTCATGCGCCGCCGGGTCGTCCGGCGCGCCCGTCGCAACGTCTACGCGCTCGTCGGCGCAACGGAATCGTGGGAACGCGGTCTGCTCGCGGTGCTCCTGTCCGTCCCCGGGTCGGTGGCGTCCCATTCGTCCGCCGCCCGGATCTGGAGATTCGAACCGAGACCGGAGGATCGGTACGAGATCACCGTGAGCCGAGACTGTTACGTGGACCTCCGCGGTGTCGTGCTGCACCGATCGCGGCATGTCGGTGAGCGAGACATCACGACTCGAGACGGGATCATGACGACGTCGTTCGAACGCACGCTCTCGGACTGCACGACACTCCTCAGCCGATATCAACTCAGTCGCGTTCTCGACGATGGACTCCGTCGAGGTGTCGCCTCCTTGCAGCGCCTCGGGGATTGCCTGGAACGAACCGAGTCTGGTCCGGGCCGACACATGTCCGTCGTTCGGTCGCTCCTCGCGGAGCGGGGGATCGGGTTCGATCCTGGCGGGAGCAGGTCCGAGTTGCAGTTGCTCGACGTGTTCCGCAGAGCTGGTCTGCCGACGCCAGTCCAACAGCATCGCGTCCACGTCGGCGAGAAGTCATACCGGCCCGATTTCGCCTGGCCCGACCACATGGTCTTCGCCGAGTACTACGGGCTGCCCTTCCACACGGGAGCCGCCGCGGTGGTGTCGGACAGCGAACGTCTGACGGCGCTCGCCTCCGTCGGCTGGCTCCCACTTGTGTTCACGCAGTCGTCCACGGATGGAGAGATCATCGAACGAACGACCGAAGCGTTACAGCGGCGGCGCGATGGCAGCGAAAGTGGTGCGTCACACCAGTTTCCCTGACAACTGTTGGCAGGGTGGGTGGCAGGGTTGTGGGGTCAGGAGTTGAGGGCTTCGAGGCGTTCGACGGCCTCGACGTACTCCTCCACCAACTGCACGATGACGTCGCGCGACGAGCGCACGTGGTCCATCATGCCGACGACCTGCCCCACCGGCATGCCGGTGAGCTCGCGGTTCTGCGCCCGGCCCACGCGCGCCATCACGTCGGCGACGAGCATGTACTGCAACGGCATCGGGAGGTAGCCGGGGCAGTCGGGTCGGTCCCAGGCGTCGGTCCATTCCGTCCGCAGCTGACGCGCGGGCTTGCCCGACAGCGCGCGGGAGCGGACCGTCTGCGTCGAATCGGCCTCGAGCAGCTTCTCGATGACGAGCGGCGTCATGTCGCTCTCGGCGACGGTCAGCCAGATCGAGCCGGTCCACACGCCCTGCGCGCCCATCGCGAGCGCGCCCGCGACCTGCGAGCCGTGCGCGATGCCGCCCGCGGCGAGCACCGGCGTCGGCGAGATCGCCTCGATGACCTGCGGCCACAACACGACCGAGCTGATCTCGCCCGTGTGGCCGCCGGCCTCGGTGCCTTGCGCGACGACGATGTCGACGCCGGTGTCGACGTGCTTCTGCGCGTGCCGCGGGCTGCTCGCGAGCGCCGCGACCTTGATCCCCCGCTCGTGGGCCGCGTCGACGATGTCCTTCGGGGGCGGCCCGAGCGCGTTGACGAGCAACGACGGCGAATGCTGGAACGCGATGTCGATCTGCGGGCGGGCGGTCGCGTCGGTCCAGCCGAGCAGGTGGTGGCCGCCGGCCGCTTCTTCGGGCAGCGGCGGCACGTTGTGCTCGGCGAGCACCTTCTCGACCCAGTCCCGGTGTTCCTGGGTGATCATCTGCTCGAGTTGGCCCTCGAGGTCGTCGGCGCTCACACCCTCGGGGAGCTGGACCTTGGCGGGCATCACGAGGTCGACGCCGTACGGCTTGCCGTCGACGTGCTCGTCGATCCACTTCAGCTCGATCTCGAGCTCCTCCGGGCGTGAAGTAGAGCGCCCCGAGCACGCCCATCCCGCCGGCCCGGCTGACGGCGGCGACGACGTCGCGGCAGTGGCTGAAGGCGAAGATCGGGAATTCGAGGCCCAGGTCCCGGGCGAGCTGAGTACGCATGGGGCGATCGTACGAAGCGGAGCCTCACACCTGCAACACGTTCTAGGTTCGCGCTACGGTCCGCCCGGGACGCCGGGGCCGCGGGGCGCGGCGGGAGACCGTCCGAGGGGGCGAGTGTCATGACCGGAACCCGTGCCGCCGAGACCGCGGCCCGCAAGGAGCGTCTCCTCCTCGCCGCGACCGTCGCTCGCGGCCGAGGGCGGCTACGACGCCGTGCAGATGCGCGACGTCGCGGCCCGCGCCGAGGTTGCGCTCGGAACCCTCTACCGGCACTACGCGTCCAAGGACCAACTCCTCCTCGCGGCCATGGCGGAACAGGCGACGACCCTGCGCGAACGACTCGTGCAACGTCCGCCGAAAGGCGACACGCCCGCCGGCGCGCGTCTCCGACGTGCTCCGGCGCGCGTCCCGCGCGCTCGAACGCGCGCCGATGGTCACCAAGGCGATGCTCGCCGCGATGTCGACGTCGGAGGAAGACGCCGTCCCGCTCAAGCACGAGATCGACTCGACGCTGCGCGCGATCATCGCCGACGTCGTCGACGGCGACGGGCACTGCACGACGTTCGCCGATCTCGACGGCATCGTGCGCGTGCTCGGCTCCGTCTGGTTCGCCGAGCTCACCTACTGGAGCAACGGCCTGAACCCGTCGTCGTCGATGGGCGACAACCTCGCGAGCGCGGCCGAGCTCCTGCTCGGCTCGACAGCCCCGCGCTCGCGCGAGCGCCGGTCAGCGGTCTGAGCCGGGCGCGCACGTCGGCGAGCACCTCGGCGTTCTCGGGGTCGCTCGAGTCGATCGGGCCGACGATGATCCACGTCGCGCCCGCGTCGGCGTAGGGCGAGAAGCCGCTCGGCCAGCGCGGCCGCGCCCTCCTCGCGCGGACGGGCCAACCCGCCCCACGTGAGCGTGGCGTCGGGCGCGACCTCGCGCACCAGCGCACCTTGGCGCGGCGAACACCTCCGGCGTCGGACCCCCACGAGTTCCAGCCGTCGGCGATCGCGACGATCTCGCGCACCTGCGCCGCGCGCCCGCCGACCCACACCGGGAAGCCGTTGCCCGGCCGTCGCGCGCACCGCGTCGTGCAACGCGTCGACCCGATCGACCATCGAGCCGAACTCGAGGCCGAACGCCTCGTTCTCGGCGCGGCTCTGCGAGTCGCCCGCGCCGATCGCGGCGATGAGCCGGCCGCGCCGGCTGATCCGGTGCGACGGTCGCGAACGAGTTCGCGAGCGTCGCGGCCGGCCGGAGCGTCGCGCGCGGCGACGAGCGTGCCCACGTGGATCCGTTCGGTCTCCGCGGCGACGGCGCCGAGCAGCGCGAAGCACTCGAGCGCGGGACGCCGGTTCGGCGCGATCACCCCGCCAAAGATGGTCGTACACGAACACGCCGTCGAGGCCGGCGGCCTCGCGCGGCGCGCGCGACCGCGATCGGGATCTCCGGATCGTCGACGAACGACGGGAGCGTCAGCCCGACGCGGACCGTCACGAGAGCAAGCTCCGGGCGAGCACGGCCGCGCCGACTGCGCCGGCCTGCTCGCCGAGCTGGGCGGGGACGATCGCGACCGGCGGCCGGTACGTCGGCGCCCTCGAAGTGGCGACCGAACGCCTCGCGCAGCGGCCCGAACAACAGCGGGCCCGAGCTCGACGAGGCCGCCCGGCGATGACGATGCACTCGGGGTCGAGGATGTTGGCGAGGCCCGCGAGGCCGATCGCGACGTTCTCGGCGTACTGCACGAGCAGTGCGCGCGCTTCGGGATCGCCCTTGCGCCGCCGCGGTCCCGACGTGGGTGCCGGTCACCGCGGCCGGGTCGCCGCCCGCGGCCGCGACGAGCGCCGCGCCGCCGCCCTTCGCCACCAGCTCCCGCGCCATCCGGCCGAGCGCGGTCCCGGACGCGATCGACTCCCAGTGCCCGCGCTCGCCGCACGCGCACAACGGCCCGTCGGGATCGACCGTGAAGTGCCCGATCTCGGCGCCGAAGTCGTTGGCGCCGCGGTACATGCGGCCGTCGAGCAGGAACCCGCCGCCGATGCCGGTGCCGAGCGTGACGAGCAGCACGTGGCGCGCGTCCGACCGCGGCGCCGTAGGTGACCTCGCCGAGCGTCGCGACGCTCGCGTCGTTGTCGACGACGACCGGGTGCCCGGTCGCCTGCGCGAGCGCGTCGCGCAACGGCGCCTCGCGCACGTTCGGGAGGTTCGGCGCGTAGAGGACGGCGCCGTCGCTGGTCGACGAGCCCGGCCGCGCCCACACCGACCGGCGCGCCGGTCGCGTCGAGCGTGCTCGACGATCGAGGCACCGGTCGCGACGAGCGCGTCGAGCCCGGTGTGCGGGGAGGCGAGGCGCTCCTCGCGCAGCACCGTGCCGTCGTCGGCGAGCAGCACGCCGAGCACCTTCGTGCCGCCGATGTCGAGACCGATCGTCGCGGACATGGAGCGCTACGGCGCGCCCGTACCGGTGCGATCGCGCCGACTGGCCGGCGGTATGGCCGTCGGGCCCGTCGTCGTCGCGGACGTCGATGTCGATGCGGTGCACCGCGCGCCCGTCGAGCGCCCCGCACGCCGTGCGTCCGCCGGCCGGCCCGCCGTCGAGGGACCACGGCGCGGCCGGCGCCCCGTTGCGACGCGACGAACTCGTCGGCCGCGTCGAGGACCATCCGCATCGCGCGCAACATCTCCTGCGCCGCGGTCCAGAGGTGGTCGACGCGCGTCGCCTTCGACGTGGTTCCGCCGAGCGCGTCGGACGGGTCGCGTTGCATCCATCAGACGAACTCCACGACGAGGCGGTCGTCGACGAAGCGCGCGCCGGCGACCTCGCGGCGCACGAGGCTGTCGGGGAGCACCAGCGCGCGGCGGTGCGGGCCGACGGTCAGCACGAGCTCGTCACCCGTGCGGCCGAGCCGCACGTCGTCGCGTTCGGTGAACGGCAGCTGCACCGAGAGCATGAGCGTGTCCCCGGTCGCGTCGACGCGGAACGGTTCCGTGTACGAGAGCCGCGCCGCGGCGTCGGCGTCGCCGTAGAGATTCTTCGCGAAGATCGACAGCGCCGGCATCCCGACGAGCTCCTCGTTGGCGAGCTCCGCGGCGAGGATCGGCAGCGGTGCGAACGCGTCCGCGATCACGTCGAGGTGCGCCGACTGGGTCGCCTGCCACTGCGCGAGCCACGGGTGGTCGAGCTCGGCCGGGAGGATCCGGTTCGCGATCACCGCGTCGACGTGGTAGCCGAACAGCGAGAGGTACGTGAACGTGCGGCGCGCCTCGGCGACGACGAGCCGTTCGGGGTTGACGACGAGCCGCGCGCTCGTGATGTCGCCGTCGGTGAGCAGCTCGCGCACGCCGTCGAGCCGGTCGTAGAAGCGGCGGACCGCGCCGAACACCGCGTCGCCCGCGATCGGGATGCCGGAGACGCGCTGGAGGATCGGGCGGGCGAGGCGTGTCAGCCGGCGCTGCGTGTCGAACAGGCGCTCCATGTACCAGCCGAGCACGTCGGGCAGCGACAGCAGCCGGATCGTCTCCGCGGTCGGCGCGCAGTCGACCACGACGAGGTCGTAGTCGCCGCAGGTCGCGAACTCCTTGATGTCGGCGAGCGCGAAGACCTCGTCGAGCCCGGGGATCACCGCGAGCTCCTCGGCCTCGACCGTGTCGGCGCCGGCCCAGTCGAGCACGTCGACGAGGTAGGTGCGCACGTCCTCCCACGCCTCCTCGAAGCGCACGCCGCGCGTTCAGCTGCTGCCCGACAGGCGATGCGCGATCGGCGTCGGGCGGTCGCCGAGCGGCACGTCGAACGCGTCGGCGAGCGAGTGCGCGGGGTCGGTCGAGCACACGATCGTGCGCAGGCCGTGCTCGGCGGCACGGGTCGCGGTGGCGGCGGCGACCGTCGTCTTGCCGACGCCGCCTTTGCCGGTGAACAGGAGAATGCGCATCAGGCGGCGAGGCTACCGCCGCGGTCAAGGGGCGGCCCGGCCGACCGGACCGCGACACCGGCTCAGGCGACGGCTTCGACCTGCTTCTTCAATTCTTTCAGCGCGCTGCCCATGATGAGCCCGGCCGCGCGCCGCTTCACCAGCCCGGGAAGCGGCACCGCGAGCTCGACGGCGAGCTCGTAGTGCACGCGCGTCGACGACGGACCGTCGGGCTCGAAGCGGTAGGTGCCGTCGAGGCGCCGCAACATGTCGCCTTCGACGAACTTCCACGAGAACGACGCCGGCGCGTCGGCGTAGTCGTACTCGAGGATGTAGCGGATGCTCTTGCCGAGCGCGGCGGCGCGGTACTCGACCCGCAGGCCACGGCCCTCGGCGTCGCGTTCGAGGGTCTTCACGTCCTTCACGTCGCGCACCCACTCGGGATACGACTCGAAGTCGACGGCGACGTCCCAGCACCGGTCGGCCGGCGCCTCGATGCGAATGCGTTCGTCGGCGGTCTCGGTCACCGGCGAGCTCCTCTCACGACGGCCGGCGGGCGCCGGGCCGGATATACCCCGTGCCGAGCGCCGTACAGCGCCGCGCACCCGAGTTGCAGCATCGGGACGAGCGCGCTGAACGGGTTCGCGTAGGCGGTGGCGAGCGCCACGACGACGCACACCGCGGTGGCCCCGAGCAGGTGTCGCCGTTGCTCCTTCGGTGCCGAGGGCATGAGGAACACCCACGAGCCGACCCCGATCTCGTCGCCCCGGCTCGACCGGACCAGCGCGAGACCGAACGCATAGATCCAGATCGGCAGCGAGGCGAGGAACAACCCGACGCTCACCAGCGTGGCCGGCGTGTTCAGGGCGTGCACCCCGAGCAGCGTCGGGGATCGCGACGGCGGAGAAGAGGCCGAGCGCCGACCACGACCCGACGACGATGCGCTTCCCGGTCACGGTCGCCAATCTACCGGGGGTGTCGCGCCGCCGAGGAAGGGTTCGACGGCGGATCGAGCTACCGCGGGAGGGCGACCGCGGCCGAGAAATCACCGCGGGCGATCGGCAGCAGGCGGGCGACGAGCCGGTCGTAGGAGTACTCCCCGGCCGCCCGGGCCCGCGCCGCGCCGCCCATCCGCGCCCGCAGTCCCGGATCGTCGAACAAGGCGCCGAGCGAGTCGCGCACCGCGTCGACGTCGCGGGGTTCGACGACGAATCCGGTCTCACCGTCGACCACCGCTTCGTGCGCGCCGCCGCTGCGCCCGGCCACGGCGGGGACCGCGCACGCGGCGGCCTCGAGGAACACGATCCCGAAGCCCTCCGCCTCGAGACCGCCCCATCGATCGCGACAACACATCGCGAAGACGTCGGCGGCCGCGAAGAGATCCGGCAGCGCGGCGTCGTCGACGCGGCCGAGGAAGGTCACGTCCGCCTGGCGGCGACGCGCGTGCCGTTCGAGCCGGTCGCGGTCACGACCGGAACCGGCGAGCGCGAGCCCGACTCCGGGCAGCCCCGCGACCGCGTCGATCACGACGTCGAAACCTTTGCGGGGCACCAACCGCGACAGCCCGAGCACGAGCGGGCGATCGGGATCGAGACCGAAGCGCCGCCGCGCCGCGGCGCGCGCGGCTGCGTCGAGCGGGTGGAAGCGGTTGCCGTCGACGCCGGGCGGGACGAGCACACCGTGGATCTCCTGCCCCGCGGCCCGGGCCGCCTGGCGCGCCGGGTAACCGCCCGCGGCGACGACCGCGGCCGCGCCGCGCAGGACGCGCCGGGCCCGCGCCCGCAGACCGGGAAGGGCCGCGGGCACCGTGACCTCGGCGCCGTGCGTGACGACGACGTAGGGCGCGCTACGCAACCGCGGCCCGATCGCACCGAGCGGCAGCATCGGGTCGAGGAACACGACGTCGGCGCGTACTTCGCGGGCGAGCGCGTCGACGTCGCGCGCGAGTCGCGCCGACGGCAGGAGCACCTTCTGCCGCGCGCGCACGACACGGAACGACTGCGCCGCGTCCCACGCGCTCGCACCCTCGTACGGGGTCGTGAAGACGGTCGTCTCCTCGGGTGGCAATCGTCGCCACAGCTCGTGAAGGTACGACTGGATGCCGCCGTGCTTGGGCGGAAAGTCGTTCGTGACCAGCAGGCTCGGCATCGCCGCGGATGCTAGGAGTTGGCGAGTTGCAGCGCGTCGTCCCAAGAGCCGCGCTCGGCGATGATGCGCCGGTACTGCATCACGAAGCGGGGCCGGTTGAAGCCCAGTGCACCGACGAGCCGACCCGCGCGGCCGAACAGTGCGACGAACTGGCGATCGGCCGCCGTCCCGTGCGCGAGGTGCATCTCGGCCTCGGCGGACACGACACCGACCGTCTGGATCTTGCGGTCGTACTGGTCGGACCACACGAAGGGCACGGGTGCGAACGGTTCGGTGTGGCTCAGCAATCGCCGGGCCGCGTGCACGCCCTGTTCCGTCGCGTTCGTCCAGTGCTCGAGCCGCATCAACGCGCCGTCGAACAACGGGTTGGGCCAGCGGGCGACGTCGCCGGCCGCGACGATCCCCGGCGCCGCGAGGCACGTCTGGTCGCAGACGATGCCGTTGTCGAGCGTCAGGCCCGAGCCTTCGAGCCAGGCGGTCTCCGGCACGACGCCGACACCGACCACGACGACATCGGCGGCGACGATCGAGCCGTCGCCGAGCCGAACCCCGGTGACGCGGCCCGCGCCGTCGTCCTCGATCGCGTCGACCTGCACGCCCGTGCGCAGGTCGACACCGTGGTCGCGGTGGATCGCGGCGAGCACCGCACCCAGCTCCGGTCCGAGCCCGCGCACCATCGGCTGCGGCAACGCCTCCAGCACGGTCACGTGCAGGTCGCGGGCGCGACACGACGCCGCGATCTCCGCACCGATGAAGCCGGCCCCGATGACGACCACCTTCGGTCCGGTCTCGAGCGCGGCCCGCAACGCGAGCGCGTCGTCGAGCGTCCGCAGCGTGAAGAGCCCGGCGAGCTCGGGTTGACCCGGCAGCTTTCTCGGGGTGGCTCCCGTCGCGATGACGAGGCCGTCGAAGCCGACGCGCGTCCCGTCGTCGAGCTCGACGGCCCGATCCGACGCGTGCAACGCGACGGCGCGCGCGCCGAGCCGCCAGTCGAGGTCGAGGTCGTCGACGCCCTGCTTGCGCAACACGACCTGGTCGGGCTCCCAGTCGCCGCGCAACAGTTCCTTCGACAGCGGCGGCCGGTCGTACGGGAGATGCGGTTCGGCGCCGATCGCGACGATCGTGCCGTCGAATCCCTCGCGGCGGAACGTCTCCGCGGCCCGCAGCCCGGCGAGCGAGGTCCCGACGATGGCCACGGTCCGCATAGCCCGTCGAACCTACCAACTGGCCGGAATCCTGACATGACCGTCATACTTGGGCCCGCTCGCCCTGCCTCCCGTGGAGCCGCAAGATGTCCAGGCCCAAGCCGTCCACTTCCCCGCCCGCCGCGGCCACCGAACGCGCGGCCGACGGCGCCGCCGACGTCGACGTCTCCGGGCGACGGCTGCACCTGCGCGACGTCGACATCGATGCGTTCCTGCACCCGAAGACGATCGCCCTCATCGGCGCGTCGGATCAGTCGGCGAAGCCGAACACGGCGATGACGCGCAAGTTCGCGCTGTGGTCGGAGAAGAACGGCGCGACGTTCTATCCGGTGCACCCCGAACGCGAGACGGTTCTGGGCCACACCTGTTACAAGACCGTGTTCGACGTCCCCGGCGACATCGACCTCGCGATCATCCTCACCGGCCGGGCCGAGCAGACCTTCGAGGAGGTGCTGCGGCGCAAGGCGAAGTTCGCGGTGATCTTCGCGGCCGGGTTCTCGGAGACCGGCGCGGAAGGCAAGAAGCGCGAGCAGCGACTCGAGCAGTTGGTCCGGGGCGGCGACGTGCGCCTGCTCGGGCCGAACACGAACCTCAACGCGTTCGAGGAGTTCCGCCAGGATCTCGATGGCCCTTCGATCGCCCTCGTCACGCAGTCGGGCCACCAGGGCCGGCCGGTGTTCCAGGGCCAGGAGGTCGGGATCCGGCTCACGCACTGGGCGCCGACCGGCAACGAGGTCGACCTCGAGTTCGCCGACTTCGCCCGCCACTTCGCCGACCAGCCCGAAGTGGGCGTGATCGCCTGCTACATCGAAGGATTCAAGGACGGCCGCACGTTGATGCTGGCCGCCGACCACGCGGCCAAGCTGCGCAAGCCGATCGTCATGGTGAAGGTCGGCAAGACCGCGGCCGGCCGTTCGATGGCCCAGTCGCACACCGGCCACCTGACCGGCTCGGACGCGGTGACGTCGGCCGTGTTCCGCCAGTTCGGCGTCACGCGCGTCGACGGCCTCGACGAACTCCTCGAAGTGTCGATGGCGTTCGCGCGGACGCGTCCCGCCAAGCCGCCGGCGTGGGCGAAGGCGAACAAACAGCCGGGCGTGTGCGTCTACGCGATCTCGGGCGGTACGGGCGCGCACATGGCCGACGTGCTGAGCGACGCCGGCCTCCGGCTCCCCGATCTCACCAAGGCGTCGCAGCAGGTGCTGCACGACGGACTCATCCCCGCGTACCTGCGGGTCTCGAACCCGGTCGACTGCGGCGGCCCGCCCGTCGCCGACGCGCGGGGCCGCAAGATCCTCGACACGATCCTCGCCGACAAGAACGTCGACATCCTCGTCATCCCGATCACGGGCGCGGTCGTCCTGTTCAGCGAGCCGTTCACCCGCGACATCATCGAGGCGGCCAAGCACACGACGAAGCCGATCTTCGTCGTGTGGGGCGCACCCGCGGGAACCGACGACACGTACTACAAGCGGCTCCTCGACGGCGGGCTGCCGGTGTTCCGCACGTTCCACAACTGCGTCGCCGCGGTGAAGAGCTACGCCGACTACTGGACGTTCTCGGCCCGCTACCGCTCCCCCTTCGACGACGCGCCCCGCGAGCCGTCACCCGCGGCCCGCAAGGCCCGCAAGCTGCTCGCCGCCCTGGAGCCGGGCGAGGCGCTGTCGGAGTGGAGTGCGAAGAAGCTGCTGCGCGCGTACGGGATCAAGACGTCGAAGGACACGCTGTGCGCGTCGGCCGCCGAGGCGGTACGCGCCGCGAAGCAGCTCGGGTTCCCCGTCGTCATGAAGGTGTCGTCGCCCGATCTCCTGCACAAGACGGACGTCGGGGTGGTGAAGGTCGGGGTCGCCTCCGCCTCCGAGGTGCGCGCGGCCTACGACGACCTGTTGCGCAAGGCGGCCAAAGCCGACCGCCACGCCCGCCTCGACGGCGTGATGGTGTGCGAGATGGTGACCGGCGGCGTCGACACCTTGATCGGCGTCTCGACCGACGAGTTGTTCGGCCCGGTCGTCACCGTCGGGCTCGGCGGCATCTTCGTCGAAGTGTTCGGTGACGTCACGTTCCGGGTGCCGCCCTTCCACGAGGACGAGGCGCGCCGCGCGCTCGCCGAGTTGAAGGGCTTCAAAGTGTTGGAAGGTGTGCGCGGCCAGGCGCCCGTCGACATCGACGCGCTGGTCGAAACGGTCATGAACGTGCAACGGCTCGCGCTCGATCTCGCGGGCGACGTACGCGAGCTCGACATCAACCCTCTCGTTGTCCGGTCCCGTGGCGCGGTCGCGCTCGATGCATTGGTGGTGAAGCAGTGAGTGAAGCTGTCGACGTTTCCGACGAGTTGCTGACGCGGCTCGAGAACGGCGTGCTGTGGTTGACGATCAACCGCGCCGACAAGGGGAACGCCATCCCGTACTACGTCCGCGACGCGCTGATCGACGCGTTCCGCAACGCGCACTGGGACGTCGGCGTGCGCGCGGTCGTCCTGACCGCGGCAGGCGACCGGCACTTCTGCACCGGCGCCGACCTCTCGGTGCCGCAACCGCAGCGCGGCACCCGCCCGCCCGAGGCACCGGAGCGCGTCGTCGGTTCCGCAGTCAACATGATGCGGGCCGGCTTCCAGCAGCTGATGACCGCGATTCAGGACTGCGAGAAGCCGGTCGTGGTCGCGTTGAACGGCACCGCGGCGGGCGGCGGGGCGATGCTCGTGCTCGCCGCCGACCTCGTCGTCGCGGCCGACAACGCCAAGCTCATCCAGGTCTTCATCCGGCGCGGCCTCGTGCCCGACGCGGGCGTCGCCTACCTGCTGCCGCGCATCGTCGGGCTGCACAAGGCGAAGGAGCTCATCTTCTTCGGTGACGACCTCTCGGCCGCGGCCGCCGCCGAGCTCGGCATCGTCAACAAGGTCGTCCCCGCGGCCGATCTGCAGACCGCGACGAAGGAATGGGCCGAACGCCTCGCGAGCGGCCCGACCAAGGCCATTGGCTGGTCGAAGAAGCTGCTGCACGACGCGTCCGAGCTCTCCCGCCGCGACCTGCTCGAGGAAGAGGCGATGCTGGTCGAGCTGAACAGCTCGACGGTCGACTCGCAAGAGGGGGTCGCGTCGTTCCGCGAACGGCGGCCGCCCGAATGGAAGGGCTGGTGAGCCGGTGGCACAGCAACCGCCGGCCGGCCTGATCAAGAACACGACCGCGGTCGCCGGTATCGGGCAGACCACGTTCGGCAAGGGCCTCGTCGACACCGAGCTCTCGCTCGCGTGCCAGGCGGTGTCCGTCGCGCTCGACGATGCGGGGATCGCGCCCGCCGAGGTCGACGGGATCGCGTCCTACACGATGGAGCCGAACCGCGAGGTCGATGTCGCCCGGAACGTCGGGCTCGGCGACGTCACCTGGTTCTCGCAGGTCGGCTACGGCGGCGGCGCGGGCTGCGGGGTCGTCGGCCAGGCCGCGATGGCGGTCGCGACCGGGCAGTGCAACGTGGCGGTCGCGTGGCGCGCCCGCAAGCGCGCGGCCGCGGCGAGCCGGCCGTGGGCCCAGGCCGCGGCGCGGCTCTCCGACAACAGCATGTGGAGCCGGCCGTTCGGTGTGCTCCGCCCGGTCGACGAGATCGCGCTGCTCACGCGCCGTTACATGCACGAGTACGGCGCCACCCGCGACCACCTGGCCAACATCGCGCTCGCGTTCCGCAAGCACGCGGCCCGCAATCCCGCGTCGACCATGGGTCACAAGCCCATGTCGCGCGACGACTACATGAACGCGCGGTGGATCTCGGAGCCGTTGTGCCTGTTCGACAACTGCCTCGAGACCGACGGTGCGCTCGCGGTCGTGGTCGTGTCGGCGGAACGCGCCCGTGATCTGAAGCAACCGCCGGCGTTGATCCACTCGTTCGCGCAGGGTCTCCCGCCGCAGCACCAGACGATGACGAACTACTTCACCGACGACCCGCTGCGCGGCCCCGCGTGGACGGCGGCCGAGCGCATGTGGGAGATGGCCGACGTCACCCCCGACGACGTGAAGGTCGCGCAGCTGTACGACGCGTTCAGCCCGTTGATCATCCTCTCGCTCGAGGGATACGGCTTCTGCGCGCGCGGTGAGGGCGGTCCGTTCACCGACGACGGCAACATCGAATGGCCGAACGGCCGGCTCCCGGTGAACACCGCGGGCGGGGGCATGTCGGAGGCGTACGTGCACGGCTTCAACCTCGTGCTCGAAGGCGTGCGCCAGATCCGCGGCACCTCGACCGCGCAGGTCGAGGGCGCCGACGTCTCGCTGGTGACGAGCGGCGAAGGTGTGCCGACGTCGGCGATCCTGTTCACGAAGGACGTGTGATCGATGGAGACCGGCTGGCTGCTCCCCGACCTCGCCGAACCGACGGCGAGCGAGTTCTGGCGCGGCTGCGCGCGCGGCGCGCTGCTGGTGCAGGCGTGCGGCGAGTGCGGCGCGCGGCGGATGCCGCCGCGGCCGATGTGCCCGGTGTGCCGTTCGACCTCCGTGCGTTGGGACGAGATGACCGGCCGGGCCCGGATCTGGTCGTTCATCGTCCCCCACCCGCCGCTGCTGCCGGCGTTCGGGGAGGTGGCGCCGTACAACGCGATCGTCGTCGAGCTCGAGGACGACCCGACCATCCGGTTCGTCGGGAACCTCGTCGCGAGCGCCGACGGCGCGATCAACGAGATCGATCCCGCGACGATCACGATCGGTGAGCCCGTGCGGGTCGTGTTCCATCAGATCGAGGACGTGACCCTCCCCCGCTGGGTACGCGCCTGATCGGCCCCCGTCCCGGTGAGGACGGAGGCCGATCCGCGTCGCCGTGATCGATGCGCCTCGATCAGGCTCGGATCACGAAAGGATCAGGCGCTCGGTGCCGCTGCACCGGCCGGCGCCGATCCACCCGGGCCGCCCGGACCGTCGCCCGGACCGTCGCCGGGTCCGCCGTCCGCCCGGTCCGCGTTCGCCCGGTCCGCGTCCGCCCGGTCCGCCACCGAAGCCCGAGTCGGTCGCGGTGACCTTGAAGTTCGCGTTGATCTTCAGCGTCACGTGCGTGCCGTCGGCCTTGGTGATGTGCGCTTCGTACGGGGAACCGGCCGAGTCGGTCTCGACCCGGATGATCGTCGCACCGGGATCGGCGGTGAGCGCCGCGGCCTTGACCTTCTCCGCGGTCGTCCCGGTGAGCAGCGTCTCGCCCGGTCCGTGCGTCATCTCCGCCGGGTCCGGCCGCGTGGCCGTCGAACCGGTCGCCGCCGTGCTCGGCGTCGACGCCGTGGAGCTGGTCGCGGCGTTGGCGATCCCGGCTCCGCCGAGCGCGGCGCCGATCGTGGCCGCGCTGACGATCAACATCGTGCGGCCCCGCTTCGCCGAGCGCCGGGCGGCGGGCTCGGATCCGGTGGGCGATTCGTCCTGCAGTTCGGATTGCATGGTGTGCTCCTTCGGGTGGGGAAGCCCCGGTCTTCGAGGCCATCCCAGATTGCGCCCCGTACCCGGGAGCAAACCCGGAGAGAGGTAAGCGGCGCTGAAGAAACGCGGCCGTTCAGCCGACGCCGCGCGTCGCCGCGATCTTGGCGGCACGGGCGAGCCGCGCCGCCACCTCGCGGGCGAGGATCCGGGTCCGGACCGTGCCGACGAGCGGGACCTCGGGCAACTGCTGCATCACCGCGGCCCGGGCACTGCTCTCGAGTTGGGCCCAGATCTCGCGCCGGGTGTCGGCGGGAAGGTGGCAGAGCGCGACCGCGGCCGTCATCGGTTGTCGTTCGGCGAGGGCACCGAACACGTTCGCGACGCGCTCGAGCGGATGACCGTCGACGCAGTGGAACGGGCAGTCGAGCGCGTTGTGGTGGGCGAGCACCGGCCAGTCGACGCCGTTGCGGATCGCCCGGACGAGCGCGTGCAACGCGGCGATGCGTTCGTCGTCGGGGGCGTCGCGCACTTGCGTCAGGCCCTCCCGAAGCCGCACCCGATCCCGCATCGACAGCAGATGTGCGATCGAGTCGGCGTGCGGGGTGGGCAGCACACTGAACGCAAGGGCCGCCCGCCTCACGCCGGGCGCGAGCGACGGCGCTTTCGGCTCCGACACCCCGATGTTGTCGGCGCGCGCCCTCCGGCGGTGTAGTGCGCCGGACGACGCTTCGGCCCCGACCAACGAGGGTCGGGGCCGATCGCTCGGTCGACTGCGGCGGGGGTCCGCGTCGACGCAGGATTTCGGGTGACTCAGGCCGCCCGGCGCGTGTCCAGGCGGGCGTTGCCGCGGTCGTGGCGGAGGTCTCCGAGGGTCTCTTCCCAGCGGAGCTGCGACACCAGCCACGAGAGCGCCTGCATCTTGGGTTCGGTTCGGTTTGCAGATTTCATGATCGACCGGCTCCCTTCGGGCTGGCTCGGTGGCGGCCTTCCGGCTGCTACCTTGGCCACCGTTGAGCAGTTGCTCATGAGCAAGTTCTCACGAGTTCTTGCTCCCGGTGGAACAACACTGTGAGCATACACTCTCAGTGTCGGAGCTGTCAACTCGGAGGCTTCACATCGTGACCGACGCCCGATGGCGGATCGACGAGCTCGCCCACGAGGCCGGCGTCACGGTGGACACCATCAGGTATTACTCCCGTGAAGGGCTGCTCAGCCCGCCCGAACGCTCGGGCCGCCACAAGCTCTACGGTCCCGACCATCTCAATCGCCTCGGCCGCATCCGCGAGCTCCAGGCGCAACGGTTCTCGCTCGCCGCGATCCGGGCCCTCCTGAATGCCGACCGCCCCGGGCTCGAAGGGATCTTCGCCTCGCACGGCAGCTATTCGCTCGAGGATCTCATCGAGAAATCCGGTCTCGATCCCGACCTCGTCGGCCGCCTCCACGAGATCGGTCTCCTGGCCGAGCCCGAAGCACTGGGGCACGAGGTCTACGACGACAGCGACCTCAACCTCCTGCGCTCCGTCGCCGAGCTCCAGGAGATCGGCATGACCGGGGACATCCTCGTGCAGCTCGGCGCGATCTACGTACGCCACTTCCGCGCGCTGCAAAAGGACGTCCACGCGATGCTCGCGGGCGACGGCGGCGAGTGGGACCCCGACGAGATGGTGGCGGTGCAGCGCCGCCTCACCGCCAACTCGCACCGCATGATCCCGGCCACGAACCGCGTCCTCAACTACGTGCACCAACGCACGATCCAGCGCCTCACGCTCGAGGCGGTGGAAACCGCGCAGGCGACCAACACCGGAGTCGGCGGCGTGCGTCTCGGCGAGCCGCCGCCCGCACCCTGATCCGGCGATCGATCAGTCGAACCGGCGATCAGTCGTACCGGCGATCAGTCGTACCGGCGATCAGTCGTACGGGCGATCAGTCGTGCAGGCCCCAGATACGGGCCGCGTTGCCGCCGGTGATCAGGGCCCGTTCGGTCTCGTTGATGCCGCCCATCATCTCTTCGATGGTCTTGCGCGAGTACGGCCAGTCGTTGCCGTGGTGC
This sequence comes from uncultured Actinomycetes bacterium, assembly GCA_963829195.1. Taxonomy (GTDB): domain Bacteria; phylum Actinomycetota; class Acidimicrobiia; order IMCC26256; family PALSA-610; genus PALSA-610. The sequence goes on from CAWHHS010000003.1 coordinate 45,539, forward strand.
GGATAGTCGCTCGACCACATCATGTTGTCGACGCCGACGCGGTTGCGTAGCTCGACACCCGTGCGGTCGACGATGAAGCTCGCCGCGTTGTTGCGGTACCAGTACGACGACGGCGGCTCGCGCAGCGGCAGGTCGCCCCACACCCGGTTGCGCCACCAGCGGTCGTCGAGGCACTCGAGGAAGTGCGGGATCCATCCGACACCGGTCTCGATCCAACAGATCTGCAGCTCGGGGAACCGTTCGAAGACGCCGGTGAAGATCATGTCGGTCATCGCGCCGGTGGTCATCGCGAAGACGTGGCTCATCCCGCCGATCGCCTTGGCGCGCGTCGCCTCGCTCGCCATGTTGTAGAGCTGGTTGCCCTTGGCCGCGGCCGCCTTGCGGGACGCGCTGCGCGACGCGCGGCTGATGATGTTGATGTGGATCGACACCGGGATGCCCTCGTCGACCGCGGCGGCCCAGAACGGGTCGTCGTCGGTCGAGAGACCACCACCGCCGGCGGGCCAGTTGGAGATCAGCACGCCCTTCGCGCCGCGGGCCTTGGCCTTGCGCAACGAGTCGACCGCGTTGTCGATCCCGAGCGACGGGATCTGGGCGAGGCCGATGAGACGGGTCGGGTCGGGCGCGCAGAACTCCTCGAACAGGAAGTTGTTGTACGCCTCCACTCCCGCGAGCACGAAATCGTCGTCGTCGTCGCCGAGGAAGTGGCTCATCGTGCGTTGCGGCGGGAAGAGGATCTCCGCGTCGACGCCGTCGATGTCCATGTCGACGAGACGCGCCTCGCCGTTGTAGCAACCGGTGCGCGCCTCTTCGTAGGTGACGCCGTACCAACGGAACTTGTCGAACGGCATGCCGGGCGTCGCGACGAGACCGATCGGGTCCGGGTCACCCCCGACCGCCGTGAGCCAGGCGTCGCCGCCCTCGTGGTCCTTCACGAGCTTGGGTGCCTTGTCCTGGAACTTGGACGACAACCAATTCGTCCAGATGTCCGGGGGCTCGAGAATGTGGCAGTCGGCGTCTACGACGTCGTACTTGGTCATTGCGGTACCGTCCTTTGCTGACGTTCGTGTCAGTTTATTCGGAGGGGGTTGAAGTGGCGCAACGGCTGCTCGAGGGGCTGCGCGTCGTCGATCTGGGCGGTGAGCCGGCCGCCCGCGCGGCGCGCGTGATGGGCGACCTCGGCGCATCGGTCGTGCGCGTTGTGCCTCCCGCCGGCGACGTGCTCGGTCCGAACCTCGCTCGGGCGTGGAACGCGGGCAAGCGGGTGGTCGCGCTCGCCGCCGACGATCCCGCGCTGGACGAGCTCCTCGCCGTGGCCGATGTCGTGTTCGACTCGCCCGGCTCGGACGGGACCCACGAGCTCGATCCCGCGCGCGCACCGGACGCCGTCTGGGTGAGCATCACGCCGTTCGGCCTCGACGGTCCCCGCGCGTCGTGGCGGGCCTCCGACCTCGGCGTCATGGCCTCGAGCGGGAACATGTACGCGACCGGCGACCCCGACCGCGCGCCCGTGCGCTGCACGGAGCCCGCGTCGTACGCGCACACCGCGGGCGAAGCCGCGTACGCGGCGTTGAGCGCGTTGTGGAGCGGCATACCGCAACGGGTCGACGTGTCGATGCAAGAGGTCGTGCTCATCGCGAACATGGCCGCGGTCGCGAACTTCCCGAAGACGGGGAACCGCGGGCGGCGGTTGGGCGCGAGCATCGGCCGCACGCGCGAGATCTGGCCCGCGCTCGACGGCTTCGTGTCGTTCGGGCTGCGCGGCGGCAAGGCGCGTGTCGCGAGCCTCGAGACGCTCACGAAGCTCGTCGTCGACGACGGCATCGACGCCGACGCGCTGACGAGCCAGGACTGGAACACCTACAACCAGAACACCGCGACCGACGCTGAGCTCGCCGGGATCTCCGGCGCGGTGGCTGCGTACTTCGCGCGGCACACGATGCAGGAGCTGTACGACATCGCCTGCGAGACGAACCTGATGCTGGCGCCCGCGAACTCCCCGAAGGAGATCTACGCGTCGGCGCAGCTCGCGGCGCGCGGTTTCTTCGGACCGTACGACGACATCGAACGGTTCCCCTCGTCGTTCGTCGGCGTGCGCTCGGCCGACGGCGAGGCCGCGCCGGTGCGGCCGGAGCCCTACGCGGCGCCCGCGTACGCATACCCGCGTTCGGCGCCGATCGCGGCCGGGAAGAAGGCGTGGGAGGGAGTGCGCATCCTCGAATTCGGGGCCGGCGCGGCCGGGCCGATCGGCACTCGCTACTTCTCCGAGAACGGCGCCATCGTGCTGCGCATCGAATCGCGGACGCGGCCCGACTTCCTGCGGGCGATGGCGTTGGCCGTGCCCGACAATCCGCACGGGCTCGAAGGTTCGCCGCTGTACGACGGGCTCAACGTCGGCAAGCGCAACATCACGCTCAATCTCAAGCAGCCCGCCGCGGTCGACCTCGTGAAACGTCTCGTCGTCGAGTGGGCCGACGCGGTCGCCGAGAACTTCGCACCGCGCGCGATGAAGAGCTTCGGGCTCGACTACGACTCGCTCAGCGCGATCAAACCCGACCTCGTGATGATGAGCGCGTGCCTGAACGGCCAGACCGGACCGCACAAGGACTACCCCGGCTTCGGTGGCCAGGGCTCCGCGCTCGCGGGCTACAACGCGCTGACCGGCTGGCCCGATCGCGAACCCGTCGGCCCGTACGGCACGATCACCGACTCGCTCGCCCCCCGCTACGTCGCCGCCGCATTGGCCGCCGGGCTCCACTACACGCGCCGTACCGGTAACGGCGTCTACCTCGATCTGTCGCAGGTGGAGTCCGCAATCTGGACGCTCGCGCCGTGGCTGCTCGACTACGAGGTCGACGGCGTCATCCGTCTGCGCGAAGGCAACGGCCATCGCGGTGCACCGCTCCACGGCGCGTTCGCGTGTGCCGACGAGGACGGCGTCCGCGATCGTTGGGTGACGATCGCGTGCTGGACCGACGAAGAGCTGGCCCGTGTGCACGCCATCACGGGCGAAGACGTCGAGGCCTGGACGCGCACCCGCCGGCGGATCGACGTCGCCGAGCAACTCCAGGCGGCGGGCATCGAGGCGGTTCCGGTCTGGGACTTCGGCGACCTCAACGACGATCCCCAACTCGCGCACCGCGGTCACTTCGAACCGCACACGCACCCGCTCCTGGGCGAAGGCAAGTACGAGCGGAACGGTTTTCGTCTCGCTGCGTGTCCGGGCGGCTACGGCACCGCGTCCCCGATACTGGGCCAGGACAACCAGTGGGCGCTCGGCGAGGTGCTCGGTTTGGACGAAACCGAGATCGAAGCATTGCGGGCGACGGGCGCGGTGGAGTGAGCTAGGCGGCGTGCAGGTGCGCCGCGTGACCGAGGACGATCGGGCCTGGATCGCCGACGTCGTCACCGCGGAGTTCGCGTCGACGAAACTCGTGTCGCGCGGGCGGGTGGTCGAGGATGCTTCGGTCCTCGACGGGTTCATGGTCGAGAACGACGGGCGGCCCGTCGGGTGCGCGCTTTGGCACGAGGTCGACGGCGACGCGGAGCTCGCCGTGATCGCGACGACCTACCGCGGGGCGGGCGCGGGCACGGCGTTGCTGGACGCGGTCGTCGACCACGCGCACGCGAACGGGTGGAAGCGACTCTGGCTCATCACGACGAACGACAACACCGACGCGTTGCGCCTGTATCAACGCGCGGGTTGGGAATGGGTCGCGTGGCACCGGGATGCCGTGCGCGACGCCCGGTCGTTGAAACCGGAGCTCCCGGAGACCGGCGCGCACGACATCCCGATCCGGCACGAGATCGAGCTCGAGTTCCCGCTCTGACGCAGCGCCCGCCGGGACCCACCGCCGGGATGCTCGCACCGCGACCGTTCCGGCGCGAATATGCGCGGGGCACGTATCGCAGCGGTCCCTGTGCGGTCGGCCGGGCGAACGGTGGTGGACATGCGGGCTTCGAGATGGCAGCGAGGCATGACAGCGGTCCTCGCGACGGCGGTCGGAGTCGCCGCGTGCAGCGGCGGGTCGTCGAAGGCGTCGCCGTCGGCAACTTCGACCACCACGCTCCCGGCGGTCGTGCGCCTGTCCACCGCGCCCACGCCGTTGTCGCTGCCGACGGGTTCGCCGACCGCGCAGGCGGTCGCGCTCGCGCGTGCGACCGCGCCGGCGACGCCGCGCACGATCGCCGGTTGGCTGACCGTTTACGACGCGCTCGGGATCCCGGTCGTCGACGCGAGCGGCCACGCGCTCGGCCGCACACCCGCCGATGCGCTGGCCGTCCCGTATTGGCAGGTCTGGTTCGCGGGCGCGGGGACGACGGCGACCGGGAACCTGATGCTCACCGACTTCGTGCGTATGCTCGTGCTCCCCGGCGCGATCGACGCCAACGCGGCGGCGACCGCGTTGGTCGATGATCTGCGGGCCGACGCCACGAGCAGCTCTGGGTCCTCGCAACTGTTCGCGCACTTCGTCGCCGACAAGGCGAAGCAGACCGCGGTCGGTCTCGATCCGCTCTCGGCCGCGAACCCGGCATCGAAGATCGCGATCGATCCGGGCACCGCGATGCTGCTCGGCTACGACTTCGCACGCGGGGAGCTGTCGACGTTGGGCACGCGCGTCTCGAAGCGCGCGACGTCGTCGACGACCGCCGCCTCCGCGTCCGACCGGCCCGAGACCGCACCGACCGCGGTACTGGCGGCCATGCACATGCAGGAAAGCGGCGGCGGCGGCGGCGACTGTTCGAGCATCTTCGGGAACAGCAAGGAACTGACCAAGACCATCAACACGATCATCCAGAACGCGACCCAGGGCGCGACCGTGCCCGGCACCGACATCAAGGTCCCCGGACTGATCGAGCAGGCGCTCAAGGCCGCGGGGTGGACCGACGACGCCGTCAAGGACTCGAAGACCGCCGCCAAGAACATCAGCCTGATGGCCTCGGTCCTGGATCTGCTCATACAGGTCGAAGGGTTGAATCTCCTGGGCGCGATGGAGCCCGACCCGCTCATCCGTACGAAGCACACGTCGAACGGCGATCCCGCGGTCATCAGCCTGGCGATCGAGTCGGATCCCGAGAAGGCGCTCGGCGACCTCGGGAAGGACTTCAACAGCTCGGATTGGCTCGCGTGCGCGACGCAGATGATCCTGTCGACGCTCGGCGTGTCACTCAAGCTCCCGAGCGAGCACCGGATCAAGGGAGCCGAGATCCAGATCACGCCGAAGGACGGCTTCGATCAGTGGGTGCTCATCGATGCGAACGACCTGAAGCTCACGACGAACGACAACGGAGCCGTCGAGGTTCACGTGCAGGGCCGGGCGCAAAAGCACGAGATCCCGGCCAGCGCCAAGAAGTTTCAACGAGAGTTCTCCATGGGGGTCGCGGCGCAGACCGAAGCCACCGATCTCAACAGCATCATCAGCACGTTCATCGACGGCTTCAAGTTCGGTGGAGGACCCGGGGCGGGCGGCGGCATCAAGGGCCTGCTCGACGTCCTGAAGACCGTGCACTGGGATCTCGGCACGCAGGTGTTCCGCGAGACCGACTGGTTCACCGGGTGGCGCGTCGACGGCGACTTCGCCAGTTACCACTTCACGGGCGAGGCGTGCGATCTCGACAAGCCCTTCACGCTGAAGGCCCAGTCGCCCGACGGCATCCAGGGCACGTTCACGATCACGCCGATCGCGGGTCCGGCGAGAGGTGGCACGTACTCGTTCTCGGGCATCGGCGGCGAGTTTCCCGGCTCACCCGGCCAACTCCCCGTCAAGGCGACCGGCCATATCGACCTCCAGAAACCGGCCGACGACGACCCGCTGCCGGTCGCCCAACTGCGCCTCGATCCCGGCAGCTGGACGGTGCAGGCGCCCATCATCGGGTCGCTCCCGCTCGGTCCGGGCGGTCGCCATCTCGGTCCGACCGGCGACGTGCTGACGCTCCAACCCGATCCCGACGTCTGCAAGTAGGGCGGCCCACAAACCTCCGGCGAAGGCGCTCAGTACTGGCGGAAATACGGGCGGTCGGGCCGGCGGGCCTTCTCGACGAGGATGAAGACGTTCTCCCACGGGTCGCGGATCCACGTGGTGCGCACGCCCGCGACGTCGGCGACACCGTCGACGAGGAACGACACGCCCTTCGCCTCCAGCGCAGCACGCGTCGCGACGACGTCGTCGCAGAGCAACGCGACGTGCGTGAATCCCAGACGCGTCACCTTGGCCGCGGCGGGCGGACCGGTGTCGACGGCCGGGTACTCGATGACCTCGATGACGCGGTCGGACCCGTCGTCGACGCCGACGATCGCCGCCTTCACGACCACGGGAGCGGGGAGCAGCTCGCCCATGTCGCGCGTGATCGCGTCGCCCTCCATCCGGTACGGCGGCGAGAGCACGTCGAGCCCGAGCACGTCGCGATACCAGGCCACCGCGGCGTCGACGTCGGCGACGTGCAACGCGGTGTGCGCGATGCCGGTGATCACGAGAACGACTTCAACATCCCGCCGACCCACTTCGCGTTGTCGGTGCCGTTCCAACCGGCGAGCATCCCCTCGCTCAGGTCGTCGCACCCGTAACGCAGCGGCCCGTCGTCGTCGCAGATCGCGTCGACGATCCGCCGCGCCGCTTCGTCGGCCGGCGTGTACGCGTCGCGGACGCCCTGGCGACCCTCCCACATCCGCTCCGCCAGGTCGCGGTACTCCTCGTGCTCGATCGCGGCCGCCGGCCGGTCGGAGGCCGCGAGCATCGCGGTCTCGATCGGCCCGGGCATGATCTCGACGACGCGGATCCCGAACTGCGCGACCTCGGCCGCGAGCGATTCACCGATCGCGGTCACGGCCGCTTTGGACGCGCGGTAGGTGCCGAGGAACGGCACCGGGGCGAGCGTCGAGGACGACGTGACGTTGCAGATCACTCCCCCGCCGCCGGCCCGCATGATCGGGACCGCGCGCCGGGTCACCTCGACGAGGCCGAACACGTTCGTCGCGAACATGCGCGTCCACGCCTCGGCCGGCATGAACTCGAGCGGGAGGTTCTCGCTCTCGACACCGGCGTTGTTCACGAGCACACGAAGTGAGTCAGGCAGCGAGATCGACGAGGGGTCGTTCACGTCGAGGCGCTCGACCCGCACGCCCGACGAGCGCGGCGCCGTCGGCCGGGTTCCTCATCGTCGCGACCGTGTCGAAGCCGCGCGCGGCGAGCTCGATCGCCACCGCGCGCCCGATACCGCGACTCGCGCCGGTCACCACAGCAGTGCCCTTGGGTTCCATGAGCGATAGCGTGCCACGTCTTCCGATGGACCTGCGCTTCACTGCCGACCAGGAACGCTTTCGTGCCGAGGCGCGGGCGTGGCTCACCGATCGCCTCGACGGTCGGTTCGCGGTCGTGCGCGGCCGCGGCGGACCGGGCGACGAGCACGAGCTGTTCGACGAGCGGCTCTCGTGGGAACAGGAGCTCGGCCGCGACGGGTGGATCGGCCTGGGGTGGCCGGCCGAGTACGGCGGCCGCGGCGCAACCCTCCTCGAGCAGGTCATCTTCTACGAGGAGTACGCGCGCGCCGGCGGTCCCGGCCGGGTCGGCATCGTCGGTGAGGGGCTGCTCGGGCCGACGATCGTGCACTTCGGCAACGACCTCCAGAAGCGGCGGTTCCTACCCGGCATCCTGCGCGGCACGGAGATCTGGTGCCAGGGCTACTCGGAACCGAACGCCGGCTCCGACCTCGCGAACGTGCAGACGCGTGCCGCGCTCGACGGCGACGAGTGGGTGATCGACGGCCAGAAGGTGTGGACGTCGCTCGCGGGCTGGGCGCAGTGGATCTTCGTGATCGCGCGCACCGATCGCAGCGCACCGAAGCACAAGGGCCTCTCCTACCTGCTGGTGCCGATGGATCAACCCGGCCGCATCGACATCCGCCCCATCGTGCAGATCACCGGCCACAGCGAGTTCTTCGAGACGTTCTTCGACGGGGCGCGCACGCCGGTCGAGAACGTGGTCGGCGAGGTCAACGCCGGCTGGCGCGTGGCGATGGGGACACTCGCCTTCGAACGGGGCGCGTCGACGCTCGGTCAGCAGCTCTCGTTCGAGAGCGATCTGGTCACGATCACGGACCTCGCCCGCGCCAACGGGTTGGCCGCGGACCCCGTGTTCCGCCAGCGACTCGCCGACGCCTGGATCACGTTGCGCGTCATGCGCTTCCACGCCTTGCGGACGCTCCCCATGCTCGAGCACGGGACGATGGATCCCGCAACGTCGATCCACAAGCTCTTCTGGGCGAGCTTCCACCGCGGCCTCGGCGAGCTCGCCGTCGACGTGCTCGGGGCGGGCGCGGTCGCGTCCGATCCGGGCGACGACCGCCTGACCCGCCTCTTCCTCTACTCGCGCGCCGACACGATCTACGGCGGCTCGAATCAGATCCAACGCAACGTGATCGGCGAGCAGGCCCTGGGACTGCCGAAGGAGCCACGATGACGAACGTGCCGACACCGCCGACCTACCCGCCGGGCCGCAACCTCCTCGCGGGCAAGACGGTGTTGATCACCGCCGCCGCCGGCACCGGGATCGGCTTCGCGACGGCCAAGCGCGCCGTCGAGGAAGGCGCGCGCGTCGTCGTGAGCGACATCCACGCGCGCCGGCTCCAGGAGTCGGTCGACCAGCTCGGACCGAACGCGCACGCGGTGCTCGGCAACGTCACCGTCGAAGCCGACGTGGACCGCCTCGTCGCCGAGGCCGTGGAGTACGGCGGCGGGCAGCTCGACGTGCTCGTCAACAACGCGGGCCTGGGCGGCACCGCGCTGCTCACCGAGATGACCGACGAGCAGTGGTTCTCCGTCCTCGACGTGACGCTCACCGGGACGATGCGGATGACACGAGCCGCTTTGCGCCACATGGCCGGACAGCATGCGGGCGCGATCGTCAACAACGCGTCGGTGGTCGGCTGGCGTGCGCAGGCGGGACAGGCCCACTATGCCGCCGCGAAAGCCGGCGTGATGGCGTTGACGCGCTGCGCCGCCATCGAGGCCGCCGCGCACAACGTGCGCGTGAACGCGGTCGCGCCTTCCCTCGCGATGCACCCGTTCCTCGCCAAGGTCACCACCGAGGAGCTGCTCGCCGAGCTGGAGACGCGAGAGGCTTTCGGCCGCGCGGCAGAGCCGTGGGAGGTCGCGAACGTGATCGTGTTCCTGGCCAGCGACCTGGCGTCGTACATGACCGGCGAGATCGTTTCGGTCAGCTCGCAACACCCCTGAGCAGATCCGACGCGTGCAACGACCCGGGCGGGAGCTTGCGCCGCGCCGCGTCGTTCGCGGCCGCCTGCAGCGCCACGTTCACGGGCGCCGCGACGCCGTGCAACCGTGCGAGCAGGGTGATCTCCCCGTTCAGGTAGTCGGTCTCGAGCGATCCGGTTCCCCGCCGGAGGCTCTGCCAGGTCGAGCCGCCGCCTCGCGCCAGGCGGGGCGTGAGCCGCTCGCCCCGCCGTTCGCGGTCCTCTTCGATCGACGCGACGTCGATGCCGGCGCGGCGCAGCACGTCTGCACCCTCGCGGCGGGCCCGGCGGCTCAACTCGTTGGCGTCGTCGCCCGGCCCGCACAACGCCTCGACCGCGTTGGCGAGGTTCATCAGCAGCTTGCGGTACTTCCACCGCATCACGTCGGGGCGAGCGATCGACTCGAACGTCGCCGCCGACAGCGTCGCCGCCACCCCGCGCGCGACGTCGTCGACACCGGCGGGATACCGGCCGATGTCGAGCAACCCCGTGATGGGCGCCGACGACGCCGCGACGACGCCGGGCTCCAGGTGCTCGGCGGGCAACATCACACAGATCGCGTAGACGTTCGCGAAGCGCCGCAACGCGATGCGCTCGTTGGCGACGCCGTTCTGCACGCACACCACCGGCACACCGGCGCCGGCGGCGGCCACGAGCGCGTCGAACGCGCCGGTCGAGTCCTGCGTCTTCGTCGTCGCGAGCACGACGTCGCCCGGTCGCCAGTCGACCCGGTCGGGCCCGTCGACGACCGGGACGCGCAGGGTGACCCGGCCGTCGGGGTCGACGAGCCGGAGACCGTCGTCGCGCACGGAACGGAAGTGCTCGCCGCGGGCGATCGCGACGACCTCGGTGCCGCCTTGGAAGAGCCGCCCCGCGATCACCCCGCCGACCGCGCCGGCACCGAGGACGACGATCCGCATCAGCCGGGCCGGCCTTCCTTCGCGGCGTCGATGTACGCGGGGAGCTCGCCCCCGCCGTGCACCAGCACCTCGGCGCCGTTGACGTAGCGGGCGAGCGGCGAGGCCAGGAACAGGCAGACGTCGGCGATGTCGGCGGGCTCGGCCATGCGCCCGAGCGGCACCGTCGCACCGACGGCGGCGATTCCCGCCTCGTCGCCGTAGAAGAGATGCGCCTGTTCGGTGACGACGAGCCCGACGACGACCGCGTTGACCCGCACCTTCGGCGCGAACTCCACCGCCATCGTCTTCGTCGCGTTCAGGAGCCCGGCCTTGGCCGCGCCGTACGCGAGGGTTGCGGGCGAAGCCCGGACGCCGCTGACGCTGGCGATGTTGACGATCGACCCACCGTGCTCCTGGGCCTGCATCACCGCGTTCGCCCGCTGCGCGAAGACGATCGGGGCGGTCAGGTTCAAGCCGATGATCCCGGCGGTGAACCGGGGCGACGCGGTCGCGGAATCGGCGGGAGGCGAACCACCGGCGTTGTTGACCAGGACGTCGAGGCGACCGAACCGCTCGACGCAACTCGCGATCACGAAATCGACCTGCTCGGGCTCGCGGACGTCGGCCTCGACGAACACGACACCCGGGGGCAACGCCGATGGCTCGTGCCGGCAGCAGACGACGACGTGCGCACCCGCCGCCGCGAACTGAACGGCGATGCCGTGACCGATCCCCCGGCAACCGCCGGTGACGATCACCGCCTGCCCGTCGAATCGAAGATCGTCCATCGGCCGGGCATTCTGGCACCTCGGCGCGACGGCCGATTCAACCGGACGAACGGCCGACACGATCAGCGGGGATGCCGCGCGTCCGCCGCACCCCGTCTCGGAGTCGTGACGGGGATCTCCTCGTTGCGCGGTGACACGAACGCATAACGTGACACAACGGCGCGGCTCGCCCTCGGTGCCCCGACACCGCGAACATGTGCCGGTCAATCCGTCTGCCATCGTCAGAATCGAGCAGCAGTGGTACCCGACAAACGCGTGACCATCGACGAGATCGCCGCCGAGGTGCGCGACGGGATGACGGTGGGCATCGGGGGCTGGGGTTCGCGCCGCAAACCGATGGCCCTCGTCCGCGCGCTCTGCCGCTCCTCGGCCAAGGATCTCCGGATCGTCTCGTACGGCGGGCCCGACGTCGGGTTGCTGTGTCGCGCGGGCAAGGTCCGCGAGGTCGTCTACGCGTTCGTGTCGCTCGACTCGATCGCGCTCGAGCCGCACTTCCGCAACGCGCGTCAATCGGGTTCGGTCACGACCATGGAGCTCGACGAGGGAATGTTCCTCCTCGGTTTGCAGGCGGCCGCGTGGCGCGTTCCGTTCCTGCCGACGCGCGTCGGGCTCGGTTCCGACGTGATGCGATTCAATCCCTCGCTGCGCACCGTACGGTCGCCGTACGACGACGGCGACGAGCTCGTCGCGATGCCCGCGCTGCACCTCGACGTCGCGCTCGTCCACATGCACCGCGGCGACCGGGGCGGCACCGGTCAGTACCTCAACGTCGACCCCTACTTCGACGACCTCATGTGCATGGCCGCGACCCGGCGGTTCATGAGCGTCGAGCGCATCGTCGAGACCGAACAGTTCCTCGCCGACGGGCCCGCCCAGTCGATTCGCATCAACCGGTTGATGGTCGACGGCGTCGTCGAGACCCCGCACGGGGCGCACTTCACCGAATGCGTGCCCGACTATCCGCGGGACGAGGCGTTCCAACGCGCGTACACGGCCTCGGCGAAGTCCGACGAGGCCTGGAACGAGTTCCGGGCGCGATATATCGACGTCAGCGAAGGCGAATACCAACAGGCGGTGAACGCGTGAGAGACGGTATGACGGACGGGCCGCCCACCCGAGCCGAGGTCTGCGCTGCCGCGATCGCCGACTGTTTCGCGCACGACGGCGAGATCCTCGCCAACCCGATCGGCACCCTTCCCGTCATCGGCGGGCGCCTCGCCAAGGCGACGGTCGCGCCCGAGCTCGTGATGACCGACGGCGAGGCGCTCCTCGTCGAGAACATCCTCCCCGTCGGCGTCGAGAACCCCGAGAAGGTCGTCGCGGGCTGGAACCCTTACCGCACGATGTTCGACGTCGTGTGGTCGGGGCGGCGCCACGTGATGATGAGCGGGAGCCAGATCGACAAGTTCGGCAACCAGAACTTCGCGTTCATCGGCTCGCATGCCGCGCCGCGCACGCAACTGCTCGGCATGCGGGGCGCGCCGGGCAACACGATCAACGACAAGACCTCGTACTGGATCCCCGCGCACACGACCCGCACCTTCGTACCCGCCGTCGACGTCGTGAGCGGTGTCGGCTACGACCGGGCCCGCGATCTCGAAGCGAACGGCGGACGGTTCCACGACATCCACCGCGTCGTCACCAACCTCTGCGTCCTCGACTTCGAGACTCCCGACCACCGCATGCGGTTGCGCTCCGTGCATCCCGGCGTCACCGTCGACGACGTCGTCGCGCGCGACGGGCTTCGAGCTCGCGATCGACGCGGACGTCCCCACGTCGCGTCTGCCGACCGACGAGGAGCTGATCTGGATCCGCGAACGCATCGACCCGAACGGTCTCGGCGAGGAAGAGGTCCCGAACCCGTGACCGCTCCGCGGCGCGATCCGGACGCCGATCTGCGACCTGTTCCGCATCGATGTCCCGATCGTGCAGACCGGAATGGGCTGGGTGGCCGGACCGCGGCTCGTCCGCGCGACCGCCGAAGCAGGCGCGCTCGGCATCCTCGCGTCGGCGACGATGACCTACGACCAGCTCGCCGCCGCGATCCGCGAGGTGAAGTCGCGGACCGATCGGCCGTTCGGCGTGAACCTGCGCGCCGACGCCGAGGACGCGGCCGCGCGGGTCGACCTCCTCGTGCGCGAGCAGGTTCAGGTGGCGTCGTTCGCGCTCGCGCCCAACGAACGGCAGATCAAGACGCTGAAGGACGCGGGCGTGCGCGTCGTGCCCTCGATCGGCGCGCGCCGCCACGCCGAGAAGGTCGCGGCCTGGGGTGTCGACGCGGTCATCGTCCAGGGCGGCGAGGGCGGCGGCCACACCGGCTCCGTCGCCACCACCCTGCTGCTGCCCCAGGTCGTCGACGCGGTCGACCTGCCCGTCATCGCCGCCGGCGGCTTCTTCGACGGCCGCGGTCTCGTCGCCGCCCTCGCGTACGGCGCGGCCGGCATCGCGATGGGCACCCGCTTCCTGCTCACCCGCGAGAGCACCGTCCCCGACTCGGTGAAGCGCTACTACCTCGAACGCACGGTCGCCGACACCGTCGTGACCGCCCGGATCGACGGTGTGCCCCACCGGGTGCTGCGCACCGAGTTCGTCGACGAGCTGGAGACGGCCAACTCGGTCAGCTCCGTGACCCGCGCCGTGCGCAACGCGTTCGCGTTCAAGAAGATGTCGGGCGTCTCGTGGCGCGGGATGTGCGCGAAGGCGTCGCGATGAAGAAGCGAAGGCGACCTGAAGTGGACGCAGGTCGTGCTCGCCGCGAACACGCCGATGCTGCTGCGGGCCGGGACTCGTCGAGGGCCGGCTCGACGCGGGCGTACTCTCGAGCGGGCAGGTCGCGGGCGTCATCGACGACCTCCCGAGCGTGGCGGAGCTCGTCGCCCGCATCATGAACGAGGCGGAACAGTCCTTGAAGCATCTGGGAGAGCTGACGTGAGCAAGACGAGGGTTCCCGCCGTCGAGAACTGGTTCACGACCGACGAGTCGGCGCCCGCGCTCCTCGGCGCCCGGGGGTGCCGAGTCGGGTTCGTACTACTGGCCGACCGCGGTCGCGGTCTCGGGCAACCCGGTCGCGCCCGGCGAGCGCCGCGAGCCGGTCGCGCTGTCGCGTACCGGGAAGCTGTGGTCGTGGACCACGAACCACTACGCGCCGCCCGAGCCGTACGTGAGCCCCGATCCGTTCGTCCCGTACACCGTGTGCGCGGTCGAGCTCGACGTCGAGAAGATGGTGGTGCTCGGCGGGCTGGCGACCGGCGCCGACGCGGCGCAACTCGAAGTCGGCATGGAGATGGAGCTGGTGCTCGGGCCCCTCTACGAGGACGACGAGCACGAGTACGTGATCTGGCAGTGGGCACCCCTGAAGCGCGAAGGCGCGAGGAGCACGCCGTGAGCGAACACGACATCGCCATTCTCGGTGCGGGCATGCACCCGTGGGGCAAGTGGGGCCGCAACTTCGTCGAGTACGGCGTCGTCGCGGCGCAGGCCGCGCTGCCCGACGCGGGCGTGGCGTGGCCCGACATCCAGTTCGTGTCGGGGGCCGACACGATGCGCAACGGCTACCCGGGCTACGTCGCGGGCGCCACGTTCGCGCAGGCGCTCGGATGGAACGGCGCGCAGGTCGCGTCGTCGTACGCGGCGTGCGCGTCGGGCGTCACCGCGCTCGCGACCGCCCGCGCGCAGATCCTCGCGGGCTTCTGCGACGTCGCGCTCGTCATCGGCGCCGACACCACCCCGAAGGGCTTTCTCGCCCCGAACAAGGGCGAGCGGGGCGACGATCCCGACTGGCTGCGGTTCCGCCTGCTCGGCGCGACCAACCCGACCTTCTTCGGGCTCTACGCCCGGCGACGGATGGAGCTGTTCGGTGCGACGCGCGACGACTTCGCCCGCGTCAAGGTCAAGAACGCGCGCGCACGGGTTGAACAACCCGTACGCCGCGCTACAAGAAGGAAGTCTCCGTCGACGACGTGCTGAACGCGCCGATCGTCTCCGATCCGCTCGGCCTCCTCGACATCTGCGCCACCAGCGACGGTGCGGCCGCGCTGGTCGTGTCGTCGCTCGACTTCGCCCGCCGCCACGGCGTCGCCAACCCGGTGCGCGTGCGCGGCATCTCGACCGTGACGCCCAGCTACCCGCAGACCACGATCGAGCTCCCGAACTTCGCGACCGACAGCGCCGCGGGCGCGGGCGACCTGCCCGAGCACGGGTTCAAGGAGTCGATCGCCGTGCGCGCCTACGCCGAAGCCGGGCTCGGCCCCGACGATCTCGACTGCGCCGAGGTGTACGACCTGTCGACCGCGATGGAGCTCGACTGGTACGAACAGATCGGCCTGTGCGCGCCGGGTGAGGCGGAGAAGCTGCTGCGCGACGGCGCCACGACCCTCGGGCGGACGCGTCCCGGTCAACGCCAGCGGCGGACTCGGCGTGCTTCGGCGAGGCCGTGCCCGCGCAGGCGATCGCGCAGGTGTGCGAGCTGACGTGGCAGGTGCAGGGCCGCGCCGTCGGTCACCAGGTCGAGGGCGCCCGCGTCGGCCTGTCGATCAACCAGGGCCTGTTCGGTCACGGCTCCGCGGTGATCGTCAGCAGCTGACGATCACCGCAGCGGTCGTCCGGCAGCGGCCGGCTCCTACCGGTCGGCGGCGAGCGGCCTCACGACGATTCGCCCGCCGCTTCGATGGCGAGTACCGCGTGCTGCGTCGCGTTCGTCGATTCGATCGCGGCCGCCGCGTGCCGCAGTGCCTCGTGCGCAGCCACGTCTTCGGGAGTCGGGAATCCGAAGCGCCAACGGCTCGCTCGCTCGGCGATGGCACCCTGCGCCGGATCGTCGAGCTCGACACCGGTCGCGGCGAAGATCCGGCAGTCGTACGTCCTGCACGTCCACGGTCGGTGCGCGTAGATCGAGCACGCGCCGTCGACGAGCATCGGGCAGTGACCCCGCTCGTCGTAACCGAGCACGACATGACCGCGGGGACGCAACGGCGCCGGGAAGAGCAGCTCGGCCGGAATGTGCGCAAGAGTGTCGCGCTCGTCGGGTTCGATGTGCACGAACTGCGACGACGTGCAGCACGCGGTGCAGCCCGCGCACGGAACGTCGGAATCCCGCTCACGGCGCAGCGCCGACTCCATCCCCGCGAGCCAGGTGGAGAAGTCGCCGGCGGGCAGATCGGCGTCGTCGGGCACGGGCGCATGTTGCTCGCTCCTGCGCCCGGATGCGAACAGGCCCGGTCGGGCGCACCACCGGCTCCTCAACCTCGTCCCGTTCCAAGGGACGCACGACGGCCGGCCGCACCGGAGCGACGGCGCCCGCGGCGCCGCGCGCCCTCCGGACGTCACGGGGCCTTTGACGCCCGCCAGTCGTAACGCCGAAGCACGGCGCCCGACGCGCGGACGAATCCGAACTGCTCGTAGAACGAGAAGACGTCGTCGTCGCACATGACGTCGACCATGTAGAGGTCGCCGATCGCATCCAAGAGGCGACGGACCAGCTCCGAGCCGATGCCGCGCGCGCGGTGAGCCGGCAGCACCTCGAGCAGCGGGATATAGGCGGTGAGCACGCCGTCGGAGAGCGCGTTGACGAAGCCGACGACGGCGCCGTCGGCGTCCCGAGCGACGACCACATGACTGCTCGCCCGCAGCAGCCGGAGATGCTCGGCGGCGCGGGCGGCGCGGCCCACCCGGCGAAGAACCCACCGCCGAGGTCGTCTTCGCCGATGCCCGCGACCGAGTCGGAGTATTGGATCATCCACCCACACTGCCCGATGCCGCGACAAGCGCTCGCCGAATTCCGGTTCCCCGCATCGGTAACCGGGAGTTGACGGACGGCGAACGGGCCGACGAATCTCCGGGGAGGTGCGGTGGCACGAGCAGGAGCATCGGTGTCGGCCGACGCCCTCGACGCCCTGGGCGACCCGACCCGCCGGGCGATCGTCGAGATGCTCGCGGTCGAACCGGCGGGCCGAAGGCATGGACGCGATCCGCGCCTACTTCGAGAACCTCTGGGTCGAGCACAACGCGCGCAGCAACCGGATGCACGCGTTGTAGCCACGAACCTCGCTCAGTTCGACACACCCCGCGCGCCGTAGAGCGCGGTCATGAACTCCGCGACCGGAGCCGGCGCCTTCTCGAGCGAACCGGCGTCGAACGGCGGTTGCGGGTCGTATTCGATTCCGAGCTGGATGCCCTGCGCGTACTCGTCGCCCGCGATGCGCGCCGCGAGCGTGAGGCCCATGTCGATCCCGGCGGAGACGCCCGCCGCGGTCACGATCTTGCCCTGCTCCACGACCCGGCGTCCCGTCGGGATCGCGCCGTACTCGCGCAGGCGCTCGAGCGACGCCCAGTGGGTCGTTGCCTCCTTGCCCTCGAGGAGGCCCGCGGCCGCGAGCAACATCGAACCGGTGCACACCGACGTCGTCCAGGTGGTGGTCGCGTCGACGGCGCGGATCCACTCGAGCAACGCGTGATCGCCTTCGAGGGCGCGCGGTCGCGAAGCCGCCCGGCACGACGAGCACGTCGGCGCGGGTCGTCTCCGAGAGGCTCGCGTCGGCGACGAGCGCGAGGAACCCGTTGTCGGTGCGAACCGCGCCGGCGGTTGCCGCGACGAACGTGACCTTCGCGTCCGGCAGTCGTTGCAGCACCTCGTACGGCCCGACGATGTCGAGCGCGGTGATGCCGTCGAACAAGAGGCAGACGATGTCCACGGGTGCTCCTTCCGGAGGTTCGGGCTACGACGGGTTGGAACGATCGGAAGCGATCCCGGTACTCGGTCGGGCTCGCACCGACGCGGCGGGAGAACGCGCGCCGCAGCGTCTCGGGCGTACGGAAACCGGCGGACGCGGCAACCTCGTCGACGGACAGGATCGTGGTCTCGAGCAGGCGCCGTGCGACCTCGACCCTGACCAGTTCGACGTACGCCGCGGGCGTGCACCCCACGTCGGACCGGAAGACGCGGGCGAAGTGCCGAGGACTCATCGCCACCCGCGCCGCGAGCCGATCGACGGAGTGGTCGGCGTCGGGATGCTCGCCGATCCATGCCTGGAGCTCGCGCAGCGGGTCCCGCGCGGCGCTTTGCGCGTTGAGCTGCGCGCTGAACTGCGCCTGACCGCCGGGACGCTGCACGTACATGACGAGTTGGCGCGCGACGGCGCGGGCAACGTCCTGGCCCATGTCGTCGGCGACGAGCGCGAGCGCGAGATCCATGCCCGCGGTGACGCCGGCCGACGTCCAGACGTTGCCGCTGCGCACGAAGATGCGATCGCTCTCGACGACGACTTCGGGGTGTTCCCGCTCCAGGCGCTCGCACGCGGCCCAATGGGTGGTCGCCGTCCTCCCGTCGAGCAGTCCCGCGGCGGCGAGGACGAACGCACCCGAACACACCGAGGCGACGCGGCGGCTGCGGCGGGCGAGGTTCGCGACCGCGCGCACGAGCTGCGCGTCACGGGCGGCGGCGAACGCGCCCTCGCCGCCGACGACGACGAGCGTGTCGATCGGGCCCCGCACCGACGCCAACGAACGGTCCGCGACGATCCCCGGCCCGCGCCCGGTGACGACCGCACCGGCCTCGGCGCCGGCGACGACGAGCTCGTAACCGCCGGACGCGCCGAACACCTCGTGCGGCCCGACCAGGTCGAGCGCGGTGATGCGGGGATAGACGACGAAGACGACTCTGCGGCTCACGGGCCCATTGTGCGGCGCGCCGCCGCATGGCAGCAACGACAATCTCCGGACGATTCCTGCCATTCCCGGCGCGGGCGGCGACCGATCGGCCCGCGGCCCGGGTGCTACAAGGATGCGGATGACCGAACGGACGTACCGCCTCATCTCCGGCGACAGCCACGTCAACGAACCCGGCGACCTCTTCACGGCGCGGGTGCCGCCGGCGTTCCGCGACCGCGCGCCCCGCATCGACCACTTCGAGCAGGGCGACGCGTGGGTGCTCGAAGGCGTCCGTGACCCGATCAACTTCGGGATGAACGTGTGCGCGGGGCTCGAGCCCGGCCAGATGCACGTGTGGTCCGGTTCGAGGACATGCGTGCCGGCGGGTACGACCCGACCGCCCGCGGCGCGGAGATGGATCGCGACGGCGTCGACGCCGAGGTCCTCTACCCCACCCCGCGTCTCGCCCAGGGCATCGTCGCGACGAAGGACGTCGACTTCCATCTCGCGCTCGTCCGCGCCTACAACGACTGGCTGTCGGAATACGTGGCGGTCGCGCCCGAGCGGTTCGCAGGACTCGCGCTCGTGCCCAACCGCGGCGCCGACGCGGCCGTCGCCGAGATCGACCGCGTGCTCGGCCGCCCCGGCATCCGCGGCGTGCTGCTCGGCTGCTACCCGAACGGAACGCTGGAGATCGACGACGGCGACGACGCGGTCTGGGCCCGCATCGTCGAAGCCGGCGTTCCCGCCAACATCCACGTCAGCCTCTCGCAGCACATGCCGGCCGCGCACCGTGCCGCGTTGCCGGGCTACGGCCGTTTCTTCGACGCGCCGAACCGCATCGTGCAGCTGATCTTCGCGGGCGTCTTCGACCGCTTCCCGACCTGAACGTCGTCGTCGCCGAGGTCGACTGCGGCTGGGTGCCGTACTTCAAGGAGCAGATCGACAACAACTACCGGCGCCTCGACGCGATCAGCGACTTCCACGTCACCGCGCTCCCGAGCGAGTACGTCGAACGGCACGTGCACTTCACATATCTCACCGACCCGTTCGGCATCGCGAACCGGGCGTCGATCGGCGTCGAGCGGATCCTCTGGTCGAGCGACTACCCGCACATCTCGAGCGACTGGCCCCACTCGTGGGACGCGATCGAGGCCACGTTCGCCGGCGTACCGGCGGCCGAGCGCGAGGCGATCCTGCACGGCAACGCGGAACGGTTGTACGGCTTCGGCTGCTGAGCTCGCGCCGCTCGCGCCCCACTCAGGTCAACCCGAGCGCGGCCAGCTCCTCGGCGAGCTCCGCGTACTGCCCATCGGTCAACGGGAGGTACGGAGCCCGCAGGCGACCGCCGTCGCGACCGAGGATCGCGAGCGCGGCCTTCAACGACCTCGGGTTCCCGCCCCGGGCCAGAGCCGTGTTCAGCCGCAGGAGCGCGTCCACGCCGGCGGGCCGGCCGCGCAACGAGCGCGGCCCACACGTCGGTGACCATGCGGGGCGACACGTTCGGCTCGAAGCACAACACGCCTCCGGCTCCGAGCGCGTGCATCGCGACGATCTCGCGGATCATCCCGACCCGCACCTCGAGTCGCGCGCCGAAGCGATCGACGAGCCGGATGACGAAGTCGCGCAGCGCGTCGACGCGCGGCTCGGAGACGTTCACGACCGTCAGGTGGGCGTAGTCGTCGACGAGCCGCACGACGAGCTCCACGGGGAGTGCGTACCCGGCGAGCGCGGTGTTGTTCGAGAGGTGCACGGGACAGCGCACCGCTTCGATCACCGTCCGGAAATGTGCCTCCAGCTCGTCGTCGCGCAGTCGCAGCGGCCCCGGGCGCGGCGCGACGACCTGGACCGCGTCGACACCGGCGTCCTGGGCGGCGAGCGCGAGGTCACGGGTCGTCGCGGTCGACGCCGCCAGGCCGATACCCGCGGCCACGACCGGCACGTCGCCCTTCAGCTCCTCGGCCGCGATGCGGTAGAGGGTCACCTTCTCGTCGAACGACAGGAGATCCCCTTCGCCACTCCCCTGGCTCGCGACGTACACGCCCACCCCCGCCGCGCCCAGGAAGCGCAAGTGCGCGCGGACGAGCCGGTCGTCGAGCGCACCGGAGCGGTCGAACGGCGTGATGCTCATCGCGTGCACGCCCACGTTTCCGCTCACGTCCGCTCCCGACTTCCCGGCCGACCGTCGGGAGCGAGTCCCGCTCCCGGCACCACTTTCGCACCCGGCTGTTGGGAGCGAAACCGGGCCGGGTACGATCGCCGGCCGCCCATGGATCTCTCGTTCAGTCCCGCCGAGGAAGCGTTCCGCGCCGAGTGCCGCGCCTGGCTCGAGGCCAACGTGCCGCGTCCGGCGCTGCCGTCGGGCGACACACGCGCCGGGCTTCGCCGCGCACCTGCGACTGGGAACGCGCGCTCTTCGACGCCCGCTTCGCGGTCGTGTCGTGGCCCGAGGAGTTCGGCGGCCGCGACGCGACCCTGTGGGAGTGGCTCATCTTCGAGGAGGAGTACTACCGCGCCGGCGCGCCCCAACGCGTCACCCAGAACGGCATCTTCCTGCTCGCGCCGACGATCTTCGAGTTCGGCACTCCCGAACAGCAGGCGCGGCATCCTGCCCAAGATGGCGTCCGGCGAGCAGGCCTGGTGCCAGGGCTGGTCGGAGCCGAACGCGGGCAGCGACCTCGCCGGCATCCAGAGCCGGGCGGTGCGCGACGAGGCCGCGGGCGGCTGGCGGCTCTCGGGCCAGAAGACCTGGACGACGCGCGGCGCGTTCTGCACGCACCTCTTCGGCCTCTTCCGCAGCGACCCCGACGCCGAGCGCCATCACGGCCTCACGTACTTCCTCGTCGATCTCGCCACACCCGGGGTGACCGTGCGCGGCGTCGAGCGACTCGACGGCGACGAAGGCTTCGCCGAGGTGTTCTTCGACGACGTCTTCGTCGGCGACGACGACGTGCTCGGCGAGCCGGGCCAGGGGTGGTCGGTCGCGATGGCGACCACCGGCTCCGAGCGGGGCCTCACGTTGCGCTCGCCGGGACGCTTCCTCGCGACCGCGCAACGGCTGATCGACCTCTACCACGCGCAGCGGTGACGATCCCGCGCTCCGCGACCGTCTCGTCGACGCGTACGTCGACGCCGAGGCGTACCGGTGGCAGACGTTCTGGACGGTCACACGCACCGTCGAGGGCATCCGTGCCGGCGCGGAGTCGTCGATGGTCAAGGTGTTCTGGTCGGAGCTCGACGTCCGCCTGCACGAGCTCGCGCTCGACCTCCTCGGCGCGCACGCGAGCCTGCTCGACGGCGACGACGCGGCGCGTGGATGAAGGGCTACGAGTTCGCGCTCGCGGGCCCGATCTACGCGGGCACGAACGAGATCCAGCGCAACGTGATCGCGGAGCGCGTCCTCGGACTGCCGAGGAAGTAGTCGTGCGCTTCTCGTTCACCGACGATCAGATCGCGTTCCGCGACGCCGTGCGCGAGCTCCTCGAGAGGGAGTGCACGCCCGCGCACGTGCGCGACGCGTGGACGAACGCGACCGGACGCATCCCCGGCCTGTGGGCGAAGCTCGTCGACATGGGTGTGGTCGGCATGCTCGCGCCCGAAGACGGCGGGCGGGCTCGGGCTCACGCTCGTCGACCTCGTGCTGATCCTCGAGGAGACGGGCCGGTGCGCACTGCCGGAACCGATCGTCGAGACCGCGGCCTACGGCGTGCCGCTGGTCGGGCGCGCCGACCTCGTCGTCACCGTCGGGCACGAGCTGGTGCCGTGGGCCGACATCCGCCGACGTGATCGTCACCGCGGCCGGCCGCTTCGAACGCGACGCGGTCGAGCTCGTCGCGCGGCCGTCGGTCGACGGCGCCCGCCGGTTGTTCGAGGTGCGCGGCACACCTGTCCCGCTCGACGGCGCGGCCGCGGTCGCCGCCTTCGACCGCGGCGTCATCGGAACCGCGGCGCAGCAGTGCGGTCTCGCGCAGCGCATGCTCGACATGACGGCCGGATACGTGCACGAACGGCGCCAGTTCGGTGTGCCGATCGGCTCGTTCCAGGCGGTGAAGCACCATCTCGCGAACGCACGGATCGCGTTCGAGTTCGCCCGGCCGCTCGTCTACCGCGCGGCGTACACCGGCGAGTCCGCGCACGCGAGCGATGGCGAAGCTGAAGGCCGACCAGGCCGCGCTCCTCACCGCGCGGGCCTCGCTGCAGTGTCACGGCGCCATCGGCTACACGACCGAGTACGACCTGCATCTCTACATGAAGCGGGCGTGGGCGCTGGCGCGCAGCATGGGCGACGACCGGGTCAACCGCAGAACGGGTCGCCGAGGCGATCCTTTAGCATGGCTCGTATATGAACGAGGCCTACATCATCGACGCCGTGCGCACGCCCGTCGGCAAGCGCAACGGCGGGCTCGCCCACGTCCACCCCGCCGACCTCGGCGCCCACTCCATCCGCGCGCTCTTCGACCACGTCGACGTCGATCCCGCCGCGGTCGACGACGTCGTCTTCGGGTGCGTCGACACCATCGGTCCCCAGGCCGGCGACATCGCGCGGACCTGCTGGCTCGTCGCGGGCATGCCCGACGAGGTACCCGGCACCACCGTCGACCGCCAGTGCGGTTCGTCGCAGCAGGCCGTCCACTTCGCCGCGCAGGGCGTGATGTCGGGGACCGCCGACCTCATCGTCGCCGGCGGCGTGCAGAACATGAGCGCGATCCCGATCAGCGCGGCGATGCTCGCGGGCGAGCAGTACGGGTTCGAGGACCCCTTCTCCGGTTCGCCCGGTTGGGAGGCGCGCTACGGCACCCAGGAGGTCTCCCAGTTCCGCAGCGCGGAGATGATCGCCGAGAAGTGGGACATCACCCGCGCCGACATGGAGGCGTACGCGGTCGAGTCGCACGAGCGCGCGCTGCGGGCCCGGGCCGAGGGCCGCTTCGACCGGGAGATCGTGCCCGCTCGGCGAGTGCGCGCACGACGAAGGTCCGCGCGAGCCGAACCTCGACAAGATCCGATCGTTGCCGACCCTCGTCGAGGGCGGCCGCCTGACCGCGGCGATGGCGTCGCAACTCTCCGACGCGTCGGCGGCACTGCTGATCGCGAGCGAGGACGCGGTCCGCACGCACGGGCTGAAGCCGCGCGCCCGGATCCATCACCTCTCGGTGCGCGGCGCCGATCCGGTGTGGATGCTGACCGCGCCGATCCCCGCGACCGCGTACGCGCTCGCCAAGGCCGGGATGAGCCTCGACGACATCGACCTCGTCGAGATCAACGAGGCGTTCGCGTCGGTCGTCATCGCGTGGCAGAAGGAAACGGGCGCCGACCTCGCCAAGGTGAACGTCAACGGCGGCGCGATCGCGCTCGGTCACCCGCTCGGCGCAACCGGTGCGCGCCTGATGACCACGCTGCTCCACGAGCTGGAGCGGACGAACGGGCGCTACGGCCTGCAGACGATGTGCGAAGGCGGCGGGCAGGCCAACGTCACGATCATCGAGCGGCTGTAGGCGCGCGCGGCCGTCGTCGCAGGCGCCGGAGGCCGAGCACGACGAACACCGGCCCGCCGATCAAGAGCTTCAACGACACGATCGCGAGCGTGATGTCGCGCCCGACGCTGCTCGCGTCGACGATCACGTGGGTCGGCCGGGCCGGGTCGTAGCGCACCCGCGACCGTCGGACCCGAGGTCGCTTCCCTCGCCGTGCTGTTGCGGCTCGCGGGTCCGGACGTGTCCGGCCGTCGGCGGTGGTGAACGTGATGTCGCCGTCGCCGACCCGGAGCGCGGTCACCGCCCGGAAGTCGGCCCGGCGCCGGGCGTCGCGTTGCGTGCAGGTGCCAGGTGAGGAACGCGGCGCCGATCCCGAGGACGGTGACGAGCGCGCCGCCCACCACCGACGTCCAAGCCCGCCGCCGTGTCCAGCGGGCCGGCGCCGGGTGTCGAGGACGCGGTCGAAGCGCCGGTGGAACCGGGCCCGGCGCCCGCCGAGCCGGCGACCGCACCGGCACTGCGGCGGGAGTCGTCGTAGTCGCGCCGGGTGCGGTGGTTCGAGAGCACGTCGTAGGCGGCGACGAGCGTCGTTGAACTCGTCCGCCGCATCCGGGGTCGTCGTTCGTGTCGGGATGGAGCTGCTTGGCCCGGCCCCGGAACGCCCGCGCGATCTCGTCGCCGCCCGCCGACGCGTCGACACCGAGCACTGCGTACAGGTCGGTGCCGAGTGCGGGAGCCGCCGGCACCGGCCCAAGCTACCGCCGGCAGGTCAGTCGTCCTTCAGCGCAACCGCGTTGGGCGTCACGTTCATCTTCGGGCACGTAGTCGCCGCCCTCGACCGCCGCGCGGCTGCCCTGGAACTTCGCCCGCAGCTCGGCCGCGCAGGCCGGGCAGGGCCCCGCGAAACGCAGCATCGTCTCCGCACCGCAGCGCAGGCACGGCATCGCCTCGGGCGGGAACGACGCCGGATCGAAGTGGACGAGACCGAGGGGCATCCGTGCATCCTCGCGCGCGGGAGGTTCCGCGTCGGCGATTCCGGGCGCGATCAGAGCGGGACCAGCTCGAATGCCGCCGCGTAGCCGCGTGCCGCAGGTCGCGGCCGGTCTGCTCCGCGATCGAGGTCAGGAACGCGCGGGCGTCGGTGCCGACGTGGGCGAGGTACCGCGCGTGCGCCTCCAGCGACGCGATCCCGCGCTCGAGATCGTTCGGACACGTCGACGAAGTGCGTCGCGGTCGGGCGCGCCGCCGACCAGCACGAACCGCACGCCCGCCCACGGTTCCGAGCGCCGGCCCGTCGCGGAACAGCCACCGGTTCGCGGCGTCGCGCGACCGCGTCGAGGGCGGCGAGGCCCGACGTGACGATGGTCGGCCATGTTGAGGTTCGCGCCACCCCACGTCTCGTGGTAGTTGAGCGTGACGACGACCTCGGGCCGGTACCGGCGGATCGCGAGCGCGAGGTCGCGCCGCAACGGGAGGCCGTACTCGATCAGGCCGTCGGGATGGTCGAGGAACTCGACCGTGTCGACGCCGACGATCGCCGCGCTCGCCCGTTCCTCCGCTTCGCGGACCCGCGCGCACTCGACCGGGTCGAGGTCGTCGATGCCGGCCTCGCCGCGCGTGACGAGCAGGTACGACACCAGCTTTGCCGTCCGCGGTCCAGCGGGCCACGGCCGCGGCCGCGCCGTACTCCATGTCGTCGGGATGGGCGACGATCGCGAGCGCCGCGTCCCAGTCGTCGGGGACCGGCTCCAGCGTCACGACGAGCCGGCGCCGGCGTCGCGGCGGCTCGCCGGACATGAACGCGATCGGCACGGTGAGCCCGCACGGCCTCGTGGCGCAGCGTCGCGATCCGCCGGCCCGGCTGCGTCGCGTCCTTGATCGCGCCGAGCCGGTCGCCGAGCAGCGCCGCGCACGCGTCGAGGTCGGCGACCGTCGGCGACAGTCCCCACAACCGCGTCGCCGTCGCCCTCGGTCGGTCCGACGAGCTCGATGATGACCTCGCCGGCCCGGAAGAACGTCTGCGTGCGGCCGTTGCCGAGCTCGCGCACGCGCCGCACCTCGAGCCCGAGGTCGGCGTAGTCGGCGACGGTGCGGTCGGGGTCGTCGGTGAACACGACGAGATGGTCGAGCAGCGAGCGCGCCGTTCGGGTGCACGCCCGGCGCGTCGCCGTCCGGCGTCGCCGAGCGTCCAACCCGCGATCCCCGTGCTCGCCGACGCCCGGTCTGCATGCGCACGTGCCCGAGGCGGAAGACCCCGTCGGCGTCGACCGCGAATCCGGCCGCGCGCCACGCGTCGGCGTCGCCGGCGACGTCGAGCCCGACGAGCGCCGGCGCGGCTCATTCGACCAGCTCCGCGAGCTCGTCGAGGCTCGGCAGCACGCGGTCGCGCGGTACCGCCCGCCAGCCGCAGCACGACCTCTTCGATCCCGATCGACTCGTAGTAGTCGAGCTTGCCCGCGTCGGGGACGGTGCCGAACGGGACGATGCGCATCGTCTTCGGGATCGCGGCCGCGCGCTTCGCACGCCCGGTGCAGGTCGGCGATCGCGGCGCGCACGCCCGGCGCCGCCGATCGGGATCCAACCGTCGGCGTACTCGGCCACGTGCGCGAAGAGCTTCGGGTCCGGGCGCGCCGCCGATGAGGATCGGAGGGCCGCCCGGCTGCGACCGGCTTCGGCCACGACCACGACGGCGAGAGGTGCACGAACTCGCCGTCGAACGACGCGACGTCGTCGCGCCACAACGCCTGCATCGCGAGCACGTGCTCGCGCGCGATGTCGCGGCGGTGCTTCATGTCGACGCCGTGGTGCTCGATCTCGTCGGCGTTCCAACCGAAGCCGATCCCGAAGACGAAACGCCCGCCCGACGCGCAGGTCGAGGCTCGCGACCGCTTTCGCGGTGACGATCGGGTCGCGCTGGGCGACGAGGCAGATACCCGGTGCCCACGACGAGACGTTCGGTCACCGCCGCCGCCATGGCCAGGGCGACGAACGGGTCGAGCGTGCGCTTGTACTCCTCGGCCAGCTCCGCGGTCGCCCGTGGGCGGCGGCGTGCGCCGGCTCGTCGGGATGTGGGTGTGCTCGGGGACGTAGAACGAATGCAGGCCCGCGGGCCTCGATCTCCCGCGCCAGCTCGACCGGCCCGATGGTCTGGTCGGTCATGAACATTGTCACACCGAACTTCACGAGCGCTCACCCCTGGTCCGACGCGGGTCGTACGGCGATTTTCCGGGTCACCGTACCCGCCGGGATGCGACGGTCCGCCCAAATCGGTCCATCACCGCGACTCGGATATCAGTTTTCCGCTCGACCATCCGACACAAATGACAATGGAACGCTCCCCCGTGCGGGCGCTGGGCGAGAGCCTCGGCATGACGGTCGTCGCACTCGCGGCGCTGCTCGGGCTGCGCGCGCTCGGGATCCTCGCGCCGGTACCGATCCGAGTCCTGATCGGGCTCACGGTGACCGCGCTGGCCGTCACCTGGATCATCAACTACTGGAAGCGCGCCCGCAGCCTGCCGCTCGGGCTTCGGGTCGGACTCCAGGTGATCGGGACGACGTCTGTCATCTACGCGACGGGCTGGGGCCCGGTCCTGTCGGTCGGCTTCGTCTTCTGCGCGGCGCAGGCCGTCGCGATCGAGGGCTCGCCCGCGGTGGTCCCCGCGACGGTGTGGAGCCTCGTCTGCCTCGCTCGGCGCCGAGACGGCGGTCGGGTTCGGCTGGGCGCCGAGCGTCCTGAGCCCGGGTCGCAGCCACGGCATCGCGGTGCTGATGGCGGCGGGACTCGTGTTCGTCATGCGCATCGTGTGGGTGAGCGCGCGCGACCGGGAGCTCGCCGCGAGCGCGCTCGCGCGCGAGCGAGGACCGCTTCCGGCGACTGCTCGTCAACGCCGCCGATGCGGTCGTCGTGCTCGACGCGACCGGCACGATCGTGTTCGCCACCGAGGCGATCGAGTCGCTCACGGGGTACACGGTCGACGAGCTCGTCGGCCGCCGCGACACGAACTCGATCGTCGCACCCGAGGACTTCGCCCGATTGCGCGCCGACCACGACGGCAGCTTGTTCGTCGAGCCCGGGAGCGCGCTGCGCGCCGACATGCGGGTGCACCACCGGGACGGCACCCTGCGCTGGTGCCAGATCTCGGCGACAAACCGGCTCGACGATCCCGTCATCGAAGGCATCGTCGTCAACGTGCACGACATCACCGAACGGCGCGAGGCCGAAGCGAGTGTCGCGGCGGCGGAGGCGCGCTTTCGCACGCTCGTGCAGCACGCGGCCGACGGCATCATCATCCTCGACGTCGACGCGTGCTGCCAGTACGTCAGCCCGTCGTACGAACGGCTCACCGGGCATTCGGCCGCGGACATGCTCGGGGGTCCGGTTCGCCAGTACGTGCATCCCGACGACGTCGCCCGGATCGGCGTCGCGTGGGCCCGGATGCTCGAGCATCCCGAGGAGACGACGCCGCGCGCTGGTTCGCGTGCACCGGGCCGACGGTCGCTGGCGCTGGCAGGAGAGCTCGATCTCGAACCGGCTCGCCGATCCCACGATCAACGGGATCATCCTGAACGTCCGCGACGTCACGGATCGCAAAGGCCTCGACGACCTCCTCGCCGAGGAATCGCGGATCCTCGAGATGATCGCGTGGGGTGAACGGCTGGAAACGGTGCTCGACCGCGTCGCCGCGTTGACCGCCGTGTACGCCGAAGCGCGGTACTGCCTCATCCGGCTCCTCGACGGCGGCGAACTGCGGATCGTCGCCGCGCCCGACTTCCCGCCCGACGCGTTCGATCGCGTCGGCAGCATCGCGATGGGTGGCCCGCTCTCGTCGGCGCGCGCGGCCAAAGCACGCGAAGAGGTCTTCTATCGACTACTACGGCGACGGGACCGACACCGGTTCGATTCCGTCGGTCACGGTCGACCTCGGCATCCGCGCGACGTGGGCGCTCCCGATCAACCTTCCGAACCGCGAAGACGTCGCCGGCACCCTCACCCTCCTCTACGACACCGACGAGGTCGATCGCGACCGGTTCCGCGCACTCCTCGAACGCGTGGTGTCGCTCGCCGCGGTCGCGATCGAACAGGCCCGTGCCCGCGAAGACCTCGAATACCGCGCGTACCACGACGCGCTGACCGGCCTCCCGAACCGTGCACTGCTGAACGACCGCCTCACCCACGCGTTGCAGCGGTCGCGGCGGGGCGACACCGCGGTCGCGGTGTTGTTCCTCGACCTCGACCGCTTCAAGCTCGTCAACGACAGCCTCGGTCACGAAGCGGGCGACCGGCTCCTCACGCAGGTCGCGCAGCGCATGCTCGACGGGCTGCGCGACGCGGACACGGTCGCCCGGCTCGGGGGCGACGAGTTCGTCGTCGTCGTCGAGGACATCAAGGACGACCTCGAGGTCCACGCGGCCGTCGACCGCGTCGCCGCGATCCTCGAGCAGCCGTTCGAGGTCGACTCGGAGACCCTCTTCGTCAGCGCGAGCATCGGCGTGTCCGTCGCCCGCGACGACGCCGAGGCGGCCGAGCTGCTGCGCGAAGCCGACGACGCCATGTACCGGGCGAAGCAACGCGGGCGCCGCAGCGTCGAGTACCAGACCGGCCCGGAGAAGCCGACCGCGACGAACCGGCTCGCCCGCGTCACGGGCCTGCACCGCGCGCTCGAACGCGACGAGCTCGTCGTGCACTACCAGCCGATCGTCGACATCCGGTCCCGGCGGCCGGTCGCGCTCGAAGCGCTCGTGCGCTGGAACCACCCCGAGCTCGGACTCGTCCCGCCCGGCGACTTCATCCCGCTCGCCGAGGACACCGGCCTCATCGTGCCGCTCGGTTGGCGCGTGCTCGACCACGCACTCGCGCGACTGCGGCGAGCAGCCCGATCTCGCGATCGCGGTCAACGTGTCGGCGCGCCAACTATCGGAGCCCGACTTCGTCCCGCGGCTGACCGAGCTCGTCAAGACGGTCCCGCGCGGCGCGCTCACGCTCGAGATCACCGAGAGCCTCCTGATCGACGACCCCGAACGGATCGCGAGCACGCTCGCCGCGCTCGACGAGGTCGGCGTCCGCATCGCGCTCGACGACTTCGGCACCGGCTACTCGAGCCTCTCGAACCTCAGCATGCTGCCGATCCACCAGCTCAAGATCGACCGCAGCTTCGTGTCGGGGCTCGGCGAACGGCCCGAGTCGGAAGCGCTCGTGAGCGGCATCATCAACCTCGGGCACGGGCTCGAGATCGAGGTCGTCGCCGAAGGCGTCGAGACCCGACAGCAGGCGCAACGGCTCGAACGCCTCGATTGTGACTTCGCGCAGGGCTTCTTGTTCGGGCGACCGGCACCGTGGACGGGCGCCGAGGCCGAGTCGGGCAACGGAGGCCGCCGGTAGGGTACGAGCCCGTGACCGGCATCTGCGAAGGACGCGTCGTCATCGTCACCGGCGCGGGCCGCGGCATCGGCCGCGAGCACGCGCTCGGCTTCGCCCGCGAAGGCGCCCGCGTCGTCGTGAACGACCTCGGCGTCGCGCGCGACGGCACGGGCGGCAGCGCCGGACCCGCGCAGGACGTCGTCGACGAGATCGCAGCCCTCGGCGGCGAGGCGGTCGCGAACACCGACGACATCGCCGACTGGGACGGCGCGCGCCGGCTCGTGGCCACCGCGATCGACACGTTCGGCGGCCTCGACGTGCTCGTCAACAACGCGGGCTTCGTGCGCGACCGCATGCTGTTCACGACGAGCGAAGAGGAATGGGACGCGGTCATCCGCGTGCACCTGAAGGGCCACTTCGCCGTCACGCGCCACGCGTCCGAGCACTGGCGGACCCGCAGCAAGGCCGGCGAGACGGTCGACGCCCGCATCGTCAACACGTCGTCGGGCGCGGGTCTGATGGGCAGCGTCGGCCAGGGCGCGTACTCCGCCGCGAAAGGCGGGATCGCCGCGCTGACGCTCGTCGAGTCGGCCGAGATGGGCCGCTACGGCGTCACCGCCAACGCGATCGCGCCCGCGGCCCGCACCCGCATGACCGAAGAGGTCTTCGGCGACCGGATGCAGGTCCCCGAGTCCGGCTTCGACGTCAACGATCCCGCCAACATCTCCCCGCTCGTCGTGTGGCTCGGCAGCACGGAGTCGGCCGACGTCACCGGCCGCGTCTTCGAGGTCGAGGGCGGGATGATCTCGGTCGCCGACGGCTGGCAGCACGGGCCGAGCATCGACAAGGGCGCGCGGTGGGATCCGGCCGAGGTCGGCGCCGCGGTGGCCAAACTGCTCGCGGAGGCACCGGCGCCCGCCCCCGTCTACGGCGCACAGTGATCCGCGCGCATCCCGCGCCCGCCGAGGTCCGGGCGCGCTGGCGGCGCAGCACGTCTGGACCGACGAGACGCTGCTCGACCGGCTGGCGGCGGTCGACGGCGACACGCTCGGCGCTCGTCGACGGCGACGTGCGGCTCACCGTCGAGGACCTTCGCCGTCGTTCCGAGCGGGTTGCCGCGGCGTTGCGCGACCGCGGCGTCGGGCCCGGCGACGTCGTCGCGTGGCAGCTGCCGAACTGGTGGGAGGCCGTCGTGCTGTGCTGGGCGGTCTGGCGCTGCGGCGCGGTCGCGAGCCCGATCACGCCGACACTCGGCCCGCACGAGGTCGGCTTCATCCTGCACCGCACGGGCGCGCGGCTCGTCGCCGTCCCCCGCACGTTCCGCGGCACCGACTATCCCGCGCTGCGTGCGCGCCGCCGGGTACGAGGCGACGTCGTCGTCGTCCGCGACGACGAAGCGTTGCCCGGAGCGCGACGGCCCGGTGCCTCGATGCCGCGGTCACGGTCGACGACGCCGCGGTGATCCTCTGGACGTCGGGCACGACGTCGGAACCGAAGGGCGTGGTGCACACGCACCAGTCGCTGCGGGTCGAGGCCGACACCATCGCGGCCGCGCACGCGATGCGGCCGGGCGAGCCGCTGCTGCTCCCGATGCCCGTCACCCACGTCGCCGGGCTGACCTACGGGATCCTGCTGCCGGTCACGAGCGCGATCGCGACGGTGCTGATGGACACCTGGGATCCGGGCCGCGCGCTCGACCTCGTCGAACGGGAAGCGATCGCGGTGATGATCTCGACGCCCGTGTTCATGCGCACGATGATCGACCACCCGGCGTTCGACGCCACCGACCGCTCGTCGGTGCGGCATGTTCTCGCTCGGCGGCGCGGGGGTCGCGCCCGCGATGGTGCGCGAAGGCGCCGCCGCGTTCGGGTGCTGGTGCAAGCGCACGTACGGCTCGACCGAGTACCCCACGCTCACCACCGGGCGTGCGGGCGACGATCCCGAACGCGACGCCACCACCGACGGCCCGCTGATCGGCGCGGCCGAGCTTGCGCGTCGTCGACCCGACGACGCTCGCCGACGTTCCGAACGGCGTGCCGGGCGAGCTCCTCGCGCGGGGCCCGAGATGTTCGTCGGGTATCTCGATCCCGATCTCGACGCCGACGCGTTCGTCGACGGCGGGTGGTTCCGCACCGGCGACCTCGCGGTCTACGACGGCGAGTACCTCACGATCGTCGACCGGTTGAAGGACATCATCATCCGCGGCGGCGAGAACATCTCCGCGCAGGAGGTCGAGGCCCTGCTCGTGACCCATCCGGAGGTCGCGGAAGCCGCGTGCGTCGCGTACCCCGATCCGGTCATGGGCGAGAAGGTCTGCGCGTACGTCATCGCCGTTCCCGGTGCGCTGCCGACGCTCGACGTCCGTGCGCGCGCATCTCGGCGACGCGCGGGCTCGCCCGCTTCAAGCTGCCCGAGCGACTCGAACTGCGCGACTCGCTGCCGCGTACCGCGAGCGGCAAGGTCCAGAAGGCGCCCCTGCGCGCCGAGGCCCGCGATGGATGAGTTCCGCGCGCGGCGTGCGCGCCGAGCTCACGGCGCGGCTGCGACGCGCGCCGGGACGACACGCACACGTCGATCCTCGGCGCCGGCTCCGACGACCTCGAAACCGGGCGCGCGTACCTGCAGGCCCTCGCGGGGACCGGCCTCGCGACGCCGGGCTGGCCCACCGAGTACGGCGGCCTCGGCGCCTCGCCCGAGCAGGTCGGCATCGTCCGCGCCGAGCTCGCCGCCTTCGCCGTCCCCGACCTCTACCCGTACCTCGTCGGGCTCGAGCTCGTCGGCCCGACGCTGCTCGTGCACGGCGACCCCGATCAGTGCGCCCGCTGGTTGCCCCCGATCGCGGCCGGCGAGGAGATCTGGTGCCAGCTGTTCTCGGAGCCGGGCGCCGGATCCGACCTCGCCGGGCTCGCGACGCGCGCCGTGCGCGACGGCGACGAGTGGCGCCGTGAACGGCCAGAAGGTCTGGACGAGCCGCGGCTCGTACGCGCGTTGCGGGCTCCTGCTCGCCCGCCACGACGCGTCGTTGCCGAAGCACCACGGCATCACCGCGTTCGCGCTCGACCTGCACGGCGCCGGGCGTCGAGGTGCGGCCGCTGCGCCAGATGAACGGCGACGCGCACTTCACCGAGGTCTTCCTCGACGACGCCCGCGTCGCCGACGCGATCGCATCGGCGCGGTCGGCGACGGCTGGCGGGTCGCGCTCACGTGCCTGTCGTACGAGCGCGGCGCCTCGACCGCGGGCGGGACCAGCGGCCTGCTCGACGTCGGTCGCCTCGTCGATCTCGCCCGGGCGCGCGGGCGGGCATCCGACCCGTTGATCCGCGACGAGCTCGCCCGGCTCGTCACCGAGACCCGCGTGATGGCGTACACCGCGCGCGCGCGCCCGCGACACTGCTCGCGCCGGCCGGCCCGGTCCGGAAGGTTCGGGCATGAAGCTGCGCGGCGCCGCACTCTTCAAGGCCTACGCCGCGCTCGCGGCACGCATCCTCGGCGCCGACGCGGCCGTCGACCCCCACGGCGAATGGCAGACGCTGTTCGTCACCGCCCCGTCGATCTCGATCCGCGGCGGCACCGACGAGATCCAACGCAACATCGTCGGCGAACGCGTGCTCGGCCTGCCCGAGGAGCCGCGCGTCGACCGCACGCTCCCGTTCGCTCAGCTCCCGGGTTCGAGCGCACGGTAGACCGCGCGCACGAGCTCCTCGCTGCGCGGATCGCCCTCGATCCCGTCGAAGCGCAGATCGTTCATCACGTACGCGAACGCGATCCCCGAGTCGGGGTCGGCGAACGCCAGTGAACCGCCGGCACCGGCGTGCCCGAACGCGTCCGGAGGGTTCGCCGCGCCGAATGCGCGCCCGAGCATGAAGCCGAGCCCGAAACAGCTCTCGACCATCAGGACCTCGTCCTTGCCGCAGGCGCGCTCCAACGTCGCCGCGCGCCACCGTCTCGGCAGAGAGGGTGCGCGTGCCGTCGACCTCGCCGATGCACGACGCGTACATGCGCGCGAGACCCGCGCGCGTTGCCGATCCCGTTCGACGACGGTAGCTCCGCCGCGTGCAACGGACGTGTGTTCCACATCGAGTCGTAGTTGAAGTGGCCGCCGGGATTCGAGAACACGCGGGCGAGCAGCAGGTCGTCGCCGAAGGGCGCGAGCAACTCCTTGAGGTCGCGGCGGGGCGGGACGAGCGCGGCGACGCGTCCCTCGAGGTCTTCGGGAAGCCCGATCCAGAAGTCGACGCCGAGCGGACCTGCGATCTCCTCCCGCCAGAACGTGCCGACGGAACGGTGCTGCGGGTCGGACCGGCGGATGATCTCGCCGACGAGCCAGCCGTACGTGCGCATGTGGTAGCCGTGCTTCGTGCCCGGCGGCCAGATCGGCTTCTGCGCGGCGAGCGCCTCGACCATCGGTGCCCACGTGAGCGTTTCCTCGAGCGTGAAGTCGCCCTCGACGAGTGGGAGCCCGGCCTGGTGTGACATGACCTGCGCGACGGTGATCCCGGCCTTGCCCTGCGCCGCGAACTCCGGCCAGATGGATGCGACCGTCGCCTCGGGATCGAGCTGCCCGCGTTGCATCAGCAGGTTCGCACAGACCGCAGTTACGCCCTTCGTCGCGGAGTACACGAGGACGAGCGTGTCCTCCCGCCACGCGACGCCGTTCGTCGCGTCGGCGAGACCACCCCACAGGTCGACGACCGGCTCGCCGTCGAGGTAGACGCACACCGCGGCGCCGACCTCACCCCGTTCGTCGAAGTTCTGCGCGAACGCATCGAGGACCGGTTCGAACTCGGTTGCGACGTAGCCGTCGAGCGCCATCGGTCGGGATTCTAAGAGGCGGAACCGCACGTTCACCACACGCCGACGCGCGCGGCGATCACGGCGCAGCTATGAGCCGGTCGCTCGGGAGGACGGCGTAGTAGGCGCCGGCACGAACGATGCGATACGAGATGTGCGCGGCTTCGAGCTTGCGGACGATGGTGCGGTCGGCACCGGCGGCGCCATGGGCGTCGAACACGTACGCCGGGGTCGAGGCGACGATCGCCGCGATGTAGGGCTGGTACCGAGCCCCCGCTTGCCCGGGCAGCGGACTCGCAATGACGTGTTCCGAGGACTCGTAGGTCATCCGGAACGCGATCCAGTAGTTCGCGATCACGGTGTGGTAGCCGTTGCGCTCGACCACCTGCGTGATCGGGCCGATACCGGCGGCGAGCGGACGCTGCAGCCGCCGGTAGTCGCGGAAGAACGCGATTCCGGTGAGGACGACGAGCACGACGACGAACGAACGGCCCCACCGGTTGCTCAATATTCGACACATCAGGAGTGGGAGTATCGAGGCGACGAAGTACGTGTAGCGCCCTTCGTTGAGCAGCCACGTGGGCAGGAAGAACGCGAACACGAACGGGGCGAAGACGAACAGCGGGAGCTCGATCGACCTCGCCTCGAACGCCTTCCAAAGGCAGTAAGCGAGCACGATCAACACCGCGGCGTACATCGTCCGTCCGAGAACCGGGCTCCAGTACCACTCCGCGGAGTGTGGTCGTCGGAGCCCGAGCGCGAACGGGAACGCAGTCCGCCAGAAGAACCCGAACCGGCTCGCGTACGTGCTCGTCCCGCCGAGGCGCTGCGCGACGTGCATAGATGCAAAGCCACTACGCAGATTGGCCGCGATCCACACCACGTCGCCGAGCACCGCCGCGCACCCCGCGACGATGACGTTGCGCCATTGCCGCCAATGACCCCGAGCGGCCAGCCACACGACCGAGGGAATGGCGTAGTAGATGATGTTGGGACTGGCCCACCATCCGATCCCGACTGCGAGTCCCAGGCCGATCCAATGCCGTACCGGTCGCGCGTCTTCATCGATGTTGACGGCCATCAACACCGTCGTCAACCCGAGTGCAGCCGACAATGGATAGAACCCCCGCTCGTGGGTTCCGAAGGAGACCAGAGCGAGCGGCCACAACAGTGAGAGCGCGCCGGCCCACGACGCGACGCGCCGGTCGAAGAGGTGGCACGCAATTCGCCACGTCAGCCAGGCCATGACGACCGTCAATCCGATGCTCGCGGACCGGAGCCCGAGCCTCGTCGCTCCGAACGCCGCCACGAACGGCGCGACCAGAATCGATTCGATTGATCCGCCGTAGGTCTGACCCCAGTAGAAGGCGTGAAACTCGTGGTGCCGGACGATGTGAAGCGCCATCAGCCCGACGACGTCTTCATCGCTGTCGGGAGAGCGACCGAGCGGACCGAGCGCGAGCCAGAGGCGAAGGGCCACCGCGCCGACGACGATCAGCCCGATGACCACACCCCGCCGGCTCCTCACGGATGTGGGCGACGGTGACGCGTCACGACCGAAGGAGCCCCGACAGTGTCGTCATGGCATATGTCCGTGCACGTTCGTGCGGCACGGCCCCGCCCAGAGCGCGCGAATGTCCACGTCTGAGAAGATCGACACGATACGAGCGTATCTCAGCCACTGCACGGCACACTCGATCGCGGCCGGCATTCGTGAACGCCGATCGACCCTCACTCGACCCGATAGCCCCGGATCGAACGCGCCGATACGCTCCTCGGCATGACGAGACTTCGGCGTGTGTCGATGTTGGTTGCCGCCGTTGCGGTCGTCGCGATGGCGAGCGCGGCCGGCGGGGCGGTGTGGGCGGCAAACCAGAAGCACGTGAACCCGCACGGAGTCGACATCGGGATACACCCGATCACGGATACGAACTTCTGTCTGGAAACCGAAGGCGACGGCCGCATCATGGTCAGTGAATGCGCTACTCGCGACAACCAGCACTTCATGTTCACCAACAACGCCGATGGGTCGGTCACGATCGTCGACGGCTACGGACTCTGCCTCGATCGAGGCGACGGCAAGCCGGGTTCCGCAGTGACGAGCGGGCCGTGCAACTTCGGGCCGAGGCAACGATTCAACTATTCGACGACCGGGAAGCTGCAACAGCCCGGCGGTACGTCGTGCGTCGCGGTATCGGTCGCGGCGCAGGGCGCTCCGGCATTCGACGATTCGTGCGGTACGGCGAAGTACGTC
This sequence comes from uncultured Actinomycetes bacterium, assembly GCA_963829195.1. GTDB lineage: Bacteria > Actinomycetota > Acidimicrobiia > IMCC26256 > PALSA-610 > PALSA-610. Next base: position 82,993 of record CAWHHS010000003.1, read on the forward strand.
AAGATCTTCCAGCTGTCGCGCTGAGCGAGCGCCGCACACTCAATTCTTCGACGGTGATGGCTCCATCGCGTCGCCGGCGAACGCTGCCGGGACGAAGGCGTCGGTGACTTCGCCCGTTCGCAGCACGTCGAACGCGGCGCCGGTGACGACGACCGCCAATCCGGCGATCAGGGCGGACGACGCGGCTACCGACCAGTGCGCCGCGAGTAATGCGTAGTGCGCGTACAGCGTGACGAGCATGCCGCGGCCGAAGATCGCGATCGCGGCGATCAACGTGGAGTCTCGGCGTGCGCTCGTGGACCGGTCGAGTGTCCAAAGCAGCCCGAGCGTGCAGGCGAGGTAGACGCCGTACGCGGCGACGAACGCGATCGAGGGCCGGCGGACGAATGGCACCACTGATACCCCGGCAACGAGGAAGCCGGCGCTCAGGCAGCAGGTGGCCCGGCGGCCGTGGCGCACGAGGAACGTGCGCTTCCCGAACAGGGCGTCGCCCCGCACGTCGCGGAAATCCTTGAGCACGATGCGGCCGATGAAGCCCGCGTACAGACCTGCGAGCACAAGGAGGTCCGTGCGGGTGAGCGAGCTGCGTACGGCAAAGATCCCGACGAGGTACGGCACCGCGACATAGCCCGCGGGGAGCAGCATCGGCGCCAACACGCCCCGATCGGCGATGCGGACGGGGCGCAACGAATAGGCGGCGGTGAACGCGAGTCCGCCGGCGACGATCAGGGGCGCGGGCCGATGCAGCAGCAGACTCGCGCTCAGGGCAACGACGGCCGACGTCGCCGCGACGACCATCATCTCGCGACGCGTCCCGGTGCCGGCGACGAGCGGTCGGGCCCTGTCGTTCGGCAGGTTCACCCGGTCGATGCGTTCGTCGGCGAGGTCGTTGACCGCGACGGCGAAGAGCAAGGATCCGACGACCGCGACCAGCGCCTTGGCCAGCAGCACGGCGTCGTTCGGGCGGCCGGCCTCCGCGAGCCCCACCGCGACGAACATCCCGACGAGGATCACCACCGCGGGCCGGGCGAGAACGAGGAACAGGCGGGCTCGACGCATCGGACGCCTCACTTGTTGCCGAGCTTGAAGTTGCCGGAGGACAGGACCACGAAGAGCAGGATGGCTCCGGCCAGGACGGTGAGCCCGCCGACCGCGGCGATCACCGCTAGGACCGTGCCCGCGGTCGACCACCGGCGCCTCGGGGGCGGCGGCATTCCGTTCGGGGCCGGCGACCCGCTCATACCGATCGCGCCACTCGTCGCGACGCCCGCGCGCCTACGTCGATTCGCACGGCTGCGGCAATCGCGTCGACGAGGTCGTCGAGCGATCCGTCGTTGACGAAGCACCGCGACGCGAGCCGACGCCCGGCCTCGACCTCGGCTCGATGACCGGCGAGACGAGCGTCGATCTCCTGGTCGCCGCTGCCGCGCTCGACGAGCCGCGCCCGCGCACGGTCAGCGGAGTCGTCGATCTCGTACACCAGACGATCGGGGAAATGCGGCACGAGGAGCTCGACGAAGGGGGCGCGCGCCATCACCGCGTCGATCGGTCCGTCGTCGTGCAACTGCAACCGCGGCAATGCGTACCGGTACGGCAGTCCCGGCAGGACCACGGTCCCGAGGAACAGGCCCGCGACTTCGCATTCGTCGAACACGGCGTCGGTGACGAAGCGATGTTCGAGCGCGCCATCGCTCTCGTCGGGCCGGCGCGGACGCGTCGTCCAGGTGGGGTGCACGTGCACGACGCCGCATCGGTGCAGCTCCCTCACTGCCGACGACTTTCCGCTCGCGGAAGGCCCGATGACGATCAGGACAGGTCGGGACATATCAGAGAGGTCGGCAACTCACGAGGGCCGCTTGACCATCGGGGTTCGGTCAGATCTGCCCGGCGCGAAGCGTGAACATCGCGCGTTCGGCCGAGGCCTGCACCGACGACGTGTCGGTCGCCGGCCCGGCGGCCACGCTCGCGGTCACGACGTTCCCCGCGGTCGCCGCGTTCGAGTTCGACGGGCCGCCCGAACCGTGGACCCGATCGGCGATCGTGGTCGCGAGGTCCGTCAACTGTGTGTCGGTCAAGCCGCTGTTCGCGGGCGTGTTCTGCAGACCCTGCTTGATCGCGTTGATCAGATCCGTCTGCGAGATACCCCGCGAGGCGGCCAGCGCGCTCATGCTCGTGTTCCCCGACCGCAGGTCGGCCTCGAGCTGCTGACCGCTCTCACCGAACAGCGCGGCCGCGGCGTGATGGTTGCCGCCGTGAACGCGGTTCGCGACCGTGGTCGCGAGATCCGTCAACTGTGTGTCGGTCAAGCCGCTGTTCGCGGGCGTGTTCTGCAGACCCTGCTTGATCGCGTTGATCAGATCCGTCTGCGAGATACCCCGCGAGGCGGCCAGCGCGCTCATGCTCGTGTTCCCCGACCGCAGGTCGGCCTCGAGCTGCTGACCGCTCTCGCCGAACAGCGTCGCGGCCGCGTGGTGGTGGCCGCCGGTCTGGCGGGCGGCCGTCGTCGCGCTCTGGAAACTGTCGAGAAGTGCATTGTTGCTGATGGGGCTGATCGACACGTGCGCACCGTCCTCATTCGATCGACACTCGCGCGCTCACTCGGCGGCACTCGACGGCATCTGAGGAACACCCGTCGATCCGTCGGATCCATCGCCGCGCATGCCGTCATTTCGGGCGCGACCCGTCGGCGACGCACATCGGGCATCGGGCCGAAAGGGCGTGAACCGGCCTCGCTCCCGGAGGGTGCCAAGGTGTACCGATGATCACCGGTACGCACGCCATCATCTACGCCGACGACGCCGACAAGGCCCGTGCGTTCTTCCGCGACGTGCTCGACCTCCCGTTCGTCGACGCGCACGACGGCTGGCTCATCTTCAAGCTCCCGCCCGCCGAGCTCGGGATATACCAGCCCCGGCACCCCACGGCGTACGACCTCGGAACCGAGGAGATTCGGCGCACGTCATCCCGGAACCGCCGGAAGCGCACTCATGCGATCATGGCGACCATGACGTATACGCACGGCCATCACGAGAGCGTGCTGCGGTCGCACCGCTGGCGCACCGTCGACAACTCCGCCGCGTACCTCGTCCCGCGGCTCGTCCCCGGTGCGCGCGTGCTCGACGTGGGCTGCGGGCCGGGCACCATCACGGTCGACATCGCGGGCCGCGTCGCCCCGGGCGACGTGACCGGCATCGACGCCTCGGCCGAGGTGATCGCGCTGGCACAACGCGACGCGGGCGCCGTCGGCAACGTCGAGTTCCGGAACGGCGACGTCTACGCGCTCGCCTTCCCCGACGCGACCTTCGATGTCGTCCACGCCCACCAGGTGCTGCAACACCTTCCGGATCCCGTCGCCGCACTTCGGGAGATGCGTCGTGTCTGCAAACCCGACGGCGTCGTCGCGGCGCGCGACAGCGACTACGACGCGTTTACCTGGTACCCCGCGGACCCGACGCTCGAGGCGTGGCTCGCCCTCTACGAGCGCATCGCGCGGGCGAACCGCGGCGAACCGGACGCAGGACGGTTCCTCCTGGCCTGGGGCCACGCCGCGGGCTTCTCCGACGTCGCCCCGAGCGCATCGGTCTGGTGCTTCGCGACGCCCGAAGACCGCGCGTGGTGGGGCAACCTCTGGGCCGACCGCATGACGTCGTCGGCGATCGCCGCGCAGGCCGAACGGGAAGGCTTCGCGACGCGGGCCGAGCTCGAGGCGATGGCCACGGCGTGGCGCGCCTGGGCCGCCCACCCCGACGCGTGGTTTGCCGTACTGCACGGCGAGATCGTCTGCCGCCCGTAGCCGCAGAGCTGATGCGCGCTCCGGTCGGATCGCGCTCGGGCGGTGAGGCTGGGGCGCGGCCCGGCGAATGGGGGAGGTGGGGCCCCTGGGGTGACCGCGCTTGGTCCCGAGCGTGGGATCGCGGGTGATGGCGTGCCATGCTCTGTAGACCCGGTGACACAGCCGGCGACGCGAAGGGGCGGGCATGCGTATTCCGAGGTGTCTTGCGACCATGTCCGCTGCGGTCCTGGCTGTCGCCGTCGTGGCGATCGCGGCGCCGGTACCCGCGTCGGCGGCGTCGGGCTGGACGATCCAGCCCACCCCGAATCCTTCCGGCGTGAGGGAAGTGAACCTCAACGGTGTCTCGTGTACCTCGGCATCGACGTGTACCGCGGTCGGGTTATCTCTGGCCGGCTCCGGCCCCATTGTCACCCTCGCCGAGGCCTGGAACGGTGCGAGTTGGGCGACCGAAGCCACCCCGAACCCGTCCGGCACGACCGGCGCCGTCTTGAACGGCGTCTCGTGTGTCTCGGCCACGGCGTGCACGGCCGTCGGGTACTTCTCGGACAGTTCCGGCAACACCAAGACCTTGGCCGAGGCGTGGAACGGCACGACCTGGGCGATCCAGAACACCCCCAATCCGACAACGACGACCGCCGTGTTGAGCGGCGTCTCGTGCAGCTCGGCCAACGCCTGCACCGCCGTCGGGCACTACGTCGGGAGCTCGACCGTTGCGACGCTGGCCGAAGCGTGGAACGGAACGAACTGGGTGATCCAGCACACCCCCAACCCGGCCGGAATGTCGGAGGTCGAGTTCCTCGGCGTCTCCTGCGCTTCGGGGACGGCGTGCACCGCGGTCGGGTACTCGCTCAACAGTTCCGACCAGGACGTGACGCTGGTGGAAGCATGGAACGGGGCGAAGTGGGCGATCCACCACGCCCCGGTCCCGCTGGGCACGACGAGCGCGGTGTTGAGGGGCGTCTCGTGCAGCTCGAGCACGGCGTGCGTCGCGGTCGGCGACTCCATCGGGAGCTCGGTCTTCGTCACGCTCGCCGAACTGTGGAACGGGACGAAGTGGGTTGTCCGCAAGACACCCAACCCGTCTTTGACCGGGATCGGGTCGTTCCTGACGAGCGTCTCGTGCACCTCCGCGACTGCTTGCACCGCGGTCGGGTACAACATCGCCAGCCCGCCGGGCTCGGTGACTCTGGCCGAAGCATGGAACGGCAAGAAGTGGGTGCTTCAGTCAACCCTCAACCCGGCCGGAGCACAGCAGAGCTACCTGAACGGCGTGTCGTGCAGTTCGGCGTCAGTGTGCAATGCCGTGGGATACGCCAACATCGGCTCCGGTGCGGACGCCCTGGCCGAAACGCACTCGTAGGACGCGCCGCCGACAAGAGGCAGAGCTACGCGGGCATCGCGAGGCCACCGTCGACCACGAGGGTCTGGCCGGTGACGAACTTGGCGTCGTCGCTGGCGAAGAACACGGCCGCGCCGGCGAGGTCCTCGGGCTCGAGCGTCGACTTCATCGCGGTCTGCGCGGTCATCCCCTCGATGAAGAAGTCGGGGACGATCTTCTTCGTCGCCTCGGTCATCGTCACGCCCGGTGCGATGCAGTTGACGGTGATGTTCCAGTTCCCGAGCTGCGCGGCCATGAACTTGGTCAGGCCGACGATGCCCCACTTCGTGATGGAGTAGCTGAAGTTGCCGAGCCCGGTGAAGTCGTCGCCGAACGCCGGGAACGAGTATGCGTACGCGGCCCCGGACGACTGGTTGACGATCCGCCCGTAGCGCTGCTTCGCCATGACGGGCGCCGCGGCCCGCGCCATCAGCCAGGTGCCGAACTGGTTGACCGAGAACACCTTCTGCAGGTACTCGAAGCTCGCGTCGAAGTTGTCGATGTCGTAGTAGAGCGCCGCGTTGTTGACGAGGATGTCGACGGTGCCGAAGGCCTCGACCGTCTTGTCGACGCACGCCTGCGCCGAGGCTTCGTCGGAGATGTCGGTCTGCACGAGGAGCGCCTCACCCTTGCCCGCGAGGGTCTTCATTCCCGACGCGGCGCGCTCCTCGTTGATCTCGGCGACGACGACCTTGGCGCCTTCGTCGAGGAACCGCTGCGCGTACGCGAGGCCGATGCCCTGACCCGCGCCCGTGATGATCGCAACCTTGTCCTGCAGACGTCCCACGGATGTTCCCCTGTTCCTACTTCTTCAGCCGGGCGATCAGATTGAATCGTTCCGTGACGACGGGTGAACCGTCGCGCACGTCGGTCCATTGCGTCTCCATGACGACGAACGTCATGTGCGCGCTCTCGGAGTCCTTCTCGTAGACATCGGTGATCGTCTGCACGCCGTCGAGCACGTCACCGGCCACCGGTGTGCGGTGGTAGACGAACTCCTGCTCGCCGTGCAGGACGAGTGCGCCTTTGGCGTAGAGAGCGCCCATGAGCGTGTGCATCGGGTTGTCGCCGCCCGCGGTCGGGTCGGGCGGCTGCTCGGCCGTCGAGAAGGCCGCCCAGTAGGGCGCGGCGAAGGTGAACGTCGGTGGCGCGGGTGCGTCGGCGTCACGGCGCGCGCGCGCCGGACTCGCCCACCGCGGCCGCGAAGTTCGCGAGCACGGATCGGTCGAGCACGACGCGCCACGCACCCGTCCGCCGGCCGACAACGCTCGTATCGACGGCCATGACCGCCCGCTCCTGTCCTTGGCGTGGGCTTTCGAGCCCGCGCTACGGTGACGCCAACGTCAGTTTTCTTGTCAGCAGGGGGAATGCGCAAATGGGCATGCTCGACGGCAAGGTGGCCATCGTCACCGGTGCGGGCAACGGTGTCGGACGCGGCGAGGCGATCATGCTCGCCGACCACGGCGCCAAGGTCGTGGTGAACGACTTGGGCGGATCGGTGAGCGGCGAGGGCTCCGACAAACGCGCCGCCGACGAGGTCGTCGACGTCATCAAGAAGCGCGGCGGTGAGGCCGTCGCCAACTACGACAGCGTCGCCGACTTCGACGGCGCCAAGAACATCGTCGGGACCGCGGTCGAAGCCTTCGGTCGGCTCGACGTGCTGGTCAACAACGCCGGCATCCTGCGCGACAAGATGATGTTCTCGATGTCGCCCGAGGACTTCGACTCGGTCGTCAAGGTGCACCTCTACGGCGCGTTCAACACGATGCACCACGCCTCGGTGTACTGGCGCAACGAGTCGAAGGAAGGCCGCCAGCCCCGCGCCGCGATCATCAACACCGTGTCGAGCGCCGGCCTGCAGGGCCAGGCGAGCCAGATCAACTACGGCGCGGCCAAGGCCGGGGTCGCGGCGATGACCATCATCGCGAGCCTCGAGCTCAGCCGTTACGGCGTACGCGCGAACTGCATCGGCCCCGGCGGCGCCACCCGCATGGTCGCCCAGGCGATGAAGATCGAGGTCAAGAACCCCGAGGACTACACCGAGTTCGAGAACATGAACCCCGGCAACTCTGCGCCGGCCGTCGTGTGGCTCGCCTCCGACCAGGCCCTGCACGTCACCGGGCAGGTGTTCCGCCTCGTCGGCAACAACCTGGCGCACTACCGGCCGTGGGAGATCGGCGAGCAGTTCCTCGCCAAGGACAAAGAGGGCAACCCCAAGCAGTGGGACCCCGCCGACATCGGCCGCATCGTCAACCGGTACGTGTTCCAGAGCGAGAACCCGGGAATCGACGCGCAGCGCCGGGCATGAGCTCTCTCTCGATTTCGAGACCCTCACCTACGACGAGGGTGACGACGGGGTCGCGGTCGTCACCCTGAACCGGCCCGACGTGCACAACGCGTTCAACTCGTTGATGCAACGCGAGGTGCACTCGCTGTGGCGCGCGCTGCGCCGCCGCGACGAGGTCCGCTGCATCGTCCTCACCGGCGCGGGCGAGAAGGCGTTCTGCACCGGCATCGACCGCATGGAGCAGATGGGCGGCGAGGGCGACGACACCACCGACCGCAGCGTCGTCGGTTCGGGCTCGACGCCGTTCATGTTCAACGACCCCGGCGACAACCTCGGGCCGAAGTCGTGCGACCTCTGGAAGCCCGTCATCGCCGCGGTGAACGGCATGGCGTGCGGCGGCGCGTTCTACATGCTCGGCGAGGTCGAGTTCATCGTCGCGGCCGAGCACGCCACGTTCTTCGACCCGCACGTCACCTACGGGATGACCGCGGCGTTCGAGCCGATCCACATGGCCGGGATCACGCCGTTCACCGAGATCATGCGCCTGTCGCTGCTCGGCAACTACGAACGCATGTCGGCCCAACGGGCGCACCAGATCGGGATGGTCAGCGAGGTCGTGCCCGGCGCCGACCTGCTCACGCGGGCCCGTGAGCTCGCGGCGATCATCGCGTCGCAGCCGAAGCTCGCGATCGAGGGAACGGTCCGCGGCGATCTGGTCGACGCGCGCGATGCCGCAGCGGGAAGCGGTTCGGCTCGGCTACGCGTACGTGGCCATGGGCACGAACCAGGATTCGATCGCCGAGGGCCAGCAGCTGTTCGCGTCGGGCAAGCGCGTGGAGTGGAAACTGCGCTGATGGCGGGAACGAAGAGAGTTGCAATCGTCGGCGCCGCGTTGTCGGACATCGGCCGCGTCGACGTCAAGTCACCGTTCGAGCTGCACTACCAGGCCACGACGCGCGCCCTCGCCGACGCCGGTCTCACCAAGGCCGACGTCGACGGCTTCGGCTCGAGCGGCATGGGCATGCTCGCCCCGATCGAGATGTGCGAGTACCTCGGCCTGCGGCCGACGTGGATCGACGGCACCGGCGTCGGCGGCTCGACCTGGGAGTTCATGGTCGAGCACGCGACCGCCGCGATCCTCGCCGGGCACGTCGAGGTGGTCGTGCTCGCGTACGGCTCCACGACGCGTGCCGACCTGAAGGCGCGCCGCCGCACCGCGAACCTCGGCTTCGGCGGCCGGGGCCCGATCCAGTTCGACGTGCCGTTCGGCCACTCGCTCATCTCGAAGTACGCGATGGCCACCCGCCGTCACATGATCGAGTACGGCACGACCGTCGAACAGCTCGCCGAGATCGCGGTCAGCACGCGCTACAACGCCGGGTTCAACCCCGAGGCCTTCTACCGCGACCCGATCACCATCGACGAGGTCAACAGCAGCCGGATGATGGCCGACCCGCTCACCAAGCTGCACTGCTGCATCCGCAGCGACGGCGGCGGCGCGGTCGTGCTGACCACCGAGGAACGGGCCCGCGATCTCGCCAAGAAGCCCGTCTGGGTGCTCGGCACCGGTGAGGCGTCGAGCCACACGACGATGAGCGAGTGGGAGGACTTCACCCGCTCCCCCGCGTACGCGAGCGGCCGGCTCGCGTTCGAGCGCGGCGGGCGTGAAGCCGACCGACATCGACACCTGCCAGATCTACGACGCGTTCACGCACATGGTGCTCGCCAGCCTCGAGGCGCTCGGCTTCTGCGAGCCCGGGAGAAGGCGGCCCGTTCGTGGAGGACGGCAAGCTGCGGCTCGGCGGGTGCGCTGCCCACCAACACCGACGGCGGCGGCCTCTCGCACTGCCATCCGGGGATGCGCGGCATGTTCCTGCTCGTCGAGGCGACGCGTCAGCTCCGCGGCGAGGCGACGGGTCGCCAGGTCGAGAACGCGCAGCTGGCGTGCGTCAACGGCACCGGCGGTTGGTTCTCGTCCGCGAGCACCGTCATCCTCGGCGCCTGAGACTCAGCTCGTACTGCGTACCGGCGCCGGCGCGTCGTTGCGTCGGCGCGTCCGCGGCGGGCGACGGCGGGAGCGGTGTCGACCCGAGCACTTCGGCGACCTCCTCGGGCCCGATCTCGCCGATGATCGCGACGGCGAGCACCGCCGCGAGCACGAACAGCAACGCCCCGTTGAGGCCGTACAGCTCCAGGCCGCCGAACCCGGCGAGCACGATCACGAACGAGCCTACGTACACGGTCCGCCGTTCCAGCCAGCGATTGACCCACCAGTCGCAGACACCGATCACGATGAAGCACGCGGCGACGGCGATCGCCCGCTCGGGCGTGTGCGCGCCCGCGAACACCACGATCGGCAGCGCGCCGATGAGCACGCCCGCGATCGGCAACAGGCTCCAGAGGCCGACCCAGACCGCGAGCGCGGCCGCGCCGGGGACCCCGGCCGCGCGCCCGATCGCGAACGCGAGCAGCGCCTCGACGAGGGCCTCCCAGAGCTTGACGCGGGCGAAGAAGAGTGCGCGCCGCGACGCGTCGCGCACGACGAACTCCGCGCGCCGGCGCACGGCGTCGTCGGCAATGAGACCGAGCGCCCCGTCGAACAGTCGCTCGCCGTAAAGACGAAGAAGATGGTGAGGATCAGCCCGGCGAGAAAGGCGACTCCCTGCGTCGCCGCCGACTCGATCGCCTGGGGGGCCGCGCCGCCCGCGAGCCGCTGCGGGATCGCGTCGACCAGCTTCGTGACCCGCTCCTGCAGCTTGATCTCCCGGAAGAACTCCGAGTTCTTCTCGAGCTCGGCCGCGCGTTGCGGGGCCGCCTGTTGCAGGCTGCTCATCGCGTTCGAGACGTCGCTCACGATCTTGTAGCCGACGAAGCCGATCGCGCCGAGCATCACCAACGCCGTGAGCAGCACGGCAACCGCGCGGGGAATGAACCGGAAGTGCGCGAGCCAGGTGACCGCCGGGTCGGACGAGCGCGGCGATCGCCATCGCCGACAGGGCCCAGGCGATGACGCGCTCGGCGTCCCGGGCGATCTCGAGGACCAGGAACGTGAGTCCGAGCGCGAACACGAGCGCGAGCGCGGACCGGACCGACAGCCGCACCCGAAGCGTGCGCGCGATATCGGCCATCGGCTCGTACGATACCGAGGTGGCGTCCCAACCGATCGGACCCTCGACCGGCACCCGGGACTCCCCGGAGTGGTGGTGTCGACCTCGATCCGCGGTCCGCCATTCCGCTCGCCGTCGCGGTCGCGCTCTTCGCGATCGCGGTGTGGTTCGTGCGCTCGATCCCACGCACCCTCTCTTCGCTCGCGATCGTGGGGCTGCTCGCGTTCGCGCTCAACCCGTTGGTCGAAGCACTCAAACGCCGCACGGGCTGGACCCGGCGAACAGCCGCCGGCGTCGTCCTCGTCACGACGGCCGTCGTCGTCGCCGCCGTCGCCGCGCTCATCACCGTGCCGACGATCCACGAGGTCCGCGACTTCAAGAAGCAGATCCCGCAGACGGTCAAGGACCTCGGCCGACTCCCGATCGTCGGGCCCAGACTGCGGGAGGCGAACGCCTCGGACAAGGTGCAGAAGTGGCTCGACGACGTACCGAAGCACCTGAGCGCGAACTCGAAGCCGATCGAGCATGCGGCTGGTGCCGTCGCCGACGGGATCGCCGCCGCGCTGTTCACGATCCTGCTCGCGATCACGATCGTCCTCGACGGCGAGTTCATGGTCGGCGGCATCCGCAGGCTCGTTCCCGCGCGCCGTCGCGCCGACGCGGACCACATGGGCCGCCTCGTGTACCAGGTCGTCGGTCGGTACATCGCGGGCACGCTGCTCGTCGCCGCGCTCGCGGGCGTCGTCATGCTGACCGGTTCACTGGCGCTCTCGATCCCGCTCGCGCCGCTGATCGCGGTGTGGGTCGCGATCACGAACCCGATCCCCCAGATCGGCGGATTCCTCGGCGGCGTGGTGTTCGTGCTGCTCGCGGTCACCCAGGGCGCGGTGGTCGGGGTGATCGCGCTCGTGATCTTCCTCGTCTACCAACAGCTCGAGAACCACGTGTTGCAACCGTTGATCATCGGCCGCGCGGTGCGGCTGTCGCCGCCGGCGACGATGGTCGCCGCGCTCGTCGGCGTCGCGGCGGGCGGTCTCGTCGGCGGACTCTTCGCGATCCCGCTCCTCGGCGCGACCAAGGCCATCTACCTCTCGACCCGTTTCCGGGACACCGACGCCGATCCGGCCGCCGAGGCTCCGACCGCCGCGACCGCGACCGCCGAGGCCTGATCGACCGCTACGCCGCGAGCGGTGCGCCGAAGAAGCCGCGGTGGACGACCAGCGTGACCGTGTCGAGCAGGACGTCGGCTCGAACTCGAGGTGACGGGACACGAGGAAATAGGCGAAGCGTTCGAGGAGCGCCATGAGCGCGGAGACGGTCTGCGCGTCGCCGGGCGCGCCGGCCTCGCGCATCCGGGCGCCCAGCGCACTGGCGATGTCGGTGAATGCGACGACACCGAGTCGGCTCGTCTCCCGGTCCTCGACGTTGCCTTCCATCCATGCGCGCAGCACGGGACCGAAGCGGGCGTAGGTCGAGAAGAAGGTCTCGAGGAACGCGCGCAGCGCCGCCGCACCGGCCTCGTCGTCGGTGACGACGCCGAGGCCGCCCGCGAGCGCACCCATCTCCTGCGCGCACTGGATCGCGAGCGCGCGGAGCAGCTCTTCCTTGTTCGCGAAGTACAGGTAGAAGGTGCCGTGCGACGTGCGCGCCGCCCGCACGATGTCGTCGACGCGCGCGGCGTGGAAGCCGCGCTCCGCGAAGACCCGCATGCCCGCGTCGAGCAGCTTGCGCATCGTCTTGCGGCCCTGCGCGCGCAGCTCGCGTGCCGCGGCGGGCGTGCCCGGGGCGGCGGGCACCTCGCGCCGGCCGGTCGCTCGCCGGGACGACTTGTACGCTTCGGCCATGTCTCTCCCGGGACTCGCCTGGACGATGGCGGAAGCCGCCCGCCGCTTCGCGGATCGTACCGCCTATGTCACTCCGCGCGGCTGGTCCCTTTCGTATACCGACGTCGACCGGATCTCCGACGAGGTCGCCGGTGGTCTCGCGGCACGCGGTGTCGAGCGGGGCGATGTCGTCGCGGTGGTGCTCCCGCCGGGCCCCGAATACCTCCTCGCCTACGCGGGCGCGGCGAAGCTCGGCGCGATAACGGCGGGCGTCAACGACCGCCTGTCGGAACGAGAGCGGGGCGAGATCATCGACCTCGCCGGCCCGCGCGTCGTCGTCACCGCCGACGAGGCGCCTCCGGCCGAATCCGCCGACACGGTCCTGAAGGAGTGGCGGCGACGCGGTGCGGCTCCCCCGCAGTTGCCTTCCGACGCCGACCAACCCGTCGCGATCATCTTCACGTCGGGCACGACCGGGCTCCCGAAGGGCGCGCTGTACTGCGAGCGCCAGCTGGCGTTCATCACGCGGACCGATGTCGGCGACGCGTGGGACGGCGGCGGTCGGTCGTTCAGCGGCACTTCCTTCGCGCACCTCGGCTTCATGACGAAGTTCGCCGGCAACCTGCGCCGCGGCGGGACCACCTACATCATGGAACGGTGGCGGGCACGACCCGCGCTCGAGTTGTTGGCCCGCGAGCAGATGACGACGGTCGCGGGCGTGCCCACGCAGCTCGCGCTGATGTTGCGCGATCCCGCGTTCGACGACTTCGACCTCTCGTCGGTGCAGTACGTCATCGCCGGCGGCGGTCCGATCACACCGGGGCTCGCCGAAGAGGCGCGGCTGCGCTTCGGCGCGCGGCTCGCGACGCGGTACTCGTGCACGGAGGCCGGCATCGGGCTCGGTACCGCGTTCGACGATCCCGACGAGGACGCGGTCATCAGCGTCGGCCGACCGCACGCGAGCGTCGAGCTCGCCCTGCGCGACGGCGACGGCGGACCGGTTCGGGCGGGCGAGATCGGCGAGGTCTGCCTGCGGTCGCCGGCCGTCATGTCGGGCTACTGGCGCGACGAGGCGCAGACCCGGGCCGCGTTCACGAGCGACGGCTTCGTCCGCACCGGCGACCTCGGGTGGGTCGACGACCGCGGCCGGTTGCGCCTCGTCGGTCGCAGCAAGGAGATGTACGTCCGCGGCGGCTACAACGTCTACCCGGTCGAGATCGAGAGTGTGCTGTCGACGCACCCCGACGTCGTCGCGATCGCGGTGGTACCCCGGCCCGACGACGTGATGGGCGAGATCGGCGTGGCCGCGGTCGTGCCCCGCGACCCGGCCCGGCCCCCGTCGCTCGCCGATCTGCGCGCCTTCGCCGGGCCGAACATCGCGGCCTACAAGCTGCCGGACGCGATCGCACTCGTCGACGCGCTCCCGCTGACCGTCGGCGAGAAAGTCGACCGCCGGGCTTTGGTGGACGAGATCGCCAAGCTCGTAACCTGAGCCGACCATTCACCCTCACCAAGGCCGGGGTCGGACGCTAATGGAGCTCGAGCTCTCAACCGATCAGGACGAGCTCCGCGACTCGATACGAGCGGTGCTCACGAAGGAGAGCCCGGTCGGGCTGCGCGCGCCGGATCGTCGACGACGGGCTCCGCCCCGACGCGCTCTGGGCGACGCTGAGCTCGCTCGGTTGGCCGGCGCTGACGGTGCCCGAGCCCGACGGCGGGATCGGTCTCGGCATGGTCGAGGCGGCGATCCTTGCCGAGGAGGTCGGCCGGGTGATCTCACCCGGCCCCCTTCTCGCCACGGTGACCCAGTTCGTTCCGGCCGTGCGCGAGGCCGGTACCCCCGACCAGCGTGCCCGCTTCCTCGGCGCGGTCGCGGCCGGCAACGTGTTCGGGCGCGCTCGCGGTCGCCGAGCGCCGCGGGATCGTTCGATCCCGGGGCGGTCGCCGCGACCGTCGCCTTCGACGGCGACCAGGTCGTGTTGGCCGGCGAGAAGCGCTTCGTCGTCGAGGGCGACGTGGTCGACGAGCTCGTCGTCGTCGCGCGCGAGCCGGGCAGCTCGGGTGACGACGGCGTCCACGCGGTCGTCGTCCCCGTGGCGTCGGTCCGGACGGTTCCGGTGCACGCGCTCGACGGCAGCCGGCGCTTCGTGCACGTCGAGCTCGACGGCGTCCGCGTCGATCGTGACCGGGTGCTCGGCGACGGGCGCGCCTCGAGCGCGGCGCCGTTGCGGCGTGCGCTCGAGGAGGCGACGGTCGCGACCGCGCTCGAGATCGTCGGCACCTGCCAGTCGATCTTCGACGTGACGCTCGACTATGCGAAGCAACGGGAGCAGTTCGGCGTGCCGATCGGTTCGTTCCAGGCCATCAAGCACAAGTTCGCCGACATGATCGTGCTCCTCGAACGGGCGCGTGTCGACCGGCTACTTCGCCGCGCTGACCATCGCCGAGGACGACCCGCGCCGCACCTCGGCGACGTCGGTCGCCAAGGTCGCGGCCGGTGACTGCCAGCGGTTGCTCGCCAAGGAAGGGATCCAGATCCACGGCGGCATCGGCTACACGTGGGAGCACGACATGCACCTCTACGTGAAGCGGGCCAAGTCGCTGGAACCGCTGTTCGGTTCGAGCAGCGTCCACCGGGCGCACATCGCCGATCTCCTCGGCGTCTAGGTTCTCCCGCTTCGGGCGTGCGGGCGGGTCAGACCCGCAGCATGATCTCGGCGAGGATGTAGAACGCGAGGATGAGCGCGAAGCCCGTGTACATCGCGTTCTTGTGCGTCTCGTAGATCATGTTGAGCCCGGTGTTGCCGCGCCCGCTGATCTTGCCGAGCGCGTTCAGCTCGAGCACGACGAGCACGGCGATGCCGATGATCAGGTAGACGATGCACTTCCCGGAGCTGAGGTAGCCCGCGAACTTCGGGCCGATCGCGTAGAAGTGCGAAGCGCCGACCATGAACACCAGCAACGGCAGCGAGAAGATCGTGTTCTGGCGGGATGCCATCGCGCCGGCGCGGGCCGCGGCCGGGGCGTTCGGGTTCGCCTCGCCGCCCGCCTTCACCGTGCGGGCGTTGGCGATCACGATCTGCTGGTTCGGCCAGATGACGAGCCAGACGTTGAGGAACATCACGAGACCGAACAGGATCCCGATGGCGAGGGTCGGGCCCGCGGCGCTGTGGACCCAGAAGTCCTTGCCGAACGCCCCCTTCGGGGCGATGCCGATGATC
Organism: uncultured Actinomycetes bacterium; assembly: GCA_963829195.1. Lineage (GTDB taxonomy): Bacteria > Actinomycetota > Acidimicrobiia > IMCC26256 > PALSA-610 > PALSA-610. The sequence goes on from CAWHHS010000003.1 coordinate 98,602, forward strand.
AACAGGCCGAACACCACGGTGGCCGCGGCCGACCAGCGGAACCACCACAGCGCCCGCCACGTCATCTTGTCGAACGCGTCGTTGCGCGAGCTCGGCCTCCATCTCGGCGAAGGCCGGGCGTCTGCACGAAGTTGAAGAACCAGAGCAGACCCATCCACATCATCGCGACGATGACGTGGGCGATCGTGAAGGCTCCCTGCGCGCCGACCCTGCTGAAGATCTCCATCGCAAAGCTCCCGGTCGTTCCTGTGAGGCGGCCGAACGTACCAAACCTTTCGTGGTCGCGTCAGGGATCCCGACAACACAACTAGAGGTCGGGCACGTGCGCGTCACCGGCGACCGAGCCTTCGGCTTCGAGCGGCTGCCGCAGCGGAACGATCATGCCGGCGAAATCGGCGACCGCGATCAGGTTCCCGAGGTCGTCGGCCACCCGGCAATCGACGACGATGAGCTGGCGTCCCGCCCGCATGACCCGGGCCTCGGCTCGCACGACCGCGCCCTTCGGCCGTCCGAGGTAGCGGACGTGCAGGTCGGCGGTGACCAGTGTGTTCTCGCCCGGCCGGAAGGTCCCCGCCCGGGCCGCGGCCGATCCCGCCGCGAGGTCGACGAGGGTCGCGATCGCGCCTCCGTGGAGGTTGCCCGAGCCGTTGAACGCCCCGGGCGCGACCGGCATCTCCACCGTCACGACCGCGGGGTCGGGGCCGATGACGAACTCGAGACCGAGCAGCCGGTGCAGCGGCGTCACCGAATGCGCGGCGCGCAGGAGCTCGATCACGTCGTTCGAGAATCCGGCGTACGGATGATCGGTCGGGGGTTGATCGGTCGGCGCGTCGTCGGTTCCGGGCACACGTCACGCTCTCACTCGGCGGGGTGCTCGCGCCACCAGGAGAACAGCGCGGCGAGGTCGCCGTCGCGCCACGACCGCGTGGACCAGGCGGTTCCCCTGCGTCCACCACATCGCCGCGTGCCCGCTCTCGAACCCGCATCGATACCGGCCCGCGGTGACGCTCGGCGCGGTTGCGGTCGACCACGCGCGTTCGTCGGCGAGCCCGCTCGCGCAGGCGGCGGGTCCCGAGTGCACGACTGGGTCCGTGCCGGTACCCGTCGCCCGGCGATAGCCGGCCGCGATCGTCTTTGGCGTGAAGAGCCGGATGTCGACATCGACCGCGCCGACCATGCACCGCACCTCGGGTCGCGCGGGCGAGAGGCCGTCGCAGTCGGCGCCGATGGGCAGGGTGGTCGTGGAGGTCGCCGGCGCGGGCACCGCCGACGAGTTCGCGGGCGCCGACGACGAGCTCGCGGGCGCGGTACTCGCGGGCCGGCGCTCGCGGGTGTGCCAGTCACGGTTGTGCCCGACGATGCCGCCGCGGTTGTGGTCACGGCGGTGCCGCCCGGAGCGCCGGTGCCCGCGGTCGGCGAACCGGAGCCGTGTCCGGCGACGAGCCACGCCGAGGCGAGACCGGCGAGCAGCAGGCCGGCCGCCAGGGGCGGGCCCGACCCCGCCCGCCGCCGGAACCCGGTGCGAGCGACCGCCACGAGAACCGCGACCTGAGTCCGGGACGGCGCCGGAACGACCGGTCCGGCACCGGGCGCTCCGGGTCCTCGCCGGCCGCGCCGGGCCGGGGACGGCCGGACCAGAACTCGAGATTCGACGCCATGTCGCGAGATTCCATGCCGGCCAGCCTAACGTGCCCTGAGGCACTGTTGCCATGTTTGACACATCTTTACATGATTTGATAGGTATTCTTCGTGAATCCACGTCGACCTCGCTTACAGCTCCTCCTGATCGCGCTCCTCGCGCTCGCGTCCCTGGTGACGCTCCTCTCGACCCGGCCCGCGCTCACGGGCGCGGTGTGGTCGAACGGCGACGACCTCACGCTCGCGGTTGCGTGGGTCGTCGCCGTCGCGGCCGCGCTGTGGCTCTTCCTCGCCACCGGCGCCTGTGTCGTCGCGCTGCAGGTGGCGCGCCCCCTCGTCGCGCGGCGCCTCGCGCCGGCGCTCCCGTTCGGCATCCGCCGCCTGGTCGAGGTCGCGATCGTCACGTCGTGCATCGCGCTCCCGACGCTCCCCGCGCACGCACTGGGCCCGGCGCGATCGAAGCCGGTCGTCGTCGAGCAACCGGTGGTGCGCGCACCGGCCGCCGACGCGCCCGTCGTGCGCGCACCGACGCCGCCGGTCATACCGGTCACCCCCGTCGCACCGGCCGCCCCGATCCCCCGTCCTCCCACGGCCCCGACTGCACCCGCACCGGCCCCTTCACCGCCGCCGGCTCCCGCATCCGCACGCCACGGTCAGGCACGCGTCGTCGTCCGGACCGGAGACAACCTCTGGCTGATCTCGCGCGCCGCGCTCGCGCAGACCTCGGGTCGGGCGCCGAGCGACGCCGAGGTGGCCCGCTACTGGCTCATCGTGATCGAGGCCAACCGCTCGACACTGCGGTCCGGCAATCCGAGCCTCGTCTTCCCGGGCGAGCTCGTGACGCTGCCTGCTCCCACGGCCGTGTCCTAGCCTCCGCTTCGTGCAACTCCTCGCGGGAAAGGTCGCGGTCGTCACCGGCGCGGGCGGCGGCATCGGGCGCGGTCACGCGCGGCTCCTCGCCCGTGAAGGTGCTCGCGTCGTCGTGAACGATCTCGACGCGGCCAACGCGAACGCGACGGTCGCCGAGATCGTCGGCAACGGCGGCGACGCGACGGCGAGCACCCACAACGTCGCGTCCTGGGACGGCGGCGGCGCCGTCGTCCAGGACGCCGTCGACGACGTACGGGCGGCTCGACATCCTCGTCAACAACGCGGGCATCCTGCGCGACGCGATGACGTTCAACATGAGCGAAGAAGAATGGGACGCGGTCGTCGACGTCCACCTGAAGGGCCACATGGCGACATGCCGCGCCGCGGCGCGGCACTGGCGGGAACGCGGCAAGGCCGGCGACACGCCCAACGGGCGGATCATCAACACCGCGTCGGAGTCGGGACTGTTCGGCCAGGCCGGCCAGGCGAACTACTCGGCGGCGAAGGCCGGGATCGTGGCGATGACGATCGTCATCGCCCGCGAGCTCAAGAAGTACGGCGTCACCGCGAACGTCGTCTGCCCGCGGGCCCTGACCGGGATGACCGCGACGATGCCGGGCGCGGCCGACTACATGCAGGGACCCGAGTGGGATCCCGACAACATCGCGCCCCTCGTCTGCTTCCTGGCCAGCGACGCCGCCGCCGACGTCTCGGGTCAGGTGTTCGTGATGTGGGGTACCCGGATACATCTCATGCAGGGCTGGCAGCGGGTGAACACGCTCGATCGCACCGACGCCGACCGTGACCGCGGCCGCTGGACCCCGGAGGAGCTCGTCGAACGCAAGGACGAGATCTTCGCCGGGCGCCGCACCAAGATCCCGTACATGGGCTTCGGCGAATGAGCACCACCGACCCGAGCGTCCCCGAAGCACCCGAGGGCCATCTCCTCGTCGACCAGTTGCGGTTCATGGCGCGCCGCGACGGTGACCGCGTCGCGTACGCCGACCTCGACCGCAACACCACGATCACGTTCCACGACTGGGACGCGCAGTCGAACCAACTCGCCCGCTGGTTGGTCGACCACGGCGTCGCCCGGCAGGACCGCGTCGCGCTCTACATGGACAGCGATCACTGCCTGCAGTGGATCGTCGCCTACGCCGCGATCCACAAGGCCGGTGCGGTCGTCGTCCCGGTCAACACGCGCCTGTCGATCGACGAGGTGTTGACGATCCTCCACCACGCCGAACCGGCGGTCGTCGTCACGAACGAGCGCCTCGCCGAGAACGCGCGCACCGTCGCGGCGGCGATGCCGATCCGCGCGGTGTTGTCGACCGACCGACTGGGCCGAGCTCGACGCGTACGACGCGAGCGACATGCAGGTCCCGCTCGACGCCGACGACATCGCCGACATCATGTACACCTCGGGCACGACCGGGCTCCCGAAGGGTGTGCTCGTCCGTCATCGCAACGTCGCGATGATCCCGAACTGCGCGCCGCGGTGGACCGACCTCGGGTGGCTGCACGGCGCGCCGCTGTTCACGTTCGCGGGCATGAGCTTCATCTTCAACCCGATGAAGATGGGCCTCACCGGTCTCTACATGCCGAAGTTCGACGTCGACCGCTGGTTCGACGTCGTCGAGCGCGACAAGCCGATGATGATCTTCCTCGTTCCGGCGATGGCCGAGCTCATCACCGCGAGCCCGCGCTTCGCCTCGGCCGACCTCTCGGGACCGATCGCGGTGTCGATCGGAAGCGCGCCGCTCGCGCCGGCGACGTTGAAGAAGCTGCAGGACGCCATGCCGCAGGCGTCGGTGATCAACTCCTACGGCCTCACCGAGGCGGGACCGGCGTTCATCACGATGCCGAAGGAAGAGGCCGACAAGCGCATCGGTTCGGTCGGCAAGCCCAACCCGCCGATGGAGGTGCGCGTCGTCGATCCCGACACCGACGAGGACCGGCCGCCGATGCAGGTCGGCGAGCTGCTCGTCCGCCTGCCCGGCAAGCGGCGCGAGTACTACAAGGACGACGGCGCGAACGCGTCGACCTGGACCGAGGACGGCTGGTTACGCACCGGCGACCTCGCGTATCTCGACGCCGACGGGTTCGTCTACATCTCGGGCCGCATCAAGGACATGATCATCCGGGGCGGCAACAACATCTACGCGACCGACGTCGAAGCCGTAATCCTCGAACACTTCGACGTGCAGGAGGCGGCCGTCGTCGGCGTGCCCCACACGGTGCTCGGCGAGGACGTCGGCGCGTTCGTGGTGTGCAAGCCCGGTGCGTCGGTGTCGACCGAGGTGCTGCTCGCGTTCTGTGCCGAGCATCTCGCCGACTACAAACGCCCCCGCCACCTCTGGTTCGTCGACGAGCTCCCCCGCAACGCCACCGGCAAGGTGATGAAGCACAAGCTGCGCGAGCTCGCCGCCGGCGAGTAGCGGCACCGCTGCGGACGAGGCCCGGAAGCTCGATCGGGACGGCTCCCTCGCAGGCGGACATGCACGGCGGCGGCCGCCGCTTGTAGCCTCCGCGGCGAACACTGACACCTACGTCAGCTCGACTCCGGAGGCGATCGCAGTGGCACTCACCGAGCTCAAGGGGCGACCGCTCGGCACCCAGAAGGTGATGATCGAGCGCGGCCCGGTCCGGGTGTTCGCGCAGGCGCTGATGGACGACGACCCCGTCTACTCGGGCGACAACGCACCCGTCCCGCCCACGTTCCCGTTCGTGATGCCGTACTGGGGTTCGATGGGTGTCGGCGGCGCCGCGGGCCTGCCGATCGAGAACCTCCGGGGCAAGGGCCGCGCGATCCTCCACGGCGAGCAGGAGTTCATCTACCACGGCGGCGACTGGCCCCACGCGGGCGACGTGCTCGTCGGCGAAGGCGTGATCTCCGACGTGTACGAGAAGGCGAAGAGCGACGGCGGCAAGCTCGAGTTCTACGTGACCGAGACGACCTGGTCGAACGAGCGCACGTCGAAGCCCGTCGTCACGACGAAGTTCACGCTCGCGATCAACTGCAAGCCCGACGCGGCCGAACCCAAACCGCTCGCCTCGTGACCCCGCAGGAGCTGTCCGACCGCGCCGAGATCCACGACGTCATCGTCCGCTACGGCTGGGCGATCGACACCAAGGACTGGGCCCTGCTCGACTCGTGCTTCACCGACGACGCGCACGTCGACTACTCGTCGAACCCGGGCGGCAAGGTCGGCCCGTACCGCGAGGTGCGAGGTTGGCTCGAGAAGGTGATGTCGGCGTTCCCGGTGACACAACACCTCATGGCGAACATCGACGCGCGTCTCGACGGCGACCGCGCGACCTGCCGCACGATGGTCACGAACCCGCAGGGCGCGGCGACGCGCGACGGCGGCCTGCACTTCTTCTTCGTCGGCGCGCGCTACGACGACGACTTCGTGCGCACCGGCGACGGGTTGGAAGATCGCCAAGCGGGTCGAGACGACGCTCTGGTTCCAGGGCTCGCTGCCCGACGAGCTGTTGATCCAGCGCTGACGCGGCTACCAGCCGCTCATTCGAGGAGCATCGCCACGTTGTCGTGGAACAGCCCGGGCGCGCTCGTCGGGCGCGACCGGCACGGGGCCGCTCGTGTAGTCGGCGAGCGGGGTCGCGGTTCCCTCCGAGTGCGGGTAGTCGGAGCAGCACATGTAGAGGTCGCCGGTCTGGCGGATGAGCCGGGCCGGCAGCTCGTACGAGAACGACGAGACCCGCACCTGGCGGCGGAAGTACTCGCTCGGCCGCATCGACAGCGGCGCGAGCGGGCGGCCGTTGAGGCGGGCGGTGAAGTCGGATCCGCCGTCGAGCATCATCAGGAACATCGGCACCCACACCGCGCTGAGCTCGACGATCCCGATGCGCAGATCGGGATGGCGTTCGAGCGTGCCGTTCAGGATCAGGTCGGTGCACGCGAGCGCGGCCGCGGTCCAGAGGAACACGGAATCGAGCGTCGAGACGAACGCGTCGGGCGGGTCGGTGTACCAGCCGTCGCCGAACACACGACGCTGATCGGCGACGTGGAACACCGGCGCGCACGCCGTGCTCGACGAACGCGCGCCAGATCGGTTCGTGATCGGGATGCGACAGCGGCCGGCCGTCGACGAGCGCGGGCGCGACCATCGCGAGCCGCACGCCGTCGCGTTCGAGCCGCGCCAGCTCCGCGAGCAGCCAGTCGGCGTCGCGCAACGTGACGTGCGCGACGGGATGCACCTTGCCCGTGCCCGTCGGTCGCAACCGTCGCGCACCAACGGTTCCACGCGGTCATGTTCGCGGTGAGCGCGCCGAGGTCGGCGTCGAGCGTGCGCTCCCACAGCAGGCCGAAGTTCGGGAACGCGACCGCTTCGTCGACACCCATCGCCGGCGAGCCGATCGGCGCGCGCCGCCGCGTCCCAGTAGTCGCGCGGCAGCTCGTCGTCGTAGCGATGCTCGGGCGGCAGCCCGGCGCGGATGCGTTCGTGCAACGTGCCGAGCGCGGACGTCTCCCGCGGCCGTTGCACGTCGGCGGGCGCGAGCCGCTGCCCGCGCCAGGTGACCCACGGGTAGCCGAGGTCGTCGTCGACGATGCGCAGCGCGTCGTCGCGCCGGTCGCGGATCGATGTGGTCGAGCCACATCGTGCGGGGCTCGTAGAGGTGCTGGTCGGAGTCGACGACGGGCGGCACCATCGGCATTGTTCCCCTAGCCTGACGCCGATGTCATCCCGGCCCGACTTCGACCTCGACGCCGACGCGTACCGCCGCCGGATCCGGGTGGTGACACCGTCGAGCCGGGCGTCGTCGTCTCCGACCTGCAGGACGACTTCCACCACTTCGTGATCACCCTGCGCCACGACGGCGAGACGGGTCGAGTCGATGCGACGCCCGAGTCGGAGCGCTGGCCGTGGTCGACGTGCCCGACGGCGGCCGTGCCGCTGCGCGCAGCTCGCGGGGATGCCGCTCACGCGGCGGTTCACCGCGGCCGGGCAGCTGGACCGAGCCCGAAGCAGAACTGCACCCACCAGTTCGACGCCGCGTGCCACGCGATCACCCACGCGGCGTGGGGTCGGACCGAGCGGGTCTACGACCTCGAGATCCCGCGCCGCGATCCGCAGACCGGCGCATCGCGCTGCCGGCTCTGGGTCGACGGCGAGCCCGCGCTCGCCTGGGACGTCACCTGGGACGGCATCGTCGACCCGCACCGCCGCTTCGACGCCGCGCCGTGGAAGGGAGGCTTCATGCGTTGGGCCGACGACCACGCTGCCCGAGGACGACGCCGAGCGCGCGATCACGTTGCGGCGCGCGTGCGACATCGGCATGGGCCGCGGGATGGACCTCGACGCGATCCCCGTCGCGAGCCAGCTCCCGCAGCTCGATGGCCGGCGTCTGCCACACGATGCAGCCGGGCATCGTCGAGGTCGCGTTCCGCCACGTCGGCTCGATCCGCGACTTCGCCACGTCGCCGGAGCGACTCGACGTTCCGAATCCCTAAGTCCGTGACGTAGCTCCTCGGCGAAGCGCTGCATCGCCTCGAGCGCTTCCGGCGAGCGCCGCCACGGCGACACGATCATGCGGGTGACCCCGATGTCCTCCCACGGCGCACGTCGTCGACCGACTGGTGACCGGACCGCCGAGCACGATCTGGAACGGCACGTCCGTCCCGGCCGTACTCCGCCAGCAGCGCGCGCAGACGTCGCGATCTGCGCCGCCGCCGATTCGAACGTGTGCGCCATGCCGATCCAGCCGTCGCACGAGCGGGCCGCGCGTCGCAGCGCCGCCTTCGACTCGCCGCCGACGAGGATCGGCGGCCACGGCTTCTGCACGGGCTTCGGCTCGAACACGACCTCGTCGAACGAGAAGAACTCGCCGTGGTGCGAGATCGTCTCCTCGGTGCAGAGCCGCTTGCAGATGTCGAGCGACCTCGTCGACCCGGCGGCCGCGCGTCGAGAAGTCGAGCTGGGCCGCGACCCACTCCTCTTCGAGCCACGACGCGCCGATCCCGAACTCGAAGCGGCCGCCCGAGAACAGGTCGACGGTCTGCACGCCGCGTGCGGTCGTGAACGGGTGCCGCAGCCCGATGTTGAACACGTGCGTGCCGAGCCGCACACGCTCGGTCCGGCCCGCGAGGAATCCGAGGTACGCGAACGCGTCGTAGATCGGCGCGTCGGGCGGGACCGGCGGGTGGTCCTCGCCCGGATGCGGCGAGCGCGACATCGCGCGCGTGAAGATCGAGGTGCTCGGGCAGCCAGACCGACTCGTAGCCGAGCGCTTCGGCCGCCATCGTCGCGTCGAGATGGAAATGCGGATTGAGCGCGCCGAGCGCGATCCCGAACTTCACGAACCGACCTCTTCTCCCGCCGTCGTCCAACTGCCGTCCGCCGCTCTCCCCCAGCCGCCCGCGGCGAGGTTGCCGCCGTCGACGTGGATCGTCGTGCCCGGTGACGAACCGCGACGAGCTCGGACGCGAGGAAGATCACCGCGCCGGCGACGTCGTCGACGTGGCCGGCGATCGGGAGCGGGGTCTTGACCGGCAGGTCGCCGCCGATGCCCGGCGTCGGGATGACGTCGGGCGCGATGCAGTTCACGCGGATGCGCCGCTCGCCGAGCTCGAGCGCGAGCGACTTGGTGAGGCTGACGAGCGCGGCCTTCATCGCGCTGTAGACCGCGAATCCCGGGCCGGCCCGGTGCGCCTCGATCGAGGTGATGTTGACGATCGACGCGCGCCCGTCGCGCGGGCATCAAGCGGGACGGCGGCCCGGACGAAGTTGCGTGACGCTCGTGAAGTTCTCCCGGACGAGCGCGTCCTGGCCCTTGTCGTTGACGTCGAGGAAGGCCGACCGGAACCCGCCGCCGGCGTTGTTGACGAGCACGTCGACCCGACCGAACGGCGCGACCCAGGCGCGCACCGCGTCGCCGTCGCGGACGTCGAGGAGGGCCGTGGTCGCGCGCCGGCCCACCTGCTCCGACGTCGGCGGCGGTACGGGCCAGGCCGTCGGCGTCGCGGTCGCAGATCGCGACGTCGGCGCCGAAGCGCGCGCACGCGCCGGCGACGGCCGCGCCGATCCCCTGGGCGGCGCCGGTGACGAGCACGAGCCGGTCGGTGAGCAGCGCGGACGCAGGTGTGAGCGACATGGCCGGTCGAGGCTAGCGGCGACTACCGTCGCCGCTGCATGGCGCTACCAGCTTGGAGTGGCAAGCACGTGTTGGTGACGGGCGCGTCGGCGGGGATCGGCGCCGCGCTCGCGGAGGGCTTCGCCAAGCGCGGCGCGACCGTCGGCATCTGCGCGCGCCGCGCCGACCAGCTGAACGCAGTGCTCGAACGGTGCCGCGTGCACGCGCCCGAGTCGCGCGCGTGGACCGTCGACCTCGCCGACCTCGACGGGCTGGCCGCGTTCGCGCGCCGCGCGTCCGAGGAGCTCGGCGGCATCGACGTGCTCGTGAACAACGCCGGGATCCCGAAGCGCAAGCGGGTCTTCGAGCTCTCGCCCGAGATCGTCGAGTCGACGATGCGGATCAACTACTTCTCGCCGGTGCGGCTCACGTTCGCGCTGCTCGACGAGATCATCGCCCGGGGCGGGCGGCTCATGTACGTGTCGTCGGTCGCGGCGCGCCTCTCGCCGCCCGGCGAGGCCGCGTACTCGGCGACCAAGGCCGCGATCTCGGCGTGGGCCGAGTGCCTGCAGGTCGACCTGCGCGACACGCGACGGTGAAGGTCCACGTGCTGTACCCGGGCGTCATCGACACCGAGCTGTTCCACCTGCCCGACAACGACCCGCTCGGCGACGACCGGCGTCGAGATGCTGCCCGTCGACGCGATCGTCGAGCCGGTGATGACGATGATCGAGGAGGACCGGCTCGAGGTCTCGGTCCCCGACTGGTTCAACGGCGTGTACTCGCACAAGTCGGCCGACGTCGCGGCCTTCCTCGAAGGAACGATCGCGTTCGCCCGCTCCCAGCAGTAGCGGCAGTGAACACGTTCGTGGCCCGGCATCCATGCCGGACCACGAACGAACCTCGGCGATCTTCGTTGATCGCCGGTTACCGCATCAGGTGCCCGCGCACACGACGTAGGCCGTCGCGAGCGAGGCGGTTCCGGATGCGTTGTTCTCGTAGCTGTGCCACTCCTTCGTCCCGTTCGGCAACGGTCTCGTTGACGTTCACCGCGAGATCGGCGCGAGTTGGAGCAACACGCCGCCACTCAACGGGAAGCTTCGCTCCGGTGCACGACGCATCGACCTGGGTCTGCGTGCCGCCCGGGACGGTCACGGCTGCGCTTGTCAGGATCTTGTAGCCCGCCGGCTTGGTGTTACGGCAGATCGCGTACACGGTGAAGGCCGCGTCGTTCGCCGCTGGCGTTGTTGACGTCAGCCCTCCAGCCGGTGGTGGCGAACGGAATGATGCTGTTGACGTTCACTTGCAGGCTCGCCGAGCTCGACAACACGCCGCCTCCGACCACGACGCCGGTCGGGCACGCGGCCACGCCCTCGGTCTGCCGGCCCGCGGGACCCGCGACGGTCTGCATGGTGACCGTGTACATCGCCGCGTCGCGGTTGACGCACACGGCGAACGCCTCGATCGTCGTGTCGGCGCCGCTCGCGTTGTTGACGTCGACAGCCCAATCCCGCTTGCCCGTCGGGAACGACGAGTTCAGATTGGCCGCCGTGCTCGACGACGAGCACCGAGGCGCCGCCGCTCACCGGCTTCGTCACACCCGGACACGTGACCTCGGCCCGCGTCTGTTGCCCGTTCACCGCGGTGACGGGTCCACTGTTCGCGACGACGTACCCCGCCGGCGCCGCGAGACGGCACGGGACCCGATGCCGAGCGCACCGACTTGGCGCTCGCCGTCTGCGCGCCCGGACTCCCGACGTGCGTCGTCTTGGCGCCGTGCCGCACCGACCCCGCTCGCGAGCATGAGCGCCGCGACCCCGATCCCGACCGCCGCCGCTTTCATCCTCGGCGACGCGCGCTCTCCGTGCGTGAACTGTTTCCTCTCCGACCGGAACCGACATCTTCACGAATCCTTCCGCGTGTTCATGGGTGCTTCCCCGGACCACCGCTCGCGTGTGCGAGCGGCGCCAGGTGAGCATGCGCCCATGACCGCGGTGCGTCTGTCGCCGGGCCGACACTGGGAATGTCACCGAGGCGACACTCGAGTGGCGGCAAACGCGACGTGCGGAATCCGTGCGCCCCGGGGCGGGGCCGGCGAATCAGGTGGCGGGCAGGCCGACCGTCTTGGTCTCGAGGTACTCCTCGAAGCCGGCGACGCCGTGCTCGCGGCCCTGGCCGCTCTCCTTGTAGCCGCCGAACGGCGAGTCGGGCCCGAACCACTGGCCGCCGTTGACCGCGATCGTGCCGGTGCGGATCCGGCGGGCGACGCCGAGCGCGCGATCGAGCGAGCCGCCGTTCGACCGCGCCCGACAGGCCGTAGCGCGAGTTGTTCGCGATGCGCACCGCGTCGTCGTCGTCCTCGAACGGGATCACCGACGAGCACCGGCCCGAAGATCTCCTGCTGGGCGATCGTCGAGTCGGGGTCGACGTCGACGAACAGCGTCGGCTGCACGAAGTAGCCCTTGTCGAACTGCGTCGCGGCGCCGCCGCCGACGAGGCACTTCGCGCCCTCGGCCTTGCCCTTCTCGATGAGCCCGAGCACGCGCTCGCGCTGGCGGGCGTTGATCAGCGGTCCGGCCATGTTGTTGAAGTCGGTCGGGTCGCCGTAGGGGAAGCTCTCGAACGCGGCCTTCACCATCTCGACGCCCTCGTCGTAGCGCGAGCGCGGCAGCAGCAGGCGGGTCGTGATCGCGCAGCCCTGGCCGGAGTGCATGCACACCATGCCCGCGCCCGGGAGCACCTCGGCGAAGTTCGGCGTCGTCGAGCACGATGTTCGCCGACTTGCCGCCGAGCTCGAGGAACACGCGCTTCAGCGTGTCGGAGCCGCGGGCCGCGATGTGCTTGCCGACCGCGGTGGAGCCGGTGAACGAGATCATGTCGACGAGCGGCGAGCCGGTGAGCACGTCGCCGACCGCGGCGGGATCCGACGCGGTCACGACGTTGAACACGCCCGGCGGGATGTCGGTCTCCTCGGCGACGAGCTTGCCGATCCACGTGGCCGCGTACGGCGTGTCGGGCGCGGGCTTCAGCACCACCGTGCAGCCCGGCCGCGAGCGCGGGCGTGATCTTCGAGAGGTTCAGCATGAACGGGAAGTTCCACGGCGTGATCGCGCCGACGACCCCGATGGGCTCGCGGATGACGAGCCGGTTCGAGTTGAGGCCGAAGAACTCGTGGTTGCCGAGCTCGTACTCCCACTCGTAGCGGTCGATCAGGTCGATGTCCCACTGCATGTCGTCGATGCAGGTGTCCTGCTGGATCGCGAACGTGAGGCCGATCGGCGTGCCGACCTCGGCGACGATCTGCGGCCGCAGCTCTTCCTTGTGCTTGTCGAGCGCGTCCTTCAGCTGCTGCAGGCACGCCTTGCGGAACGCCCGGTCGGTCGACCAGGTGGTCTCGTCGAACGACCGGCGCGCCGCGGCGATGGCCCGCTCCATGTCGGCGGTCGACGCGTCGGCGACCGGGCCGATGACCGCCTCGGTCGCCGGGTTGACGTTGTCGTAGGTCCTGGCGCCCTGCGGCCTCGACGAGCTCCCCGTCGATCAACATCCGAGACTCGAACGCCAGTTCTCCAGTATCCATGGTTCCGGTTTCCCTCCGCACGATGGTCGGACCAGGGTACGCGCGTGGGTAGCGTCGTGTCCGATGCGCATCGCCGCGCTCGACCTCGGATCGAACTCCTTCCATCTCCTCGTCGCCGACGTGCACCTCGACGGCACGTTCACCGCCGTCGCCCGGGAGAAGGAGATGCTGCGCCTCGGCGACGACGTCGCCCGCCACGGCCGCATCCCCGGCCCGACCGCCGACCGCGCGGTCGCCGCGGTCCGCCGGCTGCGCCAGCTCGCCGACGCGCTGGGCGCGCGCGAGGTGATCGCCAAGGCGACGAGCGCGATCCGCACCGCCGCGAACGGCAGCGAGCTCGTCGACCGCATCGAGGCCGAGACCGGCGTCGAGGTCGAGGTCATCAACGGCATCGAGGAGGCCCGGCTCGTCTTCGCGGCGGTGCGGGCGAGCGTCGTGCTCGAGCCCGCGCCCGCGCTCTGCATCGACGTCGGCGGCGGCAGCGTCGAGGTCATGATCGGCGACGCCGCCGGGCTGCGGTGGGCGACGAGCCTGCCGCTCGGCGTCGGCCGGCTCACCGCCGAGTGCGTGCACGACGACCCGCCGTCGCGTGCCGACCGCAAGCGGCTCGACGAACGCGTGCGCGTCCGGGCTCGAGCCGACTCGTCGCCGAGGTGCGCGGCCGCGGACCCGCGGCTCGGCGGTCGGGACGAGCGGGACGCTCAACGACCTCGTGCGCATGGCGGTCGCGCTGCGGTCCGGCGAGCGCACGATGCCGGCGAGCACGAACGCGCTGCGGGCCGACGCGCGCCGACATCGACGCGCTCCACGAGCGCATCATGGCGCGCGAAGACGTCGGAACGGCGGCGCATGCCCGGGCCTCGAGGAGCAGCGCCGCGCCGAGCTCCTCCCCGCCGGGTCGACGCTGCTCGTCACCGCGCTCGAGCTGTTCGGGCTCGACGGCCTGATCGTGAGCGACTGGGCGCTGCGCGAAGGCATCGTGCTCGACGCGGTGCGCAGCCACGACCCGAGCGACTGGTCGGACGACCCGCGCGCGCTGCGCCGCGCGTCGGTCGCGGGCCTCGCCCGGCGGTGCAACTCCGACGTCGCGCACACCACGCACGTCGCCGCGCTCGCGCTGCGGCTGTTCGACCAGACCGCGAGCTGCACGAGCTCGGCGACCGCGACCGCGAGATGCTCGAGTTCGCGGCGCTGCTGCACGACGTCGGCCAGCACGTGTCGCGCAAGGGCCATCACCGCCACGCGGCCTACCTCGTCGAGAACGGCGAGCTCCGCGGGTTCGAGCCCGCCGAGGTCGCGTTCCTCGCCGCGCTCGTGCGCCATCACCGCCGGGGCGACCCGAAGCCGTCGGAGTCCCGGTTCGGCGCCCTTTCGGCCGACGACCGGGTCCGGCTGCGGAAGCTGGCCGCCCTCCTGCGGGTCGCGGACGGCCTCGACCGGGGCCGCCGGGGCGGAGTTGAGGATCTCGACGCGTTTGTGGGTAAGGACCTAGTTGTCATTCGACTGTCCGACCCACGACGACGCCGAGTTGGAGCTCTGGGGTGCCCGTAGACGCCGAGAACTGTTCGAAAAGGTCTTCGCCCGGGAGCTCGAGCTCGTCGTGGGTGGGTCACAGGTGCCGGCGACGTCTGACGGTTCCGTGCGGTCTTGACCAGACCGTTCGCGCGGCAGACGATTGCCGACGAGCACTGGAGGCCACGCATGAGCCCCACCCGCCGAGAGCTGGTCCGAGCGACCCGGGCCCGCATCGTGGACGCCGCCGGCCGCCTCACCCGGGAACGCGGCGCGAGCGGCTTCAGCATGGACGTGCTGGCCAAGGAGGCCGGCGTCGCCCGCGCCACCGTCTACGAGCACTTCCGCTCGAAGCGCGCGGTGCTCGACGAGCTCGCGTCGTCGATCGCCCGCACCGTGACGATGGACGAGAGCCGCACCGCCACCAGCGATCCGCTCGTCGCCCTGCGCGACATGCTCGGCGCGGTGTGCCGGCACTGGGCCGAGCACGAGGAGCGCATGAACGGGCTGCGCACGCTCACCGCCATCACCGGCGGCGACCAGGCGCGGCGAAGGCATCGACGACAAGCAGCTCCGCGCGCCTCGTCGAGGCGCTGTCGGCGGCCGGCCAGATGCGCGCGCACTGGACCGTCGACGAGGCGACCGACGCGCTCGGCGCGCTCACGTCGTACGCGACCTACGAACGGCTCCGGCGCGCGCCGCGCACGCCCGAGCAGGTCGAAGCCGTGCTGGCCAAGCTGGTCGTGTCGATCGTGAGCCGCGGCGCGCCCGTCGCCACGTCCCGACGCACCGTCGGAGTCGCGGCGGCGGTCCCGCGACCAACGGCGCGTAGCCGGTCAGCTCGCGACGACGAAGTCGACGAAGCCGAGCTCGTCGCCCGCGGGCCGGAACGCCGCGCGCACGCGCATCCCGACGCGCGCGTCCTCGGGCTCGAGCGTCGGGCATCGCCGCGATGAGCCGCGCGCCGTCCTCGTCGAGGTCGACGGTCGCGACGACGAACGGGAGCCGCTCGTTGAACGGCGGCACGCCGTTCTGGCGGATCACGGTGAACGAGTAGACGGTGCCGTTGCCGCTCGCGGTCACCCATTCGAGCGTCTGCTTCCCGCAGTGGCTGCAGAGCATGCGCGCGTAGTGCTGGTGCAGCCCGCAGCGTCGTGCAGTGCTGGATGCGCAGCTCGCCGCGGCCGCGCCCGCCCAGAACTCGCGGTCCTCGTGCGTCGGCCGCGGCACGAGCCACTTCGGGACGTCGCTCCAGTCCGGCCATCAGTCCCCCTCCGTCCCGAGCACGACGGTGCCCTGGGTCGAGAGCCAGCCGCCGCTGCCGTGCGCGACCGCGATCTCGGCGCCCGCGACCTGGCTGTCGCCGGCCTCGCCCCGCAGCTGGCGGGTCGCCTCGCACAAGAGGAACAGGCCGCGCATCCCGGGATGCGTGCACGAGAGCCCGCCGCCGTCGGTGTTGGTCGGCAGCGCGCCGCCGAGGCGCAGGTTGCCGCCGTTGTCGGTCACGAACGCGCCGCCCTCGCCCTTGGGCGCGAACCCGAGGTCTTCGAGCACGACGAGCACCGTGTAGGTGAACGAGTCGTACATCGCGAACATGTCGACGTCGGCGGGCGTGATGCCCGCCTCCGCGAACGCCTTCGGACCGCTCACCGCGGCCGCGGTGCGCGTCATGTCGGCCATCGCCGCGATCGAGTGGTGCGTGGTGCCGCCGGCCGCGCCGCGCACGAACACCGGCCGGTGCGCGAGGTCGCGCGCGCGCTCCTCGGTGGTCATGATCACGCAGCAGCCGCCGTCGGAGATCACGCAGCAGTCGAGCTTGTGCAACGGATCGGCGACGAGCCGCGACGACATCACGTCGTCGACGGTGATCGGGTCGCGGTACATCGCGCTCGGGTTGCGGCCCGCGTGCTCGCGCGTCTGCACCGCGATCGACGCGAGCTGCTCGGGCTTGGTCCCGTACTGGTGCATGTGCCGCTGCGCGGCCATCGCGTACGCGCCGACGAGCGTGAGGCCGGTCGGGAACTCGTACGCCATCGGCAGCGGCATCGCCATGCCGCCGCGGCCGCCGCCCCCGCCGCCGGTGCCGAGCGTGCGGCCCGACGCCGACAGTTGGTTGTTGCCGTAGACGATCGCGACGGTGTCGACGTCGCCGTTCTGGATCGCGCGGTACGCGTGCATCGCGTGGAACTCGAAGCTCGACCCGCCGACGCTCGACGACTCGAGCCAGCGCGGCGTCAGCCCGAGGTACTCGGCGAGCATGACCTCGTGCATGCCGCCGTAGCCCGCGCTGGCGAGGCCCTCGATGTCGTCCTTTTCGAGGCCGGCGTCGTCGAGCGCCCGCCGGAACGACTGCGCCTCGAGCATGATCCCGCTCATGTCGGGCGTCACCGGCCCGTCCGACAGCCCGACCCCGACGATGCACACCCGTCGCTGCACGAGTCGGGAAGCTAGCCGCCCGCGCCGTGTGCCGGACCGTAAACTCCGCGCCATGCGCATGGACGACATGATCCTGGTCAGCGTCGACGATCACGTGGTCGAGCCGCCCGACCTGTTCGAGAAGCACGTGCCCGCGAAGTACAAGGACATCGCGCCCCGGATCGAGCACATGCCCGACGGCACCGACCGCTGGGAGTTCCTCGACTTCGACATCCCGAACGTCGGCCTCAACGCGGTCACCGGCCGCCCGCCCGAGGAGTACGGCATGGACCCGACGAGCTTCGACGAGCTCCGGCCCGGGCACCTACGACGTGCAGCAGCGCGTGCTCGACATGTCGGCGAACGGCGTGCTCGGCTCGCTCAACTTCCCGTCGCTGCCCGGCTTCGCGGGCCGCCTGTTCGCCGCGCTCGACGACAAGGACGCCGCGCTCGCGCTCTGCCGCGCGTACAACGACTGGCACATCGAGGAGTGGTGCGGCGCCGCGCCCGACCGCTTCATCCCGCTCGCGATCCCGCCGATCTGGAGCGCCGGAGGCGTTCGCCGACGAGGTGCGCCGCGTCGCCGAAGAAGGGCTGTCACGCGATCACGTTCCCGGAGAACCCGGTGCCGCTCGGCCTGCCGAGCCTGCACACCGAGCACTGGGACCCGTTCTGGCAGGCGTGCAGCGACGTCGGCACGATCGTCAACATGCACATCGGCTCGTCGGGTCAGCTCGCGATCACCGCGCTCGACGCGCCCGTCGACGTGATGATCACGCTGCAGCCGATGAACATCGTGCAGGCCGCGGCCGACCTCATCTTCTCGCCGGTGTTCCGGAAGTTCCCCGACGTCACGGTCGCGCTGTCCGAGGGCGGGATCGGCTGGATCCCCTACTTCCTCGAGCGCATCGACCACACGTACAAGGCGCACAAGGCGTGGACGTTCGCCGACTTCGGCGACAAGCTGCCGAGCCAGGTGTTCATGGAGCACGTCATCCTGTGCTTCATCGAGGACGACTTCGGCGCGCGCCACGCGCGCGAGATCGGCACCGACCGCATCTGCATCGAGACCGACTACCCGCACAGCGACGCGATCTGGCCCGACGCGCCCGAGCGCCTGATGCAGGCGTGGGCGCCCACCGACCTCACCGACCACGAGATCAACCAGATGACGCACGAGAACGCGATGCGCTTCTTCCGGTTCGACCCGTACTCGATCCGCCCCGCGAGAAGTGCACCGTCGGCGCGCTGCGCGCCGAGGCGGTCGGCCACGACGTGTCGATCGTCGCAAGGGCCGGCGGGTCGAGCACAACGAGCCGATGACGCTGGCCGGGTTCTCGCCGACGGCGTGAGCTCGTTGCCTGCACTGCGTGAGCTCACACGTCCGGCACAACCGCGCGTTCTGGGACGCCGACGCCGACAGCTACCAGGCGGTCGCACGGCGAAGCGCTCACGCAGGCGCCGACTGGCGTGGGGCGCGTACCGCGTTCCCGAATCGGAGCTCAGGTGCTCGGTCGACGTGCGCGGCCGCGACGTGCTCGAGCTCGGGTGCGGCGCGGCGCAGTGGTCGATCGCGCTCGCACCCGACGCGGCGCGCGCGTCGTCGGCGCTCGACGTCTCGCACGCGCAGCTCGCGCACGCGCGGCGCGGCCGCACCGACGCTCGGCGCTCGTGCAGGCGAGCGGCGAGCAGCTGCCCTTCGCCGCCGCGCGCTTCGACGTCGTGTTCTGCGACCACGGCGCGCTGAGCTTCTGCGATCCCGAGATCAGCGTCGCCGGAGTGCGCCCGCCTGCTGCGGCCCGGCGGGCTGCTCGCGTTCTGCTGCACGCACCCGCTGCTGTACCTCACCTGGGACGACGCGCACGAGCGCCAGACCCGCAAGCTGCAGATCGACTACGCCGAGCTCGGGCGCATGCCGCTCGCGGAGGGCACGATCGACTGGGTCCTCCCGCCGGCGAGCTGGATCCGGGTGCTGCGCGCCAACGGCTTCGAGGTCGAGGATCTCGTCGAGCTGTGCGCGGGCGACGACGCGTCCACGACCTACGACGAGTTCGCGCCGCCGAAGTGGGCGCGCCGCTGGCCCGCGGAATGGATCTGGAAGGCGCGCCGCCGCGCCGGCTGCGGAGCTCGGCTACCGAATGAGCAGCGACGCTTCGAGCGCCTTGTAGAGGCGGTCGGTGCCCGTCTTCGCGTGCACGACGACGAGGATCATCGTCGACCCCGGCGCCACGACGAGGATGCGCGCGCTGTAGCCGTCGGGCGCCTTGAACTCGCCCTCGATCGCCGGCAGCGGACCGCGCATCATGAGGTTCTTGCGCACGAGCTTGCCGTTCGTGCCGCTGATGCCCTGCGGTCAGCGCGGCGTCGAGCGCGGCGTTGATCCGGTCGGGCGAGCACCGAGCTCGGGAACACGATGCTCGCCGCGCCGATCTCGTAGTCGTTCGTCGATTGCGAGCGCGGTGTAGATCGTCGCGGTGACGGCGTCCTCGGTGATCGTGCGCTGGTCGCGTGGTCGGCGTGGCCGGGAGCTGCACCTGGAACGCGCCGTCGGGCGACGTGTAGGTCACGCCCCCGCCCGCGACGTACGCGCTCGTGCCCGCGGGCAGCGGGTCCGAGCCGAGATGCATGACGACCGCGCCCGCGACGATCGCGATGACGGCGGCGAGCGCGATGATCCCCGCGCCGGGTCGCGCGTCGGCCGCGCGACGGGCTCCGGCGCCGCGATCGCGACCGGCTGCCACTGTTCCCGCAGCGGCGGGACGGCGGCGGCGGGGCTCGCGGCACCCGGTGCCGCGACCGGACCGCCGGCACCGGGTCGCCGGTCGCCGCCGGTCCGCCCGGGCCGGAGGCGGCGGCGCCGCCCGGCGGCGGGATCGAAAGCCGTCCGTATCCGGGGCCCGCGGCGCCGGGGCCGGTGCGGGCGGCGGCGCGCTCGGCGTGGCGGCGACCGCGGGAACCGACGGCCGGCGCACCGGCCGTCACCGTCGGGAGCGGCGCTGCCGCAGCGGCCGCAGCAGTCCACCCTCGCCGAGCAGCAGGTAGCCACACGAGCGGCATTTGCGCATCGCCGGATATCGGCGGCTCCGGCGCGGGAGCTGAGACCCAGTTGGGACCCGTGACGAATGCGACGGTTCGGGCCGGGCCGGAGAACCGTCGTCGGGGCGGGTCAGCGGCGTTCGAACGTCACGCCGGCCGCCTCGCGGTCCCAGGTGTGTCTCGGTGACGCCTTCGTCCCGGAGCTGGTACTTGAGCACCCGGCCGACCGGGTTGCGGGGCAGGTCGGCGCGGAACTCGACGTAGCGCGGGATGGCGAAGAACGGCACCCGCTCGGCGACCCAGCGGCACAGCTCCTCTTCGCTGACCCGGGCGTCGTCCTGCAGCACGACGGTGACCTTGACGTCGTCCTCGCCGAGCGGGCTCGGCACCGCGTGCACGGCGACGTCCTTCATCACCGCGTGGCCGTACAGCACCTTCTCCATCTCGAAGCTCGAGATGTTCTCGCCCCGCCGCCGCAGCGCGTCCTTCTTGCGGTCGACGAAGTAGATGAAGCCGTCGTCGTCGATGCGGCCGAGGTCGCCGGTGTGGAACCAGAGGTTCTGCGTGGCCTCGACGGTCGCGTCGGGCCGGTTCCAGTACCCGGCGAACATGAGGTTCGGCCCGGTCGGGCGGCACACGATCTCGCCGACCTCGCCCGGCGCGACTTCGACGTCGTCGTCGTCGACGAGCCGGACCTCGAACTCGTGCCGGTTCGGCTTGCCCGCGGCGCCGGGCTTGTTCGGCTCCCCCGCGTCGAGCATCGAGATCAGCGACGCCTCGGTGAGCCCGTAGCCGCCGCTGAAGGTCTTGCAGCCGAAGCGCTCCTGCCACAGCGCGGTCGGTGTCGGGCGGCATCGGCGCGGCCGCGCACAGCCGCAGCTTGTGGCCCTGCTGGTCGGGGTGGTCCTCGGCGTTGGCGATGAGGATCGCGGGCGAGCCGAGCATGCTGACCATCGTGGCGCCGGTGCGCTTGATCTCCGGCCAGAAGTTGCTGACCGAGAAGCGGCGCTCGATCGCCGCATGCCCGCCGGTGAGCAACGATCCCGACGACGCACACCGAGATCGCGTTGAAGTGGAACAGCGGCAGCGGCGTGAGCACGACGTCGTCGGGGCGGCGCTGCCACGCACGCGCGATCTGGTCGGCGAGGCTCACGATGTAGTTGTGCGGGAGCATGCACCCCTTCGACGGGCCGGTCGTGCCCGCGGTGTAGATGAAGCACGCGAGATCGCCGGGGCGCACCGTCACGTCCCGCGACGGGATCGTCGCTCCCGGCCGCGAGCGCGTCCTGCCACGGGATCGTCGGCCGCGCGTCGATGACCGCGTCGGGCGGATCGACGGTGATGCAGTGCGTCAGCGTCGGGCGTCGTCGTCGCCGACGACCTCGACCGCACGCGACGCGAAGTCGCCCTGCACGAAGAACACCTTGGCGCCGGAGTCGGCGAGCTGGTGGCGCAGGAACTCGCCCTTGTACGCGGTGTTGATCGGGACCTGCACCGCGCCGAGCTTCAGCGCGGCGAAGAAGCTGACGACCTGCTCGGCGCGGTTCTCGAGCAGCGTCGCGACGCGGTCGCCGTGCCCCACGCCGATCTCGGCCAGCGTGTGCGCGAGCCGGTTCGACGCGAGGTCCATCTCGCGGGCGGTGAGCTTGACGACGTCGTCCCGCGGTTGGAGAAGTCGAGGTACGGACCGTCGGGATCGGAGGCGAGGCGCTCGGCGAGCGCTGCGAGGACGGTGGTCTGCGGCCGCGTCATGGACATGACGATAGCGTCAGGAAACCGCTGCGTTCCTGGCCGCCGCGCCGCCGCCGAGCACACCGTCGCCGCGTTCGCGTCGGCGCTGCCGAAGTGCGTCTCGAGCACCCACGCCCGCTTCAGGTAGAGGTGCACGTCGACCTCCCACGTGAAGCCCATGCCGCCGAACACCTGGGTCGCGGCCTTGCCGTTCGCGACCGCGGCGTCGCCGGCCACGACCTTGGCGCCGTGGACGAGCCGGTTCGGTCGTGTCCGCGTCGGCCGCCTCGTCGAGCACCGCGCCCGCGCTGTACACCGCGGCCCGCGCGACCTCGGTGCGCGTCGAGCATGTCGGCGAGCATGTGCTTGATCGCCTGGAACCCGCCGATCGGCCGGTCGAACTGCACGCGTTCCTTCGCGTACGTCGACGGCGAGCTCGGTCAGGCGGTCGGCCAGCCCGAGCTGGAACGCGGCGGTGAGCGTCGTTGCCCGCGAGCATCCAGGTGCGGTGGTCGACGTCGAGCGCGCTCGCCGCGCGGCAGCTCGTCCGTCAACGCGACCGGCGTGCACGGATCGAGCGGCCACGGCGAGCGTTCGGCCTCGATCCGCGCGGGATCGACGAAGTCCTTGCCGCCCTTCTTGCCCGATCGTTCCACGACCAGCACGTCGAGCGCGTCGAGGTGCTCGATCCAGATCGGCGGCCTCGTCGACGACCATGCCCGCGATCCGGCCGTCGCCGAGGAGCAGCGACGGGACGAGCGGGCCCGGAACGCAGAAGCGGCCGAGCTGTTCGAACACGACGACGCAGTCGGCCCACGAGAACCCGTCGTCGCGCAGCGAGAACACGCCCGGCCTCGGCGAGCTCGTCGAACATCGCGCGGTCGAACCCGGTCGCGCACGCGCTCGATCGGGACGCGCGCCGCGAGCATCGACGCGATGCCGTCGCGCAGCGCGACCTGGTCGTCGGAGAGGTCGAGGTCCATTACCGCGGCTCCCGGGGCAGGCCGAGCACACGCTCGCCGATGATGTTGCGCTGGATCTGCGACGCGCCCGCCGCGATCGTGAGCGCGAGCGTGCGCAGCCGTTCCTCGACGAGCTCGTTGTCGTCGACGTGCAGCGCGTCGCGGCCGAGCGCCTTCAGGCACAGCTCGCCGAAGCGCTGGCGCGCCTCGGAGTACGCGAGCTTCATCACCATCGCGCCCGGTCCGGTCGGTGCCCGCGCGCCGACTGCGAGACGTTGCGCTTCGTCAGCGCCCACAGCGCGTCGAACTCGGCGATGCAGCGGCCGAGCTCGACCGCGAGCGTCGTCGGGTCGTCGCACGTGCGCCGCGAGGTCTTCGGCGAGGCGGATCGAGTCGACGAGCTCGCTGACGAACGCGGTGCCGCGCTCGTACTTCAGCGTGACGTTGGTGACGCGCCAGCCGTCGTTCTCGTCGCCGACCCGGTTCGCGACCGGGACGCGCACGTCGGTGAGGAACACCTCGGCGAACTCGGAGCTGCCGAGCACGGTCTTGAGCGGGCGCACCTCGATGCCGGGGAGGTCCATCGGGAGGATGAGCCACGAGATGCCGCGGTTCTTCGGCGCGTCGGGATCGGTGCGCACGAGGAACTCGCCGACGTCGGCGATCTGGCCGAACGAGCACCAGATCTTCTGGCCGTTGAGGATGTAGTCGTCGCCGTCGCGCTCGGCACGGGTCCGCAGCGACGCGAGGTCGGAACCGGCGCCCGGCTCGGAGAAGCCCTGGCACCACACCTCGTCGCCGCGCAGGATCTTCGGGAGGTGCGCGGCCTTCTGCTGCGTCGGTCCCCTCTTCGATGAGCGTCGGGCCCGCGTGCAGCGTGCCGACGAAGTTCACGCCGACGTACGGGGCGCGCGCCCGGGCCGTCTCTTCGTAGAAGATCAGCTGCTCGGTCGGCGACGCGCCGCGGCCGCCGTACTCCTTGGGCCAGTGCAGACCCGCGTAGCCGGCGTCGAACAGCCGGCGCTGCCAGTCGGTGTCCCACTTGCGCCGCTCGGGCCACGCGTCGCGCGGCGGTTGCGGCGCGAGCGCGGGCAGCGCCGCCTCGAGCCACGCGTGCAGCTCCGCACGAAACGATTCGTCGGCTTCCGAGTAGCGCAGCTCCACGAAGCGGGGAGTCTACGAGTGCGCGGTGTCGGCAGACCGCTTCGACGAACGCGGCGCGGGTCGCGGCGTCCCAGAGCCACGACTCGAGGTAGAGCCGGTGGCCGTCGGCGTCGCGGAGCTGCAGGCTCCGGCCCAGGAAGAACAGCTCCTGCCACCAGCGCCGGCCGGCGCAGACGACCTCGGCGGTCGCCAGATCGAGCGATCACCGGGCGCAGGCCGATGCGGTGCACCTCGCCGCCGTCGACCACGATGCGCTGGCGGCACTGCAGCCAGAGCGCGAAGCACATGCTCGCCGGGAAGAGCAGACCCGCGGTCGCGCAGGGCGAACGCGAGCACCGTCCAGCCACCGTCGCGCGCCAGCGACCAGTTCGCCGTCTCCGGGCTCGGGCGGTACTCCCCCGCCGGCACCACTGCACTTGCGCTTCCGTGCGCCACGCCGACGATTGTCGGCCCGACTCCGAGGCGACCTCAAGGCCCTCTCAGGATCATCGCGAATCGACGCGTCCGATCCGGCCAGGAGCGATGGCGGAGCTGCCGAAGATCATCAGCGTCGACGACCACGTCGTCGAGCCCGCGCACCTGTTCGAGACGCTGGCTGCCGGCCAAGTTCCGGGCCGCGGGACCGCACGTCGAACGGCGCGGCATCGGCGTCATGAAGCACATCGGCGGCGGCGTCGTACGAGCAGTCGTTCGACGACGACGGGCCGAAGGCCGACTGCTGGGTCTACGAGGACCTCGTCTACATCAACAAGCGGCACGTGGCCGCGGTCGGCTTCGACCGCGACGACATGACGATGTCGCCGATCACCTACGACGAGATGCGGCCGGGTTGCTACGACCCGAAGGCCCGCATCGACGACATGGAGATGAACTGGGTCGAGGCGTCGCTGTGCTTCCCCACGTTCCCGCGCTTCTGCGGCCAGACGTTCCTCGAGGCGAAGGACCGCGAGCTCGCGCGAGGCGTGCGTGCACGCCTACAACGACTGGATGGTCGAGGAGTGGTGCGGCGACAGCGGCGGTCGCCTCATCCCGCTGACGCTCATCCCGCTCTGGGACGCGGAGCTCGCGGCCGCCGAGGTCCGGCGCAACGCGGCGCGGGGCGTGCACGCGGTGTGCTTCAGCGAGATCCCGCCCAAGCTCGGGCTGCCGTCGATCCACTCCGGCGAGTGGGATCCGTTCTTCGCCGCGTGCCAGGAGACGAACACCGTGGTGTGCATGCACATCGGGTCGTCGTCGCAGATGCCGGCGACCTCCGGCGACGCGCCGGTCGCGGTCGCGGCGACGTTGAGCTTCAACAACGCGATGGCGTCGCTCTCCGACTTCTTGTTCTCGGGCAAGCTCGTGCGGTTCCCCGAGCTGAAGCTCGCGTACTCCGAGGGCCAGATCGGCTGGCTGCCGTACGTGCTGGAGCGCGCCGACGACGTCTGGCGCGAGCACCGCGCGTGGGGCGGCGTGAAGGACCTCGTCCCCGAGCCGCCGTCGACCTACTACTACCGCCAGATCTACGGCTGCTTCTTCCGCGACCGGCACGGGCTCGAGTCGCTCGACCGGGTCGGCGTCGACAACATCACCTTCGAGACCGACTACCCGCACACCGACTCGACGTGGCCCGACACGCAAGGAGATCGCCGGAGGTCGATGGTGCAGGGCCTGCTCCGACGAGGCGATCTACAAGATCATGCGCGGCAACGCGATCCGCATGCTGTCGCTCGACATCACCTGAACCGCCGTCGACCGGGCCCGGCGTCGCCCGGCGGGCGTTCAGCCGCAACGGGTCCCGACCGCCGGCACCGCGAGGTGCGAGCAGGTAGCGGTCGACGGCGCCGTCGACGCACTGGTCGCCGCGGCCGTACGAGGTGTGACTCGTCGCCGTCGGACGGTGAGCAGGCGGCCCGACCGGAGCTCGCGACGCGAGCGACTGCCGCCCACGCGTACGGCGTCGCCGGGATCGTGCGTGGTGCCGACGACGACGATCGGCGGCGCGCCCGGCGCGTGGATCGGCGCGACCTTCCCTTGCGACCGGCACCGGCCAGAACGTGCACGGCAGCCCGAGCCACACCGTCGACGCGCCGAAGTGCGGGGCGACGCGCGCGGCGCGTGCGGCGAGCTGCTGCACCGCGGCCGACGCGTCGTCGGCGCAGGGCGCGTCGATGCATCCGATCGCGTAGAGCGCCGCGGTCTCGTTCGAGTACTTCCCGCCCGTTCGTCCGGCCGGTGTAGGCGTCGGCGAGCGCGAGCATCTTGTCGCCGCGTCCGGACCCGGCCTGCGCGAGCGCGGCGGCGAGGTCGTCGTAGCCGTCGGCGCCCGAGTACGAGCGCGCTCGCGACCCCGATGTCGAGCTCGCCCGGACCGAGCGTGCGGTGCTCGCCGTCGACGGTCGCCGGGAATCGGCTCCTCGCTGATCGTGCGGGCGAGATCGTCGTACGCGGCGGCCGGGTCGGCGCCCCGGGCGAACGCGCAGGAGCTGTCGGAACGGCAGTGGGCGAAGAACGCGTCGAGGTCGGCGTCGAAGCTCTTGGCCTGGTCGATCGTGGTCTCGGCGTACGACCGGGCCGGGTCGACCGCGCCGTCGAGCACCATCGCCCGCACCCGCGTCGGGAAACAGGTCGGCGTACACCGCGCCGAGCAGCGTGCCGTACGAGAAGCCGACGTAGCTGATCTGGGCACGCCGATCGCGGCGCGGATCGCATCGAGGTCGCGGCCGGTCGCCTCGGTCGAGACGTACGGCAGCAGGCTCGCACTGTTCGTCTCGCACGCCGCGACGAAGCGTCTTCGCGACGCGCTGACGTTCTGCGCGACCGCGTCGGGCGTCGAGCGGATCGTGGTCGACCGCGTAGAACGCGTCGAGATCGTCGACGCACCGCACCGGCGCGCTCCCGCCGACGCCACGCGGGTCCCAGGAGACGAGGTCGAACGAGTCGCGGATCTCGGACGGGAAGACGTCGGCCGCGTCGCGCAGGAAGTCGACGCCCGAGCCGCCCGGGCCGCCCGGGTTCGTGAACAGCACGCCGACGCGCTTGCCCGCGGCGGGCAGGCGGGCGAGCGCCAGCGTGATGTGCGGGCCGTTCGGATGCGCAGCAGTCGAGCGGCACCGACAGCGAACCGCACTCGATCGTCTCGCACGGCTTCCACTCGATCGTGCCCGTCCGCTCGTTGCGCAGGACGACCGAGCCGTTGCCGCCGCTGCACCCGCGTCGTCGCCAGGGCGAGCGCCGACGCGATCGCGACGAGGACCGCGGCATATGGTCGGCGGCCCATCCCGTCACCCTAGGCTGGCCGCGGTGTTCCGTCTCAGCGCGCACGCCGACCCCGCGTTCCTCGCCGAGATGCTGTACGAGGCCGTCAACTGGCACGACGACGGCGCCGAGGAACGGCCCGCGCTCGAGGCGGTCCTCGCGGTCCCCGAGAACGCGCGCTACATCGACGGACTGGGGCCGCCCGGGCGACGTCGCGCTCGTACGCGCTCGATCGCCGCGACGAACCGGTCGGCGCCGCGTGGTTGCGCTGCTTCACCGCCGCGGCGCCCGGCTACGGCTACGTCGCCGACGACGTCCCCGAGCTCGCGATCGCCGTGTTCCCGGAGTTCCGTGGCCAGCAGGTCGGCACGCTGCTGCTCGGTTCGATCATCGCCCGGGCCGAACGCGACGGCCTGCGGGCGATCAGCCTGAGCGTCAACCGTGAGAACCCGGCCAAGCGCCTGTACGTGCGCTACGGATTCGAGGTCGTCGGCCGAGCCCGGCGACGCCCTCACCATGCTCCTCGAGCTCCCCTGACTCCGAAATCGGCTCCGGTTGGCCCCGGGCTGGCGGTTCGCGAGGCGACGGATGAAGCAGGATGCCCGATACGCCCGACGAGCCGGTAGCCGGGGACGACATCCGCGCCGCCGACCTTCGAGGCGCCGCACCCGAACGGCGCCGTGCACCACCAGCCGAAGTCCCGGCGGCCGCACGCGCCCTGGGAGTTCCTCATCCTCACGCTTGTTCGTGCTGATCCTCTGCATCGGCATCATCCTCGGGTGGACGCTCGTCGGCTCGCACTCGCCCGAGAAGCTCGACGTCGACGAGCGCGGCCGCGGTGTCGGCCGCGTGCGACCGCGCGCAGGCGACGCTGAAGGCACTCCCCGACCCCGACCCGCGCGGCAACGGCACCGAGCGGGCGGCCCGCGTGCGCGCCGAGGACACCGTGCTGCGCGACGATGGTCGCGCGAGATCGCGGCCGTGCACCCGAAGAAGTCGACGCCCGCCGCGGGGCTGCGGGGCTGGACGGCCGACTGGACGCGCATGATCGACGCCCGCGACACGTACGCGACCTCACTCGAGGCGCTCGCGCACTCGACGAACCCGAACGCCAAGGTGCGGCTCATCTACCCCGCGACCAACGCGATCACGCCGATCACCGAGAACATGGACGACTACGTGCGCGAGAGCACACCGCGCCTCAACGCGTGTTTCACGGCTGCGCTGCAGCTCGAGGTCGTCGAAGGCCCCCGCGACTACAAGAAGGTGAACTCATGACGGGACGACTCGAAGGCAAGGTCGCGCTCATCACCGGCGCCGGCAGCGGCATGGGCCGCGCCGCGGCCGAGCTGTTCGCGGGCGAGGGCGCGCGCATCGTCGTCACCGACGTCGTCGACGACGGCGGGAACGCCACCGTCGCCGCGGTGCGCGCCGCGGGCGGCGACGCCACCTACGTCCGCGCCGATGTCTCGAAAGCTGCGCGACTGCGAGGCGATGGTCCGGTGCCGCGACCGAGACCTACGGCGGCCTGCACGTGCTCTACAACAACGCCGGGATCTTCCCCGCCGACGACGGCGGTGTGCTCGACACGCCCGAGTCGACGTGGGAGAAGGTGATGGAGATCAACCTCAAGGGCGTGTGGCTCGGGTGCCGGGCCGGGATCCCGGCGATGATCGCGTCGGGCGGCGGCAGCATCGTCAACGTCGCGTCGTTCGTCGCGCTCATGGGCGCGGCAACCGCGCAGATCGCGTACACGGCCGAGCAAGGGCGGCGTGCTCTCGATGACCCGCGAGATCGCGGTCGAGTACGCCCGGCAGGGCATCCGGGCCAACGCCCTGTGTCCCGGGCCGATCGAGACCCCGCTGCTCGAGGAGCTGCTCTCCGACCCGGCCCGGCGCGCGCGCCGGATGGTGCACATCCCGATGGGCCGGCTCGGCCAGGCCGAGGAGCTGGCGAAGGCCGCGCTCTTCCTGGCCTCCGACGACGCTTCGTTCATGACGGGCGCATCGCTCGTCGTCGACGGCGGCATCACCGCCGCGTACGTCACGCCGGAGTAAATAGGCTGCGGCCATGACACCGCCCGGGACCGTGCGCGGGATGCTCGACGCCGCCGAGCTCTCGGAGAGGATCGGCGCGGGCACGGTCGACACGGTGCTCGTGGCGTTTCCCGACCTGCAGGGCCGCCTCGTCGGCAAGCGGGTGACGGGCTCCTACTGGCGGGAGCACATGGGTGGGGGCACGACCCCGCTGCACATGTGCAACTACCTGCTCGCGGTCGACAGCGAGATGAACGTGCTGCCGGGCTACGAGTTCGCGAGCTGGGACCAGGGCTACGGCGACATGGCCGCGCAGCCCGATCTCGCGACGATCCGCCTCGTCCCGTGGCTCGAGAAGACCGCGCTCGTGCTCTGCGACCTGCTCGACGAGGAGACGGGCGCGCCGGTCGAGGTGTCGCCCCGTCGCATCCTGCAACGCCAGGTCGAACGGGCCGCGGCCGCAGGCTTCACGCTGAACTTCGCGAGCGAGCTCGAGTTCTTCGTGTTCCGCGAGTCACTCGAGGAAGCAGCCGCGAAGGACTTCGCGAACCTCACGCCGCACTCGCTCGTCGTCGAGGACTACCACATCCTCCAGACGACACGCGACGAGTACCTCATCCGCGCCATCCGCAACGGCATCGACGGCGCGGGGGTGCCGGTCGAGTTCTCGAAGGGTGAGGCGGGCCGCGGCCAGCACGAGATCAACCTCGTGTACGCGAACGCGGTCGAGATGGCCGACCGTCACGTCATCTACAAGAACGGCGTGAAGGAGATCGCGGCGCAGCACGGCCGGGCGGTCACCTTCATGGCGAAGTTCTCCTCCGACGAGGTGGGCTCGTCGTGCCACGTCCATTCGAGCCTCTGGTCGGCCGACGGCCGTGACGCGCTCATGTGGGACGCGACGGCACCCGACCACCTCTCGCCCGCGATGCGCGGTTGGCTCGGGGGGCAGATCGCGTGCGGGCGCGAGCTCGCGTGGATGTACGCGCCGACCGTCAACTCCTACAAGCGCTACCAACCGGAGTCGTGGGCACCGACCGCGCTCGGCGTGGAGCATCGACAACCGCACCTGCGGCTACCGGATCGTCGGGCACGGATCGTCGTTCCGCCTCGAGTCCCGCATTCCGGGCGCCGACGCCAACCCTTACCTCGCGTTCGCGGCGACGATCGCGGCCGGGCTGCACGGCATCGAGCACGGCATCGATCCCGGTCCGCGCTTCAAGGGCAACGCGTACGCCGACCCCGACCTCGCCCGCGTGCCGGCGAGCCTCGTGGAGGCGATCGAGGCGTTCGCGGGCTCGAAGGTCGCGGTCGACGCGTTCGGCGCCGACGTGCACGACCACCTGCTGAACACCGCCCGCCAGGAATGGGCCCACTTCAACCGCGCCGTCACCGACTGGGAGCGGCGCCGGAACTTCGACCAATGGTGAGCGCCCGGTGGTGACGGTCTCGTGGTGATCGTCGCCCTGACCGGTCGCCGCCTCGGCCGCACCGACAAGTGGCCGTACTCGGGCGCGGCCGCGCTCCCCACCGCGTACATCGACGCGGTGCTGCGCGCGGGCGGGCAGCCCGTCATCGTGAACGACGCCCGCGACCCGAAGGAGCTCCTCGCGCGCGTCGACGCGCTCGTGCTCACCGGCGGCCCCGACGTCGACCCCACGCGCTACGGCGAGCAGCCGCACCCGAGCGTCTACGGCGTCGACGACCGGCGACGACGACTTCGAGTGCGCGCTGGCCGAAGCCGCGCTCGTGCGTTCGATGCCGACGCTCGCGATCTGCCGCGGCATCCAGGTGCTGAACGTCGCCCGCGGCGGCACGTTGCACCAGCACATCGCCGACGACCCGGGCGTGCCGCCGCACGGGGCGCCGGGAGTCGCGGGCGGCGCCCGTCAACACGAGGTGACGCTCGAGGCCGGCTCGCTGGTCGCCGACGTCATGGACACGACGCGGGTCACCGCGTCCTGTCACCACCACCAGGCGATCGCCGAGCTCGGCGACGGGCTGCGGGTGGTCGGGCGGGCCAAGGACGGGATCGTCGAGGCGCTCGAGATCGACGGCGCGTTCCTGCTCGCCGTGCAGTGGCATCCCGAGGACACCGCCGCCGACGACCCGGCCCAGCAGCGTCTGTTCGACGCGCTCGTTCGGAAAGCGGGAGGGGTCAGGCGGGCGGGGGGCTGATCCGGGCGCGCAGCTCGTGCTTCGGCACCTTGCCGCTCGGGTTGCGCGGCATGACGTCGATCACCTCGATGCGCTCGGGGATCTTCTGGGTCATCAGCCCGACGCTCTGGCAGTGCTCGCGCACGTCGGGGATCGTCGGCGGATCGGCCGGGTCCTTGGCCACGACGAACGCGACGACCATCTCGCCCCGGTCGACGTCGGGGATGCCGAGCACCGCGACGTCGGCGACCTTCGGGTGGCCGTAGAGCACGTCCTCGACCTCTTTGGCCGACACGTTCTCGCCCTTGCGGATGATGATGTCCTTGACCCGGCCGGTGATGAGGATCGCGCCGTGCTCGTCGAAGCGGCCGAGGTCGCCGGTGAGCAGGAAGCCGTCGGCGGTGAACGCGTCCTTGTCGAGCGAGCTGTCGACGTAACCGCGCATGACCTGCGGGCCCTTCACCGCGATCTCGCCGCTCTCGAGGATCTTCATCGTGACCCCGCGCGTCGGGGTGCCTTCCGCCATCGCTTTCGAGCTGTCGGGCGCGTCGATGTCGGTCTGTGCGACGATCGGCGCCTCGGTCATCCCGTATCCGGACGTGGTGCCGATCGAGCTCGGGATCACCTTCTTCAGCTCGTCGTGCAGGTGCGGCGGCTTGGTCGAGCCGCCGCTCGGGAAGTCGCGCACGCTGGCGTACGCCCCCGGGTTCACCCGCGCCTCTTCGACGAGCGCGGTGTGGATGGCCGCGGCGCCGTTCGCGAGCGTCACCCGGTGCCGGCCGATGAGCTCGGTCGACGCGGCGGCAGTCCAGGACTCCATCAGCACTGCGGCCGAGCCGGTCAGCAGCGGCGTGTAGACGCCGATGATGATGCCGCCGATGTGTGTGAACGGGAACGCGACGAGCGCGATGTCGTCGGCGACGACGTGCGTCTTCTCCGCGTAGCCGATCGCGCCCGCGAGCACCGACCGGTCGGTGTGCTGCGCGCCCTTCGGGTCGGCGGTCGTGCCCGACGTGTAGAAGATCCAGCGAACGGGGTCGGCGGACGGATCGTCGTGCACCGCGGGCGGCGGCGGGAGCGTCGCCGGGTCGCCTTCGGGGTTGAAGTGGTCGGCGACGAGCGTGTGCATGTCGTCGAGCTCACCCGCGACCTGCTCGGCCAGCGCCTCGTAGTCGAACTTGTTCCACGTCGACGGCGTGATGAGCAGCTTGCAGTTGGTCTGCTTGGCGATGAACGAGACCTCGCGGTACCGGTAGATCGGCAGCATCGGGTTCTGGACCGCGCCGAGGCGGCACAGCGCGCCCACGAGGACCGCCGACTCCGTCCACGTCGGCAGCTGCCACGACACGTTCGTGCCTTCGGCAACCCCGAGGGCGTACAGCCCGGCCGCGGCCCGTTCGCAGAGCTCGCGGTACTGCGCGAACGTCGTGACGCGGTCGCCGTCGTACAGCATCACGCGGTCGGGGGTGGCGGCGGTCCGCCGCTCGATCAGTTCCCAGACCGTGCCGGTGTCGTCGATCATTTCGCTCATGTTCATGCGGCTCCGACCTCCGGCCCTCGATCACCCGCGCCCCGCCGGAGAACGGCCGGGCCTGCAATCTGCGCCTGCCCGCTCGCGCTCATACCGTGATGCCGCCGTCGATCGAGACGACCGAACCCGTCATGTAGCGGCACTCGTCGGACGCGACGAACGCAACGACGTTCGCGATCTCTTCGGGCTGCGAGTTGCCCAGCGGTGACATGACCTTGCGCATGACCTTCCAGTCGACGCCTTCGGGGAACTCCATGAAGGCCTCCTGCAACGGCGTCTCCATGCCGCCCGGCGCCACGACGTTCGCCCGAATGCCGCGCTTGATGTACTCGTCGGCAATGACCTTGGTCAGGTGGATGACGCCGGCCTTCGAGGAGCAGTACGCGGCGGAGTACGGCTGCGACTTGATGCCGGCGTTGGAAGCGATGTTGACGATGCTGCCGCCACCGTCGAGGAGGTGCGGCAACGCGGCCTGGCACACGAGGAACGTGCCGGTGAGGTTGACGCCGATGATCCGCTGCCAGTCGGCGAACGGGACCTCGTGCGTGTGCGCGAACTTCCCGATCCCGGCGCTGTTCACGACGACCTGCGGCCGCCCGAGGTCGCCCGCCGCCGCGGCCATCGCCGCCTGCACCGAGTCCGGGGTCGGATACGTCGACCTGGTACGCCGCGTGCCGTTCCGCCCTGCTCACCGATCTCGGCGGCGGTCTTCTCGGCCGCGTCCACGGCGATGTCGAAACACGCGACCGACGCGCCCTCGGCCGCAAGCTGCCGAGCCGTCGCGCGCCCGAGCCCCGACCCCGCACCCGTCACCACTGCCACTCGTCCGTCGAATCGTCCCATGGGTTGAAGCTAACGCGCGAACAAGAACCTGTTCCATATTCATGGGTCGCTCGCGCTGCGCCGTCCCGGGAAGAGCGGCCTTCGGCGTCCAGCCGGGCCGGCTCCGCTGTCGCTCCCGTGCCGTCGGCCTCCCGTGGATCACCCGATGCGTTGCGCCGGAAGTCGAAGACCGGGAGCGGCAGCGGAGCCGACTCCGCGCACCCCCGCCTCGGCAACGACGGAGTGAAGGCGCAGCGCGAGCGACCCATAGAGAAGGAGCGGCAGCGAAGCCGACCGGGCTCGGACGCCGAAGGCGGCACCCCGGACGGGCGCAGCGCGAGCGACCCATAAAGAAGGAGCGGCAGCGAAGCCGACCGGGCTCGACGCCGAAGGCGGCACCCCGGACTGCGCAGCGCGAGCGACCCATAAAGAAGGAGCGGCAGCGAAGCCGACCGGGCTCGACGCCGAAGGCGGCACCCCGGACGGCGCAGCGCGAGCGACCCATAGAAAAGGCGCCTCCGCACGTTGCGCCGGAAGCCGAAGGCCCGGGAGCGGCAGCGGAGCCGACCGGGCGAGGACGCCGAAGGCGGCACCCCGGACGGCGCAGCGCGAGCGACCCATAAGAAAGGTCAACGGCCCGCCGGTGTGCACCGGCGGGCCGTCGCGCGCTTGCCGCCCCTGGGGGGAGTGGGCCGGGAAGCGGTTCCCGCTGGCATCATCGGCGTGCCGGCCCCACGTATGAGGATTCCGTCAGCTGTCCATCACCGTGAATGCGACGCGGCCGACGACCGTCTGGTCGATCTCGACCTGCCATTCGTAGCGGCCGGGGATGAGGGGGAGCCCGGCGATGTTGACCGCGAACGGCGCGTCGAGCTCGGCGCCGGGCGCGAGTCCGGCGGGACGGCCGGCTTCGAAGCGGCCCTGGAATTCGACCCGGCTGGCGTCGAGGCTGCCGTCGGGCTGCGGGAGGAACGGGTCGAGGCCGTCCTCGGTGACGAGCCGGGCGGCGAAGCTGTGCGGGGTGTTCGCCTCGTCCCACGGGATGGAGATCTTGACCGCGAGACCCATGGTCACGGGGGCGCCGCGGTAGATGCTCCAGCCGCCGCCGAGGATGTAGAGCTTGCCGGCGACCTCTTGGGCGTGGTCGCAGAGGAGCAGTGTGGTCTGCATGCCCTCGACGTTACGTCAGAGGTCTCCGGTGTACGTATCGGTGGCCGGGACGGTGGCGAGGAACGGGCTCGCGAACCCGCAGGTCGCGAGGGCCGGCTGCGCGCGGAACGCTTCGAGCGGGTCGCCCGCGCAGAATCCGAGCACGAGCTCGTGGGGGGGCGGGTCGGCCTGCGAGATGATCGTCCGGTCGAGGCGCAGCCGGACGGCGGCCGGAGGCGAGAGCTCGGGCGCGCCGTCGACATCGGCCGCGGCGACGACCCCCGCGTATCCACGTTCGAGCGCGAGCACCGCGTCGGCGTCCTGGCGCACGCAGGCGTACACCGCGGTGTGGACGTGGTCGCGGCCGGGGAACAGACGGCCCTGTGCGGCGATCGTCTCCATCTCGCGCGCGACCCACGCGTCCCACTCCGCCTGCTTGCCGGGCAGCACCCACGCGACCGCGAGGTACGAACCGCGCGCGGGGTCGCCGAAGAGTCGGCCCGCCTGTGGGCGTAGCGCCTTGCACGCGCGGGTCGCGACGAACCGCGCGCCCCGAAGACGCCCGGACCCGCCTTGACGGTGGCCGGGAAGTGGTCGCGCTCGTACCAGCGGTTGAACGCGACGGCCTGGCCCGGATGCGGCTCGATGTACGAGACGATCGCGGTCCCGATCTCGACTCCGTGCGTCCCGCTCATCGCGTTCATCGCGCGACCTGTTCGAGCACACCCCACAACACGCGTTTCGTGTGCGCGAGCGCGGCGGGCGAGTTGTGGGCGATGAGCTCGCCCAGCGCCTGGGCCTCGGCCCGTAACCGTTCCGGCGGATCGACCACCTGCGAGCAGATACCGAGCTCGTACGCACGCGTCGCCGAAATACGTTCGTGCCGGCCGACCAGTGCCATGCGCAGCACCGCTTCCATCGGCGACTTCTTGGCGAGCGCGATGGTCTCGTAGACGCTCGCCTGGCCGACGGACACGTGCGGGTCGACGAACGAGGCGTCGGACGACGACGATCACGATGTCGGCATCGGCGACGAAGTGCAGTCCCGCCACCCGCGCACACGCCGTTCACCGCGGCGATCACCGGCTTGCGTACGTCGTTGTGCCACGAGGTGAACCGCAGCTCGAAGCGTTTCGTCCGCCGAGACTGTTCGCGGAGCGCGTCCGGATCGCGGGCCAGCTGCGCCATGTCGAGACCGGTCTGGAAGGCGGGCCCCGCACCGGTGTTGACGATGACCCGGACGTCGGGATCGTCGTCGAGCTCGCGCCAGGCCTGCTCGAGCTCTTCCATCATCCGGGCGTCCATCGCGTTGGCGGCCGCGGGCCGGTCGAACACCAGCCAGCCGACCGGGCCCCGGCGTTCGACCTGCAAGGTTCGGAACCGTCCGGATTCGGGCTCGGGCATGCGCACCGGTCTCTCGTCGTGGCAAGTTGTCGGCATGACCGACGACCAACTCCCCTCGACGATACCGGGACTCGTGGCCCGGGCCGCGGCCTCGTTCCCCGAGATCGAGGCGCTCGTCGACGCGCAGGCGCGGCTCACGTTCCGCGCAGCTCGCGGACGAGGTCGGGCGGGCGGGGCGGGCGTTGGTCGCGAGCGGCATCGAGCCCGGCGACCGGGTCGCGGTGTGGGCGCCGAACTGCTCGGAGTGGGTCATCGCCGCGCTCGGCATCGCCGCGGCCGGGGGCGTGATCGTGCCGCCGAACACGCGCTTCAAGGGTGCGGAGGCGCGCTACGTGCTCGAGCGCGCCGACGTGAAGTTGCTCTTCACGGTCACCGACTTCCTCGACACGGACTACGAAGCCCTGCTGCGGGCCGAGCCGGAACTGCCGCTGCTGCGCGAGATCATCGACCTGCGCGGCCCGGCGTGGAAGGAGTTCCTCGACCGGGGCGACGGCGCCACCCTCCCCGATTCGATCAGCGGCGACGACCTCTGCACGATCCTCTTCACGTCGGGAACGACCGGCCGTCCGAAGGGCGCGATGCTGACGCACAGCGCGACGGTGCGCGCGTACGACGCGTGGTCGACCGTCGTCGGGTTGCGCGCCGGCGACCGCTACCTCGTCGTCAATCCCGTTCTTCCACTCCTTCGGGCTGAACGCGGGCATCGTCGCGTCGCTCGTGAAGGGCGCGACGATCATCCCGCACGCGGTGTTCGACGTCGACGCGGTGATGACGCGCGCCGCGGAGGAACGGGTGTCGATGCTGCCCGGGCCGCCGACCGTCTACCAGTCGATCCTCGACCATCCGCGCGTCGGCGAGTTCGACATGTCGTCGCTGCGGCTCGCGGTGACCGGCGCGGCGCCGGTCCCCGTCGAGCTGATCCGGCGGATGCGCGCCGAGCTCGGCTTCGAGACGATCGTCACCGGGTACGGCCTCACCGAGGCGACGGGCATCGCGACGATGTGCCGCCACGACGACGATCCCGAGACGATCTCGAACACGTCGGGCCGCGCGATCCCCGACGTCGAGGTCCGCATCGTGAACGAGGAGAGGTGCCGAGGTGCCCCGGGGCGAGCCGGGCGAGGTCGTCATCCGCGGCTACAACGTCATGCGCGGCTTCATCCACGACCCGGAGGCCACCGCGGAGGCCATCGACGCCGACGGCTGGCTCCACACCGGCGACGTCGCGGTCATGAACGACCGCGGCTACATCACGATCACCGACCGCACCAAGGACATGTTCATCGTCGGCGGCTTCAACGCGTATCCGGCCGAGATCGAGAACATGATCAACGATCATCCCGCGGTCGGTCAGGTCGCGGTCGTCGGCATTCCCGACGAGCGGATGGGCGAGGTCGGGTACGCGTACGTGATCCCGCGGCTCAACGCGACCGTCACGCCCGACGAGCTCCGTGCGTGGTGCCGAGACAAGATGGCGAACTACAAGGTCCCCCGCTACTTCGAGATCGTCGACGCGCTCCCGCTCAACGCGAGCGGCAAGGTGCTGAAGTACGAGCTGCGCGAACGCGCCCGCACGCCGCGTCGCGTAGACCGTGGCGGCCACTCGGAGGCAGCGCTGCCCGTGGGCGGAGAGCTCCGATCTCATGCGCGCCTACCACGACGACGAGTGGGGCGTTCCCTCCCGACGACGAGACGCACCTGTTCGAGATGTTGATCCTCGAAGGCGCGCAGGCCGGACTGTCGTGGTCGACGATCCTGAACAAGCGCGCCAACTACCGGCGCGCCTTCGACGGCTTCGACCCGGCGCGCGTCGCCCGTTACCGCGCCGCGAAGATCGCGCGGTTGCTCGACGATCCCGGCATCGTGCGCAACCGGTTGAAGGTCGCCTCTGCGGTCGGCGAACGCGCAGGCGTTCCTCGCCACCGCGGCGGAGCACGGCTCGTTCGCGGACTACCTGTGGAGCTTCGTCGACGGCCGGCCGGTGGTGAACCGGCCCCGCACGACGGCCGATCTCCCGGCCCGCACCGAACTGTCCGACCGGATCAGCAAGGACCTGAAGAAACGCGGCTTCAACTTCGTCGGCTCGACGATCGTCTACAGCTACCTGCAGGCCGTCGGCGTCGTCAACGACCACCTCGCGACCTGCCCGCAGGCGTAGACCGGGGGCGAGCCGTCAGGTTCTGATCGCGGCGACGGACTCCCCGAACGCCGCGACGGTGTCGCAGAACTCGGCGATGCTCGGCGCGGGGAGATGGAAGGCGAGCCACGTGACGCCGATGCCCGCGAGCTCGTGCGCCTCGGCGACGAACGCGGCCGGGTCGACGACGTCCTTGTGGCCGGGATGCGAGAACGGCGTGAAGCAGACGTCGAGCGGTTCGGGTCGCCCGGCCTCCTCCGCCATCTCGTGCAGGCGCAGGATCGCGTGGCGCAGCATGACGGTGTCGCTCATCGAAGCGGTGTCGACGGCCGCCGCGGTCCGCGGCGACGCGGGGAACGGGCTCCAGCCGTCGCCGTGCGAGATCGCGCGCCGCATCGCGGCGGCCGAGTTCCCGCCCGCCCAGATCGGCGGATGGGGCTGCTGGACGCAGCGGGGCCGCACCACGTTGGCGGGCAGCTCGTCGGCCCAGGCCGACTTCATCGCGTGCAGCGTCTCGTCGAGCCGCGTCGGCGCGCTCGCCGAACGGCACCCCGAGCCCTTCGAACTCGGCTTCGAGGTAGCCGACCGCGACGCCCAGGATCACACGGCCACGCGAGCAGGCGTCGAGGGTGGCGACCGCCTTCGCGGTCAGGTACGGATTGCGGTACGCGGGGATGAGGCAGTTCGTGTGCAGCTTCAGGCGGCGGGTCGCGGCCGGCCGCGAACGACAGCGCGACGAACGGGTCGAGGGTCTCGTGGCCGCCGGTCGTCAACCACTCCCGCGACGGGAACGGATGATCGGTCACGAAGCACACGTCGAATCCCGCGGCCTCGATCGCGAGCGCGCAGGTCATCAGCGCGTCGGGGGCTGCGATCGGGAGCTCGACCGAGAGCTTCATGCGCCCGGCGCGGCGCTCTCCGGCGGCGCCCAACGCGGCTCCCGCTTCTCCGCGAACGCGAGCGGGCCCTCCTCCTGGTCGGGATGGCCCCACATGGAGACCAGCTCGGCCGCGCCCGCCTTGCACGCGTCGGTCAAGCCCAGCTCGAGCGCGCCCCACAACGCGCGCTTGGTGGCGGCCATCGCCGCCGGTGAGTTGCGGGCGATCTTCTCGCCCAGCTCCTGCGCGGCGTCGCGCAGCCGTTCCGGCGGGTCGACGATCTCGCTGATCATCCCCAGCTCGTAGGCCCGCTGCGCCGACAGGCGCTCGTGCCGGCCGACGAAGGCCATGCGCATGACTGCTTCGACCGGCATCTTCTTCATGAGCCCGATGGCCTCGATCGAGACGACCTGGCCGATCGAGACGTGCGGATCGAAGAACTGCGCGTCCGATGCCGCGATCACGATGTCGGCGTCGGCGATCCAGTGGAACCCGCCGCCGGCGCAGATGCCGTTCACCGCGGTGATCACCGGCTTCCACACGTCGTTGTGCCACGACGTGAAGTGGAAGTCGAAGTTCTCCACGGACTCCCGGTAGCGCTGCATCCCGGCGCCGTCGGTCGCGATCTCCGTCACGTCGACGCCCGTCTGGAACGCGCGGCCCGCGCCGGTGTGCACGATGACGCGCACCTCGGGGTCGGCGTCGAGCGCGTGCCAGGCCAGGTCGAACTCGTCACGCATCAACGCGTTCATCGCGTTGAGCTGGTCGGGGCGGTTGTTGATCAACCAACCGACCGGGCCTTTGCGTTCGAGGCTCAGGGTCTCGAGTCTCGGGTACTCCACGCTCTCTCAGCTCCTCGGGACTTCGCGCCAGGGCGCACCCTGCCACGGATCGGGCTCCCGCGGCAGACCGAGCACGCGTTCGCCGACGATGTTCTTGTTGACCTCGGTCGTGCCGCCCTCGATCGTGTTCGCGCGGCTGCGCAGCATCCCGCGCACCTCGAGCGGCAGGTCGAGCGCGCCCCCGGCGCCGGCCGTCCAGGCCATCGCGCCCGCGCCCAGCAGGTCGGTCGCGAGCAGCTGGATGCGCTGGTTCAGCTCGCCCTGGTGCACCTTGCCGACCGAGCTCTCCGGACCCGGCGCGCGGCCGGCCTTCACCTGCGCGCGCACCCGCTGGTTCGTCCAGTCGCGGATGCGTTCCTCGCTGAGCACGCGCATGAGGCGCTGACGGACGAGCGGATCCCGATCGCGGCCCGACGCGCGCGCCAGCTCGAGCAGGTGCTCGACGCCGCGCCCGCCGATGCGGTCGACGCCGCCCGACCCGGCCCCCGAGACCATCTGCCGCTCCCCCGACAGCGTCGCGTTCGCGACCTTCCAACCCTGCCCTTCCCCGCCGATCCGGTACGCGTCGGGGACGACGGCTCGGTCGAGGAACACCTCGTTGAACTCGACCTCGCCGCCGATGTGGCGCAGGGGCCGCACCTCGACGCCGGGCTGGTGCAGGTCGAGCAGGAAGTAGGTGACGCCCTGGCGTTTGGGTGCGTCGGGGTCCGTACGCGCGAGCAGGATCGCGAAGTCGGAGAAATGCGCCCACGTACTCCACACCTTCTGACCGGTGACGCACCACGTGTCGCCGTCGCGCTCGGCCCGCGTCGCGAGCGAGGCGAGGTCGGAGCCGGCGCCGGGCTCGCTGAAGAGCTGGCACCACTTCTCCTCGTTGCGCACCATCGGCGGCAGGAACCGCAACCGTTGCTCCTCGGTGCCGTAGGAGAAGAGCACGGGCGCGGTGTTGTTCAGCCCGAGCGGGTTGAGCCGGCCGAGGTTGAACGGGCGCAGCTCGGCGTCGACGGCGCGGGCGACGTCGGGGGTCAGATCGAGGCCGCCGTACGGGCACCGGCCAGGTCGGCACGACGAGCCCCGACGCCGCGAACACCGGGTACCACGCTTCGTAGTCGGCGCGCGGCCGCACCTCGCGCACGGCCGCGGCCCCTCCCCGCCGGCCGGCCTCGACCCACGCGCGCGGCACGTTCGCTTCGACCCACTCCTGCACCTCGCGCACCGCGTCGGCGACGGGCGTGGCGCGATCGAGCGTCATCTCCCTTCGAAGCGCGGCGGGCGCTTCTCGCGGAAGGCCGCGAGGCCCTCTCGGAAGTCTTCCGTACGCGACGACAGCTCGAGTGCGAACGCCTCGTTCGCGAGCTGATGCTCGAGGTCGGCACCCGCACCCGCGTGCAGCAACCATTTCGTGAGCCCGAGCGCGACGGTCGGTCCGGCCGCGAGTTGCGTGACGATCTCGTCGACGGTCGCGTCGAGCGCGGCGGCCGGCACCGCGCGGTGGATCGCGCCCCATTCGGCCGCTTCCGCGCCGCTCAAGGCCCGGCCCAACAGCAAGAGCTCACGCGCCCGCACCTCGCCGACCCGGCGCGGCAGCATCCAGGTGGCGCCGCTGTCGGGGGTGAAGCCGCGTTCGCCGAACGGTTCCCAGAAGCGCGCATCGTTGGCGGCGACGGTGAAGTCGGCCGCGAGCGCGATTTGGAATCCGATGCCCGCGGCCCAGCCCTGGACCTTGCACACCACCGGGACCTGCACGCTGCCCAGCAACGTGATCAGCCGGTGCGCCTGCACCGGAAGGCGGCGCTGGATGCTCCCGGTCCGAGGCTTGCGATCGGACGCCGCGTTGCGGGCGACGATGTCGGCGCCGCCGCAGAAGTGCTCGCCGTTCCCTTCGACCACGATGACGCGCAGCGCGTCGTCGGTGGCCGCGACCTCGAGCTCGCGCACGAGCGCGAGCATCGTCTCCTCGTCGATCGCGTTGCGCTTGTCGGGGCGGTCGAGGCGCAGCGTGAGGGTTCCGGCGTCGTCGCGCACCACGAGGAGGCTCATCGGCGGCTGAACTCCTCGGAGATCGCGCCGAGCGCACCCTGCAGGTCGACGGCGCCCCCCGGCGGATCGGGCAGCCGCACCGGCCCGCGTTCGCGACTCGGCAGCAGGATCGTCGCGTGACCCGGTGTCGTGACCTCGCCCCGCTGGTTCACCGCTTCGAGGTCGAGGTCGACGGCGGGACGGTCGCCGGCCGCGAGGTAGGAGCGGGTGACCCGGCCGCGGAGCCACTGCGTGTCGCCGACGTAGTTGAAACGGCGGAACTCGCAGTCGAGCTTCCAGAGCCAGGCGTCGTCACCCATCCAGTCGGTGCACAGATGGATGAGCCACGTCTCGCGCATGCGGCCGTAGTCGAAGGTGGTCGGGTTGCCCGACCGGCGCGCGAACTCCGGGTCCCAGTGGACGCGTTGCATCACGTCGGGCACGTTGAGGTCGTCGCGGTGGAAGAAGCGCGGGATGCGGGTGCGGTTCTGGTAGCCGAGGCGCAACGGCTTGATGCCGTACAGACCCATGCCCATTCCCGCATGCCAGCAGACGATGTCGGTGACGGTCATCGGCCCCTTCACCATCGGGCCGATCTCGTCGCCTTCGCGCACGTCCTCGAACCAGCGCGGCTCCGCGCCACGGGCGCGTTCCGACGCGTACTGCGCGTCGATCTCCGCGATCTGCTCGTCCGTGTACGGATCGATCGTGATGGCGTCGTACTTCTTCGCGGCGCGGGCCTTCTCCCGCTCGGTACGCACCATCAGCCGGTACTGACCGGACAGCAAGCTTCCCGTCTCGTCGCGGAACACCTGCGCGGTCCACTCGTGGATGGCGCGGCCCGCGAACTCGCTCGGCTTGTCGAGTGCGGCGACGAGCGCGTTGCGCCGGAACGATCGGCGCAACGGGAACAGCGGCGCCCACCATTCGCGGGCGCTCGCGGCATAGAAGGCGTGGACACCGCGCAGCGGGTCTCCCTTCATGAGGTCCGCGTGCTCGGGCGCGACCGCGGTCACCTCGTCCTCACCGATCAGCGTGTCTCCGCCGACGAGCACGGGCGGCGCGATCGACTGCTCCCACCGGGTCCCGGCGCCGTAGGCGGGATCGCACCAGAGCGGGTTGTCGTCGCCGTAGGCCACCGCGACATTGCGGAACGTGTCGGGCGTCGGCAGCGTGTAGTACGGCGGCATCGGGTGAGGTTCGGGGATCCCGATGCGGGCCCGCAGTCGTTCGACACCTTCGTCGGTGATACGTCCGGCGTCCGCCATGCGCCGGAGACGATACCCGGGAGCAGTCGACACGTAGGCTTCCGAGCGGTGAGCCGGGTCGACACGCAGCGAACGAGCGCGACCGGGAACGTGCCCGGCGCGTTGCTCGCCCTCGGCGCGTTGGTGCTGATCGCGGGCGGCGTGCTCGGCGCGATGTGGATGCTGCACCCCCTCCCCCGCCGGTGGGATCTCGCCGATCTCGCCGTCTATCGCGCCGCGGGCCGGGCCGTCGTGCACCGGCATTCCGTGTTCGGGCTCTACGTGCACGACCAGCTCCGCACCCCGTTGCCGTTCATCTACCCGCCGTTCGCGGCACTGCTGGCGGTGCCGTTCACCGGGCTCGGCGAGACGCCGGCGAACCTCGGGTGGACGGCGGTCACGATCGCCGTCCTCGCGGGTGTCGTCGCGCGTCTGCTTCGCGCCGCTGTTACAGCGCACCGGGCGGTCGTGGCCGGCCGCGTTGCTCATCACGCTCGCGGCCGTCGCCGCGCTCTCCCCCGTGGAGGACCACCTGCGGTTCGGGCAGGTCGGCATCCCGCTGATGGCGTGCTGCGTGTTCGACTGCATGATCGAGCGGCCGCGCTGGCCACGCGGCGCGTTGGTCGGCATCGCGACCGCGGTCAAGCTCGTGCCGGGACTCTTCATCGTGTACTTCTGGCTCACGGGCCGGCGCGGGGCCGCGAAGCGTCGCGACCGCGACGTTCGCGGTCTGCACGGTGATCGGCTTCGCGGTGAAGCCGGGCGACTCGTGGGACTTCTTCCACTCGAAGATGTTCGAGCCGACGAGCCCGGCGTTCTTCACGAACCAGTCGCTCGAAGGCATGTTCCGGCGCGCGATCGGCGGACCATGGCACGTCTTCTGGCTGCTCGGCGTCGTCCTCGTGGTCGTCTTCGG
The DNA here is from genome assembly GCA_963829195.1 of uncultured Actinomycetes bacterium. Lineage (GTDB taxonomy): Bacteria > Actinomycetota > Acidimicrobiia > IMCC26256 > PALSA-610 > PALSA-610. The sequence continues at coordinate 142,980 of CAWHHS010000003.1, forward strand.
CCTGCGCGCCGCGGTGACGGCGAGCCGCGCCGGCGACGAGCTGCGAGCGGTCGCGATCACCGGGCTCGTCGGCGTGCTCGTCTCGCCGATCTCGTGGATCCACCATCTCGTGTGGATCGTGCCGGCCCTCGCCGTCATCGTCGGCGCCGGGCGCGACGGGCGCCGTGTCGCGATCGCGTTCCTCGTCGCCGCGCTGTTCGTCGCGCGCCTCCCCTACTTCGGGCACGACGAGATCAAGACCGGCTTCCTCGCGTCGACCCTCGAGGACTCGTACGGGATCGTGTGCGTCCTGCTGCTCGCCTACCTCGCCGCGGATGGCGTACGGTCCGGCGCGAGCCGGTCAGCGTGTAGCGCCGCGCTTGGTGCGCGGCGCGATCAGGTACGTGCAGCGGCGGTCGCCCGCGACGATGTGCTGCGTGCGTTCCACCGAGACCTGCGGCCCGAGGATCTCGCGGAACAACGAGAGCTCGGAGCCGCACAAGCCGGGGCACGCGGTCGCGGCGGTGCAGATCGGGCAATGGTGCTCGACGAGCAGCACGCCCGCGCCGTCGGGATCGTCGACCACCTCGGCGACGTAACCCTCCTCGGTACGGACGCGCGCGAGCGCATCGACGCGCCCGCGCAATGCGCCGCGCTTGGGGACCGCACGCTCGTACGCCGTGCGCTGCACCTCGCCGCGCGCGTCGATGACGCGCGCGAGGCCCTGGTCGCCGAGCGCGGTGCGGACCGCGGTGATCAGCTCCACGGTGAGATCGTCGTGGCGGTCCGGGAAGAGGTCCTGGGCGAGGTCGGTCAGCGCCCAGATCGTCGGCGGCCGGCCGCGGCCCTCGGCCGCGCCGGCGCGGGCGACGACGAGACCGTGCTCGGCGAGCGCGTCGAGATGCTGGCGCACGCCCGCCTCGGTCATGTCGAGCCCGCGTGCGAGGTCGGAGACCTTGGCATCGGCGCGCTTCAGCCGCTCGACGATCCGGCGCTTCGTCGGACCGAGGTTCCTGTTCTCCAGGTCGGCGCCGGGGATCGGCGTGTCGGAAATCGGGGGCTGCACCTTGACGTCGTCCATCGATCGCTAGATTATCGCAACGGAACACTTGCGAAAGGATCGGCGATGATCGACCAGGCGATTCGGGCCGGGACCCTGTCCGAGCTGAAGGCGGCGGGCCGGCTCCTCACCAAGGTCGGGTCCGTTCCCGTCGTCGTCTTCTGGCACGAGGACGCGCCCTACGCGATCGAGGACCGGTGCCCGCACCTGGGCTTCCCGCTGCATCAGGGAACGGTCGAGGCCGGTCTCGTCACCTGCCACTGGCACCATGCCCGCTTCGACCTGGTGTCGGGCTGCACCCTCGACCTGTGGGCCGACGACGCCCGCGGCTTCTCGGCCTCGGTCCGCGACGGCGAGGTGTTCGTCGAACCGATCGTCGACACCGACCCGATCGGGCACCTGCAGACGCGTTTGCGCAACGGTCTCGAGGAAGGCATCTCGCTCGTGATCGCGAAGTCGGTGCTCGGCCTGCTCGACGCGGGAGTGAGCTCGGCCGACATCGTGCGCACCGGCATCGACTTCGGCACGACGTATCGCGGCGCGGGTTGGGGCGCGGGCCTCACCGTGCTCGTCGCGATGGCCAACCTCTTCCCCCACCTGTCGCCCGACGACCGCGCGCTCGCGCTCGTGCACGGGATGGTCTTCGTCGCCAACGACACCGGCAACCAAGCCCCCCGCTTCCCCGTGGGGCCCCTCGCGACCGACGATGTACCGATCGACCGGCTCGCGTCGTGGTATCGGCGCTTCGTCGAGACGCGGTCGAGCGACTCGGCCGAGCGCGCACTCGAGACCGCGCTCCTCGACGCGTCGGCGCTCGCCGGAGTCGAGAAGATGATGTTCGCGGCGGTGAGCGACCACGTGTTCATCGACGGCGGCCACACGATCGACTTCACGAACAAGGCGTTCGAGGCGCTGGCACTCGTCGGGCCGTCGGCCGCAGGCGACGTGCTGCCGACGCTGGTGGCGCAGACCGCGGGCGCGCAACGCTCGGAAGAGTTCTCGGAGTGGCACTACCCGCGCGATCTCGTCGCGCTGGTGAACGAGACCGTCGAGCGCATGCAGCCGCACGCCGCGGGCTGGTTCGGTTATGCGCCGCTCGGAGGAGGCCCGAACGATCCGGCCGTGCTCGCGTGGAAGCTGCTCGCCGACGAGCCGGGCGAGGTTGCCGACGCGCTCGTCGAGGCGTGGGCCGCGCACATCACCGACGAAGCGTTGGGGCGCGCCATCGCCTACGCCGCCGCGCTGCGGATCGTGCGCTTCCACACCCGCAACGACCACGCCGACTGGGACACCGTCCACCACTCGTTCACCGCCGCGAACGCGTTGCACCAGGCGTTGCGGCGCAACCCCACGCCCGAGCTCCGGCGCGCCGCGGTGCAGGCCGCGTTGCGCATCTATCTCGATCGATTCCTGAACGTCCCCGCGGCGCGGCTCCCGACGGCCGCCTCCGGGAGCATCGAAGGATGCAACCGCTGCTTCGACACGCAGGGCATGGTCGACGAGGCCGCGAACGAGGCGTACGGGTTCCTGCACGCGGGGGGATCGCGAGCGGAGCTGATCGCGGCGCTGGGACACGCGCTGCTCGTCGAGGACGCGGGCTTCCACTGGTTCCAGACGGTCGAAGCCGGCGTCCGTCAGGCGACGGCTTGGCCCGAAGGTTCCGAAGAGTCGGCGCTGATCCTCGTGGCCGTGACGCGGTTCCTCGCCGCGCACACACCGACGCGACGCGAGCTGCCGACCGTCGTGCGCATCGCGACACGGTTGCGACGGGGCGAGGCATTGTACGAAGAGGACGGCGCGGACTGATCAAGTACGGGTCGTGCACGCGCGGCTGGGCGCCGTCACGCTTCGCCATGCTCGTGGCGTGCGGGTACGACGAGCCCGGAATCGAGCGCGACGCGCACCAGCTCGGCCCGGCTGTGTGCGTTCAGCTTGCGCTGGATGTGCGCGCGATGGGTTTCGATCGTTCGGAGGCTGTTCGCCAGCATGTTCGCAATCTCGGCGTTGGTGTGTCCGAGCGCGATCTGACGCAGCACTTCGATCTCCGCCCGGCCGAGGTCGGCGAGGGCCGCAGGCAGACGATCTCTGTCGCCTTCGGTTGCGAGCGCGACGCCGATCGTCGGGTCGAGGTACTGCTCGCCCTGCGCAACCGCGCGCACGGCGCGTACCAGCTCGGAGGGTGACACCGACTTGGACAGGTATCCACCGACTCCGGCGGCGATCGCGCTCCGAACGGCTTCGAGCTCGATCACGTGGGCGAGGACGACGATCGCCGCGCCGGGGAATCGGGCTCGGAGTACTTCGATCGGCGTCATGTCGTAGGGGTCTCCGGCGACCACTCCCAAGATCACGACCGCGGGCTGGACCGCCAACGTCAGGGCCTGCTCCGGGGTCTCCACCTTCGCGCAGACCTCGAACTCGGATGACCGGAGAACGAGCGCTTCGACGCCCTCACGGTCGACGGTTGCATCGTCGATGATCAACACTTCGGCTGTCGGAACGGCAACGGTCACGAGGGTTCTCCCGGCGCCTTCGGACAAGAGGCTCTTTCTCGTTCCACTCTGCCGAGGCCGCGAAAGTGCCGGTAGGGCAACCCGACCCACACGGTTGCGCCGAAAGTCCCTCGGCCGATCCGATCCGGCGTCGGTGTCTCACCTCTCCTCTACGCTACGAACACATGTTCGCTTCGCTCGTTGCCGCCCGCCAATCGTTGGACGAGATCGCTTCGGAGTTCGACGCGGCCGCGCTGGCACCCGAGGTCGCGTTGAGAGTGGTCGACGAGTTCGGCGCGATCCGCCGCGTCGTCGACGGGATGTTGGCGAAAGCGACGAAGCGGGTCGTCGAGTCGGATCTCGTCGAACGAGATGGTGCGGCGTTGGTGGCGCGGACGCTCGGGGTGCGCACGGGTGAGGTACGCGCCGCGATTTCGACCGCGACGAAGCTCGAGGCGTTGCCCGCGACCGACGCCGCGGTCCGCGAGGGCCGGTTGTCGGCGGGTGCGGCGCAGATGATCGCGGTCGCGGCGACTGCGAATCCGGCCGCGGAGGAGGATCTGTTGCGGGTTGCGGCGGACGGGTTGGTGCCGTTGCAGGACGCGTGTGTCAAAGCGCGCGCCGCGGTGGAGGATCCGGCTGCGCGGCGGGCGCGTCAGCAACGGCTGCGGGAGTTCCATTCCTGGACCGACAGCGACGGGATGATCGCGGGCCGGTTCCGGCTCACCCCCGAAGTGGGCGGGCCGGTCACCAAGGTGATCGAGGCCGAGGTGCAACGCATCTTCCGTTCCCGCAAAGCCGGGACGGATCACGAACCGAACTGCGCGTACGCGGCCGACGCGTTCGCCGCCTTCGTCCTGGCCGGCGCGACCGGCACGGCCGGCGAACCGGCATCACGTCCGAAGAAGGGTCTCGACGTGACGGTGCACATCCTCGTCTCGCACGGCGCGCTCGTGCGCGGCGGTGTGGTCGACGCTGAGGTGTGCGAGATCCCGGGTGTCGGTCCGGTCGATGTCGCGTGGGTGAAAGAGCTGCTCGGTTCCGCGTTCGTCACCGCGATCATCAAGAAAGGCAAAGACATCCTCACCGTCGCCCACCTCGGCCGCCACATCCCCGCCGAAGTGCAAACCGCACTCCTCGTCAGCGGCCGCGCATGCGACATCGAAGACTGCAACCACCGCGGCTACCTCGAACGCGATCACGTCGACGACTACGCCAAGGGCGGACCAACGTCGTTCGCGAACCTCGGGTGGCTCTGCTATCGCCACCACCGGCTCAAAACGAGCGGCTGGACCCTCGGGCCGAGAAACGCCCAAACCCGCAAACGCACACTCCGACCACCACCCGAACGCGCCTCGAGGTCGCGCGCGCCGAGCGAGGAGGTCGCGCGATGTTCGTCGGGTCAGTAGCCGCCGCCGAGGTCGACCGCGTAGGCCTCGTAGACGAGGTCGGCGCCGCGTTGGCGGTGGCGGGCGAGCGCGGCGAGGAGTGCGGTGAGGTCGACGCGGACGTCCTCCGCCCAGGCGTCGTAGCCGTCGTCTTCGGTGCGGCGGCTCGGCCAGACGGAGCAGACCGGACACGATCGTGCCGCGGATCTCGCTGTGTTCCTTGCGCAGGTGCGCGGCGGGCTTCGACAGTCGCGGGGCTTCCGTCTCCAGCTCGTCGAGGAAGGCGCCCGGCGCCTCGGTCTCGACGATGTGCCGCGTCCAGACGTCGTGCACGTTGTCGAGGGCCTCGCGCACGAGAGTGACCCACTCGGCCCGGTTCGCGAACGGCGCCGCGAGCGCGAGCTCGAGGCGGCTCAGCGCGGCCTTCAGTCCCGCGCGGCGCAGACGGACGTCGTCGAGCGCGGGGCTCACCGACCGAACGTCACCACCGGCACCCAAGGTGGCGTCGAAATTGCGGTAACGCGCCATGCCGGACCTCCTGCTGGGCTGTCCGGCGACGGTACGCCCAAAACCGCCGCTTGCCTAGAGGCTTGCCGACTCCCCGGCGCGCAGTCGCGGCAGGACCTTGGTCGCGAACAGCTCGAGGCTCGACCAGGCCGCAGCGGACGGCAGGCCGCCCGCGAGCGGGTTGAACACGATCCCACCCTGGGCCGGGACCTGCTGCAGCCGGGCGAGCACCTCGTCGGGCGTGCCGACGACGTATTGCGGCGACGCCTTCAGGTCGTCGACCGAGGCGGCGTGCACGCCGGGCGTCGAATGCTGGCCCGGCGTCTGGAACGACGCGTAGGTCTGGGCCTCGTAGAGCACGTACTTGCCGATCTCGGCCCACGCCTTGTCGGGGTCGTCGGCGACGTGCACGAACGTCGGGCCGACCGGCTGGAGGATGAAGCCGCCCTCGAAGCCGATCTTGCTTCGCCTCGTCGAAGTACGCCTCCCGCACGACCGCATCGGCGTTCATCGGGAACATCGCCAGCCGCAGCCGGGCCACGCGGCGCGCCGCCGCGGGCACTCCCCCGCCGACGAACAACATGCGCCGCGGATCGGTGACCGGCTTGGGCGTCACCCGGACGTCGCGGCCGCGCCAGTCGAACGTCTCGCCCGTCAACGCCTCGAGCACCGCCCCGACGTGCTCTTCGAGCACCCGTCCGCGGGCCGCGTGCTCGAGGCCCGCCATCTCGAACTCCTCGACGCGGTAGCCGGCGCCGAACACGATCCACGTCCGGCCCGGGAACGCGTTGTCGAGCACCGCGATCTGCTCGGCGACGCGGATCGGATCGTGCAGCGGCAGGATCGCGGCGCTGATCATCAGCCGTGCGCGCGCGGTCCGGGCCAGGACCGCGGCCGCCATCGTGAGCGGCGCCGGCATCCAACCGTCGTCGACGCCGTGGTGCTCGGAGAGCACGAGCGAGTCGAAGCCGTGCTCGTCGGCCCACGCGAACTGCTCGAGCGCGGTCGCGTAGATCTCCGGCAACGACTCGGGAGCGAACGCGGGGCGCGGAAGTCGTGCCGCATCGAGAGGAACGCCATTTCGGTCCTTTAGGAGAGTTGGGTGCGGACGAGTTGCGGACCGACCTCGGCGCCGAACGCCGCGATCTGGTCGCACTGCTCGCTCGCGTCGCGGGCGAAGAGCCGAACCTGGAGGTGCGAGACGCCGATCGCGCCGAGCCGCGTGTTCGCGAACTCGGCGATGCGGTCGGGCGAGCCGTGCATCACGCCCTTCGGCAGGTCCCAGGTCGGCTCACCGACGTGCGCGACGAGGTGGTAGCCGATCTCCGGCACCGCGCCGGGCCGGACCTTGTCGCGCTCGCGCAGGATGGTCGCGATGTCGTCGGGCAGCTGGTCGAGCGGCGTCGCCTGCGGGATCCAACCGTCGGCCATCGTGGCGACGCGGCGCAGCGCGGGCTTGCCCGAACCGCCGATCCAGATCGGCGGGTGCGGCTGCTGCACCGGGCGCGGCCGCTGCCCGACCTCGCCGGTCGAGAGCGGGTCGGTCCACTCGTCGGTGAGCGCGGCCGCGATGGTCGCGAGCGCACGGTCGGTCAGCTCGCCCCGGCCGCCGAACGACACACCCAGCGCGTCGAACTCGCCTTCGACGTGGCCGGCGCCGATGCCGACGATCACGCGCCCGTTCGAGAGCCGGTCGAGGGTCGCGAACGCCTTCGCGGTCGCGAGCGGCGGCTGGTACGCGGCGATGAACACGTTCGTCATCAGACGCGTGCGCGTCGTGTGCGCGGCGAGGTAGCCGAGCGTCGCGATCGGGTCGAACCACTGCGTCGACATCATCTCCGCGGGCTCGCGCGGGATCGCGACGTGATGGCACACCGCGACGTAGAGGAAGCCGGCCGCGTCGGCCGCCTGCGCGACGCGCACCATGTCGTCGACGCCGGCTTCCTGCTCCCACGGCATCGAGACGCGCACCGACAGCGCCTGCACCGGCAGTTGCATGCCGTACGCGAGGACCCCGTCGGGGACGACGGAGACGGTCGTGTCGTCGCTCCGTCACCGGCGCCATCAGCCGGGCCAGACGACCGACTGCAGATCGCTGTACGCGTGCAGACCGAAGACCCCGCCGTCGCGACCGACCCCGCTGAACTTCGTGCCGCCGAACGGCGTGTTGTGGTTGCGCTGCGTCGTGTTGATCCCGATGTTGCCGGCCCGCAGGCGCTTGCTCGCCCGGAACGCCTTGTTCGTGTCGGCGCTGAACACGTAGTCGTAGAGACCGAAGTCGGTGCCGTTCATCAGCGCGATGCCTTCGTCCTCGTCGTCGAACGGCAGCACGACGATGACCGGACCGAAGATCTCCTCCTGCACGACCTTCATGTCGAGCCGGCAGCCCGCGAGCAGCGTCGGCGCGACGTAGTAGCCCTTGTCGGGCTTCTCCGGTCGCGTCGCCGCCGGCGACGACCTCCGCCCCTTCGGCGCGGCCCGACTCGATGTAGCTCTCGACCCGGTCGCGGTGCGCGGCGGTGATGACCGGACCGAGCACCGTGCCGGGCTCGTACGGGTCGCCGACCTTCAACATGCCGGCCATCTTCGTGAGGCCCTCGACGACCTGGTCGTAGACGCCGCGCTGCACGATCGCGCGCGTCGGCGCGGTGCAGATCTGGCCGGAGTGGAACGTCCACGTGGAGCCGATCATGCCGATCGCGGTCTTGAGGTTCGCGTCGTCGTAGACGAGCGCGCCGCCCTTGCCGCCGAGCTCGAGGAGCAGGCGCTTCATCGTGCGGCCGCCGACCTCGCCGATCCGCATGCCGACGCCGGTCGAGCCGGTGAACGACACCATGTCGATGTCGCGGGTCTCGACGAGCGCCTCGCCGGTGACGGGCGTCGAGCCGGTGACGACGTTGACGACACCGGGCGGGAACCCGACCTCGTGCATGATCCGCACGAGCTCGATGACCGCGAGCGGGTTCTGCGACGCGGGGCGCACGACGACCGTGTTGCCCATCGCGAGCGCGGGACCGAGCTTGCCCGCCATGTTCACGACCGGGAAGTTGTACGGGCGTGATCGCGGCGACCGCGCCGACCGGTTGGCGGCGGGCGATCGCGCCCATCAGGCCGCCCGGCGCGAGCGCGGTGGCGGGCATCTCCATCGGCGGCAGCGGGATCACGTTCGACTCGTACGCCATGCGCGAGTAGGTCTCGAAGCGCACGCGGGCCTGCGGCACCTGCATCTGCTTGCCGACCGTCGCGGTGCAGCCCGGTCTCGGCGATGACGAGCGGCAGGAGCTCGTCGAACTTGTCGCGCATGCCGTCGGCGACCTTCTGCAGGAGGTCCGCCCGCACGTCGGGGGACGTCTGCGACCAGGCCGGGAACGCCTCCTGCGCGGCGCGGGCGGCGTCGAGCGCCTGCTGCTCGCGACGCCTCCGGCGCGATCACCGACGACCTCTTCGGTGGCCGGGATTCACGATCTCGTAGCCGCCGTCGCGCCCCGTCGACCCACTCCCCGCCGATCAAGAGCTTCGATGCTGCCATGGGCCGGAACTGTAACGCGTTCTCTTTTCTCAGGACGGGGCCGAGGTCCCCCGGGTCTGGTACTGCGGCGTGCGGAGCGGGCCGCCGCTCTCGGCCGGCTTCGACGGGCCCGGCGCTCGCCCTGCAGCGCGGCCGCGACCGCGTCGCCGTCGACGGTCTCGTGCGCGATCAGCACCTCGACCAGGCGATCGAGCGCGTCGCGGTGCTCGCCGAGGAGCGACAGCGCGCGTCTTCTCCGCTTCCTTCAAGAGGTCGGAGACCTCCTCGTCGATCACCCGCTGGGTCGCCTCCGCGTAGTCGCGGCTGCGCACCTGCTCGGTGCCGAGGTACATCGGGCCGCCGCCCGAGAAGCCGACCGGCCCGAGCCGCTTGCTCATGCCGTACTCGCGCACCATCCGCGTCGCGAGGTCGGTCGCCCCGAGCAGGTCGCTCGACGCGCCCGACGAGGCCTCGCCGAGCACGAGCAGCTCGGCCGCGCGCCCGCCGAGGCGCACCGCGAGCGAGTCCTTCAGGTAGCTCTCGCTGTAGAGGTGCCGCTCGTCCGACGGGCAGCTGCTCGGTGACGCCCAGCGCCTGACCGGCGGGCAGGATCGTCACCTTCGCGACCGGATCGGCGTTCGGTGACAACGCGGCGACGAGCGCGTGCCCCGATTCGTGCACCGCGACCGCGTGCTTCTCGCCCGGCATGAGCGCGTTCGTCGCCTCGCGCCGGCCGAGCAGGATGCGGTCGCGCGCCTCGGAGAAGTCGGCGGCCGAGATCGTGTTGCGGTCGTCGCGCACCGCGACGATCGCGGCCTCGTTGAGGAGGTTGGCGAGGTCGGCGCCCGAGAAGCCCGGGCGTGCGAGCGCGCGACGACGTCGAAGTCGACGTCGTGGCCGAGGTTCTTGTCGCGGCGTGGACGGCCAGGATCGCCTTGCGTTCGAGCAGGTTCGGCAACGGGATCTCGACCTGCCGGTCGAAACGCCCCGGACGCAACAGGGCCGGGTCGAGCGTCTCGGGGCGGTTCGTCGCCGCGAGGACGACGACACCCGCCGACGGGTCGAAGCCGTCCATCTCCGCGAGCAGCTGGTTGAGCGTCTGCTCGCGTTCGTCGTTCGACACCAGTGCGCCGCCGCGGCGCTGACCGATCGCGTCGATCTCGTCGATGAAGATGATCGCGGGCGCGGCCTTGCGCGCGGTCGGTGAAGAGGTCGCGCACGCGCGCCGCGCCGACCCCGACGAACATCTCCACGAAGCTCGAACCGGTCAGGGCGAAGAACGGGACCGTCGGCCTCGCCCGCGACCGCGCGCGCGAGCAACGTCTTGCCGGTTCCCGGCGGGCCGACCATCAACACGCCGCGCGGCGCGACCGCGCCCGCGGCCGCGTAGCGGCCCGGGTTCTTCAGGAAGTCGACGACCTCGCTGATCTCGCGCTTGGCGCCCTCGTACCCGGCGACGTCCTCGAAGCGCGTCGTCGGCCGGTCCTGGTCGTAGACCTTCGCCTTCGACGCGCCGATGCCCATGAGCCCGCCCGCCACGCCCTCGCGTCAGCGCGCCGGCTGATGTAGAAGAACACGCCGAGCAGGAAGAGGAGCGGCAGGAGCCCGCCGACGACGCTCCAGAAGCTCGTCCCGGTCGTGACCCCGCTGATCGTGACGTGGTGCTGGGTCAGCTCGGCGGTCAGCGTGTTGTCGTTCAACGCGGCCGGGATGCGCGACGAGTAGTGCGTCTTCGACTTGTCGTTGAGCTGGCCCGTCACCTTCCCCGACGGGTCGATCACCGCGGTCTCACCTGGTCGGCGGCGACCTTCGCCTTCCAGTCGGTGAACGTCAACGACGTGGTCGACGTCGGTCGAGCTCGGCAGTGAACAGCAGGAGGAGCGTCGCGATCAGGCCCGCGATCCACAGCGTGTGCGTCCAGCGCGGCGCGGGCTTGCGCTCGGGCGCCGGCGGCTTCGGCGGATCGTTCGGAGGACCCGACTTCGCCGACGTCGAGCGATGTCGCGCGAGACGAGACCATCAGGCCTCGCCTCGCGGTCGGGACCGCCGGCCCGGTCGGCCGGCTCGAGTCACGACTTGAGGTCGAGGTGCAGCATCTCGATCGCGTTGGTGCGGCAGATCTTGTCGACCTGCTCCTGGGTGAGATCCTTCATGATCTCCTCCGCGACCTTCTTGGTGTGCGGCCAGGTCGAGTCGCTGTGCGGGTAGTCGGTCTCGAACGTCACGTTGTCCACGCCGACCGCGTCGAGGTTCTTCAACCCGTGCGGGTCGTCGAAGAAGCAGCCGTAGACGCTCTCGTAGTAGTACTCCGACGGCGGGCGCAGGACCTTGTCGGCGACGCCGCCCCAACCCCGGTTGTCCTCCCACACCTTGTCGGCGCGCTCGAGGATGTACGGGATCCAGCCGATCTGGCCCTCGCTGTACGCGATCTTGAGCCGCGGGAACTTCTCGAACAGGCCCGACATCAGCCAGTCGGTCAGTGACATCGCCGCGTTCATGTACGTGAGCGTGCTGCCGACCGCGGCCGGCGCGTCGGCCGACGTCGACGGCATCTTCGACGACGACCCGATGTGCATGCACACGACCGTGTCGGTCTCCTCGCACGCCTGCAGGAACGGGTCCCAGAAGCCGTCCTTGTCGTGCATCGACGGCAGACCGAGGAACGCGGGGATCTCCGAGAACGTGACCGCGTGATTGCCGCGCGCCGCGTTGCGCCGGACCTCGGCCGCCGCGAGCTTCGGGTCCCAGAGCTGCACGATGATCAGCGGGATGAGGCGGTCCGTTCGTGCCCGCGCACCACTCCTCGACCATCCAGTCGTTGTACGCCTTCACGCAGAGGTCGCCGAGCTCGCTGTCCTTGCGCTCGGTGAACGTCTGCCCGCAAAAGCGCGGGAAGCTCGGGAACGCGAGCGACGCCTCGACGTGGTTCACGTCCATGTCCTCGAGGCGCGCCTTCTGGTCCCAGCAGCCCTTGCGCATGTCGTCCATCGTGATCGGGCTCACGGTGATCTCGTCGCGCGGGTACCCGGCCGCGGCCGACAGCCGGGTGAGCGGGTACTGGAGGTCTTCGACGAGCCACCAGTCGCACCAGAGGCCGTCCTCGTTCGTCGCCCGCGGTGTCGTAGCTGAAGATGCCGCCGACGAACTTCATGTTCTTGACCTTGCGCCGCTCGATGCGGGGCCCGACCGCCTTGAACTTCTCCGGCAGCCGGTCCTGCCAGACGTTCGGGGGCTCGATCACGTGATCGTCGACGGAGATGATGCGGGGGATCTGCGGCGCCATGGCGCCAGGCTACATGGGGCGAATTGGAGGACGCCTCACGCCGCCGGACGAGGCGGGACCGGCGGATCGGGCGGGCGATGGGTGGCCGGCGAGCCGAGCGGGTGCGTCCGGCTGAAACGCGCCGCGCGCCGCGCGATCCGGCGCGCCTGCCTCGGGTGCGGACCGCGACCGGCCCTCGATGACACGCGCCCGGTAGAACGCCGACTTCACGAACTCCACGAACGTGAGATACACGATCACGAGCACCATGAGGATCGGATAGAACTCGAACGGCAGGTGCGTGAAGCCGAGCGTGTGCCCGAACGGCAGGTACGGCAGCATCCCGCCGATCACGGGCACGAGCAGCGACGAGATCGAGGATCGCGATGCTCGGCCGGCTCTTCCAGAACGGGTGCCGGCGGGTGCGGATGACGAAGATCACGAGCGTCTGCGTCGCGAGCGACTCGACGAACCAGCCGGTGCGGAACTCGGCCGCGCTCGCGTGCAGCACGCCGAGCATCACGCCGAAGGTCGCGAAGTCGAAGAGGCTGCTGATCGGGCCGAAGAACGCCATGAAGCTGCGGATGAACCCGATGTCCCACGCCGACGGGCGGGCGAGCATCTCCTCGTCGACGGTGTCGGTCGGGATCGTCATCTGACTGGCGTCGTAGAGCAGGTTGTTCAGCAGGATCTGCGACGGCAGCATCGGCAGGAACGACAGGAACGCCGACGCGCCGGCGGCGCTGAACATGTTGCCGAAGTTCGACGACGTGCCCATCAGGATGTACTTGATCGTGTTGGCGAAGATGCGCCGGCCCTTCGACGACGCCGTCGGCGAGCACGCCGAGATCCTTGTCGAGCAGGATGATGTCGGCCGCGTCCTTGGCGACGTCGGTGCCGGTGTCGACCGAGATACCGACGTCGGCGTGGTGCAGCGCGACCGCGTCGTTCACCCCGTCGCCCATGAACGCGACGTCGGCGCCGCGCAGCCGTTGCACGCGCACGATGCGCGACTTCGTGTTCGGGCCCGACGCGCGCGAACACGGTCGTGGTGTCGATCGCGGCGCCGAGCTCGCTCGTCGCTCATCGCGTCGACCTGGTCGCCGGTCGAGCGAGCCGAGGACCTCGAGCCCGATGTCCTGGCACACCTTGACCGCGACGAGGTCGCTGTCGCCGGTGATGATCTTCACCGCGATGCCGAGCCGGCCGAGCCGCGCGAGCGAGGAACCGGCGTCGGCCTTGGGCCGGTCGACGAACACGAGGAACCCGGCGAACGCGAGGTGCTGCTCGTCGGCGTCGGCGACCGCCGCGAGACCGGGCGCGGGTCGCGCGCCGCGACCGCGATCGACGCGGGCGCCGCTGCGGTAGAGGTCGGTGAGCGCGGGCGCGGCCCCGGCGGGCGGCGCGTCGCAGCGCGCAATACCCCCTCGGGCTCGCCTTTGACGATGACAGTGCGGACACCGTCGGGCTCGTCCGCGACGACGCTCGTCAGGCGCCGCTCGTGATCGAACGGCCGCACCGCGACCGTCTTCCAGCTGCGAGGCCGCTGGCGCGAGGTCGGTGCCGGCGGCGTTCCAGAGCGCGACGTCGAGCGCGTTGCCGCTGACCGCCTTGCCCGCGTCGACCACCGCCTCGTTGCACACGAGCCCGAGCACGAGCGCATGACCGGCGGGACTCGCGGGCGCGCCGTCGGCGGCGAAGTCGAGCGCCCGGTCGAAGGTGATGTTGCCCTCGGTCAGCGTCCCGGTCTTGTCGGTGAACAGGAGCGTGATGTTGCCGAGGTCCTCGATGCTCACCAGCCGCTTCACGAGCACCTTGCGCTGCGCGAGGCGGCGGGACCCGGTCGAGAGGCTCACGGTCACGATCGCGGGCAGGAGCTGCGGCGTGAGCCCGATCGCGATCGCGAGCGAGAAGAGCAGCGCGTCGATGAAGGGCCGGTGCAGCAACAGGTTGATCACGAAGATCGAGACGGTCAGCACGCCCGCGACGCGCACGAGGAGATACGAGAACTTCTTCAGCCCCACCTGGAACGCCGTCTCGGAATGCCGTTCACCGAGACCGACCGCGATCGCACCGAACTGCGTGCCCGATCCCGTCCGTACCACCACGCCGACCGCGGAGCCTTCCTTGACGATCGTGCCCATGAGCCCGCACGACGCCACGCCTTCGGTCGACCGGCGCGATCCACTTCTCGACCGGCATCGACTCGCCCGTCAACACGGCTTCGTCGCACTCGAGCTCGGTGACCTCGAGCAGGCGCACGTCGGCCGGGATGATGTCGCCGACCCGCAGGCGGACGATGTCGCCGGGAACGAGTTGCACGACGTCGACCGGTCGGGGCGTTCCGTCCCGGGTCACCGAGCGCGTTCTGGCGGATCTGCGAGTGCAGCGCCTCGACCGCCTTCTCGGACCGGTACTCGTTGAAGAAGCCGAGCCCGACCGACAGCCCGACGATGACCGCGATGATGCCGGCATCGGTGGGGTCGCCGGTCGCGCCCGAGACGGCCGCGGCCGCGAGCAGGAGCACGAGCAACGGGTTGCGGAGCTGGCGACCGAGCACCGCCCAACCCCGGGCGCCGTGACTGCGCAGCGCGTTCGGCCCGTACTGGACGAGCCGGCGTTTGCGCCTCGTCGCTGCTGAGTCCCTCGAGGCTCGTGCCGAGCGCGCCGAGCACGTCGGCCGCCGGTCGGCGCGCCGCGTCGGCCGCGTCGAAGGTCGGCGCTACCGCGGTCGCCATGCCGCCAGGATGTCGTCCGTGGTGGTGATCGTGGCGACGAGCGAGAGGGTGTTGTCGATGACCGCCTGCGCGTACTCCGCCGGGACCCCGGCGACGGCGTCGCGGGGCATCACGATCTGGTAGCCGTGGTTCACGGCGTCGAACGCCAGGTTCGTCATACCGATGTTGACCGAAACGCCGACGCCGACGATGGTCGTCGCGCCGAGATTGCGCAGGATCGAGTCGAGTTGCGTGCCCGTCATCGGGCCGAGACCGTGGTAGCGCGCCAGCACGAGGTCGGCAGGATCGACGCCGATCTCGGTCGGGAACCTGCACGGCCGCGCTCCCCGGCGTCAGCCGGACCGGCGACTTCTTGACGCCCGCGAAGAGCCGGGCGTTGTGGTTCGCGCCGCGGCCGTCGTCGCGGGTCTCGGCCGTGCAGTGCAGGACCGTGATGCCGGCGGCGCGGGCCGTGCGGCGAGACGGGCGCAGTTCCCGATCAGGTCGACCTCGGCGGCCGCGTCGGCCAAGGCGGGCAGTGCGGACGGCGAACCGACGACACCGTTCTGCACTTCTTGCAACACGAGCGCGGTGTGCTCCGGCGCAACGAGTGTCCGCAGGTCGAGCGCCATGGGTCTACTCCTCGACGAACCCGGACTCGGCCTTCGCGTCGCGCAGCACGTCCTTCATGATCTTCCCGGCCGCGTTACGCGGTAGTGACCCGCTGCGGATCTCCCAGTCTTCGGGCACCTTGTAGTACGCGAGCTCCGCCGCGCACCACGCCCGCACGCGCTCGACGTCGATCGTGTGCCCGCGGCGCGCGACGAGCACCGCCTTGACCGTCTGACCGAGCTCGGGATGGTCGACGCCGATGACCGCGCACTCTTCGACGTCGGGATGATCTTCGATGCGCTTCTCGATCTCGACCGGGTAGACGTTCTCGCCGCCCCGGAAGATCAGGTCCCGTTTGCGCGACGAGAGGTAGAGACGGCCCCGTTCGAGGCGACCGATGTCGCCGGTCCGCAACCAGCGTCCCGGCGCGATCGTCTCCGCGGTCGCCTCCGGCCGGCGCCAGTAACCCGGCATGACCATCGGGCCGCGCACGCACACCTCGCCCTCGGTTCCCGGGTCGACCGCGACACCGAACGGATCGCGGATCTCGAGCTCGACGGTCGGGAGCGGCCGTCCGACCGACATCGGGTGGTCGATCAACTCCTGGCCGTTGTTGAGCGTCGCCAGCGCGGCACACTCCGTCTGCCCGTAGCCGATGCCGACGCTGTGGCGCGCGTTCGGGAAGACGAGACGCGTCCGCTCGAGGAGCGAGGGCGCGACCGGGGACCCGCCGCCGCCGACGGTCTTGATGCTCGACAGGTCGTACTTCCCGACATCGGGGTGGTTCACCATCCGGTGCAGGACGGTCTCGGTGAACGACCAACCGGTGCACCGCTCGCGCTCGATGACCTGCATCGCGACCGCGGGATCGAACCGGCCGATCAACCAGACGCTCTTCAGCCCGACCGCGAGCATCATGATCGCGGCGCTGTGCAGGCCCGACACGTGGAACAGCGGGCTCGACACGAGCTGGCACGGCGGCAGCGGCGGCGGGTCGTCGGGGGCCGGCGGCGGCGCGAGCATCGCGGCCTTCGCGCCGTTGTAGAAGTTGAGCATCAGGTAAGAGGCGACGTTGCGGTGCGTGTTGATCGCACCCTTGGGCCTCCCCGTCGTCCCCGAGGTGTAGAGGATGATCGCGGGGTCGTCCTCGGTCACGGGGACGCTCGTGAAGTTGGCATCGGTGAGACGCGCGTCCGGCGCGTACGACTCGAGCGCGGCGAAGTCGTCCTCGATGACCACGACCGGTACGCCGAGGTCGTCGCCCTCGACGCGTTCGATGCGTTTGCGGTCGGCGACGAGCACCTTCGGCTCGCAGTCGTCGACGAAGTACCTGATCTCCGGTCCGGTCGACCAGCCGTTCAGCCCGACCGCGACCGCGCCGAGGCTGATCGCGGCCCAGAACGTGATCACCCATTCCGGCGAGTTCGCGCCGAGGATCGCGACGCGGTCGCCCGGGCCGACGCCGAACCGTTCCCGCAGCGCGGTCGCCACCGACGCGACGAGCCGCGCGTGCTCCGCGTAGCTCAGGCGACGTTCGTGCACGCCGTCGGTCGCGAGCATGTAGGTGTTGTCGCCGAAGTCGGCCGACTTCGACAGGAGGTCGCGCAGCGTCCGGATCCGGTTCTTGAACGAGCGGATCTTCACCCCGTCGATCACGACGTCTTCGATCTCGAACGGCCCGCCCGGCGCGAGCAGCGTGGCCTCGACCCGGGCGACGTCCTCGGGGACCTCGGGTGCTTCCGGCGCGGCGGACGACATCTCGACCGGACCCTACAGCCGGGGAATCAGCGTGTGCAGGAGCTCGGCGATCTCCTGCGCGCACTCGAGGAACACGTCGAGGTCGCCGCCCGCGGGATCGGAAACGTCCTCGTCGGGTTCGAGCTCGACCTCGTGCAAGCGCATCGCCATGAGCCGGTCGGCGAGCGGAGTTCCGTCGTCGGGCAGCCCGCGTACGAGCCGCTTGAGCGTCGCGGTGCGGGGCGCGGCCTTCGGGTGCACGCGCCGCATCCACAGCACGTGCTCGCGGGCGAGGGCGATGACGAGATCGGCGGAGTCGAGCTCGCGCGGCGACGCCTGGCGGCTGCGGTGGTCGGGGATCGGCAGGCCGAGCGAGGCGATGGCGTCGCGCGTCCGCCAGCTCATCGGCATGCCCTCGATCACGTGGGTCCCGCTGGTGGTCACGACCAGGCCGGGAACGTGTTCGCGCAGGAAGGCACCGGCCATCACCGAACGAGCGGCGTTGCCGGTACACAAGGTCACGATGTGGAGATCCGTCATCCGCCCCTACCTATTCGGGGCGGGAGACTACCGGTCGGGCAGAATGCAGCTCGTGCCGTACACGCTCGTCCTGCTTCGCCACGGGCAAAGCGAGTGGAACCTGAAGAACCTGTTCACCGGCTGGGTCGACGTCGACCTGACCGAACAGGGCCGTGACGAAGCCCGGCGCGGCGGCTCCGACCTCACCCGCGCGGGCGTCAACCCCGACATCCTCCACACGTCGCTCCAGGTGCGCGCGATCCGCACCGCCGAGCTCGCGCTCGACGAGTGCGCCCGCCGGTGGATCCCCGTCCGCCGCTCGTGGCGACTGAACGAACGCCACTACGGCGACCTGCAGGGCAAGGACAAGCGGGAGACCACCGCGCAGTTCGGAGCCGAGAAGGTGAAGGTCTGGCGTCGCTCGTACGACGTGCGCCCGCCCGACCTCGATCCCACGCCCGCGCGCGAACGCAAAGCGTTGGGGCTACGACGAGCGGTACGCCGCACTCCCCCGCGACCTACTCCCCCGCGCCGAATGCCTGAAGGACGTGCTCGAGCGGATGCTGCCGTGGTGGTACGACGCGATCGTCCCCGACCTGCGGACCGGCGGAACGGTGCTCGTCGCCGCCCACGGCAACTCGCTGCGCGCGCTCGTGAAACACCTGGACGGGTTGACCGCCGACGAGGTCGTCGAGCTCAACCTGCCGACCGGCGAGCCGCTCCTCTACGAGCTGGACGACGACCTGAAGCCCATCCGGCGCAAGGGCCCGGGCGGCGTCAAAGGCCGCTATCTCGACCCGAAACGCGCCCTGGCCGCCGCCGCGGCCGTGGCCAAACAGGCCGGCTGAGGACTCGAGCGCGGGCTCCCCTTGAGCTACCCGGTCGCCGCGCCGACAACATCGGCAATGGGATCGAACCTCGGCGCCCGCGTCCTGCTCATCATCGGCTTCCTCGCGGCGATGATCGGCTACGACGCGTGGATCGCCTCCCACGTCGTTCTCGACCCGAACACGACCCGCGCCGCCGCCCACGCGCTGCTCGCGACTCCTGCCGTGCAGCGCGGGATCGGTGACGAGCTCCACAAGCAGATCGACGAGCACCTGCCCGACGCGGCCCGCGACCCGCGCATCGCGGCCGCGGTCGTCGCCGCCGTGCGCGACCCACGCGTCGCGACCGCTTTCGCCGACACGATCGCGAGCATCCACGCGGCGGTGCTGTCGAGCGAGTCGGCGTCGAAGGGCGAGAACTTCACGCTCGACGGACGCACGCTCACCGCCGCGGTGCACGACGCGCTCGCGCCGAGCGAACCCGCCCTCGCCGCGCAGATCCAGCAGCTGCCGCCGCTCGTGGTGACCGTGAAGGCCGACAAGCTGCCGAAGCTGCACAGCGCGCGCTCGGGGGCCGACGGGTTCATGGTGCTCGCGATCCTCGCCGCGCTGCTGCTCATCACCGCGTCGCTGTTGCTGGAGCACGACCGCCGTTCGATCATGCGGGTCGGCCGCCGCACGGCCTATCTCGCCGTCACGCCCGTGATCTTGTTCGTCGTCCTGCCGCGCGTGCTCGAGCACGCGTCGGGTGACGCGCCGCAGATCGCGTCGGTGCTCCTGAAGGTGTACGGGGACCGCGTGCTCCCGTCCGCGATCGTCCTTGCGCTCCTCGGCGTCGCGATCGTCGCCGGCGCGTTCCTCCTGCCGCGCGGCCTGCTCGCCCGCACCGGCGCGCCCGCGCCGCCGACGGCGCCGAGCGGGCCGATGTACACCGGACCGGTCCCGTCGAGCCGGCCCGGCGCACCCGACCAGCCTTCGATCTCCGAGAAGATGTACCTCTAGAACGGGCTCGGGTCGGCGCGGCCGGGTCCGTCGGCGACACATTCGGGATCGTCCGCCGCGATCACGCGCACGATCGGTACCGGCTCGGTGATCCCGCGCACGAAGACGGGACCGAGCGGCTCGAAGCCGACCCCGCGCCGGATGCCGATCGCGTCCGCGGTCGCCTCGGAGCAGAGAACCTCGCCCGGCCCGGCGAGGTCGACGATGCGCGCGGCCTACGCGGGCGCGTCCGCGAGCGCCTCGGGCAACGGCCGTGCGTGCGCGAGCGCGAGATGCTGCACCGCGCGGGTCAGCGCGACGAACAGCAGCCGTACGCCGTGGGGTTCCTCGCCTTCGATCTCGGCCGGTTCCGCGACGATCACCGCGTCGAACTCCAGCCCCTTCGCGAACCGGGCCGACAGCACGACCAGCGGGCGGTCGGGATCGACCTCGCCCGGTTCGGCGAGCAACACGCCCCGGCTTTCGATCGCGCGCCGCAACCCGTCGACGCGACCGTCGGCGGCGATGACCGCGACCGACGCGAACTCCTTCGCGAGCGTGACCGCGTGGTCCGCGATCTCGGCGTCGAGCGCGGCGGGAGCGAACCGGTGCGTGTCGGGCGGGTCGCCGTCGGCGCGCACCGAGCGCGACGCCGCCACCCCCGGCGCGGCGATCGGGAGCAACCGGTTCGCGAGCGCGAGGAACGCGCCGGGGAGCCGATAGCCCATCGTGAGCTCGGCCGGCTGCGCGTTGGCCGGATCGCCGAGATGACCGAGCGTCGCCTCCCAGTGCTCGGGCGACGCGGGGCCCGTCGCCTGCGCGAGATCGCCGAGCACCGTCATCGAATGGCGTTGCGCGCGCCGCGCGATCATGCGCAGCTGCATCGGCGAGAGGTCCTGGGCTTCGTCGACGACCACGTGCCCGAAACGGCGCGGCGCGCCGCTTCACGAACGCTTCGGCCTCGTCGATGAGCGGGAGGTCGGCCGCGGTCCAGGCATCCGCGGCCGCGCGTGGGCGCAGGATCGCGCTGTTGCTCGTCGTCGGTCAGCAGGCCCTCGGCGGCGCGGGCGAGGGCCGCACGCTGTGTGAGCAACGAGCGGACGAGCGCGACCGCGCTCACGCTGCGCCAGCACGCGTCGATCGCCTTGCGCGACGGCGCGTCGGCGAGCAGCGCGGTCCCGAACTCGTCTTCGTCGAGCTCGATCGCGACCCCGCCGGTGTAGCGGTCGTAGGCGCGCCGGATCGAGCGACTGGCGGAAGCGTTCGCGTTGGGTCGAGAACGGCGCGTCGCGGCGCCGGGCGGCGTCGACGAGCGCGCGCACCTCGTCGGCGGGAATCGTCAACTCCCGGGTGCGGAACCGGACGGTCACACCGGCGGGCGGAACCCGGATCGCGTCCGCCGCGCCGTTCGCGACGACCGCCTGCATGCGCGCGTCGCCCTTGACCGCCGCGACCGCGATCGGATCCTCGGCGACGATGCGGAACCGGAGCGCGAGCAGGCCGTCGACCGTCGTCTGCGTCGCCGAAGTCTCGCCGAGCGACGGCAGCACCTGGGAGATGTACCGCAGGAACACGGGGTTGGGTCCGACGACGAGCACGCCCTCGCGCGCGAGGCGCGCCCGGTGCTCGTACAACAGGAACGCGGCGCGGTGCAGGCCGACCGCGGTCTTGCCGGTGCCCGGGCCGCCCTGCACGACGAGGCAGGTCTCGATCGGTGCACGGATGATGGCGTCCTGTTCGGCCTGGATCGTCGCGACGATGTCGCGCATCTGGCCGGTCCGGGCGCGGCCCAGCTCGGCGAGCAACGGGTCGGGGACGCCACCGGAGCCCGCGAGCGAGTCGGGATCGAAGAAGTCCTCCTCGAACACGTCCGACAGCTCGCGCGCGTTGAACACGAACCGCCGGCGGCGCTCGAGCCCGAACGGGTCGGCGAGCGTGGCGCGGTAGAAGGGCGTCGCGACGCCGGCCCGCCAGTCGACGACCACGGGCGTTCCGTCGGCATCCTCGATGTGGCGGCGCCCGACGTACCAGCGCTCGCCGGACTCCTCGTCGATCCGGCCGAAGCAGAGGACCGCGACGTCGTCGTCGAGTGACGCGAGGCGGCGCTGGAGCTGCCAGCGCACGGCCTCCGCGTCGGCTTCGTTCGCGGCGAGGATGTCGTCGTCGGCGACCTTTGCCGCCGTTCGCCGGCGCATCGCGTCGAGGCAGGACTGGGCGAACTCCAGGCGCGCGCGTTCGAACGAGACGTCCGGGTGCGGCATTGGTCCCAACGATAACGACGCCGCGCACCGGCGCAGGTCGATTTTGGTCCCCGCGGGTTGCGACCCGCGGGTGATCTTGCACAGGGCGTGCACCATCCGTACATTGCGCCTTCGTGAACGGCGTCTCCGGGTCGGGAACCGAGTCGATCGCCATGGAGACGCCGACCACCGACCCGGCCGGACGAGCCGTGTCGACGGCCGCAGCGCCCGCTCCGCCAAGACCCGCACGGCCATCGCCGACGCGCTGCTCGACCTGCTCACCGACGGCAGCCTGCGGCCCACCGCCCGCGAGATCGCCGAACGGGCCGGCGTCTCGGTCCGGTCGGTGTACGTCCACTTCGACGACCTCGAGGATCTGTTCTGCGTCGCCGCGCAAGCGCCACCTCGCCCGCCTCGCGCCGATGCTCACGCCGGTGCCGCCGAACGGGGCCGCTGCCGGAGCGGGCGCACGCGTTGGTGCGCCAACGCATCGCGATCTACACGCGAAGACCGCCGGCGGTCGGGCGCGCGACCCGCCTGCACGCCGAGCTGTCGCCGACCCTCGCCCGCATCATGCGCGACGCCCACGCCCGCTCGCCGCGCCGACCTCGAGCGGGTCTTCGCCCCGGAGCTCGACCGGCTCGGGACGGACCGCCGCACGGGCACCATTGCGCGTGCTCGACATCCTCACGGGGCCCGACGCGTGGCAGACGCTGCGCGACCGCTCCGACCTCACGATCGAAGCGGCGACGAAGTGCGTCGTCGACTCGATCGTCCTCCACCTCCGTGCGGGTGGCCGCATGACGCGCGACCCGCGCGCACTCGCTCGATCGGCCGGTCTCGCGGTGCTCCCGCTGGCGCTGATGCTGCTCGCGGTGAAGCTCGCGCCGGGATGGCGGATCCCGCTCGGCATCTACGTCGACGGCGCGATCCAAGGCCTGTTGCTCGGGCTTGATCGCACTCGGATTCGTGATCGTCTACCGCGCCAACCGGATCATCAACTTCGCCGCCGCCGACCTCGGCGCCGCGCCCGCGAGCCTCGCGTTCCTGCTGTGGGCGTCGCGTGGGCTGGAACATCTACCTCTCGCTCGCGCTCGGTCTCGTCGGCGCGATCGTGCTCGGCATCCTCGTCGAGTTCCTGTTCCTGCGCATCTTCTTCAAGGCGCCGCCGCTTGATCCTCACCGTGGTGACGATCGGCGTCACCGACCTGCTCGTCGCGCTCGGCATCTTCCTGCCCGCTGTGGCTCGGGACACCGTCGAACAACCAGTTACCCGCCGTTCTTCCACGCGACGTTCTCGATCTCGGGCGCGGTGTTCGACGGCAACGACGTCCTGGTCGTGATCGTCGTACCGCTGGTGCTCATCGCGCTCGCGAGCTTCTTCAGGTGGAGCGCGACGGGCATCGCGCTGCAGGCGAGCGCGGAGAACGCCGACCGGGCGTCACTCCTCGGCATCCCCGTCCGCCGGCTGCAGAGCGTGGTCTGGGGCCTCGCCGGGTTGCTCGCGTTCGTCGCGATGTACCTGCGCATCGGCGTCGTCGGACTCGGACTCGGCTTCGCCCTCGACCCGAGCATCCTGCTCATGGCGCTCGGCGCGGCGGTCATCGCGCGGATGGAGCGCATGCCGACCGCGGTGCTCGCCGCGGTCGGGCTGAGCATCGTCCAGAAGGCGGCGGTGTTCCACTACCCGTCGATCTCGTTCGGCATCGCCATCCCGGCCGCGATCGTGCTCATCGCGCTGCTGCTGCAGCGCACGCAGGCCGTCGACCGCCTGTCGAGCTCGGCGACGTCGACGTGGCAGGCGACCCGCGAGATCAAGGCCATCCCGGCCGAGCTCCGGAACATCCCGGCGATCAGGAACGCGCGGCGCGCGCTCGCGGGACTGGTCGTCGCGTTCCTCGTGATCCTTCCGTTCGTCGTCTCGTCGGTACACGTCAAGCTCGTCGGCACCATCGGCATCTTCGCGATCATCGGGCTGTCGCTCGTCGTGCTCACCGGGTGGGCGGGCCAGGTCAGCCTCGGTCAGATGGCGTTCGTGGGCGTCGCGGGCGCCGTCGCCGGCACGCTCGCCACCCGCTGGCACTGGGACATCGCACTCATCTTGTTGGCCGCGGGGGCGACCGGCGCGGTCACGACCGTCGTCGTCGGATTACCGACGCTGCGCGCCCGCGGGCTCGCGTTCGCCGTCGCCACGCTCGCGTTCTCGCTCCTGACGTCGAGCTACCTGCTGAACGTGGGCTACTCGCCCTTACGGAGCTGGGTGCCCGGACGGTTCGGTTCCCGTACCGCGCACCCACGTGCTCGGCGTCATCTCGGTGAGCGGCGAGCGCGGCTTCTACGTCCTCGTCGTGGTGCTGTTCGCGCTCTGCCTCTGGCTCGTGCGCAACCTTCGCAGCAGCCGGATCGGTCGCGTGCTCATCGGCGTGCGCGACAACGAACGCGCGGCGCAGGCCTACGCGGTCGGGACACGCGGCGCGCTCGTGATGGCGTTCGCGGTGTCGGGTTTCCTCTCGGGCATCGCCGGCGCGCTGCTCGTCCTGCAACAGCACGCGCTCGACGCCGACAACTTCGACCCGATCGCGGGCTTGCGCGTCTTCGCGATGGTCGTCGTCGGCGGACTCGGTTCGATCGGTGGTGCGGTCATCGGCGCGATCTTCGTCAAGGGCATCGAGTACTTCCTCGTGCAGCCGCAGTGGGCATTCCTCTCGACCGGCGTCGGACTGCTGCTCGTCCTCATGATCCTGCCCGGCGGGCTCGGCGCCGCGCTCGGTGACGCCCGCGACGGCGTGCTGCGCTGGTACGCCCGGCGCCACAAGATCCGCGTCCCCAGCCTGCTCGCCGACACGCGGCTCGTGGTCCCGCCGCCCGAGGAGTCCGATCTCCTCGGCGCGCTCGCCGAGGGCGCCGAAGAAGTCGAGACCTTCGCCGAGGTACGCGAGTAATGGCGATCCCGCCCCGCAAGCCGCGCAAGGTCATGTTCCGCATCTGGGGCGTCGACTGTCACCTGCCGCGCCCGCCCCGCCAGTTCTTCGACGAGGTGAGTGGAGGCGAGGCGCTGCTCCCGCTCATCGTCCTCGTGGGGTTGAACTTCTCCAACCAACTCGACATCACGGCCTTCAACATCCTGGCCCCGGACATCCGCGACACGTTCCATCTCTCCAACGGGGGCTTCCTGACGCTGGTCGCGCTGACGACGCTCGGCGCGCTGCTGCTCCCGGTCCCGCTCGCCTACTACTCGGACCGCATCCCCCGCGTCGCCATCGCGCTGATCGGCGCCGTGATCTGGGCGGCCTTCGGCGTGTTCACCGGGCTGTCGTACGTGCTCGCGACCCTGATCGTCGCGCGGTCCGGCGCAGGCATCGGGCGGGCGGTCATCCCGCCGACCCACAACTCGCTGCTCTCCGACTACCACCCGCCCGAGGTCCGGGCCGATGTCTTCGGCGCGCACCAGATCGGGCTCGCGTTCGGCGCCTTCATCGGCGGCGCGCTCGGCGGGATGCTCGGACAGGTCTTCGGCTGGCGACTGCCGTTCTTCGTCTTCGCGGTACCGACCGTCGTGTTCGTGCTGCTCGGCCTGCGCCTGCGGGAGCCGGGCCGCGGCCACTGGGAACGCGCCGCTGCGGGTGCGGACGAAGCGGTCGTCGGTACGGACGAGGTCCCGCCGTCCTTCTCGGAGTCGATCCGCATCCTGTGGCAGGTCGGCACGCTCCGCCGCATCTGGTACTCGCTCCCGTTCCTCGCCGCCGCGTTCATCGGCCTCACGGTGCTCACGTCGCTGTTCTACGACCAGATCTTCCACCTCGACGACTTCCAACGCGGCCTCGTCGCCGCGTTCGCGGAGCCCGGCCAGATCGCGGCGCTGCTGCTCGGCATCCCGCTCGCGTCACGGCTCATGCTCCGCGACCCGGGTCTCGGGTTGCGCATGCTCGCCGTCGTCGGCGTGTTCGTCGCGGCGGCGTGGCTGGCGTTCGCGCTCGCGCCGTGGCTGTGGCTCGCGATCGTCATGAACTTCCTCGTCGCCGCGTTCGCCTCACTGCTCGTACCGGGCATCTACGCCGCGCTCTCGTTGACGATCCCGCCCAAAGTCCGGTCGATGGGCTTCGCGATGGCGACGCTGTTCATCATGCCGGGCGTCATCGCGCTGTACGTCGTGGGCGCGATCGCCGATACGTACGGCCTCCGCGTCGGTCTGGTGTTCGTGGCCCCGATCTTCCTCGTCGGCGCGTGGATCCTCGCGTCGGGATCGATCTACGTCCGCAGCGACATCAACCGGGTCTGGACGTCGACCGCGGCGCAGGCCGAGGTCATGCTGCGCCGTCAGCAGGGTGAGGTGAAGCTGCTGCTCGTCCGCAACGTCGACGTGCACTACGACGGCGTGCAGGTGCTGTTCAGCGTCAACTTCGAGGTCGACGAAGGCGAGATCGTCGCGCTCCTCGGCACGAACGGCGCAGGCAAGTCCACCCTGCTGAAGACGATCTCGGGTCTCGTGGAGGCGACGAACGGCGCAGTCGTGTTCGACGGCCGCGACATGACCTACGCACCCCCGAACGAGGTCGCGGGCCGGGGTGTCGTGCAGATGCCCGGCGGTCACGGCGTGTTCCCCACGCTGAGCGTCGCCGACCACCTGCGGCTCGCGAGCTGGATCCACCGCAAGGACAAGGCCGCCGTCGCCGAGGCCACCGAGCACGTCCTCGACCTGTTCCCCGTCCTGCGCGGCCGGCTCGACGAACCGGCCGGCAATCTCTCCGGCGGCCAGCAGCAGATGCTCGCGCTGGGCATGGCGTTCATCGAGAAACCGCGCCTGTTGATGATCGACGAGCTGTCGCTCGGCCTCGCGCCCGCGATCGTGGAGCAGCTGTTGCCGATCGTGCGCGACATCGCCGCGCAGGGCACGACGATCATCCTCGTGGAGCAGTCGGCGAACCTCGCGCTCACGATCGCGCAGACCGCGTACTTCATGGAGAAGGGCGAGATCCGGTTCCACGGGCCGACGGCGGAGCTGCTCGAACGGCCCGACGTGCTGCGTTCCGTGTTCCTCGAAGGCGCGCACACGGGCATGCAGGCCGACGGCGGGACGAACGGTGCCGGGAAGCCTGCGGCCACGATCCCGGCCACGATCCCGGCCACGATCCCGGCGACGGTTGCGCGCGTGGGTGCGACCGACACGAACGGTCACGCGGCCGAGGAGAAGCCCGTGCGGCTGGGGCTGCACGACGTCTCGAAGCGCTTCGGCGGTCTCGCTGCGTTGACCGACGTCTCGCTCCTGGCCACTGCGGGCGAGATCGTCGGGTTCATCGGGCCGAACGGCGCGGGCAAGACGACGCTGTTCGACACGATCTCGGGCTTCGTGCCCGCCGACCGGGGCTCGATCATCCTCGGCGAAGGCGACGACGCGGTCGACGTCACCCGGCTGGCGCCCGTCGCGCGCTCCAAGCTCGGGCTCGGCCGCTCCTTCCAGGACGGCCGGCTGTTCCCG
This sequence comes from uncultured Actinomycetes bacterium, assembly GCA_963829195.1. Lineage (GTDB taxonomy): Bacteria > Actinomycetota > Acidimicrobiia > IMCC26256 > PALSA-610 > PALSA-610. The sequence goes on from CAWHHS010000003.1 coordinate 170,285, forward strand.
AACCTGACGATCGCAGAGACGATCGCGGTCGCGTTCGAACGTCACCTCGAGGTCCGCGATCCCGTCGCCGCCGCGCTGCGGTTGCCGTCGGTACGTCACACCGAGCACGACGTCACCGAGAACGTCGAGCGCCTCCTCGAATTGCTCGGCATCACCGACTTTCGCGACAAGCTCGTCCGTGAGCTCTCGACGGGCAGTCGGCGCATCCTCGACCTCGCCTGCCTGCTCGCGCACGACCCGACGGTGATGCTGCTCGACGAACCGTCGTCGGGGATCGCGCAGCGCGAAGCGGAGGCGCTCGGTCCGCTGCTCCTGCGCGTCCGCGAGCAGACGGGCGCGACGTTGCTCGTCATCGAGCACGACGTGCCGCTACTGCTCGGTATCGCCGATCGGCTGGTGGCGCTCGATCTCGGCGAGGTCGTCGCGACCGGGCCGCCCGACGAGGTCGTCAACGACCCCGTCGTGGTGCAGTCGTATCTCGGGACGAACGAAGCGGCGATCGCGCGCAGTGGGGCGCAACAGACCTAGACCGGGAACGGTACCGACCAGCAACCGTACGAACAGGGGGACGCGCGATGGGAATGCAACAGACACCTCGGCGGCAGAAGTCGCCGTGGTCGCGTTACGCACCGTTCATCGCGATCGTGGTGGTCGTCGCGATCGTCGGCGTCGTCCTCGCGACTCGCGGGAGCAGCAAGAGCAGCCCGAAGGTCAATGTGGGTGAACCCGCACCTGCTCCGAGCGTCTCGGGCCAGAACGGGATCCCGCTCTTCTACAACGACGCCAAGGCCCAGGGCGTCGCCGCCGCGCACCAGTGGCACAACTGCGACACCACGACCGGTCTCGTCGCGATCCCGATCCTGAACCCGCCGCCGTGCGTCGAGGACTTCAGCGGCAGCAACGGCGGCGCGACCGGGCCGGGCGTGACCGCCACCACGATCAAGATCGGGTACTACATCGCCAAGCCCGACCCGACGCTCGACGGCGTGCTCTCGCAGGCGGGCGCGTACGACCCGCCCGACAAGACGTCGCAGGCGTACAAGGACTACAGCGCGATCTACGGCGGGACCTACGAGCTGTACGGCCGCAAGGTGCAGCTCGTCCGCATCGACGGTTCCGGCTCGGGTACGGACTCGGTCGCGGCGCGCGCCGACGCCGACCGGGCCGCCGCGGCCGGGGTGTTCGCGGTCATGGGTGGCCCCAACCAGACGAAGGCGTTCTCCGACGAGCTCGCGCAGAAGAAGATCCTGTGCATCGGCACGTGCATCCTCGCCCAGCCGCAGCGGTACTACGAGGAGAACGAGCCGTACATCTGGCCGACCGGCCCCGCGCCCGACCAGACCTCGACGATGGTCACGACCTTCGTCAAGAACCAGCTCGCGGGCAAGCCGGCGCAGTGGGCCGGACCCGGACTCCAGGGCAAGACCCGCACGTTCACGATGCTCACCTACGACACCCCCGACAACCAGTACCGGTCCTCGTGGGACGACCTCGAGACGAAGTTGAAGGCGACCGGCGTCCCCGTCCTCGACCACGTCGACTACTTCTTGAACCTCCCGACGCTGCAGGCCGACGCCCGCACGATCGCGACGAGGCTCAAGCAGAAAGGCGCGACGAGCATCCTGTTCACCGGCGACCCGATCTTCCCCATCTTCCTCACCACGGAGATGACCAAGGAGAAGTACTTCCCGGAGTGGGTGATGTCGGGAACGGTCTTCGCCGACACGAACGTCTTCGCCCGCAAGTTCGACCAGCAGCAATGGCAGCACGCGTTCGGGTTGCAGCTCGTGCCCGCGCGCATCCCGAAGGACAAGCAGGATGCGTTCACGTTGCACCAGTGGTGGTTCAACAACGCGCCGCCGCCCGACGACAACGCGTACGCGGTCGTGAAGGGTGACGTGGAGCTGATGTTCGACGGGCTCCAGCTCGCGGGTCCGAAGCTGACCCCGACCGCGTTCCGCAACGGCATGGACGCGGCGCCACCGGGGACGTCGACCACCGCGCCGACGATCCAGACGATCGTGACCTACGGCAATCACGGTTTGTGGAGCGGCGACGACCCGGCCGGTCTCGACAACTTCGGTTTGATGTGGTGGGACCCGAACGCGACGGGACCCGACGAGACCGGGACCGTCGGCAAGGGGATGTACCGCTTGATGGACGGCGGCCTGCGCTACACGCGGACCGAGTGGCCGAAGGGTCCCGTCAACCTGTTCGATCCGGCGAACACGGTGACGATCTACAGCGAGACGAACATCCCGCCCACGCTCCTCCCGAAGCACGAGCCACTCCCCGCCGGCGCGGCCGCGACGACGGGCTGACCGTTCTTCAACTCTCGCGGGGGACGGCCACCCAGCCGTCTCCGGTTTTCGTACGTAGCACGAGGACCGAACGATGCTCCTATGTTTGTCAAGGGGCTTCCCGGCGTTGCTGGCAGCTATGTACGAGCGGTGTAAGTGCGTCAGGGTCTCGAGCCTCGCCTCGCCGGTCCGGCTTTTCCGGGCTACCGTCACGGCGCCCAAGAGCGTGCGGGAGGTCCTACGAATGCGCGCATTGCGGATCGCGCTAGCGCTCGGTTTGGCGTTCGGGGTGCTCGGCGTCGCAACGCCGGCGCACGCGGACTATGGCGGCGGGGTGTTGACCGTGAGTTTCCAGCCGCATGGCGCTCGCGTGCTCGGGGACTTGGGGGACTTCGGCGCCCGCTACTCCGCGGCGCGCGGCTACGGCTGGCTACGCCGCGGCGTCCCACACGCCGTCCGTAACCAGATGTACATCACCGCCAATGGTCTTACCGGCGTGAAGGTCGTCGGCTACCACCCTCCGGTATGGAAGTGGGACAGTCCGTGTGCGCAACGCTGCCGCGTGAGCGTCCTGGTCGGCGATGGAGACCCCACGGCCGACACGCGCGTCGTCATCAACGGGACCGTGGTCGTCGCGGACTTCCGAAGCACCGCCAGCGAGCCAGACGGGTTCTTCTCGGCCACGGTATGGGTGCCGAAGGGACCCATCTATGTGTCGGCCGATCCGTCGTCCGGCCAGCGGGCGAACAGCCGGTGGATGGCGGTCACCGCGACGATTCCGGCAGGGAACTAGACCGCGGCACTCACCAGTTCGGGTCGGTACCGACAGCCTCCTCTGGGACGCTTATGCCACAACGGTGTCACGACTCCGTGTCATTCCCGTCGCGCTTCCGCAGCGATGCGGGGACGGACACCCAGCCTTCCCCCGCGACGTACCGGCGTATGACGCGCGCGGGCACGCCCGCCACCACCGAGTTGTCGGGCACTTCGATGCCGGCGACGACCGCGCCCGCGGCGACGACCACGTGTCGCCCGATACGCGAACCGGGCAGCACGATCGCGCCGTGTCCGAGCCAGCTGCCGTCACCGATCGAGACGGGCTCGTTCTTCCACATCTGGACGCCGATCGGAAGGTCGAGATCCTCGTAGCCGTGGTTCTGGTCGGTGACGTAGACGTAGTGGCCGGTCCAGATGTCGTCGCCGATCTCGACACGCTCGTGACCCACGATGCCGATGCCTTTGCCGAGCGTGCAGCGGTCGCCGATGGTGATGATCGGCTCGCCGCGCATGTCGGCCTGCGACGGCATCCCCGCGCTGATGCTCGCGAAGGGGCCGACGGTGCTCCCGGACCCGAGCGCGATGCGGCCCTCGCCGAAGATCACCGACTGCGGGAACGCGATCATGCTGCCGGCGCCGAACGTGTGGAACGCACGGGCGCGGCGGTGCCGCGGACCGATCGCGCCGAGACGGGTCACGGCGCGCCAGCCGGCGTGGATCGCGTCGCCCGCGACACGCTCGACGTTCTCGCGCAACATCGTGAAAGGATACGGCGATGGCGAACCCCAACGCGCTACCGGTACGAATCGGGCTCCTCTACGACTTCCCCCAGATGGGCGATCTCCTGAAGGACACCGTCCGCCTCGGCATCGAAGAGGTCGCCGCGACGGGCCGCCTCGACCGCGACGTCGAGTTCGTCGAGCGGCAGTCGCGTGGCCTTCCCTCCGGCAGCGAAGCCGAGGTGACGCGCGCGTTCGCCGAGCTGGTCGACGAGGACGTCGTCGCGATCGTCGGGCCGTCTATCTCCGACAACGCGCTCATCGTCGCGCCGCTCTGCGACGCGGCCCGCGTCCCCGCCATCAACTACTCGGGTGGCGAGCACACACGCTCGGAGTGGATGTTCCACTATCAGGTCGGCTCGCTCGAAGAGGAGCCGCCCGTACTCGCGCAGCGCATGATCACGCGCGGATTTCGCCGCGCGGCGGTCATCTTCGACCAGTCACCCGTCGGCCGGCGCTACGCCGAGTACTTCGAGGCGGCGCGCGCCCGGCTCGGGCTCGAGGTCACGGGCACCGCGAGCATCTCCTCGCTCACCGAGGACGCCGCCGCGCCGATCGAGCGCCTGCGCCGGGCCGATCCCGACGTGCTCGTCTACCTCGGGTTGGGTGTCTCGTCGCGTGCGGTCGCGCTCGGCGCTCGCGGCGATCGGTTGGGACGTTCCCGTGCTCGCGAACTCGGCGTTGATGTTCGGCTACGCGCGTCCCGACTGGCGCGACGGCTACAAGGGTTGGGAGTACATCGACACGATCGCCGACGACAACGCGATGCGGGCCAAGCTCGCCTCCCTTTCGCCGCACGCGGCCGGCGGCCCCATCGGCTGCGCCGCGTACGACATGGGCCGCATGCTCGGCGAGGGCATCGCCGCGTCCGAGCACCTGACCCGGGCGGGCGTCGCGGACGGGCTGCGGCGCGTCAAGCGGCTACCGTCGGCGACCGGTCACGAGGGCACGCTGATCGGCTTCGGCGTCTGGGATCACGCGGCGCTGAAGGGCCACTATCTGGTCCTGCGGACCTGGCGGGACGGTCACTCGGTTCAGGTCTGACCGCGCGTACGATGCGGGCGTGGCCCAGGATCGCGACGCGGCGCGCATCCGCATCGCCCGGGCGGGGCACACGCAGGCCGCGGTGGAACGGGTCTCGCGTACCTCGTTCGGACGGATGCCGATCACGCTCGTCGACCGCGCGCGGGCGCAGCTCCGGCGCTTCTTCTCCGAAGGACCGTGGACGGTCGAGGACGACGCCGGCCTCTCGGGCCTCGTCGGGCCCGGCGAAGGCTGGACCGAGGAGGAGCTCGCACCCGGGATCCGGCTGAGCTACGGCTGGCGCGGCGGCATCTTCAAGGTCGACGTCGAGGTCGACCCGGAAGCGCCCGGCGTCCCCGCGCCGCCGGATCTCGACGCCGCCGACGAACCGCCGATCGTTCCCCGCCACGAGCGGACGCTCGGCGACACCTTCGAGGAGTTCGTCCTCATCGAGGCCGGCCGCAACCCGGCCGAGCTGCGGTTCGCGACGGGTCCCGTCGTGGCCGGCCGCGCCGGCCGGTACACGCGCGACGAGCAAGGTTCGTCGGCCACGGTCGCGGCGCTGTTCCGCGAGTTCGAGGACATCACGACGGTCCGCGTCGAGAGCGGTTCGGTGTCGGTCTCGCTGGAGAACCCCGACCGTTGGTTCGACATCTTGTTGCAGGTGTTCGACACGGTCACGGCCGCGTTCGTGCCACCCCGCGTCATCCAACCCGACCGTCACCACGAACGGGCCGTCGCCGAGATCGGCGCGCTCGAGGTGTCGAACCCGCGCGACCTCGCCCGGCTCCTCGACGCGACCACGTCGCCCGACGCCGCCATCCGCTGCCTCGCGGTCGCGAAGCTCGAGCTCGCCGACCCGCTCGTGGTCGTGAAGCCCTGGACCCACTCCCTCGAAGACTCGTCGCGCGCGGTGCGGCGCGCGGCGATCCGCGCGATGGCGCACGTCGCCCGGCCCGACCTCCGGCTGCTGTACGAGCGCGCGCTCGGCGACAAGGACGCGTGCGTCCGCTACTACGCGCTGCTCGGCCTCGCGCAGATCGGCGTCGGTCGGGCCGACCAGAGCGTCGAGCGGCGCAAGCTCGACGACGACCTCCGAGTCCGGTTCGCGGCCCAGGCCGCGCTCGGGGGCCGCATCCCGCTGTAGCCGGGCCGTCGTCGCCGGCGTGCCCCTCGCATGTCGTCCGGCGTAGCTGTCACAGCCGCCTGCGATGCTCTCCCGCATGCAGACGATCACCGAAATCGACGCCGACAACGAGCCGGTCAGCGCGGCGTTCGAGCCGTGCGGGCAGTTCCGGGCCCGGGCCGACGCGGCGCCGGTCTGTGCGGCCTGCGGGTGGCTCGACGACGAGCACGCACCGGAGTCCGAAGCCGCGATCGCCGAGGTGCGGGCCCTTCCCCGACGCGCCGGCCGCCCGGCCGCAGCCCGGCGCCTCGCGTCCTGACTCAGCCGGAGTCAGGCCCTGGGTCAGGCGCTGCGCTTCTTGGCGGTCGCCTTCGTCGCCTTCTCGGCCGGCTTCTTGGCAACGGTCTTCTTCGCCGTCGCCTTGGTCGCGGCGCGCTTGGGCGTTTGCTCCCCCGCCGACGCCGCGGCAACGCTCGGGTGCCGTTCCTTGGCGTGCTGGGCCTTCTCGAGCGACGCTTCGAGCGCGGCGACGAGGTCGAGCACCTTGGCCGGCGCTTCGACGACCGGCTCCGCCACGATCGCCTCCCCCGCAGCCTTGCGTTCGATCAGGTCGAGCACCTGCTCGCGGTATTCGTCGTGGTACTTCTCCGGCACGAACTGCTCGGACGCGAGCGACTCCACCAGCTGGCGCGCCATCGCGCGTTCGCGGTCGGTCAGCTCGCCTTCGCCGTCGGGAACGAGATCGGCGCGCGGGAGCACCTCGTCCGCGTAACGCATCGTCTCGATGCACAGCATGTCGTCGACGGGACGGATCGCGACGAGCCGTTCCTTGCTCCGGACGATGATGCGCCCGATCGCGACCTTGTTGAGCTCCTGCATGGCCTCGACGAGCAGCTTGTACGGCTTGACGCCGCGCGCGTCGGGGACGAGGTAGTAGGGCTGTTCGAAATAGAGCGGGTCGATCTCGTCGAGGTCGACGAACTCCTCGATCTCGATCGCGTGGCTGCCCTTCGGGCGCAGGACGTCGAGCTCGTCGGGCTCGATCATCACGTAGCGGCCCTTCGAGATCTCGTACCCCCGTTTGATCCGTTCCGGCGGCACCTCCTCGCCGGTGGCGTCGGAGACCTTCTTGTAACGGATGCGGGCGCCGGTCCCTTCTTCCAGCTGGTTGAAGCTGACGTCACGGCTCTTCGTGGCACTGACGAGCCGGACGGGAACCTGCACGAGCCCGAAACTGATCGAGCCGGTCCAAATGGCACTGGGCATAGTGTGATTCTAGATATGGCGAGGGGGAAGGCGAACGAGCAGTTGGTCGAGATCGAGGGCCGTGAGCTCAAGCTCTCGAACCTCGACAAGGTGCTCTACCCGGCCGCCGGGTTCCGCAAAGCCGACGTCATCGACTACTACCGGCGGATCGCACCTTTCGTGCTCCCGCACCTCGCGGGGCGGCCGCCGACGCTGGTCCGGGCGCCGGACGGCCCGGCCGGCCCCCGCTTCTTCGAGAAGAACTGCCCGTCGCACCACCCCGCCTGGGTCGACGTCGCGCCCGCCGGCCTCGAGGCGACGGGCGGTACGAAAGGCTGCCTCGTCGACGACATGCCGACGCTCGTGTGGCTGGCCAACCTCGCCGCGCTGGAGCTGCACGCGCACCAGTGGACGCTCGCTGATCCCGCAGCACCCGACCGCGTTGGTGATCGACCTCGACCCGGGCGAACCGGCGACCATCGTCGACTGCTGCCGGGTCGCGCTCGAGCTGCGCGACACGTTGGCGCGCCTCGACCTGCAGTGCGTGGTGAAGACCTCCGGCGGCAAGGGGCTGCACTTGTCGCTGCCGATCCACGGCTCGCAGGCCACCGACGAAGACACGAAACGCTTCGCGCTCGCGCTCGGCCAACTGCTCGAATCGCGCGATCCGGAGCACGTCCTCGTCGACATGAAACGCAGCCTGCGACCGGGCAAGGTGTTCGTCGACTGGAGCCAGAACGACCGGCACAAGACGACGGTCTGTGCCTATTCGCTCCGCCTGCAGGAGCTTCCGACCGTCTCGACCCCGTTGGCGTGGTCGGAGGTCGAGGCGACACTCGACTCGGGCGACGCCGACGCGCTCACGTTCGAGGCCGGCGCCGTGCTCGAACGGGTGGCCGAGCACGGCGACCTGTACGCCGACTCGCTGACGCGGCAGCAGTCGTTGCCCGCGCTCTAACGTCGGCGCATGGAACTCTCCGGCAAGGTCGCGATCGTCACGGGAGCCTCGCGGGCGTCGGCGCGGCCACGGCCGAGCTGCTCGCGCGCAAGGGCTGCCGGGTCGCGTGCGCGGCGCGCGCCACCGACACCACGCCGCTCCCCATTCCCGGCACGATCGACGACACGGTCCGCCGCATCGTCGCCGCGGGCGGCGCCGCGATCGCGGTCCCGACCAACCTCGCGCACGACGACGAGGTCGAACGGATGGTCGCGACCACGATCGAAACGTTCGGACGCGTCGACGTGCTCGTGAACAACGCGGCGATCACCTTCCCGGGCGATCTCGACCTCGGCATGAAGCGCTTCGACCTCGTCATGCAGGTCGACCTGCGGGCCCCACTCATCGCGATCCGGGCCGCGGTGCCCGCGATGAAGGCGCAGGGCGGCGGCGCGATCGTGAACGTCTCGTCGGTCGCGGGCTTGAACTACATCCCCGACCTCATGGCCTACGGCATGGCGAAGGCCGCGCTCGAGCACCTCACGGTCTCCGCCGCGCACCAGCTGCGTCCGTTCGACATCACCGTGAACACGTTCCGGATCGACGTGCCCGTCGCTTCCGAGGGCTTCGTGTTCAACATGCCCGACGCCGACCACTCCGACTGGGAACCGTCGGAGGTCGCGGCCGAGGGGATCGTCTGGATGCTCGAACAGCCCGCCGCCTACACCGGCCACAACGAAGGGATGGCGGCGCTGCGGGCCGAGCAGGGGATCATGGCTTCGAGAGCCGCGCGGCCGTTCGTGTCGCAGCAATCGCTCGTCACCGAGACGCACCTGCGTCCGCCGAGCTGAGCGACGGTGCCGAGCCGCGACGCAGTCCTGCGCGATCTCAACGCCGCCCGCCGCAAGAACCGCGGCACCGAGCGCGACTGGATCGACATCTCGTACGAGCTGTGGCTGCGCGGGTTCTTCGCGGTCGTCGTGATCGTCGTCGTACCGATGGTCCTCACCGGCGACCGGCTCGGCGCGCACGCGCTCGCGCAATTCCGCGATCATGCGCCGGGCGTCGCGTCGGTGCTCGTCGCGTTCGCGCTCTGGGTCGCGCTACGAGCCGGCGCGAGCGGCGCGCCGCTCGCGCCCGAGGGGCCCGACGTCATGTATCTCCTCCTCGCCCCGATCCCGCGGGCGCGTGTGCTGCGTCCGGTCGCGCAGCGCCAGTTGCGCACGGCCGTCACCGCGGGCGCGGTCGTCGGCGCGGCGACCGGGCTGGCCGCCGCGGCGCGGCTGCCGTCCGGGCCGGGCGTGTGGTCGCTGTGCGGTCTCGGCGCGGGCGCGACGACGGCGGCGGTCGTGTGGGGCGTCGTCGCGGTGACGTCGGCCCGCCGTCTCTTGCCGCTCGTCGCGAACGGTATCGGCCTCCTGCTCGTGGCGGGCGCGGCGACCGACGCGACGCTCCATACGTGGTTCAGCCCGACGAGTTGGGTCTCGGCGCTCGCGCTGCTCCCGCTGCACGGCCTGGTCCCGCCGGCGGTCGTGATCGCGGGGATCGTGCTCGCGGTCGCGGTCCCGGTCGGCGCGCTCGTCGCCATCGGCGGAACGTCACTGGAACCGCTGCTCGAACGGAGCGCGCTCACGAGCCAGATGCGCTACGCCGCCGCCCTGCAGGACATGCGCACCGTGGTGCTCCTCCACCGCCAGCTCGCCATGGAGAAGTCGCGCCGGCGTCCGTGGCTGCGCCTGCCGGCCCGTCGCCGGATTCGCCGGCCCGTGTGGCGGCGGGGCTGGCACGGTTACCTGCGCTGGCCGCTGGACCGCGTCGTACGCGTCGCGGTCCTCGTCGCCGCGGCCGCCGGCCTGGCTTCCGCCGCCCGATCGACACCGTTGCTCATCCTGTTCGCGGGCGCGGCGCTGTTCGTCGCCGCGCTCGACATCCTCGAACCGTTCGCCGCCGAGCTCGATCACCCCACTGCGTTGCTCACCTACGGTGCCAGCATCCGCCTGCTCCTGCTCCGCAACCTCGCCGCGCCGGTGGCCCTCCTCGTCGGCGGCGCGCTGCTCGGCGCGGCGACCGCGACGGCGGCATTCGGCGCGAACGGTCCCCTCGTGTTCACGTGCGCGGTCAGCGCAACGCTCGCCGCGCTCGCGGGCAGCGCGCTCAACGTCACGCTCGGACCGCCGCCCGCGTCACAGATGGCGATGCTGCTGATGTCGCCCGACATCTACGGCATCGTGCTCCTCGTCCGCCAGGGACTCCCGCCCGCGATCGCGGTCGCGGGCCTCGCCCCGGTCGCGGTTGCCGCCGCGAGCGGCGACGGCGCGGCGATCGCCGTCGGCGTGCTCGTCAGCGCGGCTTCGATCGGCGCCCTGCTGTTCTCGGCTCTCAGGGGCGTGTGACGACGATGTCGAACCCGCACTTGCCGCACCCGCTGCTGCGCGTCTCGCATCTCAGCAAGATCTACGACACCCACGCCGCGCTGCGCGACCTCAACCTCGACCTCGACGCCGGCCACCTCGTCGCGCTGGTCGGTCACAACGGCGCGGGCAAGTCGACCCTGCTCGGGATCGTCGCCGGGCTCATCGATCCGACGAAAGGTGACGTGCTCGTCGACGGGCATCCGGCCGGATCACTCCCGGCCCGCGCCGTGGTCAGCTACGCCGGTGACAACCCGGTCCTCTACGACGACCTCAGCGTGTGGGAACACCTCGAATACGTCGCCGCGCTCCACGGTGTCGAGGACTGGCAGACGCCCGCCCGCGAGCTCGTCGAACGGTTCGATCTCGAGGGCCGCGCCGACGACCTGCCGTCGCGGTTCAGCCGCGGCATGCGGCAGAAGACGGCCCTCGCGGTGGCGCTCGTGCGCCCGGCCGCGCTCGTCGTCGTCGACGAACCGTTCGTTGGTCTCGACATGAAGGCACAGGCCGAGCTGCTCGACGTCCTCACCGCTCGCGCCGCGAGCGGTTCGACGGTCGTCGTCGCGACGCACCAGCCGGTGTTCCTGGCGCACGCGGATCGGTGCCTGATGCTGGTCGACGGCGCACTGCACCACGACGGACCGCCGACCGCCGAGATCCTCGCCGCCCTGCAGGAAGGCGAGTAACGGTCAGGTGTCGCGGTGCTGTTCGGGTCGGAGCAGGTCGAGCGAGTCGCGGTACATGCCGAACGCGGACCGCAACGCCGCGGTCGTCACGTGCTGCATGTCGACCGCGACCGTCATCGTGACGAGCTGACCCGCAACGTCGACACCCGGTTGCGCCGGCGGCTTCGGCGCGAGCTGACTGGTCGGACCCGGCGTCGCCGCGGTCGGCAGGTCGGCCGAGGCGATCTGCTGCGCGGCGTTGTCGGCGGCGACCTGTTCGCCCCGGAATCCGCCCGCGAGACTGTTGATTGCGTCCATCCCTCGGGTCTTCGGCGCGGCCCGCCCGCGAACTTGAGCGGTGTGACCTACGACAGGCGCTCGATGATCATCGCCATGCCCTGACCGCCGCCGACGCACATCGACTCCATGCCGTAGCGCTTGCCTTCGGTCTCGAGTCCGTTGATGAGCGTGCCCATGATGCGGGCGCCGGTCATCCCGAAGGGGTGGCCGAGCGCGATCGCGCCGCCGTGCACGTTCAACTTCTCCATCGGGATACCCAGGTGCTTCGCGCTCGGCAGGACCTGCGCCGCGAACGCCTCGTTGATCTCGACGAGGTCGATCTGGTCGATCGTCATCCCGGCCCGCTTCAACGCCTGGCGGCACGCCTCGATCGGACCGAGTCCCATGATCTCGGGATTGATCTGGCTGACACCCGACGAGATGATGCGGGCGAGAGGCTTGATGCCGAGCTCGTCGGCCTTGGTCTCGCTCATCACGACGACCGCGGCGGCGCCGTCGTTCAGCGGGCACGCGTTGCCGGCCGTGACCTTGCCGTCGGGCCGGAACACGGGCTTCAACGTCGACAGCTTCTCGACGGTCGTCCCCGCGCGGGGTCCGTCGTCCTTGCTCACGACGGTCCCGTCCGCGAGCGTGACCGGAGTGATCTCGCGCTCGAAGAACCCGTTCTCCTGGAACTTGACCGCGAGCTGCTGCGACCGGGCGCCGAACTCGTCCATCTCCTCGCGGCTGACGTTCTCGGCCTCGGCCACGTTCTCCGCGGTCTGGCCCATCGAGATGTAGACGTCGCCCAGACCGCCACCCGGGATCCACGACGGCTGGCCGCCCTGCTCGCGCAGCTTCGTGCGTTCGCGCGCCGAGGCGAACTTCTCGTTCGCGGGACCGCCGTCGGCCATGCCGTTCATGAACCGGCTGACGGTCTCGACGCCACCGGAGATGAAGACGTCGCCCTCGCCGGCGCGGATCGCGTGCGTGGCCATGCGGATGGTCTGCAGCGACGACGAGCAGTACCGGTTGACCGTCACGCCCGGCGCCTCGAGCCCGGCGAGGAGCGCCGAGACCCGCGCGACGTTGGTGCCGGCCTCGCCCGCGGGCTGGCCGCAGCCCCAGATCACGTCTTCGACCAGGCTCGGGTCAAGGCTCGGGACCTTGGCCAGCACGGCGTCGATGATGAGTGCGGAGAGGTCGTCGGGGCGGCATTCGACGAGCGAGCCCTTGTTCGCACGCCCGATCGGTGTGCGGGCGGTTGCGACGATGACTGCTTCGGGCATGGGTCCCCTCCGGATCACGAACGACGGCTCGGGCACGCTAGTCCTGGGAAGTGATCTCGACCCAATGGCGGTAGCGTGCGCAGGTGGCCGTGTCCGCGCACGTCGCCGAGCACCACAAGAGTCATCGGGCCGGCTGGCTCCGGGCCGCCGTCCTCGGCGCGAACGACGGCATCCTCTCGGTCGCCGGGCTCGTCATCGGTGTCGCCGCCGCCAACGCCTCACGGTCGGCGCTCGTCACCGCGGGTCTCGCCGGGCTGGTCGCGGGCGCCATGTCGATGGCGGTCGGCGAGTACATCTCGGTCAGCTCGCAGCGTGACGCCGAGGAAGCCGACCTGCGGGTCGAGGCGGAGGCGATCGCGGAGAACCGGCGCGCCGAGCTGCACGAGCTCGCGAAGATCTACGAGGAGCGCGGCGTCGAGCCCGGCCTGGCCCGACTCGTCGCGGATCAGTTGATGGCCCACGACGCGGTCGGCGCCCACGCGCGCGACGAGCTCGGCATCTCGGAGATCATGGTCGCCCGACCGATGCAGGCTGCGCTGACGTCGGCGGCCGCGTTCGTGACCGGCGCGCTCGTCCCCGTGCTCGCGGTCACCCTCGCCACCAAGCAGCTCCGCATCGGGCTCACCGCGGGCTTGACGATCGTCGCACTGATCGGCCTCGGTGCGCTCGGCGCGCAACTCGGCGGCGCACCGCGCGGCCGCGCCGCGTTGCGCGTCGTGACACTCTCCGCGCTCTCGATGATCCTGACCTACGCGATCGGTCGCCTCGTCGGCGCGAACGTGTAGCGGGCGGCGTGGTCGCACCGGTTCAGGCCTGCGCGCGCCAACGGGCGTTGGCGTCCTCGAAGACGCGGCGGGTGCGCTCGAGATCACGCGGGCGTTCCTCGTACGTGACGGGATCCCATTCAGATCGTTCCGCGGCGAAGAAGTCGCCGCCGTACACGTGCAACGCGACCGCGAACTCGCCGCGCGAGTTCGCGACCGAATGGATGACGTCGTCGCCGAGCACGAGGACGTCGCCCGTCACGACCTCTTTGCCGCCGGCGGGCTGCAGCCCGCGTTCGGCGCGGCGATAGAACGCGTTGTCCTCCTGGCCGCCGTACATGCCGATCACCGCCCACATGCGGTGCTCGTGCGGGTACAGCGCCATGCCCGGGGTCCACGCGACCCGCAGGACGGTGAGATCGGGCGCGTGGTGCAACGGCACGATGCCACCCTCCTGCACCGGACCGAGCCCACGCTCCAGCGCCGACGGGTCGGCGACGAGCTCGTCGAGCACGTCGCGTACAGCCAGCGCGGGCGTGTGCTCGCCGAGCGCGGCCCGGCAGCGGTCGACGACGTCCTCGACTCCCATCGGCATCCCACCAGGTTACGAGCCGCGGACGGGCCCGAGAACCACGGCGAGCCTCAACGATCCGGGAGCCGGCGCAGCTCGGCGCGGTAGCGCGACCAGTTGCGGACGTACTCCTGCGCGGGGAAGGTCACCTGCTCGGGCTTCACCGCACCCTCGCGCACCCGCGCCGGAACGCCGAGCGCCATCGCGCCGGCCGGCACCTCCATCCCGTTGGGCACGACGGCGCCGGCACCCACGAGCGCACCCGAACGGACGACGGCGCGGTGCAGCACGATCGAACCGGTCCCGACGAGCGAACCGTCCTCGACGATGCATCCCTCGAGGTGGGCCAGATGCCCGATCGTGCAGTCGTCGCCGACGACCGTCTCGAGCTCGCGGGTGCAGTGCAACACGGCTCCGTCCTGGACGCTCGTACGCGCGCCGACCACGATGCGGCTCTGGTCGCCCCGCAGGACGGCCTGCGGCCAGATCGTGGAGCCCGCCCCGATCACGACGTTGCCGATGATGGTGCAGTCGGGATGCACGAAGGCTTCCGGGTCGATGCGGGGCTCGATGTCGCCGAGGGCGTAGAGGGTCATGCGCAGTAGTTTGACGGCAATGGACGTCGACCTGCACGTGAAGGAAGTCGCGGAACAGGGCTACACGGTCGTCGAGGACGCCATCGAGCCGGAGCTGATCGACGAGCTGAACGCGTCCCTGTCCCGCCTCGAACGGTTCCTCGAAGTCGAAGCCTCGCCGAACTCCTTCGAGGGCCACCGCACACTGCGCATCTACAACCTGCTCGCGTACGACGACGTCTGGCAGCGCGTCCCGGTCCACGAACACGTCCTGCCGATCGTCGAACGCGTGCTCGACCCGGGCTGTCTCATCTCGTCGCTGTCGTCGATCGACATCCAGCCCGGCGAGCGCGCGCAGCCCATTCACGCCGACGACCAGCTCATCCCGCTGCCGAAGCCGCACCCGCCGACCGTGTGCAACTCGATGTGGGCGCTCACCGACTTCACCGCGGCGAACGGCGCGACGCGCCTCGTCCCCGGCACCCACCTCCTCGACCACAGCCCCGACTACGGCGCCGAATACGACTCGATCGCGGCCGAGATGCCGAAGGGTTCCGTACTCGTGTGGCACGGCAGCCTCTGGCACGGCGGTGGCGCGAACGCAACGGACGCCCCGCGGGTCGGGATCGCGATGAACTACTGCGCGGGCTACGTCCGCCAGCAGGAGAACCAACAGCTGGGTCTCGACCGTACAAAGGTGCAGACGTTCGCACCGCGCCTGCGCGAGCTCGTCGGCTACGGCGTCTACAACATGCTCATCGGACACATCAACAAGCAGTCGCCCGAGCAGCTCCTGCTCGGCGACGGTACGACGAAGATCGTCTGGGACGGCATCTGACCGATGCCGTGCGGACGAAGCGGAGCGCAGCGGAGCCCGAGGGAGCAATAGACATGTTGGACATCACCGACGACGCGCGGGTCCGCGTGCTCACCATCAACCGCCCCGAGGCGTTGAACGCGTTCAACGACGAGCTGTACCACCTCGCGGGCACGGCGCTCGAGGAGGCCGAGGCGAGCAACGACGTCGCGTGCGTCGTCATTACCGGCACCGGGCGCGCGTTCTCCGCGGGCCAGGACCTCGGCGAGATGGGCCGCCTGAGCGCCGACGGCGACCACGACTTCGGTGACGCCGGACCCGGGTTCCCCCACTTCCTCGACACCCTCGCCGCGTTCGGCAAACCGGTGATCGCGGCGGTGAACGGGATCGGTGTCGGCATCGGCATGACGATGCTGTTGCACGTCGACCTCGCGTTCATCTCGACCGCCGCGCGGTTGCGGGCGCCGTTCGTCCCGCTCGGTGTCGTCCCCGAAGCGGCCGGCAGCCTGCTCATGCCCGTGCTGATGGGCAACCAGAACGCGGCGCTCAAGTTGTACACGGGTGACTGGATCACCGCGGAGGAGGCCGTCGCGTTCGGGTTGGCGTTGCGCACGGTCGAGCCCGAGCAGCTGATGGACGAGACGATGGCACTCGCCCGTCGCATCGCGAAGATGCCCGTCGCGTCGTTGCGCGCGACCAAACGGGTCGTCGTCGAGGGGCGGATCGATGCGGTGCGCGCCGCCGCGCACGCGAGGACCGCGCCTTCACCGGGATGGTCGGTCAGCCCGCGAACATGGAGGCGATCACCGCGTTCCTCGAGAAGCGGGAGCCCGATTTCTCCCGTCTGTAGCGGGCGGTAGCCTCGTCCCATGACGATCGTGGCGACGCGCAGCGGCAAGGTCGAAGGCTTCGAGCGAGACGGAGTGCACGTGTTCCGCGGCATCCCGTACGCGGCACCCCCGGTCGGCGCGCTCCGATGGCAACCACCGCGGCGCGAGGAGCCGTGGGCGGCAACGCGCGCCGCCACCAAGTTCTCGGCGCAGTCGGCACAGACGGAGTTCGCGCTCGGCAAGCTCATGGGCCAGCCGCAACCGCCGTACTCCGAGGACAGTCTGTACCTCAACGTGTGGACGCCCGCCTGTGACGACGCGCGCCGTCCCGTCATGGTGTGGATCCACGGCGGCGCGTTCCTCTGGGGCGCGGGAGACACACCCTGGTACGACGGCACGCAATTCGCGAAGCACGGCGACGTCGTCGTCGTGACGATCAACTACCGCCTCGGCGCGTTCGGGTTCCTGCACCTCGCCGACCTGTTCGGCGCGGAGTTCGCGGGCTCCGGCAATGCCGGCATCCTCGATCAGATCGCCGCGCTCGAATGGGTCCGCGACTCCATCGGCGCGTTCGGCGGCGATCCCGACCGGGTGACGGTCTTCGGCGAGTCCGCCGGGGCCGCGAGTGTCGGCACGTTGCTCGGAACGCCCGCCGCACGCGGTCTGTTCCACGCCGCAATCCCCCAGAGCGGCGCGGCCGCGTGGGCGTCGACTGCCGAACGTGCGAGCGACATGGCCGCGCGCGTGATCGGGAACCTCGGCATCCGTCCCGGCGACGCCGACGCGCTGCGCGCGGCGTCCACCGACGCGATCCTGCACGCGCTGCCGGCGTTTCGCGAGGACGGCGTCGCGGCGTTGCCGTTCCAGCCCGTCGTCGACGGCGTCGTACTGCCCGAGCCGCCGATCGCAACGATCGCCGCGGGCAACGCCGCGGGCGTGCGCGTGTTGACCGGCACCAACCTGCACGAGATGACGCTGTTCACGCTCGCGGATCCGGGGATGGCGACACTCGACGACGACGGTGTCCGCGCCCGGATGCGCAACGCGTTGGGGGCCGGCGGAGAAGACGTGTTCGACAGCTACCGCGCCCGCAAGCCCGACGTCACCCCGCAGGAGCTCTGGCTGCAACTCTCGACCGACGCCGTCTTCCGGGTTCCGGCGGCCCGGCTCCTCGAGGCACAACTCGCCCACGCGCCGGTCTGGTCGTACCTCTTCACGTTCGAGAGCCCCGTCTTCGGCGGCGTCCTGCGGTCGACGCACGCCCTCGAGATCACGTTCGTCTTCGACACCCTCGATCGCGGCGGCGCGGAACTGCTCACCGGAACCGGGCCCGAACGCCGGGCGATCGCCGACGCCATGCACCCGGCCTGGATCGCGTTCGCACGCGGCGGCGACCCGAACCACACCGGCCTCCCCGAATGGCCTCGCTACGAGCTCGACCGGCGGGCCACGATGCGGTTCGACGCCACGTGCGAGGTTCTCGACGACCCCGGTCGGGAAGACCGGCTGGCCTTCGACGCCGCCGGCATCTGAGACCGTGCGACCGACGAATCGGCCGATTCCGGTCCCGGCGGCGCATTCTCACTTGAAAGACCGTCACCACTTGCCGATCAGAAACCCGGACCGGCGACGTGGGAGCTCGGATGTGCAATGAGTGAGGTCGTAGCTCTCCTGCTCGACGACGCCATGCCGCCCGAACGGCTCGGCGCGCTGCTGCCGCGGCCCGCAAGCGCCGCGGCCTGAAACGCAAGCACGCGGCCGCCGCGGCCGGGACGACGGCCGCGCAGTTGCGCGCCTACGAGCGCGGCGAGCAGGTGGTACCCGCCGACGTGTGCGCACAGCTCGCCGAGTGTTACGGCAACGACCTGACCGCGCACGTCCCGCTGCGGATGCCGCCGCGTGTCACCGGCGAGACGCTCGTCGTCGGCGCGAGCGAGGCGCCGGTCGGACCGGATGCCGACGACGTGCTCGCCGCCTACGTGGGCATCGTCCAACGCCTGCGCGACGCCGCGCCCGGCGATCCGCTCGCGCTGCGCACTGTCGACATCGTCGCCCTCGCCGAGCGCGCTCGGCCGCGACCACGAGGCGATCGAGCGCCGCATCGTCGAGGTGCTCGGCTGCACGCCGGTCGAAGCGGAGCGCCTGCACCGCCAGCTGTTGCACCGCAAGGTGATCCTTCCCGTCGCCGGGCTCGCGGCCGGCATGGCGGCGTTCGCGGGAGTCGCGTACGCCGCGCAGGGAAGCGGCTCGGCGCCGAGCGTCGCGGTCACGCCGGCCTCGGTCAGCGCCGCCGCGCCCGCCTCGACGACCACGACGGCCGCGCCCGCGCCCGCCGCTCACCCGCCGACGACGACACCGAGCACCGCGACACCGACCACCGCGGCACCGGCCCCGCCCACGACTTCGCCGACCACGACCGCGCCGCAGCACACCGACACGACCGTGCCGCCGAGCCAACGCCGGCCTGAGGTCCCCGCGTCGATCGCGCCACCGCAGCCCGACCCGGCCGACCCGCCGGTCTCGGTGTTGCCGGGCGAGACGCCGATCACGATCATCGGGACGCCCGACTCCGCCCCGCACGCGCCCTGAAGCCGCCGCCCGCGGCACCGCCGCTCCGCCCGACCGGGTGCGAGCCTTATCCGGTCGGCGTGCGCAGGTCGAGGCCGAGGCGCCGGGCCGCGGCACCCGCCTCGCCCCGATTCGCGACACCGAGCTTCGCCAGGATGTTCGAGACGTGCACGCTGGCGGTCTTGGCCGAGATGAACAGCGCCTCGGCGATCTGCCGGTTCGTCCTGCCTTCGGCCACGAGCGCGACGACGTCGAGCTCACGCGCGGTCAACCCGTAGCGGTCCGCGGGTGACGCGACGGCGTCGCTCGTGGCTCCGAGATCGAGACGCGCTCGGCGCCCCAGGCTCGCGACGGCATCCCGCACGCATATCCACCCGATCTCGGCCGCGAGCGCGTACGCCGCCCGCGCGACCACCGCCGCGTCGTCGCGGGCGCCCGCGCGTACGAGGGTTTCGGCCGCACGCATGCGGGCGTACGCCTCCCGGGGCCGCATCCGGTGCCCGGCCCACAGGTCGCCGACCGTGAGCCAGTCGGGGGCGGTGTCGGTGCCCGTCGCGCGCGCGACCTCGCACGCGACGTGGGCCCGCAATGCGCCGAGGGCGCCGGGGCGACCGCCACCCCACCGGTCGGTGGCCACTTCGTCGTCGACCTCCGCGGCGAGCTCCCGCACCGCCTCCCCGGCGGCCGCGAGCGCGGACGTGTCGGCGGCGCGCGCCGCCATCGAGGCGCCGGCCGCCAGGCCGTCGAGAACGACCGCGATCGTGTCGAAGCAGGCGCGGTGATCCTTCGGCGGCAACCGCAGCACTTCGAGTGCGCGCCGGACGGCCGCGGCCTCGTCGCCGCTCCATGCCGCGATCGCGATCAAGACGCGCTCGACCGTCAGGTGCTCCTGCGGCCCGCGCGTCGGCCCGATCAGGTCGCGCAGACGCTCGGCCTCGGCCCGGGCCTCGTCGAAACGGGCGCGACCGACCGCGAGCAGGCACCGCTGTTCGGCGAGGAGCCAGGCCTCGACGCCCAGCGGGTCGGCCGTCTCGACCTTGCACAGCTGCTCGTCGGCCTCGTCCCAACGCCCGAGCAGGCGCAGCGACTCACACGCGTTCAAGCGCAGGAACGAACCGAACGCGCGGTCGAGTCCGTGGGCCCGCGCGATCTCGGCACCTTCGAGCGCGATCGCCAACCCCTCTTCGTCGCGCCCGAGGAACTGCAGCGCCCCGCCCTCGTTCACCGCGGCGCGGGCGACGTCGCTCCACGACTCGGTCTCGAGCGCGAGGACGCGCGCCCGGTGCAGCTCCGCGAGCCCTTCGTCCGTGCGGCCGATCGCGGCCAGGGTCGCGCCCAGCGAGTTGTGCGCGTGGCCCTCGATGACCCGTTCGCCGACCACCTGCGCGGCCGCGATCGCCTGCTCACACACGGCGATCGCCTCGTCATCGATGCGGGCGAGCATCAACTGCTGACCGAGCGTCGCCAGCACCTTCGCCCGCGCCGCGCTCGGCTCGGCGGGGACGAGTCGCACGGCCTCCCGGCAATGCTCGAGGATGTCGGACCACGACCGCGAGAGCATCCACAGGTAGCGCCCGAAACGCTCCTCGAGCAGCCCCGCGAGAATCGGGTCGGCGGTGCGGTCGACCTCACCGAGCGCGGACCGTACGTAGTCGAGCCGCGCGGTCGGTGTTCCCCGACATCTCCGCCTGATGCGCCGCGTACCGCAACATCTCCGCGTGCCGCATGCCCGTGCGTTCCTCCGCGTCGGGCACCTGCCCCCACAACTCCAGGATCTGCTCGGCGTGGTCCAGCGCGTCGCTGTACGCGTAGATCTGTTCCGCAGCGCGCGCCGCTTCGAAGGCCGCACCGAGCGCTCTGGGCGCGTCACGCGCGGCGTCCCAATGGCAGGCCAGCTCGCGCGAACCGCTGGGCGACGTCGCCGTCGAACCATTCCGGGTGCTCCGACAACACCACGCGCGACGCGCGAGTGCAACGCGACGCGGTCGCCGGGGAGCAGGTCGGTCTCGACCGCCTCGCGCACGAGGGCGTGCCGGAACCGGTATTCGAGCGCGTCGCCGTCGGTGACGAGGATGTGCTGGGCGACGGCTTCGCTCACACCGTCACGGAGCTCGGCGGGCGAGAGGTCGGCCGCGGCTTCGAGCAGGCGGTGATCGACCGAACGCCCGATCACCGACGCGTAGCGCAACACGTACTGCGCCGCGTCAGACGAGCGCGTCGACACGCGCCAACACGATCTCGCGCAGGGTCGGCGGCATCGCGGCGTCGTAGGTGTCGTCGACCGCGAGCAGCTCCTCGGCGAAGAAGACGTTGCCGTCGGAGCGGCGGAACGTGCGCTCGACGAACTCCGCCGACGGCTCCGCCCCGACGATCGCGGAGATCAGCTCGCGCACCTCGTCGCGGTCGAAGCGGGCGAGATCGATGCGCTCGACCGCGCCCGACCGTTCGAGCTCCACCAGGAGGCTCCGCAGCGGATGACGGCGGTGCAGGTCGTCGGAGCGGTACGTGCCGACGAGCACGATCTGCGCGCTGCGCAGGTTGCGGGCGAGGTACACGAACAGCTCACGGGTCGAGCGATCGGCCCAGTGGATGTCCTCGAGGACGAGCAGGGTCGGCATGCTCTCGGCCAGGCGTTCGAACACACCCAACAGCTGCTCGAACAGTGCGCCGGGAACGATGCCTTCGCGGGCGGGTGTATGGAGCTCGGGCAGCAGCGCCGCGAGCTCGTCGCGCCCGGGGCCGAAGACCGCATCGAGGGTGGCCGCGTCGAGGGTGCGGTGCAGCGTGCGGAGCACCTGCACGATCGGACCGAACGGGAACGCACGGTCGACGAGGTCGAGGCACTGGCCGACCAGGACGAGCCCGGGCTCCGAGACGCGGCCGACCAGCTCGGTCACGAGCCGCGACTTGCCGACGCCCGCCTCGCCCGCGACGAGGACGGTCGCGGCCCGTTCGTCGGCGACGGCCGACTTCCAGATCTCCTCGAGGCGCGCGATCTCGGCGCGACGGCCGACGAACCGGGAGCTCGATACACGTGCGGGCACGGCATCCAGTTTGCTCCAGCCCCGAGACACTCCGGAGCCGAATTCGGACAGCCGCACCGGGTCAGGAGGTCGCGCTCGCGGGTGCCGGTGCGGGCGCGCCTTCGGCCCCGGCCCGCCGGGCCCGGCGGAGCCCGGAGACCCGCAACCACGAGAACAGGTGGCTCCGGGTCCGGTGTGCGAGTCGACTCCCGCGAGACCGTGACTGGGACCGTGACCGTGACCGTGACCGGGCGCGGGAGGCGGACGCGAGCCGGCGGGCTGCGGCTTCCTGGCAGCGCCGGTCGATGCGCCCGTCGACGAGTTGTCGTGTGATCTCGGGGTTCTCGAACATGACGCCCTCCTGCCTGGTGTTCCAAGTACAGGATCGGGCTAAGACCCCCCTCCCCACATCGGGCAGATGCCTTATTCGCGGAGGTGTCCGGGAGGCGACGCGCGGGCCGCCCCCCGCCGGGCTCACGGGCCGAGGTGCCAGGCCTTCTCGCGCACGAAGGCGCGCACGCCGGACTCCGACATCGAGACCCCGAGGCCGGAGTGCCGGCGCCCGGCCCACGGCAGTGTCACGCTCGAACGGTCGGAGCGGTTCCAGTAGGCGTTGCCCACGTCGAGGCGGGCGAGGATGCGTTCGGCGCGCGCCCGGTCGGCGGTGAACACGGCCGCGCCGAGCCCGAACTCGGTGTCGTCGAGGGCCGCCACCGCCTCGGCGTCGTCGCGTACGCGCTGCACGCCGATCACGGGACCGAACGTCTCGTCGCGCATGACGCGCATCGTCGGATCGACGTCGACCAGGACCGTCGGTTCGAACCACGCGCCCGGCCGGTCGATGCGGCCACCGCCGCAGATCACCCGGGCGCCCTTCGCGACCGCGTCGGCGACCTGCGCGTCGAGCACGTCGACCTGCGCAGCCCGCGCGAGGGGGCCGATGTCGGTGTGCTCGTCCTCGGGGTCACCCGTCCGGTAGGCGCGCACGACGTCGGCGAAGGTGGCGACGAACCGGTCGAAGATCGCAGTGTTCACGTAGACGCGTTCGATCGCGGAACAGGACTGGCCGCCGTTGTAGAACGCGCCTTCGGCGACAGCGAGCGCAGCGGAGTCGATGTCGACGTCGTCGCACACGTACGCACCGTCCTTGCCGCCGAGCTCCAGCTGAACCCGGAGCAGGCGGTCGGCGACGGCGCGGGCGACGCCGCGGCCCGTCTCGTACGAACCGGTGAAGCACACCATGTCGATGTCGGCCGCGACCAGCGCCGCACCGACGGCGCCACCGCCGACGATCGTCTGCACCACGTCGACCGGAACTCCCGCCCGGTGCATGACGTCGACGATCCGCAGACCGGTGAGCGTCGCGTGCTCCGACGGCTTGTAGAGCACGGCGTTGCCGGTCAGCAACGCGGGGATGATCGTGTTCAGGCCGACGAAGTACGGGTAGTTCCACACGCTGACGTGCGCCACGAGCCCGACCGGCTCGTGCGTGACCAGCTCTTCGACGCCCTCGCCCCCGCCCGCGGTCACGGTGCGCGGTGCGATCACGGCGGCGACGTGCCCGAGGTTCCAGTCGACGCGCGCGAGCACGGCGCGCACCTCGTTGCGGGACTGCACGATCGGCTTGCCGACCTCGCGGGTCGTGACGAGCGCGCATTCCTCGGCCTCGGCTTCGAGCAGGTCACGGAAGGCCCGGACGACCGCGGCGCCGCGCCTCGAATCCGCGCGCGGCCCATTCGGGCTGCGCGCGGCGCGCCCGCTCGACCTTCTGCTCGACCTCGCGCTCGTCGGTGACGGCAACGCTGCGGACGAGGTCCCCCGTCGCGGGATTGCGGACCTCGAGCGAACGCTCGGCCCGCGGCGCGGGCGGCGGCCCGGGCTCCGCCTCGACCTCCGCGGTGGGCGGTCCCGGCGGCGCGGCCGGTGTGCTCGGCATCGGCGTGGTCGCCGCCGATTCGGCACCGGTGACGACGAGCGTCACCCAACGCGACTCCTTCTGACCCGGCCGGCGTTCGAGCTGGCGCACGAACCCGCGCTCCGAGAGGCGCTGCAGGGTCTCTTCGATGTCGTCGAGCGACCGGAACGCGTGCCAGCGTTCGGAGCGCTGCTTCAACTCGCCGGGGGTCTGTGCGCCGCGGAGCATGAGCACACCGAGCAAGGTCGATTCGGGCACCGAGAGTTGCAGCGCCTCGTCGACGACATGACGGTGCTTCACGACCCGCTGACCGGTCGCACGGACGCGCCGCGACACGCCCTTCTCGCGCAGCGTCTCGAGCGCGTGCTCGACCGTCGTCTCGTCGTAGGACACGATCGGGTCGCGGTTGGTGCTCTGGTTGCACGCGTTGATCAGCGCGTTGACCGACAGTGGGTAGTTGTCGGGCGTCGTGACCGCCTTCTCCATGAGGCAGCCGAGAACGCGCGCCTCCTCGGGACTCAACTCGATCATCGGACCGGGTCGATCATCCGAGCACGAGCTCCGCGATCGTCCGCAGCTGTTCGGTCGCGCCGGAGACGACCATCGTGGTGACCGTCGACTCCCGCCACATCTCGAGGTCGTCCCGGATCTTCTCCCGCGGGCCGATCAGCGCGACGTCCTCGATCAGACGGGTCGGCACCGCCGCCGCCGCGTCCGCCTTCTTGCCGTCGAGATAGAGGTCCTGGATCTGCTTGGCCTCGGACTCGTAGCCCATGCGCCCGAACACGTTGTTGTGGAAGTTGACCTCCCGCGCGCCCATGCCACCGATGTACAGCGCGAGCATCGGCCGGTACATGTCGGCCGCACGCTCCACGTCGTCGGCGATGATCACCGGCACCATGCACGCGACCTCGAAGTCGGCCGCGGTGCAGCGCGCACCCGGACGAGCGAAGCCCTCGGCCATCGCGTCGCGGTAGAACGCGTCGTGGCGCGGCGCGTAGAACATCGGCAGCCAGCCGTCGGCGATCTCGGCGGCGAGGGACACGTTCTTCGGCCCTTCGGCCGCGAGGTAGATCGGCAGGTCGGCGCGCAACGGGTGCGTGATCGACTTGAGCGGCTTGCCGAACCCCGTGCCGCCCGGTAGGGGCAGCTGGAAGTGCTCGCCCTGCAACTCGACCGGCTTCTCGCGCGCGAGCACCTGGCGGACGATGTCGACGTACTCCCGCGTGCCGCGAGCGGCTTGCGGTAGTCGTCGCCGTACCAACCTTCGGCCACCTGCGGACCCGAGGCACCGAGCCCGAGCACGAAGCGCCCACCGGAGAGATGGTCGAGGGTCAGAGCGGCCATCGCCATCGCGGTCGGGGTGCGCGCCGAGATCTGGCAGATGGCGGTGCCGAGCTTGATCCGCGACGTCTGCGCACCCCACCACGCGAGCGGCGTGAGCGCGTCGGAGCCGTACGCCTCCGCGGTCCAGCACGAGTCGTACCCGAGCCGCTCGGCTTCGGCGAGCGCGTCGGGAACACCCGTCGGCGGCTGCGCGCCCCAGTAACCGATCATGTACCCGAGCTTCAGGTCGTGCGGCATGGCTCGCAGCCTACGAGGACCGACGCGCGCACGTCGCCGCGGACGCACAGCCAGGCGGTGAAACCCGGCGGTTCGCCCGGTCCGGCCTCCGCGACCGCGAGGTCGACCGCGTCGCCGGGGTCGAGTCCGGCGCGGAACTCGATCTCCGCGTGCGTGACGCGCGGCCGGCCCCGGGCCGCGAGCTCCTCCTCGATCGCGGCCCAGTACGCGGCGTTGTTGACGTGACCCACGATGTCGAGATCGGTCGCGCGCAACGGCCACACGCGCCGGCGCGCGTCGTCCGGAACGGGAGGGTGCCGCAGACGCGCCGAAACCTTGCGCCCCGCGGCGGTCACACCCCACACCGCGTCGAAGCCGGGCGGCAGCGGACTCGGCGCGCCCGTTTCCGGATCCGTGTGCACCCAGATCGCCGTCGCGGCGACGCACAGTTGGTCACCGACGCGCAGCTCGGTCGTTCGTTCGGCCCAGCGCGCGCCGATGCCGCTGCACCAGGTGGACGCGGTCACGTCGGCGCGAAAGCGCGGCGTCACCGCGATGTCGAGATCGAGCCGACGCAGGATCCACAGACCCATGCCCTCGACGGGCGCGTTGGCCGCGTCGGCGTCGGAGACGTCCTGCACGATGCGGGCGAGACCGTCGAGCCGCGCGCGCCCGTCGGGACCGACGTCGGCCAGCCCGACGTGGCGCGGAATGGTGGTGACGCGACCTTCGCCCACCCGGTGCAAGCTACCGGCGCCCCGAGACACCGCCGGTCTCACACGAAGGGTCGGCCCATTCGGAGCGCCGCGATCAGGTCGTCGGGGCGGCGGGTCAGGATCGTCACGGTCGACGCGTCGTCGAGCGTCAGCACCACCTTCGTCGCAATGCGCGGCCCGACCGTGGCGTAGCGCGCCACCGTCGAGATGCCCTCGAACGCGACGAGGTTCGGCTTGCGGCCGAGGCGCCTGCGGGTCACGCCCGCGCGGTCGACGGTCGTGACGGTGTGCAACACGAGCAACGCCGCCGGCCCGCTGCTCCCCGCCGCGAGCACGAACACCGATACGGCAATCGAGCCCACCGATTCGAGGTCACCGTCGATCGCCGAGCGGACGACCGAGAAGATCAGGATTCCGAGCACGCCGAGCGACCGCAGCAACAGGCCGACCGGCACTGCGGTCGCCTCCCGGAACCAGACGCCGTCGACGACCGGTGCGGGTGCGCCCGCGACGGGAGCCGCGGCGCGCAACGTGACGATGGGTTCGTTTGGTACCGGCGGCGGCGGTTCCGCCACGACGCCCTTCGGCTTGGCCGAGACGAGCACGGTCGACTCCGGCGCGCGCACGACCGCGTACCCGGGAAGGAGCGCGACGTCGGCGACGCCGGACGCGCGCACGCCCTGCGCGAACTGACGCGAACGGAACGTGGGCGTGAGCGTCAGCGCGAGCCACGAGTGGTCGGGCTGCTGGAGCGCGAGGCCGTCGACGACCTGGCCCCGCTTGGCCGTCCGCATCCACCGGACCGGAACGCGGCGAAACGGCGAGCGGGCGATCGCGCGTCGTTGACGCCCCACACGCGCCATCCCGATCGTGGCGACGATCAGCAACACGACTCCGGCGGTCAGCGCGATCTCCGCGGCGGCCGCACCCGCGGGCGAACGATCCGCGTCGATCGCGGGCGCCGCACGACCGGGATCGACGACGGCGAAGACGATGAACCCGAACACGACGAGCGCGCCGACCGACCCCAGCGCCCAGGCGCGCCGGACCGACCTGCGCAGCTCGCGCGCCACCGACTCGTCGGATGCCATTGGTTGTTCTCGGCGGTCACAGGCGTCGGGCTGAGCCGGGCCGCGCCCCACGGCTACCGTCACGGCCGTGACGACGACCGGCCCGCAGCCCGACCCCGAGATCCCGCCGGAAGGCTTCCGCCAGCACCGCTTCACGCCGCCGCCGGGCGCGACGACGGTGCTGCTCGTCCGGCACGGGGAATCCGCACCGGCGCATCCCGACCGGCCCTTCCCGACCACGGGCGGCCACGGCGACCCGGCGCTCGATCCCGTCGGCGTCCGCCAGGCCGAGCTCCTCGCCGACCGGCTCCAACACGAGGTCATCGACGCCATCTACGTCACGACGTTGCAGCGCACCCACCAGACCGCGGCACCGCTGGCGGCGCGCCTCGGGCTCACGCCGGTCGAGGAATCCGAGCTGCGCGAGGTGCATCTCGGCGACTGGGAGGAGGGCGAGTTCCGGCGCCGCGCCGCGGCGCGCGATCCGGTCTTCGAACAGATCTTCGTGCAGGAACGTTGGGACGTGATCCCCGGCGCGGAGCCGCACGACGACTTCGACGCGCGCGTCTGGCGCGGCTTCCAGCGCATCGTCGCCGCCCATCCCGGTCAGCGCGTCATGGCGGTCTCCCACGGCGGCGTGATCGGGCAGCTGCTGCACCGCGTCACGAACGCTCGGCGGTTCGCGTTCGCGGGCGCCGACAACGCGTCGATCAGCGAGGTGGTCGCCGACGGCGACCGGATCATCCTGCGTCGTTACAACGACGTCGCGCACCTGCTGCCACTGCTGCAAGCGTCGTGACGAGCGCGTCGTAGTCGGCACCGGCCCGGCGCACGCGCGGCGGCAACTCGAGTTGCACCCCGCCGCGCGCGACACGGTTGACCGGATTCGCGGGATGCAGGCCGCGGAGATGGCGCGGCATGAGGTCGAGGTCGGCGATCCATCGGTACTGCGGGAGTGCCTCGGTCAACGCGGCGCCGAGCTCCGCCGCGAGCTCACGGTTGGTGCCGCCGAGCAGCGCGGTCGTCCAGCGGTCCTCGGCGTCGCGCACCCCGCCGAAGCCGTGCACCGAGATCAGGGTGTCGACCGCGTCGAGGAACGCGCGCAGCCCGCCGGACAGCGCCGGGTCGTAGCGATGCGACGGCACGTGCCAGTGCAAGTCGTCCGGTTGCACGACCGCGTAGAACGACGCGCCGGCCGCGGTCGCCGCCGATGCCGCGATCTCCGCCGTCCCCTGCTCGAGCCCGCCGTGCAGCGCGCAGAGCCCGAAGCGGGAACCGATGACGAAGCGTTCCTCGACCCCGGCCGTCGCGAGCAGCTCGGCGAGCATCCGGCCCTCTCCGGCGATCAGGTGTTGACGAGCAGTTCTTTGTAGGGCGTTTCCTTGGCCGGGCCCGGCTCCTTCGGGAGGCCGAGCACGCGTTCGCCGATGATGTTGCGCTGCACCTGATCGGTGCCGCCGTAGATCGACGGTCCCGGCGAGAACAGCGTCACCTCCTGGACGAAGCCGCCACCGGGCGTGTCGGTGCCCATCAGCATCCCGTGGGGGCCGATGATCTCGTGGCCGACCTCGCGCTGGAGCCGCAGCAGATCGCTCATCATCAGCTTCGCGATGTTCGGCTCCGCGCCGGTCCGCTGACTCGGAGACTTCGCCCGCAACGCCGAGAACCGCCCGAGCTGCTGCATCGTGTAGAGCTTCGCGAGCTTCTGGCGGATCGTGGGCTCGACGTTCTTGCCGAGCTCCTGTGCGAGCTCCGTCAGCCGCTGCGCGGCCGCCACCCCGCCGCCACCGGTTCCGCCCGTACGCACCTGCCCGACGTGGTCACCCGCGCGGTCGCCCAGTTGCGCGGCGATCGGACCGGGGAACGCGTTGCCGGCCGCACCCGAACCGCCGGTGCCGAGACCCGCGCGCTCGGCCATGAGCGTCGTGTTGGCCGCGGCCCAGCCGTTGTTCACGCCGCCGATGATGTCGTCGTCGCTCACACGCGCGCCGTCGATGAAGACCTCGTTGAACAACGCCCGCCCGGTCATCTCGCGCAACGGCCGGATCTCGACGCCCGGCTGGCGCATGTCGAACTTGAAGTAGGTGATTCCCTTGTGCTTCGGCAGCTCGGGCGCGGTGCGCGCGAGCAGCATGCCGAGGTTCGTCAGCTGCGCGGTCGACGTCCACACCTTCTGGCCGGTGACGATCCACTCGTCGCCGTCCTTGACCGCCTTCGTGCCGAGACTCGCGAGATCCGAACCGGCGCCCGGCTCCGAGAAGAGCTGGCACCACGCGTCCTGCCCGTTGAGGATCCGCAGCAGGTCTTCGCGCTTTTGGCGCTCGTCGCCGTGGGCCACGATGGTCGGCGCGGTGAGCAGGTAGCCGAGGCCGGCGGGCGGCCCGATCGCGCCGTGCTCGACGATCGCCTCGTTGACGATCATCGCGAGGTCACGGGGCCAGCCCTTGCCCCACGCGTCCTCGGGGAACGTCGGCGCCGCGTACCCGGAGCGGGCGAGGATGTCCCACCACTCCCCGACCGTCAGATCGGGGTTCCAGTTCTCCTCGAGCCACGCCTTGATCTCGGCGCGCACGTCTTCGGGTGTAGGCATCGTCATGCGCGGGAAGGTTACCTTCGCCCTATGGCAACGGACATGTCCGACGTCGAGCGCCGCGCGTTCCTGTCCCACGGCACCCGCACCGCCGAGCCGGCGACCGCAAGGCCGGCCCCACGTCGTGCCGATCTGGTTCGTCCTCGACAACGACAACTCATCGCGCTCGGCGGCGTGAGCGACTGAGACAGGCCGCGCTCGGACGTTCAGTCGAGCAGGTCGAGCACCTTCTCCGACGGGCGCGCGATCACGGCCCGGTCGCCGACGAACACGACCGGCCGCTCCATCACCTCGGGGTGGGCGAGCAGCACCGCGATCACCTGCGCGCGCGTCTGCACGTCGGCCTTGGTGAGTCCCGCGGCCTTGAACTTGTCGTCGCCCGTGCGCACCAGGGCGATCGGCTCGTCGGTGATCGCGTCGAGGATCCGCTCGAGCGTCGCCCGGTCGGGCGGAGTGTCGAGGTAGCGCACGACCTCCGCGTCGACACCACGCTCCTCGAGGATCGCCAGCGCGCCCCTCGACTTGCTGCACGACGGGTTGTGGAAGATCTCGACCGGTTCCATGCGGGCCGAAGCTAGCAACCGGAGGTATTCCGCGCGGCTCACGTCGACGGCGCCGAGCGAGCGGAGGTGCGGCGTCGTCCACTGGACGTCGAAGAGGGTCACGCCGTCGAGCCGCAACAGGTCGACGGTCGCCCGGCACGCGACCTTCGACGCGTCGGTGACGCGGTGGAACATCGACTCCCCCGCGAAGAACCGGCCGATACGGACGCCGTACAGACCGCCCGCGAGCTCACCGTCCTGCCACACCTCGACCGAGTGCGCCCAGCCCATCTCGTGCAGGCGCGTGTACACGTTCACGAACGACCGGTCGATCCACCCGTGCGGGCGCCTCGGGTCGGCGCAGCCGAGCATGACGTCGACGAACGCGGTGTTCAATCGCACGTCGAACCGGCCCGACGCGCGGCGCAGCGAGCTGCTGGCGTGGAAGCCGTCGAGCGGCATGATCCACCGCGGGTCGGGCGACCACCACGCGAGCGACCGGCCCGCGTACATCGGGAACAGGCCGCGCCGGTACGCGGCGAGCAGCGTCCCGGGCTCGAGGTCGGCGCCGACCGCGACGATCTCGTCCGCGCCCGCCGCCGCGTCGGGATCCGGGAAGTCCCAGACGCACGGCGGCGGAACGATGCTCAACGCGCCCTCGGGCTCCGCTGCGCTGCGCTTCGTCCGCACGGCCGCACCTCGATGCTTATGCCAACAGGGCGCGCGCGATCTGGCCGACCTGGATCTCGTCGGTGCCGGCGTAGATCTGGAGCACCTTGGCGTCGCGGGCGAGTTGCTCGACCTCGTACTCCGCCATGTAGCCGTTGCCGCCGAACAACTGGACCGCCTCGAGCGCGACCTCCGTCGCCGCGCCGGCCGCATAGAGCTTCATCGCGGAAGCCTGCGCCAACGTCATCGGCTTGCCGGCCTGCGACGACTCGAGCACGCGGAAGACGAGGTTCTCGACGTTGAGCCGCGCGACCTCCATCTTCGCGAGCTTGAGCTGGATCAGCTGGTAGTCACCGATCGGGCGGCCGAACTGCTCGCGCTCCTTGGCGTACACGACACACTTCTCGAGGCAGCGTTCGATGATGCCGAGCGCCATCGCGGCGACGCCCGAACGCTCGATGATGAACGTCGCCTTGCTCGCCTCCCGTCCCCCGCTGCCGCGGAACGCCTCCTCGCTCTCGCCGAGGAGCCGGTCCCTTCCGACGCGCACGTCGTCGAGGAACAGCATCCCGGTGGGCGACGAGTGCAAGCCCATCTTGCGCAGGGGCTTCGACTGCTCGAAGCCGGGCATGCCCTTGTCGAGCACGAACTGCAGGACGGTGCGCTCGTGCGGCGGGTTGCCCTCGTCGAGCTTGCAGATGAAGACGGTCGTGTCGGCGTAGGGACCGTTCGTGATGAACGTCTTCGAGCCGTTCAGCACGTACTCGTCGCCGTCGCGCCGCGCGGTCGACGCCATCTGGCCGAACGCGTCGGAGCCGGAGTTCGGCTCCGTGATCGCCCAGGCACCGATCTTGTCGAGCGTGAGGATGTCGCGCACCCAGCGCTTGCGTTGCGCGAGCGTGCCCTTGGCGTTGATCGCCGCCGACGTGAGCCCGACCGAGACGCCGAGCGCGGTCACCATGCCGGGCGAGCACTTGCAGAGCTCGATGATCGGCAGCAGCGTGAAGCCGCCGCCCCCACCACCACCTTCGCCGTCGCGCTCGCTGCGCGGTGGCGTTCCCGCCTCTTCCGCCGCGATCCGGCGGTCGAAGCCGTCGGCCGCGAGTGTGTCCATTCCGAACGTCTTGTACATCTTGCGCAAGAGGTCGTACGGCGGCAGGTCGCCGTGCTCCAGCTCCTCGCGATGCGGTCGGATCTCGTTGTCGACGAACTGGCGCACGGCATCGCGCACCATCTGGAGCTCTTCGGGCCATTCGAACATTCGTCGATCGTACGGGAAGCCGACGCCGACCTCCGTCGGCCTGCCCGTTCGGGGTTCAGTCGGTCCCCGCACGGGCCGATGCATTGCTCACGAAGAAGGGTGCCGGGGGAGGGAGCTGGGATGGATCCCGGTGACAGCAGCGTGGAGCGCACATTGCCGATCGACGCCGCGCTCCTCGGCGGCGTCCTGGCACGGCTCCGGCGGGACACTCCGGCCGGATCGTTGCGCTGGACCCTCGGGGACCGGGGCGTGGCGGAGGTCGACGCCGGATTCACGTCGTCCGGGCCGGTCTGGACCACGACGGCCCGCCTCTGGTCGGGCCCGGGGCCCGCACTGACGCCCGCCGCGATTCGCTGCGTGCCCGCCGGTGCCGACGAGGTGCTCTTGACGCTGCACCCCGAACGGGACGACCGCGCCCGTACGGTCGCGCGAGCTCGCCCGCGCCACGGTCGACGAGCTCGCCGAAGAGCTCCTCTGGCACGCGACCCGCTCCGGGCTCAGCCGCCGCGGGTAGCCGGCCGAGCCGTTTCGGCCGAACCGTTCCGGATCGCGCCGGTCGCGATTCGTTCACATTCCCGTCTCACAGCCGCCGAGATGCGGAAACGCGCGCGGTCCAGGATGGGTCTTGCACAGCTCGGGCCGTCCGCCACGCTCCCCCCGGGGCGGACGGCCCGGGACGGGTGCACCGTCCCGGGAAGGATCCGGGGACGGAACCCGGAGCCGGATCGCGGCCGTTCAGCGCAGCGGCGCGCTGTCGGGCGCGATCGGCGCGGGAAGCAGCGTCTCGCCCATCAGGAATGTGTCGACCGCGGCCGCGCACGAGCGGCCTTCGGCGATCGCCCACACGATGAGGCTCTGGCCGCGGCCCATGTCGCCGCAGACGAAGACGTTGTCGAGATTCGTCCGGAACGCGTCGTCGCGGGTGACGTTGCCCCGTTCGTTGCACTCGACGCCGAGCTGCTCCAGGAGGCCGGCGCGTTGCGGGCCTACGAATCCCATCGCGAGCAGCACCATCTCGCAGGGCAATTCGAATTCGGTGCCGTCCACCTTCTCGAACGACATGCGCCCGTCGACGGTCTTCTGCTCCACCCGGTGCGCGCGCAGTCCGCGGAGGTTGCCGTCGTCGTCGCCGAGGAAGCACTCGGTGTTCACGGCGTAGACGCGCTCACCGCCTTCCTCGTGGGCGGA
Organism: uncultured Actinomycetes bacterium; assembly: GCA_963829195.1. GTDB lineage: Bacteria > Actinomycetota > Acidimicrobiia > IMCC26256 > PALSA-610 > PALSA-610. Next base: position 203,778 of record CAWHHS010000003.1, read on the forward strand.
CGAGACGCGGAACAACATCGGGTACGTCGGCCACGGCATCGAGTCGACCCGCGCGTCCGGCGGGCGGGGCAGGATCTCGAACTGGTGCACCTCGGCCGCGCCCTGACGGATCGCGGTGCCGAGGCAGTCGGCGCCCGTGTCGCCGCCGCCGATGATCACGACGCGTTTGCCCGCGGCCGAGATCGGCGCTTCGGCGAGGTCGCCCTGCTGCACGCGGTTGCCCCACGGCAGGTATTCCATCGCCTGGTAGACGCCCCGGAACTCCCGACCGGGAACCGGCAGGTCGCGCCACACGGTGGCACCGCCCGCGAGCACGACCGCGTCGAATGCCGCGAGGTCGCCGACCGGCACGTTCTCGCCGACGTTGGCGTTGGTCTGGAACTGGGTGCCCTCCGCCTCCATCTCCGCGATGCGGCGGTCGAGGTGACGCTTCTCCATCTTGAACTCGGGGATCCCGTAGCGCAGCAGGCCGCCGATGCGGTCGGCCCGCTCGAAGACGGTGACGTCGTGGCCGGCACGTGTCAGCTGTTGCGCGGCCGCGAGCCCCGCCGGGCCCGCTGCCGACCACCGCGACCGCGCTTGCCCGTCTTCGTGTCGACCACGACCGGGCGCACGAAGCCGTCTTCCCACGCGCGGTCGACGATCTCGACCTCGATCTGTTTGATCGCGACCGCCGGCTCGTTGATCCCGAGCACGCACGCGGCTTCGCACGGCGCCGGGCACAACCGGCCCGTGAACTCGGGGAAGTTGTTCGTCGCGTGCAGGCGGTCGGACGCGGCCTCCCACCGGTCGCGGTACACGAGGTCGTTCCACTCGGGGATGAGGTTCCCGAGCGGGCACCCCGTGTGGCAGAACGGGATGCCGCAGTCCATGCAGCGCGCGCCCTGGACGCGGACCTTCTCGGCCGGGAAGTCCTCGTAGACCTCGTGCCAGTCGAGGATGCGCACCGGGACCGGTCGCCGCGTCGGCAGCTCCCGGTCGTGCTTCATGAACCCGCTGGTCTCACCCACGAGCCGCCGCCATGATCGCTTCGTCGACGTCGACACCGCGTTCGACGGCGTCGCGTTGGGCTTCGAGCACGCGTTTGTAGTCCTTCGGGAAGATCTTCGTGAACAGGCCGACGCTCTGCCACCAGTTCGACAGCAGGCGTTCGGCGACCGGCGAACCCGTCAGCTCCAGGTGCATGGTGACGACACCGCGCAGCCAGGTCGCGTCCTCGTCGTCGTCGAGGACGTCGAGGTCGACCATGTCGCGGTTCACCCGCAGGAACAGCGAACGGTCGGGATCGAGCACGAAGGCGAAGCCACCGCTCATGCCCGCCGCGAAGTTGCGGCCGGTCGGCCCGAGGATCACCGCCCGCCCACCGGTCATGTACTCGCAGCCGTGGTCGCCGACACCTTCGACGACCGCGGTCGCGCCCGAGTTGCGCACGCAGAACCGCTCGCCGACGAGACCGCGGATGAACACGTTGCCGGCGGTCGCGCCGTACAGGATCACGTTGCCGGCGATGATGTTCTCCTCGGCGACGAACTTCGCGGTGCGCGCCGGCCGCAGCACCAGCGTTCCGCCCGACAGTCCCTTGCCGAAGTAGTCGTTCGCGTCGCCTTCGAGGCGCAGCACCATGCCGTTCGGCACGAACGCCCCGAAGCTCTGGCCGGCCGAACCGTGGAAGGTGAGGTCGATCGTCCCGTCGGGCAGGCCCACGCCCCCGAAGCGCCGGGTGAGCTCGGCGCCCAACATCGTGCCGACGGTGCGGTTCGTGTTGCGGATCGCGTACGACTTGTGGAGCTGGCCCTCACCGGTCGCGAGCACGTCGCGCGCGTCGGCGATCAGCTGCCGGTCGAGCGCCTTGTCGAGCCCGTGGTCCTGCGGCCGCGAGCAGTACAGCGTCTGGTCGTACTTGTTCACCGGCGGGGCGAGGATCGGCGAGAGGTCGAGGCCACGCGCCTTCCAGTGCTCGACGGCCTGGTGCACGTCGAGCATGTCGACGTGGCCGATCGCCTCCTGGATGGAACGGAACCCGAGGGCGGCGAGGTGCTCGCGCACCTCCTCGGCGATGAACTCGAAGAAGTTCACGACGAACTCGGGCTTGCCCGAGAACTTCTTGCGCAGCTCGGGGTTCTGGGTCGCGACACCGACCGGGCACGTGTCGAGGTGGCAGACGCGCATCATGATGCAGCCGCTCACGACGAGCGGCGCGGTCGCGAAACCGAACTCCTCCGCGCCGAGCAGCGCGGCGATCACGACGTCGCGACCGGTCTTCAGCTGACCGTCGACCTGTACGACGATGCGGTCGCGCAAACCGTTCAGGAGCAACGTCTGCTGCGTCTCCGCGAGGCCGAGCTCCCACGGCGCGCCCGCGTGCTTGATCGACGTGAGCCGCGCCGCGCCGGTACCGCCGTCGTGACCGGAGATCAGCACGACGTCGGCGTGCGCCTTCGACACGCCCGCCGCGACCGTCCCGACCCCGACCTCGGCGACGAGCTTCACGTGCACCCGGGCGCGGTCGTTCGCGTTCTTCAGGTCGTGGATGAGCTGCTTGAGATCCTCGATCGAATAGATGTCGTGGTGCGGCGGCGGCGAGATGAGGCCGACACCCGGCGTGGAGTGCCGCGTCTTCGCGATCCACGGGTACACCTTGTGGCCCGGGCAGCTCGCCGCCCTCGCCCGGCTTCGCGCCCTGCGCCATCTTGATCTGCAGGTCGTCGGCGTTGACGAGGTACTCGCTCGTCACGCCGAAGCGCCCCGACGCGACCTGCTTGATCGCGCTGCGCCGCAGAGTCGCCGTTCGCGTCGCGCACGAACCGGTCGGGATCCTCGCCGCCTTCGCCGGTGTTGGAGCGCGCGCCGAGCCGGTTCATCGCGATGGCGATGTTCTCGTGCGCCTCCTTCGAGATCGAGCCGTAGCTCATCGCGCCGCTCGAGAACCGCTTCACGATCTCGGCGACGGGCTCGACCTCGTCGATCGGCACCGGCGCGCGCGTCCCGGTCGCGGCAGCGTCGAACAGCCCGCGCAACGTCGCGAGCCGCCGCGACTGGTCGTCGACGAGCTTCGTGTACTGCTTGAAGACGTCGTAGCGACCGGAGCGGGTCGAGTGCTGCAGCTTGAACACCGTCTCCGGGTTGAAGAGGTGGTACTCGCCTTCGCGGCGCCACTGGTACTCGCCGCCGACGGTCAGCTCGCGGTGCGCGAGCTCCGACGGGCGGTCGGGGTACGCGATGTTGTGCCGGCAGGCGACCTCTTCCGCGATCACGTCGAGGTCGATGCCCTCGATCCGCGACGCGGTGCCGGTGAAGTACTCCTCGACGAGCGATCTTCTGCAGCCCGACGGCCTCGAAGATCTGCGCGCCGGTGTAGGACGCGACCGTCGAGATGCCCATCTTCGACATCACCTTGAGGATGCCCTTGCCCGCGGCCTTGACGTAGTTCTTGACCGCCTTGCGCTCGGTGATGCCGCTGAGCACGCCTTCGCGGCACAGGTCGCGGATGGTGTCGAACGCGAGGTAGGGGTTGATGCCGCCCGCGCCGAACCCGAGCAGCAACGCGAAGTGGTGCACCTCGCGGGCCTCGCCCGTCTCCACGAGCAGACCGACCCGCGTGCGCGTCTTCTCGCGCACGAGGTGGTGGTGGACCGCGGCGGTGATCGAGCAGCGCGGGGATCGGCGCGTTCTCCGCGTCGGCGTAGCGGTCGGAGAGGATGACGATGTTGGCGCCGTTCGGCGATCGCGGCGCTCACCTGCGTGCGCACGTTGTCGATCGCCATCCGCAGACCCGTCGCCGCCCTCGGCGACCGGGTAGTGGCAGTACACGGAGAACGGCTTGAACCCCGGGACGGCCGAGTCGGCTGTCGTCGATGTAGCGGAGCTTCGCCAGCTCCTCGTTCGTGAGGATCGGCGTCGGGCACACGATCTGGCGGCACGACTCCGCGGTCGGGTCGAGCAGGTTGCCCTCGGGCCCGACCACGGAGTTCAGCGACGTGACGAGCGCCTCGAAGTTCGCGTCGAGCGGCGGGTTCGTGACCTGCGCGAACAGCTGCTTGAAGTACTCGTAGAGCATGCGCGGCCGGTCGGAGAGCACCGGGACGGGCGTGTCGGTGCCCATCGAGCCGAGCGACTCCACCGCGTTGCGCGCCATCGGGGCGATGATCAGCCGCAGGTCCTCTTCGGTGTAGCCGAACATGCGTTGCTGCTGCACCGCGGAGCTGTGCTGCGGGACGAGCGGGAACTGCGGCGGCAGGTCGTCGAGGTGCACGAGCCCCGACGTCGAGCCACTCCTCGTACGGGTGCTCCGCGGCGAGGTCGGCCTTGATCTCCTCGTCGGGGATGATGCGGCCCTGCGTCGGTGTCGACGAGGAAGATCTTCCCCGGCTCGAGCCGGCCCTTCTTCACGATCTTGCGCCGGGTCGACGTCGAGCACGCCGACCTCGCTCGCCATGATCACGCGGTCGTCGTCGGTGACCCAGTAGCGCGACGGGCGCAGGCCGTTGCGGTCGAGGACCGCGCCGATCACCGTGCCGTCGCTGAACGCGATCGACGCGGGGCCGTCCCAGGGCTCCATCAGCGACGGCGTGGTAGCGGTAGAACGCCTTGCGGGGCGCGTCCATGCTCTCGTGGTTCTCCCACGCCTCCGGGATCATCATCAGGATCGCGTGGTGCAGCGGCCGGCCCGCGAGGTTGAGCAGCTCGAGCGCCTCGTCGAAGCGCGCGGTGTCGGACGCGCCGGGCGTGCAGATCGGGAACGCGCGCTCGAGGTCGCCGGGGAGCAGGTCGCTCGCCATGACGCCTTCACGGGCGCGCATCCAGTTCTCGTTGCCCTGGACCGTGTTGATCTCGCCGTTGTGGGCGAGCATCCGGTACGGGTGCGCGAGCGGCCAGCTCGGGAACGTGTTCGTGCTGAAGCGCGAGTGCACGAGCGCGAGCGCGCTCTCGAAGCGCTCGTCGCGCGAGGTCGGGATAGAACTCGCCGAGCTGGTCGGGCGTGAGCATGCCCTTGTAGACGACGACCCGGCTGCTCAGCGACGCGAAGTACGCGTCGGTCTCGTGCTCGATGCGCTTGCGGGCGAGGTAGACGTGCCGTTCGAGCTCGTCGCCGGCGAGCCCGTTCTTGGCCACGAACACCTGCACGAACGCGGGCATCTGCTCGCGCGCGGACGCGCCCGGGCACGGTCGGCGTCGATCGGGACCGACCGCCACCCGAGCACCGCGAAGCCCTCGTCGGCGAGCACCTTCGCGACCGCGTCGGTCGTGGCGTCGACCCGGTCGACGGGGACGAACGCGATGCCGGTCGCGTACGCGCCGAGCGGCGGCAGCTCGAAGTCGACGGTCGCCCGGTAGAAGGCGTCGGGCATCTGCACGAGGATGCCGGCACCGTCGCCGGTGTCGGCCTCCGCGCCGGCCGCGCCCCGGTGGTTCAGGCAGCAGACCGCGGTCAGCGCCTGCTCGACGATGCGCGTGACTCTTGCGACCCTTCATGTCGACGACGAACCCGACGCCGCACGCGTCGTGCTCGAATCGGGGGTCGTAGAGCGGGGGTAGCTCGCGATCGGCCACTGCGGTGTCGTCCTCGTTTCAGGCGGTCAGCTCCGTTGGGATCTGGCCGCCGCGGGACGACATTGGCCCGTGGCGGAGCACGACGATTGTAGCGGCGGACGCCGGTCGCGGCGCCGAACGGATTCGCGGGCTCGGCGGCGGCGCCGGGCCCGGCAGGTCTCGCCGCCGGCGCTCGCTCGTCGACGTCGGCACGTCGCAGGCCGAGCGCCTGCGCGAGCTGGGGTGCGAGCCCGACGAGCTGGTCGACACCGATCGTCGCGCCGCCGAGCGACGCCGACCCCGCGCAGGCCGTCGAGCCGGGCGCCCCGCAGGTCGACCGCCGTGCACGCGGCGTTCGAGAAGTCGGCGCCGGAGAGGTCGCTGCCCTCGAACGCAACGTCCTCGAGCCGGCCGCCGACGAACTCGGCGCCGGTGAGCACCGTCGCGTCGAAGCGGACGTCGCGCCAGCTGCGCGATCCGGAGGTTCGCGTCGTCGAGCTGGCAGTCGGCGAACGCGACGTCGTGCAGCTGCGCCTGCGGCAGCTCGATCGACGACGCCCGGCAGTCGACGAGCCGGACCCGCTGCCACAGCCGACTCGGAGAAGTCGCAACCCGACAGGTCGCAGCGCACGAGCTCGACGTCGACGAGCCGGGCCCGCTCGAACGCCTCGCCCGGGCTGGCGGGCGTCGACCACCCGGACGCCCGGCCGCCTCGCCGTCGTCGTCGAGCGCGAGCGCGGTGCACCGGTCGAGCCGATCCGGCCGGATATTCACGACGGCGAATGCTGGCACGCCGGGCTATCCTCGACCCGATGTCGTGATCCGGCCGCCTTCCGAGCCTCTCGTCCGCCGCTCGACCGCAGGTGCCGCCGTGTCCTCGTCCTCTTTCGCCTCCCTCGTCGCCCGTGACCTCACGAAGTCGTTCGGCCCGCGCGTCGTCCTCGACCGGGTGTCGTGCACGATCGGGCCGCTGCACCGCGTCGGCGTCGTCGCGCCGAACGGCACCGGCAAGTCGACGCTGCTCAAGATCCTCGCCGGCCTCGACACGCCCGACTCGGGCACGGTCACGCTCACGCCGCCGACCGCGACCGTCGGGTACCTCCCGCAGGAACCGGAACGCCGCGCGGGCGAGACGGTGCGGGCGTACCTCGCGCGCCGCACCGGCGTCGCCGCCGCGGAGCACGCGCTCGACGCCGCGGCCGCGGCCCTCGCCGAACCAGCGGCCCGGGCGCCGACGACGCGCTACGCCGACGCGCTCGACCGCTACCTCGCGCTCGGTGCGGCCGACTTCGACGCCCGGGTCGGCGCGGTGTGCGCCGACCTCGGCCTCGCGGACCGCGTCGCTCGACCTCGAGATGACCGCGCTGTCGGGCGGGCAGGCCGCCCGCGCGAGCCTCGCCGCGATCGTGCTCGCCCGCTTCGACGTGTTCCTGCTCGACGAGCCGACGAACGACCTCGACTTCGCCGGCCTCGAACGGCTCGAGCGGTTCCTGCACGACGAGCTGACCGGCGGCGCGGTCATCGTCTCGCACGATCGCGCGTTCCTCGACCGCACGATCACGTCGGTGCTCGAGCTCGACGAGCACCGCACACTCGGCGACCGAGTACGCGGGCGGCTGGCAGTCGTACCTCGACGAGCAGGCGACGGCCCGCCGCCACGCCGAGGAGGAGTACGCCGAGCTACCGGTCGCAGCGCGGCGAGCTGCTCGACCGGGCGCAACGCCAGCGGCAGTGGTCGGTGCAGGGCAAGGCGAAGGTCAAGAAGTCGGGCGAGAACGACAAGAACATCCGCGAGTTCCGGCGCAACAGCAGCGAGCACGTCGCGGCCAAGGCCAAGATCACCGACCGCGCGCTCGCCCGGCTCGAGGCCGACGCGGTCGAGAAGCCGTGGGAGGGCTGGGACCTGCGCATGGAGATCGCGACCGCGCCCCGCAGTGGCACCGTCGTCGCCCGGCTCGCGGGCGCGGTCGTGCGCCGGGGCGACTTCACGCTCGGTCCGATCGACCTGCTCGTCGAGTACGGCGAGCGGGTCGCGATCGCTCGGCGCGAACGGCAGCGGCAAGACGACGCTGCTCGACGCGCTCCTCGGCCGGCTGCCGCTCGACGCGGGCGAGCGCTGGTTCGGGCCGGGCGTGATCGTCGGCGAGCTCGACCAGGCGCGCGCCGCGTTCGCGGGCGACGGCCCCGCTGCTCGCCCGGTTCGAGACGGCGAGCGGGCTCGTCCCGAGCGAGGCGCGGTCGCTGCTCGCGAAGTTCGGCCTCGGCGCCGAGCACGTCGGCCGGCCGGCCGACTCGCTCTCGCCGGGCGAGCGGACCCGGGCGTCGCTCGCGCTGCTCGGCGCCGAGGGCGTCAACTGCCTCGTGCTCGACGAGCCGACGAACCACCTCGACCTGCCCGCGATCGAACAGCTCGAATCCGCGCTCGAGAACTACGAGGGCACGCTGCTCCTCGTCACCCACGACCGCGCGCTGCTCGACGCGATCTCGGTGACCCGCCGCATCGAGGTCGACGGCGGGCCGCGATCACGCGCCGACGCTGCCCGTCGGGTGATTCAACCGCTCGTGCCGGCGAGCGCGTAGAACGCCGACCGCGGCGGCGGTCGCGACGTTGAGCGAGTCCGCGCCGGGCTGCATCGGGATGCGGACGCGGTGGTCGGCCGCCGCGCAGCCAGCGCGTCGGACAGGCCCGGGCCCTCCGCGCCGAAGAGCAACGCGGCGCGCTCGGGCCACTCGACGGTGTCGAGCGCGATCGCGTCGGCCGCGGGGGTGAGCGCGAACGTCGTGAGGCCGGCTGCCGGACCTCGTCGAGGACCGTCGACCCGCGTCCACGGGATGCGCAGCACGTGCCCGATCGAGACCCGCACGCAGCGGCGGTACAGCGGGTCGGAGCACTCGGGGTCGAGCAGGCACCGCGTCGACGCCGAGCGCGGCCGCGCTGCGGAAGAGCGACGCCGAGGTTCTCGTGGTCGTTGACGCGTTCGAGCACGGCGACCCGGCGGGCGCCGCGGAGCACGTCCGCGACCGGCGGGAGCGGCCAGCGTTCGGCGGCCGCGACCGCGCCGCGGTGCAGGTTGAAGCCGACGACCCGGCGCAGCACCGCGTCGGAGCGCGACGTAGACGGGCGCGGCGAGCGCGGCCCGGTCGAACGCGTCGCGCGAGCGCGTCGTACTGGGCGGGGGTGACGAGCACCGACCGGACGTGCCGGCCCGATGCGAGCAGCCGGCGCACGACGAGCGGCGACTCCGCGATGAAGAAGCCCCGGTCGGCTTCGACCCGCCGCCGGAGGTCGGGATCGGCGAGATCGACGTAGTCGGCGAGGCGCGGGTCGGCGGGATCGTCGACGACGACGGGCGCGGGCACGCGCGCCACCTTGGCACGCCGTGCGCGCGCACCGTCGCGTGGATCCGCCGTAGACCGCGATGTCCCGCAGCCCGAGCGGGAATTCTGCACGGAAACTGCGAGACGTCCTGTACCGGATTCTTCCACGATCTCGTTCAGCGAATTGCCGGTATCCGGCCGATACCGATCGAGGGGCGGGACCGCCGCGCCGCTCGCCGGGCGCGGACCGAAAAGGGGGAGATGGGGCACCAGCCGCAGCGCGGATGCCTCCGACGCCGGCACACCGGTCTCCGTCGAGGCCGCATTCCGGCGCGTCCGCCTGCTCGCCGGCGCGCTCGTCCTCGCCCGGCTCTGGAGCGGCGGGCGCGCTCCCCCACTTCCAGGCCGTCCTGCTCGTCGCCGCGTTCTGGTCGATCAACGTCGTCGCGTCCGTCGCCGAACGCCAGGACGCCCGCGACCGCGTGCTGCTCGGCGTCGTGCAACTCCTCGCCGACACGTTGATCGTCCTGCTCGTCGCGTTCGCGCAGCGCGAGCGCATGAGCGCGGACTCGGCCGACTGGGCGTGCTCGTCCTCCCGGCCATCGAAGGCGCGATCCGCTTCCGCGTCGCCGGCGCGTTCGCGAGCTGGCTCGTCCTCGCGGGCGGCTACTGGGCTGCGACATGGCGTCGCACGCCGAGCCTGCCCGACCGCGACGATCGCCCAACGGCTGACGGTGGTGCTGCTCGTCGCGCTGCCCGTCGGATACCTCGCCGACCACCTCGTCGCCGAGATCGCCGCGCACCGGCGCGGCCGCGACCAGGCCGAGCAGCGGTCGGTGCTGTTGCGGGCCGCGGCGCTCGGCGGCCGCCGGACGTCGCGTCTCGACGTCGACGAGATCCTCGACGTCATCCGCGCGACCGTCGCCGAGATGGGCTTCGACGGCTCCGCATGTCTTCGAGCTGATCCCGCCCGGCCCGAGGCCCGACCCGCGCCCGCACGCCCGGCCGGTGCGCGGATCGCGCGGCTCGATCCTCGCCCGCCCCGGGCGACCCGCGGCTGCTCGCCGCGACCGAGGCGCTCGAGACCGGCGGGCCCGTCGTCCGGACGCCCGGGTCGGCCGACGGCTATCCGTCGGACCGCGGCGGCGGCCCCGCCTCGTTGCTCGCATTGCCGATCCCGATGATCGACGATCAGCTCGTCGTACTGACCGTCGACTGGCCGCGGCACGGAACCGCCCCCCGAGGCGCCGGTCGAGAGCCTCGAGCTGTTCGTGGCCCAGGCCGGGCGCGTCGCTGCACAACGCGCAGGTCCACCGGGGCCTCGAGGAGCTGAAGGACCGCCTCGACCACGAGGCGTCGCACGACCCGCTCACCGAGCTCGCGAACCGCCGCCGCTTCACCGACGAGCTGGAACGCACCGTGGCCCGCCGCGGCCGCCCGGGCGACCTCGTCGGCGTGCTGTTCATCGACCTCGACGGCTTCAAGGAGGTCAACGACCGTTACGGCCACGACGCCGGGAACGAGCTGCTCGTCGCGGTCGCGGTCCCGGCTCGCGGGCGTGCATCCGGCCCGGCGACCTCGTCGCCCGCATCGGCGGCGACGAGTTCACGATCATGCTGACCCGGCTCGAAAGCGTCGCCCGCCGCCGCCGCGATCGCGGACCGCATCTGCTCCGAGCTCGCCGCGCCGTTTCCGGTCGGCGCCCAGGTCGCCCGGATCTCGACGCAGCGTCGGCGTCGCCGCTCGCCACCGCCCACGGCGCCGACACCGGCGACCTCCTGCGCCGGGCCGATCGCCGCGATGTACCAGGCCAAGTCGAACGGCAAGGCGCGCTGGGTCGATGGACCCGGAGTCGCTGGTGCTCGCGGGCGACGGTTCGACCCCGCGCCCTGACCGCGCTCGGCCGAAAAAACCCTTGAAATTGCGGCTGATATCCACGCATCCGCGCGGGGAACGTGTCACGATGCACCCCGGATTTCCCAACATCGCATGGAGGAAATGTGAATCGCAGCCAGCTGCTGAACGAGCTCGCCGCCCTCAACGAGTGGACGCGCCGGGAGGCCGACGCATTCTTGACGTCGTTCACCGACCTGATCACTGCGACGGTGTCGACCGGTGAGGACGTTGCGATCTCGGGCTTCGCGAAGTTCCGCCGCATCGACCGTCCCGCCCGCATGGCGCGCAACCCCGCCACCGGCGAGCAGGTGAAGGTCGCGGCCAAGCGCGTCGCCCGCATCACCCCGCTGAAGGCGTTCAAGGACGCGGTGCTCTCGGGCAAGAAGCCGGCGGCGAAGAAGGCTCCGGCGAAGAAGGCGCCCGCCAAGAAGACCGCGGCGAAGAAGGCGCCCGCCAAGAAGACTGCCGCGAAGAAGGCGCCGGCCAAGAAGACCGCGGCGAAGAAGGCGACGAAGCGCCGCTGAACCAGCTCTGACTGCGGTCATCACCCGAAGACGCCCGGGCTCCGTGCCCGGGCGTCTTCGCGTGTACGCTCGGCCCGGTGGTCGACGCGCTGCACGAAGTCGAGCTCCTGCGCGTGCGGCTCCCTTTCGTCGTCCCCTTTCGCACCGCGCGCGCGACGACCGCGACGAAGGACGCGCTGCTCGTCCGGGTGACGACGAGCGCGGGCACCGGTTGGGGCGAGTGCACCGCACCGGCAACTCCGGAGTACGACGGTGAGACGATCGACGGCGCGCGCCTCGCGCTGCGCGACCACCTGCTCCCGCGCGCGTTCGCGGGCAAGAGCCTCGACGACGTGCGCGGCCACCGCGCCGCGGACGCGGCGTTGTCGTGCGCGTTGCTCGACGCGCGCCTGCGGGCAGAGGGCATTTCACTGGCCGGCTGGCTGGGCGCCGACGGCGACGTCGGTGCCGGCCGGCGTGGCGCTCGGCTTCGACGACGACCTCGGCCGCCTGCGGCGCGTCGCCGGCCGCGTACGTGGCCGCCGGGTACCGGCGCATCAAGTGCAAGATCGAACCGGGACGCGACGTCGACGTGCTCGCCGCGGTGCGCGGCCGAGATCGGCGACGAGCGTCGAGCTCGCCGCCGACGCGAACGGCAGCTACTCCCTCGCGCAGGCGCGCCGGCTGTTCGACGCGATCGATCCGTTGGGGCTGCAGTGCGTCGAGCAGCCGTGTGCGCCCGGAGCGATGGCCGAGCACGTGTCCGCTCGTCGAGCACGTCGCGACACCCGATCTGCCTCGACGAGACGATCACCGACCTCGATGCGGCGCGCGACCGCGGCGGCGCTGCGCGTGTGTGACGCGATCGCGGTGAAGGTCGGCCGTCTCGGCGTCGGAAGGCGCGGCGGCAAGTGCACGACGAATGCGTGCGCACCGGGATCGCCGCGGTCGCCGGCGGCATGCTCGAGACCGGCGTCGGACGCGCGGCCCTGCTCGCGGTCGCGGCCCTGCCGGGCTTCACGCTCACCGGCGACTGTTCGGCGTCGGAACGCTTCTTCGGCCCCGACGGCGACATCACCGAACCGTTCGTGATCGAGGCCGGAGCACTGCGCGTGCCGACCGGCCCCGGGCTCGGGGTCGAGCCGATCCCCGAACGTCTCGCGCGCTGCACGATCGCGCGCGAGACGATCACCGCGCGCGGCTGACCAGTCGGCGCCGCGCCGCGGCCGCGGCTACGGGTTCGGGCGTTTCGGGTTCAGCCAGGGCCGGACCATCACGATCGAGTCCTCGGGATGGTCCGGATCGAGCCGCAGCACGATCGGGTCGGTGAACGGCTCGCGCGCCGTCCACTCCTCGACGATGGCGGGGGTCTCGTCCTTGGGCGGCTCGAGCACGTCGCGCAGCCCGAGCAGACCCGCCGCGAACACGGTGCCGACGGAGGTGCGGCGGAAGCGTTCGATGGGAGCCGGCTCGGCGTGGCCGACGGGCGCGGCGTCGGGATCACCGTCGGGATCACCACCGGCCGTAGGCGTGCCGGCGGGTTCGGCGGGGTCGCCGTCCGCGTAGCCCTCGTCGTCGTCGAGCACGAGGTCACGGTACCCCTGGGCGAACGCGGGCAGGCGCGCGCGCCGGACGGTCACGTCGGGCCGGTCGATCGCGAGTGCGCCGACCCGACCGGCCCCGGCCGCGACGCTGTCCGATCCACCAACCGTCGAGGCGCGGCGGCACATCGCGCAACCGGGTCGCGATGCCGATGCCGATCGCCTTCAGGTAGGCCTCTTTCGCGGTCCACGCCTGCAGGAACGCGCGCAGCCGCTCGTCGGGATCGTCGATCGCGGCCCAGCGCCGATGTTCGTCGTCACCGAGCACCCGGGCGGCGAGCCGTTCGAGTCGCGGGCGCGGGCGCACGGTCTCCACGTCGACACCGACGCGGGCGCCGTCCGCCGCGAGCGCGACGAGCGCGACCCGCCGGAATGACTCACGCTGAACGAGACCCGGTTGTCGCCGACGACCGCCGGCCGACCGTGGGAAGCATCACCGCAGTGCTCGCAGCGCCGGGAGATCACGACGGCGGCCGGGTCCAGCCGGAGCGTGCCCGCGAGCGCGATCCGGGCCGCGGCGCGCGCGACCCGGATGCGGGGCGGCGCGTTCCGTTCCTCGGGCGCCAGGATTCGGTCGAGGTGCTCGACCGCATCGGCCGGCTGGTCGAGCGTGACCGCGAAGACGCGCACTTCACCCGGAGTCACCCCGTGCACGGTACCGCCCGGTGCGCAACGGCACGACGGGCGGGCCGGGGCGTGCTACGCCTTGCGCATGCTGGTCATCGCCTCCGACGCGCATCGCACGCACCACCCCCGCACGCCGTTCCTCGACCGTGGGCACGTCATGGACCCGCCCGAGGTCCCGGAGCGCGTCGACCGCATCGTCGCCGCGATCGGCGCGGCCGGCCTCGGGAGCCCGCAGGCGCCCCGGACGTTCGGTGCCGAACCGATCCTGCGCGTGCACCCGCGCGAGTACGTGCAGTTCCTCGAGCACGCGCACGCGCGCTGGCGGGAGGCGACGGGCCTCGACGAGTCGTCCGACGCGGCAGGGCTACGCGCGGCCGATCCGCGACCAGCCCTACGTCGAGCCGGAGCACGTGATCGCGCAGCTCGGGCTGGTACTCGCACGACAACGATCCGATCCTCGCCGGCACCTACTCCGCCGCGATCGGCGCCGTCGACGTGACCCTCACCGCGTGGGAGGCCGTCGCCGACGGCCGCGTGCGCGTCGGCGTACGCGTGCGCCCGACCGCCCGGCCATCACGCGGCCGCCGATTCGTTCGCGGGCTACTGCTACCTGAACAACGCAGCGATCGCGGCGCAGGCGTGGACCGACCGGGGCGCGCGGGTCGCGATCGTCGACGTCGACTACCACCACGGCAACGGCACCCAGCAGATCTTCTACGACCGCGACGACGTGCTGTTCGTGTCCGTGCACGCCGATCCCGCGTTCGAGTACCCGTTCTTCCTCGGGTTCGCGGGCGAGCGCGGGTGGGGCGCGGGCGAGGACTGCACCCGCAACTTCCCGCTGCCCGCGGGCACCGACTGGGCCGCGTACGGACCGGCGCTCGACGCCGCGCTCGCCACCGTGCGCAAGTTCGCGCCCGACGCCGTGATCGTGTCCCTCGGCGTCGACACCGCGCTCGAGGATCCCGACAGCTTCCGCCTCACCGCCGCCGACTACCCGCGCATCGGCGCCGCGCTCGCCGGCCTCGAGCGGCCCACGCTGATCGTGCAGGAAGGCGGCTATTGCCTCGACGTGATCGGCCGCAACGTCGCCGCGGTGCTGGGCGCGTGTCGACGTACGGCGCGTGCTTCTCAGTCATCCGGTGCACCTTTCTCACGGAGCGAGCGCGCGCTCGAGAGCAGCGCGAGCACGATCGCCCACACCGCGCCCACGAGCAACACCTCGGTCGAGTACGACTTGGCGAACGGACCGGCCGCGAGGACGCCCAGCGGGACCGTCCCGCCGAAGAGCATGATCCACAACGCCATGACCCGCCCGCGTTGTTCGTCTCGCAGCTGCTTCTGGATGATGGTCGACAGGCAGGTGATGACGAGGAAGTACAGGTAGCCCACGATCGCGATCAGCACGAAGGCGGCGGGAACGTTCCGCACGACGGCGAACAACGCGAGGAACACGGCGAAGAGCACGAAGCCGGGCCGGAGGAGCGCGAGCTTCGACCGCTGCGCGAGCACGGAGCCGACGGTCAGCGCGCCCAGCGGCGGCACCGATACCGAACGTCGCGTACATCAACGAGTAGAGACCGCCGGTGACGCCGAGGTCGTACTTCGCGACGACGGGCAGGATCCCGACGAACGTCACGGAGAAGAGCGAGAACGAGAACAGCGTGAGCAGCACGTACCGGATCACCGGATCGGACCGGGCGATCCGTACGCCGTCGAGCAGCCGATGCTCCCCCCGCTCGGCGACGCCGGCGTGCGCGTACCTCGGATAGCTCGCCCACACCAGCCCGATGACCGCGAAGACGTACGTGACGGCGTTGATCGCGAACACGGAGCCGGCGTCGAAGACGACGAAGATCAGGCCGCCGATCACGGGACCGATCACGCGCGAGAGGTTCATCTGGACCGACGTGAGCGAGACGGCGCCCGTGAGGTCTTCCCGCGGCACGAGCGTCGGCAGGATCGCGCTCAGGCCCGGCGCACCGAGCGCGTTGGCGATGCCGATCGCGAACACGAGGACCGCGACGAGGGTCGTCGAGGGATGCGCGGTCCACGCGACCGCCGCGAGCGCGAACGAGAGCGCACCCTGGGCGACCTGCAGCGAGACGAGCAGCCGGCGCCGATCCACCCGGTCGGCGAGGTGGCCGCCGATCATCGACAGGAACAGCAGCGGGCCGAGCTGGCCGAAGTACAGCAACCCCACGTAGAAGCCGCTGTGCGTGAGTTGCAACGCGTACGAACCCAGCAGCACGTTCTGCATCCACGTGCCGATGTTCGACGAGAACGTCCCGATGTAGACGATGCGGAAGTCGCGGTGGCGCAACGCCGCGGCCGCGGTTCCCCGCTGATAGGCGACGTCGCCGTCGACGAGGGCGTCCTCGACATCCTCGAGCCCGGGCCCCCCGACGACGGCTGCATGCGCCGCCACCCTACCGACGGCCGCGTCGTGAGTCTTCCGACCGGCCGTCAGTACACGGGCGCGGTGCCGATGACGTGCTCGGCGACGAGGCGCGCCAGCTCGGCGTCGTCGAGACCGAGCTCGCCCCGCAAGACCTCGGCGTTGTGTTGGCCGAGCGTCGGCGCGGGCGCGGTCCACACCCGGTGCGGGCCACCCGACAGGCGAACGGGCCAGGTCGGGTAGTACTGCTCCCCGACCCACGGGTTGTCGACGGCCTCGAAGAATCCGCGCGCCCGCATCTGCGGATCGTCGAGCGTCGCGTAGCCCGGCACCATCGCCGCCGCCGCGACACCCTGCGCGCACGCGTCGCGTGCCGCATCCGCGGCCGAGCGGCTCGCGCACCACGCGGCGCGCTCCTCCGGCGCCATCGGATCGTGGGCGCGGTCGATCGCGACCCACGCGTCGTCACCCGCGCACGCGTAGACGCCCGCCGACCCGCGCCGATCCGCCAGCGTCCCGTCGATGGAGTAGCGGATGACCTGCTCGGCGGTCACCGCGGTCGCGACCTCGACGAGTGGTACCTCGACGAGTAGGCCGGCGCCGGTGCGGGCCCGGTGCTCGAGCGCGGCGACGACGGCCAGTGCCGCGTGGGCCCCGACCATCGGGTCGACGGGGCCGCCGGGAATGATCGGTGGCCCGCCCTCGTAGCCCGTGACCCAGGCCATGCCGGTGAGCTGCTCCATCGTCTGCGCGAAGCCCGCCGCGCCCGCCACGGGCCGTCGAGGCCGAACGCCGGCATGCGCAACATCACCGCGGTCGGGTTGAGCGCGTGAACCGTGTCCCAGTCGAGCCCGAAGCGTTCGAGCACCTGCGGGGTGAAGTTCTCGGCGACGACGTCGCTGCGGGCGACGAGCCGCCGGGCGATCGCGAGCCCGTCGGGATGACCGAGGTCGAGGGTGATGCCGCGCTTGGCGAGGTTGCACGCGTGGAACAGCGCCGACTTCTCGTAGAACCGCGCGTCGTCGTGCGGCCGGACCGCGGCGCTGAACCGGATCCCGTCGGGCCGCTGCACGGCTTCGACCTTGATCACGTCGGCACCCATCGACGAGAGCCACGCGGTCGCGAACGGCCCCGCCCAGAACGCGGTGAAGTCGAGCACCCGCAGCCCCGCGAGCGGCCGATCGCCGGGCGGGGCGGTCGCCCCGCCGCGAACGCGGTCGGCGCCGGCCACACCGGACCTGCAAGTGCGGGCGCCTCCGGCACACGATCCGGCACGCCGTGGAACCGGAACGGCACGCGCGGCCGGATCCACGACTCGCCCGGCTGGCGCACGAACACGCCCCGCGCCGCGAGTTGCTCGTTGCGCGGCAGCTCGGCCCCGTTGCCGACGATCGCGGCGGGAACGCGCGCCTCCACGCATGCGGCGACGATCTCGTCGGCCGAGTGCGCGTTCGTGTACGCGTGGATCGCGCCGTTCACCTCGGCCGCGCGCCGGAAGCGGCCGATCATCGTGCCGAGCTCGTCGTCGGCGGCCATGTCGGGACGACCGATCAGGTTGGCGAGCGCCTGCCATTGTTGAACGGTCACCGTCGTGATGCCGACGAAGCGGCCGTCGCCCGCGGGTTCGTTGCCCGGGATCATCACCCAGCGGAACGACTGCGCGCGGCCGCCGGGGAAACGCGCCATCAGCGTCGGCATCGTGACGTAGGTCAGCTGGATCGCTTCGAGCAGCGACGCGTCCACCGTCTCGGGCACGCCCGAACGCACGGCCCGCGGCAACGCGGTGAGCGCACCGAGCGCCGCGAACGTGCCGACGATGTACTCACCCAGCCGACCGCCGACCGTGAGCGGCGGCAGGTGCATGTGGCCGTGCGCCGAGAGGCTGCCGCTGCGCGCCTGCAACACCTCCTCCGGGAAGGAGATGCCGTCGTCGGGGCCGCCGTGCCCGAGCGCGGTGATGGAGACGGTGACGGGCGCGGTGACCGTCGCGGACCCGGGCTCGTTGCCGATGACGATGTCGGCCGCCGCGAGCCACGGCTGTACGTCGGCGGTCACGCGCTGCGACGTCCGGAGGTAGGTGAACAGGGGATCACCCGCGACGGGTGTCGTGAACACGACGTCCGCGCCGAGGTCGGTGAGCAGCTTGGCGCAGTACGCGCCCGCGATTCCCGTCGTGCGGTCGACGACCCGGAGATCGTCGTAGATCACGGGCGGGCGAACATCGGGACGACGACCGATCGGCCGGGCACGGTCGCGAACTCGAGCGGCCGGAACGTCACCGCTACGGGCGCGTCGGCGACGAGCTCGTCGGGCTCGCTGTCGACGATGTAGGTGCACAACCGCACCGCCGGGTCCTCGTCGAGCGCGACGAGCGCGGTGACGAACGGGACGCGGTCCTCGAACGCGGGCAGGAACGCGCGCCGCACGATCGCCCACGTGAACAGCGTCCCGCGGCCGGACACCGCGGTCCAGGTGAGCGGACCGCCGTCGTGCGGGCACGACTCCTGCGGGTACCACACCAACGCGCCGCACGTGTCGCAGCGCGGGATCGAGAGCTCGCCCGCGCGCCGCGGCCGCGAAGTACGGCGCGGTCGACGGTTCGTCGACATCGGGCAACGGGAAGTCGTCGCGCTTGATCGCCACGGCCGTCGATCACCGATCCTTCGTGAGCACGAGCGTGCTCGCCATGTGGCCGGTGTAGCCGCCGTACACCGCGACCTCGCAGCCGGGGACCTGGGCGGCGGCGACGCCGCGCAGCTGCTTCACGCATTCGACGACATGGGCGATGCCGAGCACGTACGCGTGCGAGAGGAGTCCGCCGTGCGGGTTGAACGGGAGCTTGCCCGCGTCGTGGAAGAGGGTGTCGCCCTCGACGAAGCTGCCCGCCTCCCCCTTCGGGCAAAAGCCCATGTCCTCGATCTGCATCAGGCTCACCACGGTGAACGGGTCGTAGACCGTGAGGACATCGACGTCGGCGGGTGCGAGACCCGCCATCGCGAACGCGCCGGGCGCCGAGAAGACCTGCGGCGTGCTCGTGAAGGCGCGCTGCTGCGACCAGTGCGCACCGCTGCCCGAGTAGCCCTCCCCCACCCCGCGCGACCACCGCGGGCGGGTTCGGGAGGTCGCGGGCCCGTTCGACGCTCGTCGTGACGTACGCGGCGCCGCCGTCGGAGATCAGGCACGAGTCGAGCAACCGGAGCGGATCGGCGAGGAACGGGGCCGCCAGATAGTCGTCGATCGTCATCGGGCGGCCGTGCATCACCGCACCCGGGTGCAGGTTCGCGTGGCGGCGGCACGCGACCGCGATCGCGCCGAACTGCTCGGGCCGCGTCCCGAATTCGATCATGTGGCGGCGCATGATCGAGGCGAAGTACACGGGCTGCGGGAACCAGCCGAACGGGACTTCGAGGTTCTGCTTCAGCGCCTGCGCGGCGTGCACCTCTCCCGGTCCGCCGGTCATCGACGCCCGCTGCGTCGCCCACGCCACCGGGAACACGTTGAGCACGTGGCGGGCCTTGCCCGCACGGATCGCACCGGCCGCGAGGTAGGGCGCGGTCGCGGCCCACGCCATGCCCCCGCCCCACGGCGACGTCCACATGTCGTGGGTCGTCCCGAAGTGCTCGCGGTAGGCGTCGACGTCGAAGTCGGCGAACGCACCCGACCACGTGATGCCGTCGATGTCGTCGGGGGTGAGACCGGCGTCGGCGATCGCCCGTTCGGCCGCCTCGGCGCCGATCTCACGGGCGGTGCGACCGGAAGCTTTCGTGTACTCGGTCTCGCCGATGCCGGCGATGGCCACCTGCGCGCACACGTCGTCGAGGTCGGTCGCGTGACCCCAGTCGGCGATCGCTGCCATGTTCGCGGAAGGTATCAGCCGCTCGACAGGGCGGGCACGGGATGGGCGACGAGCACCACGCCCCGCGGCGTCGCGTCGCTGCGCCGCACCATGGCCAGGTGCAACGCCACCCGGATCTCGTCCGCGAGCACCTCGAGCTCGACGCTGCGGAAGTCGATCTCGCCGAGCAACACCGGCGCCAGGGCGTCGTCGAGCGCGCCGCCGTCGCGCACGAGCGAATGCAGCGTGACCCCGACGAGCTCCGACCGCGTCCTCACCGACAGCTCCGCGTACGGCTTGCTGCAGGCGACATGGCGAAGGTCCAGGTCGAGCACCGCGAGCATCGGCTCGTCCGCGAGCCTCTTCGCCCGCGTCGCCGTCGCCGTCCGGCTGCAGCAGCGGTCTCGAAGCAGTTCCCCTCGAGCGTCGGCGCGCTGAACACCTCGACCATCCGGCGGCGGAGCTTCCAGGCCACGGTCCAGGCGCGCGCCCGCTCGTCGGCACGCGTCGCGCGCGCCGCGATCGACTCCACGAACGCCAGGTCGTCGTTCGTGTACGGGCGGCCGGGCAGATCGCGGGTGACGAGCAGCGCGCCGGTCGCGCCGATCGGGGCGCACACCGCGCTGTAGCAGCCGAAGAGCTGGAGGTTCTCGTGCAGCTCGGGGTGCAACCGGCGGCGGAGCTCGCGCTGCGGCACCTGCGGGACGAGGAGCACCTCGCGGTTCGCGATCACACGGCCGACGAGCTTCACCGACGTGCTCAGGTTGCGGCCCAAGGTCGAGGCCGCGACCTCGGAGACCGGATCACGGTGCGCGGCGTACGCCATCGCGAGCTCGCCGGGCTCGGTGCGGCGGAACAGGAACGCCGTGTCGCCGAGGAACTCGGCCGCGATCCGCGCCGCCGCGCTCTGCGACCGCGGTCGAGTCGAGCGTCACCGCGTCGACCATGAGGTCGAGGATCTGCAACGAGTCCTCGACGGTCGACGCCGCGTCCAGCCGCGGCATCGGTGCGGCCGCGGCCCTCGGGCGTCCGTTCGGTCGCCGCCCGCTGCGCCTGCAGGCGCGCGAGCGCGGCCTCGGAGATCTCGTAGCCGGCCCCGACCTTGACCGCGACGAGCTGACCGCTCCTTACCCACCGGTACGCGGTCTGGTAGTGCACGCCGAGGCGGAGCGCGGCCGTCTTCAGGTTCATCGGCACCCATTCTCGCGGTTCGGCCCGCAGATCGCGGCTCCGAGGCATTCCGGCCAAATGCCGCCCTGCGGATCTGACCGTTCCGGGACCGCCGGGCTACCGTCACCTTCCGTTCCAAGGAGGCCCGCATGACCATGCCGACCGACGTCGGCGTGATCGATCTGATGATCGCCACGCCCTTTCGCGCCGGCGCGCGGACGTATCAATTCCTGCGGCAGAGCCTGCGGGACCGCGAGTCGCTCGACGAGTTCGAGTTCCCGGCGCAGTACATGTTCAAGGACGTGCCGCACCCCGAGGCGGGCGACGACCCGGTGCGGTTCCTGCTCGAGCAGATGGACCGCTTCGGCATCGAGAAGGGCATGCTCGGGGTCTCGTTCGCCGAGGACCGCAGCGGCGACTCCCTCCGGGCGCTGAAGGAGTACCCCGACCGGTTCTTCGGCAGCCTCGAGGTCGACCCGAACCGCGGCATGGACGCCGTGCGAGACCTCCAGCGCGCGGTGGAGGAGCTCGGCGTGAAGGCGGCGACCGCGTTCCCGGCCGGCCTGTACCCGCAGGTGCCGATCAACGACGCGAAGTTCTATCCGATCTACGCGAAGTGCATCGAGCTCGACATCCCGATCTGCGTGTGTGCGGGCGTTCCCGGACCGCGGGTGCCGTTCGCGCCGCAGTACGTCGGCCTGATCGACGAGGTGTGCTGGTACTTCCCCGAGCTGAAGTTCGTGACGCGGCACGGCTGCGAGCCGTGGGCCGACCTCGCGGTGAAGCTGCTGCTGAAGTGGCCGAACCTCTACTACTCGACGTCCGCGTTCGCGCCGCGCTACTACCCCGAAGCCGTCGTGAAGTTCGCGAACACACGCGGGGCCGACAAGGTGATGTACGCGGGCTACTACCCGATGGGTCTCTCGCTCGACCGCATCTTCAAGGAGATGCCCGACGTGCCGTTCCGCGACCACGTCTGGCCCAAGTTCCTGCGCGAGAACGCCGAACGCGTCTTCAAGCTGTGAGCGAGGCGACCGCATTCGAACGCGCCCGCGCCGGTGGGGTCGTCGACACCGCCGTCGGCTTCCCGAAGTCGCGCGAAGACATGTTCGAGTTCTACGAGTTCATCCGTAAGGGAAGCCACGACTCGGCGACCAAGGAAGGCGAGCTCGAGTTCCCGGCCGGCTACATGTTCAAGAACGTCCCCAAGTGGGAGTCCGACGACATGGGCGACCCGGTGGAGATGTTGTTCCTCGAGCACCAGCGCCACGGCATCACGCAGGCCATCGTCGGCGTCGAGGACGAGGTCGGCCGGCGCGCGGTGCGCGATCTTCCCGACCACTTCTTCGCGAGCATCAGCATCGACCCGAACGAGGGCATGGAGGCCGTTCGCAAGATCGACCGCTACGCGAACGAGTTCGACCTGAAGTCGGTCGGCGCGTTCCCCTCGGGCCTGTACCCGCAGGTCGCGCTCAACGACAAGATGTTCTACCCGATCTACGCGAAGTGCATCGAGGTCGGCGTCGCGTTCTGCTCGACCGCCGGCGTCCCCGGTCCGCGTCTCCAGTTCGCGCCGCAGGAAGTCGCGTTGATCGACGAGGTCTGCTGGTACTTCCCCGAGCTCAAGTTCGTCACCCGCCACGGCTGCGAGCCGTGGACGGCGCTCGCAGCCAAGCTGCTGCTGAAGTGGCCGAACCTCTACTACTCGACCACCGCGTTCGCCCCGAAGTACTACCCGAAGGACATCATCGACTTCGCGAACACACGCGGCGCGGACAAGGTGATCTTCTCGGGCTACTTCCCCGCCGGGCTCACCTACGAGCGCATCTTCAACGAGCTGCCGGCCGTCCCGTTCCGCGACACCGTTTGGCCGAAGTTCCTGCACGAGAACGCGCAACGCGTCTTCGAGCTGCCCGAGAAAAAGGTGCCCACACGATGAGTGCCCAAGCCTTTGAAAAGGCGCGCGCCGACGTCGGCGTCATCGACACGATGATCGGGTTCCCGGCCCCGCGCGAGGAACAGGCCAAGCACTACGACTTCATCCGCAAACAGACCCACGACTCCGACAGCCAGGAGTGGGAGTTCCCCGCCCAGTACATGTTCAAGGGCGTCCCGCACTACGACAAGGTCGACGATCCGGTCGAGATGCTGATGGCCAAGATGGACCAGCACGGCATCCGCATCGCGCTCACCGGCGTGCCGACCGACGGCAATCCGAAGATCGCGTTCGAGCGCTACCCGGACCGGTTCGTCGCGTCGTCGAACGTCGACCCGAACCAGGGCATGGACGCGGTGCGCAAGCTCGATCAGGACGTCCGCGTGCACGGCGCCAAGGCCGCGCAGTGCTGGGGCACGGGGCTCATCCCCCAGGTGCCGCTGAACGACAAGAAGATGTACCCGATCTACGCGAAGTGCGTCGAGCTCGACATCCCGATCTTCGTCTACGTGGGCGTACCCGGTCCCCGTATCCGCTTCGCCCCGCAGGACCCGGCGTTGCTCGACGAGGTGTGCTGGTTCTTCCCCGAGCTGAAGATCGTGACCCGCCACGGCGGCGAGCCGTGGAGCCAGTTGATGGTCAAGCTCCTCCTCAAGTGGCCGAACCTGCACTACTCGACGTCGGCGTTCGCGCCCAAGCACTACAACAAGGACATCATCGAGTTCGCGAACACACGCGGGGCCGACAAGATCATCTACGCGGGCTACTACCCGATGGGCCTCGACATCGACCGCATCTTCGCCGAGCTGCCGAACGTCCCCTTCCGCGACCACGTCTGGCCGAAGTTCCTCTACGAGAACGCGGCCCGCGTCCTGAACCTGTGATGGGGCCGCTCGCCGGGGTGAAGGTCGTCGAGCTGCCGAACATCGGCCCCGTGCAGTTCGCGGGGATGCTGCTGTCGGATCTCGGCGCCGAGGTGTTGCGCGTCGACCGCGCGACCGACGTCGCGACCGGCCGCACGGTCGCCGGCGGCAACGCGTCGGCGTACTCGGTGATCGACCGCGGCCGCCGCAGTGTCGGGGTCGACCTGAAACATCCGGAGGGCGCCGAGGTCGTGCTCCGGCTCTGCGAGCAAGCCGACGTCCTGCTCGAAGGCTTCCGGCCCGGTGTCGCCGAGCGCCTCGGAGTCGGGCCCGAGCAGTGCCGGGCGCGCAACGACGCGCTCGTCTACGCGCGCATGACCGGCTGGGGTCAGACACGGCCCGCTGTCCGGCGACGTCGGCCACGACGTCAACTATCTCTCGGTCGCGGGAGTGCTGTGGCACCTCGGGCCGGAGGGCCACGCGCCCGTCCCGCCGATCAACCTGCTCGCCGACTTCGGCGGGGGCGGGTCACTGGTGGTGATGGGGATCCTCGCTGCGCTCGTGGAACGCGGACGGTCCGGGACGGGGCAGGTCGTCGACGCGGCGATGATCGACGGCAGCGCGCAGCTCATGAGCATCTTCTGGGGTATCGACGCGATGGGCGGCTGGGGTCCGCGCGGCACGAACCTGCTCGACGGCGGCGCCCACTTCTACAACGTGTACGAGACCGCCGACGGCGGCTACGTGTCGCTCGCCGCGTACGAACCGAAGTTCTACGCGAACTTCCTGCGCCTCGTCGGGCCCCTCGGCTTCGACGACCTCGAACCCGCGCAGCAGATGGACATGAGCCGGTGGCCGGCACTCAAGCTGCGACTCGCCGACCTCTTCCGCACGCGGACGCGCGACGAATGGGTCGCGTTCTTCGCGGGCACGGAGGTCTGTTTCGCGCCGGTCCTGCCGATGTCGGAGGCACGCGCGCACCCGCACAACGTCGCGCGGGAGATGTTCGTCGATGTCGGCGGCTCACCCCATCCCGCCCCGGCGCCGCGCTTCAGCCGGAGCACGACCTCGGTCCAGGGCGCGCCCGTCAAACCCGGCGCCGACACCGACACGGCGCTGGAAGCGTGGGGGTTCGGCGCGGCCGAGGTCGTCGCGCTGAAGTCCGCCGGCGCGATCGCGTAGCGGGAGGCGCGCGGGCTTCCCGCGGTCTCCGGCAGTTACCGGTGACGGCGGTGCACGCTCGACCGCGCGAGCCCGGGCCGGTCGGGCCGGCCGGGTCCGCCGGGCGGGCCGGGCTTCCCGGCGGAGTCGGCGGGCGGTGGCACGCGCGTCCCGGCGGGACTGCGCGAGCACGAGCCGCCGCGCGTTCGCCGCCTGCGCCGCCTGCGCCGCCTGCGCCACTGCCACCGCGTCGTCGCGGTGTACGCGGTGTACACGGACCGACGCCCGTTCGCGGGACGCGCAACCGTCGGGCCGAACGAGAGCACGAGCGGAGCCGGGCGTTCGTCGCCTGCGGCACGATCGCCCGCCCGGTCGGACACGCGGTCCGGGCGGGCCGCCGTGTCGCCGCGGCGACGACCGACGCGGGCACGACGGGCGCCGGCAGTTGCTCGCTCAGCAGGCGCACATCGTGTGCGCCCGTGGGCGCACCGCCGATCGCGAACACACCCGCGCACAGCACACCGGAGCCCAGCAGCACCGCGCCGATCTGCCCGAGCCGGCGCGCGCGTTTCGGCCCCTCTGTCGCCTCCATCGCAATCTCATCGACGCCTCGCGCGCCGGACTTGACCGGATCAGTCGGGCGTTACGGTGTCGGCGGCCCGCCAGCAGTACCAGGCGACCAGCGAGCGGTACGGCCGGAACGGGTCACCTTCGGCGGCGAGCGCCTTCGGAGTGGGCATCGCGGCGAGCCCGTACATCCGCGCGAAACCGCTCCGCACCCCGAAGTCGAGGGTCGGCCACACGTCGAGCCGCCCCATTTGGAACATCAGGAACATGTGGGCCGTCCACTCGCCGATGCCGCGCACGAGGACGAGCTCGCGCACGACCTTCTCGTCGGGCATGCGCGCGACCCGGTCGAGCTCGACCTCTCCCTCGACGACCTTCTGCGCCAGATCCCGGATCGACGTCGCCTTCGCGTTGGACAGTCCGGCGCCGCGCAAGGTCTCGAACGGCAACGCGAGCACTGCGTCGGGAGTCGGTGGGCCTTCGAACAACGCCTCGAACCGGCCGTGGATCGCGGCCGCGGCGCGGCCGGCGAGCTGCTGGTAGCAGATCATGCGCGCGAGCTCCGCGAAGTGGGAACGGCGGGGACGCCGCGGGTGCAGGTCGGGGACACCGTGCTCGCGCAGCATCCGCGCCATGACGCGATCGCGGCGCGCCAGCGTGCGCGCGCCGTCCGCGATCGCCGCCTTGGTCGCCATGGGCGATCAGTCTGGCCGACCCGGATACAGCAACAACGCCTCCGGGTCGATCGACACCCGGACACGGTCGCCGACTGCGGGCGCCGCGCTCGGCACGACGACGACGGTCAGTCGCGGCGCCCCCTCCGACGCGATCGTGAGCTCGACGTGCGTCCCGGTGAAGACCGAGCGGACGACCGTCGCCGAGATTCGGCCGTCGTCGTCGAGCCGGGCCGCGTCGGGGCGCACGACCGCCTCCACGGATCCCGCGCCGACATCGTGCGGGACCTCGATGTCGCCCCACGGTGTGCGGACCGCACGACCGCGCGCTTCGGCAGTGACGGCCGGACCGAAACCCAGGAACAGCGCCGTCCACGCGTCGACCGGCGACCGCCACACTTCGGGCGGCGTGCCGATCTGCACGACCCGCCCGGCCCGCATGATCGCGACGCGGTGCGCGATCGCGAACGCCTCCTCGTGGTCGTGCGTCACATACAGCGCCGGCAGTTCGGACCGGTCGAGGATGGCCCGGATCTCGTCGAGCAGCCGCCGGCGCCATACCCGGTCGAGCGCGCCGAGCGGCTCGTCGAGCATCAGGAGCCGGGGCGACACCGCGAGCGCCCGCGCGAGTGCGACCCGCTGCTGCTCGCCGCCCGACAGCGTCGCCACCCCGCGGTCACGCAACCCGGCGAGGCCGACCAGCTCGAGCACCTCGGCGACCCGCCGCGCCCGTTCGAGGGGCTGCTCGGGCGGCGATGCGCAGACCGAACTCGACGTTCCCGGCGACGTCGCGGTGCGGGAAGAGCGCGTATTCCTGGAACATGAGCCCGAACCGGCGCTCGTGCGGGGGGACACCGGCCAGATCCCGGTCGCCCCAGCAGATGCGCCCCCCGTCGAGGGGTTGCAGCCCGGCGACCGCGCGCAGGAGCGTGGTCTTTCCCGAGCCGCTCGGCCCGAGCACGGCGATCGTCTCGCGCGGTCCGAGCGCGAGATCGACATCGTCGAGCGCGCCGCGCTCGCCGAAGCGCACCGTCGCACCTTCGATGCGCAGCATCTAGAGCTCCCCGAGATCGCGCACGCGGACCCGCTCGATGGCGAACACGACGACCGCCGTCAGCCCCATGAGGATCACCGACATCGCGAGCGACTGATCGACGTTGATCTGCCCGGGGCGGGCGAGGAAGCGCGAGATCGCGATCGGTACCGTCGGCCAGTCGGGGCGGGCGATGAAGAGCGTTGCGCCGAACTCGCCGAGCGACACCGCCGCGCAGAAGCCGGCGGCGACGGCGAAGGCGCGGCGCCGCGATCGGGAGATCGACTTCGCGCCAGACGCGTGCCGGTCCTGCGCCGAGCATCGTCGCCGCATCGCGCAGGCGCGGATCGATGCTGCGCAGCGCGGGGACGACCGCCCGTACGACGAACGGGATCGCGACGACCGCGTGCGCGATCGGCACGAGGAACGGCGAAGTGGCGAGACCGGCGGGAGCCCGTTCGAACGCGACCAGGAAACCGAACCCGACCGTGACGGCCGACGTACCGAGCGGGAGCATCAGGAACGCGTCGAACGCCCCGGTCGCCCGCCCGGGCCGGGCCGCGATCGCCACCGACGCAAGACCACCGACGACGAGCGCG
This sequence comes from uncultured Actinomycetes bacterium, assembly GCA_963829195.1. Classification (GTDB taxonomy): domain Bacteria; phylum Actinomycetota; class Acidimicrobiia; order IMCC26256; family PALSA-610; genus PALSA-610. Next base: position 231,488 of record CAWHHS010000003.1, read on the forward strand.
ATGAGCGTCGCGATCGCGGCGAACTCCACCGAGTTGCGAACCGCGACCCACGGCGAGACGAACAGGGTCGTCGTCGACGCGCTCGAACCGAGCGCGCGGTACGAACCGAGACTCCAGCGGCCGCCGATCCGCACCGATCGCAGCACCAGCACGGCGAGTGGACCGCCGAGGAACAGCGTCGTGGCCCCGAGCACCCCGCCGACCACGAACCACTCGCGGCCCGCGCGGCCGTCGCGCCGCGTCGTCCGCGCCGACGAGCCGTTGGGCGACCGCGCGCCGCTCCTGCAACCGCGCGAGCGCGAACACCACCGCCAGGACCGCCACGATCTGCACGAGCGCGAGCGCGGCGGCGGTGCGCAGGTCGAAGAGCTCGATCGCCTGGCGGTAGATCTCGACCTCCAGGGTGGCGTGGGCGGGGTCGGACAGCAGCAGCGCGACGCCGAACGAGGTGAACGTGAAGAGGAACACGATCGACGCGGCCGCGATGATCGCCGGGAGCAGGAGGGGCAGGGTGACGGTCGTGAACGCCTGCCGTCTCGACGCGCCGAGCATCCGGGCCGCTTCCTCGCGCCGCGGATCGAGGTTCGACCAGAAGCCCCCGACCGTTCGGACGACGACCGCGACGTTGAAGAACACGTGCGCGACGAGCATCGGCGCCACGCCGCGCTGCCAGTGCAGGAACGCGAGTGGACCCCCCGGCCGCAGCAACGCGAGGAACGCCGTCGCGACGACCACCGTCGGCAGCACGAACGGCACCGTGACGAATGCTCGGAACAACCGGCGCCCGCCGAAGCGGTAGCGGGCGACGACGTACGCGGCCGGGAGACCGACGAGCAGGGTGAGGATCGTCGAAACGACCGCCTGCCACAGCGTGAACCACGCGACCCGGCGCAGGACGGGGTCGGTGACGACACCGGCGATCGCGCCCGGTCGCAGCGTCTTCGCGAGGATCGCGACGACCGGCCACACGAAGAACACCGCGAGGAAGGCCAGCGGCACGACCACGCCGCGTCCGGCGCACCGCGCGGCCACTCGCCTCCGGTCGCATCAACGCACCACGAGGTTGGTCCACTCCTTGATCCAGTCGTTGCGGTTGGCCGAGATGGTCGCGGGATCGATGGAGTACGGGTGCGGCGGGTCGACGGCCCACTGCGTGAACACCGCGGGCAGCCGGGCGCCCTTCACGATCGGGTTCACGTACATCTGCAACGGCATGTCGTCCTGGAACGCGGGCGTCAGCATGAAGTCGACGAGCGCCTGCGCGCCGGCCCCGTTGTGGGCACCGTGCAACACGCCCGCGAACTCCATCTGGCGGAAGCACGTCGACGCGACGACGCCGACCTTCGGCGTCGCGCGGTGCGGGCTCGAGCCCACGACGTCGGCCGCCGGGTCCGAGCCGTACGACACGACGATCGGCCGGTCACCGCTCGCACCGCCGGCCGTGAAATCGGTCTCGTACGCCGACGTCCAGTCGTCGTCGACGCGCACGCCGTTGTGCCGCAGCGCGGTCCAGTACGGCTGCCAGCCGTTCTCGCCCTTGGCCGCGATGGTCGCGAGCAGGAACGCGAGACCCGGGCGACGACGTCGACGCGTTCTCGACCACGGTGAGGTTCTTGTACCTGGGGTCGATCAAGTCGTCGAGCGAAGTGGGTGCGGGCGGGCGGCCGTCGTGACCGAACCACGACGTGTCGTCGTCGACGCAGACGTCGCTCTCGTCGATCGGCGTGACCCGGTGCTGCGGATCGACCTGTAGGGAGGTCGGCACCGAGGCGAGCCCGCGGCGGTGTACGGGTCGAAGATGCCCGCGTCGAGTGCCCGCGTCAGGAACGTGTTGTCGACGCCGAACAGCGCGTCCGCGACCGGATGGTCCTTGCGCAGGATGGCTTCGTTCACCATGACCCCGGCATCACCCGGCTGGACGAGCTTGACCTTGTAGCCGGTCTGCGCGGTGAACGCCGCGAGCACGCCCTTCGAGACGGCGAACGAGCTGTGGGTCAACAGCGTGACCGTCGTGTCGTGCACCGCGACCGGCGTCGACGACGACGTTGCCGCGCCGGGCTTCGCGCTGCTCCCGCAGGCCGCCGCGAGCGGTCATCGCCGTGGCGGTGAGGGTGATCATGGTCGAACGCTTCACTGCGTACCTCCGAAGGCTTGGACGACCAACAACGTGCCGTTGCCGAGCACGACCGATCCTCGATCGCCGACGAGCACGTTGCTGACACCCGCGAGGTGCCCGGCCGCAGGGTCGCGGCCCGCAGCGGGTACTGCAGGCCGGACGTCGTGATACCGCTCGCGTCGCCGCCGGCCGCCAGGAGCGTGACGAGCGAGCCCGGCACGCCCGAGATCGCATATTCGGGTCGCCCGCCCTGGGCCACCGCGACGTAGGCGTCACCGAGATAGGCGTCGAGATGGAGATCGCCGAACCGGGCGGAGGCGAGCAGCGCGACGTTGGCGAGGAAGTGGTCGAGCCGGCCGCCCGCGCCTCCGACGACCGTCATCCGTTGCACGCCGCGGTCGCGCGCGAGGTCGAAGGCGAGCTCGAGATCGGTCGCGTCCTTGTCGGCGGGATGGCGCTCGATGACGGCGCCCTCGGTCCGCGGCCCGCTCGACCGCGGCCGGGTCGGCCGAGTCGAGGTCGCCGACCACGTAGTCGACGTGCAGGCCGAGGCGTTCCGCCTGGTGCACCCCGGAGTCGGCCGCGACGACGACTGCGTCGTCGGGCAACCGGGCCCGCAGCCCGGGATCGACGGGATCGCCTCCGGCGAGAACTATGGCCGCGCGGGTCACGCGCATCCCTCCCTCCGCCGGCATTACCCGGAGCAGGTTCGAGGGGTCGGCGGCGGGGCGCGTCGTGCGCATGCCACCCTCTCAGCCCGGTGTCCCCCGAGCTCCCCGTGGGTGAGTTGTCGCGCCGAGACTAACCCTGCCGCCCTGTCGATGCGAGCGCGTTCGGCGCCCGTCCGGGGTTACGGCGCCGAGAGCAGTGCGATCGTCGGCCCGCCGACCGTCGACGGGAAGCCGAGCCGCGTCGCGTCACCGAAGTTGACGATGTTCCCGTTGCCGGTCGCGATCCAGTAGCCGTGGCCGTCGGGGCTGACGAGCACACGGGCACCACCGTCGTAGTTGCGGCACGCGGCGATGTCGCCGTAGTTGTCGCGCGTCGCCGAACGCGTACATCCGTCCGTCGAGCGTCATCATCCAGTAGCCGAGACCGGTCGCCGTGCGCTGCATCGACACCACCGGCGACGTCAGGTGCGCGGCTCCGAGCGAACCGAAGAAGCGCGCGTCGCCGTAGGAGAAGATCCCGCCGTCGGACGCGAAGAGCCAGTACCCGTTGCCGCTCGCGGTGCGCTCCATGCCGAGGACGGGCTGGTTGAGGTGCGAACCGCCCATCGATCCGAAGAAGTGCGCGTTCCCGAACGAGAAGATGCCGCCGTCGTCGGCGACCAGCCAGTAGCCGGCGTTGTTGGTCGTGCGTTCCATGCCGTTGACGGGCTTGTTGAGGCGCATCGCCCCCGTCGATCCGTAGAAGCGGGCGCCGCCGTAGGAGAAGATGCCGCCGTCGCGGCCGAGCAGCCAGTAGCCGGTCCCCGTCGACAGCGACTCGCCCCCCGTGAGGAACGCGTTGAGGCGGATGTTGCGCGGATCACCGTAGAAGGGCGCGTTTCCGAACTGGTGGACGACCGAATCACGGGTCACGTCCCAGTAGCCGTTCCCCGACGTCGGGCCCGCGACCGGAGGCGCGTAGGGAACGCACGCACCGGCGAGGCCGCTCTCGGCCAGCGCGCCGGAGTACATCTGGATGATGCGGAGCCCGTAGTCGGGCGCGGATGCCCAGATGAGCTTGCCGCACGGGCAGTTGTTACCGCCGAAGTACTCCCAGATCGGCGCGTCGCCCGCGCGGTCCGACGGCGCCGCGATGAACCGGCCCGGCGCGGTCTTGGCCGACGGATCGGCGTAGCTGCGCAACAGTTGGATCTGCACGAGCACCCCGTGTTGCGGTGTTCCCATGCAGCGACTCGGCGCCGAGTCACCGTGCGCACACGTGGTCAACCCCGGCCGGCCGTCGAACGCGTTGATTCCGGCGTAGTTGTACGCGTCGGGAGGAATCTGCGAACCGACGAAGTGCATCCAACCCGTCTCGAGTTGTGACTGCACGAAGGCCATGTCGCCGCGCACGCCCTCGGCGCGCCCGTCGTCGATGAACACTTGCGGCCAGCGCGGCGATGTCGCCCGCGGGGTGACCGTCGAACGCGGGGATCGCGGCCGGACCGCCGCTGTGCGCGTTGTACCAGGCCGCGAGCTGATTCGCGCTCAGCAGGCTCGGTCCCATGACGGGCGTCTGGGTCGTCACCGAGGCCGAGGCGGGCGACGCGGTCGAAACCGCGAACGCGAGCGGCGCGACGACGAAGAGGGCGGCCGCGAGCGCGGCGAGGCGATGGAAGGAGCGGCGAGAGGTCATCGAGGTCTTCCGATCGGACGTTGAGCCCGCGGCTTGAGCGCGAACAGACCGCAGCACCGTAGACCACCGGGACCGGTCACCCCTCGCGGGCCCGCCCCCGTGCCTGTTCCTTGGCGGACCGGTAGTCGGGTTTGCCGTTCGGCAGCCGCGGCACCTCGTCCACGAGGAGCAGCTGGCGCGGGATCTTGTAGCCCGCGATCCGGGTGCGGCAGTGCTCGCGGAGCGCGTCGAGGTCGGGGACGCGCCCGGCCCGGGGCTGGAGCAACGCGCAGACCCGCTCGCCCCAACGCTCGTCGGAGACGCCCACCACCAGGACGTCGTACACGTCGGGATGCGACTTCAGCGCGCCTTCGACTTCCTCGGGATAGATCTTCTCGCCGCCGGAGTTGATCGAGACGGAACCGCGCCCGAGCAGCGTGATACGTCCGTCGGCCTCGACGCGCGCGTAGTCGCCGGGGATCGACCAGCGCCGGCCCTGCGCGTCGGTGATGAAGGTCTCCGCCGTCTTCACCGGATCGTTGTAGTAGCCGAGCGGGATGTTGCCACCGCGCGCCAGGAGGCCGACGACACCCGACCCGGGTTCGACCTCGTCGAAGTTCGCGTCGAGCACCACCGAGTCGCGCGCGGCCTGCACGCTGGTGATGCCTTCCTTCGGCGCGTCACCCTTTTGCACGAAGCGGATGCCGTTCATCCCCGTTTCGGTCGATCCGATCGAGTCGGTCATCACGAGGTACTCGGGGAGCAGCGCCTGCAACTGTTCCTTCACCGTCTGCGAGAAGATCGCGGCCGTGCTGCCGAACGAGACGAGGGACGACACGTCGACCGTGCCCTGCATCCGTTCGAGGGCGTCGGCGAGCGGACGCGCCATCGCGTCACCGGTCACCTGCATGACGTTGATGCCGTACTTCTCGACCGTCTGCCACACCTCTTCCGCGTCGAAGCGCGCGGGCATGACCGCGCTGTTCCCTTCGAAGAGCGTGCGGTAGACGCCGAACTGGCCCGCGCCGTGCATGAGCGGCGGGAGGATGATCGACACGAGACCGCGCGGTTGTGACACGTCGATCTTCTCGCTCGCCGTCGACGGCGCCGCGACGCGCTCGTTCGTGAACACGTCGATACCGCCGCCGAGCGCAAAGTAGACGTCCTCCTGGCGCCACATCACACCCTTCGGCATCCCGGTGGTGCCGCCGGTGTACAGGATGTAGATGTCGTCCCCCGACCGCTCGGGGAAGTCGCGCGCCGGCGATCCGGCGGCGATCGCCGCTTCGAACTCGATCGGGTCGAGGGCGGAATCGTCGGCGGTCGAGTCGTTCCACTCGATGCGCACGAAGTGCTGGAGGCGCGGCTGCGCCGACCGGGCCGCGGCCACGAGCGGCCCGTACTCGCGCTGGTAGATGCACGCGACGACGTCGGAGTTCTCGAAGAGGTAGCGGAGCTCCTCTTCGACGTACCGGAAGTTGATGTTCACCGCGCTGGCGCGGATCTTGTAGATCGCCAGCAGCGACTCGACCCACTCGATGCAGTTCGTGGCGAGGATCCCGACGTGGTCACCGGCCTTCACGCCGAGACTCGCGAGCGTGTGCGCGAGGCGGTTCGAACGCTCCTCCAGCTCGGCGTAGGTCACCTCGCGGCGGGCGTCGACGAGCGCGAGACGGTCGGGGACCTTGTCGACGGCCAGCTCGAACAGGTCGGCGAAGTTGAAATGACGGGTGGGCATCCGAGCGAAAGTAGAACACGTTCCACCTTCGATGCCAACGCGGCCGACGGGATGCGCCCGCGGGCTGCAGCTCAGCCGAGCAGGAGGTCGGCGGCGGCCTCGAGGTCCTCGTCGACGCGATCGGGACCGTCGACGCCGCACACCCAGCCGTTGAGCGACGAGAGCCACACCTGCATGAGGATGCGGGCGATGCGCACTTCGCGTTCGGTCGCCGTGCGCCGCTCGGGCGCGTGGATCGCGTTCGTGATGATGCCCGTCATGATCTCGGTCACCCGACGCACGATGTCGGCGTTCTCGACCTGCGCGGTACCGAACGAGCGGACCATCGCGGCGGTGACGTCGGGGTACTCGCGCAATGACCGGTTCGCGCCCCGCAACACGGAAACGACCCGCGCCGCGGGCGTGGGTTCACGGGGCGGGTGCACCTCGAGGTAGGCGCGCAGGTCGGCTTGCTGTTCGGCCATCGCCTCGAGCAGCAACCGTTCCTTCGACGCGAAGTAGCGGTACACCGTGCCGAGCGCGACGTCGGCCGCGGCGGCGACGTCGCGCATCTGCACCGCGTCGAAGCCTCCGACCGCCGCGAGCTGCAAGGTCGCGTCGAGCACCCGGCGCCGGCGAGCGGCCTGGCTCCGCGCCAGCGCGCCCTCCGGGACGGATTCGGGCTCGGGTTCGGTCACGACCACGGGGAGAATTGGAACACGTTCTGATTTTGGCCGCAAGCGCCGATTTTCACCGGGCGTTCGCCAGGTGGGACGCTCCCCGCCATGGAGCTGCTCGATCTGGCCGACAAGCTGTTCACGGGCGAGGTGCCGATCGAGGCCCATCACCCGTTCGCCTCCAGTGGGCAGATGGCCGAGGTGCAGCCCGGGCTCGCGTTCGTCGACGCGTTCGCGAACTCGTCCGCGGTCGAGACCCCCGACGGCCTGGTCGTCGTCGACACGAGCGGCGTGTTCCACGCGCAGGCGGTGCACGACACGATCCGCACGTGGTCCGACCGACCGTTGCACACGGCCGTGTTCACGCACGGCCACATCGACCATGTCTTCGGTGTCGACCTCTACGAGGCGGAGGCGACCGCGAACGGCTGGCCCGCGCCCCGCGTCGTCGCGCACGTCGCGATCGCGGAGCGGTTCGAGCGGTACCGGATGACCGCGGGATACAACGCGGTGATCAACCAACGTCAGTTCAAGGCTCCGGGGCTGCGGTGGCCGACCGAATACCGCATGCCCGACGAGACGTATGCCGACTCCCTCACGTTCACCGTCGGGGGCGAGACGTTCGAGCTCCACCACGACCGCGGGGAGACCGACGACGCCACGTGGGTGTGGTCGGCCGGCCGCCGGGTCCTGTTCGCGGGCGACATGTTCATCTGGGCGTCGCCGAACTGCGGCAACCCGCAGAAGGCACAGCGCTACGCGCGCGACTGGGCGATCGCGTTCCGGAAGATGGTGGCGCTCGACCCCGAGGTATTGCTCCCCGGGCACGGCCTGCCGATCGTCGGCGCCGATCGGGTGCGGCGCGCGATTGACCGAAGGCGCCGAGCTGCTCGAATCACTCGTCGAGCAGACCCTCGCGCTGATGAACGAGGGCGCGCGTCTCGACGACATCGTGCAGGTGGTCCGCGCGCCCGAGCATCTGCTCGAGCGCCCGTATCTCCACGCGGTGTACGACGAGCCCGAGTTCGTCGTCCGCAACCTCTGGCGTCTCTACGGCGGCTGGTACGACGGCGATCCGTCGCACCTCAAGCCCGCACCGGCCGCGGTGCTCGCGCGGGAGCTGGCCGATCTGGCCGGCGGAGCCGCGCGCCTCGCGGACCGTGCACGGGAGGTGGCCGCGACCGGCGACCTCCGCCTCGCAGGGCATCTCGCCGAACTGGCCGCGCAGGCCGCGCCCGACGACACGGGCGTGCACGCGGTGCGCGCCGAGGTGTTCGGCGCCCGGGCCCGGGCCGAGGCGTCGACCATGTCCAAGGGCATCTTCGCCTGGGCCGAACACGAATCCACCGAGAAGAAGGATCCGGGCGCGTGAAGGTGACGTCGTGAAGATCGAAGGCGCGAAGATTCTCGTGACGGGCGCGTCGTCCGGCATCGGTGCTGCGTTGGCGCCGATCCTCGCGGAACGCGGCGCGACCGTCGGCCTCGTCGCCCGGCGCGCGGATCGTCTCCGCGAGGTGCTCGAACGGTGCCGCGCGTTCACCCCCGACTCGCGCCTGTGGGCCGCCGACCTCGGCGACCTCGACCGGGCCGAACAGGTCGCGATCGAGGCGTGGGACGCGTTCGGCGGCCTCGACGTGTTGGTCAACAACGCGGCCGTCCCGAAGCGCACGCACGTCACCGACCTCACGCCCGCGGACGTGCAGTACGTCATGGACGTCGACTTCCACTCCCCCGTCCGCATGGGGCTCGCCGTCCTCCCGCGCATGATCGAGCGCGGTCGGGGGCAGATCATGTTCGTGTCGAGCATGGGTGGCCGGATCCCGATCATGAACGAGTCTGCGTACAACGCCGCGAAGTACGCGATGTGCGGCTTCGCGGAGGCGATGCTGCTCGACCTCGGCGACACGCCGATCGAGATCAAGCTGATCCTGCCCGGCCCCATCGCGACGGAGATCTGGGATCAGCCCGACAACGTCCCCGCGCTCATCGACGTCGACAAGGTTCCCGCGGCCGAGTGCGCCGCGGGCATCGCCGACGCGATCGAGGACGGAGGCTTCGAGTACTACGTACCGCCGGTGTTCCCGGGCGGTATCGACGCCAAGGCGATCGCGGTCGGCAAGACGCAGAACTGCGACCAGTACCTGCACGGCATGGCCGACTTCGCGACGGCACTGCGGAAGCAGACCGCGTCGTGACCGATGCGAACGTCGCCGCGGCCGGCGCCGCGGGCGCGACCGAGGTGCGCGACGACAAGGACAAGCTGCGCTACGAGATCCTCCTGGACGGAACCGTCGTCGGCTTCATCCAGTACACGATGCGCGACGGCCGCCTGGTCTTCGTGCACACCGAGGTGCAACCCGTCCGCCAGCGCAAAGGGCTCGCGAGCGAGCTCGTCCAGCGCGCGCTCGACGACGTGCGTCGCCGCGACCTCCGCATGGTGCCCGAGTGCCCGTTCGTCGAGCACTACATCGCCACGCATCCCGACTATGACGACCTCGTCGATCACGAGCTCTTCGACGCGATGAAGGCCGAGGACAAGTAACTCCGGCTAGACCGGTGCGCCGACCGGCACGAGCTCGACCGGAATCCCGCTGAACACGGCGTTCCCCGACAGCGGGTCGAAGAGATCCGACCGCGCGAGCACGTTCGAGTTGGCGCCGGCGTGGTCGGCGGCGGTGGTCATCTGCGTCCCGTCGACGCCGTGACCCCAGCCGTGCGGGATGCTCACGACGCCCGGCATGACCGCGTCGGTCACCTCGGCGGGCAGCACGATCTCCCCGGCCGTCGATCGGACGCGCACGTCGTCGCCGTCGCCGAGGCGGAGGCGCGCCGCATCCTCGGGGTGCACGTGCACCGTGCAGCGCGGCTTTCCTTTGACCAGCACCGGCAGGTTGTGCATCCACGAGTTGTTCGACCGCAGGTCGCGCCGGCCGACGAGCAGGAGCGGGCCACCGTCGCGCGCGAGCGGTCGGTCGAGCAGGTCCCGCAGCCGTTCGACGTCGGCGACGCACGCTGCGGGCGCGAGCTCGATCATGCCCGACGGCGTGCGCAGCACCTCCGGGATGCGCGGTCGCAGCGGCCCGAGATCGATGCCGTGCGGGTTGGCCTCGAGCACTGCGAGCGAGAGGCCGTCCGGGTCGGCTCCGAAGCCGTCACCGTATGGCCCGGTGCGCAACATGACGTCGAGAATCCGTTCCGGTCCCTCCCGCGTCGACAGCCCCTTCATCAGCTCGTCGGGATCGCGGCCCTCCACGTTGGAACCGGGCCGGGCCACGGCCTTCGTGACCAGACCCGCCGCGACGATCTCGTCGAGCGCGTCGACGTCGACGTTCGGTCCCTGCCCGCCGAGCACACCCGCCAGCCGCAGCATCGACCGCCACTCGGGAACCTCGTCCGGCTCCAACTCCACGAGCGGCGGTGAGTAGTTCGCGACGTTGCGGATCGCGAGGTTGTAGAGCGCGAGGTCGTAGTGCCCGCGGGCGAGCTCGGGCTCGGGCGGGATGATCACGTCGGCGTGGCGCGTGGTCTCGTTGACGTAGATGTCGAAGCTGACCATGAAGTCGAGCGTCGACAGCGCGCGCCGCAGCCGGTCGGAGTTCGGGGTCGAGACCGCGGGATTCCCGGCGATCGTCACCAGCGCGCGCACCTGCCCGTCGCCGGGCGTCTCGATCTCCTCGGCCAGGCACACGACCGGCAGCTCGCCGAAGTACTCGGGCAGCCCGCGCACGCGGGAGGTCCGTCGCCCGAACGTGACGCCTCTCCCCTTGCCCGTCGTCGAGCCCGCCGTCGACGTCGCGGCCTGCGTGAACATCGCGCCGCCCGGACGGTCGAGATTGCCGGTGCAGACGTTGCACACGTCGACGAGCCACGACGCGAGCGTCCCGAACTCCTGCGTGCACGTTCCGATCCGCCCGTACACCGCGGCCGAGGGCGCGCGCGGCCAGCTCCCGCGCGATGCGGACGATCGTCGACGCGTCGATGCCGCACACCGGCGCGACGGCAGCGGGAGTGAAGCCGGCGGCGAGCCGGCGCACCTCGTCGAGCCCGTCGACGTGCGCAGCCACGGCGCCGAGGTCGACCAGGCCCCTCGGCGAACAGGACGTGCACGAGCCCGAAGAGGAAGAGGGCGTCGGTGCCCGGTCGGATCGGAAGGTGCTCGTCGGACTCCTCCGCGGTCTTCGTCCGCCGCGGGTCGACGACGACGACCTTGCCGCCGCGAGCCCGCAACGCCTGGAGCCGGCCCGGGAAGTCGGGTGCGGTCATCAGCGAGCCGTTCGACGCGTACGGGTTCGCGCCGAGCATCAGGAGATAGTCGGTGCGGTCGATGTCGGGGATCGGGATCGTGAGCGCGCCGCCGAACATCAGCCCGGCCGACACCTGCTTCGGCATCTGGTCGACCGTGCTCGCGGAGTAGACGTTCTTCGTGCGCGCGGCCTGCAACAACACGCGGTTGTACGCGAGGCCGGCAAGGTTGTGCGCGCTCGGGTTGCCGAGATAGATCGCCAGCGTGTCGGGACCGTACCGCTCACGGATCGGGGTGAGTCCCGCGTCGATCGCCTCGAACGCCTCGTCCCACGAGACCTCGTGGAACGTGTCGCCGCGGCGCACCAACGGCTTACGGATCCGATCCGGATCGGCTTCGAGCTGCTTCAGCGCCGTGCCCTTCGGGCACAGGAAACCGTGACTGAAGACGTCGTCGCGATCGCCGCGCACGAGCGTGATCGCGCGCCCGTCGAGATGGAGCTCGAGCCCGCACGTCGCCTCACACAGATGGCAGGTACGAAAGGCCGTGCGCTTGGCTCCGGTGCTCATGATCAAAGCGTACGACGCATTCGGTGCCGCGGCATGGAACGTTCAATCTGCCTTTGTTTTCCGTATGTTTTCGAGTAGAGATAGAACACATGTTCGGGCGGTTGGAAGAGCTGGCGGAGATGCGGCGGCAGCTCGACGCGGCCGAAGCCGCATGGTTGGAAGTGGTCGCCGCGTACGACCGTTCGGGCGACTGGCGCGCCGACGGATACCTCAACGCCGCGTCCGCGCTGCGGAGCGCGTGTCGCATGTCGCGAAGGCGTCGCGCGCGGGCATGTCGAGTTGGCCCGCAAGCTCGAGGCGCTGCCCGTCGTGGCGGAGGCGTTCGGGCGGGGCGAGATCTCGGCCCGGCACGCGACGGTCGTCGCGGACGCGTACGCGCCCGGGCGCGAGGCGGAGATCTCTGGTGTCGAAGCCGAGGTCGTGGACTTCGCGCGCGTCGTGTCGACACCGCACGAGCTCGGCGCCGTCATGCGGCGCCTCACCGACGCGATCGACGGTGACTGCGGTGCCGCCGCCGATGCCGCCGCGCACGAACGGCGCGGCTGTTACGTCGCCGACGTCTTGAACGGCGCGTTCGACCTCAAGGCGAACAGCGACGGCTACAGCGGCGAGTTCATCGACGCCGCCCTCGACGCGGAGATGAAGAAGGATCTGCAAGCCGACGATCCCCGCACACGCCGCAACGGCGGTTCGACGCGCTCGGCGAACATCTGCCGGCGGCACCTCGTCCACGGCGACACCGGCACCAGCCACGGTGTCCGCCCGCACGTCAGTGCCGTGGTCGATGTCGAAGCGATGCCCGGTGGGTCCACCGATCTCGCCGCACTCATCCGCGGCGACCTCCGTGACGGTGGCGTGTCGGCCACGATGCTCGAACTGCTGCTCTGCGACTGCGACATCAGCCGCGTCATCACCGCCGGCCGGTCCGAAATCCTCGACGTCGGTCGCACCACGCCCACCGTGACCGCAGCGCAATGGAAAGCGCTCGTCGTCCGCGACCGCCACTGCCAACATCCCGGCTGCAACCGCCCGCCCGAGCCAATGCGAAGCCCACCACCTCCGGCACTGGGCCCGCGGCGGGCCCACCGACCTCGACAACCTGCGCCTCTCCTGCTTCGGCCCACCACCGCGAACAGCCACATCCACGACGCCCAGGCCCGCGCCGCGAACCGCGATCCCTGACTCTCGGCTCGAACCGTCCCGCCCGGAAATCTGAAGACGCGAGCAGTCGACGCAGTCAGCGCGTCACCGCTCCGGATCGGGCATCATGCGCATGTGTACGGTCAAGCTACTGATGACCCGAAGTGTTATGCGTTGCCGCTTCGTGAGCAGTTCGATGTCTTTCTCGACGAGCATCGCGCCGAGCTCGCCGCGTCCTTGAACGACGTGAGCGAGGAGCAAGCTCGGCGACACGTCGTCCACTCCGACACCACCTTGTTAGGGCTCGTCAAGCACGCGACGTTCGTCGAGCACGTCTGGTTCGGTGAAGCAATCAGTGGTCGTTCGCGAGCAGAGCTCGGCATCGCCGACGGCCCGGCCGAGAGCTTCGTGCTCGCCGAGAACGACACGATCGAATCCGTTCTCGCTGCATACGCCGCGGCGTGCGAGCAGTCCAGGAGCGCCGCGGCGGCGCTTGCCCTGGATGACCTCGTGACGGGCAATCGTAGAGGTCCAATTCCATTGCGTTGGATCTACCTGCACATGCTGCGGGAGCTCGCCCAACACTGCGGCCATGCCGACATCATTCGCGAGCGGCTGCTGCACCCTCGCGACGAATCGAGCAAGGCCTGACGCAAACCTCGCCCGGCGACCACCGAGCATTAGGGTCGGCCCCCTTGCCGACGAGAGGATCTGCCATGTGGGCGCAACTGATCACGACCCGACTCGAGGCGGGCCACGAGGGCGACCTGCCGCGCCTGATCGAACAGTTGGAGTCGATCGAACAACCGGGCTCGGGTCTCGTGCGGTCGATGACGATGCAGGACCAGAAGGACCCGAGCAAGGTCTACATGTTCGTCGTCTTCGAGAGCGAGGAAGCGGCACGTCCGCGCGAGAACGATCCGCGGCGTGAAGAAGGATTGCAGGTCGCGAGAGCGACGATGGCCGAGATCTTCGACGGTTCGCCGGAGTTCGTCGACCTGACCGTCGTCGAGGAGTTCATGCCTTCGGCCTGAAGACGTGTCGCCCGCGTTCATCCCTGCCGCATCGGGCACACCCGGGAACCGGCAACCGACCCGGAGCGTCCAATCGGCATGAAGCGGCTCGCATGTTTGTCCCTCCTCTCTCGTGCTCGTGCTCGCGGCGTGCGGATCGTCGGCGAAGGTCTCGACGGGTCCGACGACGACCACCTCGGTGCACACGACGCCCGCGCCGGGGCTGCGCGGCATCCCGGTGCGCGCGTTCGCATGTCCGCCCCCCGCCGACTCGCCCGCCGTGTCGCCGCGGCACATCGCCGACGTCGACGTCGAAGCGTTCCTGCTCTGCCCGCTCGGGATGCCGGGCCAGACGGCGAGGGCCGTGACCGTCGCGGCCGGCGGGGTCGCCTTCGACGGGTTGGTCTCGGCGCTCTCACAACCCGACACGCCGAAGCCGCCGGGCGACACCGTCTGTGCCGCGTACGCGGATCTGATCCAGCACGTGCTCGCGAAGACGAGCCGCGGCGCATTCCAGGTCTCGATCCCCGTCGACAGCTGCGGGCACTACTTGCGGGCGGCGCTCGACGCGCTCGACCACGCCCGGAACGGCTGAACGCACGGGTCAGGCGCGGCGCAGTTCCTCGACCCGCCGGTTCAGCGCGTCGACGCCGACGCCGGCGTCGGGTGCACTCACGGTTCGCACGGGGACGCGCGAATCCGTCGACGAGGATGAGCACCGCGGTCGGCGGGCGGAGACTCTTGAAGTTCCCGGCCCCCGGCGTCGCTTCGAAATGACCGACCTGCGCGAGCGGGATCGTCCGCGGCGCCTGCGGGTAGTTGCGGACCTCGACCCCCACGCTCGAGATGCGGAGCGTGCTGCGCCGCACGAACACGGCGGAGGCGATCGCCGCCGAGCGCGATGAGGGCGAGTGGTGCGACCAGCACGACGACCACGGCACTACCTCCCGCGCGCCGCCGACGGTCGCGCCGTCGTCATGCGTACGGGAACCATCGCGGCAGGCGGAGCACGCCGAGATCCCCGCTCGCGAGCACGCCCCCGCCGCGCGGGTCGCGCCCGTACAACCAGGCGGCGATGTCGCAACCCCAACCGCTCGCCTCGCCGTCGACGCGGCCGCCGTCGTCGTCGCCGACCTCGACCCGCGTCCCGCGCAGCTCGACCCGCCACGCGCGTTCGTGATCGGTGGAGACGACGCGATAGTCGACATCGACCAGCGGCCGGGTCGCAGCCGAGCGGTCGGCCAGGGTCGCGAACACCTCGTCGAGCGCGTCGGCGACGAACCCGACGGGCCAGTCCGACGCTTCGTAGCCGAGATCGAGATCGACGTGGTGCACCTCGACTTCACGCCGCCGCATCCACACGAAGTCGCGCATCGTGCGTTCCACCGACGCGCGTCCGGTGCGTTCCCACGCGTCGTCCGGGAGCGCGTACCAGGCGTCGACGAGCCGGTCGTGCGCGCCGCGCAGGTCGGCGCGCAACACCGCCGGGCTCAGGCCGCGTCCGCCCGCGATCCCCGCGGCGCGCGCCTCGACGCTCGGGTACATCCGGCCGACCTCACCACGGCCCGCGGCTTCCACCATCCCGCGCAACGCGTCGGCGTTGCGGGCGAGATGGGTGACGACCTCGGCCCGCGACCATCCGGGCAGCCGCGACGGCGCGTCGGCCTGGTCGTCGGTGAGGTCGTCGAGCGCGCGCAGGACCCGGCGGGTCGCCTGGCGGACCAGTTCGATCTCGGTCGCCGGTCGCTGCACGCACGAAGCGTAGGCGCACGGCGGCCCTTTCCCCGACGCCGGCCGCCACCCTCGTATCGTGTCGGCGATGGAACCTCGCCTCTACTTCCGCCAGCTGCTCGCGGGCCGGGACTTCGCGCACGACGACCAGATCGCACGCCAGATGGTCAACTTCGTGTACCTGATCGGCGACCGTGAGACCGGCGACGCCGTCGCGGTCGACCCCGCGTACGGCCCCGCGGAGCTCGTCGACCTGCTCGCCGCCGACGGCATGCGCCTCTCGGGCGTGCTCGTCACCCACTACCACCCCGATCACGTCGGCGGTGACCTGGGCGGCTGGTCGATCGCCGGCATCGCCGAGCTGCTCGCACTCCCCGGCGTCGACGCCAAGCTGCACGTCCAGGCAGAAGAGGCCGGGGGCGTCAAGCGGGTGACCGGCTGCTCCGACTCCGATCTGGAACTGCACGCGTCGGGCGACGTCGTGCACGCGGGGGCGATCCCGATCACACTCATCCACACGCCCGGCCACACGCCCGGGTCCCAGTGCTTCTTCGTCGACGGCAAGCTCGTGAGCGGCGACACCCTGTTCCTCGACAGCTGCGGCCGCACCGACCTTCCCGGCGGCGATCCCGAAGCGCTCTACGAGAGCCTCACCACGAAGCTCGCGGTCGTCCCCGACGACGCCGTCCTGTACCCGGGCCACATGTACTCACCGGAGTCGAGCGCGGAGATGGGCGACGTCCGCCGCACGAACATCGTCTACCGGCCGCGCTCGCGCGACCAGTGGATGATGATGTTCGGCGGAGCCTGACCGGGACCCGTCAGCTCGGGTCGAACGTGACCGGCAGCGCGCGCGGCCGCGGAACGCGTAGCCCTCGATGACCGCGTCGTCGGCACCGGCGGGATCGAGCTGCAGGTTCGGCAGCCGGTCGAGGATCTCGTTCAGCCCGACCCGCAACTCCAGGCGCGCGAGGTGCATGCCCAGGCACTGGTGCGGGCCGGTGCCGAACGCGAGGTGGTGCTGCACGGGCCGGCCGAGCTTCCACTCGTCGGCGTCGTCCCAGCGGTCGTCGTCGCGGTTCGCGGAACCGGTCAGCACCCCCATCGGGGAGCCCTTCGCGATCGGGCATCCGGCGATCTCGGTGTCGGCGGTCGCGACGCGGCTCACCATCGTCACCGACGTCTCCCAGCGCAGGGTCTCCTCGATGACCTCGGGGATCAGGTCGCGATCGGCGTACACGCGGGCGAGGTCGTCCGGGTGCGTCAGCAGCGCGAACAGCGCGTTCCCCATGACGCGGAACGTCGTCTCGCCCCCGGCCGGCAGGAGGAGGCGGAGGAAGCCGTAGATCTTGTCGTCGTCGAGACGTTCGCCGTCGACCTCGGCGTGCACGAGATCGGAGAGGAAGTCGCCGGTCGACTCGGCCCGGCGCGCCTCGACCAACGGGCGCAGGTAGTCGACCATCGCCTCGCTCGCGGCATGGCCCCGCTCGGGCGCCATCGGGCCGGTGTTGATCTCCTCGGCCCACTGCGCGAACTGCGCGGAGTCTTCGAGCGGAACCCCGGCGATGCCGCAGATGACCTGCACGGGATACTGCGCCGTGACGCGACGCGACGAGGTCGGCGCGCCCGAGCGGCGCGATCGCGGTCGAGCAGGCCGTTGATGATCGGGCGGACCAGCGTCTCGTCCCACCGTTCGAGCTGGGAGGCGCGGAACGCCTTGGCGACGAGGTTGCGGTACTTGCGGTGCTCCTCGCCGTTCATCGCCGAGGATGAGGTCGCCCATGAACTGCCCGATGTGCATGGCGTTGATCGACGACGAGAACGTCTTGTCGTCGCGCAGCACCGCGTCGGCGTCCTTGAACTTGGCCACCTGGTAGAAGGTGCCGGGACCCATGACCTCGGACCTCGACCCCCATGACCGGGCACTCCGACGCGCCGGACGTCGGCCCACACCTCGTACGGCTGGGCCGTCAGCCAGTCGACGTCCGGTCCCGCCTGGTCCTGGGTTTCCGCGTCCATACCTGACACCGTAGTCAGGTTCAAGGTGCCCCCGACAGGAGCCGATGCCCACCCCGTGGCCAAGAAGGCGAAGGCGCGAGAAGTACCTCGGACCGGCGACGGTCGTGAAGCCCGCGCTGTTCGGCGCCGCCGTGCTCTTCGTGATCGAGGGCGCGATGAAGATGTTCCTCCACGCGTAGGCCCGCGCACCGATCGGACCTGACGCCCGTGTCAGGCGGACCACTAGCCTGGCGGCCATGCCTGCGCACGCCACCGGCGCGAATCCGTTCGCCGACACCGAGGACCAGGCCGCGTTGCGGCAACTCGCACGAGAGGTCGCCGACCGTGAGCTCGCGCCGATGGCACGCCACGGCGACGAGACCGAAGAGTTCCCGCAGTGGGCGTGGGACGGGATGCGCAAGGCCGAGCTGTTCGGCATCACGATCGGCGAGCGTTGGGGCGGCGCCGGGCTCGGCGACATCGAGGCCGCGATCGTCCTCGAGGAGCTCGCCCGCGCCGACGTCTCCAGCGCGATCCTCGCCCAGCTGATCTTCAACGGTCCGCCACGCGCCATCGAGCACCTCGGCAACGACGCGATGAAGGATCGTTGGCTGCCCATCGCGGCGTCGGGCGAGGGCCTCTTCTGCATCGGTATCAGCGAGACGGAGGCCGGCAGCTCCGTCGGCCACATGCGCGCCCGGCTCGAACCCGACGGCGACGGCTTCCGCCTGAACGCGTACAAGAACTACGTCACCGGCGGGCACAAGGCGCGGGCGTGCCTGGTGTGGTGCCGCTTCCCCGGGAGCGCGGGCACGAAGGGCATCGGCGCGGTCGTCGTCGACCTCGAAGGGCCCGGCGTGACGGTGGCGGGCACCCACGTGAAGATGGGACTGCGGGCCACGAGCGAGGCCGAGCTCGCCTTCGACGACGTGCGCATCGAGCCCGACGACGTGCTGCTGTGGGGCGATCCCGCGAACAGCGAGTCGTTCAAGACGCTGATCTCGCACATCAACCACGAACGCTGCGGCAACGCCGCGATGTGCGTCGGCGCGGCGCAGGGCGCGCTCGAGTACGCGGTCGGCTACATGAACGACCGCAAGCTCGGCGACCGCACGCTCGCCGACCTCCAGGGCCTGCAGTGGAAGATCGCCGACATGGCGACGCAGCTCGAGGGCGCGCGCCTGCTGCTGCAGCGGGCCGTGCACATGGCCGGCCCGCACGGCACGCCGCCCGCGCTCGAGACCGCGATGGCGAAGACCGCAGCGAACCTCGCGGCGAAGTTCGTGTGCGACGAGGCGATCCAGCTGCTCGGCGGCTACGGCTTCTCGCGCGAGTACCCGGTCGAGCGCGTGCTACCGCGACATCCGCGGGCTGTGCATCGGCGCGGGAACCGTCGAGATCCAACGCAACTTCGTCGGCACCAGCGTGCTGAAGGGCGCGACGCCCGCCAGCGACGGCTGGAAGGCGCGTCGCGCTTGACCGACGCGAGCCTGACGCGCGTGCTCGTCCCGACGTTCGATTCTCCCCGTACCGCCGACTACCGCCGCGCCGGCGGACCCTGGGATCAGCCTGTCGCTCGACGTCCTGCTGACACGCGTCGCGGCGCCCGGCCTCGCCGATCGCGTCGCGCGCGTCGCGGGCGGTCTGCGCGCGGCGCGGGGTCGGTCCGGGCGACGCGGTCGCGTGGCAGTCGGAGAACCGCGACGAGGTCGCGATGCTCTACCGCGGCGTGCTGGCGCCTCGGCGCGATCGCGGCGCCGGTGCACCACCTGATGGGCCCGCGCGAGGTCGAAGGCGTGATCGCCGCGGTCCGCCCGGCGCTGGTCGTCGACGACCTCGACGCACTGCCCGACGGGCGACCCGGTCGACGAACCGTGGACCGACGCGAGCCGGCTCGCGGCCGTACTGTTCACGTCCGGTTCGAGCGGCACACCCAAGGGCGTGCTGCACACGCAGGCGACGCTCGCGTTCAAGGCCGCGCAGATGCGCCACGAGCACGACCTCGGACCCGACGACTGCGTGCTGATGCCCGCGCCGAGCGCGCACATCTCCGGGTTGCTGAACGGCATCACGCTTGCCGGGCGTCGTGCCCTTCCCGCACCGTGTTCATGGCCCGCTGGGACCCGGAGACCGCGCTCACGCTCATCGAACGCGAACGCGTGACGTTCATGGTCGGCCCGCCCACGTTCTTCGTCTCGATGATGCAGTCGCCCGGGTTCGCGGCCGAGCGGGTCGCGACGCTGCGCCTGATCTCGAGCGGCGGTGCCGGAGTGGGCCCGGCGTTCGTCGCACGAAGCCGCAGCGCGCGTTCGGCGCGCGCGTGAAGCGCACGTACGGGTCGACGGAAGTGCCGACGATCATCACCGACGGTCACCCGATCGGCGAGGTCGAGCTGCGCATCGACGACAACGGCGAGCTCCTCGGCGCGGGCCCGAGGTGTGCGTCGGCTACCTCGACGCCGGAGCAGACCGCCGAGGCGTTCACGGCCGACGGGTGGTTCCGCACCGGCGACCTCGCCGCACGCGGCACCGACGGCACGATCGAGATCGTCGGTCGACTGAAGGACGTCATCATCCGCGGCGGCGAGAACATCAGCACCGCCGAGGTCGAGCAGGCGCTGGAAGCGCACCCCGACGTACGGCACGCGGTCGCGGTCGGCGAACCCGACCCGCTCATGGGCGAACGCGTGGTCGCGTTCGTCGAGGGTGCGCCCGGGTTCGACCTCGACGCGTGCCGGGCCTGGTTCGCGCAGCGGGGCGTCGCCAAGTACAAGACCCCCGAACGCGTCGTCGTGGTCGACGCGCTGCCGTTGCTCCCGACCGGCAAGCCCGACCGAGCCGCCCTGAAGGCGCGCGTCACTCCCAGTTAGACGTGTCGACGCCCATCATCTGGAAGCCCTTGATCACGGCCCGCGGGTTCAACGTGCCCGGCTTCCAGTGGAAGTTGTACATGCGTTCGTTGGCGACGTTCTGCACGAACATCTTCGCCTGGTCGAGGTTCACGAGGATGCCGCGGGTGGCGGTCTGCTTCTCGTAGTGCTCGGCGTGTTCGGCGTCGAGCACGTAGTTCATCGAGTCGCACATGCGGCTCATGTCGACGTTGTTCCAGTCGTACGGCGACAACGAGATGTGCAGGAAGACACCGGGCGGCGTGACCGACTGCAGCTCGAAGTTCTTCGAGATCAGCGTCACCGGCGTGAAGCAGCACGCGCAGTGCGACTCGAGCCGCACCGTCTTGTCCTTGAACGGCGGCATGTGCGAGAACGCGATCGCTTCGCTCGCGCAGCCGACGAAGGAGTGGAACTCGTCGTCGATGTACGCGCGCACCTGCGACGGGAAGGACGAGAACGGCGGCGCCTTCAGCAGGTTGCAGTTCTGGGTGTCCTCGTCGACGACGACGTCGATGCCGAGCTGCAGCTCCTTGTACGCCGAGATGATCCGGCGCCGGTCGAGGGCGGTCGCCTGGTGCACCTCGAGGAGGTTCGGGCCGCGGCCGTGTTCGCACCAGAACTCGAACACGAAGGCGCGGACCTGCTTGGCATTGTCGGAGAACTCGAACTCGGGGACGCTCTGCGGCATGGGCCGCACAATAGAAGGCGCGGCGGAGGCAATGCCTTACGCAGGCGCGGGCGCGGCGATCCGTTCGTCGAGCACGACGCGGTTGTGGTCGTCGGTGACCCAGATGCGCCGCGTGTCGGCGAGCGGCAGCGCGGCCGTCATCGTGAAATCGGTCGGCGCGCCCGGTGCCCTGGAAGGTGCCCGCCGCGATCCGGTCGCCGTCGTCGCCGGTGAGCCAGAGCCAGTAGTAGCCCTTCTGCAGGCCGGAGACGTGGAACGCGACCTCGGTCGAGCCGGCGTGGGGCCGCAAGGTCGCAGCCGCCGTCACTCCGCCCTGGGTCCCGAACACGACCCGCGTGCCCGACGGCGAGCTTCCCGGGGCGACGACGACGAACGCGATGATCGCCGCCGCGATCGCGACCGCCGTGGCGGCAACGGACCGCGATGCGGCGGCGGCGTCCGCGCGCGACGAACGGTCCGCTCGGCCGCGAGGACGCCGATGACACGCTGCCGCGAGCGCGGGCGGGGGCAGCGCGGGTCCGTCGGAGAAATGCGACGGATCCGCGAGCGGGAGCGCGGCGGCGACCGACGACAGCTCGCGCAGCTCGGCCCGGCACTCGGCGCAGCCGTCGAGGTGGGCGCGCAGGGCGACGACCTCGCCCGGATCACCGCCGCCGAGCGCGACGGCGCCGAGGGTGGCGCGCAGCTCGCGACACGCATCAGACGTCATCGGACCAACCCAACTCCTCGAGCGCGAGCCGCATCGCCTTCAACGCGTAGTACACCCGACTCTTGACGGTCCCGACCGGCACCCCGAAATCGTGGGCAACGTCGTGGTAGGGCCGGGCCTTGTAGTGGACCTCGACGAGCGCCTCCCGGTGCTCGGGGCTCAGCTTGTGGAGCGCCTCCTCGACCTGCCACGCGACCAGCACGCGCTCGACGTCGTCGTCGAGGACGATCGGCTCGTCGGTCCGGCTGCCCGCGGCGAGCGCCGGGCGCACCGCGCGGGCCCGCGAGAGGTCGATGACCACGTTACGGACGATCGCGAAGAGCCAGGTCCGCAGCGATCCCAGCGCGTCGTCGAACCGGTTCGCGGCCTGCCAGGCCCGCACGAAGGTCTCCTGCACCGCTTCTTCGGCCAGGCCGCGGTCGCCGAGGGACCGGAGCGCGAAACGGTAGAGCTCGGGCCCGTGCGCGGCGTAGACGGCCCGCACCCCTTCGTCGCTCGCCAGCACCGGCCGCACCTCGACCATCGTCGGAGGATACGGGCGCCGGGACGGGCGGGTTCATCGAATCCGCCGACCGTGCACCCGGCCGAGCAACGACCTCAGGCGTTCGGGAAGAAGAGCGAGACGATCTGCTCGTCGACGACGGGGGCGCCGTCGAGATCGGTCCAGCGCGTCTGGAACCAGGTCACTTCCATCGGTCCGCGCCGGGCGGTGCGCGCCACCGGCTTCGACGTGCGCAGCCGGCCCTCCAGGACGTCGCCGACGCCGACCGAACCGTGGTACGTGAAGTGCTGTTCGCCGTGGAGATAGAGACCGTCGCGCGCGAACGCCTCGCCGGTGTCGTGCCCGGAGCCCGCGTACATCGAGCCCGGTACCGCCCTCGGGCTGGAGATCGGGGTAGGCGCCGGAGTCGCTCATGACGAACGTGAACGTCGGCGGAACGGGAACGCGGTCGAAGCCGGCGCGGCGGGCGGCGGCCTCCGACCGGTAGACGGGACTCGTGTCCTTGACCGCGCGGGCGAAGAGCGCGACCGGCGCGTGGTCGACGCGCACCCGGACGGGCGGGCCCCACGCGTTCCACTCCAGGTCGGCGGGCGGTTCGTTCCAGGCGACGGCCTCAGACGACACTCTCGCCCGCCTCCACTCGGGGGCGCAGGAGCGACGCGAGCCGGATGCGATGCGCCGCGGCGTCGCCGAACGCGAGCTGGTCGAGCTGCGCGCGTTTCAGGAAGAAGTGCAGGTCGTGCTCCCACGTGAACCCGATGCCGCCGTGCACCTGTAGGGCGGACGCCATGACGCGCTTCGACGCGTCGCTGCACCAGATCTTCGCGGTCGAGGCCGCGACCGACGCGTCGGCATCGGACGCGCCGATGCACCACGCGGCCCAGTACACGGTGGAACGCATCCCTTCGACGTCGACGAGCATGTCCGCGCACCGGTGCTTCACCGCCTGGAACGACCCGATCGGCCGGCCGAACTGCACGCGGTCCTTCGCGTACTCGACCGCGAGGTCGAGCGCGTGGCACGCGCTCCCGAGGAGGTCGGCGCTCGTGAACGTCGCGCCCCGGTCGAGCAGCCGTTCCCGCGCGTCGGGACCACCCAGCCGGCGCGCGCGAGCGGGATCGAACGCCAACCAACCGAGCTCGCGGGTCAGGTCCATCGCGGGCTCGCGGCGCGGCCGGTCGCCCAACTCCATCGCGAAGACGCCGTCGTCGGTGAGCACGACCGCGACGTCGGCCGAGGGCGCATACGGCACGGGCGCGGCCGCGTCCCACGCGACGCACGCGAGCGCGTCGCCGCCGAGCAGCCGCTGCACCCACGTGTCGTCGCCGGCCTGCGTGAACGCGTCGAGCGCGAGCACCGTGGGGACGAAGGGGACGGGCGCGGCGTGCCGGCCGAGCTCCTCGACCAGCACCGCCACCTCGACCGAGCCGAGCCCGAGACCGCCGGCGCTCTCTCCGACCTCGACGCCGAGCCACCCCTGGTCGAGCATCGCCCGCCACAGATCGGGGTCGAACGGAGCGTCGGTCGTGGTGTGGGCGCGCACCCGGGCCGGTGCGGCGAGGTCGTCAAGGACGTCGCTCGCCCCGGATCGCAGCGCGAGCTGATCTTCTGTGAGGTCGAAGTCCATGGGGCACCGAGTCTCGCAGGCTGTGTAACAACTCCGTCAATCTGGTGCTCACGTCCGGCAGCGAACCGCCGATCTCGGGAAGGATCGGTAGATTGCAGACCGCACCCGAGCAAGGAGCCGAACCCATGTCGGAAGCACCGGCCAAGCTGCTGTGGAACGGCAAGGAGATCGAGCTCCCCGTGGTGCGCGGCAGCGAGAACGAGTACGCGATCGACATCTCCAAGCTGCGCGCGCAGACCGGTCTCATCACCCTCGATTACGGCTACGTGAACACCGGCGCGACCGAGTCGGCGATCACGTTCATCGACGGCGACCTCGGCATCCTGCGCTACCGCGGCTACGACATCGACATCGCTCGCCGAGCAGGAGCACCCCTCGTTCCTCGAGACGGCGTGGCTGGTGATCTACGGCGAGCTTCCCACCGCGGCCGAACGCGACGAGTTCAGCCGCCAGATCCGCCTGCACACGCTCGTCCACGAGGACGTGAAGCGCTTCTACTACGGCTTCCCGAAGGACGCGCACCCGATGGCGACGACCGCCTCCGTCGTCAACGCGCTCGCGACCTTCTACCAGGACTCCGAAGACCCGCACGATCCCAACCAGGTGCAGCTCTCGATCGTTCGCCTGATGGCGAAGCTGCCGACCGTCGCCGCGTACTCCTACAAGCAGTCGATCGGCCAGCCGTTCCTCTATCCCGACAACTCGCTCGACCTCATCGAGAACTTCCTGCGCATGATGTTCGCGGTGCCGTCGGAGCCCTACGAGGTCTCGCCGACGATCGTGCACGCGCTGAAGCAGCTCCTGATCCTGCACGCCGATCACGAGCAGAACTGCTCCACCTCGACCGTCCGTATGGTCGGCTCCGCGGAGGCGAATCTCTACGCGTCGATCGCGGCGGGTGTCGATGCGTTGTGGGGGCCGCTCCACGGCGGCGCGAACCAGGCGTGCGTCGAGATGCTCGAGAACATCCGCGACCACGGTGGCGACGTGAGCGAGGCCGTGCGCCGGGCCAAGGACCCCAACGATTCCTTCCGGCTCTCCGGTTTCGGCCATCGCGTGTACAAGAACTACGACCCGCGCGCCAAGATCCTGAAGGGCACCGCCGAACGCGTGTTGAACGAGTTGAAGTCGAAGGACCAGCTGTTCGACATCGCGCTCCAGCTCGAAGAGGTCGCGCTCACCGACGACTACTTCATCGAGAAGAAGCTGTACCCGAACGTCGACTTCTACTCGGGCCTGATCTACCGCGCGATGGGCTTCCCCACCGACATGTTCCCGGTGCTGTTCGCCATCGGACGTCTGCCCGGTTGGATCGCGCACTGGTGGGAAGGCAACGAGAACCCGAAGACGAAGATCGGTCGCCCGCGCCAGATCTACACGGGCCCGACCGAACGCAAGTACGTCCCCATCGACCAGCGCGTCTAAGAGCGGCAGCGGAGCAGCTCCGCCCCGTCCGGCGAAGCCCGCTCGGCGGAGCTGCGCAGCGCGAGCGACCAATAGATAAGAGCGGCAGCGGGGCGGCTGGGATACCTTCTCGCGCTATGGACCTGCGTGCGACTCCCGCCGAAGCCGCGCTGCGCGACGAGGTGCGCGACTGGCTGCGCGCGAACCTGCCGTGGGAGTACGGGAAGGGCCTGCCGCCGCGTTTCGACGACCTCGCGGACGAGGTGGCGTTCGGTCGGGCATGGCAGGCGAAGCTCGCGGGCGGGCGGCTCGTCGGTGTCGCGTGGCCGCGTGAGTACGGCGGGCGGGGCGGTGGTCCCGTCGAGCATTACATCGTGACCGAGGAGCTGGCGCGGGCCCGGGCGCCCGAGCTCGTCGGACGGATCGGCGTCAACCTCGTCGGACCGACCCTCCTCGCGCACGGCACCCCGGAACAGCGGGCGCGGTGGCTGCCGCGCATCCTCGACGCGTCCGAGATCTGGTGCCAGCTGTTCAGCGAGCCCGGCGCGGGCAGCGACCTCACGTCGCTCACGACCCGGGCGACCAAGGTCGACGGCGGCTTCCTCCTCAACGGGCAGAAGGTCTGGACGAGTTACGCGCAGTTCGCCGACTGGGGCTGGTGTCTCGCGCGGACCGATCCCGACGCACCGAAGAGCAAAGGCATCTCCGCTCTCGCGATCGACATGCACGCGCCCGGCGTCGAGGTCCGGCCGCTGCGCCAGATCACCGACGAGTCGGAGTTCAACGAGGTGTTCTTCTCCGACGTGTTCGTCCCCGACGAACGGCTCGTCGGCCCGTTGCACGAAGGTTGGCGGGTCGCGAATTCCACGCTCACGCACGAGCGGGGGGTCAACCCCCGCCAGCTCGTGGCGCACGCACAACTGCTCGACGAGCTCTGGAAGCTCGGTCTCGACAACGGCGCGATCGACGACCCGCGCCTCGCAGGCTGCCTCGCACAGGCGTTCGTCGAGGTTCGCATCTTCCAACTGCACAACTGGCGGTCGATCTCGCGCACGGCGAAGGGGGGTGAGCCGGGCCCGGTGGGGAGCATCAACAAGCTCTGGTGGAGCGAGATGAGCAAGCGCCTCCACGACTCGGCGATGGCGGTCGTCGGGCCCGCGCAACCGCTGTGGCGGGGCGCGGCCGGCAACCCGGGCGACGGTGCCTGGCAGCGATCCTGGCTCTACTACCAGGCGAGTTCCATCTGGGCCGGCACCAACGAGATCCAACGCAACGTCATCGGCGAGCGCACGCTCGGGCTGCCCCGCGAGAAGAACTGAACCGCGCTGGCGCTCCGGTCCGTATGAACGGTCATGCATCGACGCATCCTCCTCCTCATCGCCACATCCGTCCTCGCAGTCGGTCTGGCCGCGTGCGGGAGCAGCAGCAAGAGCTCGGCTTCCGGTTCGACCTCGGGCCCGGCGCAGATCACGATCGACTCCGGTTTCACGTTCCACGTCACCGCGGTGAAGGCGGGATCGACCGTCACCGTGAAGAACGACTCGCTCGACGACCCATACGGTCACGGCCGACGGTGCGCGGCGGCTTCAACGTCACGATCGAGGCCGGCAAGACGGCGACGTTCACCGCCCCGGCCACGGGGTCGTATCCCTTCCACTGCAACATCCACAGCTCGATGCACGGCACGCTGAGCGTCACGTGAGCTCGTGACGTCAGGTCGAGACGTCAGGTCGTGACGGCGCGGCATGGCGCGGTCTCGGCCTGACGATCGGGTCGTTCCGGTTGTGTAACGCGTCCACGACGGGCGCGGGAGCAGGGTGACGCCGTCCCACCCGATGTCCGGGTGATGTCACTCCGCACGGCTCTCTGTCTCCGAGCCGTGCGCGGACCGGAAAGATCGCACATGCCGTCACTTCGTCGCGTCCTCGTACTGCTCGTCTCCGCGATCACGCTCGTCCTCGGTTCGGCTCCCGCGGCGTTCGCCGCGACGGCCCGGGCCACCGACATCGGCACGGCCACACGAGCCGGGGGCTCGGTCGCCTCCCAGTCGGTCGCGCCCCAGTCGGTCGCCGCCCCGGGCTACTGGCTCGTGGCCCGCGACGGCGCGGTCCTCTCCAGCGGCGCGGCCGTCTTCCACGGCTCGACCGGCCAGACCCCGCTCAATCGCCCGATCGTCGGGATGGCGGCGACCCCGTCCGGCAAGGGCTACTGGCTCGTCGCCTCCGACGGCGGCATCTTCTCGTTCGGCGACGCCGCCTTCCACGGCTCCACCGGCGCCATGACCCTCAACCGCCCGATCGTCGGCATGGCATCAACGCCCACCGGCAACGGTTACTGGCTCGTCGCCTCCGACGGCGGCATCTTCTCGTTCGGCGACGCCGCCTTCCACGGCTCCACCGGCGCCATGACCCTCAACCGCCCGATCGTCGGGATGGCATCGACGCCCACCGGCAACGGTTACTGGCTCGTCGCCTCCGACGGCGGGATGTTCTCGTTCGGCGACGCCGTCTTCCACGGCTCCACCGGCGCCATGACCCTCACCCGTCCCATCGTCGGCATGGCCGCGACCCGTTCGGGTCTCGGCTACTGGCTCGTCGCCTCCGACGGCGGCATCTTTTCGTTCGGCGACGCCGTCTTCCACGGCTCGACCGGCGCCATCGCCCTGAACCAACCCATCGTCGGGATGGCGACCTCCCCGTCCGGCGCGGGCTACTGGTTCGTC
Source organism: uncultured Actinomycetes bacterium (assembly GCA_963829195.1). Lineage (GTDB taxonomy): Bacteria > Actinomycetota > Acidimicrobiia > IMCC26256 > PALSA-610 > PALSA-610. The sequence continues at coordinate 259,559 of CAWHHS010000003.1, forward strand.
GCGGCCGACGGTGGCGTGTTCTCGTTCGGAGACGCACACTTCCTCGGCTCGTCCGGTGCGGCCAAGCTCAGCCAGCCGGTCGTCGGCATGGCCGCGTCGGCGCCACTGCCCACGGCGGCACCCCCCGCGCTCCCGCGACCAAACTGGCCTTCACGGTCGAACCGACGGACGCCGCCACGGGCGGCGCGGCCTTCGCCGACCAACCGCAGGTGACCGTGCAGGACGCCGCGGGCGCGACCGTCGTCACCGACACGAGCGCCGTGCAACTCGCGATCACCACGCCGGCCGGCGCGACGCTCACGTGTGACACCAATCCGATGGCGGCCGCCGCGGGGGTCGCGACGTTCAGCGGCTGCAACATCGACCGGCCCGGTACGTACACGTTGACTGCAACCGACGGCGCGCTCACCGCCGCGACGAGTGCGAGCACGACGATCACGATCGGCCCGGCCGCGCGGTTGGGCTTCGTGCAGCAACCGAGCAGTGCGATCAGTCTCGTCGCGTTCGCGACACAGCCTCACGTCGCGATCCAGGATCTCGGCCGCAACACGATCGTCGGCAATACCAGCTCGGTGACGTTGACGATCACCACGCCTGCGGGCGCCACACTCACGTGCACGAACGCGAGCCCCCTGCCCGCGGTCGCCGGAGTCGCATCCTTCACGGGCTGCCATATCGACCGGGCCGGGAGCTACACGTTGCACGCAGCCGACGGCGCGCTCGCGCCCGGAACGAGTGCATCGTTCGCCATCACCGCGGCCGGCGCCACACATCTGGCGTTCACCGTCCAGCCGAGCGGCACCGCCACCAACGGAACCTTCTTCGGGACCAGCCCGACGGTCACGGTCGAAGACGCCAGCGGGAACGCAGTCGGCACCGCGAACTCGATCGTGCTCTCCGTCACCGGCGCCCCCGGCGGCGTCACCCTCTCGTGCACCGGCAGCACCACCGAAGCGACCGTCGCCGGAGTCGCAGCCTTCGCGGGCTGCTCGATGACCGGCGCCGCCGCGACGTACACCCTTCACGCCACCAACGGCACGTTCACGGCGGACAGTACGAGCATCGTCCTCGGCGTCGGTGCCGCGACCGATCTCGTGTTCACCACGCAGCCGAGCGGAACGGCACCGAGTGGCGCGGCGTTCGGGACCGACCCTTCGGTCACCGTCGAGGACGCCGGCGGCAACACCGTCACGGCCGCGAGCTCGATCGTGCTGTCGGTGACCGGCGCCCCCGCCGGCGTGACCCTGGCCTGCAGCGGCACCACGACCACCAAGGCGACCGTGGCGGGCGTGGCCGCCTTCACCGGCTGCTCCATCACCGGTGTCACCGCGACCTACAGCCTCCATGCCACCAACGGCACCGTCACCGGAGACAGCTCCGACGTCGTCCTCACCTTCGGCGCCGCGACCCAACTCGTGTTCACCGACCAGCCGAGCGGCACGGCAACCAACGCGGCCGCGTTCGCGGCTGACCCGTCGGTCAGCGTGGAGGACGCGTCCGGAAACGTCGTCACGAGCGCGAACTCGATCGTCCTGTCGATCACGGGCGCGCCCGGCGGGGTCACGCTCACGTGCACGGATAGCACCACCACCGTCGCCACCGTCGCCGGAGTCGCGGTGTTCGCGGGCTGCGCCATCACCGGCACCGCCGCCACCTACACCCTCCACGCCACCAACGGCGCCGTCACCGGAGACAGCAGCAACGTCGTCCTCAGCTTCGGCGTGGCCACACATCTCGTGTTCACGGGTCAGCCGAGCGGCACGGTCGCCAACACGGTCGCGCTCGCGGCCCAACCCTCGGTGACCGTGGAGGACTCCGGCGGCAACACGGTCACGACCGCGAACTCGATCGTCCTGTCGGTCACCGGCGCGCCGGGCGGCGTTGCCGTTGCCTGTAGCGGTACCACCACGACGAAGGCCACCGTGGCCGGGATCGCGGCCTTTACCGGTTGCAGCCTGACCGGGACGGCGGCGACGTACACCCTCCATGCCACCAACGGCACCGTCACCGGAGACAGCTCCGACGTCGTCCTCACCTTCGGCGCCGCGACCCAACTCGTGTTCACCGTCCAACCGAGCGGCACCGCGCCCAGCGGAACGCCCTTCGCCACCGACCCTTCGGTCACGGTGGAGGACGTCTCCGGAAACATCGTGACGAGCGCGAACTCGATCGTGCTGTCGGTCACCGGCGCCCCCGGCGGAGTCGTCGTCGCCTGCACGGGCTCCACGACCACCGTCCCCACCGTCGCCGGGGTCGCCGCCTTCGTCGGCTGCTCCATCACCGGCACCGCCGCCACTTACACCCTCCACGCCACCAACAGCACCGTCACCGGAGACAGCAGCTCCGTGATCATCACCTAGCAGGGTGCTGAAAAAGTCGGGGTAGGTGCTCGCGATCGGTGGTCGGGTTCGGCATGCTCGGTGTATGCGTGGAACTTCTGACCGGCAGTTGGCGATGTTGAGTTCGTTGAGCCCGGAGGACCTGATCCCGGCCGATCATCCGATCCGCCGGATCCGTAAGGTCGTCGACGCGGTGCTCGGCGAGCTCGATGGCGAGTTCGACGCGATGTACGCGGGTTCGGGCCGGCCGAGCGTGCCGCCGGAGACGCTGTTGAAGGCGACGGTGTTGATGGCGATGTATTCGATCCGCTCCGAGCGGGCGTTCTGCGAACGGCTGAACTACGACTTGTTGTTCAAGTGGTTCTTGGACCTTCCGATCGACGCGAAAGCGTTCGACGCGACCACGTTCACCAAGAACCGTGACCGGCTGTTGGACCATGAGATCGCGGACCAGTTCTTCGCCGCGGTGGTCGGCCAGGCGAAGCTGCGCCGTTACCTCTCGAGCGAGCATTTCTCGGTCGATGGCACGTTGTTGGAGGCGTGGGCGTCGCACAAGAGTTTCCAACCGAAAGACAAGCCGGGCCGCAAACCACCGACGGCGGGCCGTAACGCCGAGGTCAGTTTCCATGGCGAACGCCGCTCGAACGAGACGCACCAGTCGACGACCGATCCCGAAGCGCGGATGGCCCGCAAGTCGAACGCCACCGCCGCGAAGCTCTGCTACACGGGGCATCTGTTGATGGAGCATCGCAACGCGTTGACTCGTCGACGCCGAACTGACCGAAGCGACCGGATACGCGGAGCGTGCCACCGCGCTCGAGATGCTCGAACGGCTCCCACCGAAGGCGCGACGACGGACGATCGCGGGCGACAAGGGTTACGACACCAAAGAGTTCGTTGCCGAGGTCCGCGAGCTCGGGTTCACGCCGCACGTCGCGCCGAACACCACCCGCAGCGTTCCACGATCGACGGGCGGACCACCCGCCATGCCGGCCATGTCGATGAGTCAACGGATCCGCAAACGGATCGAGGAACCGTTCGGCTGGATGAAGACCATCGCCGGTGGCCGCAAGCTCCGCTACATCGGCCGGCAACGCAACCGGGCCTGGTTCCTCATGACCGGCGCCGTCTACAACATCATCAGAATCGCCGCCCTCGACGCCGCAACGACCTGACCAGCGACGGTCGATCGAGGGTTCGCAACCCGCGCGGACACCGACAACCGACCGAACAAACGCCGTCGGCCCGACGAACGCCGCTCACCCGCCGAATTTCAGCACCCTGCTAGCGCACCAGGATCGACTTCGGCGCCGGCCGGGCACCCGCCTGGGCGCTCGGCGGGCGCCGCGTCGCGCTCGGGGTAATACTGCTCAGGCGACGCGGGCGACGTAGCGACAGATGGCGGCGGCCTCGGCGATCGGGTCGACGTCGCGCAGGCGGGCACTCCGGAGTGCGCACCACCAGCAGGACGCGACGCGCCTTCGAGTGCGTGACGGTCGCCGTGGCTCATCGCGTCGTCGACGAAGACGGCCCGGGCGATCGTCTCCACCGCGCCCAGCACACGCGCCACGTGGAGGCATTCCACGCCGACGCGGACGAGATCGGCATCGCCGAAGCGTTCGATCGCGGCCCGCGGAAACCACGCACGATCTCCTCGGCACCGTCGGGCGGCGGCGCGAGGCGGAGGTAGACGCGGACCACGGGCGCGGCGCGGACTACTTCGGGCACCGCGCCGGACCCGCACGTGTCTTCGAGCAAGACGGCCACCCCTTCGTCGTCGCCGCGCAGGCAGGCGACAACCAGCAAGCAACGCGCCGACCGCACGGACATGT